>NZ_LMSX01000010.1:0-96464 GCF_001429655.1 Terrabacter sp. Soil811
CGACGGCATCTGGACCTCCACCCCGACCCCCGACGACGGCCTCACCTGGACCACCCTCACCGGCCGCACCTACACCACCCACCCCAAGAACTGGCGCGACGGCCTAGCCCCACCGGCAGGACGGGGCAGCCCCACCACGTCAACCGATCACCCACCGTCGCAGGGCGATTCAGGCCATCGCCACCTCGGCGCGCACGACCCACCACCCTTCTGAGTGGGCCGCGCCGCGTCAGGAACGCAGGGTCAGGAAGGCAGGGTCAGGAATGCAGGGTCGCGACATGGTCACGCGCCCGCGTGAGCCAGACGTGGCGTTCAGCGGACGGCATGCCTGCGGGGAGGCTGCGGTACGCCGTCATCCGCCGGCTGCCCATCGTCAGGACCTCCGAGCCGGGCAGGGTCTCGAGCTCGGCCCGAGCACCCGGGTCGAGCTTCACCCCGATGACGTCGTCCAGCGCGACGGCGAAGACGTGCCCGTCGACAAGCGCGGCAAGGGTGCCGAACATCGGGCGCAGCTCGACCCCGGAATCGTCACCGAGGAGCGCGCGCAGCTCCGAACGTATGGCCGACTCGGCATCGCCGGCGTGCCTGGAGTCGCTGGAGGCCACCCGGTTACTTCTTCGGCTTCGTGACCTTCGGCGGGAGCGTCGCGACGTGGTCGCGGGCGCGGTCGACCCACGCGGTCAGGGCAACGTCGTCGAGGCCAGGCGGCAGCGAGAGGTAGCCGCCCATGGGACGCCCGGCCGGACCGAACGGTCCGCTGCCCGGCAGCGCCCTCAGCTCCTCGAGCCCGGCCGGATCGAGCTTGACCCCGACGTCCTCGCCGAAGAGCCCGGCGAACATGTTGCCGTTGACGAAGGCCCCGAGGCTGCCGAACATCGGCTTGACCTCGACACCGGGCCCTTCGCTGACGAGACCGCGGAAGTGGGCCTTGGCCTCGTCGCCGTGCTTCGGCATGTCCATGGCTCCCATGACACCACCACCGGGGCCGCGCCGCCGCTGCTTCGGGGAGTGAGATGCGCTGACAGCGGGCGCGTAGAGTTCAGGAGTGGTCGCGGCAGGAGCCTGACCACCACCCCCTCAGAGGAGCGTCTCACCGTGCGTGACACGCCAGGGCACGCCACGGAGTCCAGCCCGGCAAGGCTGGCCTCCGATGACGGATGAGTACGTCGGTCCCGACCCCCGCCACCGCGCCGCCATGCTCGCGGCCCTGACGCGGGGCATCGCGCGCGACGTCGACCGCCTCCCCCTGCCGGCCCGCCTGTGCAACGCCTTCGTCGACGTCTTCGGCGGCGCCGGCGCCGCGATCACGCTGGGCTACCACCAGCCCGACCGCCTGACGCTCTGCGCGACCGACCCCACGGCCGCGCGGCTCGACGGACTCCAGGAGGTCCTGGGCGAGGGCCCCGGGTGGGACGCCTTCACCTCGCGCCGTGTCGTGACCGCCGACCTGCGACAGCCCACGCCGTGGGAGCACTTCTCGGCGACGGCGCGTCAGGAGCTGGGCGAGCTCTGGGTCTGTGCCGCACCGATGCGACCCGACGACCGCTCCCTCGGTGTCGTCATCGTCTACGACGAGTCGCCCGAGGCCGTGGCGGGAGACCCCGTCGTGGCCCAGTTCCTCGCCGACGCCGTGGGTGCCGCCCTGCTCGGCCACAACGCACTGCTCACCGACGACGTCGGGCCGTGGGTCGTCCGCCAGCAGGTGCACCAGGCCGTCGGGATGGTCGTCGCGCAGCTGGGGGTCACACCGGTGGACGCCATGGCGGTCATCCGGGCCCACGCCTACGCGCAGGACACGACCGTAGAGGCGATCGCAGCGCTCGTGCTCGACCGTACTCTCGACTTCACCGACACGGGCCCGACGACCAAGGACCCCGCATGAACCCGAAATCGACCAGCCAGGTCCTCGCCGAGGCCACGGCCGCCATGGTCGACAGCCACGACGTCACCGACCTGCTGACGCGCCTGCTGCGCGACGGCTCGTCCTCCCTCGGCGTCGATGCGATGGGTCTCATCGTGCAGGCGCCGGACGACTCCCTCGAGCTGCTCGTGTCGACGTCGCACGGGGTGGCCGAGCTCGAGGCCCTGCAGGTGGGTCAGGACGAGGGCCCGTGCGTCGAGTGCCATCGGTCGGCCGCTCCGGTCGTCGCCCTCGGAGGGAGCGTCATCCAGCTGCGCTGGCCGATCGCGGGTGAGGCGATCGTGCGGGCCGGCTTCGCCGCGGTGCACGCCTTCCCCCTCCTGTGGCACGGCCGCGCCCTCGGCGCCCTCAACGTCTTCACCCGCAGCGATGCCGCGCTCGACGACGCGCAGTGCGAGATGGCCCAGGCGTTCACCGACATGTCGACGATCGTCATCCTGCAGAGCCAGTCGGTCGACCAGCGCCGGATCACCGAGTCCCTGCGCGAGGCCCTCCTCGGGCGGGTCGTCATCGAGCAGGCCAAGGGGGCCCTCGCACACCTGGAGGGGATCGACATGGCGACGGCCTATGAGCTGCTCATCACCGAGGCGGAGCAGCGTGGCGCGCCCGTCACCCAGGTGGCCGGTGACGTGCTCAGCCGGGCGCAGAGACAGCGGACCGGTCGCTGACCGGTCGCACGACGGCCAGGAACACCGCTGCGACGAGGGCTGTGACACCGCAGATCGCCCACACCGTGAGGTAGCCGGAGAGTGACGCGTGGGCGGTCGCCTCTGCGTCGACCGTGCCCGTCGAGGCGAGCGCGATCGCGAAGACGCTCGAGGCGAACGCTCCGCCGATCGTCTTGGTCGTGTTCGTCATCCCCGTCGTCAGGCCGGTGTGGGTCGGTGGCGCCTGCGCGGCCGCGGCCGTGGGCAGCCCCGCGACGAGCGCTCCGGACCCGAGCCCCGCGATGACCATGTTCGTCATCGTCTGGGCGAGGGTGTCGTGGAAGGGCAGGAAGAGCAGGTAGCCGACCGCGACGAGGAGCGCCGCCACGACCATGGCCACCCGTGTCCCCGTCCGGTGCGCGAGCAGGTGGAGCAGCAGGGCCCCGACGGCGAGCGACAGGACGTAGCCGCCGATGATGATCGACACCTTGCCCGCCGAGGCACCGAGGCCGTAGCCGGTGACGGCCGGGTCGGTGCGCGCGAAGGTCGACAGCGGGATCTGCGCGCCGAGCACCGAGACGCCGAAGAGGAAGGCCGTCGCCTGGACGGGCCACTGGCCACGCGCCCCGAGGATGCGCAGGTCCACGAGCGGCTCCGGGTGGGCGAGCTCGGCCCGTGCGAACGGCACGAAGGCGGCAGCGCCGAGCAGGACGAGCACCCACGGCCACGGGCTCCCCGGCCCGAGGACGCGCAGCATGACGAGGCCACCCATGACGAGGCCGAGGGCGAGGGTGATGAGCCAGAAGCCGCGCCAGTCGACGGTGCCGTGGGCGAGCACGGGAGACTCCTCGACGCCGAACCAGATCGCGACGAGAGCCAGGGTCACGACGACGGCCGGCAGCGCGAGCAGGGCGGTCATGCCGAGCGACTCGGCGAGGGCGCCACTCGTCAGGGCGCCGGCGATGACCCCGAGCTCGAGCCCGGCCACGAGCAGTCCCGCGGCACCGCGGACGCGCCGCTCGGAGCCGCCGGTCCGGCGGTGGATGATCGCGACCTCCATCGGGAGCCACACGACGTAGAAGCCCTGGATCGCCCACGCCACGAGGAAGAGACCGAAGGTCGGCGCGAAGGCGACGCCCCACGAGGCCACCGCCGTGACGACCGTCGAGAGCAGGAGCACCTTGCGGTGCCCGATGAGGTCGCCGAGCCGCGCGAGGAGCGGCACGACGAGCGCCGACACGATGAGCTGGGCGGCCTCGAACCAGTTGACGTCGGCGTCCTTGATCGACAGGTGCCGCGCGATGTCGGTGAAGATCGGGGTGTAGTAGCCCTGCAGCACGCCGCTCGCGAGCTCGACGCAGATGAGGAAGCCGACGACCTTGGTGATCGGGCTGCGGGCCACGGCCCGGGCGGCGTCGGAGACGGCCGTGCTGTCTGACATACGGATCTCGTTCTCTCTCAAGCTGACTCGACTAGAGCTGTTCGATGAGGCGGCGGTACCACGCGATGCCGTCGTGGAGGTCCGCGACGCCGATGCGCTCGTCGACGCCGTGGATCGAGGAGCGCTGCGCGTCGGTCATCCGGAACGGCGTGAAGCGGTAGACGCGCGGCCAGACGCGGTGGAAGTGGCGTGAGTCCGTGGCCGCGAGCATGACGTACGGCACCGCCACCGTCCCGGGGAACACCTCCCCCACCGTCGACTCGAGGAGGGCGTATGCCGTGTCGTCCGTCGGCGACACCGGGCTCGGCTCGTCGCCGCTGACCAGCGTCACCTCGACGTGGGGGTCCTTGACCGTGCGGCGGATCCGCTCGAGGGCGCCGTCGACGGTCTCGCCCACCATGACCCGCATGTTGACGTGGGCCCGGGCGGTCGCGGCTATGACGTTCGCGCCCGGCGAGCCGGAGAGCTGGGTCACGGCGACGGTCGTCCGGGTCAGCGCCGCGGTCTCGTGCCCCAGCCGCGGGAGGACCCGGGAGAGCACCGGCCGCAGCAGGCGCGCCCGACCGAAGACCGCGGCATACGGCATACGCGCATGGGCGCCGGCGCGCTCGAGCATGTCGACGGTGGCGTCGGCCAGGTGGCTCGGGAAGGGCTTCCGCTCGAGGCGCAGGATCGCGCGGGCCAGCCGGCTCGTCGCGCCCATCCGACGCGGCGCGGAGGCGTGGCCCCCGTCGCCCCGCGCGATGAGATCGACGTCGACCGTGCCCTTCTCGGAGACGCCGATGACGGCCATGGGCGCGTCGACCCCCGGGAGCGCGCCCTGCACGATGGCGCCGCCCTCGTCGATGACGAACCACGGCTCGACCCCTCGCCCGCGCAGGATCGCGACGGCGTCCTTGGCGGCGCGCCCCGACACCTCCTCGTTGCAGCCGAACGAGAGCCACACGTCCCGGCCCGGGGTCACCCCTTCGGTGATGAGCTCCTCGATCGACTGACAGGTCGCGACGAGCGACCCCTTGCAGTCGAGCGCCCCACGGCCCCAGACGTGCCCGTCGGCGACCTCTGCCGCAAACGGTGGGTGCGTCCACACCGACGCGTCGTCGACGGGGACGACGTCGAGGTGCGCCATGAGCACGACCGGAGGCTCCCGCGTACGGCCCGGCCAGCGCACGAGCAGGGCGTCGCCGCAGATGCGCTCGACCTCGCACGCGGCGTGCAGCCGCGGGAAGCGCTCGCGCAGCTCGGCGAGGAGCGCCTCGAACACGGCACGGTCCTCGCGCGCCGGGTCCCAGTCGGAGACCGTCGGGATGCGGATCAGCGCCCGCAGCGCCTCGACGGCAGCGTCGTCCCCGTTCATGGCCCGGAGCGTATGCCACCCTGACCCATGGACTACCTGCACGACCTCCACTTCGGGGTGTTCGCGAGCCCCGACGCGTCCCGGGTGCACGAGACGCTCGAGCTGGCGCAGCTGGCCGACGTCGTGGGCCTCGACCTCTTCACGGTGCAGGACCACCCCTACAACGCCAAGCACCTCGACACCTCCACCCTGCTCACGGCGGTCGCGGCGCGCACGAGCTCGATCCGCGTCGCGGCCAACGTCGCCAACCTGCCGCTCCGGCCTCCGGTCGGGCTCGCCAAGCACATCGCGACCCTCGACGTCATCAGCGGCGGCCGTGCCGAGCTCGGTCTCGGCACCGGCGCCTTCTGGGACGCGATCGTCGCGGCCGGCGGCGAGCGCCGCACACCCGGGGAGGCCGTCGACGCGCTCGTCGAGGCGATCCGGATCATCCGCGGCGTCTGGGGCCAGGACCCCGACCAGCCGGGCGCGCGGTCGGTCACCCTGCCTGGCGAGCACTACTCGGTGAGGGGGATGCACGCCGGCCCCTTCCCGGTGCACCCGGTCGAGATCTGGCTCGGTGCCTACAAGCCGCGCATGCTGCGGGTCACCGCCGGCCTCGCCGACGGATGGCTGCCGAGCATGGGCTACGCCGACCCCGAGGCCCTCCCGGGGATGAACGCCGTCATCGACGAGGCCGCCGACCGGGCCGGTCGCGGCCCGCAGGCGATCCGCCGGATGTACAACGTCTTCGGCTCGTTCGGCACGGGCGGTGGTTTCCTCCGGGGCACGGCCGACGACTGGGCCGAGCAGCTGGCGGCTCTCGCCCTTGCTGACGGCATGAGCACGTTCGTCCTCGGCACAGACGACCCCGACGTCGTGCGGCGGTATGCCGTCGAGGTCGCCCCAGCCGTGCGTGACCTCGTCGACGCCGAACGTGCCCGCCGCGCCGCCGGCGCCGGCGTCGGTGGGGTCGGTGCGGCCGAGCCCTCGGCCCCGCCAGCCTCCGCGACCCCGATCGACGGCGCCCCACTCACGGTCCGCGCGACACCGGACGACGGGGTCCGGCTCAGCCCCACGTTCCCCTGGCGGGAGGACGACCGTCCCGTGACCGCCAAGCCCGAGCACGCGGCATACTCCGCCGCCGAGCAGGCCGTCCCGCAGCACCTCGTCGACGTGCACGACCACCTGCGGGGCGAGCTGGCCCAGCTGCGCGACATCGTCGGCCAGGTGCGCCGCGGCGCGATATCGACCGGGGCCGCACGGTCGGTCATCAACACGATGGCGATGCGGCAGAACAACTGGACTCTCGGCGCCTACTGCGAGACGTACTGCCGCCTCGTCACCGGACACCACACCCTCGAGGACCGGAGCATCTTCGTGCACCTGCGCGGCGCCGAGCCCGATCTCGGCCCGGTCATCGACCGGCTCGAGGAGGAGCACCACGTCATCTCGGACGTGCTCGAGCAGGTCGACGACGCCCTCGTCGGGCTCGTCGGGAGCGAGTCCTACGGCCGGGCCGGCCAGGACGCGCTGGACGAGATCCAGCGCGCCCTCGACCTGCTCACCGACACGCTCCTGTCACACCTCGCCTACGAGGAGCGCGAGCTGCTCCACCCGCTGGCCCGCCACGGGTTCGGCTGAGCCCCAGGCTGGGCCCTCAGGCGGAGGGTGCGGCCGTGGCGGCAGCCGAGCCGTGCTCGAGCACCTCGACGACGGCGCCGCAGAAGTCGGGCAGGTCGTCGGGGTTGCGGCTCGTGATGAGGTTGCCGTCGACGACGAGGGACTCGTCGGTCCACTCGCCACCGGCGTTGCGGATGTCGGTCTGCAGGCTCGGCCAGGACGTGAGACGGCGGCCCTTGACGACGTCGGCCTCGATGAGGGTCCACGGCGCGTGGCAGATCGCGGCGACGGGACGGCCGGACGCGACGAAGTCGCGCACGAGCGCCACGGCGTCGGCGTGCGTGCGCAGGTTGTCGGGGTTGGCGACCCCGCCGGGCAGCACCAGCGCGTCGAAGTCCTCGACCGTCGCGTCGGCGACCGTGACGTCGACGGCCTTGGTGTCCGCCTTGTCGAGGTGGTTGAACATCTGCACCTCACCGGCCTCGGGGCTGACGACGACGGCCTCGTGCCCGGCGTCGGTCACGGCCTTCCACGGCTCGGTCAGCTCGACCTGCTCGATGCCCTCGCTCGCGACGAGGAATGCGACTCGCTTGGCCATGTGGCCCTCCTTTGCTCTGGGTGGCGTCGACCGCCACCCTCGGCTCCTACCCGCAGAGCGGCTGCCTCTCACCCGACGTTCGACAGCCCGGGCGCGCGGCACCGGTCGCCGTTAGGGTCGGCCCATGGCCAAGGACCTCGTGGTTCCCCTCGCGCCGAACGTCTGGCGCATCCCGCTCGTGCGCGACCTCGTCAACGGTTTCATCCTGCGCGACGACGACGGCCAGGTGACGCTCGTCGACATGGGCCTGTCGAGCTCGGGGCCCAAGGTCATCGCGGCCCTGGGCGCCATCGGGGCGGCCCCCGCCGACGTCACCCGCCTGCTGCTGACCCACGCCCACCCCGACCACGCGGGCGGGGCGGCGCACGTGGCCCGCGAGACGGGACGCGGCTTCACGATCCACCACGACGACGCGGCATACGCCGTCGAGGGGTCCTCGCCGCCGCGTGACCGCACCTTCCTGCTCGGTCGCCTCTTCGACCGCTTCTCCCGGCCCGGCCGCGACTTCGAGCCGCTCACCGTCGAGCGCGAGATGACCGACGGTGAGGTGCTCCCCATCGCCGGCGGCCTCCGGGTCGTGCACACTCCCGGGCACTCCCCCGGGCACGTCTCGCTGCTCCACGAGGAGTCGCGCACGCTCATCACGGGCGACGCGATCTTCAACGTCATGGGCCTGCGCTGGCCCGTCAAGTCCTTCTGCACCGACTTCCGCCTGACCCAGCAGACCGCTCACCTGCTCGGCGAGCTCGACTACGACGTCGCTGCGTTCACGCACGGCACCGAGCTGCGCGACCGGCCCCGCGAGGCCATCCGCACCTTCCTCGGGAGGCACCGCCCGTCCTGACGCGACGGGCCACGATCCACAGAGCTGTCCACAACTGTGGACAGACCTTGTACACGCAGTGCCTCGAGAATGGGTAGGTCCCCTGCGTGACGAACTTCGGATACACCCTGATGACCGAGCAGAGCGGCCCCAAGGACCTCGTCCGCTGGGCGGTGCGCGCCGAGGAGGTCGGCTTCGACCTCGCGGTCTCGAGCGACCACTACTCCCCCTGGCTCACGGAGCAGGGGCACGCGCCGTACGCGTGGTCGGTGCTCGGCGCCGTGGCGCAGGCCACCGAGCGCCTCGAGCTCATGACCTACGTGACGTGCCCGACGATGCGCTACCACCCGGCCGTCGTCGCGCAGAAGTCGGCGACGATGCAGCTGCTCTCCGACGGCCGCTTCACGCTGGGCCTCGGCAGCGGCGAGAGCCTCAACGAGCACGTCGTCGGCGAGGGCTGGCCCGGCGTCGTGACCCGCCAGGAGATGCTCGTCGAGGCCATCGAGATCATCCGCCAGCTGCACTCCGGCGAGCTCGTGACCCACCACGGCGAGTACTTCGACGTCGACTCGGCTCGCATCTGGGACCTGCCGGACATCCTCGTCCCGGTGGCCGTGGCCGTCAGCGGCGACGCGTCGATCGAGCGGCTCGCCCCGCTCGCCGACCACATGATCGCGGTGCAGCCTGAGGCGGAGCTCGTCGAGACGTGGAACCGCACCGACGGCGCCGAGCGCATCGGCTCCGGCGCCCGCGCCATCGGCCAGATCCCGATCAGCTGGGACCACGACCGCGACGCGGCGGTGGCCCGGGCCCACGAGCAGTTCCGCTGGTTCGGCGGCGGCTGGTCGGTCAACGCCGACCTGCCCACCCCGGCCGGCTTCGCCGGTGCCACACAGTTCGTGCGCCCCGAGGACGTCGCGGCCTCGATCCCGTGCGGGCCCGACCTCGACGCGATCGTCGAGGCCGTGCGCCCCTACTGGGAGGCGGGCTTCACCGACATCGCCCTGGTCCAGATCGGCGGGGACGCCCAGGCGCGCTTCCTCGACGAGGCCGCCGGGCCGCTGCTCGAGAAGCTGCGGGCCGCCGCCGGCTGACGGTCAGGCCGCCGACTGAGGGTCAGACCGCCTGCTGAGGGTCAGGCCGCCGACTGAGGGTCAGGCCGCCTGCTGGCCCGCGCGCTCGGCGACGAGGCGCTCACGACGCTTCGTGATGTCGGCGCACTCGAGGCAGACCTCCTCGGGGATGACGCCGAGGCGCATCAGGCCCGAGAAGAGGATGCAGCCGACGCAGATGCCGAGGATCGACTCGAGCGCCGGGAAGAGCACCATGATGGCGCCGATGACGACGACGGCGACGATGACGCCCGTGGAGCCGGTGACGAGGGAGATGACCCAGAGCGCCGTCGCGGCGACCGTCATGACCGCACCGATGGCCGCCGCGAACCGCTTGGGCGGACCAGCCGTCGGTCGCTTCGGCGCGGAGACGGCGGGTCGGATCCACCGCTGCACGAGCCGGGCGATCGGGCTGACCCGGGGTCCGAGCGTGGCCCGCAGGCTGAAGTCCACGGCGAGGACGGCGTAGAGCCACCATTGCTGGGTCGCGAGGGCGACGACGCCGATGACGAGCACGACGGCGGCGATGAGCCGGACCGTGATCTCGTCGACGACGGCGGGGAAGCGCGAGGAACTCATCCCTGCATTATGCACTACATAAGGCGAGGTTATGCAACCCTGGGCGATCAGCGCGAGCGCAGCACCCGCAGGGCGATGACCGCACAGGCCACGAAGAGGGCGGCGCCCACGCCGGACACGACGGCGAGGCTGGCCGTGAACGCCTCCTGGGCCGCGGTGACGAGGCCGCGGGCGGCCTCGGCCGGCAGGGCCGTCGCCGTGCGGACGGCGCCGGCGAGGGAGTCGAGCGGGGCGGCGGCGGCGCTCCCGCCGTGCGCGGCGGCATACGGCGCCAGCTGGTCGCGGTAGACGAACGTCGCGAGGGATCCCAACCCGGCGATGCCGACGGCGATCCCGAACTCACCCGACGTCTCGGACATCGAGGCGACCGACCCGGCGCGCTCCGGCGGCGCCGACTGCATCATGACCCCCATCGTCAGGGTCGACGGGAGCATGATCCCGAAGGAGGTCAGGCACATGCCGAAGACGAGCAGGCCGAGGCCCTGGGCCGGGCCGACCTGCGTGTAGAGCGCGAGACCCGCGGCGCAGACGAGCAGGCCGGTGGCCATGGTGCGCGCCGTGCCGAGCCGGTGGGCGATCCGCGCCGACGAGGACGCACCGACGAGCAGGGCGATGTTGGCCGGGAGCATCGTGAGGCCGGCGCCCAGCGGGTCGAGGCCCGCGACGAGCTGCAGCCATTGCGAGCTGAGGAACGACACACCGGCCATGACCACGCCACCGACGAGCATCACCGCGAGCGCCGTCGAGAAGGCGCGGCTGCGGAAGAGCGTCAGGTCGACGAGCGGGTTGGCGATGCGCCGCTGACGACGGACGAACACGAGGCCGAGGGCGCACCCGACCGACATCGTCAGGAGGGCCGTCGTCGTGTCGCCGCCGCGGGCGATCTCCTTGAAGCCGTAGATGACCGGCAGGATCGCGGCGAGCGACAGGACCGAGCTGACCACGTCGACCGGGGCGCCGGCGTGCCGGTCGGACTCCGGCAGGACGCGACGGCCGACGACGACGAGCAGCAGCATGAACGGGACGCCGAGCAGGAACGCCGAGCCCCACCAGAAGTGCTGGAGCAGGACGCCGCCGACGAGCGGACCCACGGCCATGCCACCCATGAAGCACGAGTACCAGACGCCGATCGCCGTCATCATCGCCTTCTCGTCGGTGAAGATCGTCCGGATCAGGCCCATCGTCGACGGCAT
Organism: Terrabacter sp. Soil811; assembly: GCF_001429655.1. Classification (NCBI taxonomy): domain Bacteria; kingdom Bacillati; phylum Actinomycetota; class Actinomycetes; order Micrococcales; family Intrasporangiaceae; genus Terrabacter; species Terrabacter sp. Soil811. The sequence continues at coordinate 11,274 of NZ_LMSX01000010.1, forward strand.
GAGCGTGGCGCCGGCGATGCCGAGCATCGCGCGCCAGAAGATCAGCTGACCGGGGCTCGAGGCGTAGGCGGCCGCCGCGCTCGCGACGCCGAAGGCCACCGCGCCGATGAGCAGGAGGCGCTTGCGCCCGATGCGGTCACCGAGCGCGCCCATCGTCACGAGGAAGCCGGCGAGGACGAAGGAGTAGATGTCGAGCATCCACAGCTGCTGGGTCGTCGTGGCGCCGAGGTCGGCGGACAGCTCGGGCAGCGCGAGGTAGAGGACGCTGACGTCGAGCGAGAGGAGCAGGGCCGTCAGGGCCAGGACCCCGAGGGCGACCCACTGCCGGCGGGTCGGCCGCGAGGTGGACAGGGTCTGGGGCCGCGAAGTCGTCGTCATGCCCTCACGTCGAACGGGCCCGCGCCGTCTCGACACGGCCGCGCGAAATCGGTGTCGGCCGGGCGGCATACGCTGGCGACATGGCTCTACACATCGGTGCGCACGTCGACCAGGAGGACCCGATCGCGGAGGCGAAGGCGCGCGGGGCGTCACTCTCGCAGCTCTTCCTCGGAGACCCGCAGAGCTACAAGGGCCCCGTGATCCGGTATGCCGGTGGCGCGGCAGCGCTCAAGGCCGACGCCGAGGCCGCGGGCATCGACCTCTACGTCCACGCGCCCTATCCGATCAACGTCGCCAGCCTCAACAACCGCATCCGCATCCCAGGCCGCAAGCTGCTCCAGCAGCACCTGACCGCCGCGGCCGAGATCGGCGCCAAGGGCGTCATCGTGCACGGGGGCCACCTCGGCGCCGACGAGGACGCCGCCACGGGCTTCGACAACTGGCGCAAGTGCGTCGACGGCCTCGACCTGCCGGTGCCGCTCCTCATCGAGAACACCGCGGGCGGCGACAACGCCATGGCCCGCCGGCTCGAGGCCATCGCCCGGCTCTGGGACGCCATCGGCTCGGCGTCCGGCAGCGACCAGGTCGGCTTCTGCCTCGACACCTGCCACGCCCACGCCGGCGGCAACGACCTCGGCACCGTCGTCGACGAGGTGCGCGCCATCACCGGGCGCATCGACCTCGTCCACGCCAACGACTCGCGCGACGAGTTCGACTCGGGCGCCGACCGCCACACGAACTTCGGCTCCGGGCACATCGCCGGCGAGGCTCTCGCTGGCGTCATCCGCGCGGCAGGGGCGCCCGTCGTGTGCGAAACACCGGGCGGACTCGAGGGCCAGACGGCCGATATCGCGTGGCTGAGGTCACAGGTCGACTGATTCCGTCGTTTCCCAGCCCGGTCTCAGGAATTCCTGACCGTCTCTTTACCCAACGGACTCGCGCGGGCCCCTAGGTTACTCAGGGGTTGCGAACGGGTCGCCGACGATGCCGGCTCCTCGCCTCCGCACGCTTGCGCCGCGTCCCGCCATCCCCTCCTCGGTGGCGGGCCGCGGCGCTCGTGCGTTCGCCATCCGGTCCGCTAGGAGCACGGCGACCCTCAGCTGCTCCGGGGTGGGCCGCACGACGTGGGTCGACGCGGTCACCCGGAAGTGACCGACGACGTCGGTGCCGCGACGGACGACGACCGCCGTGTAACCGTCGGTGGGCAGCCCGGTGCGCTCGACAGGGAGCCGTCGTCCTCCCGTCGTCACCTGGCCGTCAGCCCCGATGACGGCGTCGTTCCAGCGGGGGTGACCCGTGTCCCACGTGCAGCGGTCGGCACCGAGCACCGTGGTGATCGCGGTCGCGATGGCTGCGGACCGGGCCTGCTCGGTCGTGTCGGGCGGCAGGTCGAGCAGCTGGGTCAAGCCGGAGATGTAGCCGTCCCGGCGCTGGGCGGCGGCCTGCTGGCGACGCCCCCACAGCGCGATCTCGGTGACGGCCAGGCCCACGACGACGAGCGCCAGGGCGAGCTCGAGGTCGTCCCGGTGGTGGATCGAGAGCGAGTAGAACGGCTCCGTGAGGAAGAAGTCGAAGGCACCGGCGGCCGCGAGCGCCGCGGCGACACCGGCGACCCGGTCGCCCGTGGCGGCGGCCGCGACGACCGTGAGGACGAGCACCATGGCGGCGGTGCTCTGGTTCATCCCGTCGCGGAACAGGCCGAGGGCGGCACCCACGACGATCGGCAGGAGCAGGGCCGCCCCTCGCGTCGGCGCGCGGTGCTCGGCGAGCCAGTCAGTGGTCATGACTCCACGCAACACCCGCCGCTCCGGGCGAGAGGCCCGGCACCGGGCGTCCTGACGCGATCTTGACGCCATCCTGACGACGCGGGAGTACAAAGGGTGAGGACGACGACCCCGAGCCAGGAGGATCCCCGTGAGCGGGACCGGAAGCACCGACGACCCATGGGTCCTGCGCACCCCGCCGGGCACCTCGGAGTACACGATGCACCGCGCCGACGACACTGAGCCGCCGCAGCTCGTCTGCCAGGTGGGCTCGACGCGACTGACCTACGACGCTCGGGTCGTCGACGACCTCCACGCGTGGCTGAGGGAGCAGGGTGACTGGGTCCCGCTCGGGGCCGCCGACGAGCAGAAGCCGGCCAAGGAAGGCACGGTGGAGGCCTGGGCGCGGTCGGAGACCAACCCGGTCGGTGGCTGGTACGGCCTGCGCAAGGGCTACCGAGGGCGCGTCGGCATGTACCTGCCTCCCCTGCTCGAGGAACTCGGTCTCGCCGAGGTGGAGCACCAGCCGCGCAACAACCGGATGCGCGCATGCTGAGCAGCTCGACCTTCACGACGTCCGACTTCGACGTCACCGACTACGTCCCGGACGTGACGACGGCCCTGCCCACCGGGCACCTGCGGATGCGCAAGACGTATGCCGGTGACGTCGAGGGGCGCAGCGTCACGCAGTTCACGTCGGCCTTCGACCAGACCTCCGGTGTCGGCACGTACGTCGCCCTCGAGTCCTTCGAGGGCACGGTCGCCGGGCGCCACGGCGCCTTCAACTTCGTGCACGCGGCCTCGACCAGCGGCGCGGACCGCGCGAACGAGTACGGCCTCATCGTCCCCGGAAGCGGGACCGAGGAGCTCGCCGACATCGAGGGCTCGGTGCGCCTCACGGTCGACTCCGACGGCACCCACCGGATGGACTTCGACCACAACCTCGGGTGAGGACGCAGCAGAGCGGCGCGGGGAGGCGTGTTCCCCGCGCCGCTCTGCTGCGGTGCCTCCGGGCTAGCCGACCGTGACGGTGAGCGAGCTCAGCACGTCGGACCGGGAGTCCGAGACGAGGACCCGCACCGTGTAGGTGCCGGCGGCGGCCCACGTGTGGCCGCCCGTGACGGTGGCCGTGCCGTCGGCCGCCGTCGTCACCGTCGCGTCCTCGGTCACGGTGCCGTCGCCCCACTGGACCCGGGCCGTGTAGCCGGTGTCCGCGGGGACGCCGCCCGACGCAGTGCCCAGCGTGACGTCGGTGTCGGCGCCGGTCGCCGCGGTGGCGTCGGAAGCGGCCGCGACGGTGAGGGCCGAGCCGTTGTCGGCGACGGCGAACACGTGGATCCGTCCGGCCGTCGTCGGGTCGCCGGTCTGCGTCGCCAGGGTCACCGACTCGACCGTCTTGCCGGCCGGCACCGTGAGCGGCGCGGTGGCGAACAGCTTGGCGCGGCAGCCGTCGGTGCCCGTGCCGTTGAGGCGGTAGGCCATCTCGATGGCCACGGTGTTGCCGAACTGCGCGGATCCGCACCAGTCGCCGTACTGCACCGGGTAGCTCGTCGTCGAGCCGTCGGTGAAGCGCACCGTGGCGGTCGTGTCCTGGTTGCGCTGCGTGCCCGTGCCGATGAGCGACAGCTTCGTCGCCCCGGGGGCCAGCGTCACGGGCAGGGTCTGACCCGCACCCGTCGCGTTGTCCTTCTCGCCGACCGGGATGCCCGGCATCGAGAACCGGAGGTCGGTCCCCGGCACCGTGAGCAGCTTGCCGGGCACGCCACCTGCGGCAGCGAGAGCTGCACGGGACAGGCCCGCGTCCTTGCCGTCGCAGTGGACGACGTCGCCGACGTTGCCGAAGCACACGGAGTCGAACCCGGCGGCATACGCCGGCGTGGACGCCTGGTGCACGGTCACGGCGCCGAGGGCGGAGCCGCTGTCGTTCGCCGTCGCGACGGTGACCTTCGGCTGGTACGGCCCGGGCTTGGCCCACGTGTGGGTGCCACGGACGGTGTACGAGCCGAGGTCGCCGGGCTCGATGGTGCCCGCCGAGCTCGTGCCGTCACCCCACGCGATGGTCGCCGTGGCCGTGGCGGACGGGTCGGTGCCCTGGCCGACGCCACCCGAGAAGGTGGCGACGGTGCCCGATCAGGAGGTGTCCTCCGAGACCTCGAACGGCTCGACCGCCGAGACCTTGAGCCCGGTGTTCTGGGCCTTGGAGCCGTCGGTGAGCAGCTCGAGCTCGGAGAGGTTCGCTGCCGCACCACCCGCGGTCGCCGTGACGACGAGGCGGTAGGTCGTGAACGTCCCCGTGTGCGCGATCTCGAACGGACGCGTCTGCACCCGCCACGGGAAGACCTGCGCCGTCCGCGTGTCGAGCGTCTGCCAGGTCGCGCCGTCGTCCTTGCTGCCCTCGAGGCGCCACGCCGACGGGTCGCCGGCCTTGGGACCCGAGGTGACGGTGTACCAGGTGGCGCGCTGGCCGACGCCGGAGAGGGCGAAGGTCACCGACGGCGTACCCGAGGTGAAGGCCACCGACGTCCGCGACGTGTTGTCGAAGAGCGCCTTGGCGTCGGCACCCGACGCGAGGTCGGTCGCCGTCGCGGTGCCGCGGCCGGGACCGGTCGCGTCCTTGAGCGGCGTCGGCGCCTCGGTGCCCTGCGTCAGCGACGGCGGGGCGTCCTGGGCACGGGAGCCGAAGTCGGACGGCTTGGCACCCATCGCGAAGTCGACCGTGGTCGGGCCGGTGAGCTCGTCCTGGCTGATCGAGACGCTCTTGTGCTTCTTGCCGTCGACGGTGACGCCCTGCACGTAGATGTTGTGCTCGGAGTTGCCGGGCGCGTTGACGACGAGGTCGCCCTGCGTGCGCTTGACCGTCACCTGGTCGAACTTCGGAGAGCCGATGGCCCAGTTGGCCGAGCCGACCTGCAGCGGGTAGATGCCGAGCGAGGAGAGGACGTACCACGCCGACATCTCGCCGTTGTCCTCGTCGCCCGGGTAGCCCTGGCCGATCTCGCCGCCGACGTAGAGGCGGCGCATGATCTCGCGGACCTTCTCGGCCGTCTTCCACTGCTGGCCGGTCCAGTCGTACATGTAGGCGATGTGGTGGCTCACCTGGTTGCTCTGGCCGAGCTGGCCCATGCGGACGTCGCGAGCCTCGAGCATCTCGTGGATGACGCCGCCGTAGCCGCCGGGCTTCGTCGCCGTCTCGGGCGTCGCGAAGAACGTGTCGAGCTTCTTCGCGAGCGCGTCACGGCCGCCGTAGAGGTTCGCGAGGCCGTTGCCGTCGAAGGGCGCGTGGAAGGCGAAGTTCCAGGCGTTCGTCTCGGTGTAGTCGCCGCCCCAGTCCTCGGGGTCGAAGCTCGACGGGAAGGTGCCGTCGGCGCCGCGGCCCTGGAAGAAGCCGACCTTCGGGTTGAAGAGGTTGCCGTAGTGCGTCGCCCGCTCGAGGAAGTACGTCGACTCCTCGGCGAGCTGGGCGCGGCGCGACGTCGGCGTGGCCGGGTCCTTGGCGAGCTTGGCCGCCATGGTGCCGATGCCGAAGTCGTTGACGAGGCCCTCGAGACCCCACGAGACGCTCTCGCCCGTGTCGGTGCTCGTGTAGCCGAGGAAGGTGGACGTGTCGAGGCCCTTTCGACCGACCGCGCTCGACGTCGGCAGGACCGTCGCGTTCTTGACGGCGGCGTCGTAGGCCGCGAGCGGGTCGGGCAGCTTGACGCCCTTGGCGTACGCGTCGGCGAACGCCACGTCCGAGCTCGTGCCGGTCATGAGGTCGGCGTAGCCCGGCGAGCTCCACCGCGCGACCCAGCCGCCGTCGCGGTACTGCTGCACGAAGCCGTCGGCGATCTCGGCCGCCACCTCCGGGTAGAGCAGGCTGTAGGCCGGCCACACGGTGCGGTAGGTGTCCCAGAAGCCGTTGTTGACGTAGATCTTGCCGTCCTTGACGGCGGCGTTCGTCGTCGTCGCCGTGGCCGAACCGCTCTTGGCCGCAACGGGGCTCGCGTACTGGTAGCGCGGGGCCGCAGCCGTGCCGGTGTTCTCGAACTGGCTGTTGGGGTAGAGGTTGAGCCGGTAGAGGTTGGAGTAGAGCGTCGTCCGCTCGCTGTCGTTGGCGCCCTTGACGCTGACGACGCCGAGTCGGGCGTTCCAGGCCGTCTTGGCCGCGGCACGCACCGCGTCGAAGTCGCGGGCCGCGAGCTCGAGGGAGTGGTTCTGCTTCGCCTGGTCGAGCGAGATGAACGACGTCGAGAGCTTGAGGACGACCTGCTTGTTCGTGCTCGTGTCGAAGGAGGCGTAGCGGGTGCCCGCGTGACCACCCGGCGCCGTGCCCACCGCCGTGGCAGGCCGGTCGAAGGTGCCATAGACGAACATTCGGCTCCGGCCCGCGGACAGGCCGCTGCCGTTGTCGACCCAGCCCGTCATGGTGCCGGTCGCCGCGTCGACGGTGAAGGTGCCGTTGTCGTCGATGGTGTCGACGACGAGGCTGCCCTTGCTCGCCGAGGCGGGGAAGGTGAACCGGTAGACGCCGCCGTGGTCGGCCGGGGCCGTCTCGGCGGTGAGGCCGCCGGCGAGGGCCACCTTGTAGTAGTCGGGGTGGGCCACCTCGGTCGCGTGGTCGAAGGCGAGGCCACGGGCGGAGGCGCTGCCCGTCGGGGTACCCGTCGCGATGGACGGCATGACCGACATCTGGTTGCGGTCACCCATCCACGGGCTCGGCTCGTGCGAGACCGCCAGGCCCTGCAGGACAGGGAGGTTCGCCGCGTTGTTGGCCGACTGGTAGTAGTACTCCCACGACTGCGAGTTGGCGCTCGTCACCGGGGTGAAGAAGGTGAAGCCGTTGGGCACCGCGCTGATCGGCAGGTTGTTGCCGCGCGAGAACCCGCCCGACGCGTTGGTGCCGCGCCGCACGTCGACGTAGTTCGTCAGGTCCGAGCCGTCGATGGCCGCCGGGTCGGCCTGGACCGCGACGTCGTCGATCCAGCCACCGAAGCGGGTGTCCTTCGTGGCGCCTCCGACGTTGTCGTAGCCGACGAGGACGCGGTCGATCGTCTTGCCCGCGGCGACCTTGCCGACGTCGAGCGAGACGGCGTTCCACTGGTTGGCGTAGAGGATCTTGCCCTTGCCCTGGCCGCTCGGGCTGCCCGCGACACCGTGCTGGTCGTCGGCGCCGAGGTCGGACAGGTAGGTGCCGTCGGTGAAGCGGACGTCGAGCGCGGCATACGTGGACGGGTACTCGAGGTCGCCCGAGATCATGTCGGGGAAGATCTTGTAGCTCAGCTGGGTCCTCGACGTGACCGGCAGGTCTACGTCGAAGAGCCGGTTCCACGCGTAGCCGCGGCCGTCGGCGGTGTGGCCACCGGAGTAGCGCAGCGCCTTGACACCGGTCCAGCCGACGAGCGGCTTGATGTTGAAGCCCGAGATGGGGCCCGAGCCGACGATCGTCTTCATCGGCGTCGCCGGGCCCGAGCCCGTGCTGCCGTCGGAGAGGTCCCAGTCGGCGAGCTGGACCGTGCCCCCGGAGTGGATCGCCGTGACGTTGAGCCGGTAGTACGCGTACGTCCCCGCCGTCGTGACGTCGAACGTGCGCGTGGCGAAGCGTCCCGAGAAGTCGATGCCCGTGCGGCGGTCGAGGTCGGTCCACGTCGTGCCGTCGGCCGACCCCTGGAGCGTGAAGTCCTTGGGGTCCCGCTCCGGGGAGTCGTTGGCCGACGTCAGCGAGTAGCGGACGGCCTTGGCCGGCGTGCCGAGCTGGTAGCGCACCCAGCCGCTCGAGGCGAAGGCCAGCCACTTGCTGTCGGGGTTGGCGTCGGCGAGGTTGGCCGCGACCTCGCCCGGGGTGTTCTCCGCGCTCGCGGTGACGCCGACGACCGAGCCGAGGAGGCTGCCGTTGGCGCTCGCCGTGCCGGAGACGTTCTGCTGCCGCGGCCCGGCGGGACCGGACTCGACGGTCGAGAGCGCCGGTTGCGCCTGGCCGGTCTCGAACGAGGTCGAGAAGTCACCCGCGCCCGCGACGGCGGTGGGTGCTGAGAGCGGCGCCGCGGCAGGGCTGCCGACGGCGTTCGCTGAAGCAGGACCGGCGACCGCACCCGCGGTCGACGTGGCCAGGACTGCCAGGGCGATGACGCCTCTGTGGATCCCGGATCTCTTGGGCATGGGTTCCTCCGTGCTCGTCGTTGAGCCGTGCTGAATGTCAGGTCGGGGCCGGCGACCCCGAGCCGCCTCCGACCCGGCCGAGACTCGCCGTACCCGACAAAGGCCGTCAACAGCCCGAACCGATCTTGTCCGGTCAGGACATCGGATCGGACAGAACCCCACGGGCCCGGCCCTCAACCAGACCCTGGCGTTGCCATTCGAGCGCTCGCTGACCAGACTGCGGGCATGACAGCGTTGTCTGACCACCGGACAGCCACCCGCCCGACCATGGCCGACGTCGCCGCCGAGGCGCACGTCTCCGTCAAGACCGTCTCGCGCGTGGTCAACCACGAGCCGGGCGTGCGTCCTGACACGGCCGAGCGGGTGCGGGCCGTCATCGAGCGACTCGGTTTCCGGCGCCACGACGGCGCCCGCCTCATGCGCCAGGGCCGCACCTTCACCATCGCCCTCGTCGTCGAGGACCTCGCCAACCCCTTCTACTCGCAGGTCGGCGCGGCCGTCGAGCGCGAGGCGCGCATCCGCCAGCACCAGCTCATCACCGCATCGGCCGAGGGCTCGCCCTCGCGAGAGCGCGCCGTCATCGAGGCGCTCGTGAACCGCCGCGTCGACGGCATCGTCGTCGTCCCGGCCGACGAGAGCGCGTCCTCGGACGCCGTGCTCGAGGCGAGCCACACGCCGATCGTCTACATGGATCGTCCCGTCCGGGGCACCCCGCGCGACACGATCCTCAGTGACAACCACGGCGGCATCCGCAGCGCCGTCGAGCACCTCGTCGCGCACGGCCACCGCAACATCGCCTTCTACGGCGACGACCCGGCGTTCTGGACCGCCCGGCAGCGCCGCGACGCCTTCGTCACGACGCAGCAGAGCCTCGGACTGCCCACGACCCCACGCGTCTCGATGGGTCCGCACAGTCCGGCCTCCGTACACGAGTCGCTGAGCCAGTGGACGACGGGCCCGGAGCCGATCACCGCGGTCATCACCGGCAACAACCGCATCACCCTCGCCGCCCTCCTCGCCCTGCGCGAGCTGCGGCTCCCGCTGTCGCTCGTCGGCTACGACGACTTCGAGCTCGCCGCCCTCATCGACCCCCCGGTCACCGTCGTGCACCAGGACCCGGCGGCCATGGGACAGAAGGCTGCCCAGCAGCTCTTCGCCCGCCTGCTCGGCGACGAGTCGCAGGCCCAGACCGTCGTCATGCCGACGCGGCTCATCGTCCGCGCCTCGGGCGTCCGCCGAGGGACCCCCACCCGATGACCGAACCGAGGAGCACCAGCACCGTGTCACAGACCACCGTGTCCGACCCGACCCGCCTGCCGCCCAACACGCCCCACCGGTTCTACCGGGGCGGCGAGCGCATCCTCGCCTTCCGCGGCCTCGAGGTGCCGGGGGGCTTCGACGACCACCGCCCCGAGGACTGGCTCGCGTCGACGACGCGTCTCTTCGCCGAGGGCGGTGGCGGGCTCACGGTGCTCACCGACGGGACGCCCCTGCCCGACGCCCTGGCGGCCGACCCCGACCACTGGCTCGGGGCCGATCACGTGACCCGCCACGGCATCGAGCCGGGGCTGCTGACGAAGCTGCTCGACGCCGGTGAGCGCCTGCCCGTCCACTCCCACCCCGACCGCGCCTTCGCCGCGGCCCACCTCGACTGCGACCACGGCAAGACGGAGGCCTGGATCGTCCTCGACGCAGAGCCGGGTGCCTGCGTCTGGCTGGGCTTCCGCGACGAGCTGCCTCCCGACGAGCTGGCCGAGCTCGTCGAGGCCCAGGACGATCGTCTCCTCGCCGCACTCAACCGGATCGAGGTGTCGCCGGGTGACGCCCTGCTCGTGCCCGGCGGCCAGCCGCATGCGATCGGTGAGGGCGTGTTCGTCCTCGAGCTCCAGGAGCCGACCGACCTCTCGGTCATGCTCGAGCACCGGCGCTTCGGGCTCGAGGAGGCGCACGCCTTCCTCGGGCTCACGGTCCCACGGGCGCTCGAGAGCGTCGACCGCGGGCCCCTGACCACCGACGGACTCGCCTCACTGCGGCGCCGCTGGGACGACGTGACGGGTGCGGGCCACGCGCTGCCCGAGCAGGCGGCGGAGTTCTTCCGGGCCGAGGTGCTGAGCGCGACGCCGGACACCCCGGCCGGCGGCGACGCGGCGTTCGCCGTCGTCGTCGTGGTCGAGGGCCGTGGCCGCCTGACGACGGGAACGGACGCGCCCCGCACCGCCGAGGTGGCACGGGGCGACGTGCTGCTCCTGCCGTACGGGGCCGGGGCCGTGCGCCTCGAGGGCGACGTCACCGTCATCCGCTGCATGCCGGCCGTCTGAACCGACGGCGGAGCCGGCGGGAGATCGCTCCCGCCCTCAGTCGGTCGTGCGGCGGATGAAGGCACGCACCGCCAGCGGGGCGACGGCAGCGGTGATCGCGACCGACCAGATCACCGTCGTGAGGACCGGATGGTGGAGGGGCAGGGCGGCGTCGGGCAGCGCCTCGGGCCCGTTGCCCCACAGCTCACGCATCGCCTGGACGAGTGAGCTGATCGGGTTCCACTCGGCGATGGTGCGCAGCCAGCCGGCCATGCCCACGGTCGGGGCGAAGGTGTTGGCCAGGAACGTGATCGGGAAGATCGTCGTGAACATCAGGCCGTTGACGGCCTCCGGCGAGCGCATCGACGAGCCGACGAGGATGCCCACCCAGATCATGGCGAAACCGAAGAGCAGGAGCAGCGCGAAGGCGAGCAGCGCCTTGCCGACGCCGTTGTGGATGCGCCAGCCGATCGCGAGGCCCGTGAGCGACATGACGAAGATGCCGATGCTCGAGTGGATGATGCTGTAGATGCTGCGTCCGACGAGGACCGAGCCCCTCGAGATCGGGAGCGACCGGAACCGGTCGATGATGCCCTTGCCGAGGTCCATGTTGAGGCCGATCGCCACGATGAACGCCGAGAAGGCCATGGTCTGGGCCATGATCCCCGGCATCAGCCACTCCCGGTAGTTGAAGCCGGGAATGACGATCGAGCCTCCGAAGACGAAGGCGAAGAGCAGCACGAACATCACCGGCTGGATCGTGACGTCGGTGAGCATCTCGGGCTGTCGCTTGATGTGCTTGAGGCTGCGCCACACCATCGTCGTGACCTGACGGACGAAGCCCGGCGGCTGGAAGTCGTGGGGCTCGACGTGGGCCACCCGCGTGGCGTCCTTGACGGCGGAGTCGGTCATCGCTGCTCCTCGATCTGCGTGCTGGGCTCGGTGGAGGACTCGGCGCCGTCGCCCGAGGGCGGCTCGGCGCGGTGGCCGGTGAGGCTGAGGAAGACGTCGTCGAGGCTGGGCCGTTGCAGGCCCAGGTCGTCGAGGACGATCTCGCTGCGCTCGAACACCGTCGCGACGCGCGTCATGTCGGACAGCCCGTCGGCCGGGGCGGTCAGCTGGCGGGCCGCCACGTCGACGTGCACCTCGGGGACGTGGGCGGCGAGCAGCGCGCGTGCTGGCTCGAGCTGGTCGGCGTGGGACACGGTGAGGACGATGGCGGCCTTGCCCGACTGGTCCTTGAGCTCGAGCGGCGTGCCCTGGGCGATGATGCGGCCGTGGTTGATGACGATGATGCGGTCGGCCAGCTGGTCGGCCTCCTCGAGGTACTGCGTCGTGAGGAGCAGCGTCGTGCCGTCGCGCACGAGGCCACGGAGCACGTCCCACAGCTCGACGCGGCTGCGCGGGTCGAGACCCGTGGTCGGCTCGTCGAGGAAGAGGACGGGCGGCGTGGCGATGAGGCTGACCGCGAGGTCGAGCCGGCGCCGCATGCCGCCGCTGTAGTCCTTGACCACCTTGTTGCCGGCGTCGGTGAGCGAGAAGCGCTCGAGCAGCTCGGAGGACAGGCGGCGCACCTCACCCCCCGGCAGGCCGTAGAGCGAGCCCATCATCCGGAGGTTCTCGCGGCCGGTGAGCAGCTCGTCGACCGTGGCGGCCTGGCCGGTGAGACCCATGCTGCGGCGGACCAGCTCGGGGTCACGGACGACGTCGTGGCCGGCGACGCGGGCCGAGCCGCTCGTCGGGCGGCTCAGAGTCGTCATCATGCGGACGGTGGTGGTCTTGCCGGCACCGTTGGGGCCGAGCAGACCGAGGACCGTGCCCTGGGGCACGGAGAAGCTGACGTCGTCGACGGCGGTCATGTCGCCGAAGCGTTTGACGAGGTGCTCGGCCTCGATGGCCGGACCCGTGGACCGGTCGCGCACGGCGCGCGCGTCGGTGGTGATGGTCATGTGAAGGCTCCCCGGGTGAGTCGTGCCGGTGGGATGAGAGGTGTGAGTTGCGGCGTGCGACGACCTTAGGCGTCACCACCGACAAGCCTCATCGACGAAGTGAACGCCGTCAACATGTTTGGGGAGTTCGCCGACGGCGTACGCCGTCGGCCGCCACAGTCGGCACGATCCGAGTGCTCGCGTGCGACGCTGGACGGACGCACCGAGATCGGAGACCGCCATGACCCAGCTCGCCCCGCGCCCCCAGACCACCTTCCGGACGCCGCTGCTGCGCGAGGTCTACGGACGGCTCCTGCGCGGCCTGCGCACCCGTCAGGGACGCACCCTCGCCGAGGTCGCCGCGCGCGCCGGCATCTCGGTCGCCTACCTCTCCGAGGTGGAGCGGGGGCTCAAGGAGCCGTCGTCCGAGGTGCTCGAGGCGGTCTGCGTCGCCCTCGGCTCCAGCATCACCGGCCTCGTCGGCGCTGCCCACCGCGAGCTGCGCGACCTCACGTCCGAGGGCACCGGAGGTCGCGTCCTCGACCTCACCTCGCGCGTCGGGACGAGCATCGCGACCCCCTCGGACGCAGCGACGGGCCCGGTGCTGCTCGTCGCCTGAGCGGCACCGGGCCCGTCGTCGACGGGAGCCGGATCAGTCGATGAGGCTGCCCCACGTGTTGTTGCCCACGACCCCGTCGACGACCAGACCGGTCTTGGTCTGGTAGGCGCGCACCGCCGAGTACGTTCCCGGGCCGAACGACCCGTCCACGGTCAACGAGTAGCCGGCGTCGACGAGCTCAAGCTGCAGGCCCTTGACGGCCTCCCCGCTCGCGCCCTGGCGCAGCACGGGCAGCAGCGAGTACCACGTGTTGTTGCCGACGACGCCGTCGACGGACAGCCCGTGCGCGGACTGGTAGCTGCGCACGGCGGAATCCGTTGCGGGGCCGAAGGACCCGTCGGCGGTGACGCTGCGGCCCGACGCCCTGAGCATGTACTGCAGCGTGCGCACGGCCGCCCCGCTGCTGCCGCTGCGCAGCACCGGCAGGCTCGTCTCCGTGGTGCCGCCGCCCGTGCCACCGCTGCCGTACTTCGACAGCACGTCGTTGGCGTACGCGATGCGCTGGGTCGTCGCGCACGTGCCGCAGCGCTCGAACTCCTGCATGAAGACGGTCGTGGCCGTGCTGACCGACGTCGCCGCCCTGAGGTCGGCGAGACCGTAGGAGGAGAACGTCGACAGCTCGTACCACGTGAAGTCGAGCTGGGCCGCGAGCGCGTAGCGGCTGCGCCCGCTGAGGCCGGCGTACCAGACCATGTTGTCGCGGGAGTCGGTGTCCCAGCGCCCGCCCTCGCTCCACTGGGCGATGCCCATGCCGGGGCCACCCGGCTGGTTGGCGTAGGGGTTGATCGGGCTGCCCGACTCCTGGATGAGGTTGCCGACCATGCCGGCGGACTGGCGTTCGGTCAGGCCCTTGGACACGAAGTAGTCGAAGGCGATCTCGTCGTTCGAGGCGGCCAGGGCGCTCGGCGCCGCGACGACGCCGAGCACGGCGACCGCTGCCGCGGCGAGGAGCCCCGCGAGGCCCCTGCGGGTGGTGCTGGTCTTCATCTGATCCTCCGATCTACGCGAGCAGCCTGCTCCACGTGTTGGAGCCCACGACCGCATCGGCGTCGAGGGCGTGGGCGGTCTGGAAGGACTTCACGGCCGAGACGGTGCCCGGGCCGAACGCGCCGTCGACCGTGACGGCATACCCCTGCGCGGTGAGCGCGGTCTGGACCCCGCGCACCGCGTCGGAGGTCTGGTCCTGGCTGCACGTGACCGCCAGGGGCGCCTCCCACGTCGCGCGGCCGATGACGCCGTCGGCGGTCAGGCCCTCGGGCTGCTGGAAGGACACGACCACCGCCCTGGTGCCCGAGCCGAAGGCGCCGTCGACCGTGACGGCGCGGCCCGAGTGGCGCAGCAGGTACTGCGCGGTCGTGACCCGGAACCCGCTGTTGCCCTGCTGGAGCGTCGGCCACGTGCGTGTCTGCGCCGGCGGCGGGTTGCTCGTGCCGAGCCGGGCCGCCACCTCGGAGCGCAGCTGGGGGAGCTTGGCGTAGAAGGCGTCTCCCGGGCACTCGGTGTCGAGGAAGTCGCGGTGCCCGTAGATGTCCTCCGGCCCCAGGCCGTACGTCTGGCACAGGTAGGCGCAGAGCGTGACGAGCGCGTTCCACTGCGCCGTCGTCGGCAGGGCCGTCGTGTAGGTGCCCTCGTTCTCGATGCCGATCGACGTCGAGTTCTGCCCCGTGCAGTGGGCGCCGAGGGGGAAGACGGTGCTCGACCCCGACCCCAGCCCCTCGATCGACCGGTGGCGACCCTCCATGGCGTAGCCGCCGCGGCTGATCGTGAACTGCTGCCCCGAGTCGATCCAGCCCCGGGCGAAGTGCCACTGCTGGATGTTGCGGGCGAGGGAGTATGCCGCCGACTGGGAGTAGTCGGTCGTGTTCGCCGAGGCCGTGTGGTGGACGAGGATCTTCTGCGGTGGCCCGGTCATGCTCACCGTGCCCGTCGCCGGCTGGGCGCCCCACGTCGCGCACGACGCGATCGTCGGGCGGGCGACGGCCGTGACGGCCGCGTTCGAGGGAGCCGCCTTGGCGACCCCGAGGGCTCCCGCCGCGCCGACGCCGAGGGCGCCGACGAGGAGGGAGCGACGACCCAGGGCGGGAGCGGGGTTCACCGTCACCAGCCCGCGCACGCGTCGGCGTCCCAGGCGATGCTCGTCCGGATGTCGACGTGGGCGTGGTCGTCGTGCGCCGGGTAGCCCGGTCCGAAGATGCCACCGAAGCCGGCGTAGCGCGCCTGCTTGGCGATGCTGCAGATCGAGGTCGCGCTGTCGCCGGGGACGAGGTCGAGGGCGCCGCCGCTCAGGTGCACGCTGTTGCTCGCGCCGCCGACGGAGGCGTTGCACGTCGAGTCGCGGTAGCCCGATGTCACCTTGAGCGGGTGGTCGCCGAGCTGGTGGCGCAGCGCCTCGGCCCGCCACAGGGCGCGCTTCATGTTCTCCTTGTTGGCCGCTGTGCCGGTGAACCCCCGGCCGCAGTTGTCGCTCGCCTCGGCGTAGGTGAAGTGGAGCGGCGTGCAGTCCGGGTCCTGCAGGGCGTAGATCTTCGAGAAGGTCGCGGGGCCGGCGATGCCGTCCGCGGCGAGGCCGTATGCCTTCTGGAAGTTGGCGACGGCCGTCTTGGTCTGTGCACCGAAGGAGCCGTCGATGCCCATGACCTGGCCGCGCGGCACCCAGCCGGCGACGCGGATCTGCAGCTGCGTGACGTCGGCTCCCGAGGTGCCGGAGCTGAGGGTGCGGGGCCACGAGTAGCACTCGTCGGCATGGGCGGCCGGGGCCGTGGCGGTCACCGTGGCCGTCGCAACACCGAGGCCTCCGAGAGCGAGGGCGACGGCGGCGATGACATGGGTCAGTCGGTTCCTGCGCATGCGATGTCCCTTTCGTGAGTTGCCTGTTCCTGCACGTCGAGACTGGCGGAGGCGCGCGGCAGGCGCGCGCCGAGAGCATGGGGAGCACTCCCCATCGCGCCGGACCATGCCCCTCGACGTCGCCCCTCGACGTCGCCCCTCAACCTCGTCGCTGGACTCGTCGGCCTCGATCGCCCTGCGCGCGAGCGCGACGGATCAGCGAGCGCCTCGGCGACAACCGACGCGCGGGGTCGCGATGGCCGCAGTCGACCTCGGCGTCATGCTCCGCGACACCGGCGAGCTCGCCGAGGCATGCACCCATCTCGAGCGGAGCGTCGCCATCTTCCACGACATCGCCGACCGGGCCGGGCTGACCGAGGCCCCGGAGGAGCCTGGGTCGCCGCGCGGAGGCCGAGCAGCACTGGCACGCGGCGCTGCGGATCCACGTGCGGCGTGGTGAGCGGCGTCGCCGGCGCTCGCGACGTACTCGCTGGCAATCCACTCGGTGCTGCCGTCGACCGCGGCGGCGCCGTAGTCACCCCACCGGGTGCGCGGCGGGTTGCCCACCTGGGCCTTGCAGCTCGTGACCCCGTCGTCGGTGGCCTGGCCCGCCGCGGCGATGGAGATGGGCCCGGTGCCCACGAGGGCGTCGATGGCGGCATACCCGGCGCTCAGGTACGTCGTCGCGTCGGTGTAGCTGAACGCCATGACCCCATGACCGCTCGGCGTGACGCCGATGTCCGGGTAGGTCAGGTCGGCGCCGGGTCACTCGGCCTTGCACCCAGCACTCTGGCACCCACCCGCTGGGCCTGTCCACGAAGATCGCCCGGTCCACCTCATCCCCCGACGGGCACCACCTCCGTGGCCCGCTCGATGACGTGGTCGACGATGCCGAACTCCACGGCCTGCTGGGCCGTCAGCACCTTGTCCCGGTCGGTGTCGAGGCGGAGCTGGTCGACCGACCGGCCGGTGTGGTGGCTCAGCACCTCCTCGACCTGCGCGCGCACCCGCAGGAGCTCGTCGGCCTGCAGCGCGAGGTCGCTCACCGTCCCCTGTCCGCCCGCGGACGGCTGGTGCAACAGGACCCTCGAGTGACGCAGGGCGAAGCGGCGTCCCGGCTCCCCCGCCGCCAGGAGCACCGCGGCGGCGGAGGCCGCCTGCCCGAGGCAGTACGTCGCGACCGGGGCCTGGACGAGCTGCATCGTGTCGTAGACGGCCATGAGCGCCGTGAACGAGCCGCCCGGGCTGTTGACGTAGAGCGACACCTCCCGGTCGGGAGCGACGTAGGAGAGGTGGAGCAGCTGGGCCATGACGACGTTGGCGACGCCGTCGTCGATCTCGGTGCCGACGAAGATGATCCGTTCCTGGAGCAGCCGGCTGTAGATGTCGAAGCTGCGCTCCCCCGCCGGGGTGCGCTCGATGACGTACGGGATCGTGTAGCTGCTCACCGCAGTCCCACCTTCCGCTCGGCACCGCCGGGGCGGACGTCCGCGAGGGAGCTGACGACATGGTCGACGATGCCGTATGCCGCCGCCTCCTCCGCACTGAACCAGCGGTCGCGCTCGCTGTCGCGGGTGATCTGCTCGACGGTCTGTCCCGTGTGCTCGGCCTGCAGCTCGTTGACCCGGCGCTTGACCGCCTTGAGGTTGGCGGCCTGGACCTCGACGTCGGCGGCCGTCCCCTGGATGCCCGCGGACGGCTGGTGCATCATGATCCGCGCGTTGGGCAGGGCGAAGCGCTTGCCGGGCGTGCCCGCGCCGAGGATGAACTGGCCCATCGAGGCCGCGAACCCCACTGCGAGAGTGGAGACGTCGTTGGGGATGAGCCGCATCGTGTCGTAGATGGCCAGGCCCGCGGTGACGGAACCGCCGGGACTGTTGACGTAGAGGCTGATGTCGGCGCGCGGGTCGCGGGCCGAGAGCAGGAGCAGCTGGGCCGTGATCCGGTTGGCGATGGGGTCGTCGACCTCGGCCCCGAGGACGATGATCCGCTGGTGGAGCAGCTGCATCGACAGCTGGTCGTCCAGCGGCGAGGGCGTGAGTGGTTCGGTCATGCTCCCAGCGTGGCCCGGCCGCCCTCCCATGGGAGTCCCGCTCTGCCACGGGCAGATTCGCCGACAGCGTATGCCGCCCTCCCGATATCCGTTGGCGCGCGCCGTCCCCGGGCACCACGATGGGCGGCATGGCCGGAAAGACGTATCCCGACATGTGGGTCGACCCCGAGGACGACCCGCGGTCGCAGGAGTCACTCCTCGGGGACGAGCGCACGACCCTGCTCGACTACCTCGTGAACTACCGCCTCACGCTGGAGCTGAAGTGCTCCGGTCTGACGGCCGAGCAGCTCGCGACCCGTTCAGTGCCGCCGTCGACGATGTCGCTGCTCGGACTCGTGCGCCACCTCGCCCAGGTCGAGCAGACGTGGTGGCGGCGCGTCATGGCCGGGGAGGACACGCCCTACCTCTATCGCCGGGCCGACGACCGCGACGCCGACTTCACCGGTGCCGTCGGCGAGGACGCCGTCGTCGCGGAGGCCTGGGCTCGCTGGCGCGAGGAGACGGCCAACGGCGACGCCTTCGTGGCCGCCGCGGAGTCGCTCGACCTCGTCAGCCTCGACCCGACGAACCCGATCAACCTGCGCGAGGTCCTCGTCCACCTCATCGAGGAGTACGCCCGTCACTGCGGTCACGCGGACCTGCTCCGCGAGTGCGTCGACGGAGCCACCGGCCAGTGACGCGGTAGATGACATGATCTGACGCATGGATGCCGACGTCGTCGTCGTAGGAGCCGGCCTGGCCGGACTGGTCGCCACCGCCGAGCTCGCCGACCGCGGCAAGCGGGTCGTGCTCGTCGACCAGGAGGGCGAGCAGTCGCTGGGCGGTCAGGCCTTCTGGAGCTTCGGCGGGCTCTTCCTCGTCGACAGCCCCGAGCAGCGGCGGATGGGGATCAAGGACAGCCTCGAGCTCGCGACGCAGGACTGGATGGGTTCGGCCCAGTTCGACCGGGACGAGGACTTCTGGCCGCGCAAGTGGGCGGAGGCATACCTCCACTTCGCCGCCGGCGAGAAGCGCTCGTGGCTCCACGAGCAGGGCCACCGGCTCTTCCCCGTCGTCGGCTGGGCCGAGCGCGGTGACGGCCGGGCCGACGGCCACGGCAACTCCGTGCCGCGCTTCCACATCACGTGGGGCACCGGCCCGGGTCTCGTCGAGCCGTTCGAGCGACGGGTCCGGGCAGCCGTGGCGAGCGGGCGGGTCACCTTCGCCTTCCGTCACCGCGTCGACGAGCTCGTCGAGACGGCTGGCACGGTCACCGGCGTACGCGGTCGCCTCCTCGCGCCCGACGGCGTCGACCGGGGTCGGCCGAGCAGCCGCGAGGAGGTCGGCGACTTCGAGATCACGGCCCAGGCCGTCATCGTGACGAGCGGCGGCATCGGCGGCGACCACGACCTCGTGCGCCGCGCCTGGCCCGAGCGGCTCGGCTCGCCGCCGGCCCGGATGGTGGCCGGCGTCCCCGCGCACGTCGACGGCCGGATGCTCGGCATCACGCAGTCCGCCGGCGGCAACATCATCAACCCCGACCGGATGTGGCACTACACCGAGGGCCTGCGCAACTGGGACCCCGTGTGGGACAACCACGGCATCCGCATCCTGCCCGGCCCCTCGTCGCTGTGGCTCGACGCCCGCGGACGGCGCTTCCCGGCACCCTACTTCCCCGGCTTCGACACCCTCGGCACCCTGGGCCACATCATGCGCAGCGGGCACGACTACTCGTGGTTCGTGCTGACCCAGCGCATCATCGAGAAGGAGTTCGCCCTCTCCGGATCGGAGCAGAACCCCGACCTCACGGGCAAGGACGTCAAGCAGGTCCTCGGGCGAGCCCGCAAGGGTGCACCTGCCCCCGTCGAGGCGTTCAAGCGGAACGGCGAGGACTTCGTCGTGGCCGACACGCTCGACGAGCTCGTCCGAGGCATGAACGCCCTCACCGGCGACGACCTCATCGACGTCGAGTCACTGCGGCGCACGATCGTCGCGCGTGACAACGAGATGGACAACGACTTCACCAAGGACGCCCAGGTCACCGCGATCCGCGGGGCGCGGAACTACCGCGGCGACAGGCTGATCCGCGTCGCGACACCGCACAAGCTGCTCGACCCGAAGGCGGGTCCGCTCATCGCGGTGCGTCTCAACATCCTGACCCGCAAGACGCTCGGTGGACTCGAGACCGACCTCGCCGGCCGGGTGCTCCGCGCCGGCGGCGAGCCGCTGGCCGGGGTGTATGCCGCGGGCGAGGTGAGCGGCTTCGGCGGCGGGGGCATGCACGGCTACAACTCCCTCGAGGGGACCTTCCTCGGCGGCTGCCTCTTCAGCGGCCGCACCGCCGGTCGGTCGGTGGCCGCCGCACTCTGACCGAGCGGCCCGCTCGCGGCGAGGAGGACGACGAGTCCCAGCGTCGCGAAGGCCGCACCCACCCAGAGCGGGGACGTCCAGCCGAGGCCGGCACTGATGGCGAGGCCGGAGACCCAGACGCCGAGGAAGTTGCCGACGTTGAACGCGGCGATGTTGGCGGAGGACGCGAGGGTCGGCGACCCGGTCGCGTGGGTGAGGACCCGCATCTGCAGTCCCGGCACCGTCGCGAAGCCGAAGAAGCCCATCGCGAGCAGCATCGCCGCCGAGCCGAGCATGCTGCCCGACAGCAGCACGAACGCGACGAGCGACACCGCGAGGGCGAGCGTCAGCACGACCAGCGTGCGGGTCAGGGCGCGGTCGGCCCAGCGACCACCGAGCAGGTTGCCCGCGAAGAGGCCGACACCGAAGAGGACGAGCAGCCACGGCACCGCCGACTCGTCGAAGCCGGTCACCCTGGTCAGCAGCGGCTCGACGTACATGAAGGCGCCGAACATGCCGCCGAAGACGAGGACGGTCATGGCGAGCGAGAACCACACCTGGCGGTTTCGGAACGCCTCGAGCTCGGAGCGCAGTGAGGTCTGCCGTCCGTCGGACGCGCCGGTGTCCGGCACGAGCAGGGCGATGCCGCCGGCCGCGACGACCCCGACGACGGCGATGAGGGCGAAGGTCGCGCGCCAGCCCCACTGCTGCCCGACGAACGTCCCGAGCGGCACCCCGAGGACGTTGGCGAGGGTGAGCCCACCGAACATGACGGAGATGGCTCCGGCGCGACGGTCGGCCGGGACGAGCGACGCCGCGAGAACCGACCCGATGCCGAAGAAGGCGCCGTGCGCGAGCGCCGCGACGACGCGACCGGCGAGCAGCATCCCGTAGCCCGTGGCGACGGCCGAGAGGGCGTTGCCGACGACGAAGAGCACCATGAGGGCGAGCAGGGCGCGCTTGGGCCGCCAGGCACCGAGGACCGGCGTCAGGCCGAGGGCACCGACCACGACCGCGAGGGCATAGCCGCTGATGAGGTAGCCGGCGATGGGGATGCTCACCCCCATATCGGTGGCGACCGTGCTGATGAGGCCGGCGATGACGAACTCCGTCAGGCCGATGCCGAAACCTCCGAGGGCGAGGGCGATGAGACCGAGTGGCATGGGTTTCCGTGTCCTTCCGAACAGGATGCGGGCGCCGAACCGGGCCTCTCTGCCCTCGCCGGTATGCCGCGTGTGCAACTACTTGACCGCGGCGACGGTAGTTGCACACGCGGCATATTGCAAACGCGCGATATGATGGTGCGCATGGGTATCGAGGACTCCGCCGTCGAGGTGCGCGCCTCCGGGTGGCGCACCCTCGCCGCACTGCACGGCCACATCGACGGCGCCCTCGAGCGCGAGCTCGTGCGCCGGCACGAGCTGTCCGTCGTCGAGTTCACCGTGCTCGACGCCCTCTCGCGCCAGGACGGCTGGCACATGCGGATGAGCCAGCTCGCCCGCGCCGCCGCCCTGTCGTCGTCGGCGACGACCCGTCTCGTCAACCGGCTCGAGGACCGCGGCCTGCTGACCCGGGTGCTCTGCGCCGACGACCGGCGCGGCATCTACACCGAGCTCACCGAGGCCGGCTGGGCGCTCTACCGCGAGGCCGCGCCGACGCACGACGCGGTGCTCGAGGAGTCGCTCCAGAGCGCAGGCGAGCTGCCCGAGCTCGCGCCACTCGTCGAGTTCCTGCATTCGCCCTCGGGCCGGCGCGGTGGCTCACGCCGCGCCCAGCCCGCCCGGGTCTGAACCGAGCTCAGTCGGTCTGGGGCCGCTCGCGCTCTTGGTCCGCGTCGTCGCCCGCGTCGTCGTCCGCGTCGTCGTCCGCGCCGTGGTCCGGACGGTCCGTCGCGGCATACCTCGGGACGTAGCGCTGCCCGAGGAGGCGACGCCACGCCGGCGGGCCGGACGCCACCGAGCGCACGAGCAGCCGGTGAGCCAGCGGTGCCAGCGCCCACGTGCCGAACCAGACGACGAGCACCCCGACCGCGAGGCCGGCGACGACGTCGTGCCAGTAGTGCGCGCCGGTGAGGACGCGCGAGGCCCCGACCGCCAGGGCGAGCGGGACGACGAGCCGCCACCACACTGGTGCCATGACGACCACCGCGGTGGCGAGGGCGCCGGCGATCGTCGCATGGTTGCTCGGCCACGACCAGTCGCCGGCGGCGGGGCAGGACGCGACGGTCCGCACCGAGAGCGTCCGGCACGGCCGCTCCTCGTGCACGAACCCCTTGACGACCTCGCTCAGGACGTAGGCCGCCACCGTCGACACCGCGGCCACCACCGCGACCGCGAGGTGCTCGAGCCCTCGTGAGCGGGCCCGCCACGTGAGCACGACGGCGACACCGGCGAGGACGACGATCCCGAGCTCGGCGACCACCTCGAAGACACCACCGACGACCGACGGCAGGGCCACCGCCCCGGATGCCGTCGCACGGTAGGCGGCGTCGCGCACGACGAAGAGCAGTGCGACGACGACCACGACGACCGCGACCGTCGACAGGACCCCGGTGGCCGGCTCGCCGCCGAACCGCCGCCGGACGTCCATCGCGCTGTCATCTCGAGAAGGCATGCGGACGACCGTAGGCGACGAAGATGAGAGCGACCGACGCTCAGAGCCGACCGCGCACCGGGGTGCGCTCGACCGGGTCGCCACCGTCGGGCATGACCATCTCGGCCCGGACGCCGAGCAACCGCACCTCACGCCCGGGGTCGAGCGACGCGGTGAGGGCGACGGCGGCCGCGATGACGTCGGCGCGGTCGCTCGTCGGCGCCGGCAGCTTGCGGGCCTTGGTCTGCGTGAAGAACGGGGCGTAGCGCACCTTGAGCGTGACCCGGAAGACCGGGCGCCCCTCCTTGACGGTGTCGTCGAAGACCAGGGAGGCGAGGTCACGCACGGCGTCGCGCACCTCGTCGGGGGTCGTGAGGTTGCTCTGGTAGGTGGTCTCGCGGCTGTGCCCGCGGGCGATCCACGGGGAGTCGTCGACGACGGCGGACCCGATGCCGCGGCCCAGCTGGGAGTACCAGACGCCCATGCGCGGACCGAACTCGCCGACGAGGACGGCCTCGTCGGCATCGGCCAGCTCGCGGACGGTGTGGATGCCGTGACCGGACAGGCGCTTGGACACCTTTGACCCGACGCCCCACAGGTCGATCGTGGGTCGGTCGCCCATGACCTCGAACCACGTCTCGCGGGTCAGTCGGAAGACGCCGCGGGGCTTGCCGAAGCCGGTCGCGATCTTGGCGCGCACCTTGTTGTCACCGATGCCGACCGAGCAGTGGAGCGCCGTCGCGTCGAGCACGGCGGCACGCGCCCGCTCGGCGAAACCCTCCGGGTCTTCGGTCTCGACCCCGAGGAACGCCTCGTCCCACCCGAGCACCTCGACGACGACGCCGAGGCCGCGCAGGGTGTCCATGACGTGCTCGGACGCCTCGGTGTAGGCCGGGGCGTCGACGGGCAGGATCACCGCGTCGGGCACCTTGCGCGCGGCGAGCCGGAGCGGCATACCGGACCCGACGCCGAACTCACGGGCCTCGTAGCTCGCCGTGGACACGACGGCCCGCTCGGTGGGGTCGCCGCGCCCCCCGACGATGACCGGCCGCCCGGCGAGCTCGGGCCGGCGCAGCACCTCGACCGCCGCGATGAACTGGTCGAGGTCGACGTGCAGCACCCAGTGGGTGGGGCCCGTGCTCATCCCGCCATTGTGCCCGGAGGGTGTGACGGTGCGGTCAGCTGCGCGGCGAGCGGTCGCGCCGGTCCGGACGGTGGGAGCGGTCGCCCACGGGCTTGCCGCCCCGGAAGGTGTAGACCGCCGGCCCGTCTGACGAGCTCTGGTCCGGCTCGAAGGCGCCGGGCACGGCACCCGCCGACTCGCCCTGCGTGCGCCCGAGCTCGTCCTGCGGCTCGTCCACGAAGCGGGGCTCGGGTCCGGCTGCGGCGTCCTGCTCACGCGCCGCCAGCATGACACCGTGGAAGAGCATGGCGGCCGCGAGGGCGGTCAGGGCGAAGGCCGACACGGCGAGCGCCAACCCGGTGTGCGCGCCACCGATCGAGGAACGGAGCAGGTGCAGGCCGCCGGCGACCGCCCCCACGACCGCGGCGCCGACGAACCAGATGATCGTGGCCCGGGTCATTGAATTCCCCACGAGGTCACTGTGGCACAGGTCCGGGGCGCTCGAGAGCACCTCGATCGCGTCCGGGGACCGTGGCGCGAGGGCATACCCCCTGGGGCACGTCCCGACGTCGACCGGTCAGCGGACCGGGAGGGCCGCGACGCCCCGGAGCGTGGCCGTGTGGGCACGCGTCCCGGGGGTCGTCGAGAAGCCGGTGACCGACGTCGTCGCCGCACCCGACCCGCCGATGCCGGCATCGGAGAGCTTGGGCTGCGGGTTGGCGTTCGCCGTGCCGTCCGACGCCTTGCCGTTGGTGTTCTTGGCGCCGTTGTCCTTGCCGCCGTTGTTCTTCGACCCCGTGTTCTTCGACCCCGTGTTCTTCGACCCCGTGTTCTTCGACCCCGTGTTCTTCGACCCCGTGTTCTTGGCGTCCTTGGCCGTCGTGTCCTTGGAGGCCTTCGACGTCTTGGGGTCCTTCGGGCTCTTCGGGGCCTTGTCGCTCTTGACGCTCTTGCCGTCGGCGGGCGTGACCGCCGACGGGCTCAGCGCGTCGGGCTTGAGGGTGAGAGCCTCGCCACCGGTCGACGAGCCCGACGCCAGGGCCGACGCGTCGGCCCGAGGCGTGGCAGCGGGGGTGACGTCGGAGACCGGGACGACCGGCTCGTCCGACTCAGCCGACTCGGCCGGCTCAGAGGGAACGGTGGGCAACACAGGCGTCGGCCCGGCCGCAGCAGCGGCGGGCTCGGTCGAGCGGATGGCACGCGGGGTCGGCGCCGTGGACGCGACCGACGTCGCGGACGGCGTCCGGGGAACGGCGGCATCCGCCGCGTGGGTGTCGGTGACGCGGTCGGAGCTGACCGGCACGGGCGCGCTCGGCAGGACCTCGACACCGGGGCGACGGTCGTGCGTCGCGACCGAACCCAGGATGAGGGCGGTGACGGCCGCTCCGAGGAGCAGCCCGGCGCCACGCTGGCCACCGACCCGCGACAGCGAGAGGTGGCCACGAACGAGCGCCGCGCTCGCCGCGAGCAGGGTCGAGACGCCGATGACGATGAGGCCGCCGGTCAGGCCGCCGACGAGGCAGCTGAAGAGGACGAGGGCACCGAGGACCGCGAAGCCCGCGACCGCGCCCTCCGGGACCCGTCGCGCCGGACGGTCGGCTAGCAGGTCGACCCGCTCGTGGTCGACGAGGGCGCTCGGGCGGGTCGGCAGCGTGAACGAGGCATCCTCGAGAACCGCCAAATAGGGCATTTCGGACTTCACGTCCACAGTGTCGTCGATCCGGAGCCTCGTGTGCGAGTTCGACTCGTCATCGATCGGTCCGGAGTCGACAGTTCCGGCGCGTCCCGGACGTGCGGTCGAGCCGGCGGCGGCCCAGAGCTGCCACCCGCGGGGCGGCACGGGCCAGGACGGGTCGGGGAGCCAGCGCTCGTGGTCGCCGTCGGAGAGCGGCCGCGTGCCGTGGCGCAACGGATCGCCGTGCGTGGGCGTCATGCTCGTCGTCACCAGACTCACTACTCCTGCGATTCGCGGGGCCCGTTCGGGGGGCCTACGCGAGAACAGTACGTCGTAAAGTCACGTTTTGTACCGCAAATAGTAAAAGACGGGCAAAGTTCTCCTTTACCCAGTGCCGCCAGTGCCCCCAGTGCCCGTCGCCGGCCGAACCGGATGCAGCGCGCCGGCGAGCCACGCCGGCGTCTGGTCGGCGAAGTGCGGGTCGCGGGCGTCTCCGCTCGCGCCGAAGGGCACGACCCAGCGGCTCGCCTCGCGGTCGGCGAGGTCCCAGACGTAGCGCGCCACCGGTCCGCCGTAGCAGTGGTCCGTCACCCCGGGCGCGCTCGCCGCCGCGAGGACGCAGCCCTTGTCGCCACCGACGGGGTCGCGCGGGACGTGGGGCGCACGCCCGGTCGCGTCGAGCGCGTGGACCGGGTCGAGCCAGTGTCGCTCGCCCCACGTCGTCAGCGAGTCACGGTGCGCCGCGACGTGTTCGAGCGCCACGCGTACGCCCTCGCCCACCTCGATGCCGTGGGCCGGACCGAGGTGCGCCATCGAGTGCCAGCCCACCCCGATCTGCGTCACGACGTCGGTCCACGCGGCGAAGATGCGGGAGTGGCCGCTCGGCTCGTGCAGCGCGGAGAGGACCGGGTGCTCGGAGAACCACCGCACGAGCGCCGTGCGCCAGGCGGCGAAGAGCGCGGCACCGCGGCTACCGGTGTCGCTGTGCCCGTCCCAGGCGAGCAGCTCGGACCGCACGGCGGCGGCGGCCCCCGTGACCTCGGCCGCCGCGACGAGCTCGCGCATGAGGTCGGCCTGTCCGTTGCGGGTGTCGACGTGGATCGCCGCGCAGTCGTCGACGGTCAGCTGCTCCCCCGACTCGACGAGCTCGCGGATGCGACCGGCCCGGAAGGGCGTGGCGTACTCCACCCCGAGCCCGCCGCCGCTGGCCCGGTCGTTGGCGCTGACCATGACGTCGTCGACGTCGCTGCCGGGCCCCCGCCGGTAGCCGTGCCAGACGTGCCGGGGGTCCCACGCCGGGACGGGCAGCACCGCCCCGATCTCGTCGCGCTCGGGCACGCGACCGACGACGAGGTGACGGACGCGACCCGTGTCGTCGGCGACGAGCGCGCTGTTGACCGGCTCGACCCAGCGCGACAGGGCCTCCTCGACGTCGGCGACCGTCCGCGCCCGAAGAAGGGGCAGGAGGGCGCCGAAGCCGAGGTCCTCCTCGACGTGGGTCGGCGTGCGCAGGCTGTGGGGGGCCGGGTGGGCCCGGCGCGGCTGGACGCTCTCGTCGGTCCACTGCGGCGGCGCCTCGGCCTCGGCGACGAGCCGCTCGATCTCGGCCTCGAGGCCGGTGACGACCGGCCCGCGCGAGGTGACGACGACGGGCACGGTCACGTCAGCCTCGCCGCGCACCCTCAGCGTCTCGGTCGAGGCGCGCACCGGCTCCCACCCGTCGATGCCGCGCGCCTTGAGCAGCGGCGATCCGTCGGGCCCGTGGCCGACGTGAGCGAGGGACTCGAGCGTCAGGTCCTGGTAGTCGGCCATGGCGTTCGTGATGCCCCACGCGACGGTGCCCGTGTGGGCGAAGTGCTGCACGCCGGGCACCCCCGGGAAGGTGAAGCCGACGACGTCGAACTCGGGGCAGGCCAGGCCGACCTGCTGGTAGCAGCCGGGCAGCTCGATCGTGCGGTGCGGGTCACCCGCGACGAGGGGCAGCCCGCTCGCCGTGCGCTCCCCGCCGATGACCCACGCGTTGCTCCCCGAGGCCTCGGCCCGCTCGACCCCCTCGGCGTGGAACAGGGCGAGGGCCTCGGCGCCGAGGCGGTCGGCGACGTGCGCGTTGAAGAGCTTGGCCGGGAAGGTCCCGAAGAGCAGGTGGATGCCCCAGAAGATGCCGAGCGGCGTCCACGGCTCCCACGGACGCGGCGCGGCGGCATACGACTGGAGCCCGAGCAGCGCGACCTCGGGCGTGCCCGCGAGCCCCTCGGCGAGGGTCTCGTTGACGCCGTCCACGTAGGCCGTCAGCCACGTCCGCGTCTCGCGGTCGAGCCGCTCGAAGCAGCGGCGCACCGTCGGCTCGAGCAGCACCTGCCGGGCGAACCGGTCCCAGGGCAGCCCGTGGGCGCCGACGTACTCGGCCGTCCGTCCTTCCATCCGCCAGCGGTGGTGCTCGATCTGCCACGCGCGGTCGAGGGCGGTGATGCGCCCCTGCAGGCGGGCCAGCTCCATCACGTCGCCGGCGCGCAGGTGCGGGACACCCACGGCGTCACGTCGCACCTCGGCGGACATCGGAGCGCGGGGCACGGCGGATCTCCTTCGATCTGCGGGCATGTCGGACGGGAGGGCGGTGGGTCCCGGTCAGTCGTCGCGCGAGAACTTGTTCTCGATCTCGCGGAGGAAGGCGTCGGAGATCCGGCGGTACTTCTGGAGGGTCAGCGTGATGGGGGCACCGACCTCCAGGCCGAGGACGCTGCGCGCCGGGTCGAGCCGGATCTGCGGATCGGCCATCACGGTGCCGCCGTTCTCCATGAGCGAGCGCACGAGCACCCGCACCTCGTTGAGCGCGTTGCCGTCCTCGCCCTCGACGCCGCGCAGGCGGTGGACGAAGTAGCCGTCGAGGACGATGAGCATGTTGTTGAAGTACTCGTACTCGAGCGACTCGAGCGCGCCCTCGAGGTGGGAGACGTCGGCGTCGCCGTGGTCGCGTGCGGCCTGCGCCACCTCGTGGAACATCACGACCTGAGTCTCGACCCGCGACCGGCAGGCGTCGATGTAGTCCTGCTCGTAGTCCTTCACTCCCAGCATGGGGCCAGCCTAGCGAGCAGCGCGCCACTAGGTTTGGGTCATGGCAGCGCGGGAACGGAACGTGCTCGGCGGCGAGCTCGAGGCCTGCGGCACCGACCCGGTGACCGGCTTCTACCGCGACGGCTACTGCACGACCGGGCCCGAGGACCGGGGCAGCCACACCGTCTGCGTCGTCGTCACGACCGAGTTCCTCGAGCACCAGCGCAGCGTCGGCAACGACCTCGTGACCCCCCGTCCTGAGTGGCGCTTCCCCGGGCTGACGCCGGGCGACCGGTGGTGCGTCGTCGCGAGCCGCTGGCTCGAGGCCCACCAGGACGGGGC
This sequence comes from Terrabacter sp. Soil811, assembly GCF_001429655.1. Lineage (NCBI taxonomy): Bacteria > Bacillati > Actinomycetota > Actinomycetes > Micrococcales > Intrasporangiaceae > Terrabacter > Terrabacter sp. Soil811. The sequence goes on from NZ_LMSX01000010.1 coordinate 40,384, forward strand.
CGCCGCGCCGGTCTTCCTCGCCGCCACGCACGAGCGCGCGCTCGAGATCGTGCCGCTCCAGCTGCTCCAGTCGTATGCCGCCGACATCCCGGACGACCCCAGCTCGCTGCTCTGACGGCGCGTTTCACCGATCCGCGAACACGGGTTCGCGCCCGGCGTAGCATCGAGGTGGCTCGACTCGAGCACGGCGGGGGATGCCCGGCCGAGGCCGCACCCTCCACTGCCGTCGCGTCCGCCAGGAGACCCGCCATGCGCGCCATCGTCCTCCACGAGTTCCACGCCACCCCGACCGTCGAGGAGATCGACGTTCCCGATCCCGGCGAGGGTGAGGTGAGGGTGCGGGTGCGGGCGGCCGCGGTCAACGGCTTCGACCTCGGTGAGGTCCACGGCTTCTTCACGGGCTACTTCGAGCACCGCTTCCCGCTCGTCCTCGGCAAGGACTTCGCCGGCACCGTCGACGCGGTCGGTCCCGGTGTCGAGGGCTACGCCACCGGCGACCGGGTCTTCGGCGTCGTGACGAAGGACTTCCTCGGCGACGGCTCGTTCGCCGAGTACGTCACGGTGCCGACGGCGGTCGGCGTCGCGCCCCTGCCCGACGGCGTCGACTTCGTCCACGGAGCGGCGCTGGGGCTCGCCGGCGCCGCGGCCCTCGCGTGCATCGAGGCGGCCCACCCGGCGCCGGGCCGCACGATCCTCGTCGCCGGCGCGACGGGCGGCGTCGGCAACCAGGTCGTCCAGCTCGCCTCGCAGGCCGGCGCCCACGTCATCGCGACGGGGTCCACGGAGGCGGAGCAGCAGGTCGTCCGGCGGCTCGGGGCGAGCGAGGTCATCGACTACCGCGAGGACGTCACGGCGGGTCTGCGGGCCACGCACCCCGAGGGCGTCGACGTCGTCATCCACCTCGCCGGGGACGCGTCCGCCCTCGTGCCCACGCTCCGTCAGGGCGGCACCCTCGTGTCGACCCTCGTCTTCTCGACGGAGGGCTTCCCCGAGGTGCCCGACGTCTTCGTCCCCATCGCCGCGAACCCGACGCCGGAGCTGCTCGGCCGGCTCGCCGCGAACCAGGTCGACGGCCTGACGTCGGTGACGATCCAGCGCGCCTACTCGCTCACGGACACGCCCTCCGCCCTGGCCGACTTCGCGAACGGCACGCTCGGCAAGCTCGTCGTCGACCTCGACGGTGACGGGGTGCCCGACGGCCCGTGATACTGGCGGGATGAGCGATCCCCACGTGCTCGAACCGGGTACCGCGCCGACGCCGTTCACCGCCGACGAGATCCGCGCGGGGCGTCCCGACGGACGCACGATCACCCTCCTCGTGGAGCCCGCCGAGGGACCGTCGTGGCAGCGCGTCAACCGGTTCGTCGCCCCGGACGAGGACGGAGCGACCGTGCAGCGCTGGCGGATCGGGACCGACGGCCGGCGCGACGGGGAGATCGAGGAGGGGCGCACGACGTGGCTCCAGCTCCAGGGCCACGCGTCCTTCCCCGTGTCCGCGGTGACGGTCACGCCCGACACGGTGGAGCTCCCGCTCGGCACCGTCGACGCGCTGCGCTACGCCGTCGACGACGACGCCGGCGGCGTCGCGACCTTCTGGTTCGCGCCGGGGTTTCCCGGGATGCCGGTGCGCTACGAGACCCCGGCCGAGGGCGGCGGGACGGACCGCACGACGATGGTCAGCGACGAGCTGCCGTGAGCACCCCTTCCCACCGGGCGCCGGCGCTCGAGGCCGACTGCTCGCGGTGCTTCGGCCTGTGCTGCGTCGCCCTCCCCTTCGCCCGGTCGGCCGACTTCCCCGTCGACAAGGCCGGCGGTGAGCCCTGCCGCAACCTCCTCGCCGACCACCGGTGCGGCATCCACGACCGGCTCCTGGAGGGCGGGTGGCGCGGGTGCGTGACGTTCGACTGCTTCGGCGCAGGCCAGCAGGTCTCGCAGGTGACCTTCGGCGGCGTCTCGTGGCGCGAGGCCCCCGAGACCGCCCCGACGATGTATGCCGTCCTGCCCGTCATGCGACAGCTGCACGAGATGCTCGCCCACCTCGGTGACGCCCTCGCGCTCGAGCCGGACGAGGCGACGCGGACCGGCCTCGCCGCGTCCGCCGAGGAGGTCAGGACCTCGACGGCCGCCTCTCCGGACGAGCTGCTCGCGGTGGACCTCGTCGCCGTGCGGTCCCGGGTCGGTGGCCTGCTGCGGGCCGCCAGCGCGACGGCACGCGCACGGCGGAGGCGGCGTGACGGCATACGCCCTCCTCCCCGGCGGATGCGGGCCGGGGCCGACCTCGTCGCCGCCGACCTCCGCGGCCGTGACCTGCGCACGGCCGACCTCCGGGGCGCGCTGCTCATCGCGGCGGACCTGCGCGACGCCGACCTGCGGTGGGCCGACCTGCTCGGTGCGGACCTGCGCGACGCCGACCTGCGCGGGGCACGGCTCGACGGCGCGCTCTTCCTCACGCGCCCGCAGCTCGCGGCGGCGCGCACCTGACGGACGATTCGCGCATTCGGTCCCACGGCGGCGGCCCAACGATGACAATCGACCCACTGTCCACGTCGAGCACAGGAGCCGGTCGTGCGCCGAGCCAAGGTCGCCGCAGCCCTGGCGCTGTCGGCTGCCCTCGCCCTCGCCGGGTGCTCGTCCGGCAAGCCCGAGATCGACCTCAGCCAGGTGGCCGGCTCCACGGGCACGCCGGTGCCGACCGAGACGGTGACGGTGACGGAGATCGACACCAGGACCGTGACCGCGACGACGACGGTCGTGACGACGGCGACGGTGGTGGCCACCCCGACGGTCACCGTCACGGCGCTCCCGCGACCGAGCCTGACGACGAGCACCGTCTTCAACCGGCCCGCTGCGCTGGCTGACTACTCGAACCTCGTCGTCGACGTGCGGCTGCTCGACCGGATGTCGCTGTCCGGCAACGCCGCCGCGCTCCAGCTCGACCTCATGGCCCAGCACCTCGAGCGGCTCGGCGCGAACGGACCGCCGCCGGGGCTGGACGCACCCAGCTACTACGGCCGACTGGCGTCGCTCGGACTCTTCGCCCGGGCCGCGTCCGACGAGGCGACGGCGGGCTCGCCGGTGGCCCAGAGCCGATACGCCGTCATCCGTCAGGAGACCGGCATCCTGCTCTCGCTCGTCAACGGTGCGCTGGCGACGACCTTCACCCTGCCGACGCCCGCGCCCCGACCGACGACAACGACTCCGTGAAGCCGCCCCAGGCGATCTCCCCGTCGGCGTCGTCCGCGTGGGGCCGACCGAACCAGGCGGCATAGAGCGCGACCTCGGTGAGGTCCCACCGCAGCGCCTGAGCGCGGAGGTCGTCGGTCGTGACGGTCCGACCGGTCAGCGCGGCGTAGTCGGCGAGCACCGCGTCGGCGAGGACGCCCTCGGCGCCCGCGACGTGCCAGAGGTCGCGGGCCGCGGGCGCGAGCAGGGCGGTGTCCCAGTCGACGACGTGGAGACCGTCGGCGTCGGAGAGGACGTTGCGCCAGTGTGGCTCTCCGTGGGTGATGACCCAGGAGTCGCGCTCGGCGTGGTCCCGGACGGCCCGCTCGTCCCAGACGACGAGGGCCCGCCGCACCGCCTCCGCGTGCTCGGCCAGGGCGTCCCGGGCGCGGGCTCCGTAGGGGCCGGCGCCCGGAGGCAGGTCGGCCGCGAGAGCCCGGTCGAGGGGCGCTCGACCGGGCAGCGTCAGGTCGTCGGTGCCGGCGACGCCGACGGCACGAGGAGTGGCCGCGTGCAGCCGCGCGAGCACGTCGGTCACGGCGTGCCGGTCGGCCGTCGTCTGCTCGGACGGCGACGGCAGGCGCGGCGCATCGAGCCACGGGGTCATCGACACCCACCGGTGCCGGCCGAGCTCGAAGGGGACCGCCCCGTCGCGCGCCGGGACGGGAGCGACGACGAAGTCCAGCCCGGAGTCGGCGAGGGCCCGGGCGGTCCGGAACGCCGAGCTGAGGGCGGCGCCGCGCTCGACGTCGGCCCGGGCGCCGGAGTAGTCGTCGAGCGTCACGAACCAGCGGCCGTCCTCGTGCGCGTCGACCCGCCAGTGGTGGCTGCCGAAACCGACTGGCACATAGGTGATCTCACGGACTTCGAGGACCCACATCTCGCGCAGGGCCGCGGCGAGCAGGTCGGTCGAGAAGTCCGCGGGCGGCGTCATCACGGCGTCATCACGGGCTCGACGCTAGCGGGGCGGTCGCGGCTCCGCATGGATCCGGCGGCTCAGCCTCGAGTGCGACCGCGGTGCCGGCACCCGCGACCACACGGCTTTCTGGAGCGCGAGGGTGAGCCAGCCGGCGAGCGCCATCCCGACGATGTTGACGACGAGCTGGAGGCCGCTGCCGCGCACCTCGCCCCACGCCCCGAAGGCGAGCCCGAGCGCGACGTTGCCGGCGGCCGGGATCGTCGTCACCGAGATGAACACGCCACTGAGGCCACCGAGCTTGGCCGACGTCAGCGACAGCACGCCGGCCGCAGCCGCGAGGACCGCGACGATGAACGACCACTTGTCGGGCGAGTAGATGAAGTCGGTGGCCGGTCGGTCGCCGGAGATGTCGTCGAGGGTGATCCACCCGAGGGCCCGGCCGGCGAGACCGGCGAGGCACGTGACGGCGATGGCCACGACGAAGCCGACGACGAGCGCGCGGGCCGCGACCGCGAGCAGGAGCGGGCGTCGCCGCACGAGCGCGACGCCGAGGGCTGCGATCGCCCCGAACTCGGGACCGAGCACCATCGCCCCGATGACGAGGATCTGCGAGTCGAGGACGATCGCGATGCCGGCGATGAGGGTGGCGAGCGACATGAAGGACAGGAAGGTCCAGTTCAGCTCGCTGTCGTCGTAGGAACGCTGGGCGACCTGGGCCCAGACGACGGCGTCGGCGCTGCTCCCGGGCGTCTCCTCGTCGGCCTCGAAGCCGGCGCGCGAGACCCACGTCGTGACCGGCTCGATCTGGAGGGTCCCTCCCTCGTGGACCCCGAGGTCCCGGAGCCGGTCGACGAGGACGTTGGCCCCCTCCCGGGCGACGTCGGCGTGCACGACGTCGCCCACCGGGCGCACCGCCGCGCCGCGCAGGACGGACAGCGTGCTCACGGCGCTCGAGTCGGCGAGCACGGCGGTGACCTGCTCGGTCAGCTCGCTCGGGACGGTGACCGTCAGTCTCAACATGTCGGACAGTCTGCCGCCAGGTTGACGCCGGAGGGCAGATGCCACGACAGTGACATCTGATCATCCATTCAGATGAGAGGGACGACCATGAGCACCGTCACCGGACTCGACGGCTGCGCCGCCCCGTGCGTGCACCCCGAGAAGGTCGCCCTGGCCACCGACAACGCCCCGGGCGTCGAGGAGCTCGCGCGCGTCACGAGCGTCTTCAAGCTGCTCGGCGACCCGACCCGGGCCCGGATGCTCTACGCCCTCCTCGAGGCCGGCGAGCTCTGCGTCTGCGACCTCGCGGCCGCGACCGGCACCGCCGAGACCACGGTCTCGCAGGCCCTCCGGCTGCTCCGCGCCTCGGCCGTCGTCACCGGTCGGCGCGAGGGTCGCAACATCTACTACCGGCTCTCCGACGCCCACGTCCGCCTGCTCCTCGACGTGACGCGCGAGCACGCCCTCCACGACGGCGAGCGCCACCGGTGAGCCACGGGCACGGTCACGGGCCGGCCCAGGGCGCCGCCGCGGTCCACGCCGGGGGGCGCCACCGGTGGCGACTCGCCGTCGCCTTCGGCCTCGTCGCGGCCTTCTTCTGCGTCGAGCTCGCGGCCGGTCTCGCGTCCGGCTCCCTCGCCCTCCTCTCCGACGCCGGCCACATGGCCGCCGACGTCGTGACCCTTGGCGCCGCGCTCGTCGCCACGCGCATCGCGACGCGCGCCGACACGACCGGTCGACGCACCTTCGGCTCCTACCGTGCCGAGGTGTTCGCGTCGGGGCTCGCCGTGCTGCTCATGCTCGGGGTCTCCGTCTACATCGCCGTCGAGGCGCTCGGGCGCATCGGCTCGAGCCCCGAGATCGCCTCGGGCACCATGCTCGTCGTCGGTGCGATCGGCCTCCTCGTCAACGTCGTCGCCCTCCTCCTGCTGCACGGGGGCGCCGGGGAGAGCCTCAACGTCCGGGGCGCCTACCTCGAGGTCGTCGCCGACACCGTCGGCTCGGTCGGCGTCATCGCGGCTGCGATCCTCGTCGGGGCGACCGGGAGCGCGTGGTGGGACACCGCCGTCGCGCTCGCCATCGCCGTCTTCGTGGCGGTGCGTGCCGTCGGGCTCGGCCGCGAGGTCGTGGCCGTGCTCGGCCAGCACGCCCCGACGGGCCTCGAGCCCACCGACCTGCTGGCCGCGCTCGGCGAGGTGCCGGGCGTCACCGAGGTCCACGACCTCCACGTCTGGACGCTGACCTCCGGCATGGACGTCGCGACCGCGCACCTCGTGACGACCCGTGCCGATGCGGCGCCCGAGGTGCTCGAGGCCGCCAGCGCCATGCTGCGCGACCGCTTCCACGTCGCCCACGCGACGCTCCAGGTCGAGACGACCGACCGGTCCGAGTGCCGAGGGGCCGACTGGTGAGCACCCCGTCCCGGCCCGTCTTCTCGCTCCTGCCGCCGTCACGGCGGGCCGCGCTCGTGCGCCGGGCCCGGCTGCTGGCCGCGGCCTCGGTCGCCTACAACGTCGCCGAGGCGGTCGTCGCCATCACCTCCGGGCGCGTGGCCGACTCGACCGCGCTCGTCGGCTTCGGGCTCGACTCGACGGTCGAGGTGATGAGCGGGCTCGTCATCCTCTGGCAGTTCGGACACCCCGTGCCGGAGGAGCGCGAGCACCTGGCCCGCCGCCTCATCGCCGCCTCCTTCTTCGCCCTGGCCGCCTACGTCACCGTCGAGTCGGTGCGCGCCGTCGTGGCCCGCGAGCAGCCCGACACCTCGGTCGTCGGCATCGCGCTCGCCGCCCTGTCGCTCGCGGTCATGCCGCTGCTCTCGCGGTGGCAGCGACGCACGGGCCGCGAGCTCGGGTCCGGAGCGGTCGTCGCCGACGGCACCCAGACGCTGCTCTGCACCTACCTCTCGGGCGTGCTCCTCGTCGGCCTCCTCGCCAACGCCCTCCTCGGCTGGTGGTGGCTCGACCCCGTCGCGGCGCTCGTCATCGCGGCCGTGGCGGTCCGCGAGGGTCGCTCGAACTGGCGAGGCGACGCCTGCTGCTGACTCGAGGAACCACGGCATGAGTCTTGACGGCGGGTCTGGCGACCGACAGTGTGACCCACCGTGACACTTCGGGCCGAGTCCTCCTCCCTGCTGCGGGCACGCCTCGCCGCCGGCACCGCCTTCTTCGTCCAGGGCCTGCTCTTCATCTCGCTCACCACGCGCCTGCCGCAGGTCCAGGAGAAGTGGTCGCTCGACGAGCTCGCCGTCAGCGGCCTGCTCCTCATGGTCGTGCTCCTCGCGGGCGTCGGCTCGGTCGTCGCCGAGCTCGTCGCCGCACGCTCGTCGAGCGCCATGGTCGTCCGCGTGGGGCTCGTCGTGGCCACGGCCGGCTTCGCGGTGCTGCTCGTCGCACCGGCCTTCGGGGTCTTCGTCGTCGGGCTCGCGACCTACGGGCTCGCGCTCGGCCTCGTCGACGCGTCGTCGAACATGCAGGCCGTCACCGTCGAGCACCTCTACCGCCGACCGATCCTGCCCTCCTTCCACGCCTTCTGGACCGCCGGCGGCATCCTCGGCACGCTCGTCACGCTGGCGACGTCGGGCGTCGACCTCGGCCCGGCCCTGCTCCCGCTGCTCGTCTTCCCCGTCGCGGCGCTGGCCGCGCCGTACGTCCGTCGCGACCGCCTCGCCGAGACCGACGCCACCGTCGACGTGCCGTGGCGGCGGATCGCCCTCCTCGGCGTCGCGATGGTCCTCTTCTACATGGTCGACACGGCCGCGACGACGTGGGGACCGGTCTACCTCGACGGCACGCTCGACGCCCCGACGGGGCTCACCGCGCTCGCCACGCTCCCCTACCTCGTCGCGACGCTCCTGGCCCGCACCGTCGGCGACCGTCTCGTCGACCGCCACGGCGCCGTGTGGCTGCTCCGGATCAGCGGCGTCGTCGCCGCCCTGGCGCTCGCCGTCATCGTCTTCGCGCCGACGTGGGTGGTCGCCGTCGTCGGCTTCACGATCCTCGGCGGCGCCGTCGCGACCATCGCGCCCCTCAGCTTCTCGGCGGCGGGTGCCATTGCCGCCGGCGACGCCGACTCCGCCGGCGAGCGCATCGACAAGACCGACCAGGTCGTCGCCCGCTTCAACCAGTTCAACTACGTCGGAGCGCTGCTCGGTGCCGTGCTGACCGGAGCCGTCGGCTCGGACAACCTGCGCCTCGGCTTCGCCGTGCCGATGGTCCTGATCCTCGGGATCATCCCGCTCGCGACGCAGTTCGCGATCATCCGCCGACGGGGCGTCCCGGCCGGCTCGAGCTGAGGACACCACGCAGCGCGGTGAGCGCCGGGCCGATGCCCGTCAGGGGTATGCCGCCGACCCCGAAGGCGAACCCGTGGCGGGCCGGCTGCTCGAGGTGCCGCACCGACAGCGGCTCGACGAACACCCCCACGGCCAGGGCGGCCTCGGCGATCGCCACGTCGTCGAGGTCCGGGTCGCGCAGCAGGGCGCACAGGTGCAGGCCCGCCGCCGACGGGACGACCTCGAGCCAGTCGCCGAGGCCGTCGGGGCTCGTGAGCACCTCGAGCAGCGCCTCCCGCCGGGCGCGGTAGACCTTCGTCGCGCGCTTGACGTGGGCAGCGTGGTGCCCCTCGGCGAGGAAGTCCGCGAGCGCCCCCTGGGTCACGACGTCGCCGTCCCAGACGGTGACGCGCTTGGCCTCGCGCAGGGCGGGCGTCAGCGTCGCCGGGGCGATCGCGTAGCCGACGCGGAGCCCCGGGAGCAGCGACTTGGAGAACGACCCGACGTAGACGACCCGCCCGTCGCGGTCGAGGCTCTGCAGCGGCTCGAGGGGCCGGTCGGCGAAGCGGAACTCGCTGTCGTAGTCGTCCTCGACGATGACCGCTCCGTGCCGGACGGCCCACTCCAGCAGGGCGATCCGCCGGGCACGTGACATCGCGACCCCGGTCGGGTGCTGGTGCGACGGCGTGACGTAGACGAGTCGGGCCGCGTCCGGAAGGGCGTCGACGACGATCCCCTCACCGTCGACCGGGACGCCTCGGACGACGGCGCGGTGGGTCGCGAAGAGGCGGGCCGCGGCGCTGTAGCCCGGGTCCTCGACGGCCACGACGTCGCCGGGCTCGACGAGCACCCGCGCGACGAGGTCGAGCGCCTGCTGCGCCCCCGCAGTGGTCACCACGTCGGCACCGGACGCGACGACCGACCGGGACACGCCGGCATACCTCGCGATCTCGGCCTCGAGACGGCTCCCGCCACGGTTTGCGCCGGGGTCGTCGTAGGTGCCGGCGGACAGGCGGCCCCGGCGCAGCGTGCCGCTGACGAGACGTCGCCACGTCGCGAGGGGGAAGAGCGAGTCGTCGGGCACCCCGACGGAGAAGTCGTGGAGCGCGCCCCGCGGACCGGACGCAGGCCGCACGTCCGGCTCGGTCGCCCAGAGCGACGTGGCGGTGACGGCTCCCGCCCGGGCCCGTCGCCCGGTCATCCGAGCGGGCGGCACGCACCCGGTCGCGACGAAGGTCCCGGCCCCGCGACGGCTCTCGAGCAGCTCCTCGGCGAGGAGCCGGTCGTAGGCCGCCGTCACCGTGCCCCGCGAGACGCTGAGGCTCGCCGCGAGGTCACGGGAGGCCGGCACCCGGTCGCCCCCGCTGAGGCGGCCGTCGAGGACCGCGGCGCGCAGCTGGGCGTAGATCTGGGCGGTGAGGTCGCCCGACCCGGTGAGGCTGAGGTGCAGGTCCATGCCACCAGTCTGGATTGGCCCAAACAGTCTGGCAAGAAGTGGCGCTTCTGACCGGTCCACTTGGGCGGGAGTCTGGAGCCATGGCGACGACCGCACGCATCCCCGGGGCCACCTCGACCCCCGGCCACTCCACGACCGGGGGCACGCTCACCGTCGCACAGGGGGCTGCCCTGTCGGTGGGCGCCGTGCTCGGCACCGGCGTCATCACGCTGCCCGCCCTCGCCGCCGAGGTCGCCGGCCCCGCCTCGCTGCTCGCGTGGGCGGCGCTCGTGCTCCTCTCGGTGCCGCTCGCGAGCACGTTCGCCGCACTGGGCGCCCGGCACCCGGACGGCGGTGGCGTGTCGACGTACGTCCGTCGGGCCTTCGGGGACCGCGCGGCGGGCGCGGTCGGCTGGTGCTTCTACTTCGCCGTGCCCGTCGGGGCCCCACCCGCCTCGATGATGGCCGGCGGCTACGTCGCCGACGTCGTGGGCGGCGGACGCACGACGACCGTCGTCGTCGCGGCGGCCCTCATCCTCGGCACCGGACTGATGAACCTCGCCGGCCTGCGCTTCTCGGGCCGCGTGCAGCTCGGCCTGGCGACCGTGCTCGCCCTGCTCATGACCGCGACGATGGCCGTCGCCCTGCCGCACGGGAGCACGGCGTCGCTGACCCCCTTCGCCCCGAACGGGTGGGCCGCCGTCGCCACCGCGGCTGCCGTGCTCGTCTGGGGCTTCGCGGGGTGGGAGGCCGTCGCCTCGCTCGCCGGGGACTACCGCGACCCGCGCCGCGACGTGCCGCGCGCGACGGGGATCGCCGTCGCGGTCGTCGGGGTGCTCTACCTCGGGCTCGCGACGACGAGCGTCCTCGTGCTGGGACCGGCGACGGGCCACAGCCAGGCGCCGCTCTCGGACCTCATGGCCATCGCCCTCGGCGAGCAGGCCCGCGTCGTGACCGCCGTCGTGGCGGTGCTGCTGACGGTCGGGGCGATGAACGCCTACTACGCCGGCGGCTCGCGGCTGGGCGCGGCGCTGGCCCGCGACGGGGCGCTGCCGCGATGGGTGGCGCGGGGCGGCGAGGCCGGACAGGTCCCACGCCGCAGCATCGCCCTCGTCACGGCCGGCTCGATGCTCTCGCTCGTCCTCGCGGTCGCGCTCGACCTCGGCCTCACCCCGCTCATGCTGCTCGCGACGGGCTGCTTCACGCTCGTCTACGTGCTCGGCACGGCCTCCGCCCTGCGCCTGCTGCCCCGCGGCACCCGCGGCTGGTGGACCGCGCTCGTCGCGCACGTGTCCGTCGTCGTCCTGCTCGTCGTCAACGGCGTCCATGCGTTGTGGGCCCTCGGGCTCGTCGTCCTCTCCCTCTCCTACCAGTCCCGGTCGCGCCGCCGGTAGGGCGCTCCCAGCGCCGACCCCTAGACTTCGCCGCCGTGATCACACAGCGCGCGGAGCGCACACCCCTGATGCGGTGGTTCCTCGACGCCGAGGAGGCCGACCCGGGCGGCTACTACGAGCGCGAGCGCGAGGCGACCGAGCAGCAGCACGTGCAGCCGTGGTGGCGCGTCATGTGCCTGACGGGTGTCGACTACTTCTCGACGCTGGGCTACCAGCCCGGCATCGCGGCCCTCGCGGCCGGCGCGCTGTCGCCCGTCGCGACGCTCGTCCTCGTGCTCATCACGCTCTTCGGTGCCCTCCCGATGTACCGCCGCGTCGCGGCCGAGAGCCCGCACGGCGACGGCAGTCTCTCGATGCTCGAGCGGCTGCTGTCCTACTGGCCGAGCAAGATCCTCGTGCTGTGCCTCATCGGCTTCGTCGCGACCGGCTTCATCATCACGATCACCCTGTCGGCGGCGGACGCGAGCGCCCACCTCATCGAGAACCCGTACCTCAAGAGCACCCTGACCGGCCACCAGGTCGGTGTGACGCTGACGCTGCTCGTCTTCCTCGCCGGCATCTTCCTCAAGGGCTTCAAGGAGGCCATCGGGATCGCCGTCGTCCTCGTCGTGGCCTACCTCGGCCTCAGCTTCGTCGTGCTCGTGCGCGGCGTCGTCGAGATCGGCGACCACCCGACGGCGTTCAGCGACTGGATCACGGCGATGACCTCGGCCCACTCGGCCCCGTTCGGGATCATCGGCGCGTCCCTGCTCGTCTTCCCGGCCCTGGCGCTCGGGCTCTCCGGCTTCGAGACGGGCGTCGTCGTCATGCCCCTCGTCAAGGGCGACCCGACCGACACGCCGGAGAAGCCGGAGGGCCGCATCCGCAACGCGCGCAAGCTGCTGACGACAGCCGCGCTCATCATGAGCGTCCTGCTCATCGGCTCCTCGCTCGTCACGACCCTGCTCATCCCGGCCGAGGCGTTCCAGCCGGGAGGGCCTGCCAACGGCCGCGCCCTCGCCTACCTGGCCCACGACCTGCTCGGCGAGGGCTTCGGCACGATCTACGACATCTCGACGATCGGCATCCTGTGGTTCGCCGGCGCCTCAGCCATGGCGGGCCTGCTCAACATCGTCCCGCGCTACCTGCCGCGCTACGGCATGGCGCCGGACTGGGCCCGCTCGACGCGGCCGCTCGTGCTCGTCCTGTCGTTCATCGCCGCCGTCGTGACGCTGGCCTTCGGGGCCAACGTCGACGAGCAGGCGGGGGCGTATGCCACCGGCGTGCTCGCGCTCATGACGTCAGCCGCGATCGCCGTGTTCCTCACCGAGCTGCGGCGCGGCCACCGCGCGGCAGCCGCCTTCTTCGCCGTCGTCAGCGCGATCTTCGTCTACACGATCACGATCACGATCGAGCAGCGCCCCGAGGGTCTCGTCATCGCCCTGATCTTCATCGCCCTCATCGTCGTCATCAGCGTCTGGTCGCGCATCGTGCGCTCGACCGAGCTGCGCGTGCAGCGGGTCGTCTACGACGACAGCGCGCGGGCGATCCTCGACGACGCCGCGCTCGGCCCCCAGCCGCTGCGTTTCATCGCCAACAAGATCAACGCCGGGGACCGCGACGAGTACCGCGCGAAGTCCCTCGACGTCCGCATGCACAACCACCTCAACGCCCGGCAGGGCGCGATCTTCCTCGAGGTGGAGATCAGCGACGCGAGCGACTTCGCGACCACCGTGCACGTCGGGTCCGCCGTCGTCGGCGGCCACTACATCCTGCGCGCGACCGGCCCGTCGGTGCCCAACGTCCTCGCTGCGGTCCTGCTCGACGTCCGCGACCGCGTCAGCAAGCCGCCCCACATCTACTTCGAGTGGAGCGAGAAGGCGCCGGGGCAGAACGTGCTGCGCTTCCTGCTCGCCGGCGAGGGCGACATCCCGCCCCTGACGCACGAGATCATCCGGCGGGCCGAGCCCGACGCCGACCGTCGTCCGCAGGTGCACGTCGGCGGCTGAACCGGCCGGACGGCATACTCAGGCGCGGTTGGCCCAGCGCTCCGGGGTGGTGCGGTAGACGCGCGACTCGTCCGCGTACCACTTCTCCATGATCCCGAGGTCGTCGAGGCCGAGGCGGCGGCACACGGCCTGCGAGGGCTCGTTCGTCGTGTGGGTCAGGGCATAGACCTCGGGCAAGCCGCCGTCGAAACCGTGTTGGATCACCGCAGTCGCCGCCTCCGTCGCGTAGCCGTGGCCCCACGAGTCGGGGTGCAGGTGCCAGCCCACCTCGACCTCGCCGTCGTCGGCGTCCGGCAGGGTCAGCAGGATGACGGAACCGGCGACGACCTCGGTCTCACGGACCTCGACGGCCCAGAAGCCGAGCGGCGGCGCCTCGCTGCGCTCGAGGTAGCGGTCGATGCGGGCGTGCGCCTCGTCGAGGTCCTTCATGAGGACCGGCTCGCCGTCGCCGAGCCACTTCACGACCTCGATGCGGCTCTGGATGTCGAGCAGCCGCTCGGCCTCGTCGTGCGACCAGGGACGGATGGTGAGGCGGGCGGTCTCGAGGTGCATGGGCGACACGCTCGCACCTGCCCGCCCCGCCCGTCCACGCCATTCCCCCGCCCGGTCCGAGTCGACGCTTCCACGGCCACCGTGGGTGCCCCCTGTGCATTGGGTCATCACGTGACTCAGACGGCCGCGCCGGGCGGTTGAGTCACCGGGCAACCCAACGCACAGCGCGCGCGAGATCCCCGCCGGCGGCTGAGTCACCGGGCAACCCAAGGCACAGCGTCCGTGACGGCACTGCGGCCCGGTGGCCCCGTGGCGGTCGTCCACACCCTCCGGGCCGGGCGACCGCTCGTCCACAGTGCCGAGCTCAGCGCCGACGGCGCGGGTGCGGAGCGGGGACCGTGGACCGATGACCGTCCCCCTCGGCCACGGCCCCGATGCGTTCGGCAACGCGCTGCGGCACGTGCGCCGGACCTACCTGCTGAGCCAGCGCGCCCTCGCGGAGCGGCTCGACGTCCCGCACAGCCGCATCTCCCGGCTCGAGAGCGGCCACCACAGCATCACGCTCGAGTCCGCGATCTCGCTCTACCGCGCACTCGGCTTCGGCGTCGGCCTGACTCACCTGTTCCCGTGTCCGCAGAGTGACGACGTGAGGCCGCGATGCCACGACTGGGAGGACGACGGCGCGGTCGGGCTCGTCGACGCGGCCAGGCGCGCGTTCCCGGCACATGGGGCCGTGTGGACGCAGGCGCCGACGTGGTGGGGTGTGCGGCACGGGTGGGGCGCCTCGGAGCGCGAGGACCTCTGGTGGTTCCACGACTACCGGTCGCCGCCGGTCCTGCGAGCACGGCAGGATGGCGGCATGTCCGACAGCGATGGAGCAGGCGCGACCGACGGGGCGAGCACCCCGCCCACCGAGCCCGTCGAGCCCCCAGAGACCAGCGAGGTGGCGCAGGCGTACGCCGCGGTCCGCCCCGAGGTCGAGGCCGCGACGGCGCTCTTCGTCGAGATGGTCACCGGCCTCCTCGACGAGGCGGGCATCAACTACCTCAGCGTGAGCGGCCGCACGAAGTCCGTGGCGTCCTTCGCCGCCAAGGCCGAGCGACGCCGTGACGGCGAGCTGCTCTTCCCCGACCCGCTCGCCGACATCACCGACCAGATCGGCGTGCGCGTCATCACCTACGTCCACGACGACGTCGCCGCCGTGGCCGAGCTGCTGGCCGAGGAGCTCGCCGTCCTCGACGACCGCGACATGGGCCTCGAGACCGCACGATCGGGACGCTTCGGCTACGCGAGCCGGCACCTGCTCGTGGCCGTCGACGCGAGCCGCACCGTCCCGACGGCCTACGAGGCGCTCCGCCGACGCAGCGCGTCCGTGCAGATCCGGACGGTGCTCCAGCACGCGTGGGCCGAGTTCGAGCACGACATCCGCTACAAGGGCACCGTCCCCGAGGAGCACGCGCACGACCTCGACCGCCGCTTCACCCTGGCCGCCGGGCTCATCGAGCTCGCCGACCGCGAGTTCTCGGCCATCCGCGACCGGCTCCAGATGGCCCTGCCGGCGAGTCCGCCCGACGCGGTCGCGCAGGACTCCCGCATCAGCACGCAGGACCTCGCGAAGTTCCTCGCCGCGAAGTACGCCGACGCCGGCTGGTCGCGCACCGACCACTACACGTGGGTGTCGGGCCTGCTGCTCGAGCTCGGCATCACGTCGGTCGACGCCCTTGCCGAGGTCATCGCGCCCGTCGACGGCACCGCCCTCATCGAGCGGATGGGCTACAAGTACCCGCCCGGCGCGGTGCGCCGACTCGACGACGCGCTGCTCGCGACCTTCGGCACGCGCTACCTCGACCTCGAGGGCAACGCCCACCGCCGGGCCTCGCTCGAGGGCCGCCTCGAGCGTCTCGGGGGGAGCTGACCGAACCGGCCCGAGATTCTCGGGACCGCGTGTCGATTCCCATCCGGCGAGTTCGTCAGGATGATGTGGCGAGAGTCGCCACCCGCGCAGATCTCACGGCTGCGCGCCTGTTCGAGAAGGAGCCGGCCATGGCCGACACATACGTCTACCTGATCCACGAGGGCGACTGGGACTCCGACGCCTACCTCGGCGGCGAGCCCACGACCGACGCCGGCCCCGCCGGCAAGGACCCCAGCGCCGCTGCGGCGTCCGACATGGACGCGTCGTTCCCCGAGCACAAGGCCTTCCAGCAGGCCGTCGCCGACCTCGGGGCCCGCATCATGGGTGGCGCCGCCCTGCAGAACTCCCGCTACGGCGGCACGGTGACTCCCGGCTCCGGAAACCGCGCCGTCGAGGACGCGGTCTACACCGACGGGCCCTTCACGGACACCTCGGAGGTCATCACGGGCTTCTACCTCGTCGAGACCGACGACGAGGACACGGCCCGCCGGATCGCCGCCCTCGTGCCGACCACCAGTCGGATCGAGTGGCGCAAGGTCTTCCCGACGGGGATGTGAGTGCCGCTCGGGACGGGTGAGTTCGAGGAGGCGTGGCCGCGCATCGTGCGCGCCCTCGCCTCCTTCACCGGGAGCCTCGACGACGCCGAGGAGTATGCCGCCGAGGCCGTCGCACGAGCCGCCGCGCACGAGCGCGCCGGCGGGGCGCCGATCGAGTCGTATGCCGCGTGGTGCACCTCGGTGGCCCGGCGCGCCTGGCTCGACGACGCCCGACGGCGGACGACGCTGCGCCGGCTCGCCCCCGAGCTCGCCCGTCCCGAGGCGGACCACGCCGCCATGGATGCCGACGACCTGTCCCTGCACGGACGCGAGGGGCTCGACGACCGCCTCGCCCTGCTCTTCGTCGCGTGCGACGAGGCCATCTCGCCCGCGTCCCGCATGGTCCTGGCCCTGCGCGTCGTGTGCGGCCTGACGATCCCGGAGATCGCGGGCCACCTCGGCGTCCAGGACACCGCGGCCGCAGCCCGGCTCACGCGCGCCAAGCGGGCCCTCGCCGAAGCCCGGGGCACCTTCCACGTGCCGGACGCCACCGAGCGCGGTCGGCGGCTCCCTGTCGTCATCGCCTGCGTCTCAGGCATGTTCACGGTCGCGCACCGGACGGTCCTCGACCCTGCCGATGCCTTGGCCGACACCGGGCGCCAGGCGCTGTCCATCGCCGACGCCCTCGTCGCGGCCTACCCCGACGACACCGAGGTGCGCGGGCTGCGAGCCGTCATCCGGCTCGGCCTGGCCCGTCGGCCCGGCCGCGTCGACGACACCGGGACAGGGCTCGCGCTCGACGAGGTCGACCGCAGCCGGTGGGACGGCGCCCTGCTCCGGGCCGGGCTCGCCGACGCGACGGTCGCCGCGGCAGGAGACGGTCGCTTCGCCATCGAGGCGGCGATCGCCGGACTGCACTCGAGCGCGCCGTCGTTCGAGCGCACCGACTGGAGGCGCATCGTCCAGCTCTACGGCGCGCTCGAGCACCGGTGGCCCTCCCCTTCCGTCCGGGTCGCTCGACTCGTCGCCACGGCCCAGGGCATCCTCGCCGCCGACCCCGGTGGGTCCGTCGCCGAGGTGGAGGCCGAGCTGGCCGCGATCGAGGCCGGCTCACCGGCCTACGCCAGCCGCGACGCGAGCCTCGCCCTCGCCGACCTCGAGTGGCGCACGGGGCGACGCGAGCACGCGGCGCAGCGCTACCGCGACCTCGCCGAGGTCATGCCGGCGGAGCCGCTCCGTCGCTTCTGCCTCCGGCGGGCCGTCACTCCCCGGTGACGCCGTCGACCGCCTCGCGGAGGAAGTCCGCGTGGCCGTTGTGGCGGGCGTACTCCTCGATCATGTGCAGCAGGATCCAGCGGAGGCTGAACGTCTGGTTCTCCTTGCGCGACAGCGTCGCCGAGCGGAACTCGAGCCCACCCGCGGCGAGCGCCGCGTCGATGTCGCGCCGGGCCTGCTCGACCGACTCGTCCATGATCCGGCGCAGCTCCTCGGGGCTGTCGTCGCGCGCCGACGTCATCTCCCAGTCGCGGTCGGCGTCCCAGTCCGCGCTCGCCCACGGCTCGGGCATCGGACGTCCGTGCAGCACCTCGCCGAACCAGCTCGCCTCGTTGAGCGCGACGTGCTTGAGCAGGGCCCCGAGCGTCAGGGTCGACGGCGCGAGGGGCTGGGCGAGCTGCTCGGCCGTGAGGCCCTCGGTCTTCAGACGGAGGGTGTCGCGGTGGTAGTCGAGGAAGGCCACGAGGGTGGTGGCCTCGTCGGCCGCGAGGGGCGGGTCGGTGCGCTCGGTCCGAGCAGGTGTCGTCATCCCCCCGACGCTAGTGTCCGAGCCTCGAAAACCGCCTGCCCTTTGTCGGCCGCCGGGAGCACACTGGTCCGGTGCCGTCATCGAGCCAGTGGGTCGCGTTCCTCGTCGCGTCGATCCTCTTCATCCAGGTCCCGGGCCCCAGCCTGCTCTTCACCATCGGTCGCGCCCTGACCGTCGGGCGGCGCGAGGCGCTGCTCTCGGTCGTCGGCAACGCCGTCGGCGTCACGGCGCAGGCCGTCTTCGTCGCCGTCGGCCTCGGCGCGGTCGTCGCCGCGAGCATCACCGCGTACACCGTCATCAAGGTCGCGGGCGCCGCCTACGTCATCTACCTCGGCGTCCAGGCCATCCGCCACCGCCACGACGCCCGGGAGGCCATGGAGGCGCACGTGTCGGCGAAGCGCGGACACGCGCTGCGCATCGGTGCCGTCGTCGGCCTCACCAACCCGAAGACGATCCTCTTCTTCGTCGCCTTCCTCCCGCAGTTCGTCAACACCGGCGCGGGCCACGTGGGCGTCCAGATGGCCGTGCTCGGCGGGGTCTTCGGTCTCATGGCCATCTGCAGCGACAGCATGTGGGCGCTGCTCGCCGTGCGGGCCCGGGAGTGGTTCGCCCGCAAGCCCGCCCGGCTCGACACGCTCGGCGCCACCGGCGGGGTCATGATGGTCGGGCTCGGCGCCGCGATGCTCGCTCGC
Source organism: Terrabacter sp. Soil811 (assembly GCF_001429655.1). Taxonomy (NCBI): domain Bacteria; kingdom Bacillati; phylum Actinomycetota; class Actinomycetes; order Micrococcales; family Intrasporangiaceae; genus Terrabacter; species Terrabacter sp. Soil811. The sequence goes on from NZ_LMSX01000010.1 coordinate 59,051, forward strand.
GAGTAGTCGCGCATCCCGAGCGCACCCGATCCGGATCTGTTTGACTGACATGGTGGCAACCCCTCAGGTCACGTCTCCTGCGGATCGGCACGACCCCCTCCAGCGGGTCCGCGAGCACGAGCGTGCACTCGAACAGGTGGGGAGGGCGTATGCCGCCCTGCCGCCCGACCGGCCCGTCCGGCTCGCGAAGCGCACGTCCAACCTCTTCCGCGACCGCAGCGCCACCGACTCCCCCGGGCTGGACCTCTCGGCCATGACCGGCGTCGTCGAGGTCCGCCCCGGCGTCGACGGCGGTCCGGCGACCGCGCTCGTCGGGGGTCTGACGACGTACGAGCAGCTCGTCGACGAGCTCCTGCCACACGGCTTCGTGCCACTCGTCGTGCCGCAGCTGCGCACCATCACGATCGGCGGGGCCGTCACGGGTCTCGGCATCGAGGCGGCGTCGTTCCGCAACGGCCTGCCGCACGAGTCGGTGCACGCGATGCGGATCCTCACCGGGGACGGCGCGGTCGTGACGGCGACGCCCGACGGCGACCACGCCGACCTCTTCCACACCTTCCCCAACTCCTACGGCTCGCTCGGCTACGCGCTCGACCTCGTCATCGAGCTCGAGCCCGCCCGGCCGTACGTCGCCCTGCGGCACGTGCGGTTCGACTCGGTGCGCGCACTCACCGACGCGGTCGACGTCGTGCTGTCGTCCCAGACGTGGGACGGCGACCGGGTCGACTTCGTCGACGGCGTCGTCTTCGGCGCCACCGAGGCCTACCTCTGCCTCGGACGCTGGACCGACCACCTCGAGGGCCAGGCCCGGCCGAGCGACTACACGGGCGAGCACGTCTTCTACCGCTCGATCCAGCAGCGGCGCACCGACGTGCTGACCGCCCACGACTACCTCTGGCGCTGGGACACCGACTGGTTCTGGTGCAGCCGGGCCTTCGGCGCCCAGGTCCCGGCGATCCGCCGGCTCTGGCCGCGGCACCTGCTGCGCAGCGACGTCTACTGGCGGATCGTCGCCTTCGAGAACCGGCACCGCGTCATGGGCCGGCTCGACCGGCTGCGCGGACTGCCCGACCGCGAGCGCGTCGTGCAGGACGTCGAGATCCCGCTCGCGCGCACGGCCGAGTTCGTCGACTGGTTCCTGCGCGAGGTGCCGATCGAACCGGTCTGGCTGTGCCCGATCCAGCTGCGCCCTGCTCCGGGCACGGCCCCCGACGAGACGCCGTGGCCGCTCTACCCGATGCGCCGGGACGAGCGCTACGTCAACGTCGGCTTCTGGTCGACGGTCGCCATCGAGCCGGGCGCGGCCGACGGCGACGTCAACCGCCGCATCGAGGCCGAGGTGACCCGGCTCGGCGGCCACAAGTCGCTCTACTCCGACGCGTACTACGACGAGGGGACCTTCGCCGCCCTCTACGGCGGCACGGCATACGCCCCCGTCAAGCGCAGGTACGACCCGGGGGGACGGTTCCCGACGCTCTACGAGAAGGCGGTGCAGGCTCGATGACCTTGACAGTGGGACAGGCATTCGACCAGGTGTTCGGCCCCGGGGCCCCGGTGCGGGTCGTCGCGTGGGACGGCTCGGAGGGCGGCAGCCCCGACGGGCTCGTGCTGCGCCTGACCAACCCCGACGCGCTCAACCACCTCCTGACCGCGCCCGGCGAGCTCGGCCTCGCCCGCGCGTACCTGCTCGGTGACCTCGTCATCGACGGGATCGACGAGGCCGACCCCTACGACGTGCTGCGCGTCGTCGGCGACGGGCTCACCCCGCGCCGCCCCTCGCGGCACGAGGCGACGGAGCTGGCGCGCTTCGTCGCCCACCACCGGCCGCACGCCCCGACCCTGCCGCCGGAGGAGACGCCGGGGCAGCTGCGTCGGCTGGCACACGGGTTGCGGCACGCCCGGACACGCGACGCCGAAGCCATCAGCCACCACTACGACGTGTCGAACGCCTTCTATGAGAAGGTCCTCGGCCCCTCGATGACCTACACCTGCGCGTGCTTCCCCACCGACGAGGCCTCGCTCGAGGACGCCCAGGCGTACAAGTACGACCTCGTCGCCCGGAAGCTCGGCCTGCGGCCGGGCATGCGCCTGCTCGACGTCGGGTGCGGCTGGGGCGGCATGGTGCGCCACGCGGTGCGGCACTACGGCGTCACGGCGCTCGGGGTGACGCTCTCGCGCGAGCAGGCGACGTGGGCGCAGGCCGCGATCGAGGCCGAGGGCCTGGCCGATCGGGCCGAGGTCCGGCACGGCGACTACCGGGACGTCTCCGAGCGCGGCTTCGACGCGATCAGCTCGATCGGGCTGACCGAGCACATCGGGGTCGGCAACTACCCCGCCTACTTCCGCTTCCTGCGCGAGCGGCTGCGGGACGAGGGCCGCCTGCTCAACCACTGCATCACCCGCCCCGACAACCAGCACCCGGGACTGCCGCCCCGCGGCTTCATCAACCGCTACGTCTTCCCCGACGGCGAACTGACCGGCAGCGGCGACATCGTGCGGGTCATGGAGGACGAGGGCTTCGAGGTGCGCCACCACGAGAACCTCCGCGAGCACTACGCCCGCACGTGCGCGGCGTGGAACGCCAACCTCGCCAAGAGCTGGGAGGACTGCGTCGAGATCGCCGGTCTCGGCACCGCTCGGGTCTGGGGCCTCTACCTCGCGGGGTCGCGGCTGGCCTTCGAACGCAACGAGATCCAGCTGCACCAGGTGCTGGCCTCGCGCACGAGCACGGAGGGGGTGTCGGGCTTCACGCTGCGGCCGCGGTTCGAGCCCAGCGCCTGACCGACAGCCCTAGCCCGAACCACCGAGGTCGACGTCGTAGGCCTCGTAGACGAGGTCGCCGCCCTTCTGGCGGTGGCGCACGAGCCGGCCGACGAGGACCGTCAGCTCCTCCCGGAAGACGGGCAGGTCGGCCATCGTGCCGCCGTGCTCGAGCACCGCGAGGTAGCCGTGCAGGGCCTCGCGCAGGTCGCGGTGCTCCTCGAGCAGCCGCTCGACGCGGACCGAGAGCCGCGGCGCGCTGCGCCGGGCCCGGTCGTAGATGCCGCCCGGGCTCTCGGTCAGCGCGACGTGGTCGTCGAAGTCGTGCGCCAGCTCGGCGAGGGCCGCCCGCACCCGCTCGCGCCACATCCCGCCGCGGGCGATCGGCGCCTCGAGCGCGAGGTCGACGGCGGCGACGGAGTCACGCAGCTCGGACCGGTGTCGCCGCACTCGTTCGAGATGGACGGCGAGGTCGGCGGCGGTCTCGACCCGACCACGATCGAAACCCTGCGCATCGAGCTGGCCCGCCGGGGCGAGGGGCGGGATGGCGGCATTCGGCTGGACGTTCATGGCGCGACCTCCGTGCCCTCCATGGTCGCGCCGCAGTGCCCGGTTCGTCCAGAGTCCAGCAGGCCACGATTCGAGATCGGATACCCCCTGGGGTATTATCAGGGGCATGGAACACATCATCATCGGCGGCGTCGCGGGCGGCATGAGTGCCGCCACGCGCCTGCGCCGGCTCGACGAGGACGCCCACATCACCGTCGTCGAGCGCAGCGGGCACGTGTCCTTCGCCAACTGCGGCCTGCCGTACCACGTCGGCGGCGTCATCGAGGACCGCGGGTCCCTGCTGCTCCAGACGCCGGCGTCCCTCGGGCGCCGCTTCGGGCTCGACGTACGCGTCGGCACCGAGGCCGTGCAGATCGACCGCGAGCGCCGGGTCGTCGTCGTGCGCGAGCTCGCCACCGACACCGTGTCCGAGCTGCCCTACGACCACGTGCTCCTCTCCCCCGGCGCACGGCCGGTCCGGCCGCCGATCCCGGGCATCGAGCGCGCCCTCTCGCTGCGCGACATCGAGGACACCGACGCCCTCGTCGCGGCCAGCACTCCGGCCCGCACCGCCGCGATCATCGGCGGCGGATTCATCGGGCTGGAGCTCGCCGAGAACCTCACCCGCCGCGGCATCGCCGTCACGGTCGTCGAAGCCGCCGACCAGGTCATGACGCCACTCGACCCCGAGATGGTCGCCCCCGTCCACGACCACCTCCGCGCCTCCGGCGTGGTCCTGCGGCTCGGTGCATCCGTCACGGCCGTCGGACCCGACACGGTGACGCTCGCGACCGGCGAGCACGTCCCCGCCGACCTCGTCGTCTCGGCCGTCGGCGTCCGGCCCGACACGCGCCTGGCCGACGACGCCGGACTCGAGACGGGCCGCCTCGGCGGCATCCTCGTCGACAGCAGGTTCCGCACGAGCGACCCGCGGATCCTCGCCGTCGGTGATGCCGTCGAGAAGCGCGACGCCCTCGACGGGGAGCAGGTCCTCGTGCCGCTCGCCAACACTGCGAACCGACAGGGCCGCATGGCTGCCGACGTCATGGCCGGCCTCCCGGCCCACGACCGGCCCGTGCTCGGCACCGCGATCGTCGGCGTCTTCGGCCTGCAGGTCGCGACGACCGGCTGGAGCGAGAAGCGCCTCGTCGCCGCCGGGCGCCCGCACCGCGTCGTCCACACGCACCCGGCGTCGCACGCGACGTACTACCCCGGCGCCGAGGGGATGAGCCTCAAGCTCCTCGTCGACCGCGACACCGACGCGATCCTCGGCGCGCAGGGCGTCGGCCGCGAGGGCGTCGACAAGCGCATCGACGTCATCGCGACCGCCATGACCGGCGGTCTGACGGCGTCAGCCCTCGCCGACCTCGAGCTGGCCTACGCCCCTGCGTTCGCCTCGGCCAAGGACCCCGTCAACATGCTCGGCTACGTCGCCGACAACCTCCGCACGGGCGTCAGCCGCTCGGTCCAGTGGCACGAGCTGGCGGACGCCGTGGCGGACGGCGCGGTCCTCGTCGACGTGCGCACCCACGAGGAGCACGAGTCCGGGGCCATCCCGGGCGCGGTCCTCATCCCGGTCGACGAGCTCCGCGGACGCCTCGACGAGATCCCGCCCGGCCCGGTCGTCGTGCACTGCGCGGTCGGCCAGCGCGGCCACACCGCCGCCCGGGTGCTCGCGCACGCCGGTCGCGAGGTGCGCAACCTCGACGGCGGCTACCGCACCTGGCTCGCCGGCACGGGCCTCCGCCACCCGGTGCTGGCCCACTGACCTCAGGCCAGGGAGAGGAAGAGCTTCTCCATCTGGGCGACGTCCATCGTCTCGCCGTCCGGGTTGGTGATGCACTCGCGCAGGCCGGTGGCGATGACGGCGAAGCCGGCCCGGTCGAGCGCCTTGGAGACGGCGGCGAGCTGGGTGACGATGTCCTTGCAGTCGCGCCCCTCCTCGATCATCTTGACGATGCCGCCGATCTGGCCGCGGGCGCGGTTGAGGCGACGGATGACCGACTGCATCTCGTCGAGGTCGAGCTCCACGGCATCCTCCTGGGGTCGTTGCGGGAACGCCCCATGATACCCCCGGCCGTATGCCGTCACGAGCGTCCGAGAGGCACCGCTCAGCCCGAACGGGGTGCGTACATGATGAGTGCGACGCCGACGAGGCACACGAGGGCGCCGGCGACGTCCCACCGGTCGGGTCGGAAGCCGTCGGCGACCATGCCCCACACGAGCGAGCCGACGACGAAGACACCACCGTAGGCGGCGAGGATGCGCCCGAAGTTCGCGTCGGGCTGGAGCGTGGCGACGAAGCCGTAGAGGCCGAGAGCGACGACTCCCGCGCCGGCCCAGATCCAGCCCCGATGCTCCCGCACCCCCTGCCAGATGAGCCAGGCCCCGCCGATCTCGGCGAAGGCGGCGAGCACGAAGAGCAGGATCGAGCGGGTGACGGTCATGCTCAGAGGTCCCCGGCCGCGCGCCGCTCGTCGTCGCTGCGCAGGATGCAGAACTCGTTGCCCTCCGGGTCGGCCATGACGACCCAGCCACGACCGTCGTCCGTGCGACAGTCCTGCACGACGGCCGCCCCCAGCCCCGTGACGCGCTCGACCTCCTCGTCCCGCGGTCGGTCGGTGGGGCGCAGGTCGAGGTGGACGCGGTTGCGCACCTGCTTGGCGTCCTCCACCTCGATGAAGAGCAGCCGGTGCGACTCGTCGGGCGAGAAGATCATGCACTCCTCGTGCCCCGGCTCATTGGGGTCGGCGGGGTCCTCGTGGTAGCCGAGGAGGTCGGCCCACCACACGGACTGCGCGTGCGCGTCGAGGGCGTTGACGGTCGTGTGCGAGAGCTCGAGTGCCATGCCGCCATCCTGCTGGGCGCGCACCGGTCGGGCCACTCCTGCGCAGGCGGCCCCCCGTCAACATTGGTTGACGGACCCGGCCACGCGACCTACGCTGTCAACAGAAGTTGACACGGCACGGGAGGTGACCGCGATGACGAAGGAGGTCGACGACATGCTCCAGCTGGCTCGGGCCACCGGTGACGACGACCCGCGCGCCGCCCTCGCCGCGGCGCGCGAGCTGCGGCGCACCGCCGACCGCACCGAGGCCGCCGTGGTCCGGCGCGCCCGCAACCAGGGCCTGGCCTGGGCCGAGATCGCCGAGCAGCTCGGCGTCAGCCGCCAGGCCGTCCACCAGAAGTACGGCAAGCGCTAGGGCAGGGCGCTCAGCCCTCGCGGTGCAGCACGACCACGGTGTCGAGCGCGACGCGCTCACCGTCGTCGGTCGCGACCGGACGCTCCCGGATGCCCGACTGCAGGGCCGCGACCGGAAGCCCCTCGGCCCGGTCGAGCACCTCCTCGGGGTCGTAGAGCACGGCGCGGTCGCTCGGGCCGCCCCAGCCCTCGGCGAGGTTGCGACCGGCGTGGCCGACGACGACGACCAGGCCGCCCGGGCGCACCGCCTCGACGGCCGAGCGCAGCGCCTGCCGCCACTGCTCGGCCGGCAGCTGGAGGTAGCAGAGCAACGCGAGGTCGTAGGCGGCCGGGCCGCCGGGCGTCGACAGCGTCGCGTCGGCGACGACCGCGGTCAGCCGGCCCAGGTCGTCGCCGAGACGGTCGGCCGCGAGCGACCGCATCCGCTCCACGGCCACCGGCGAGTAGTCCGACGCCGTGACCACCCAGCCCTGCTCGACCATCCAGATCGCGTTGCGCCCCTCGCCCGCGGCGAGGTCGACCGCGTGACCCGGCGTCAGCGGGCCGATGATCTCGGCGACGAAGCGGTTCGGCTCGGCTGACCACACGAGGTCGTGGGCGGCATACCGCTCGTCCCAGTCCTTGGCGTCCACGGTGACTCTCCTCGTCGTCGGCTGGCGACCCGGTGGAGGCCGCGAATCCCATTGTGTCGCGCCACGTCTCGTGCGTCACGATTCGGACGCGCCCACGCACGCCGCGCGTAGCGTGGATGGCGGAAGGGATCCATGATGAACGTCCTCATCGTCCACGAGTCCATGTTCGGCAACACCCGCGAGATCGCCTCGGCCATCGCCGACGGGCTGCGCCGTGGCAGACCGGTCGAGGACGGTGACGTCCGGCTCGTCCACGTCGACGACGCCCCGACCGTCATCCCCGACGACGTCGACCTGCTGCTCGTCGGCGGACCCACGCACGCCCTCGGCATGACCCGCCCGAAGACGCGCGAGGACGCGACGACGAAGGGCGGCACCGCCGCACACGAGGGCGTCCGCGAGTGGATCGAGTCCGTGACACCGCGGCCCGAGCTCCCCGTCGTCACCTTCGACACGCGCGTGCACGTCAAGATGCTGCCGGGGTCGGCCGCGAGCGCCGCGGCGAAGTCCTTGCGGCACCACGGATTCGGTCGCGCCGAGCGCGGCGAGACCTTCTGGGTCCAGGGCACCCCCGGACCCATCGAGGCGGGCGAGCTCGACCGCGCCCGCGAGTGGGGCACCGAGCTGGCCTCACGCGTCACCCACGGCGTCGCCTGACGCCGGCGGGTCCCTTCAGACGAGGGAGTCGAGCCAGGGCTCGAGGTGCCCGAGCACGTCATCGGGCGCCTCGAGCTGAGGCGTGTGGCCCATCCCGTCGAGCCAGGCCGTGCGCCAGGCCGGATTGAGCCGCGCGGCGCGGTGGGCGGCCGAGACGGGCACGAGGCGGTCGCTGGTGCCGTGGATGAGCAGCACCGGGCGGTCGAGGTCACGCATGATCCGGTCGTACTCGCGGCGCCCGCGGAGCACGCGCAGCAGCGACCGCGCGGCACCGAGGAACTCGCCCTCGGGGTCCGGGAGCGACCGGCGCCAGGCGGCGAGCTCGATCCCGGCCTCGACGACGTCGTCGTCGGCACGTGACGGGTCGGCGAAGCACAGTGCCACAGTGCCGAGCACGCGCTGCCGGTCCGAGACGCTCTTGTTGTAGCGGGTGAGCACGAGCTCGCCGACGCGCGGCACGGCGTACATCGCGAAGGTGGCGGCGACCTGGGGGTCGGGCCGCGCACCGGGGTTGGGCAGCGCGGGGTCGACGAGCGCGAGACCCACGACCTGCTCGGGGCGACGGTCGGCGAGCAGCAGGCTCACCATGCCGCCCATCGAGTTGCCGACGAGGACGACGGGGCGGCCGAGCACCTCGTGGACGAAGCGGCTGAGCAGGGCCGCGTTGTGGTTGACGCTCGTCGCACGACCGAGGGCCGGGCTCAGCCCGAAGCCCGGCAGGTCGATCGCGACGACCCGGCGACGGGCGGCGAGCGCCGGGGCGATGCCGACCCAGTTGAGGTGCGAACCGCCCAGACCGTGGACGAGGACGACCGGCGGCGCCTCGGGCACCTCCGGATCCGCGTCGGGGCCGCCGAAGTCGACCCAGTGGACGGGGCCGTCGAGGTCGATGGTGCGGCCGACCCCTCCCCACGGGGACGCGATGTCGGTCGGAGCGGTGGACGGCGGGGTCGTCATGACCGCAGGTTACCGCCGGTCACCTGTCCGCGCCGCAGCTCCGGCAGCTCTGGCGGCACGGGCCAGCAGGTGGCGCGACTCGGGCCCGTTGTCGCTGAGCCCGGCGGCCCGGTCCCACTCGGCGGCCGACTCCGGCCACCGCGCGAGACGACCGAGCAGCTCGGCCCGCACGACGTGGAGGGCGACGTAGCCGTCGAGGTCCAGACGGTCGAGGAGGGCGAGCGCGGCCTGTGGACCGTCGAGCTCGGCGACGGCGACGGCCCGGTTGAGCCGCACGACGTCGGTCGGCGCGAGGCGCAGCAGGTGGTCGTAGAGCGCGACGACCTGGGACCAGTCGGTCTCCGACGCGGTGCGGGCATCCGTGTGCACGGCGTTGATCGCGGCCTGGAGCTGGTACGGGCCGGGGGCGCCGCGCCGCAGGCACCGGTGCACCAGCACCTGGCCCTCGTCGACGAGCGCGCGGTCCCAGAGGGAGCGGTCCTGCTCCGCCAGGACGACGAGCTCGCCCGCGGCGTCCGTGCGCGCCGGGCGCCGGGCCTCGGTCAGCAGCATGAGGGCCAGCAGGCCGGCGGCCTCCGGCTCGTCCGGCATCAGCTCGACGAGCACCCGGGCCAGCCGGATCGCCTCGGCGGCGAGGTCCGGTCGGCCGAGGTCGGCGCCGGCGGTGGCCGTGTGACCCTCGGTGAAGACGAGGTAGAGCACGGCGAGGACCGAGGCGAGCCGGGCGGGCAGGTCCTCGTCGCGCGGCACCCGGTAGGGGATGCCGGCCGAGCGGATCTTGCTCTTGGCCCGGACGATCCGCTGGGCCATCGTCGACTCCGGCACGAGGAAGGCGTGCGCGATCTCGGGTGTCGTCAGGCCGCCCAGCAGCCTGAGCGTCAGCGCGATCTGGGCCTCACGCGAGAGGGCGGGGTGGCAGCAGGTGAAGACCAGGCGCAGTCGTTCGTCTCTCACGGGTCCCTCCTCCGGGAGTCCAGAGCCGTCGTCCGGCGCGTGCAGGGCGAGCGCCTCCGTGTGGCGGGCCTCCCGCGTCGCCTCCCGGCGCAGCCGGTCGATGGCCCGGCGCCGCGCGGTCGTGATGATCCAGCCGGCGGGACTCGGCGGCATACCGTCGCGGGGCCAGCGCTCCACGGCCACGGTGAATGCGTCCTGGACGGCGTCCTCGGCGAGGTCGATGTCACCGAGTGCGCGGATGAGCACGGACACCGCGCGGCCGTGCTCGGCGCGGAAGACCCGCGCGATGTCCGCGCCCGAGACCGTCATGACGTGCGCGCCGTCACTGGTCGGTCGGCGCCTGGCCGGGGTCGCCGTCGCCCTGGAACGGGCGGACCTCGACGGGCAGGCCCGTGGCTCCGGCGATCCGCTCGGCCCAGCCGAGGACGACGTCGTAGTCGTCGGAGCGCAGGATCGTCAGGCCGCCCAGGTGCTCCTTCGCCTCGGCGAACGGCCCGTCGGTGAGGACGGCGTCGGCCACCCCGTCGCGCGGTCGGCGGATCGTCGTGGCGCTGGCCTGGTCGGCGAGGCCGCCGGCGAACACCCAACCCCCGGCCGCGCGGATGTCGGCGTTGACGACCTCGAGGTCGGCCATGACCGTCGTGAGGTCGAGGTCCTCCGGCGGCGGCCCGTCGGGCGAGAAGAGGCTGATGAGGTAGGTCTTCACGATGATCTCCTCCTGCCGGCGCTGCCGGCTGGTCGGTGGTGCACCCGGTGTGCACCCTGCACCACCTACACGAAAGGGGTCACCCGGAATCGACAGATCGCCCGGTCACGCGTCGGTCAGCCGCGCGGTCGCTGCTCGACGAGTCCGACGAGGTTGCCCTCGGAGTCGACGACGAACGCCATCCACTCGTCGGTGCCGGCCGGCCCCAGGGTGTCGTCGTCGTGGCCGAAGATGACGTGCGGCTCGGCGCGCACCTCGACGCCGGCCGCTCGCAGACGCTCGACCGTGGCGTCGATGTCGTCGACCCGCAGGTAGTGCAGGGCGCTCGGCGCGCCCTGGTCGAGGAGCAGTCGCACGCCGCCGACGTCGAAGAAGACGAGCCCCGGAGGGTCGAACGTCGCGAGCGGCTCGGACCCGAGCAGGTCGCGGTAGAAGGCGGTGGCCCGGCCGAGGTCGTCGGCGTGCTGGGCGATCTGGACGAGTCCCATGCCCCGACGGTAGACCCGCCGGGGCCGCGGGCGTCAGTCCTTCGAGCTGCTGAAGGCCGCGTCGAAGGAGGCGGCCGGGCGCTCGAAGTTGAGGCCCCGGACGTACTCGAGTGCCCCGGGCGCACCGACGAGACGGTCCATGCCGGCGTCCTCCCACTCGATCGAGATCGGGCCGTCGTAGCCGATCGCGTTGAGCGTGCGGAAGCAGTCCTCCCACGGCACGTCGCCGTGACCCGTCGACACGAAGTCCCAGCCGCGGCGCGGGTCGCCCCACGGCAGGTGCGAGCCGAGACGACCGTTGCGGCCGTTGCCGATCCGCTTGCGGGTGTCCTTGCAGTCGACGTGGTAGATCCGGTCCTTGAAGTCCCAGATGAAGCCGGCCGGGTCGAGGTCCTGCCACACCATGTGGCTCGGGTCCCAGTTGAGGCCGAACGCCTCGCGGTGCCCGATCGCCTCGAGCGTCGCGACGGTGCTCCAGTAGTCGTAGGCGATCTCGCTCGGGTGCACCTCGTGGGCGAACCTCACGCCCACCTCGTCGAAGACGTCGAGGATCGGGTTCCAGCGGCGGGCGAAGTCGGCATAGCCCGCCTGGATGACGTCGTCACCCACGGGCGGGAACATCGCGACGTACTTCCAGATCGCCGACCCCGTGAAGCCGATGACGGTGTCGACGCCGAGCCGTGCCGCGGCGCGGGCCGTGTCGGCCATCCGCTCGGCCGCGCGCTGCCGCACGCCCTCGGGGTCGCCGTCGCCCCAGACGGCCGACGGCAGGATGTCCTGGTGCCGCTGGTCGATGGGGTCGTCGCAGACGGCCTGGCCGACGAGGTGGTTCGAGATGGCCCAGACCTTCAGGCCGTGGCGCTCGAGGATCTCGTGACGTGACTCGATGTAGCCGTCCTCGGAGAGGGCCCGGTCGACCTCGAAGTGGTCGCCCCAGCAGGCGATCTCGAGACCGTCGTAGCCCCACTCCCCCGCGAGGCGGCACACCTCCTCGAAGGGCAGGTCGGCCCACTGTCCGGTGAAGAGCGTGATCGGTCGGGCCATCGTGGATCTCCTTGCTGCTGCTGTGAGGGCTGCTGTGAGGGCTGCGGTGAGGTGCTGGGTCAGTGGTGGGTGGCTGCGGCGACGGGGACGCCGGCGGCCTCGAGGACGAGGTCGTGGACGTCCGCTGCCGCCACCGTCTCACGGCGCAGGCTCGCGTCGGAGGTGAGGACGACGGGTCCGTCCGCGAGGTCCGCGGGCAGCCGTCCGTGGCTGCCGCGCACCCACCGCGGATCGAGCGGGACGACCTTCATGGCATACCGCAGGCCGAGCTTCTTGCGCACGAGGCCGAGCCCGGCGCGCGCCTTGGCGGAGCGGTCGGCGGGGTCGAAGAAGAGCTCGGCGGGGTCGTAGCCGGGCTTGCGGTGGATCTCGACGCCGCGCGCGAAGTCGGGTGCGCGCTCGTCGTCGAGCCAGTAGTAGTAGGTGAACCAGGCGCGTGGCTCGGCGACGAGGACGAGGTCGCCGCTGCGCTCGTGGTCGAGGCCGTATGCCGCCTGGGCGGCCCGGTCGAGCACCTGGTCGACGCCGGGGGTCGCCTCGAGCAGCGCGCGCACCTCCTCGAGCCGGTCGGCGTCCTTGACGTAGACGTGGGCGACCTGGTGGTCGGCGACGGCGAAGGCCGCCGACGCCCACGGGTCGAGGTACTCCATGCCGGCCTGGGTGTGGACCTCGAGCAGCCCGGCCCGGCGCAGCACCCGGTTGACGTCGACGGGCTGGTCGACGGCGGTGATGCCGTACTCGCTGACGACGACGACACTGACGCCGAGGCGCTCCGCGTCGTCGAGGAGCGGCGCCAGGGTGGCGTCGAGCTCGCGCGCCGCGGCGCGGGCCTCGGGCGACTCCGGGCCGAAGCGCTGGAGGTCGTAGTCGAGGTGCGGCACGTAGGAGAGCGTCAGGTCGTGCTCGGGCAGCAGGATGCGGGTCGCCTCGACGATCCAGCGGGACGAGGCGATCGACGCGGTGGGGCCCCAGTAGTGGAAGAGCGGGAAGGCACCGAGCCGGTCGGTGAGCCGGTCGTGGAGGGCCGCCGGTCGCGTGTAGCAGTCGGGCGACTTGCGGCCGTCGGCGTGGTAGACCGGGCGCGGCGTGACGATCGAGTCGACGTCCATGCCCATGGCGTACCACCAGCAGACGTTGGCGACCCGCGCGCCGGGGTGCGCGCGGCGCAGGGCGTCCCAGACCTTCTCGCCCTCGACGAGGGCGTGGTGCTGGCGCCAGAGGAAGACCTCGCCGAGGTCGCGGAAGTACCAGCCGTTGCCGACGGCCCCGTGGTCGGCGACGGGGCGACCGGTGAGCATCGTCGACTGCACCGAGCACGTGACGGCGGGCAGCACGGTCCCGAGCGACGACTGCCAGCCGGAGGCGGCGAGCCGGGAGAGGCGTGGCATGTCCGCGAGGGCGCGCGGCGTCAGGCCGACGACGTCGAGGAGCAGGACCTTCATGGGCTGCGTGGTCGGGGTGGTCATGCGGACTCCTTGAGGCCGAGGTCGATGAGGGTGTCGCGCAGCCAGGCGAGCTCGCCGGCGATGCTCACGGCGAGGGCCGCGTCGTCGGTCGGGCGCACCGCCTCGGGCACGACGGTCCACGTGTAGGTCTCCACCTCGAGGTGGTCGGTCAGGGCGGCGTCACCGCCGACGAGGACGTCGAGCGAGTGCCGCAGGTCGCCGGTCGTCGCGGAGAGCGGTGGCTCGGGGGCGTGGTCGAGCGGCACGTGGAAGTGGACCCGCCACGGACGCTCGGTGCCACCCGGGCACGGGTCGAGGGGGCGCGGGCCGCCGAGCGCGTCGCCGAGGTCGTCCCGGGCCCGCAGCTGGTGGCCCTCGCCCGGCTGGCCCGGCGAACGGGTCTGGTGCAGGAAGCGGTTCTCGTCGAAGGCGGCGAGGGCGCTGCGGGTGGCGTCGTCGCCGGGGTGCTCGACGTGCAGCGCAGCGGAGACCTGCGCCTTGACGACGCGACGGCCGGCGGCGGCGAGCCGAGGCACGGCGACGGCCGCGTCCTCGAAGCCGACCGCGAGGTGGCAGAGGTCGAGGCAGACCCCGAGCACCTCCTGATCCCACCCCGCCATCCGGTCGACGAGCTCGGTCGTCGTCTCGATGACGCAGCCCGGCTCGGGCTCGAGGCCGACGCGGATCTCGCGGCCGGTGCGGCCGCGCAGGGCGTGGAGGTGGTCGGCCAGCCGGTCGAGCTGCTCGGCGGCGAGGACCTGCCGGTCGCCGAACCACGGGTGCCGCCACCCGAGGGGAAGCGTCGAGATGCTGCCCCGGGCGGCGTCGTCGGGCAGCAGGCGGGCGAGCACCTCGGTGAGGTCGGTCGTGTAGGCGAGGCGGGCCGGCTCGGTCCAGTCCGGGTGGTAGACGCGGTGCTTGACGACCTCGTCCTGGAAGCCGCGGTAGGGGAAGCCGTTGAGGGTGACGACCTCGAGACCCCGCGCGTCGAGGGCTGCGCGCAGTCGGTCGGCCTGCCGGGGGTCGTCGGCGAGGCCACGGGCGACCGGCGCGCTGAGCCAGAGACCCAGGCCGAGGAGGTCGGCGCCGAGGTGGTGACGCACGGGCAGGGCGAAGCGGTCGAGCTGCCCGATGATCGTGTCGAGGTCCTCACCCGGGTGGACGTTGGTGCAGTAGGCGACGTGGACGGTCTGGCCGTCGGCGTGGAGCAGGCGCACGACTCACTCCCTCGCGCCGCGGAGCACGGAGTTGCCCATGAACGTCGCGCCGGCGCCGACGAGCTCGGTCTCCGGCGCCTCGGTCTCGGGCAGCTCGAGCCGCCCGCTCTGGGCGTAGAACTCGACGGGGTTGCGCCACAGCACCCGGTCGACGTCGTCGGCCGTGTAGCCCGCGGCGAGCATCGTCTCGCCGACGCGACGGGTCTTGAGCGGGTCGCTGTTGCCCCAGTCCGCGGCCGAGTTGACGATCATCCGCTCGAGGCCGTGGTGGCGGAGGATCTCGACCATGCGGTGCTCGTCCATCTTCGTGTCCGGGTAGACGGAGAAGCCCATCCAGCAACCGGACTCGGCGACGACGCCGACCGTCATCTCGTTGAGGTGGTCGACGAGGACGGCCCCCGGCTCGAGCGCCGACTCGCGCACGACGTCGAGCGTGCGGCGCGTCCCGGCGAGCTTGTCGCGGTGCGGCGTGTGCACGAGGGCCGGCAGCTCGTGCTCGGCGGCGAGCGCGAGCTGCGCGGCGAAGACGTCGTCCTCCTCCGGAGTCATCGAGTCGTAGCCGAGCTCGCCGACGGCCACGACGCGGTCCTTGGCGAGGTAGCGCGGCAGGACGTCGAGCACCTCGCGGCAGCGGGCGTCGTTGGCCTCCTTGGGGTTGAGGCCGATCGTCGCGTGGTGCGCGATGCCGTACTGCGACGCGCGGAACGGCTCCCACCCGAGGAGCGCGTCGAAGTAGTCGGTGAAGGAGCCGACGCTCGTGCGCGGCTGGCCGAGCCAGAAGGAGGGCTCGACGACGGCCCGGACGCCGGCGGCATGCATGCGCCGGTAGTCGTCGGTGGTGCGCGACGTCATGTGGATGTGGGGGTCGAAGATGCGCACGGCTGCTCCTCAGTCGGCTCGGTGGGCAGGGGACAGGTCGAGGACCGTTCGGGCGTCCGGCGGCACGACGCGCCCGGCGGCCTCGCGCTCGGCGGCGTAGTCGCGCACCATCCGGGCCAGCTCGTCGTCGGCGCGGTCGGCCAGGCCGGCGACCTGCTCGACGGGGATGCCGGTGAAGAGGACCTTGAGCACCGCCTGACGCCAGGCGTCGTCGTCGAGGTGCGCGGCGGCATACGGACCCAGCGCAGCTGCGACGAGGCGGGTGTCGTTGGTGCGCAGCGCATCCCGGACGATCGGGAGCGCGCCGTCACCGATGGCGTTCGCGCGGTCGGGTGCGTCGAGCGCGGGCAGAGCGAGCAGCACCGCACGCCGCTCGGCCGCGTCGCCGTGGTCGTAGACCCGACGCACGACGTCGACGACGTATGCCGCCGCGCCGGGCACAGCGAGCAGCAGCGCCTCGCGTGCCGCGTCGCCGTCGAGGCCCTCACGGGCCGCGGTGCGTGCAGCGGCCGGGAAGTACCGGTCGATGGCGTCGGGGTCGGACGCCACCTGGGCGATCGCGTCCTGCGTGGTCACCGGGCTCATCGGCCCACCTCCTGGGGTCGTCGGGCGGCGTCGCGGAGGAACGTGAGGCTCGAGGCGGCCAGCGACGGGGCGGCGTGCGAGTGGCGGGGCAGCTCGACGGCGACGAGGCCGGCGAACTCGATGGCCTCCAGCGCGGCGAGCACCGGGGGGACGTCCACCTCGCCCTCCCCGAACGGCAGGTGCTCGTGGACGCCGTGCCGCATGTCGTCGATCTGGACGTTGGCGACGAGGTCACCCGCACCGACGATGCAGGCTGCCGGTTCGGCGTCCTCGGAGCAGCGCAGGTGACCGACGTCGATCGTCAGGCGCAGCCGGTCGGGTGAGTCGAGGCGACGTCGCAGCTCGAGCACGTCGGCGATGCGCTCGACGAACATGCCCGGCTCCGGCTCGAGGGCCAGGTCGACACCGTGGGACTCGGCGACGGGCAGCAGGGCGGCGACGCCGGACTCGACGCGGGCCCAGAGCTCCTCCCGGCTCGTGCCACGCGGGGCGATGCCGCTCCAGAAGGACACGACGGGCGAGCCGACCTCGGCGGCGACGCGGATCGCTCTCTCCAGCAGGTCGACCCGTCTGTCGCGGCCGGTCTGGGACACGAGGGTGGGCTCGTGCTTGTGACGCGGGTCGAGCACGTAGCGGGCCCCGGTCTCGACGACGACCGCCAGCCCATGACGCTCCAGCAGGGCCCCGGCCCGGGCCGCGCGGCCGGCCAGGTCGGGCGCGAAGGGGTCGAGGTGGGCGTGGTCGAGGGTCAGGGCGACGCCGTCGTAGCCGAGGTCGGCGAGGAGCGCGAGCGCATCGCCGAGCCGGTGGTCGGTGAAGCCGTTGAGGCCGTAGCCGAAGCGGAGGCTCATGTCGCCGACACCCGCCTCATCGCGGCCGCACCGACCGGCGCCGATGCGGCGAGGCCGAGGGCGGCCGCGTGGTGGCCGGTCGCCGCGAGAGCCGCGCCCTGGAGCGGCACGAGGCCACGGATGCCGGCACCCGTGGCCCGGCGGACCGTGCCGGCGTCGGGGGTGCGCGCGGCGGCGAGCTGGGCGCGGAGGACGCCCACGGCATACGCCCCCGTGAGGGCGACGGAGACCGCGGCGCCCAGCGCTCCCCCGGCGCGTCCGCGTCCGGCGACCGGGACCTGGCGCAGCGCCGAGGCGGTGGCGACGGCCGCCGTCGCGACGACGCAGGCACGGGCGAGACCGGTCGAGCCGCCGTGGACCTCGCCGCGGCTCAGGGCCGTGACGCCGGCGGTGTGGACGGCGACGAGGGTGGCCGGGACGGCCGCGGCGCGCAGGCCGGACAGGCCGCCGGCACTGGCGCCGAGGAGGACGTCGAGCCCGCGGGTCGAGGCCATCGTCGCGACGCTGAGCGGACCCTGCTTCGGGGAGAGGTCGTAGGCCCAGACCGCGGCGGCGAGGACCGCGGCGGTGGCGGCCGAACGACGCCCGCCGGCAGCCGCCGCGACGGCGACACCGGTGACGGTGAGCCCGGTGGCGACGGCGAGGGCCGTCCGCGCCGGCACGCGACCGGACGGGATGGGTCGCTCCGGACGCTCGACCGCGTCGGTGCGCCGGTCGGCCCAGTCGTTGAGCGCCATCCCCGCCCAGTAGAGGCACGTCGACGCGACCGGCAGCGCCGCCGAGCGCGCGCCGGCCGGCCAGCCCGCGCTCGCCGCACCCGCGAGGGTGTCGCCGGGCACGGTGAGGGCGGCCGGTGCGCGCACCAGCTCCACGAGGTCGCGCAGGGTCGTCACGACGCGGTCGCCCAGGCGGTCAGCACCCGCTGCTGCTCGAAGAGGCGGTGCTCCTCGGAGCCGACGGGGTCCTTGAAGAAGAAGCCGAGGGACGGCAGCGGGCCCACCTCGCCGCGACGCAGGGCCAGGTCGACGAGGCGCGCGAGGTCGATGACGAGCGGCGCGGCGAGGGCCGAGTCGCAGCCCTGCCACGTGAACTGCATCGACATCCGCGTGCCGAGGAAGCCGGAGAACGTCAGGTGGTCCCAGGCCGTCTTCCAGTCGCCGAGGTCGGCGATGTTGTCGATGTGAACCGGGCCGTCGACGGGGTGGCCGAGCATCGCCTCGAGGCCGCGGGCCTTGCTGCGGGCCTTGCTCTCCATCGCCTCGGGGTCGGCGAGCGTGGCACCGTCACCGCCGCCGAGGAGGTTGGTGCCGGCCCAGGAGCGGACCCGGAGCGCGCGGGCGGCGAACATCGGCGCGAGGACCGACTTGACGAGCGTCTCGCCCGTCTTGCCGTCGCTGCCGCCCCACGGCACGCCGTGGCGCCGGGCGAGCTCCTCGAGCGCGGGCAGGCGCGCACCCGTCGAGGGGGTGAAGTCGACGAACGCGGCTCCCGCCGTGAACGCGGCCGCCGCGTAGACGGCGCTCGGTGGGAGCGGGGACTCCCCTGCGGCCCAGGCCTGCTCGAGCGCGTCGAGCGAGGCGTGCGCGGGGTCGTCGCTGACGACCGGCTCGGTGGAGCTGACGTTGACGACGACGACGCGTGCCAGCGACTCGGCCTGCGCGAACGCGCGGATGTCGGCCGCCAGCCGCTCGACGGCGTCCGCCTGACGCTCCTCGGCGTCCCGGTGTCCGTGGCGGATCCGGCTGCAGGTGCGGTCGAGCTCGTCGGACACCAGCGCGAGAGCGGTGTGCGGGATGACGCCGGCGTCGGCGAGCTGCGCCGCGCGCTTGACGAGCGGCACGTCGGCGACGTCGTGGCCGCCGACGACGAGGTTGTCGAGCGGGACGAGGCCGGCGCCGGCCAGGTCGGGTTGCTCGGTGACGAGCCCGTCGGGTCCGGCACCGCCAGCGGTGATGAGGGCGAGGCCGGTGGCGACGGTCGTGGCGACCGAGCCGCGTGCGCCGACGAGCCAGAGTCCGGTTCGTGCGTCCGTCATGGTCGTTCTCCTCTACGTGGTGGGGCCGGTGGCCCGGCGGCGGGGGCGTGTGCCCGCCGCCGGGCCACCGGGATGGGTCAGCGCAGCGAGGCGATGACCGCGTTGGCGTCGCGCTGCAGGGCCGCCGAGGCCGCCGCGTCGCGGACGTTGGAGCTGGACTTCGCTGCCGCGACGAAGCCCTCGAGCTGCGAGATCGCTGCCGCGGTGCGACCACCGGCGACGTGCTTCTCGGCCTGCTGGAGACGCTTCTCGAGCTCCTTCTCACCCGTCGGGGTGACGAGTCCCTCGCGGGACAGCCGCTCCGTCAGGGCGGTGAGCGTCAGCAGCGACGTGCGGGTCGTGAAGGTCACCGTCGTGCTGCGCTCGAGACCGGCCTTGTCCTTCGCCGTGACGACGAAGGTGTGGCTGCCCAGCGAGAGCGTCCACAGGGCGAGCGGCTTGTCGGCCGCGACCGGGGTGCCGTCGACCGTGGCGGTCACGGTGTCGATGCCACTCGTCGCGTCCGTCGCCGTCCACGTCACGTCACCGGAGTTGCCGACGGTGGCGCCGTCGGTCACCCCGGACACCGCGACCGCGGGCTGGGTCTTGTCGAGCCTGACCGTCACCGAGCCGACCTGTGAGACGTTGCCGCCGTTGTCGGTGGCGCGGTAGAGCACGGTCGTCGTGCCCTCGGTCGAGATCGTCAGCGCCGTGTTGGCGTTGACCCACGTGGCCCCGCCGTCGGTGGAGCGCTGGCGCGAGGCGACGGTGCCGTTGTCGGTCGCGTTGACCGTCACGGTGACGTTGCTCGTGTACCAGCCGTTCGCACCGTTCGGCGTCGCCGGGTTCAGCGTCGCCGAGACGACCGGGGGCGTGACGTCGGCGACGCCGTTGCCCACGAAGGTGAGGGAGTCGAGGACGACCCCGCCCGACGAGGTGACGTAGAGCTTGCCGGTGCCGGTGGGCTTCGACGACAGCGTCGCTGCCGCGTCGGTCCAGCCGGAGCCGTTCACCGCGATGGTCCCGAAGGGAGCCGCCGTCGGCGAGTCCCACCGGAGCGACAGGGTGCCGCTGCCGGAGGCGCGGGCCGTCACACCGGTGACGCCGACGAGGTTCGCCGGGTCCCAGGCCAGCCAGTCACCGGCGTCGAACGAGGTGACCTTGCGCAGGCCGCTCGCCGAGTCGTCGTTCGTGATCTCGACGCCCTGGGTCGCGTCGGCCCACTCGGCCTCCTGCTTCTTGGGGTTGAGGATCAGCTGCTCGGTGGTGGTCGCACCGGGCAGGCCGTTGGCGCCGTTGTCGGTGTAGGTGATGACGACGACGCCGAAGATGTTCTCCGTCTCGCCGTGCTGGGTCGCGTCGGCGGGGGTCGGGATCGCGAACTGGCAGCCCGTGCCCTGGCTCAGCGGGTGGGCGTGCGCGTCGTGGCCCAGCCCGAAGGTCCAGGTCACGCGGGAGCACACCGTCGCCGTTCCGTCCTCGGGGTCGGCGGTCGTGACGGTGAACGGCACGGCCTGGCCCCAGTCGAAGAAGGCACCGTTGGGCGGCGTGGCGATGGTGACGGTCGGGGCGACGTTGCCGACGCTGATCGACGTGCTCGTCAGCCCACGACGGCCCTCGGGGTCGGTGACACGCAGTCGTGCCGTGTACTTCCCGAGCTGGGTGTACGTGTAGCTCGCCGTGGCGCCGGTCGCGTCGAACGTGCCGTTGCCGTCGAAGTCCCACTCGTAGGTCAGGGCCCCACCCTCGGGGTCGACCGAGCCGGACGCGTCGAACCGGACCGTCAGCGGCGCGCTGCTGCTGCTGATCGGGTTCGCCGCGATCTTCGCCTGGGGCGCCTTGTTGCCGGGCGAGTAGTCGATCCGGTAGAGGCCGGCGTCGGGGTTGGCCCGGAAGAAGCCGTCGCCGTAGTCGAGGACGTAGAGCGACCCGTCCGGACCGAACTCGATGTCGATCGGGCTGTCGGTGATCGGCTGGCCGTTCGTCTCGAGGTCCCGGTTCGGCAGGAAGTGCGTGATGTGGTCGACGGGTCCGTTGGGCCACTGCACGTCGAACACCGCGAGGTAGTCCTGCGAGAACTCGGCAAAGAACGCCTTCTTGTCCCAGTAGGCCGGGAACTTCGTCGTCGACGGGTTGGTCGCGTCGAAGTGGTAGACCGGGCCGCCCATCGGGCCCTGGCCGCCCTGCGGGTCGAAGTCGGTCAGCTCGGGCCAGGGCTGGTGCGTGTTGTTGTCGCCGTAGTAGAGCGTCGGCGCGGTCGCCGGGGGCACCTGGGCGAGACCGGTGTTCCACGTCGAGTTGTTCAGGGCGCCGGCGCTGCAGTCGAACCACGGACCGGGCGTCGCCGTCGCGAAGTTCCACTCGTTGTAGTTCGCGTTGGGCCCGTGGCAGTAGGGCCACCCGCCGTTGACCGGCTTGGTGATGGCCGTCGTCTGCCACTCGACGTAGCCCATCGGGCCGCGCTGCGCGTCGGGGGCTCCGGCGTCGGGACCGTAGTCGCCCCACGAGACGGAGTTCGTGATCGGGTCGACGTCCATCCGGAACGGGTTGCGCACGCCCATGACGAAGATCTCGGGCCGCGTCTTGGCCGTGCCGGGCGCAAAGAGGTTGCCCGCCGGGATCGTGTAGGACCCGTCGGCCTCGGGGTGGATGCGCAGGATCTTGCCGCGCAGGTCGTTCGTGTTGCCGGCGCCGCGACGTGAGTCGAAGCCGGGGTTGAAGCCCGGCGCGTTGTTGTTCGGCGCGAAGCCGTTGGCGCCCGGCGCGCTCGCCGGCGTGTTGTCGCCGGTCGAGAGGTAGAGGTTGCCGTCGGCGTCGAAGTCGACGTCACCGGCGACGTGGCAGCACTGGCCGCGCTGGGTCTCCACCTTGAGGATGACCTGCTCGCTCGCGAGGTCGAGCTTGTCGGCGGCGTCGTCCCAGCGGAAGCGGCTCAGCTGGTTGTAGCCCTTCCACTGGTCCCAGTAGGAGGCGTCCGCACCCGCGGGCAGGCTGTTCGGCGCCGACCCGGTCGGGGTCGTCGTCACGTACGGCGCCGTCATGGTGCGCGGTGCGTAGTAGAGGTAGACCCACTTGTTCGTGTCGAAGTCGGGGTCGATGGTGACGGTCTGGAGACCGTCCTCCGAGTTGTTGTAGACCGGGAGGGTGTTGACCACCTTGGTGACGCCGGTGTCGGGGTCGACCAGGCGGACGTCGCCGTTGCGGGCGGTCGTCAGCACGCGGCGGTCCGGCAGCACGGCCATGTCGATCGGCTCACCGGTGTCCTTGGTGAGCGTGATCTTCTCGTAGTTCGACCAGTCGAGCGCCGGCTCGGAGCCGTGGTCGACCCCGTCGTGCGCCTGGGCGGGGAGGGTGGCCACGGCGCCGAGCGCCGTGCAGGCGAGGACGGCTGCCGCAGTTGTGGCAACCAGCCTCCTCGCCCTGGATCGCGAAGTAGCATTCATCGGTACGTCCTTCTTGACAGAGACGGGCGAAGCCGGTCCCCGGGGAGCGCGCCGCTGCAACGGCACTGCACTCCCCGGGGGTCGGCGTTTCGTGCTTCAGGCCCCGTGGGGTACGGGACGGCGTCAGCCGCGAAGGGCGGCCATGTTGTCGTAGCTGACCTTCGAGAGCTCCATCGACTGGTTCGGTGCCGTCGTGGCGTTGCCCGGTGCGGTGTCCATCTCCCACATCGGGTTGTGCGAGCCCTTGGCACCGACGCGACGCAGGAACGTCGAGTAGTCGATGTCGCCCTGGCCGAAGGGGGCCATGACGTAGCCGTTGGCCTGCGTCGTGTCGATCTTGCCGTCCTTGGCGTGGAAGAGCGGGAAGCGGTTCGTCTGGGCGGCGACGACGGCGGCCGGGTCGAAGAGTGACGTGACGACCGATCCGTCCGGAGCGGTGTACGCCTTGTGCTTGTACTGCGCGACGTGCGCCCAGTAGATGTCCATCTCGAGGTAGACGTGCTTCGGGTCGGTGTTCGCGAGGAAGTGCTCGAGGCGACGGATGCCGGACGAGCGCGTCGGCCGGCCGGTCGCGTCGAGCGGCCCGCTGTCGAGCAGGAAGCTGTAGGCGATGTCGTGGTTGTGCGTGTAGAGCTTGAGGCCGTGGCGCGATGCCCGCTCGCCGTAGAAGTCCCAGCGTGCTGCGGCGGCCTCCCAGTCGGCGACGTAGGCGCTGCTCGTCGGGTCGCTGCCCGTGCCGATGTGGCCCATGCCGAGGATGTTGGCGATCTCGCAGGCCGTGTCGAACGCCGCGATGTTGGCGTCCGTGATCGTCGACGGGACGGAGCCGTGGTTGCCCTCGGCCTGGAGGCCGAGGTCGTCGAGCCACGAGCGGAGCAGGGTCGCACCCTCGACGGTGTTGAGGTTGGCACCACCCTCCGAGTTGGCGTTCTGGGTGAGGCCGGCGAACTCGATCTGGCGGTAGCCGATCGAGGACAGCTCGGTGAGCACCTCCTTGAAGCCGGAGGCGTACGGCGAGGTCAGCGGGTTGCGGCTGACGGCATCGCGCACGGTGTAGAGGATGATGCCGCGGCGGGGCGCCGGGATCAGGACCCCGTTGGCGCCGGGGGCGGCCTGGGCCGCGGCGGCCCCGGTCACGGCGACGGCGGCCGCCATGCCGGTCGTGGCTGCGAAGAACTGGCGACGGTTGAGGCCGAGCTTGCTGACGAGCTTGAGCGGGTTGACGTCATTGTCGTGCATGTGAGCTTGCTCCTTCAGGGGGTGACAGAGACGAGACGTGCGGTTGAGCCGGATCTCCTTGTCTTTGGGCGAGGTCGGGTGCACCACCGCAGCGTTCAGGACATGGCCGGTGACGTCGCGTGGGCCCCGTCGATCGGGGTCCAGGACCCCTCCCGCTCCACGCTCGTCTCGACCGCCGACAGGATCCGCTGCACCTGGAGCCCGTCGGAGAAGGAAGGCCGGGGGTCGGTGCCCTCGGCGATGGCGGTCAGCAGGTCGACCGCCTGGTGGGTGAAGCCGTGCTCGTAGCCGAGCACGTGACCGGGTGGCCACCAGGACGCCACGTAGGGGTGGCTGGACTCGGTGACGAGCACCCGGGTGAAGCCGGCGTCTCGGCTGGGGACACGTCCGTCGAAGACGTGCAGGACGTTCATGTCCTCGAAGTCGAAGGCGAGCGAGCCCTCGGTCCCGTTGATCTCCAGCCGGATCGCGTTCTTGCGGCCGTTGGCGAAGCGGGTCGCCTCGAACGTGGCGAGGGCGCCGCCGCTCATCCGCGAGACGAGGACGGCGGCGTCGTCGACGGTCACCGGACCGGTGGTGGCCGAGCCGTTCTGGGCGGCCGAGGCACTGATCCCGCCGGTGCCGACCGTCGTCGGGTCGGCGACCGGCCGCTCGCGCACGAACGTCTCGGTGAGCGCGCTGACACCGGTGAGGTGCTCGCCCGTCACGAACTGGGCGAGGTCGACGATGTGCGCGCCGATGTCGCCGAGCGCCCCGGAGCCGGCGCGCTCCTTCTGGAGCCGCCAGGTGAGCGGCGACTGGGGGTCGACGAGCCAGTCCTGGAGGTAGGCGCCTCGGACGTGGAGGATGCGACCGAGGCGTCCCTCCGCGACGAGGCGACGCGCGTACGCGATGGCCGGGACCCGGCGGTAGGTGAACCCCACCATCGAGCGGACCCCCCGCGACCGGGCCGCCTCGGCCGCCACGACCATCGCCTCGGCCTCCCCGACCGAGTTGGCGAGGGGCTTCTCGCAGAGCACGTGCTTGCCGGCCTCGAGCGCGGCGACCGCGATCTCGGCGTGGCTGTCGCCCGGCGTGCAGATGTCGATGATGTCGATGTCGTCACGCTCGAGCAGGCGTCGCCAGTCGGTCTCGACCCCGGCCCAGCCGAAGCGGTCGGCCGTGTCGCGCGCAGCCGCCTCGTTGCGCCCGGCCACGGCGACGAGACCCGGCGCGGCCGGCACGTCGAAGTAGCTGCGCGCGTTGCGCCAGGCCTGGGAGTGGGCCCGCCCCATGAAGGCGTAGCCGATCATCCCGACCCCGAGGGTGGGCTTGGTGGGTGTGCTCATGACGTCCTCACATCCGATGTGGGGTGGTACCGCTGACGGTTCGGTCCTGCGTGCGGTGCGGTGCCCGCGTCACCGGTGCGGCGGCGCGGGCACCGACCGGTCAGGACTCGAAGCCGAGAGGCAGGTACTGCTCGACGTTCTCCTTGGTCACGACGGGCGCGTTGAGGACGACGCGGTTGGGCACCTCGACCTGGACGAGGTCGCTCAGACCCTTGTTCTGGGCGATGAGGCGCGCGAGCTTGATGCCGTCAGCAGCCTGGGTCGGCGGGTAGATGACCGTGGCCTCCATCTTGCCCTCCTGGATCCAGCGCATCGCGTTGGCCGAACCGGCACCGCCGATGAAGGCCATCTCGTGGCGGTTGGCCTGGTCGAGGGCAGCCATGACGCCGACACCCTGGTCGTCGTCGTGGTTCCAGAGGACGTCGATCTTCGGTGCGGCCTGGAGCAGGTTGGACGCCTGCTTCTCACCGGACTCGACCGTGAACTCGGCCGCGACCCGGTTGTCGACGGTCTGGTTGCACGCCTTGAGCGCGTCGGCGAAGCCCTTGCTGCGGTCCTGGGTCAGGGGCAGGGCGTCGATGCCGGCGATCTCGGCGATGACCGGGTTGGTGAGGTTCTTGTCCTTGACGATCTTGCAGGCGTAGGTGCCGGCCGAGACGCCCATGCCGTAGTTGTCACCGAGGATCGTCGCGCGGGCGGCGAACGGGCTCGAGAACTCACGGTCGACGTTGATGACGGGGATGCCGGCCTGCATCGCCTTGGTCGCGATCTCGGTGAGCGCAGCGCCGTCCGTCGGGAGCAGCACGATGGCGTCGACCTTGTCGTTGATGAAGGTCTCGATCTGGGCGATCTGGGCGCTGGCGTCGTTGGTGCCCTCGGCGGCCTTGAGCTCGATGTCGCTGTACTTCTTCGCCTCGGCGAGGGCCGAGTTGTTGACGGCGGCGAGCCAGCCGTGGTCGGCGGCCGGTCCGGAGAAGCCGATGACGACCTTCTTGCCGGGGGCGTCGTTGTCGCTCACGGCGTTGCTGGCCTGCTGGGTCGAGGCCGCGGGAGTCGTGGCCGGGTCGTTGCTCGTGCACCCGGCGGCGACGAGTGCCGAGCTCAGGGCGACCGCCAGGACGGCGATGCGCTTGGTCGAACGGGAGAGTGATGCGGACACGCTGACTCCTATGTGAGCGAAGAGGGTGGTGCGGTGTGAGTGGTGCTCTGCCGTGCTGGTGGTGCTGTCGACCGGGCCGTTCGGCTAGCCCGACCTGGTGCGGGAGACCCGCTGCTGGAGCAGGACGGCGGCGACGATGATCGCCCCCTTGGCCACCGCCTGCGTCGACGTGTCGAGGTTGTTGAGGGTGAAGACGTTGGTGAGCGTCGTGAAGATGAGGACGCCGAGGACGGTGCCGACGATCGTGCCGCGACCGCCGCTGAGGAGCGTGCCTCCGATGACGACGGCCGCGATCGCGTCGAGCTCGTAGAGGGTGCCGTGCGTCGAGGTGCCGGTCGTCGTGCGGGCCATGATCATCACCGCCGCGATGCCGCAGGCGACACCGAGCAGGATGTAGAGGTACATCGTCTGGCGCTGCACCCGGATGCCCGCGAGGCGAGCCGCTTCGGGGTTGCCCCCGATGGCCAGCGTGCGTCGGCCGAAGGTCGTGCGGTTGAGCAGGACCCAGCCGACGACGGCGACGATCGCGAACATGATCACGAGGACGGGGATGCCGAGGACGCTGCCGCCGAAGAAGTCGATGAAGCCTCGCTCGCGGATGATCTGGGTGCGGCGCTTGGCGATGATCTCGGCGAGCCCTCGGGCGGCCGCGAGCATCGCGAGGGTGGCGATGAACGGCGCCATCCGCCCGTACGCGATGAGCACCCCGTTGACGAGACCGCAGACCGCACCGACGACGAGCGCCGCGAAGACCAGGACGATCCAGTGGTAGTTCGCGGCCATCGTCTGCGTCGCCACCGTCGTGGCCCAGACGGACGAGAGGGCGACGATGGCGCCGACCGAGAGGTCGATGCCGCCTCCGGAGATGACGAACGTCATGCCGACGCTGACGACACCGATGACCGAGCCGAGGCGCAGGATCGTCAGGGCGTTCTCGGGGCTGGCGAAGCGGTCGCCCGCCGTGATGATGCCGACGACGATGAGGAGCAGGAGGGCGAGCACGAGGCCCGCGTTGCGCCCGGCCGGTCCGCTGAGGAAGCCGGCGAGGCCCCCTTCCCGGCGGGGCGCGGCACCACCGACCGGTGGTCCGCTCGGGGTGGCCGTGGCCTCCCCCTCGGTGCGGCCGGCGACGGGCTCCCCTGCCTGGTCGACCTTCGTGACGTCGGCGCTCATGCCGCGTCTCCCTTCAGGATGATGTCGAGGACGGCGTGCTCGTCGAGCTCGTCGGCCGGGCCCTCGTGACGGACGGTGCGGTCGGCGAGGACCAGCACCCGGTTGGACAGCCCCAGGACCTCGGGGATCTCGCTGGAGACGACGACGACGGCGACGCCCTCGTCGGTGAGGCGACGGATCAGGGCGTAGATCTCGGAGCGGGCGCCGACGTCGACGCCACGGGTGGGCTCGTCGAGGAGCAGCACCTTGCAGCCGCGGAGCAGCCAGCGGGCAAGGACGACCTTCTGCTGGTTGCCGCCGGAGAGGGTGCGCGACTCGCGGTGCACGCCGCGGGGGCGGACGTCGAGCGACTCGACCAGCTCCTCGGCAGCCTCGACCTCGGCTGACCCGTCGAGCAGGCCGCCTCGTGAGAAGCGGGGCAGCGTCGCGAGCGTGATGTTCGAGGCGAGCGAGGCGCCGAGGACGAGCGCCTGGCTCTTGCGCTCCTCGGGGCACAGGCCGATCCCGGCGGCGACGGCTGCGGCGACGGACCCGCCGCGCACCACCGTGCCGTCGACGGTCACCGTGCCGCTCGTGGCCTTGCGGGCGCCGAAGATCGTCTCGACGACCTCGCTGCGCCCCGAGCCGACGAGGCCCGCGAGCCCGACGACCTCACCGGGTCGGACGTCGAAGCTGACGGAGCCGAACTCGCCCGCCCGGCTGAGGCCCTCGACGCGGAGGACGGGCTCGGCGTCGGCGACGACCTCGGGCTTGGCCGGGAAGACGTACTCGATGGAGCGACCCGTCATGAGCCGGATGAGCTCCTGGGTCGGCGTGGACTTGGCGTCGAGGCCGGTCGCGACCGTCTTGCCGTCCTTGAGCACCGTGACGCGGTCGCCGATCTCACGGATCTCCTCGAGACGGTGGGAGATGTAGACGACGGCGATGCCCTGGTCGGTGACCTCGCGGATGACCCGGAAGAGCTGGTCGACCTCGCCGGCGTCGAGCACCGCGGAGGGCTCGTCCATGATGATGAGCTGCGCGTCGCGTGAGAGGGCCCGGGCCATGCTGACGATCTGGCACGACGCTGCCGAGAGCGTGCCGACCTCGGCGGCGGGCGAGATCTCGGGGTGTCCGAGGCGGGCGAGCAGCCGAGCCGCCTCGCGGCGGGCAGAGGTGCGCTGGGAGAACCCGAAGCGCGTGGGCTCGTGCCCGAGGAAGATGTTCTCGGCGACGGTGAGGCCCTCGACGAGGTCGAGCTCCTGGTACATCGTCGCGACGCCGAGGTCCATCGCGGCCTGCGGGTGGTGCAGGGTGACCGCGTCGCCGGCCCACTCGATGGTGCCCTCGTTGGGCTCGTGGACGCCGGCGAGCACCTTGATGAGGGTGCTCTTGCCCGCGCCGTTCTGGCCGAGCAGGCAGTGCACCTCGCCGGACTGCACGTCGAGGTCGACGCCACCGAGGGCCACGACCCCGGGAAAACGCTTGACCACGTTCGTCATTCGCAGGAGAGGGGCGCCTGCTACATCTCGCCGTCGAGATTCCATGCGTCACACCGTGACCCACTTTTGTCGGGACGTCAAGCAAAAGTTTTCTTGTTGAGACACCAAAGCCTGATGCATGACATACCGAAGCCGCGTGTGCTTGACTTGAAACGTGCGTCCAGAGCCATCGTCGTCCGCGTATGCCGCCACCGCCGTGAGCGGCGCCGGCGAGCTGCTGCAGCTGCTGCGCGACGAGACGCCACGCACCCGCGCCGAGCTCGCGAAGCTCACCGGACTCGCCCGCTCGACGGTCGGCGCGCGCGTCGACGCGCTGCTCGCCACCGGCCTGCTCGCGCCGAGCGGTGAGGCAGTGAGCACCGGCGGCCGACCGCCCGTCCGCTTCGCCTTCAACCCCGAGGCCCGCGTCGTCGTCGGCGCCGACATCGGCGCCACGCACGGCCGGGTCGCCCTGACCGACCTCAGCGGTCGTCCGATCTGCGAGATCGGCGAGAACCTCGACATCACCGACGGCCCCGAGGTCGTCCTCGACTGGCTCGTGGCGACGACCCGCCGGCTCCTCGAGCAGGCGGGCCGCGAGCCCCGAGACCTCATCGGCATCGGCATCGGCGTGCCCGGGCCCGTCGAGCACTCGAGCGGACGCCCGATGCGACCGCCGATCATGCCCGGCTGGGACGGCTACGACGTGCCGGCCCACGTGCGCCGCGACTTCGACGTGCCGGTCCTCGTCGACAACGACGTCAACATCATGGCGCTCGGCGAACACGCGATGGCTCACCCCGACGTCGAGCACCTCCTCTTCGTCAAGGTCGCCACGGGCATCGGCGCCGGCATCATCAGCGGCGGGCGCCTGCACCGCGGGGCCGTGGGCGCCGCCGGCGACCTCGGCCACGTCGCGGCGCCGCACGCCCCCGAGGTGCTCTGCTCGTGCGGCAACGTCGGCTGCCTCGAGGCGGTCGCCAGCGGGCCGGCGATCTCCAAGGCGCTCAAGGAGATCGACATCGTCGCCGAGTCCAACAAGGACATCGTCGACCTCGTCCGGGGCGGCAACATCCCCGCCGCCCTCGCGGTGCGTCAGGCCGGGCGCACCATCGGCGAGGTGCTCGCCACGTGCGTCAGCCTGCTCAACCCCTCGGTCATCGTCATCGGCGGCTCGCTCGTCCAGGCGGGCGAGAGCCTCATCGCCGGCGTGCGCGAGGTCGTCTACGGTCGCTCGCTCCCCCTCGCCACCGGCGTGCTCCAGATCGTGCCCGCCACCACCGGCGTGCAGGCCGGCGTCATCGGCGCGGCCACGATGGTCATCCAGCACGCCCTGACGGCCGACCGCGTCGATCTCGCCATCGCCCAGTCGGCGTCCTGAGCCGTCGGCTCGCTTCGCTCGCGCGTCCGGCGCTCGATGACGTCCCGGCTTCCCTCCTCGACTGGCTCGCTTCGCTCGTCAGTCCAGGCGTGAGGCACGCCGGACCTGCGGCACGGCGGCCCGACCCGCCACAATGGGGTCCATGACCGATCACCGGCCCGTCGAGACGTGGCTCACCGACATGGACGGCGTCCTCGTGCACGAGGAGGACGCGATCGCCGGAGCCGCCGAGTTCGTCACGGCCCTCAAGGAGTCCGGCCGGGGCTTCCTCGTCCTGACGAACAACTCGATCTTCACGCCGCGCGACCTGCGCGCCCGACTGCTCCGCAGCGGCATCGACGTGCCGGAGGAGGCGATCTGGACCTCCGCCCTGGCGACGGCCCAGTTCCTCGCCGAGCAGCGCCCCGGCGGCTCGGCCTACGTCGTCGGCGAGGCGGGCCTTACGACGGCGATGCACGACGTCGGCTACGTCATGACCGACCGCGACCCCGACTACGTCGTGCTCGGCGAGACGCGGACCTACTCGTTCGAGGCCATCACCCGCGCGATCCGCTTGATCGAGAAGGGCGCCCGCTTCATCGCGACGAACCCCGACCCGAGCGGCCCGAGCCCGGCCGGCACCCTCCCCGCCACCGGCTCGGTCGCCGCCCTCATCTCGACGGCCACCGGTCGCCAGCCCTACTACATCGGCAAGCCGAACCCGCTCATGATGCGCAGCGCCCTCAACCGCCTCGACGCCCACTCCGAGACGACGATCATGGTCGGCGACCGGATGGACACCGACATCATCAGCGGGCTCGAGGCGGGCCTGCGCACCGTCCTCGTCCTCACCGGCTCGACGAACCGCGAGCAGGTCGAGCACTTCCCCTACCGCCCGAGCCGGATCGTCGACTCCGTCGCCGACCTCGTGCGCTTCGTCGCGCACGAGGACTCCCAGCGGCACTGAGCCGCAACGGAGCCCACGACGACGTATGCCGTCACGCCCGTCGGTGACGGTCGTGACGGCATACGTGGTGCTGGCCCGTCGGGGCCGGCTGGTCAGGGCAGGTAGTACGTCGGGTTGGGCAGCTTGACCGCACGGTCGGCGTGGCCGCCGATGAGGTCGCTGTACTGGTCGCCGAGGTTCGCGACGACGTCGTAGCCGAGGTCCTGCTCGATGTGGGCGCGGGTCGTCGACTTGTACTCGATGGTCGTGCACGTCGGGTAGGCCTTGCAGTGGCCCTGCATGTAGGCCGGCGGCGTCTCGCTCGAGCGCCACTTCGTGAAGTAGAGGTCGTCGCTGAACTGCGGGTAGCCCTGCTCGTGGAGGTTGGCGAGCGTCGCGGCCTTCTGGCCGGTGTTGCGACCCGTCAGACCGATGACCGTGCAGCCGGAGTCGGCGACGGCCTTGACGACAGAAGGCATCCCGGGCGTCGCCGGGAAGAGCTTGTTCTGGACCCAGTAGTCCTGGCGCACGGGGTTGAAGACGAACTTCATGTCCGCCACCTCCATGTCGTAGGTCCACAGGGTCGTGTCGTCGGCGTCGAAGACGACGGCCGGCTTCGAGCCGGAGCGGGCGCCCTGCCGGCACTCGTTGACGAGCCGCTGGGTCGTGCGACGCTCGAGGGCGGCGAGCTCGGTGATGTACGGCGAGCTCGTCTTGTCAGCGATGCCGGTGCCGGGGTCGCCGTAGTAGGTGGCGATCGTCTTCTTGACCGAGTCGATGTTGGGGATGCCCTCACCGCTCTCGGTGAGGCCGCTCGAGCCGTCCGCCTTCATCGTGAAGTGGGTGCGCGGCGCGAGGCGGGGCTCGCTGACCCCTGGCAGGTCGGGCGACGGGAGGTAGTACGTCGGGTTGGGCAGCTTGACGTTGCGGTCGGCGTGCCCGCCCTGCAGGTCGGACCACTGGTCGCCGATGTTGAGGACGATGTCGTAGCCGAGGTCCTGCTCGATGTGCTTGCGCGTGCCCGCCTTGTACTCGACGGTCGTGCACTTGGCCGTGGCGCACGTGATGTACGCCGGCGGCGTCGACCCGGCCCACTTCGTGAAGTAGTGGTCGGGCGTGAAGGCGTTGTAGCCGACGTCCTTGAGGTTGCCGATCGTCGCGTCCTTCTGGGCCGCGCCCCGGCCGGTCAGGCCGAAGATCGTGAAGCCCATGGCGTCGGCCTCGTTGACGAGGTCGACCATGGTCGGCGTCGCCGGGAAGAGCTGGTGCTGGACCCAGTAGTCCTGGCGCACGGGGTCGAAGACGAACTTCATGTCCGCGACCTCCATGTCGTAGGTCCAGAGCGTCGTGTCGTCGGCGTCGAGCACGATGGCCGGCTTCGTGCCCGCTCGCTCCGCGGCGGCATACGTCCGCTTGAGCTGGGCCCGGAGACCATCGGTGATCCGGCCCATCTCGGAGATGTAGGGCGAGCTCGTCCGGTTGGCCAAGCCCGTGCCGGGGTCTCCGTAGTAGCTGTAGATCGTCTTCTTCACCGAGTCGATGTTGGGGATGCCGGCGCCGTCGGCGCGGGCGCCGCTCGAGCCGTCGGCGGCCATGACGAAGTGGGTGCGCGGGGTCAGGGTCTGGTCGTGGCGGCCGCCGGCGTCGCCGTGGGCGAGGGCCGGGGACGCGCTGGCGACGACCAGGGAGCCGATGATCGAGCCGACGGCTGCGACGGCGAGGCCGGTGGATCTGGGGGTGGGACGCCTCATGGGTTCACCTCTGGGGCTGCTCGGGGTGCGGGTGGGCCGCTCGACCGTAGTCCCGGGCATGCCCCCGCGGGGGTCTGGCGACCCGCCGCGAGGGCATTCCCATCGAAATGGCATGGAACTCCCAGACTTCACCCAGACTCACGCCAGGTGGTGGGTCTCCGCGAGGGCGTAGACGGGGGTGTCGATGCCCTCCATCCGGGCCTTGAGCTGCATCGCGAGGTAGCGGGAGTAGTGCCGCGACTGGTGCAGGTTGCCCCCGTGGAACCACAGGTTGTCCTGTCGCGTGGGCTTCCACATGTTGCGCAGCTCGCCCTGCCAAGGACCCGGGTCCTTCGTCGTGTCGGAGCCGAGCCCCCAGCACTTGCCGACCGCGTCGGCGACCTCCTGGCTGATGAGCCGGGCGGCCCAGCCGTTCATCGAGCCGTAGCCCGTCGCGTAGACGACGGCGTCGGCCTCGAGCTCGGTGCCGTCGGTGAGGACGACGGCGTGCTCGGTCAGGTGGTCGACCTGCCCGCGCACCAGCCGGATCGCGCCCTTCGCGACGAGCTCGGAGGCGCCGATGTCGATGTAGTAGCCGGAGCCGCGACGCAGGTACTTGAGGAAGAGGCCCGAGTCGTCGTCGCCGAAGTCGAGGTCGAAGCCGGCCGCCTCGAGCGCGGCGTAGAAGTCCTTGTCCTGCGCACGGATCGCGTCGAAGGCCGGTCGCTGGAAGTCGGCGAGGATCTTGTAGGGGATCGAGGCGAAGACGAGGTCGGCGGTGTCGTGGTCGATCCCGCTCGCGACGGCCTCCTCGGAGTAGAGCGGGCCGAGGACCTGGTCCATGAGCGAGTCGGACCGCACGATGTGCGTGCTCGACCGTTGGAGCATGATCGGCTCGGCGCCGTTCTGCCACAGGTCGGCACAGATGTCGTGGGCCGAGTTGTTCGAGCCGATGACGACGACCTTCCTGCCGCCGTAGCGCGCGCCGCCCGGGTGCTTGCTGCTGTGGTGCTGGTCGCCCTGGAAGACGTCCTGCCCGGGCAGCGTCGGCACGTTGGCGATGCCGCTCATGCCGGTGGCGAGGACGAGCTGCGCCGGGTGGAGCACGACCTCGCGCCCCTCGCGGGTCACGTGCACGGTCCATGCCCCGGTCTCGGGGTCGAAGGTCGCCGACGTCGCCTCGCTGTTGCTCCAGTAGTCGAGCTCCATGACCTTCGTGTAGCTCTCGAGCCAGTCGCCCATCTTGTCCTTGGGTGTGAAGACGGGCCAGTGGTCGGGGAAGGGGAGGTAGGGCATGTGGTCGTACCAGACCGGGTCGTGCAGGCACAGCGAGTGGTAGCGGCTGCGCCACTGGTCGCCGGGCCGTGGGTACTTGTCGACGACGAGCGTCGGCACGCCGAGACGCTTGAGCCGCGCGGCGAGGCCGATGCCACCCTGGCCGCCACCGACGACGAGGACGTAGGGCTCGGCGTCGACGCCGAAGGACTCGACCTCCTGCTGCCGCTTGTCGAGCCAGTTCTCCGTCGAGACGTTGACGCCGTGCTCGGCGCCACGGGGCCGACGCGCGCCGGACGGCTCTGGGTGGTCCTTGAGCGACTGCGCGCTCGTCAGCAGGGTCCAGGCCAGGCCGTCGCGGACGCGAACCAGGCCCTTGCCGGTGAAGGTGGCGTTGCCGAAGGTGAACCACGCCTCGTGGACGCCGTCGGCCTCGGACTCGCTCGTCGCCACGATGTCGGTGGGCCACGCGCCGGGCTCGATGCCGGTGAGCATGTCGCCGATCTGCCCGCGCCCCTCGGACGTGTGGATGTTCCACGTCATGCTGATGAGGTCACGCCAGTAGCACTCGTCGCCGAAGAGACCGGTCACCCGGTCGACCTCGCCGGAGGCCAGCGCGTCCCCGAACCTCCCGAGCCACTCGCTCGCCGTCAACTGCTCACCCATCGCCAACTCCTTTGTCCACGTCGTGGGGTCGTGGTGCTGACGCTAGGAGCGCGTGGGGTCGCCGGACAGGGTTGCAGAACGTTGCAGGTCGCCCCCGCTGGCGTATGCCGGGTGCTCAGGTCGCGTCGGTCCGCACCGTCGCGGGCGTGGTGAGGCGGTAGGGCCGGCTCTCGACGAGGCCGCCGAGGCGCTTGCGCAGGCGCGACATCTCGGCCCGGATCGTCACGGGCGTCGTCGCACCGTCGAGCAGGGCCATCAGGCCGGCGGTGTCGAGCCCGGCGGGATGGTGCGCGAGGAGGGCGACGATCTCGGCATGCCGCTCGGACAGGGCGATCTCGACGGTCGACCCCGCGGTCGTGACGAGGAGGCGCGGGCTCGGGTGGCGCACCACCTCGACGGACGCCGGGGCGCTGACCGCCTCGTGGAGCACCCAGCCGCCGGTGATCGCCTCGGCCCGGACCTGCCCGATCTCGGGCACCCACACCGTGCCCTCGCGCAGGCTGCCCGGCACCCAGACACGCTCGCCGACGCCGTAGCCCTCCGCCCGGGCCACCCACCCGTGACGGTCGACGACGACGAAACGGCCCGACCCGGCATACGGCTCGCTGGCGCGGGCGACCCGGCGCAGGTCGCGCTCGTGCTGGCCGGCGAGCGTGTCGACGGCCTCACGGACGGCCATGGTCACGAGCATGAGCGTGTGCGGGTGGGCGGTGCGGAAGGCCCCGCTCAGCGTGACGACGCCGAGCGGCGTCCGCGCCCGCCGGTCGAGGATCGGGGCGCTCGTGCACACCCACGCGTGCTGGTCCTCGCGGGCGTGCTCGGGGCCGAAGATCTGGACGGGGCGGCGCTCCTCCATCGCGGTGCCGAGCGAGTTGGTGCCGACGTCGCCCTCGCGCCAGCGGGCGCCCTCGACGAAGCCGAGGCCGTCGCTGCGCCGGCGGATCGGCGACGGGCCGAACATCCACAGCGGGTAGCCCTCGTCGTCGCTGATGACGAGCTCGTTGCCGGCCTCGTGGGCGAGGGGGAGGAGCCGGTCCTTGAGGACGGGGACGACGGAGGAGAGCAGGCGCGAGCGCTCGCGGCGGGCGAGCAGCGCGTGGTCGGAGATCGGCGTCGAGATCTTGTCGCCCTCGGGCGTCTGCCGCAGCCACGAGCGGGCGACGACGCCCCGGGCGCCGGCGGGCACCTCGTGGGTGTGCGCCCACGCCCGGTGCAGGCGCAGCAGGTCCCGGGCCTTGGCTGCGGGGTCCTCGAACGCAGTCAGGGCCGCTTCGAGTCCGGAGGCTGTGGACATGCGCACCTTTGCGACGGGTGGCCCCGCGCGAGGTCGTACGCGTGGGGTCACGGCTCCTCGTGATCGTGACACGCGAGCGGCCGGTTGGGTAGGGCGCGTTCAGCCCCGGTCGGCGTCAGTCAGCGCCCGAGGAGACGACGCCACCAGGAAGGGCGCGTCTCGGAGGCAGCGGCACGTGCCGCGGCAGCCTTGTCCTCCCGGGCTGCGCGCTGCTGCTCCTCGAGCGCGGCGCGCAGCGGCCGCCAGCGCCCGACCATCTCGTCGACGTCGAGGGTCTTGGCGATGAGCGGCGGCAGGTTGCCGACCGCCGGTCGCAGCCGGTCGGCGAGGACGCGCTTGTTGTAGTCCTCGATGACCTCGCGGACCTGCGCCTCGGTGCGGACGTCGACGAGCGACTCCGGATAGCCCGCGGCCTCCTTGCGCAGCCCCAGCGCCCCCGGCAGGGCACCCCCGAGGTCGAGGTTCTCGCGGGCCGCGAAGCGCTTGACCCACCAGTCGGGATCGCCCGAGTCGCTGAGGTCGAGGGGTTTGCCGGCACCCGGCAGGTTGTCGAACTCCCCACGCTCCTGCGCCTCGCGGATCTGCTTGTCCACGGGGCTCTCCCAGTACGGCTGGCCCGTCATGCGATCCACGCTAACCGACGCCGGACGGCTCTCGTGGCCTCAGCCCGGCTGGACGCTCGGGCGCACGAGCACGGCGAGGGTCTCACCGTCGCCGAGCTCGAGGCGGTCGCCTGTGACGACGAAGGCCTGGGGTGCGTCGAGGAGGGCGAGCAGCCGCTGCTCCTGCTCCATCGCCTCGGGCGGGCCGGCCATGCGGGTCGTCGCGGCGTCGACCACGGTGAGCAGTCCCTCGGCGACCTCATAGCGCCCCATCACCCGGTTGACGCCGGTGGTGCCGGTGAGCCGGCCGTCGTCGCCGAACGCCAGCTCGGGCTTCGGGTCGGACAGGACGCCGCCGCCGAGCTCCTGGACCACCCACGACGTGCCGACGATCGCGTTGTCTGCCATGCGCCCCACGTTAACGGGATGCGCCCTGGGGGTGGGTCGGGTCGGTCGGAGACGAGTCAGCGTCCACGACGACAGGGGAGACCGTGCTCGGACTCGTGGCATGCCGCTCGACGAGTCGGAGGACGGCACGCACGAGGAGCTGATGGCCGCCGGGGCGCCTATACCGAGCTCTTCGAACTGCGGGCGCGGTCGTGTCGCTGAGGCGTGTGCTTTGGCGAGAACGTCTGCGCTGCAAGGGAATTGGTGTGGACAACTCTTGTTCGGTCGTTCGAACACCAGTACGATCAAGGGTGTGGAGCAGAGCCGGAGCACGCAGCAGATCGAGCAGGACTGGGACCACGTCGCGTCCCTGGCCGCCGACCTGCACGACGCGCACGCCCGGCTCGTCGAC
>NZ_LMSX01000010.1:96546-372277 GCF_001429655.1 Terrabacter sp. Soil811
GCGGAGTTCGCCCAGCACGCGACGGTGACCCAGCTGCAGCGCACCGTCACCCGCTACGACTTCACCCTCCAACCCGACAGCGTCGACGACCGCGGCCGCGGCCTGCCCGGAGAGACACCGGCCGGTGAGATGCCGGCCGGTGACGAGAGCGGCGGGGAGGACGGCGGCGGTGGGTACCGGAAGCGGGTGCCGGTCGAGCCGGCCCACTTGAGCATGGGCCTCGACGCCGACGGGCGGTTCCGGCTGCGCTACGACGCCCCGGCCGAGGTCGGCGCCCGCGTCGAATCCGCGTTGGCCGAGGCCAAGGACCACCTCTTCCACACCCTCACCCCCGACGGGCAGGAGCCCGACCGGCAGCTGCTCAACGGCGACGTGCTGCACCCGGACCGGTACTGCACCGACGGAGGCCGGCCCCGCGTCACGTGGGCCGACGCCCTGCTCGTGCTCGCCACCCGCTCCCTCGACGCCGCAGGCAGTGACGGGGCAGGTGGTGCTNGACGTGCTGCACCCGGACCGGTACTGCACCGACGGAGGCCGGCCCCGCGTCACGTGGGCCGACGCCCTGCTCGTGCTCGCCACCCGCTCCCTCGACGCCGCAGGCAGTGACGGGGCAGGTGGTGCGGCCCGCCGGGCTCGCTACCGGGTGCAGGTCCACCTCGACACCGACGGTGGCTGGCTCACCGGCCGCCCCCGCCTGCCCCAACACATCACCAACCAGCTGACCTGCGACGGACAGCTCACCCCGGTCTGGGAGACCGACGGACACCCCGTCAACGTCGGCCGCGCCCACCGCGTCGTCCCCCACCGCACCCGGGTCCTGGTCCTGGACCGCGACCGCGGCTGCCGCTTCCCCGGCTGCGCCTCCACCCACCACCTCGAGATCCACCACCTCCGGCACTGGCGCGACGGCGGCCCCACCGACACCAGCAACTTCTTGGCCCTGTGCACCTTCCACCACGACGGACACCACCGCGGCGAGTTCACCCTCACCGGCGACCCCACCCACCCGGACGACCTCACCTTCCACACCGACACCGGCCTGCTCATCGGCCCMCCCCGGAAACCACCCCCACCACCCCCGCCACACCCTCTCAACCTGGCCCCCGACCCCAACCAACCGGACGGGTCAGACGGGCCGGACGAGTCAGACGAGCCGGACCGCCGCAGACCACCAGCCCGACTCGGTCGCCGCTACCCCGCGC
The DNA here is from genome assembly GCF_001429655.1 of Terrabacter sp. Soil811. NCBI lineage: Bacteria > Bacillati > Actinomycetota > Actinomycetes > Micrococcales > Intrasporangiaceae > Terrabacter > Terrabacter sp. Soil811. The sequence goes on from NZ_LMSX01000010.1 coordinate 97,749, forward strand.
CCTCCGGTGGCACCCTGCACCTGAACCTCGTCGACCTCACCCCGACCTGAGGGCGCGGCCGCCTGACGCGAACGGGGCTCAGGCCCACGTCGGCATCAGGCCCGTGTGGCGCCGATCCCCTCGGCGGCCGTCACGTCGGTCCGCTCCACGACGCGTCCTCGGACGAACCACACGAGGATCAGGCCCGCGACGATGATGATGAAGCTGAATGACCCCGCGACGGTCAGCAGGGTGTTCTGGGTCCCGTTCGTGCCCACCTCGTCGATGCCACCCGTCGACAGCAGGACGAAGGGGTCGGTCAGCCCGTGGAGCACGATCGCCGGGATGATCGATCGCGTCACGCGCATCGTGAGGTACATGCAGACACCGAACCCGAACGTGTAGGCCATCGTGACGCCCACGGTCGAGACCGCTTGACCGCTCAGCAGGTTGACCGAGTGGAGCGCCGCGAAGACCAACGAGGAGACGAGCGCCACGACGCGCTCCGAGTGACCCGCATCGCGCAGCATCTTGACCGCGATGCCGCGCGTCAGCACCTCCTCGACGAGTCCGACGAGCAACCCCGTCACGATCGTGAGCACGATGACGGCGATGCCGTACTTCCCGTAGTCCGGGCCGATCACGCGCAGCACGATGGGGATCGTGACGAGGATCGGGCCCAGCCACATCCACCGCGACCCACCGATCGGCTGCGGGCCGAAGATCTCGCGCGTCCAGCCCATCGCCCACAGGAAGACGCCGAGGACGACAGCGCCGACGATGAGCGCGAAGGTGACGTCGACGAAGACGCTGCCGACGGTCGTCAGCAGCTCCTCCTCACTCTGTCGGGCGAAGACCCTCGACGCGAGCAGGCCCGCGCCGAGGTAGATGGCAAGGTAGACGACGACGAGGGGCACGAGCCTCCAGAAGCCGCCCCGGTCGAAGAACGAGCGCAAACGGCCCCTGAGTGCTGTGGCTGAGACGTCGGACATGTGGACCTCAACTCCCCTGTCGTGCGATGAGGCTGACACGTCGGCGGGTCAGCGAGTCACCACGATCATCACCCATCGCTCCGCTCGATGCCATGCGGGTTCGTCACGCCGCGGCGCCTGCCTGCGCCATACTCCCCACGTGACAGGGGACGAACCGACGCGGTGGGTCGACGGTAACCTTCACCGCTACGGAGGACGGCAGAAAGTTCTCCGCGAGATGACCGCGGCAGACGTATCGGCGGTCGTCTCGGTCCAGGAGCCGGGCGCGGTCCTCGGGCTGGCCGACGTCTTCTCGCAGGACGAGCACCCGTTCCCACGGGAGGCGATCGCCGAACGCTGGCTGCGTGAGATCGACCTCCCGGGGACCGACTGCTTCGTGGTCGGGCGCGACGACGCGGTCGCCGGTTTCGCCGCCACCCGTGGTGACGAGTTACTGCACTTCGGCATCGCCGTCGAGCACTGGGGCACGGGCCTGGCCACGCTCGCGCACGACGACGTCCTCGACCACCTGCGTGGCGGCAGGGTCACGCAGGCCCGGCTCCGCGTCTTCACCGGCAACGGCCGAGGACGCCGCTTCTACGAGAAGCACGGCTGGCGGCCGACCGGCGAGCGCAGCAGGAGCTCGTTCGCGCCCTGCCCCGAGCTCCTCGGCTACGCGCGTCACCTCTGAGAGCGCCCGACCGCCCAGGTCGAGTACGCATACGGACGCGGTCCACGACAGGGAGCCGCGAGGATGGCGCCCATGGGCGCGGCAGAGTCGGCGGAGGGCCGGTGGGGACTCAGCCTGCCGTGGTGGTCACTGGCCATCGGCGTCCTGACGACGGCGTTCCTGGTCGGTCTGGCCTTCGCGCTGCTCGTCATGCACGCCCTGACCTTCGGCTTCACCTCCGTCGCGGGGCTCGGTTCGGTCGACGAGCCGGACGTCGACCGCTACGAGCTGGCACTGGCGGTCGGCATCGGCACCAACGTCTTCGGCGCGCTGGGCCTGTCGCGACTGGCCCTCCGGACGCGGGCCGCCGCGTGGCCCCGGGTGCTGACGGCTCTGCTGATCGCCGTGGTCACCGGTGCGCTGGCCACAGCCGGGATGCTCGCAGTCCTGGGGATCGACCCCCTGCTGCTCGTCGACGGCCTCTGACATCGACGCGCCGACGGCGTCAGCCCTGGGGGTCGACGTCCACGGGGCGGTCAGCCGTCCTGCCCTCGTCGCGGCCGGCGGCGCGCCGGTCACGACGGCCGCGGACGACGGCGATGACGAGGCAGGCCACCATGCCGAGGAGGAAGAGAGGCAGGGCCGCCAGGTAGCCGAGGAAGAGGACGGCGTCCGAGGGAGCCGGGGCGCAGCCGAAGCCGAGACCCGTGCACTGCCCCGAGGCGTTGTAGTCCGGGAGCGTCAGGTGCAGCACGAGCACGAGGACGGCCGGGACGATCCAGAGCAGGCCGAGGGCGACGATGTACGGGCGAACGCTGCGTGGCTCCACACCCCCACCCTCGCCCATGACCGCCGGCCGCGCATCGTCGCCCCTCCTCAGCGCCGCCGACTCCCACATCGCGTCGACGACGCCGAACGTCCGCATCCGCTCCTACGGTGACGGCATGGCCACTCACTGGACCCTCGGCTGCGTCGCCTGACGGTCACAGCTCCTTGCGGAAGTGCACGTCGGCCGCGTCCGCCGTGGGTACGCCCTCCCAGCGGAAGATCTCGCGATAACCCTGCTTCTCGTAGAAGCCGGGAGCCTGGAACGTGAACGACGTGACGAAGACGTGGCTGCAGCCACGCGACCGCGCCTCGGACTCGAAGTCGGCGAGCAGTCGCTCCCCCAGCCCGGTCCCGCGCACGTCCTCACGCACCCAGGTCATGCCGATGCCGGCCGCGACACCCCAGGTCCAGCCGCTGACGCCGGCCGCCAGCTCCCCCGACGCGTGTTCGAGCTCCGCACCCACGACCCGGTCGCGGGCACGTGGCCCTCGATGGTCGAGGGCAGCGACACCGGGTGTTGCCGTCGATGACGGAGTAGTCGCCGGTGCGGGGCCGACGCCGCCCCCCGTGCTGCCGGACCAGCCGATGATGCGTCCCTGATGTCCCCCGACGGGCACGTCGAGCACGACGACGGCGCGCCAGTCAGAGGCGCGCGATGACCTCGTCGAGCATCGTCTCGGTGAGCTTGCCCGTGAAGGTGTTCTGCTGGCTCACGTGGTAGCTGCCGACGAGTCGCACCCGCCGCCCGGTGTCGGTCGCCAGGACGGCCTCGGCACCGTGGCCGAATCTCGGCTTGGGTCTCGGCACGTCCCACCCCCGGCGGCGGGCCGCCCCGAGCGCCGCGTCCCAGGCGATGGACCCGAGGGCGAGCATCGAGCGCAGCCGCGGCTCGGAGAGCTCGAGGTCCCGGTCGAGCCACGCCGCGCACGTCGCCTTCTCCTCGCTCGTGGGCTTGTTGGCGGGCGGGGCGCACCGGACGGCGGCGACGATGCGCAGGCCCGTCAGCAGGAGCCCGTCGCCCGAGGCCACCGACGTGGGCTGGCTCGCGTACCCACCTCGGTGGAGGGCGGCATACAACCAGTCGCCGGAGCGGTCGCCGGTGAACATCCGACCGGTCCGGTTGGTGCCGTTGGCCGCCGGGGCCAGGCCGACGACGAGCACCTCCGCGTCCGGGTCCCCGAAGGAGGGCCCGGGGCGCCCCCAGTACGGCTGGTCGGCGAACGCCGCGCGACGTCCCTCCGTCGCCACCGACTCCCGCCACGCGACGAGCCGCGGGCACGCGCGGCACACGCTGATGCGGGCATCGAGCTCGCGTATGCCGTCCGCACCCGTGGCTAGTCGGCGCACCTGCGCAGGGGTGGCCGCGACCGGTGTCTCGGACGTGGCCGGGTCACCCGGCCAGCCCGAGCCCGCCGGCACCGGCGACAGGAAGAGGCCGCCGGTGACGGGGTGCTGGGCCGGGTTCGGCAGGTCGGCGGGGCACATGGCCCCACGCTAGGCCGACCCGGCCCGCCCGTAGGTTCTAGGACTTGGTCTTGATCGGTGTCCCGGCGGCGTCGAGCACCCACCACACGTCCTTGACCGCCTGCCCCGTCACGTCACCGGGCTTCGTGTCCTTGGCCCAGTAGTACAGCGGCCACCCACCCAGGGTGAGCTGCTTCTTGCCGTCCGGCGTGTCGATCGCCGCGACCGTGCCGGTGACCCCGGACGCCGTGGGCGCGGCCGCTCCCATGAGGGCCGGTGGCCAGGCCGCGAGGCACTGACCCGTGCAGGCGCTCGTGGCGCCACCCTTCGTGTCCTTGTCGAACATGTAGAGCGTCATGCCCTTGCCGTCCGTCACGATCGTCCCGAGGGACGAGCTCGCCGTCTTGAGCTCGGCGACCTCGGCGCCGCCACCTCCGGCCGGAGTTCCGGCGGACGTGGAGGCGGACGGTGACGGGGCTGCCGGGCTGGCAGGTTCGGGAGTCGACGACCCACAGGCCGTCGTGAGCACCAGGACCGCGGCGGCGAGCGCCGTCGTGCTGATGGATCGGGTTCGCATCATGATGACCTCCTCGATCTCGACGCCCGGGTGGCGTCCATGTCGGATACGTCTCCCGGCGTGAGACGGTTCAGGGGTCGACAGAGTGAACCTGACGCGCCGCGCAGGCGTCTCTGGACCGTGGAGCACCAGTGAGGAGGTGGCTGCGGGATGCCGCTGGACGACGAGGCGGTCGCTGAGATCTACCGCGAGCACGGGCCGATGCTGCGACGCGTCGTCTGGCGCGCGACGAGCGACGCCAACCGGGTCGAGGACATCGTCCAGGAGGTCATCCTGCGCGTGTGGAAGCAGGCGCCCGAGGCCGACAACCTGCGCGCCTACCTCATCACGACCGCCCGCCACCTCATCGTCGACCAGCACCGTGCCGCCGGCCGGCGCCCCCAGCAGGCGCAGCTCGTCGACGTGGCCGAGGCGGACTCCGCCCTCGACCGCGCCCTCGACCAGGTGCTCGTCGAGGAAGCCCTCGGCCGCCTCCAGACCAACCACCGAGAGATCGTGCGCTACCTCTACTTCGAACGCCTGACCGTCGCCGAGACCTCCACCCGCGTGGGGGTGCCCGAGGGCACCGTGAAGTCGCGGGCCTACTACGCCGTGCGCAACCTGCGCGTCATCCTCGACGAGATGGGAGTGACGAGATGACCACCGGATCGGACGACCTGCACGTGCTGCTCGGCGCGTACGTGCTCGGTGGCCTGTCCGACGACGACCACCGTGCCTTCAGCGAGCACCTGCGCTCGTGCCGGCAGTGCCAGACCGAGCTCGGCCAGGTCTCCGGGATGCCGCGTCTGCTCGACCTCGCCGGCCCCGAAGGCGGTCCGCACCTCAGCGACACCCCCGTCGCCGTGCCCGCTCCCCTCCTGACCGACCACGACGACGAGCATCTCGTCACCCTGCTCGGTGAGGTCGGCCGACGCCGCCGCCGGCGTCGGGCGTGGATGTCCGTCGTGGCCGCCGCGGCCGCGGTCGTGCTCTTCGCCGCCGGCGCCTGGCTCGGTCCACAGCTGCTGACACCCACCACGCCGACACTGCCGACGACGCACGTCGCTGCGGCCGCCGTCGCGGGCAGCCAGGTCCGGATCGACATCGCCCTCGTGACGCGCGGCTGGGGGACCCAGCTCGACGTCAACTGCGAGGACATGCCGACCAACGGTGAGCTCGCCCTCTGGGTCATCGACCGGAGCGGCAAGGCGACGACCGCCGCGTCGTGGCGTGCGACCCCCGCCGGCTACTCCCGCGTCACCGGCGCGACGGCCTTGCGACCCAACGAGATCCAGGCGCTCGAGGTGCGCACCGGCACCGGCAAGGTGCTCGCCAAGGCCCGCACGTGAGCCGGCCGACCTGACGGCCCGGGCACGCCCGAAGAGCACGCCTGAGGGCCCGGCTCGCGACTGATCAGGTCTGCGATCCCGGGCCCTGATGGCGGTTAACGTACCTCAACGGGCCAGCCGCCCAAGCGATTCGGGGTGTGGTGCGGGGCAGCCCCCCTGCCCCGCACCGTTTCCCCTGACACTCAGAGCCTCTTCAGAGGTGGTTGATACACCGCAGACCTCACAAGCCGGACGGCAGCCGCGTCGCCGGCGGCGTGACCGAGACCTTCTTCCCGGCGACGGTGACCTCACTGAGCCACACCGTCCGGCCGGGCACCTCCGAGCCGATCGAGTCGGGCGCCCACGCGTGGTAGACCATGAGCACGCGCCCGTCCTTCTCGAGGAGCGCGCAGTGGCCCGGGCCCGCCGCGACGTCGCTGCTCGTCAGCACCGGATCGGGGTCCTTCGTGAAGGGCCCGGTCGGGGACGCCGCCGTGGCGTGCCCGACGGCGTACCGGTCGCTGCCGTAGTCGTTGGCGGAGTAGAAGAGGTGGAAGACGCCGTCCCGCTCCCACACGAAGGGCGCCTCGACGAGCTGGCCCTCCCATGGGAGGTCCTGTCGGATCAGGCGTCTCGGCTCGCCCTCGAGTCGCAGTCCGTCGGCCGACAGTCGCTGGACGGAGATCCACGTGTCCCTGCCGACGGCGTTGCCGTCGTTCTTCCAGTAGAGGTATGCCGTGCCGTCCGACGCGACGAAGGGTGACGCGTCGATGGAGCCGCCCTGGTCCTGCTCGCAGACGAGGGGCTTGCCGCTCGTGTCGCGGTACGGGCCCTTGGGGTCGTCGGCGACGGCGAGACCGATGCACTGGATGGCGGGGTCCGGCGCCATCGTCGTGTAGTACATGACCCACCGGTCGCCGAAGCGGTGCGCCTCGGGCGCCCAGACCTTGCCGGGTGTCGTCCACGACGCGAGCTCGGGCAGGGCGTCACTGCCCTGGGTCCACGTGGCGAGGTCGTCGCTGACGAGCGTCTGGACGTTCATCCCGTTGCCGTTGGTGGCGATGGCCACCCAGCCGTCGCCGTCCGGGAGGATCTGCGGGTCGGGGAAGTTGCTCGGCCAGACCGGATTGGTCGCGGCCGGTGCTGCCTGCGTGGCGGGGGTGGTCACGGTGCCTCCGGGATTGGTGGACAGGCTGGTCGGGGCCCCGCCCCCGCACCCGACGAGGAGCACGGCTGCGAGGGCGACGGTGGTGGTGCGGATGAGGGTGCGCCTCATCCGGCGCCCGGGTCGGCCGGCCAGCTCGACGCGTAGAACCGCAGGTGGTCGACCTCGGCGGTGACCGCCGGGCTCGCCCCGCCGTGCGCGACGAGCCCGATGCGCGGGTGGGTGTCGGTGCGGAACGTCCACGTCGCTCCCCACGTCCAGTGCACGCCGTCGCGGCTCGTGCCGGCCCGGTAGAGGTGCTCGCCGGCGGCGTTGCGGTGGTGGGCGAGCCGCAGCCACAGCGTCGTCGCCGACGTGCCGATGACGGCACCGCCGTAGCTCGTCGGCCCGTCGGGAGCGGCCGGGTCGGCGGCGGTCTCCCGCCCGAACTCGGTCTGCCGGGTGTTCCAGATCGCGACGTTGGAGAGGCGCGCGAAGTCGTCGTCGTCCTCGTAGGCGACGAGACCGACCTGCTGGTAGTTGCGCACGGTGTCGACGCCGAGGTCGAGCGTCGTCCTCGCCTCGGCGATCCAGTCGCCGTCGCCCGGGGTGTCGTGGAGCAGGACACTCGCGGTGTTGCCGCCGCCGACGAGGTCGGCGCCCTCGACCGGCCAGCGCAGGCTGCCGCCGGAGACGGTGACGGCCGGGTTGCGCCGCACCCACGTGAAGCCGGCGAGGCTCGGGTCGTCGAACTCCTCGGACTCGAGCAGGGCCCCGGCCACGGGCACGGGCGCAAGGCCGGTTGCGTCCGTGGCTGCCGGGTTGACCACGACGTTGTCGACGACCGCGTTGCTGCTGCTGAGGCGTACGGGGGCGGCAGCGGGCCTGGTGTCGCCGGACACCTGCACCCGGGCCACGACGTCGGCGAGGTCGCTCTCGGTCACCTCGGCGGTGAGCCCGTCGGCCGTCGCCTCGACGGTGAGCGTGCGCCACGCCCCGGTCGGGAGCGGGGGCAGCGCCGTCGTCGACGAGCGCACGGTGCCGTCCCGCTCGACCTGGGCCGTGAGCCGGGCGCCCTTGGGGTCGAGCGTGACCTTGACGGCGGGGTCGCGACCGAGCAGGACCCGCAGCGGCTCGGTGCCGCGGTGGTCGAGGCGCACGTGGACCGGGCCGGTCGGGGCCGAGGCGGTCGTCGAGGCGGTGCCGTGGACGAGGGCCGTCCGCCCGGCCACGGGATCCGTCGGCCCCCCGCCCAGACCCCTGAAGCCGCTCGCGGACGGGTCGGTCGGTGTGACCCCGAGCCCGGAGGCCAGCGACGGCGCCGGCTGGGGCGTGTCCGAGGGTCCGGCGCCCGCACGGGTGCGCGGCCAGCCGTCGACCCAGTCGAGGCGGTCGAGGAGCATCGGTCGACGGTTGATGCCGAAGGTCGTCGTCAGCCAAGGGTTCGTCCGGTCGATGGCGTGGTAGGCGATGAAGTCGCGCCCCTCGGCATCCGTGACGACGGCGTGGTGGCCGGCGCCGACGAAGCGGTTGCCGTTCTGCGTCAGGACCGTCGTGCCGCCGACGCGCGACGTGAGGAGCGAGGTGCCCTCGGCGTCGACGAACGGCCCGAGCGGCGACCGCGAGCGACCGGCGAAGACGGAGTAGCCCGTCGTCGGACCCGCGCAGCAGTTCGCGGCCGAGCCCATGAGGTAGTAGAAGTCGCCGTGGCGCACCACGTAGGAACCCTCGTAGCGGTTGTCGACGGCGACCTGTGTGGCCGGGCCGACCGGGGTCAGGCCGTCGGCCGACATCCTCGTCACCCACAGGCCGCCGAAGTAGCTGCCGTAGTAGAGGTAGCGCTGGCCGTCGACGTCCGTGAAGCCCGCCGGGTCGAACGTCCAGAGGAACCCGCCACCCGACGCCGGCCGGGGTGGGACGGCCGGCGCGGGGGCGGGAGTCCAGGGACCTGCCGGGGTGGGCGCCGTCGCCGCACCGATCGCGGAGTCGTCACCGGGGTTGAGGGTCGTGTCCGTCACGGTGAAGTAGAGGACGTACCGTCCTGCGACATAGCGGATGTCGGGCGCCCACAGGCCCGACGTCGCGGTCGCCCACGAGGGACGGTTGCCCGCGTCGAAGACCGTGCCGAGATACTCCCAGCTCGACCAGTCTCGGGTGCGCGCCACGTGGATCGCGCCCGGTGCGTCACCCGCGCGCAGCGGGTCCGACGTCGCATACGCGTACCACCAGCCGTCGCGTCCGCGGATGACGGACGGGTCGGCGAAGGTGTCCGAGAACGCGTCCGAGACGGCGTTGTCGTAGGTCGATGGGGCGGCAGCGGACGGCATCCGACCGGCCGACGCGGAGGCCGCCGGGACCGCGGCGCTCACACCGACGGCCGTGACGAGTGCTGCGAGACCGGCGGTTCCGCGCCACAGGGCACGGTGGCGCAGGGAGGTCAGGGGACGCATACGGACTCCTCAGCCCTTGACGCCGCTGCTGGCGACGCCCTCGATGACGTAGCGCTGCACGAAGACGTAGAGCGCGAGGACGGGGATCGCGGCGAGCATGGCGCCCGCCATGACCACGGGGTAGTCGATCGTGTACGCGCCCTGGAGGCGACTCAGGCCGGCGGGCAGGGTGAGCCGCTCCGGCGAGAAGAGGACGTAGATCGGCCAGATGAAGTCGTTCCAGTTGGCGAGGTAGCTGAGCACGCCGAGCGTGACGAGCGCCGGCCGCGCGTTGGGCAGCACGATCGACCACCACGTGCGCATCGGCCCAGCGCCGTCGAGCCGGGCGCTCTCCTCGAGCTCCTTGGGCAGGCCCATGAAGAACTGCCGCATGAAGAAGACGCCGAACGCACCCGCCGCTCCGGGCACGACGAGCGCCCAGATCTGGTCGAGCCAGCCGAGCTTGTCGAGGAGCAGGAAGTTCGGCATGAGGAAGATGAACCCCGGCACGAAGAGGGTGAGGATGATGGCGCCGAAGATCGCCTTCTTGAAGCGGAACTCCATGCGAGCCAAGGCGTAGCCGGCGAGGGAGCAGACGACGAGGACGAGCGCGGCGTGCATCGTCGCGGCTGCCATCGAGTTGAGGAACCACCGCAGCACCGGGCTCGCAGCGTCCTGGAAGAAGAGGACGTCGAAGGCGCGCAGGCTCCACTCGGACGGGAAGTACGTCGGCGGCACGGTGCGCGACTCGCTCTGCGACTTGAACGCCGTGAGCAGCACGAGCAGCAGCGGCCCGATGAAGATGACGCTGAGCACGCCCATGCCGAGCCAGAAGAGTGGTCCGTTGCGGCGCTTCACGACTTCTTCTCCCTCAGGGCCCAGACGTTGACGAGGGAGACGAGGGCGAGGAAGACCGCGAGGACGTAGCTCATCGCCGAGGCCTGGCCCATCCGGTACTGCGAGAGGCCGAGGTCGGTGATCTCCATGATCGCCGTGCGAGTCGAGTCGCCCGGTCCGCCCTTGGTGATGAGGTAGCTCTGGCCGAACATGTTGGCGCTGGCGAGCACCGTGGTGACGACGACGAAGACGAGCACGGGCCGCAAGCCGGGGATCGTGATGTAGCGCAGCTTCTGCCACGCCGTCGCCCCGTCGATCTCGGCCGCCTCGTAGTGCTCGGCCGGGATGTCGGCGAGGCCTGCGAGGTAGATGACGGCGTTGAAGCCGATGGTCCACCAGACGGTGACGGCCGCGAGCGAGATCCACGCCCACGGCTGCTCGGTCGTCCACGCCGTGTCGCCCGGCAGGCCGAGCGCGGAGAGCACACCGTTGACCATGCCGAACGACGGGTCGAGCAGGTAGCGCCACATGAGGCCGACGACAGCGACCCCGAGCACGAACGGTGCGAAGAAGACGGCCCGGAAGAACGTGCGTCCGGGGAACCGACGGTTGAGCAGGATCGCGAGCAGCAGCGGCAGCACGACGAGGAACGGCACGCTGATGACGACGAAGATGCCGGTCGCCTTCATGCCGTTCCAGAACGGCTCGAACTGCGGCGACCCGCTGTCGAAGAGGTCGGCGTAGTTCTGGCCCCCCACGAACGGCTTGTTGGGCAGCAGGAAGTCCCAGTCGTGCAAGGAGATCCAGATGCCGAGGAGGCCCGGTACGGCGACGAAGGTGATGAAGAGGAGCAGGAACGGCGACAGGAAGAGGTAGGGCGTCCACCGGGACCCGTGGATGCCGGATGTCGCTCCCCGGGAGCGACGCCCACCCGGCGCAGGCGTCGCTCCCGAGGGCGGTCTCGTGGGCTGTGTCGTGGTCACAGCCATGGCGTCAGCCGCCGTACTTCTTGGCGTTGGCCTCGAGGATCTTCGTCGCGCGGCCGGCTGCGTCGGACAGGACCGTCTTCGGGTCCTGCCCGCCGAGCACCGCGGCGTTGACGGCCTTGTCGAACTCCGGCATGGCGTCGCCGATGCCGGCGACGGCCGGCGTGAAGTGCAGGTCGTCGATCTGGCTGGCGAGCGTCGCCTGCTCGGTCAGGGCCTTGAACTCGGCCGACTCGCGGACGGAGTTGCGGGCCGGCACCTGGCCGCCCTTGGCCCACTCGAGGCTCTTCGTGCTGATCCAGTTGAGGAAGACACGGGCCGCGACCTGCTTGTTCGGGTCGGGCGTGCGCATCGTCGGAAGGACGAACTGGTGGGAGCCGGCCCAAGCGGCCTTGGTGCCACCGATGTCGGGCAGCGGCGCCACGCCCCACTGCAGGCCGGACTTCTCCTTGAGGGTGTTGATCGTCCAGATGCCGTTCCAGTTGAAGGCGGTCTTGCCGTTCTGGAGCGCGACGATGTCGGCGTCCTGGGCGATCTTCCCGGCCGAGTATCCCTTCGTGACGAGGTCCTGGAACCACGTGAGCGCCTTGACGCCGGCGTCGTCGGCCCAGAGCACCTGCTTGCCGTCGTCGGAGAAGAGCGAGCCGCCGAACTGGTAGATGAGCGACTGGATCGACAGGCCGCCGGTGAAGGGGAACGGGCTGGCCCAGTGGCCCTCGATGCCCTTGCCCTTCATCGTCTCGAGGGCCGCCATGTAGTCGTCGGCCGTCATCGGCGGCTTCTCGGGGTCGAGGCCGCCCTGCTCCATGACGCTCTTGTTGTAGAAGAAGCCGAGCGGGTGCACGTCGAGCGGGATCGAGTAGCGCTTGCCGTTGTAGACGCCGGCCTTCCACGGCACGGGCGCGAAGTCGCTCTCGTCGAGCTTGAGGGCGGTGGCGACGTCGTCGAGCGGCTGGACGACGTTGCGTGCGGCGTTCGTCGCGACCGAGTCGACGTGCATGATGCCGATGTCGGGGCCCTTGCCGGCCGCGACGGCGGCCGGGAGCTTGGCGTAGTAGTCGGCCCACTGCATCGTGTTCATGCTGACGGCGATGTTGGCGTGCTCCGTGTTGAACTGGTCGACGAGGCGCTTCATGTACGGGCCGTCGCCACCGGTGAAGCCGTTCCAGAACTGGAGGGCCACCTTCGGGCCGCTGTAGCCGGTCGCTCCCCCGCCGGCCGACACGGCAGGAGCCTGGCCGGGGACGCCGCTCGAGCCGGAGCCGCATGCGGCGAGGCCGGCCACGCCAGCGATCCCGAGCGCTCCCGACAGGATCGAGCGCCGCGAGAGCGGGGTGAGGGGTGACTGGGGGCGGGGCGTGGTGTTCGTCATTGAACGGTCCCTTCGGAGAGTCGGATGCAGTGCCAGGAGATGGGCGGCAGGGTTGCCGTGAGGGTGGTGCCGTCGGTGCCGTCGACCGCCGCCTCCCCCGGGCGCGGGGTCACCCGGTCGGGGTGGTCCTCGGTGTTCGTCGCCGAGGGGTCGTCGTCGTGCACCTGGAGGTGCTCGACGAGGGCGTATGCCGTGGGGTGGCCCCCCACGGCGGCCGCGACGTCGAGCGTCAGCTCGGCCGTCTCGGTGCGGCTGCGGTTGACGACGAAGACGGTGAGGTCTCCGGTGTCGGGGTCGTGGGTCGCGGTGACGACGAGCGCGTCGACGGGACCGAAGGCCTGGGTCGGGGTCGCGTCGCAGCGGACGGCGGGGCGCAGCACGGTGCCCCGGGCATACCTCGCCGTGAGCGCGAAGGGGTGGAAGATCGTCTGCTTCCACGCGGCGCCGCCGGGGCGGGTGGCGATGGGAGCGATGACGTTGACGAGCTGCGCCTGGCACGCCATCGAGACGCGGTCGGTGTGCTGCAGGAGGGTGATGAGCAGGCTGCCGACGACGACGGCGTCGGTGACGTCGTAGACATCCTCGATGAGCTCGGGTGCCTCGCGGATCTCGAGGGAGCTCTCGCCGTGGAAGCGCTCCTGGAACCACACGTTCCACTCGTCGAAGGAGACCATGATCCGCTTGTCGGAGCCCTTGACGGCGGCGACGTGGTCAGCTGTCGCCACGACCGACTCGATGAAGCGGTGCATGTCCTCGCCGCTCGCGAGGAAGGAGTCGACGTCGCCGTCGACGGGCTCGTAGTAGGCGTGCGCCGAGACGTGGTCGACGAGGTCGAAGCAGCGCTCGAGGACGACGCGCTCCCACGTGCCGAAGGTCGGCATGCCGCGGTTGGACGAACCGCAGGCGACGAGCTCGAGGCCGGGGTCGACGCGGCGCATGGCGCGCGCGGTCTCCTCGGCGACCCGCGCGTACTCCTCGGCGGTCTTGTGGCCCATCTGCCACGGGCCGTCCATCTCGTTGCCGAGGCACCAGACGCGCACGTCGTGCGGCTCGGGGTGGCCGTTCTTCGCTCGCTGGTCAGGCCACGAGGTGCCGGTCTCGGCGTTGCAGTAGAGGAGCAGGTCGATGGCCTCCTGCACACCACGCGTGCCGAGGTTGACGGCCATCATCGGCTCGACGCCGACGCCGCGGGCCCAGTCGACGAAGTCGTCGGTGCCGACCTGGTTCGTCTCGACGGAGCGCCAGGCGAGGTCGAGCTGCGTGGGACGGTCGGCCTTGGGCCCGACGCCGTCCTCCCACCGGTAGTTCGAGACGAAGTTGCCGCCGGGGTAGCGCACGACGGTGACTCCGAGCTCGCGGACGAGCTGCGCGACGTCGGTGCGGAAGCCCAGCTCGTCGGCGTCGGGGTGGTCCGGCTCGTAGATGCCGGTGTAGACGCACCGGCCCATGTGCTCGACGAAGGACCCGAAGGTCCTCGGCCGCACGGGCCCCACCGTGAAGGCGGGGTCCAGCCGCACCGTCGCTCGTCCCATGCGGTCCTCCTTGACCGTCGGCGTCGGGTCGCACCGTGATGTACAACGGTTACCCATTTGCATCTGGGCTGAAAATTACAACGGTTACCGAAAAGTGTCCAGAGGTGTCCCGAGGTCATCACGCAGCGCGTCCCCGGGCGCTAGCCTGTTCCTCGACGGGGGCACACGGGTGCACTCAGGGGCAGTCAGGAGCCGACAGGGCTCCGCACGGACGGAGGCACGGTTGGCGGCGCGGCTGCGGGACGTGGCGGAGCGTGCGGGAGTGTCGGTCAAGACCGCCTCCAACGTGCTCAACCACCACCCCCACGTGAAGGCCAGCACGCGCGAGCGCGTCGAGGCCGCCATGGCCGAGCTGCACTACCGCCCCAACCTGTCGGCGCGCAGCCTCAAGCACGGCCGCGCCGGGTTCCTCGCCCTCGCCGTGCCGGCGATGGACTCGCCCTACTTCGCCGAGCTCGCGGCGCGCATCACCGAGGAGGCGGCCGCCCTCGGCTTCATCGTCCTGCTCGACGTGACGGGAGGCGACGCCGACGCCGAGCGCGTCGTCCTCGAAGGCATGCGCTCGCACGTCATCGACGGCGTCATCTTCTCGCCGCTCGCCCTCTCCCCCGACGAGATCAGCCGGCGCGCTGACATCCTGCCCATGGTGCTGCTCGGCGAACGGCCCGTCCCCACGGGCTTCGACCACATCGCGGTCGACTCCGTCGCTGCCGCGAGAGCTGCCACGGAACACCTTGTGGCGCAAGGACGCCGGCGCGTCGCAGCCGTCGGGCGCGAGACGATGAGGGGCACCGCCTCCGCTCGTCTGCGCGGCTACCGCCAGGCGCTCAAGGGCGCCGGCCTCCCCTACGACCCCGACCTCGTCATCGGCGTGCCCCACTTCGAGCGCGCCGACGGCCACGCCGCGATGCAACGGCTGCTCGCGCTGCCCGAGCCTCCCGACGCCGTCTTCTGCTTCAACGACCTCATGGCCATCGGCGCCCTGCGCGCCTGCGTCGAGGCCGGCGTGGACGTGCCGGGCGAGGTCGCCATCGTCGGGTTCGACGACATCGCCGAGACCCGCTACTCCAACCCGACGGTCACGACGATCTCGCCCGACCTCACCGGCCTGGCGCGAGCCGCGCTCGAGCTGCTGTCACGCCGCATCGACGGCGAGCGCGGTGACGCCGAGGAGGTCGAGGTGGCGTGGACGCTCGAGGCGCGCGAGACGACGCTCGGGGTCCCGGCCCGTCGGCACCGCCCGGCGGCGACCCAGGGCTGAGCCGGAGCGCTCAGTCGGCCGAGCTCGCCGTCGCCGCAGCCGGGTCGGCCAGGGCGGCCGCGGGAGCGGCCGACGGAGGCTGGACCGGGAGCGTGACGCGGTAGGTCCGCGTGACGCTCGTGCCGACGCAGGGCGGCGTGGAGGCCCTTGCGGCCGTGCCCGCCTTGCCCGTGGCGCCCGCGGTGCTCGCGGTGCCCGCACCGCTCGTCGTCGTGTAGCTCGCCGTGACGTCGGCCGTGACCACCTTCGCGGCAGAGAAGGCCGGCACGAGGAAGCGCACGGCGGTGTAGTCGTGGACGGATGCCGCGAGACGGTCCTGACGGTAGAAGGAGGAGTAGCCGCCGGTGTTGACCGGGTAGCCGACGTCGGCACCGTCCGCCGTCACCGTCACGGCCACCGAGCAGACGGGGGCGTCCGTCGTCCACGGGATCCGCACCCACGACTGCCGTCCGGCCACGACGGCGCCGAGCGCCCGGGTGACGGGCCGCAGGCCCGTGGAGACGCTGGCGTCCACGAGGTCGCTCTCCGCCGCTAGAGGCGTGACCGGCGCGGCCGGTGCGCTGCTCACGGCCGCCGCTGCGCGTGGCGCCGGCGTGGGCGCCGGTTCCATCGACTGGGCCCCGAGGACGACGGCGCCGGCTCCCACCGCGACCAGGACGGCACGACCGAGCAGCGTGCGGCGCGCCTGGGCGGGGGCAGACATGGGCGGTCCTCCGGGGACGGTCGGTCACGTGACGGCGCCGGGACCGGCGCCGCTGCCCCAGTGTGTCGAGGTCGCCGCAAGGGCAGCCGCGATAAGCAGCAGGAATCCCGCAAGGTCGGCGCAAGAGCAGCCCGGACCGGCGTCAGTCCCTAGGAGCTGAGGCGCCGGATCCCGCTGCGCGAGCGGCCTGCTCGACGCGCTCGCGGTGGGCCGCCCATTCGGCCGCGTCGTCGCTCGTCGACACCGGGTCGTCGCCGACGACGCCGTCGACCTGCTCCCGGAGGATGTCGGCGTGGCCGACGTGACGGTTGGTCTCGGTGAGGACGTGCACCATGAGGTTGAAGAGCATGACGTCCGGCCGCGGCCACCACGGCACGTGGCCGGCCGCGTCGATCGGCAGCGCCTCGATCGTCGCGTCGGCGTGGGCGCAGGCGCGGCGGTAGCGCTCGACGACCTCGGCCCGCGACTCGTCCACCCTGACCCACAGCTGGTCCCGGCTCACGAAGCCCGGGTCGTCGAACTGCGGCAGCGGCTCGGGAAAGGGCCGGCCCACGATGCCGCCGAGGTAGCGCGCCTCGGACAGCGTGAGGTGCTTGACGAGGCCGAGCAGGTTCGTGCCGGTCGTCGTCAGGGGTCGGCGTGCGTCGTACTCCGAGACCCCGTCCAGCTTCTGCAGCAGGGACGCCCGGACCCATCGCAGGTTGTCGTGGAGGTACGCCTTGGCGAAGTCGTCGATCACGGGCCCAGCCTCGCACGCGGGCACCTCGCTCACCCGTCGTGCGGCGCGGTCACACGGACCGGAAGAACCGCAGGTAGAAGGCCCCGAACACGAGGACGATGCCCACGTTGACCATGAGCCGCGCCCACACGTGGTCCCGGAAGAAGAGGACGTCGACGGCCACGACGACGGCCACCATCACGAGCGCGTAGAGCACGCCGAGCACGGGCCGTCCCATACCCCCAGTCCTACTCCCGATGTCCGCCGGAAGCCATGAGGTATGCCGTCAGCTCGGCCGGGTGCGAGAGCGCGGCCAGGTGCCCGCCGGCCACGAGGTCGATGTCGAGTCCCAGCCGGTCGCGCGCCACGCGACGCTGGAGGTCGACGGGGAAGAAGCGGTCGCCGGCGCCGGCGACGACGCGGGTCGGCACGTCGGGCCAGGCGTCGATGGCACACGGCGTCTCGAAGGCACGCTCGGCCTCGGGACGCTGGTGCTCCTCGCCCCTCGCCGCGACCGCCGGGTCGACGTCGTGGAAGAAGTACGTGTCGAGGTCGAACTCCTCGCTCCACCCGCCGGCGCGGGCCGCCGCGACCCGGGCCTCCTCGCACCGCACGGCGTCCCACCACGCCCCGGCGGTCTCGCCCGGCAGCGGGACCATGGCGTTGAGCAGGACGATGCCGGCCACGGGCCGCCGCGCGGCCACCATCGGCACGGTGAAGCCGCCCATCGACTGCCCGACGACCACGACGTCGTCACGGCCCTCGACCGCCGCGATCACGAGGGCGGCATACTCCGGCAGCCCGGCGTCCGGGTCGTCGGCGGGCAGCTCGACGGCGACGGCCTCGTGGCCGGCGTCCTCGAGGAGCGGCACGACCCGGTGCCAGTACCAGGCGGCGCCACCGGCGCCGGGGACGAGCGCGAATGTGGTCACTGTCCACATGCTAGCCCTCGACGGCGCCCGTGGGGCCGTGCGATCGTGGCCCCATGGCTGACGACCCCTCGATCCAGGACCGCATCGGCTCACTCATCGACGAGGAGCACCGGCTGCGCTCCGCCCTGCAGGCCGGCGACATCACCGTCGACGAGGAGCACGCCCGACTGCGCAGCGTCGAGGTCGAGCTCGACCAGTGCTGGGACCTGCTGCGCCAGCGACGGGCGCGGCGCGAGTTCGGCCAGGACCCCGACGGCGCCGAGGTGCGCTCCGAACGCACCGTCGAGGGCTACACCGGCTGACCGCCCCGAACACGCCTCAGATCGTGAGGCCGTGGCCGAAGGGGAAGAGCGCGTCGTCGTAGCCCGGCACGTCCTCGCCGTGCGCCCGCACCTGGTCCATCGACCGCGGGAGGTCGAAGGGCAGCCGCCCCTCGGGCGCGATGGTGCCGGTGACGGCGTCGAGCAGGGCGTCGTCGCTGCTGCCGTAGCTGCCGACGACGGCCGACGCGAAGCGCAGCAGCGGGGTGACGACGGCCGGCCGGTCGAGCACGACGTCGACGACGAGCGGGCAGACCGCGGCGATCCGCTCGAGCCGGGCGACGAGGCCGGGCGGGAAGTCGAGCGAGCCCTGGTGGAACCACGACTCGAGGAAGAGGTCCGACCGCGGGTCGAACGGGGCGTTGAGCCGCACGACGGCGACGTCGGCGTCCTCGGGCCGGTCGACGAGCTTGCCGTGCCGGACGACCGCCTCGGGTGAGACGCGCTCGGCGTAGATGCGCAGGCCCTGCTCGAGCGGGAGCCGATCGTCCTCGTTGTGCAGCACGGTCACCGAACGGGCCTGGGCGGCATACCCCTCCTCGCGGAAGTCTCCCCGACCCACGGTCGTGGCGGCAGCGTCCTCGTCGACGTAGGGGTCGTCGAACAGCCCCAGACGGAACTTCACGGCGAGGATGCGGCGCGCCGACTCGTCGACCCGGGCCTCGGTGACCCGACCCTGGGCGACGAGGTCGAGGAGGATGTCGACGCACTCCTCGCCGCCGAACTGGTCGGCACCGGCCTCGAGGATCAGCTCCATGCGGCCGTGCGGGTCGAGGTGCTCGACGCCCCACGCGCGCGCCGGGAGCACCTGGTCACCGACGTGGTTGTCGTTGACGAGCTCCCAGTCCGTGACGACGACGCCGTCGTAGCCGAGCTTCTCGCGGAGCAGGCCGGTGACGACCTGCCTGTTGTAGCCGAAGCCGATCGGCTCGATCTCGACGCCGTCGACGACGAGGTCGACCGGCATCCCGTAGTACGGCATGATCCCCGCGGTGCCGGCCTCGATGATCGGCGGGAACGGCTTGAGGTGGTCGGCGAATCGCCCACCGGGATAGACCTGCTCGCGGCCGTAGGGGAAGTGCGCGTCCTCGCCGTCCTTCTGCGGACCGCCGCCGGGGAAGTGCTTGCTCGTGCACGCGACACTGCCCGCACCGAGCGAATCTCCTTGGAAACCCTTGAGATACGCCACTCCGAGCTCGGTCACGAGGTCGGGGTCCTGGCCGAAGGTGCCGGCCTGGCGCGCCCAGCGCGGCTCGGTCGCGAGGTCGAGCGTCGGGTGCAGGGCGGCCCGGATGCCGACGGCGGCATACTCCTGGCGGGCGATGTCGGCGAAGCGCCGCACCGCGTCCGCGTCGCGCAGCGCCGCGAGCCCCAGCGGCTCGGGCCACTGCGAGAACGCGCCCGCGGAGAAGGAGACCCCGACGTTCTCGATGAACGCGTGCCGCGGGTCGGTCGACACCGTCACGGGTATGCCGTGTGGCGTGCGCTCGGCGAGCGCCTGCAGCGCGTTGCTCCACCGGGCCGCCATCCGCGGGTCGTCGAGCGCGTGGACGTTGAAGTGGTTGAGGTGCTTGTCGAGCACGACCGTGCTCGTCGGCGACTTGCTGATGGTGCCCGGGTGCTCGAGCACCGTGCCGTCCGAACCGGCCTCGATGACGGTCTGGAACATCAGACCGACCTTCTCCTCGAGGGAGAGCCGGCCGAGCAGGTCCTCGATCCGCTCCTCGACGGTCAGGCGTGGGTCCTCGTAGGGATCCATCCGGCCGTTGCCGTTGAGGTCGCGGTAGGCGACGCCGTCCTCGGAGGTGGAGAGCTCGGGGCGCACGGGTGTGCCTTTCGTCGGTGCGGGAAGTTCATACGCGGGTCAGGCGATCGGGCTCGCGCCGAACTCCTCGACACCGATGACCGGGCGCAGGGCGCGCTCGACGGCCGTGGTGCTGAAGGCGCGACGGAGGACGTCGTTGCCGAGCACGTTGCCCGCGGCGCCCATGACCATGGCCTGGTCGAGCGAGAGGTAGCGGCGGGCGACGGTCCCCGACCGGACGGCCACGGCGTCGAAGAAGCCACCGCGGTCGTAGGAGTGGAAGTCGGCCTTGAGGTTGGCGAGGTTGGTGAACGCCTCGTCCGGCTCGTGCATCATCGCGAGGAACGCCGCGTGCGGCGTGACGACGCCGTCGCCGTAGGTCGGGCTCGGGTTCGTCGCCGCCCGGCAGTCACCGAAGCCGGGGTCGTAGTTCGTGCTCTCCTGGTCGGACATGTAGCCCGTCGGGTTGAGCCCGAGAGCGTCGACGCCGTACTCCCGGTAGCCGCCCTTGGGGTTGCTCGACGGGCTGAAGCCCCAGTAGCCGTAGCCGGCGTCGATGAGCCCGTGCTCCCGCTGCGCCCGGACGTGGAGCGGGTGGTTGCGACCCCACGAACGGGGCGCCCAGGCGGCCTCGTCGACGAAGACGTCGGGCATGAGCTCCTCGAACATCGAGCCGCCCCAGCCGGGCACGATGTGCATGCCGCGGTAGGTGTACGCACCCTCGTAGACGTCGAGGCCGTAGTAGGTGCGGTTCTCGCCGACCGGCTGCATCTCGTGCCACGACCAGTCGCACGTCGCGGGGAAGGTGCGCCACATCGCGAAGTACTGCTTGGCCGGCACCTGGCCGGTGATGATGCCGAGGTAGCTCGTGATGCGGGTCTCCGACACCGTCGTGTCGTAGTGGTGCGTCGTGAGCCAGACGGGGTCGCCGCCGATGTGGGTGCCCTGGTAGGTGCCCCCGGGGCGACCGTCCTCGTAGGGGTAGAAGCCGCCGTGGATGAGGCCACCCGGACGCACCTGGTGCGCGGGGTCGCTGTTGTCGTTGTAGAAGGAGTCCCAGCGCATCCGGCCGAAGATCCTCTTGGCCCACGGAGCGGCCGCGGCGTCGGAGCCGGCGACGACGAGCAGCGCGGCGCCGAGCCAGCCGTTGTCGACGCTCGAGCAGAAGGGGACGACCTTGTCGCCCGAGTCCGGCCACGTGTGCAGCGCCTTGGCGGTCGCCTCGTCGTACCAGTTGTAGTACATGCCGCTCGGCGTGTGGTGCTCCATCCGCTCCACCGTCTTGAGCGTGCGGATGAGGCGGGCCGACGCCTCGCCACGGGTGATGATGCCGAGCTCGCGGGCGACGACGGTCGACCAGAGGTAGCCACCGATGTTGGTCGGCGACGTGTAGCCCGAACGGTCGCCGGCGGCGAGCGACGCGGGGATGTTGTCGGCCGGCAGACCGGTCCTCGGGTCGGTCATCGCGACGAGGCTGCGCCACGTGTCGGCCGCCCACGTGCGCACCGTGGCGCTCTCGAGGGAGCGGACGGCATTCGGGCCCGTCGACCGCAGGAAGGCGGGCGCCTGGCGCGCGCCGGTCGTCGACGCGGACGCCGACGGTGCGAGCGCGAAGGCGGCGACGGAGGCCGCGCCCCCGACGAGCATCGAGCGGCGGCTGGGGGTGTAGAGCTTCTTCTCGGACATGGTGCAGTGCTCCTGTTTCCGGGGTGGGAGGCCTACTTGAGGCCGGTGGTGGCGATGCCCTCGATGAAGCGCTTCTGGAAGATGAGGAAGACGACGAGGATCGGGATGATGACGACGGTGGCGCCGGCGAGCAGCAGCCCGTAGTTCGTGCTGTTCTGGCCGGTCGAGTAGAGGGCCAGGGCCACCGGGAGGGTGTACTTGTCCTCGGACTGCGCCACGACGAGCGGCCACAGGAAGTTGTTCCAGCTGCCGAGGAAGGTCAGGATGCCGAGCGTCGCGAGCGCAGGACCGCAGAGCGGCAGGATGATCTTCCAGAAGATCCGCAGCTCACCGGCACCGTCGACGCGCCCTGCGTCGAGCAGGTCCCTCGGCAGGCCGAGGATGAACTGGCGCATGAGGAAGACGCCGAACGGGCTGACGAGGAACGGCAGGAAGAGGCCGGGCAGGGTGTTGACGAGTCCGGCGTTCGCGACGAGCACGAAGAGCGGCACGAAGGTCACGACGCCCGGGATCATGAGCGTGCCCATGACCGCGATGAAGATCGCCTTCTTGCCCCTGAAGTCGAGCATCGCCAGGGCATAGCCGAGCATCGAGCAGAAGACGAGGTTGCCGGCCGTCACGACGACGGCGACGACGATCGAGTTCGTGAAGAACTGTCCGAAGTTCAGCTTGCTGAACAGCTGCGTGTAGTTGTCGAGCGAAGCGCTCTCGGGCAGCCACGTCGGCGGGATCTGGCGCAGCTCGCCCTCACCCTTGAAGCTGCCGAGCACCATCCAGACGAACGGTGCGATGACGGCGACGAGCGCGACGGTCAGCAGCACGTAGAGCCACCACCGGCTGCCCTGGCTCGAGCCGACCATGCCGGACCCGGTCCTGCTCGCCTTCGCCTTCGGTGCCGGGGCCGGAGCGGTCGGCCCGGTCGGCCCGGTCGGACGCGGTGCGGTGTCGACGGACATGTCAGGTCCTCTCTCGGAGCAGGCGGAACTGCAGGGCCGTGACGATCGCGATGACGACGAAGATGATGTAGCTCATCGCCGACGCGAGACCGTAGTTGCCGAAGCCGAACTGCTGGTAGGTGTACATCGACAGCGAGATCGTGCTGTTGAGCGGGCCGCCCTTGGTCATGACGAACGGCTCCTCGAAGAACTGGAGGTAGCCGATGGCCGTCGTGACCATGACGAAGAGCAGGGTCGGTCGCAGCAGCGGCATCGTGACGTGGCGGAACCGCTTCCAGGCGTTGGCGCCGTCGATGGCGGCCGCCTCGTGCAGCTCGGCCGGCACGGCCTGCAGCCCCGCGAGGAAGATGATCATCGCCGTGCCGAAGTTGCGCCACGAGGCCATCATGATGAGCGCCGGCATCGACCAGTTCGGGTCACCGAGCCAGTTGGGACCGGTGATGCCGAACCACCCGAGGGCGGTGTTGATGAGACCGCCCGGGTCCTGCAGGAGGAAGCGCCACACGACGGCCACCGCGACGATCGAGGTGATGACCGGCATGTAGAAGCCGAGGCGGAAGACCGCGCGGAAACGGGTGATCCCCTTGTCGAGCGCGACCGCAGCGGCGAGCGCCACGACGAGCGTCAGCGGCATACCGACGAGGACGAAGTACGCCGTGTTGGCGGCGGCCTTGCGGAAGGTCGGGTCCGACAACGCCTTGGTGAAGTTGTCGAGGCCGACGATGTTGACGCTGAAGGGGTGTCGCAGGTCGCGGGCCTTGGTGTCGGTGATGCTCATGAAGAGCGACTGGACCACCGGCCAGGCGGTGAAGGCGAGGAAGAGCAGGCAGAAGGGGATCGCGAGGATCCAGGCCGCCCGCCCCTCCCGACGGCGGGCCGATCCGACCCGGCCGGGGGAGCCTCCGTCGCCCGCCCCCCGGGACGACCCGTTCGTGGGTCGTCCCGGGGCGGTGACCGGAGGTGGCGTCACGGGTCCGGCGGGGGACCCGGTCGTGCCGGTCTGGGCGGTCATCGGATCACATTCCCGTGCCGATGGACTCGGCCTGCTGCTGGGCCGTCTTGAGTCCGGTGGCCGGGTCCTCGCCGGTCTTGGTGACCTTCTCCATCTCGGTGTCGAGCCCCTTGACGGCCTGCTCCCACGTCGGGAACGACGGCGGCGCCTTGGCGGTCTCGAGCTGCTTGCCGAAGACGGCGAGCTTCTTGTCCGAGGCGAGCGCGGGGTCCTGCCAGGCGCTCTTGACCGACGGGAGGTCGGTCGAGATGGTGTACCACTTCGACTGGACCTCGGGGTCGGCGAGCCACTGGACGAACTTCCAGGCGGTGTCGCGGTTCTTCGTGTTCTTGAAGACGACGAAGTTCGAGCCACCGACGAACGACGACGACCCGGCCGAGCCGGCGGGGATCGGGGCGACGTTGTACTTGTCCTTGAAGCCGGCGCCGCCGACCTTCTCGACCGCGGACATCATCCACGGGCCGGAGATGAACATCGGGACCTTGCCGCTCGCGAAGTCGGGCTCGGTCGTCGGGGTCGCCGGGGCGCTCTTGTTGGAGATGCCGTCGGTGAAGTACGACTGGTAGTACTTCGCAGCCTTGACCATCTCGGGGCTGTCGAAGTTGTACGCCTTGCCGCCGTCCTTCGTGAGGTCGGCGCCGTCGCTCCAGGCGAACGGCATGAGGGTCTGCCACGAGCCCTCGCCACCGGCCTGGAGGCCGATGCCGTACTGCGCGCCGGCCTTGGTCTGCATGGCCTTGGCCATGTCCTTGAGGCCCTGCGCGTCGGTGGGCACGCTGTCGTAGCCGGCCTTCTTGGCGAGGTCGGTGCGGTAGAAGAGGACGCGGGTCTCGACGTACCAGGGGATGCCGTAGGACGTGCCGTTGACCTCGGTGGTCTTCTGCGCACCCTCGAAGAAGGCGGACGTGTCGATCTGCGCCGGCGTCGGGTCGATGGCGTCGCTGCTCGCGAACTCGCCCATCCACGTGGTGCCGACCATGGCGACGTCCGGCGTGTTGCCGGAGGCGATCGAGGCCGTGAACTTGTCGTGCGCGGCATCCCACGGGATGGCCGTGACCTGGACCTTGACGCCGGGGTTGGCGGCCTCGAAGTCCTTCGTCAGCTTGGGCAGGTTGTCCCCCTCGGCACCCATCGCCCAGACGGTGATCGTGCCGGTGGCCTTGCCGGTGCTGACCGCGGCGCCTGTCTGACCGGCGGTGGTGCCGCCGTTCTCGGCGCTGCGACCGCAGGCGGTCACGGTGAGGGCCGCGGCAGTCATGCACGCGACCGTGATGGCTGTGGTGCGTCTCATCGGTGTCTCACTTTCTCGGGTGTCTCCGACATCGGTGTCGGGGGTTGGGGAGGGACGGACGGGGGCAGGGGGATGGCGGTGGAGGAGCCTGGCGGGTCGCGCTCAGCGGGTGGGGCAGCCGCAGGACCCGCGGATGACCACTTCCGTCGGCAGGATCTGCGGCTCGAGCCGCGGCAGTGCGCCGGAGACCCGCTGGTGCAGGCGCTCGGCGGCGATGACGCCGAGCTCGTGGACGGGCTGGCGCACGGTGGTGAGGCCGGGGCGCACGTAACGGGACGTCATGACGTCGTCCCAGCCGACGACGGCGATCTCGCCGGGGACGTCGCGGCCGGCGTCCTGGAGGTGGCTCATGATCGCGAGGGCGAGCTCGTCGTTGGCGCAGACGAGGGCGTCGGCCTCGATCTCGCCGGCGAGGATGCGCTCGGCGACGGCCTCGCCCTCCCCCTCGCGGAACGGGACGCGGACGGGGGCTGCGGGCTCGAGGCCGCGCGCCCGGTGGGCGGCGACGAAGCCGGCGTGGCGCTCGGCGATGTCGGGTGCGCCCTCGGGGTCACCGACGAAGACGAGGCGCGTGCGGCCGTGGGCGAGCACGTGCTCGGTGAGCTGCTCGGCGCTGTGGGCGTTCTCGGCGCGGACGCTCTCGATGCCCTCCTGGGGCGTGCCCGCGATGATGACGACGGGCTTCTGGCCGTGCAGGGCCCGGGCGACGGCGGGCGGCATGGCGGCCGAGCCGAGCACGGCGATGGCGTCGACGCGGGTGGCGAGCTGGCGCACGGCGCGAGCGAGGTCGGCCTTGCCGTCGGTGAGCATCAGGGTGACGCTCTGGCCGAGCTCGGCGGCCCGCGACTCGAAGCCCATGAGCAGCTCGGAGTAGTAGGGACCGGTGAGCTCGGGCAGCACGAGACCGTGTGCCTCGTGATGGCGCACGGCGAGGCTGCGGGCGGCGCCGAGCGGCACGTAGTTGAGCTGGTCGACGGCGTCGAGGACCTTCTGGGCCGTCGTCGACGACACGGTGCCGGCGCCCTGGAGGACGCGGGAGACGGTGGCGATCGAGACGCCGGCGCGCTCGGCGACGGAGTAGATGGTGGCGCCCGCCGAGGCCGCGCCGTCCGGGTGCTTGCGTGCTGTCGCCATGGGTCCCACCTCTCGCGTCTCGTCGTTGAGTGATGTGTCGCGACCAGGCCCCTGACCGGGTATCCCCGGCTCTGTAAGCGCTTACATCTGCACCTCCATACTGCACAGGTCAGCGCGGGGGCGCAAGACCCGCCCCTCGCTGCGGACAGCCCTGGGGGGCCGGGCGGGCGTCGGCGACACCCCTCCCGGCCCCTCGTCACAGGACGTCACCCACGCCGATCGCGTATGCCGTCACGCCCCGTCGGAGCAGTCGCCCCGTCACCCTGTGGCTGGGGCGGGTTCGACTGTGGCACAGGCGAACTCGACATGCTCGGTCACTCGTCGGACCTGATCCACCGCCCGTCGAGCATCACGTCGCGGCCGCGCAGCTCGTTCTCCTCGCGCCAGGCCTGGATGCGGCTCGGGACGACCCGGAAGAAGAGGTATGAACCCGAGGTCTCCCGAGGGTCGAATCCGGTCCGCTGGGCGAAACGGTCGGCCTCCGCGGGCTCGAGCGCGGTGGTCGGGACCACCTCGACGGACCCGTCGACCATGACGACGTCACGCGTCGCGCCGAGCCCGATCCGCACCCCTGCGCCGGACGCCAGACCGCGTCCCGCGACGCTGCGCTCACCCGTCGAGAGCAGCATCGCGCGCCCGTCCCAGTCGAACGACAGGGGCACGAGGTGCGGTGCGCCGGTGGCGGGATCGGTCGTCGCGACCCAGCAGTCGATCTCCCGGCCCAGCAGCTCTCGGGTGTCCCGGACCCTCTGTGCGGTCGGTCGCGGCGGCCGAGGGGACGCGGGCACCTCGGCGGGCGGACGGCATACGCCCTCGGTGC
The DNA here is from genome assembly GCF_001429655.1 of Terrabacter sp. Soil811. Lineage (NCBI taxonomy): Bacteria > Bacillati > Actinomycetota > Actinomycetes > Micrococcales > Intrasporangiaceae > Terrabacter > Terrabacter sp. Soil811. The sequence continues at coordinate 124,482 of NZ_LMSX01000010.1, forward strand.
TGTCGGGGACGTCGTCGGCCGTCATCCCTGCATCACGCCGATCATGTTGCCGTCGGCATCGAGGAGCACGGCCACAGTGCGCCCGCCTCCGACGGCGGTCGGCTGCTGGCTGACGGTCGCGCCGGCCGCGGTGAGCGCGGCGACGGTCGCCTCGAGGTCGTCGACCGACCAGTAGGGCGTCGCGCCGGTCAGGCCCTTGCGGTGCCCGTTCGGGTCGAGGGCGATCTCCTGGCCGTCGACGGAGTAGCCGACGTAGTAGGACTCGTCGGTGTGTGGCTCGGTGCCGAGCAGGGTCGTGAAGACCTGCTTGGCGGCGGCGAGGTCGGCGACGGGGTAGATGAGGGTGTTCACGGCGGACATCTTGGACTCCTGGTGAGTGATCGCGGTGGGTTGCCGAGCGGTGGTGGTGTCACATCCGGTGGCGCCGGCTCGTCAGTGCTATGACGGATCACGACCGGAGGATGTGACGAGATGGACGACGAGACCCGCGAGCAGTGGCTCGCCCGCGACTTCGAGCAGCAGCGGCCACGGCTGCGGGCCGTGGCCTACCGCGTGCTCGGGTCCGCCGCGGACGCCGACGACGCCGTGCAGGAGGCGTGGCTGCGCCTCAGCCGCAGCGACACGACCGAGGTCACCAACCTCGCGGGCTGGCTGACGACCGTCGTCGGGCGGATCAGCCTCGACATGCTGCGGTCGCGCAGCTCGCGCCGCGAGGACAGCTGGGACACCGGGCTCGCCGAGCTCGTCGCGGGTGGTGACGTGCGCACCGCGCCGACCCAGCCGACGCGCCCCGCCCCCGATCCGGCGAGCGAGGTCGAGCTCGCCGACAGCATCGGCCTGGCCCTGCTCGTCGTCCTCGACACCCTCGCCCCGGCCGAGCGGCTCGCCTTCGTGCTCCACGACCTCTTCGGGATGCCGTTCGAGCAGATCGCCGACATCCTCGACCGCTCCCCCGCCGCGACCCGCCAGCTCGCGAGCCGCGCCCGTCGCCGGGTGCGCGCCGCCGACGCGGACGGGTCCGGGCCGGCCCGCACCCGGCAGCGCGAGGTCGTCACCGCCTTCCTCGCCGCCGCACGGGGCGGCGACTTCTCCGCCCTGCTCGAGATGCTCGACCCCGACGTCGTGCTGAGCGCCGACGAGGCAGCGGTCGCGATGGGCTCGCCCGACGTGCTCCGCGGGCCCGAGGCCGTGGCCCAGCGGTTCAACGGCGGCGCCAGGTCGGCACGGCTCGCGGCCTTCGACGGCGGCATCGGCGCGGTGTGGACGCTGCGGGGCGAGGCCATGGTGGCCTTCCGCTTCACCGTGGACGACCGCGACCTCGTCACCGGCATCGAGATGGTCGCCGACCGTGCGCGGCTCGACGCGATGGAGATCTGGTTCCTGACGTCCTGACCGGCGCGCGAGCCGTCCGGGAGGCGGACTATCGTCGAGGACGTGGCTGAGGGGATGCGTGCAGCGGTCGTGCTCGGGTCGGGCGGGGCGCGCGGCTACGCCCACATCGGCGCGCTCGAGGTGCTCGCCGAGCGCGGCTTCGAGATCGTGACGATCGCGGGTACGTCGATGGGCGCGCTCGTCGGCGGGGTGGCGGCCGCAGGGCGGCTCGACGCGTACACCGAGTGGGCCCGGAGCCTGACCCAGCGCGAGGTGTGGCGGCTGCTCGACCTCAGCATCACCTCGCCGAACGGCGCGATCCGGGCCGAGCGGATCATCGCGAAGGTCGGGGAGATCCTCGACGGCGCGACGATCGAGAGCCTGCCGATCCCCTACACGGCCGTCGCGACCGACATCAACGCGCGCCGCGAGGTGTGGTTCCAGCGCGGGCCGGTCGAGCACGCGATCCGCGCCTCCATCGCGATCCCCGGCGTCATCACCCCCGCCGTCATCAACGGCCGGGTCCTCGTCGACGGCGGTCTCATCAACCCGATCCCCATCGAGCCGACCGCGGCGACCTCGGCGGACCTCACGATCGCCGTCTCCCTGTCGGGCATGCGGGCCACCGGCGGACCGACGACCCCCGTCAAGGAGTCGTCGGAGCCCGTGTCGCGCGAGGAGTGGACGACCCGGCTTCGGCGCAGTGCCGCCGAGGTGCTCGAGTCCGATCGGGTCCGCGCCATCACGAGCCGCTTCGGCGGGCACGCCCGCGACCACGACCACGACGTCGAGCACGACCAGCCGATCCCGCCGGAGGCCGTCGACCGGCTGGCGCAGACGCCGACCGATGCGCTCGTCGTCCGGTCGGCCGACGTCGGGCTCGTCGACCTGCTCAACATGTCGTTCGAGACGATGAGCGCCCTCATCTCGCGCTATCGGATGGCCAGCAACCCGCCGGACGTGCTCGTCACCGTGCCGTCCAACGCCGTGCGGACCCTCGACTTCCACCGGGCCGCGGAGATGATCGAGCTCGGTCGGCAGCTGACGACCGAGGCGCTCGACCACGCCGGCTACTGAGCCTCGTCATGACCCGGCGGGTCGTGTCGCGGATGGTGGGGTGATCACCCCACCGAGCGCAGCACCATCACGCACGCCATCCGTCGGCCTGTCGGTGGCCGGGCGGAGACTGGGCCGGTGGTGATCCTGCACGCCGACGCCGACGCGTTCTTCGCCTCCGTCGAGCAGCGCGACGACCCGGCGCTGCGCGGGCGGCCGATGGTCGTGGCCCACGAGGTCGTCGCGTGCCCGTCCTACGAGGCACGTGCGCTCGGCATCCACGCCGGTATGCCGCTGCGGCAGGTCCAGCGCCGTTGGCCGCAGGTGCTCGTCACCGGCTACCGCGCGGAGGCCTACGAGGAGGCGTCCGTCCGGCTGTTCGAGGTGTTCCGCCGCTTCACGCCCCTCGTCGAGCCCGGATCGGTCGAGGAGGCCTTCCTCGACGTCACCGGACGCGACCGCGGCGATCCGCGCGGGATGGCGGTGGCCCTGCGCGCGGCCGCCCGCGCCGAGGTCGGGCTCCCGGTCTCGGTCGGCGTCGGGCGCACCAAGCTCATGGCCAAGCTCGCGAGCCGCCGCGCCAAGCCCGACGGCCTCGTCGTCGTCGACGCCGAGCTCGAGGCGCGCGTCCGGCCTCGTCTGCGCCTTGACGAGCTCTGGGGTGTCGGTCCGACGACCTACGGAAAGCTCCACGCCGCAGGGCTGTTCGTCGTCGCCGACCTCCACGCCCTCAACGAGGACGACCTCAAGCGCCTCGTCACCACGGCGATGGCCCGGCGTCTCGTCTCCATCGCGCGGGGCACCGACGACGCGACGATCCGCCTGCCCGGGCCGCGCAGGTCGGTCAGCGCGAGCCGGTCACTGCCCGCGACGCGGACCAGGTCCAAGGTCGTGGCGGTGCTCGACGGCTGCGTCGAGCGTGCCGTCGCGCGGGTGCTCTCGCTCGACGGTGCGCCGCGTCTCCCCCGCCGCCTCGAGGTCCTCGTCCGCTACGACGACGGCACCCAGGTGCTCGAGCGCGGCCCGCTCGCCGCCCCGTCGCTCGACCCGACCGTCCTGCGGTCCGCGGCGGGAGACCTGCTCGAGCGCACGGCCTACGAGTGGGACGGGCGCGGCGTGACGATGGTCGGCGTGACGCTGCCGCTTCCCGCGCCGGCTTGACCTCAAGGCGGCTCGAGGTCGCAGGATGACCGGGTGACCTCACCGACGACGACCGACGCGCTGACGACGACCGAGGCGACGGCATACCTCCGGCGCATCGGCGCGGCCGCTCCCGAGTCCCCCACCCTAGCGGCGCTCGCGTCGCTCCACCGGGCGCACCTGCTGGCCGTGCCGTTCGAGAGCCTCGACATCTCGCTCGGCCGGCCGATCCGCCTCGACAACGCGTCGCTGCTGGCCAAGGTCGTCGACGCCCGGCGCGGCGGTTACTGCTACGAGCTCAACGGTCTCTTCGCCCTGCTGCTGCGCAGCCTCGGGTATGCCGTCGACCTCGTCTCCGCGCGTGTGACCACCGCGGCCGGTGGGCTCACCGACGACTTCGACCACGTCGCGCTCGTCGTGTCGGGCGGCCGGCTCGAGGAGCCCGTGCTCGCGGACGTCGGGTTCGGCGAGGGGTTCATCGAGCCGCTGCCGTTGCGCGACGGCTTCGAGCGACGCGAACGCGGACACCTCGTAGGACTCGTGCGGCGCGACGACACGTGGGTCTCCCGCGAGCGCCGCGACGGCGAGGACTGGCGCGACTGCTTCGTCTTCTCGACGGTGCCCCACCCGCTGACCGACTTCGCGGCGCGCAACGAGTGGCAGCAGACCTCGCCCGACAGCCACTTCACGCGGTCGCGGCTCGCGTCGCTGCTGACGCCGACGGGCCGGGTCACCCTGAGCGGCGACCGGCTCATCACGACGACACAGGGCCGACGCGAGGAGACCGAACTCGCCGACGAGGACGCCGTGCGCGCCGCCCTCGTCGCCCACTTCCTCATCCTCCTCGACTGACTGACGCACCCCCTCGACCTCGCTAGACTGCGACCCATTCGGTGGCCGAGAGGGTGACATGACGCAGAACCCCGCCCAAGGTTCGGATCCCGATGTGCCGGGGAGCCGCCGCCTGATGCTCCTGCTGGCCATGGCGATGTTCGTCCTCGTGGTCGACACCTCCTTGATGAACGTGTCGATCTCGGCCGTCATCACCGACCTCGACACGACGGCCAGCGGGGTGCAGTCGGCCATCGCGCTCGAGGCGCTCGTCTCGGCCGCGTTCATCCTCATCAACAGCAAGGTCGGCGACCTCATCGGCCGCAAGCGGGCCTACGTCCTGGGCCTGCTCGGATACGCCATCGGGGCGCTCGCGATGACGCTCGCCCAGAGCCTCACGGCGATCATCATCTTCTGGGCGATCATCGGGGGCCTGGGAGCCTCGTTGCTCCTGCCGGCGATGCAGTCACTGATCCACGGCAACTTCGCCGGGGCAGCCCAGAAGCAGGCCTACGCGCTCGTCGGCGCCTCGGCCGCCATCGCCGCCGCGATCGGCCCGCTGCTCGGCGGGTTCGTCACGACGTACCTGTCGTGGCGGGTCGGTTTCGCCCTCGAGGTCCTCATCATCGTCGTCGTGCTGAGCCAGATCCGGCTGGTCCGGGACGTCGAGTACACCGGTTCGCGCCAGATCGACGTGGTCGGCGCGATCCTGTCCGCCCTCGGCATGGGCGGGGTGGTGCTGGGCATCCTCGTCTGGCAGGAGGGCGGTCAGTACGTCGGCCTGCTCCTCGTCGTCGGGGCGACCGCGCTCGTGCTCTTGGCCCGGTGGCTCCGCCGGCGCAAGCGCGCCGGGCAGGTCACCCTGCTCGACCCGGACCTGTTCCGGCACCCGAACTTCACGGCCGGTGTCACGGGCCAGCTGCTGCAGCAGGTCACCCTGGGCGGCGCGATGATCGCCCTCCCGCTCTACTTCCAGATGACGCTGGAGTACAACGCCCTCCAGTCCGGCCTGTCGCTGGCTCCGCTGTCGTTGACGATGTTCGGGGCAGCCCTGCTGGCCGGACGCAAGGCCGGTGACCGGCGACCGGCCTCGATCATCCGCACCGGCTTCGTCCTCACGAGTCTGGGTGTCGCGATCATCCTCCCGCTCGTGCCCCGCGCCGACAGCGCGTGGTACTTCGTGGTCCCGCTCGCGATCACCGGTTGCGGCCTCGGCCTCCTGGTCTCGCAGCTGAACAACTACACCCTCGCCCCCGTGGAGGAGGAGCGCGTCAGCGAGGCCGCCGGCGTCAACTCCGCGGCCGGGTCCTTCGGGCTCTCCTTCGGTCTCGCGATGGCGGGCGGCCTCATGCTCGCTGCGCTGTCGGTCGGCTTCACCCAGCTGGCGCAGAACAGCTCCGTCATCCCGGCCGCGCAGCAGCAGCAGATCGCCCAGGCCCTCGAGCACGACGCCGAGATCATGAGCAACACCCAGCTGGAGCAGCAGATCTCTGGCCAGCCGGCCGAGGTCGAGGCCGAGGTGCTGGCCATCAACGACGAAGCCCGCAACCGCTCTCTCCAGATCGCCCTGCTGGTCCCTCTCCTCGCCGGCCTGCTGGGTCTGGGCAACTCGTTCCGCATGCTGCGGCTCCCCGACCAGAAGCCGTCGACGTCACTCGACGGTCTCGACTTCGGCTGACGGCCGCGGGCCCGCCTCAGCCCCAGGCGTCCGGGGTCGGACGGCAGAGGCAGAACGGGTGGCCGGCCGGGTCGGCGTAGACGCGGAACCCGCGGTCCGGCGCAGGCTGCGGTGGCTCGACAGGATCGAGTGCCGTGCCGCCGAGGGCGAGCACCCGCTCATGGGCGGCGGCGATGTCGGCGACGACGAAGTCGAGGTGCGCCTGCTGCTGGCCGCGGGGCCAGTCAGGAGACTCGTGCCCGGGTGCGAGCTGGGTCGCGATGCGCGGGCCGTCCCACAGCACGTTGAACCAGTCACCCTCGGGGTCGGCCTCCACTGCGCCGCCCAGGAGGTCGGCGTAGAACTGCGCCACCCCTGCCGCGTCCGCGCAGTCGAGCGCGACGCAGTCCCAGCCGATCGTCGATCCAGTGCTCTTCTCTGAAGTCATGCCCACCACCCAACCACCGCCTGACGACAGTGCGTCAGACCGACGGAGCGGGGGTCGACAGAACGGGAGCGACAGAACGGGAGCGACAGAACGGGATGGGCCAGGGCCCGACCGGCGGCACCCCGCGCGTGGCGGCGCACGACATCGCGGGGTCGGAGAGCGTCCGAGCGCGGGAGGCGGGCCGCACCTGGACTTCGCCCCAGCCTTCGCTCGCCTCCTGGTCCCGCCGAGCAGGGATCATCGCCACCGGAATGGACCCGGGACCATGTGGTGCACGCGTCCCGGCCCGTGCCGGGTCAGGGCCGTCGATGCTCGCGCGGTGGCTGCCAGATGACGTCGCTCGGCGTGACGATCGCCGTCACCCCGAGCTGGTGGACGATCGTGTGGTGCCTCCCACAGAGGAGGGCACCGTTGGACAGGTCGGTCGTTCCGCCGTGAAGCCAGTGCACCACGTGGTGGGCCTCGCACCACTGCGGAGGTACGGAGCACCCCGGGTAGCTACAGCCGCGGTCGCGCTGCGCCAGCGCCAGTCTCTGGGCGGGAGTGAAGTAGCGATCCTCGCGTCCGATGTCGAGCGACTGGGACGGACCGCCCAACACCATCGGGATGACCTCGGCCTCGCAGGCCACCCGGCGCACCGTCGCTGCGGACAGGACCTCGTCGTTGTCGGCCAGCCCGGCACCGCGCAGGCGGTCGAGCAACGCCTCCAGCGACATCGTGACCACGAGCTTCGTCCTCGGCGTCCGGGTGACGCCTTGGGGCGCCGCGACGGCGCGTCCGATCAGCTCGAGCAGGGCGTCGGCACGGCGCGTCGCTGCCGACCGGGGATCGACGGACGACCCGCGCTGGACTCTTGCGCCGCCATCCTCCGCATCGATGCCTCGCCCGCGTCGACCAGCCGCCCCACCAGCGGCCTCGCCAGCCGCCCCACCAGCGGCCTCGCCAGCCGCCCCACGCGCGGCGGCTGACCCTCGGCCGATCCGGCCAGATGATTCTCCACTGCCGGGCAGTGTGGGCCAACGACTCCAGTCCAGATCAGGGCGCGGCCGCGCCAAGGCGTCGATCGCTGCGTCGACGATGGCCGAACCCTCGGGATCGAGTCTCCAGAGGTACTCCGTCATCCCGGCGCACCGGCCGATCTTCGTCAGCGACCGGGCTGCGCGGAGGCGCTGATCATCGTCCTCGACCACCGCCGGTGGTCGAAGGCCCGCCCGGGCGTGCGATGCCAGACGCCTCAGGTCCTTGATGCCGAGCGCCGACGCGCCCTCGACCATCGCGTCGACCACACTGTCCACCTGGGCGACATCAGCACACCGGATGACGTCGTCGCGCAAGCGCACGATGACCGCAGCCTTGTCGACCGAGATCGAGCCGTCGCGCACTCCTCCTGACAGTGCAGCCCACCGTGGCTCGTTCATGGCCGCGCCCACGGCGGTCAGAGCGGCCGACGCCCCTGCGGCCAAGCCGGGAGCGTGACCCGCGACCCAGTCGTTGCGGGAGAGCCCGGATCTGTCAGGCAGCCCTCGCGCGCTCACCTCGGCGGCCAGCACTGCGGAGAGGTTGTGCGCCATCTCGCGCACGGCCTGAGCCTGCTCGATCGCGTCCCCGAGTCCCCTCTCGGCCATGGCCCACAGCGGCGTGCTGCGGGCGACCAGCCGGAGCTCCGCAGCCATGGCCGCCAGTCGTGCCGCGAGCCCCGGGAGGTCGGTCAGCCCGATCACCTCTGCGACAGCGGCCTCCCGCTCGCCCACCGGACGCGCCGGCCGCTCGGGATGAGCGACACCCGCGGGGCTCGCGCCGCCCCCGGGGCGCTCCATGGTCGATGCGGTCATGGTTCGATCATATGTTCGACTGCCGACAGTGCTCGCCGACTGTCCACAGGCCCAGAGGCCCTCGACGATCCCCGTCCGCGCGAAGACGATCCCCGTCCGCGCGAATCCGCCGGCACCACCGGGCTCGCGCCCTCAGCGGGTCGGCCTCGGCCAGACGAGGGTCGTCGAGGTGACGGGGCGCACCGTCGAGGTGGGACCGGATCCGGTGACGGTCACGGTGTGCGTGCCTGGGGGAAGGTCGTCGAAGGTTGCGACGCCGTGCCCCTTCCGCAGGGTCGGCTCGGCAGTCGCGAGCACCTTGCCCTTCGCGCTGCTGACCGTGATGGTCACGGCCTTGCGCGGCGGGTCGGCGCCCGGGTCGTCCGACTCGAGGTCGAATGACACCTTGAGCGCCTGACCCTGCGTGACGAGGTCAGGCACGACGGCGCGGACGTTCGTGTCGGTGATCTCCCGCCTCCGGACGGGCTTGGCGCTGAGGATCTCCTGCACCTGGTCGAGGACGAGCTGGTTGCACTGGAGGTTGGTGTGCTGGTCGGGCACGCGGACCGCCAGGTTGGTGTCGAGCGCCTCGCCGAGACCGACGGCCCCGGTCAGCGGCACCGTGCCGTCGCCGAAGTCGTTGTCGGTGCCGAAGTCCTGGTAGGCCGTGGCCGTGCCGCCCGAGAGCTGGGCCGTGGTCGCGGTGGGCTGCCGGATGCCGACGATCATGTGGGCGGAGGTCCGGCTGTCCGGCCGGGCCGCCTCGGCGGCCTGGAGGTCGGTGTGGAAGGCCATCGCGTCGGCGACCATCGTGGTGCTGACGTTGGGCACCGACACCTCGGTCGTCTTGGCGTAGCCCCCGCCGTTGCCGATGCACGCGAACTCCGGCAGCAGCTGGAAGAGCGAGGGCATGCTCCGCGAGAAGTCCGTGAGGTCGATCGACAGCGGGCCGATGCCCTTCTTGACGCCGTTGACGAGCTGGGTCAGCGCGTCGGTCGCCCCGCGCCACGGCGTGCCGAGGGTGATGAGCTTGCGCGTCACCTCGGCGCCGCCGCACTTCTCGATGTACCAGCGGGCGACGAGGCCACCCATGGAGTGGCAGACGAAGACGACCTTCGCGTCGGCATACGCCCCGCCCTGCGCCCGCAGCTGCTCGAGCGCCGGCTCGACGACGGTCTTCAGGCGAGCGCCGTTGTAGCGGTTGGAGAGGCGCCAGTCGTACGCGTACGTGATGAGCGTGGCCGGCTTGCCGCCGGCGCCCCGCTGGTAGCCCTGCTTCTCGAGGGCGCTGACGAGAACGTCGTAGCCGCGGATCGGCGTCCAGATGCCCGGCAGGACGTGGACGTCGGGCATGAGCGCGACCGGTTCGACGCCGTCGCCCGGGTGGTCGTCGCCGATCCCCTCCGGCAGGACCTTCTTGAGGATCGACTGGCCGCCGGTCAGCAGCTTCCAGACGGCCCCGGCGCTCGGGGCCCAGATGAGGTTCTCGCTCGCCGGCGAGCCGTCGTCACCCCGGACCCCGAGCGTGCTGCCGGTGATCCCCGGAAGCACCACGACCAGGTCGTTGCTCGTCATGCGGACCCACCACCCATCCTGCGTCGATGAACTGCGCCGGTGAACTGCGTCGATGAACTGCGTCGGACACTCCCGACCAACCAACGGTGGCACCAGCAGCGCCCGCTGATACGCGAAACGGCCAAGCCCGCGACGGCATCGGGTATGGATGCGGCACAGTGGATCCGGAACCCGCCGGACGACAGAGAGGCCTCCCGTGGACATCACCGACGTCATCCTCCGCCAGCACGACGAGCAGCGACGGATGTTCGCCATGCTCGAGGAGTGGCCGCGCGACGACCACGAGGGCCTCGCCGCCGTCTGGAAGCGGCTCGAGATCCTCCTCGAGACGCACGCCGAGGCCGAGGAGCTCTACTTCTACCCGGAGCTGCTGCGCATCGGCACGGGCGGCGCCGACGCCGAGTCCGTCGACGAGGAGGTCGAGGACGCCGTCAAGGACCACAACGACATCCGCAAGTCCGTGCGCAAGGTCGGGCGCTGCCGCACCGGGTCCGACGCGTGGTGGACGGCGGTCGTCGACGCCAACGTCCACAACAGCGACCACATGGGCGAGGAGGAGCGCCAGGACCTCGCCGACTTCCGCCAGCGCGCGAGCCTCGAGCTGCGCCACGAGATCGCGGTCCAGTTCCTGCGCTACGAGGCGGTCCGCTGGGCCGAGGGGATCACCCCGAAGGACAAGGACCCGGAGCGCTACGTGGCCGCCAGGAAGACGACCAAGGCGTCGGCCACGGCGAAGAAGGCCGCCCGCGACGCGAAGAAGGCCGCCACGACCGCGCCCGCCCGCGCGGCCCGCTCCAAGAAGGCCTCCGCAGGCGCCTCCGAGGAGTGACTAGCCGGTCAGCCGGTCCCGGCGGCGACGTTCGAGCCGGAGGGCGGCGAGGACGAGCACGCCGGCGACCAGCCCCCAGAACGCGGCGCCCACCCCGGCGACGGTGATGCCCGACGCGGCCACGACGAGGGTGACGGCGCCGGCCTCGCGGGTCGAGGCGTCGGTCAGCGCGGCCGCCGCAGCACTCGCGAAGGTGCCGATCAGGGCGAGGCCGGCGATAGTCTCGATGAGGCCTGCGGGCGCCGAACGCGCTGCGGCCGTGACGATCCCGGCGAGCGGGCCGAAGGCGAGGTAGGTGACGCCGCACGCGACACCCGCGACCCAGCGCCGGCTTCGGTCCGGGTGGGCCTCGGGCCCGGCGGCGAGCGCCGCGGAGATCGCGGCCAGGTTGATCGCGTGCGCGCCGCCGACGGCGCCGAGCGCGCTCGCACCACCGGTGTAGAGCAGCGGACCGCGGATGCCGGGCCGGTAGCCGAAGGACGCGAGCACGGCCATGCCGGGGATGTTCTGGCTCGTCATCGTGACGATGAAGAGCGGGATCGCCACGGCGAGAAGGGTCGTCGCGTCCCAGGTAGGTAGGACGAGGACGACGGACGGCGCCGCCGCCCCGAGATCGAGCCGCCCGAAGACCCCCTGCACCGCCATGACGACGAGGGCCGCCCCGAGCGCGCCGATGACCGCCCACCGCCGCGCGACCGCGACGAGGACGAGCCACGTCACCATGACCGGCGCGATCGCGGCCGGCGACGCGACGACCGCCCGGAACGGGGCGACGCAGAGCGTCAGCAGCACCCCCGCGAGCATGGCGCTCGCGAGCGGCTTGGGGATCGCCTCGACGACCCGCTCGAGCGGTCGCACGAGACCGCACAGTGCGAGCAACAGTCCACAGACGACGAAAGCGCCCACCGCAGAGGCGAACCCACCGCTCGGCACCGCGGCCGCAGCGAGCAGCGCCGCGCCAGGCGTCGACCACGCCATGGTGATCGGCAGCCGCAGCCGCCACGAGAAGAGCACGCAGCCGAGGCCCATCGTCACGCAGAGCACGAGCAGACCCGAGGCCGCCTGGTCCGAGCGCGCCCCCACCGCCCGCAGGCCCGTCAGCACGACGGCAAACGAGCTCGTGAAGCCGACGAGCCCGCAGACGACACCGGCCAGCACCGCGTGCGCCGTGGAGCCGGACGGGACGGGCGAGCCGGACGGGCCGGGCGAGCCGGACGGGCGGGTGTGCGACGTCACCGGCGGGTCAGGGCAGGTGGGCGCTCGCGGCGAGCGCACGGCATACGTGGTCGTATGCCGTGGGGCTGCCGGCGGCGACGAGCCCCGGGGGCGCGATGTCGCGAGGTGAGTACGTGACGCCCGCGGTCGTGCCGAGCAGGCCGCCGGCCTCGGAGAGCAGGAGCGAGCCGGGCACGTGGTCCCACGGCGCGGCCTTGGCGTAGACGATGTAGTCGGCCGCGCCCTCGACGAGCTGGGGGTAGTCGATGCCGCACGACACCCACGTCAGGGTCATCGGCTCGAGGCCGTCGAGCGACTGGCCGATCCACGCGCGGCGGGAGGTGCGGCCGCGCAGGGCGCCCTCGGGCCGCTCGGGGACCGTCAGGCGACGCGACCCCTCGGCGCCGTGGCGCCACGTGCCGGCCCCGCGCTCGGCGACGAAGCCGAGCTCGTGCTGCGGCTGCCAGATCCACGCCCGCACGGCCTCGCCGGCGACCGTCTCGGCGACCATGACGGCGTGGTCCTTGGAGCCGTGGACGAAGTTCTTCGTGCCGTCGACGGGGTCGACGGTGAACGCGTGGTCCGCGGCGGCATACCGCTCCATGAGCGCGGGGTCGCCCGCGAACGTCTCCTCCCCGAGCACGACGGCGTCGGGGTAGGCGCCGACGAGGGCTGCCGTGATGAGCACCTCGGCCTCGCGGTCGGCGTCGGTGACGAGGTCGCCGGGTCGCTTCTCGTGGATCTCGCCGGCGGCGAGCGCCCGGAACCGAGGGTTGATGACCTCCTCGGCCACGTCCTTGAGCAGGCTCAGCACCTCGTCGGTCTCCACGCCCCCAACCTAGCGAGCGACGGTCGGCCTCAGCGGAGCGGTCTCAGGTGCTCGGGCACGTCGAGCCACCACACGAGGGTGGCGCGAGCCTGCTCGGCCATCGCCAGCGGGTCGGGCCCCGGCTCGGGGAGGGCGTCGACGAGGGCGGAGACGAGGTCCTGCCGCCCTCGCATGCCGAGGGCGTAGACGAGGCCGCGCAGCAGCTGGACCTCGGGCTCGTCCCGGCCGGTGGCGACGATCTCGGCGATCCGACGGGCGACGGCCTCCTCGCGCTCGTCGCGACGCCGACCGCGCGGTTCCATCGTGTTGCCGACGACGTAGCCCGCCTCCTTGGCGACGTCGGGCGCCGAGGACGGCGAGAGCGCGACGCGCTCGAAGAGGTCGAGGTCCTCGACCTGGGCCATCCACGTCAGCACGGTCATGCTCTCGTGCGCCGCCACGGTGTCCTGGCGCGCGAGGGCGTCGGCGAAGGCCGCGGCGTGGACCCGGCCGATGATCCGGCTCTGCGGCGACAGCATGAGGATGCCGAGGGCGTAGGAGCGGTCCTCCTCGTTCGTCTCGCCGAGCGCCGTCTGCAGCAGGTCGCCGAGGATCGGCTCGTGGGCGGTCGCATGCCCCTCGGCTGCCTCGAGCTCGCCCCGGATGCGCAGGTGCGCCTCGCGGATCGCCTGGGCGGTGATGGCTCGACCGTTGCGGATGATCGAGGCCGCGGCCCGACGGTCCTCGGCCGTGAGCCCCGTCGCGACGCGGTGGCCGTCGGGACCCAGCGTGCGCACGAGGTTGGCGGCGCCGCGGTGCACGAGATAGGGGTGCGAGGGGTCGCGCAGGTGGTCGACTGCGAGCCGGACCGCCTCGAGCCGGGTCTCGGGGTCGAGACCGGTGCCGCGCACGAGCGTCGTCAGCACGCTGAGGCAGGCCCGCAGCGAGCTGGCGTTGGTGGGCTCGCGCAGCTGGCCGACGAGGACCGCGTAGCCCCGCGGGGCCTCCATGAAGCGCAGCAGGCTCAGGGTGTCGACGTAGAACTGCGCGTCGGGGCGGCCCACGACCTCCGCAGCCAGCGAGGCGACGACACCGGCGCTGCGGGGGTGCCCGGCCAGGCGCGCGATGGCCTCGGCCCGCTGCACGTAGTCGAGGCCGAGCCCGAGGCTGACCTCCTGGAGGAGGCGCCGGATCAGCCCCTCCCAGTCGCCGGCCCGCACCATCGCGTGCGGCATCCGTCCCAGGTGGTCCGAGAGCCGGTCCCAGTCGCCGCCGCTCATCCGCTCGTCGGCGAGCGCCCGCTCGAGCAGGACCAGGGTGGCGTCGACGTCGGGCGGGGTCGGCGGAGGGAGCGTGGCGGCCGGGCGCACGGGCTGGTGCGAGCGCGAGAAGAGGTCGACGGCGGCGAGGAGCTGGCCGTCGCGCAGGCCGAGCACCGTCTCGTAGCGGCGCACGAGCGACCGGGTCACCTCGACGCGGCCGTTCTCCCAGCGCCCGACCTGGGCCCGGTGCACCGGCTCGGCCCGACCCGCCCCCTGGGCGAAACCCGCAGCGCTGCGCAGGGCGGGGTCGGCGGCCTGCAGTCGGGCGTTGCGCAGCACCCACTGCACCTGTTCGTTCAGCACGACGACGCCCGGGCACGGCGCCCTGTTGCGCGTGGCGCCCACGTGCGCAACGACGACCCGTCGCGGCGCCCGACCTTCGTATCGTGACTCCTGGCACCGGTGGGTCGGGGCGGGAGTCGAGGCCAGGGGGAGACTCCCGCCCCACCACCGGCCTGTCGCCGCATGAGCGCCGGGCGTCGCACGCCCCGCTCGGCCCCTGTCTCCACGGCAACCCTTCCTCGCGTCGCGAGCCGGTCGGCTCCCACGCATCCTCCCCCGAGTTGCGATGTCGAGGGTTCATCGCAACGCCTGTTCGTCCGGGCGACCCATTGGGTACGGTAAGCCTCGGTACGCAGCCTGTGGAGGGGAAGCGGGCCTATGGACCGGGAGTCAGCACGCTGGCTCCCGGTCCTTCTTCTTTTGGGCGCTCGAATCGCGGGTGACGAGGGCGTATGCCGGCTGGCAGGCTGACGCCGTGACCGACGCCTCCCAGCCGCCCGCCGTGACCTCGCCCGAGACCCCGCCCGAGACCCCGCCCGAGACCTCGCCCGAGACCTCGCCCGTGACCCTGCTGACCGACGGCGTCGTGACCCTGCGCGCCCACTCGGTCGACGACGCCGACGCGATCGTCGAGCAGAGCAGCGACCCGGAGAGCCTGCGGTGGACGACCGTCCCGAGGCCCTACGCGCGCGAGGACGCACTCGGCTGGGTCGAGCACAACCTCAGCGCCTGGGGCGAGCCCCGGGGCACGCGGTCGTGGGCCATCGCGTGGACCGACGCGACGGGCACGCCCCGCTACGCCGGGACCATCGACCTGCGCCCCGGCGCGGCGCCGTCGGCCGGAGAGCTCGGCTTCGGGCTGCACCCGGACGCCCGCGGCCACGGGCTCATGTCACGCGCCGTCCGGCTCGTCGTCGCGCACGCCTTCGCGACGCCGGTCTGGGGCGCACCGGTGACCCGTGTCCACTGGCGCGCCGTCGTCGGCAACTGGGGCTCGCGGCGGACCGCATGGTCCACGGGCTTCACCTTCCACGGCACGCTCCCGGGCAGCCACCCCGACCCCGAGGGCGGCACCGAGGCGCTCGACACGTGGACCGCCAGCATCACCCCGGGCGTCCCGCTCGAGCCGCAGGCGCCGTGGTTCGCCGCGGTGCCGATCGACGGCGAGCGCGTCCGGCTGCGGCCCTGGCGGGCCGAGGACGTCGACGCGATCGAGCCGCGCGACGACCCCGGGCACTGGATGCCGTCCCGGTCGATCCTGCGACCCGAGACCTTCCCGGCGTGGCTGCGCACCCGGCAGGAGCGGATGTCCGAGGGCACGGCGGTCGACTGGTGCGTCGCCGACCTCAGCACCGACCGCGCCCTGGGGAGCGTCACCGTCTTCAGCCGCGGCGGGGCCATCACCGACACGGCCGAGCTCGGCTACCAGTTCTTCCCGAGCGCCCGCGGCCGTGGCGCCGCCAAGGAGGCGGCCCGGCTCGCCGTCGACCACGCGCTGGCCCCGGCGAGCGAGGGCGGGCTCGGCGTGCGGCGCCTCGTCGCCGAGACGGCCGCCGACAACGAGGCGAGCAACGGCGTGCTCCGGTCCGTCGGCTTCGTGGAGTTCGGTCGCGAGCACGCGGTCGACCGCGTGGCCGACGGCGGCTGGGGCGACGGCCTGCACTGGGAGCTGCTGCCGCCCGGCTCGACCGACTGAGGCCACGCGCTGGACCGAGGTGCTCACCCTGGACACCGGGCGCCCCTGTCGGCGGCCGTTCGGGTATGCCACGGTTGACGAAGCGCCGCCGGCCAGCCACCGGGCGGCGCGCCTGACGGAAGGACACGCGATGAGACTCGGGCACGAGCAGGAGCTCGACGCACCGCGGAGCGTGGTCTGGACGAACTTCATGGACCTGCGCCGGATCGGCCACTGCTTCCCCGGTGCCGAGGTCACCGAGGTCGACGGCGACGACTTCGTCGGCGAGATCACGGCCAAGCTCGGGCCGCTCTCGATGTACTTCGACGGCACCGGCTCGATGGTCGAGCGGGACGAGAAGGCCGGACGAGCCCGCCTCACGGCCACCGGGCAGGAGCGTCACGGCCTCGGCAAGGCGACCATCGACATCACGCTGACGCTGCACCAGGTGTTGGGCGACGACACCCGGACCCGCGCGCACCTCGTGACCGACCTCGTCTTCCTCGGCTTCCCGATGGACTTCGGCACCGGCCTCGTCCAGCGCGCCTCCGACCCGCTCATCGAGCGCTTCCTCACGTGCATGTCGGTGTCGGGGCCGGTCCCAGATGCCGACGCGGACGACGACAGCCCGCTCGATCTCGTCCGCTCGGCGACCGACCTCTTCGGCTCCTTCCGGCGCGACCGCCGCGAGCGCAAGCGGCGATGAGGGTCGCCGTCGTCGGCGCGAGCGGCTACATCGGGTCCCGGCTCGTCCCCGAGCTTCTCCGCCGCGGCCACGACGTCGTGGCCACCCACCACCGGAGCCCGGCCACGGCATACCCCTGGTCCGGCGACGTCGAGTGGCGGCGGGTCGACGTGCACGACGAGGACCGCGTCCTCGAGGCGCTCGAGGGCGTCGACGCCATCTGCTACCTCGTGCACGGCCTCGACGCGGACGACTTCATGCAGCGCGACCGCCAGGCCGCCGACAACGTCGCGTATGCCGCTGGCGTCGTCGGCGCGGGCCGCCTCGTCTACTTCTCCGGCATCGTGCCCGACCTGCCCGACGACGAGCTCTCGGACCACCTGCTCTCGCGACTCGAGGTCGAGGAGATCCTCGCGACGGCCGACTGCCCGGTGCTGACCCTGCGCGCGTCGATGGTCGTCGGGGCCGGGTCGACGAGCTTCGAGGTGATGCGCCAGATGTCGACCCGGCTCGGGGTCGTGCAGACCGTGCCCGCGTGGATGGGCAGCTCGGTCATCCAGCCGGTGGCGGTCGCGGACGCCGTGTGGTTCCTCGCCGAGGCGCTCGAGCGACCCGACGTGACGGGACACCTCGACGTCGTCGGGCCCGACCGGCTCAGCTACGTCTCGCTCCTGCGGACGTATGCCGCCCGCGCCCGACTGCTGCGCGTGCAGGTCCCCGTGTGGCTGGCCCCCGTCGAGACGGTCGCGCGCGTGGCCGGGGCCCTCGTCGACGTGCCGAACGGGACGGTGGAGTCGCTCATCCCGAGCCTCGGGCACGACATGGTCGGTGAGCGCGACGCCGCCGACGTGTTCGGCGAGCCGCCGGGTGGACGGCTCGGCGTCTCCGACGCGGTGACCCGGTCGCTCGCGACGACGCGGGCCGGAGACGGGGCCACCGACGGGGCCGCGGTCGACGGCGACCCCCAGGCGCCGTCGGCCGGTGACCCGACGTGGTCCCGCCACCGGTCGGTCCTCGACTGGGCGTGGTCGACCGCCCGCGGGCGCTAACGGGCGATGTAGCCGCCGTCGATGTAGAGCTCGAGGCCGGTGACGAAGGCCGCGTCGTCGCTGACGAGGTAGGCCACGCCGGCCGCGATCTCGTCGGGCCGACCGAGTCGACCCATCGGGGTCAGGTCGATCATCGCCTGCTCGAACGGGGTGCCCCGCGCGCCGTCGAGGATCGGGGTGTCGATGAAGCCGGGGTGGATCGAGTTGACCCGCACGCCCTCCGTGGCCCAGTGCACGGCGACGTTCTTCGTCAGCGTCCGGACCGCACCCTTGGCCGCGTGGTAGGCGGGCGAGGTGCCGAAGCCGCCGCTCGTGCCGAAGATCGAGCTGATGTTGACGACCGTGCCGTGGCCCGAGGCCTTGAGGTGCGCGGCGGCGGTCTTCATGCCGAGGAAGACCCCGGTCTGGTCGATGGCGATGGTGCGCTCCCAGTCGGCGAGGCTCGTCTCCTCGATGGGGGCGAGGTCACCCATCCCGGCGTTGTTGACGAGGATGTCGAGCGACCCGAACGCCTCGACCGCCCGGGCGACGGCGGCCTCCCAGTCCGCCTCGCTCGTGACGTCGTGCCGGAGGAACTCGGCCCTGGCACCGGAGGTCGTGAGCTCCTCGGTCGTCGTGGCCCCGAGCGCCTCGTTGACGTCGGTCAGCAGGACCGCTGCGCCCTCGTCGGCGAGCCGCCGCGCCGTGGCCTTGCCGATGCCGCTCGCCGCGCCCGTCACCAGTGCCACGCGTCCGTCGAGTCGCTTCATGGTGATCACTCCAGTTCAGTTGTGGGGCAGGCCCTCCGCCTGCCCCTCCAGTCTCTGCCGGTGGCGCGGGGGACGCAGTTCCCCACGTCACAGATCGGCCCACGTGACCGACGAGACACGGGCCTGGGGACGATCCTGACCAATGCCGACATGTCGGTCAGAGGGATCGGGAGGCCTGCGAATCAGGGTCGATCGGGGTCGATTTCGGGGTCGACCCCGGTTGCGGGAGACAGGCGCCGGGTATGACTGTGGATGCAGTGAGCCGACGAGGGTCGGACCAGTGCGAGATGAGGAGACACCGTGTCATTCGGTGAGCAGCTGAAGAGCAAGGCGGACGAGGTCCACCTGCAGGAGAAGGCCAAGGACTTCGGCGACGCAGTCGTCGAGATGGCCAAGGCCGCGATGTCGGTTGCCGCGAGCTACGCGCACGACAACCGGGGCAAGGTCGACGGGGCCCTCGACAAGGCCGAGGCCAAGATCGACGAGAAGACCGGCGGCAAGCACGCCGACACCGTGACCAAGGTTCGTGCCTCGGTCGACAAGGGCATCGACAAGATCGTCGAGCATCACGACCAGGCGGCTCCTCCCACCCCCGCCGCCTCCGCCGTGCCCGACGACAAGCACAGCGCCTTCGACGAGGACACCCCCGCCGGCAACCCCACCTGAGCCGGCACCTCCCAGGGCCGTATGCCGCCGAAACCCCCTCGGCGGCATACGGCTTCGTCGTGTGCGGGTGCCGTGTCGGCCGCGTCAGCGTTGGTCGACGGAGATGTCGCCGGACCCGGTCCTGATTCGCAGCGTCGAGGTGCTGCCCGGGTTGGTCGGCACGCTCACCTCCGCGTCGCCGGACCCGGTCTCGGTGTCCACGGCATAGACGGTGTCCTGCGGCAGGCGCACCGAGACCTCGCCCGAGCCCGTCCTGACCGACACCGGCGAGGCCGCGGTCGCGAGCTCGACGTCGATGTCGCCGCTGCCCGCCTCGGCCGTGACCTGGTCGGCGCTCAGGTTTGCCGTCGCGATGTCCCCGGAGCCCGCCTTGAGCGTGACGTCGCCGAGGGAACCGGTCAGCGTGATGTCGCCGGACCCGGTGTCGACCGTGACGTCGGCCGCGTCAGGGACGATGACGACGTAGTCCACCGAGCACCAGGCGACGAAGCCGTGGCACTCCGCGTCGACCGTGAGCGTCGACCCGGTCCACTCCTCTCGCGGCGTCGGCTCGCTCGATCCCGGGCCCCACGACACGTGCCGGCTGACCTGCACCGTGCCCGCCCTGCCGCCGCCCTGGACCTCGATGTCGCCCGCCCCACCCTTGATCGTCAGGGCGCCGGTGGGCCGCTCGTAGGTCTGGTGCTGGTCTGCGCTGCGCCAGAGACCGCCGGTGGCCGCGCCCCACGTCGTGGCACCGGCGGCGCTCGCGAGGACGAGGGTCGCCCCGAGCCCGGCGAGGAGCCACCAGGGGCGTGCCGTCGGGGTAGCGGGTCCGTCGCCGCTGCCGTGCGACCCGGCGGGCGGACCGACGGACGGCTCGGTCGTCAGGGTCGGGCGCAGCCAGGAGTCGCCGTAGGGCTCGGCGCCGCGCAGCGAGTCGCCGTGCACACGGTCGTCGGGGACGGACGTCGGCTGGCTCGTCGGCCGGTTCGGCGGCGGGTTCGTCGGCGGGTTCGTCGGTTCGTGCATGGACATGGTGGATCCCCTATTCCGAGAGGTACTGGAGCACGGCCAGGACGCGGCGGTGGTCGCCCGCCGTCGTCGGCATGTCGAGCTTGGTGAAGATGGCGTTGACGTGCTTGGCGATCGCGCTCTCGCTGACCTGCAGGGCGCGGGCGATGCCGGTGTTGGAGCGGCCCTCGGCCATGAGCGAGAGCGTCTCGCGCTCCCGGTCGGTGAGTCGCTGCAAGGGACTCTTGTCGCGTCGCAGCAGCAGCTGGGCGACGACCTCGGGGTCGAGCGCGGTGCCGCCGTCCGCCACGCGTCGCAGCGAGTCGACGAACTCGTCGACGTCGGCGACGCGGTCCTTGAGGAGGTAGCCGACGGCGGAGGTGGTGCTGGCGAGGAGGTCGGCGGCATACCGCTCCTCGACGTACTGGCTGAGGATGAGCAGCGCGACCTCCGGCCACTGCGCGCGGATGACGAGCGCTGCGCGCAGCCCCTCGTCGGTGTGGCTCGGCGGCATCCGCACGTCGAGCAGGGCGAGGTCGGGTCGGTGCCGCTCCACGGCGGCGAGGGCCGCCTCGGCGTCACCGACGGCCTCGACGACCTCGATGCCGTTGGCGGCGAGCAGCCGGATCAGCCCGTCCCGCAGCAGGATCGAATCCTCGGCGATCACGACCCGCATGGCATCTCCGCCCTGAGCACGGTGGGACCGCCCGCCGGGCTGGTCACGGTGAGGGTGCCGTCGACTGACGCGACCCGGTGGGACAGCCCCGTCAGCCCGGAGCCCGCGCCGGTGGCGGCGCCACCCTGGCCGTCATCGCCGACCTCGACGACGAGACGGTGGGCGTCCGAGGTGACCCGGACCGTGGCCCGCGTGGCACCGGAGTGCTTCGCGACGTTGGTCAGGGCCTCCGACACGACGAAGTAGGCGACGGCCTCGAGGGTGCGCGGCGGACGCTGGGCCAGGAGCACGTGCAGGCTCGTCGGCACCGGCGCGCGGGCGACGATCCCCGACAGGGCCGCGTCGAGCCCTCGCTCGTCGAGCACCGCGGGGTGCAGGCCGCGGACGAAGCCGCGCAGCTCGGCCAGCGCCTGCTTCGCCTCGTCGTGCGCCTCCTCGATGGCCCGTCGCGTCTCGGGCGGCGCGTCGGGCCCCAGCGCCGAACGGGCCATCCCGAGGTTGAGGGCGAGCGAGGTGAGGCGCTGCTGGGCGCCGTCGTGGAGGTCGCGCTCGATCCGGCGGCGCTCGGCATCGGCGGCGTCGATGACCCCGGCACGCGTCTGCTCGAGCGCGGTGACCCGCGGCGAGAGCTGCTCGCCCCGCGTCTCGCCGAGCATCGGCCGGAGGATCGCGAGGTCGAGCGCGCCGAGCCTGCGGGCCGCGTGCGGGGCGAGGACGATGAGACCGAAGCCGACGGCGGTCGAGACCCAGATGCGGCCGACCCCCTGGAGGAGGCCACCGGAGAGGGCGAGCACCTCGGGGCTGATCCGGGCCCAGAGCGGCGACGTCACGAGGACGAGGCCGCCGCCCCAGCAGGACGCGACGACCGCGGCCGAGGCCGCGAGCAGCGTGGGACCGACGAACGCGTGGTACGCCAGCTGCCGCCACGTCGACGCACGCCCCAGCCGGGCCAGCCAGCCGCGCCATCCCGGTTCGACGGGGTCGGCCGGCGCGTGGACGACGACACCGAGCAGCGCCGCGGCCCGCGCGCGGTGCCAGCGGCTCAGCCCCTCCGACACGAGCAGGAGGAGGGCGACGAACGCGACGCCGACGACGACGACGAGCAGTCCCGTCGCGAGGCCCGCGAGCGTCCACACCACCGGAGCCGCCAGGGCACCGACGACCCCGCCGAGCACGACGTATGCCGTGTGGCGGGGTGCGAGGCGCCGCTCGACGCGGGCACGGATCGTGGTCACGCGACCACGGTAGGGGTCGGCGGGCGCGCCGGACCATGACGTTGATGACCGACCTGGGGTGGAGAAAAGTACAGGGCGGTCCGGTGTCGTAGGGGCTGCCACGGGGAAGCGGTGTCCACCATGCTGGGAGTGAGGCCGGGTCCGCCCGACGTCCACCCACCCTCGGAGGCCACCATGACGCAGCAACCCGACCAGCCGATCCCGCCGGCACCGCGCGAGATCCCGGCCGGCTGGTATCCCGACCCGGAGGGCAAGCCCCAGTCGCGCTACTGGGACGGCGACTCCTGGACCGACCAGCTCGGCCCGCTGCTGCCGCCCGCCCCGGCTCAGCCCGTCCAGGCCGCACCGTCCCTCGCGGCGGCCTTCGCGCCCGTGGCTCTCGACGCTGAGGGCCTGCCCGTCAGCGACCGGTCGCGGCTCGCGGCGGCGCTGCTCTGCTTCTTCGTCGGCGTCCTCGGCGTGCACCGCTTCTACGTCGGCAAGGTCGGCACCGGCATCCTCCAGCTCGTCACCTTCGGTGGGCTCGGCATCTGGGCGCTCATCGACCTCATCCTCATCCTCGTGGGGACCTTCCGCGACAAGCAGGAGCGGCTGCTCGTCAACTGGTGACCGCACGACATGCCACCAATGTGCTTCTGCGTCAATCGAATTGAAGGCACCCGCTCAACGTCCGTTTTGCCCGCGTCAGCCCGGGTTTGGTCTAGGTAGATCGACTCAACCCGGCGGTCCGGCGTATCTTCCGGCGGTCCTGCTCCTTCTGAGGTCTCGACAGTTCGACCTCAAGGAGCAACCACCATGTCGCAGTTCGTCCTCGACCGTCCCGGAGAGCCCGGGGCCCACCGATCCATCTCGTCCGGCCGCCTCGGATCCCTCCGAGGGACCGTCACCGGCGCAGCCACCACGGCCGTGGACCGCCTCCAGGCGTTCCTCGTGGCCTACAGCCTCCAGGCCCTGCGGATCAGCCTCGGGCTGGTCTTCCTCGGCTTCGGTGTCATCAAGTTCGTCCCGGGCCTCAGCCCGGCCGAGGCCATCGCCTCGGCGACGATCGACCGTCTGACGTTCGGCCTCGTCTCCGGCCACACCGCGGTGCTGCTCACCGCCGTGACCGAGACCGTCATCGGGCTGACGCTCGTCACCGGCATGTTCCTGCGCGTCGGCATCGTCGTCCTCGGCGGAGCGCTCATCGGGATCATGTCGCCGCTCGCCCTCTTCACGGCCGAGCTCTTCCCGCACGGCCCGACGCTCATGGGCCAGTACGTCCTCAAGGACATCGTCCTGGCCGCCTCGGCCCTCGTCGTCGCTGCCTACGCCCTCGGGGCCCGGCTGCACGCCGGCACGGACGACTGACCGGAACCGCGATCACGCAGCCGCCGCTGGGTGCACCCCGATGGTGATGGGGTGCACCCAGCGGCCGAGTGAAGGCGCCCACCGATGACCGCACTGACCACGAACCCCGCGCCGGCCCCCGGCGCACCCCGACCCCACCTCGTCGACGTCCCCACGGACCACCGGCTGCAGGCGCGCGGTCGCCGCCGCGACACGCACCGCTTCCCGGCCGCGACCTACCTGTGCCGCAGCGTCGCCCGCGAGGAGCGTGCCGTCGCCCAGCAGGCACTCGAGACGACGGACCGGTCCGCGTCGCGCCGGATCGGCGGCCTCGGTGGCGTCGTCGCCCTGCTCTTCACCGCCGCCCTCGTGGTGCTCGCGACAGGTCGTGCCGACACGCGGCCCGGCGTCCTGGCGCTCGTCGCCCTCGGCGGACTCCTCGTCGCCGCCATCGTGGCCCTCGTCGCGGTGCTGCGCAGCCACGAGCGCGAGCACGACGTCCTCGCCGAGCGGGTGCGGATGTACGACGCCCGCCTGCTGGAGCTGCGACCCCGACGCTGACCGTGGGGACGGACGGTCGACATACTGACGGCATGACCGAACACGTGACCATCACGACCGACGCCGGCGAGATGCCCGCGCACCTCTGGCTCCCGCCGACCGGGCAGGGCCCGGGCATCGTCGTGCTGCAGGAGATCTTCGGCGTCAGCGACTACATCCAGCGCCGGGCCGCCCAGCTCGCCGAGCAGGGCTACGTCGTCGTGGCACCCGAGATCTTCTGGCGCCTCGGCGTCACCTCGCCCGTCGAGGGCGAGGACGCGCTGCAGCAGGGCATGGGTCTCGTGCAGCGCCTCGACTGGCCGGCGGCCGTCTCCGACGCCGCCGCGACGGTCGAGTGGCTGCGCGACCGTGACGAGGTCACGGCCGGTGTCGGCGCGGTCGGCTTCTGCTTCGGCGGCGGGCTCGGCTTCAACGTCGCCGGCCACCTCGAGTCCGACGGCTCGGCTCCGCTCGACGCGCTCGTCAGCTACTACGGCTCGGCCCTGCCGGGACTGCACGACGTCGTGACCGTGACCGCGCCGAGCCTGCACCACTTCGGCCTCGCCGACTCGTTCATCGACACCGAGACGGTGCGCCGGATCGAGGCGTCCGTGACCGAGCAGCCCGCCACCGTCTTCGAGACGTATGCCGGCGCCGACCACGCGTTCGACAACGACGACATGCCGTGGCACGACCCGGCGTCCTCGGCCCTCGCCTGGGCGACGACGAGCGAGTTCCTCCGCGAACGGCTGCCCGTCGACTGAGCATCTCCCTCCCTCCCGGAACGTCCTCGTCGAGCCGTGTCGAGGCCGCGCCGCGCCGATCGACGTGGGGGTGAGCCGGCAGCGAGCCGGGACCAGCCCCACCATCGACCCCAGGAGCACCTCCCATGACGCAGTTCCTTCTCTCCGTCCACCACCGCGAGGGCGACGCCATGCCGTCCGAGGACGAGATCCAGCACATGTACGCCTCCGTCGACGCCTTCAACCGGAGGCTCCAGGAGACCCGGGCGTGGGTCCACGCCGGCGGGCTCACCGACGTGAGCCAGGCCAAGGTCGTCGACGCGTCGGCCGGGGCGGGGTCGATCACCGACGGGCCGTTCAGCGAGGCCCGCGAGTGGCTCGGTGGCTTCTGGATCGTCGAGGCCGCCGACCTCGACACCGCACTGGCCCTGGCCCGGGAGGGCTCGGCCGCGTGTCATGGTCCGGTGGAGGTCCGGGCCCTCCAGGGCGAGTGACCTCGTACCGACCCGATGCGGACGACCCCGGGCACTGGGTGCCGCCGGGGCCGTTTGCGTGTGTTCGTGGTGGTCCGGCACGTGATCTCCTGGGCGGACGTCCGCACACCGGGTGGGCGGGTGCCGGAGCGGGTATGGCCCCGTGGGCTGTTGCTGCAGCCCTGCCCGTGACCGTCGAGGAGTACCCGTGAAGCTGCACCCGGTCGAGGCGGTGGCTCCCGGCCTCGCCGCGCGCATCGCGGGCGCCGAGCGCGGGGACGCCCGACGGTTCGCCTTCCGCGTCGCTCGCCTCGCGTGCGCGGTCGCGGGGGTGCACGACCGCAACGCGCTCGAGGTCGCCCGCGGGGGTCTCGAGCACTACCCGGAGGTCGAGGACCTCGTGGCGCTCTGGGACCTGGAGCGCGACCTCGACTCCGCCTGCGAGGCCCATCTCGGCACGCACCCCGACACGTGCAACCTCGACCAGCTCCGGCTGCACGACGAGTGCGTCGAGGCCCGTGCCGTCGCTGCCGTCATCGCCGCCCTCAAGCCCGACGCGCTCGTCGCCGCCCGGCAGGCCACCCACGAGGCATTCGCCGCCGGGTGCGAGGCCGCTGCCCTCGAAGCCCTCGCCGACCAGCTCCTCGTCAACTGACCCAACTCTCACTCGAGTGAGCGCCCCGCCCCACTCGAGTGAGCGCCCCGCCCCACGGGGGCACCACGGGGGCAGTGTCAGGCGTTCCGCCGACCCAGCCGTCGCGCCCACCGATAGGCGGGCTCGCGCACGGCGACGACCCAGGCCGGCGGGGAGGTGCCGGCGAGCTCGTTGACGATCGGGTCGAACCGCGTGGCGGCGTCAGCCTGCTCGAGGCGCAGCTGCAGGAGCCCCACCGCGCGCCAGGGGCCACCGTCGAGCGATGCCGCCAGCTCGTACTCCCGCGGCACGACCTCGTCGCCACTGGGTCTCGCGAGCAGGGCGAGCGAGTGCTCCCCGGCCCTCGTCGGTAGCAGGGTCGTCAGTGATCGGCTCGCGGCCCACCGGACCGGACGCAGGACGTAGCGGCTGACCCGGCCCGTCCCCGTCGTGGCGAGGAGGAGGTCGGCGGGCCCACCGGACGTGCCGGCCGTCGGCAGCCGCACGGCGAGGCCACCGATGTCCCACCAACCGGGCCGGGTGCTCATGGCGCGCGAGACGCGGACCGTGCACGGGTGCACACCACGGTCGACGAGCAGCGGGACCCCCAGGTGCGCGGCCGGCGCGTCGATGCGCAGCTCGGCGTCCCAGGTCCTCCCGACGGCATGGAGCGGCTTGCGTCCGGAGGCCCATGCGACGAGCCCGAGTCCCGCGGCGAGCACGACGCCGGCAGCGCGCTCGGGAGGGGTGGGCACACGAGGCGAAGCGGGTCTCGCGATGGAGGTGGTGGTCACGAGGTCCACCTACCCAGCCGGAGGCGACTGCGCCGCCCCTGGGGCGGAGCGCTCACTCGAGTGGGACGGGGTGCTCACTCGAGTGGGGGTTGCGTCGTGTGGGAGGACATCGCGGGTGGGAGGTCGGCGGCGTCGGCGGTTGGCCAGTCCGCCGGTTCGGCGCCGAGGGCCGCCAGCTCGGCCACCTGCTCCCGGCACCACGTCGAG
Source organism: Terrabacter sp. Soil811 (assembly GCF_001429655.1). Classification (NCBI taxonomy): domain Bacteria; kingdom Bacillati; phylum Actinomycetota; class Actinomycetes; order Micrococcales; family Intrasporangiaceae; genus Terrabacter; species Terrabacter sp. Soil811. Next base: position 151,272 of record NZ_LMSX01000010.1, read on the forward strand.
ACCTCACGTCGCCCGGACAGGACGTCCGCGGCGAACTCGCGCCACGGCACCCACTCGGCCGCCTCGACCTCGGCGGGGTCGGGGCCTGGCTGGGGTGCGACCCCGCTGACCCGGCCGACGAGGACCGGGCACAGCTCCCACTCGACGACTCCGTCCATCTCGGCGCGGTACGAGAAGTGGGGCAGCACGAGGCGCAGGTCGTCCACGTCGAGGCCGAGCTCGTCGCGCGCACGCCGGCCGACGGCGTCCTCGACCGGCTCACCGGGTGCCGGGTGACCGCACGCAGAGTTGGTCCAGACGCCCGGGAAGGTCGCCTTGGCGAGGGCGCGCTGGGTCACGAGGAGCGAGCCGGCGTCGTCGAGGAGGTAGACGGAGAAGGCGAGGTGGAGCGGGGTGTCGGCGTGGTGGACCGTCGCCTTGGGCGCTGTGCCGATCGCCTCACCGTCCGGGGAGACGAGGACGACGAGCTCCTCGTCGGCGTCCGGCGTCACGACGGTCACCGGCCGGGCCTCGCGAGCTCGTTGACCGCGCCGCGGAAGACCGGGGGCAGTGTCGCGGCGGCGGGGACGAGCAGCCGCCGGGTCCAGGCCGGTCGCGTGACCTGGACGAGCGCGTGGGTGAGCAGCGTGTAGCGCCGGGTGGCCGCACGCCACGACCGCTCGTAGGACTGCGGGTCATCGGCGACGACCGCCGCGACCGCCGCCCGCGCGTGGGCGAGGCCGAGCGAGATGCCTTCTCCCGTCAGGGCGTCGACGTAGCCGCTCGCGTCTCCGGCGAGCAGGACGCGGCCCTCGACGCGGTGCGTCGTGCGCTGGCGCAGCGGCCCCGCGCCGCGCACCGACGTCACGACCGGCGCCCCGTCGAGGCGGTCGCGCAGCTCCGGGAACTCGGCGAGGCTCTCGGACAGGGGGTTTCGCTGCTTGCTGAGCACCGCCACCCCGACGAGGTCGTCGGCGACGGGCGTCACGTACGCCTCCCCGTGCGCGCCCCAGTGCACCTCGACGTGGTCTCCCCAGGGGCGTATGCCGTAGTGCTGGCGCAGCCCGTAGCGGCGGAGCGGGCGCGTGTCGGCGGTCCGAGCGACGCCTCCGCCCCCGCTCCCGCTCGACAGGCGGCGGACGGTGGTGTGGTCGCGGTCGAGCCCGAGGGAGCGGCGGGTCGGCGAGTGCAGCCCGTCGGCGGCGATGACCCAGGGCGCGGTGAGTGTCGGCCCCTCACCACCCGAGTCGTCGGTGCGCACGGTCACGGCGGTGTCGTCCTGCGTCACCTCGGTCGCGCCGAACGGGAGCACCTCGACGCCGGCGGCGGCGACGGCCTCGCTCAGGGCGGCGTGCAGGGTGGTGCGCCGGATGCCGCGGCCGGGGCCGGCCGTGAAGTCCGCCTCCGCGACCCGGCCGCGGGCGACGTAGCGGATGCCGCGGAGGTCGTGTCCGTCCGGGTCGACCCCCAGGCCGGCGAGCGCCTGGAGACCGCCGGGCATCAGACCCTCGCCGCAGGCCTTGTCGATGGAGCCGGCCCGCGGCTCGAGGACGACGGGAGACAGACCGGAGCGGACGGCATACAACGCCGTGGCGAGACCGACGGGTCCGCCGCCGATGACGATGACGTCGATACTCACGTCACGGCGCCGCTGGGGGCGTCTGCGGGAGAGGCGATCTCGCGGAGGGCGGCATTCTCGACGCGGATGCGGACGGTGAGCAGCGCTGCATTCGCGACGGTGAAGACGAGCGCCGTCACCCAGGCGGTGTGCACGAGGGGCAGGGCGAAGCCCTCGACGACGACGGCGACGTAGTTCGGGTGCGGGATGACGCCGTAGGGCCCGCGGCGGACGAGCGGGAGGCCGGGCACGACGATGACCCGGGTGTTCCACTGGTTGCCGAGGGTCGTGATGCACCACCAGCGCAGGGCCTGGCTGGCCACGACGAGCGCGAGCATGACCCAGGCGAGGGCCGGGACGAACGGGCGGTCGGCGAGCCACACCTCCGCGACGGCACCGACGAGCAGCCCGGTGTGGAGCACGACCATGACGGGGTAGTGCGACTGGCCCCGCTCGACGCCGCCACGCGAGAACGCCCACGCCGCATGGCGTTTCGACACGACGAGCTCGGCGAGACGCTCGAGCCCGACGAGCAGGACGAGGCCGGTGAAGAGCCACTGGGAGGTCATCGGCGCCTCCTGTCAGTCGGCCGCGCGGAGCAGGACGAGCTCGAGGCAGAAGCCGGGGCCCATCGCCATGAGCACGCCCCACGAGCCGGGCTCGGGGGTGTGGTCGGCGAGGGTGTCGGCGAGCACGTGGAGCACGGATGCGGAGCTGAGGTTGCCGATGCGGTCGAGCGAGCTCCACGTGACGCCGAGCGCCTCGCGGTCCACCTCGAGGGCCTCCTGCATCGCCTCGAGGACCTTGGGGCCGCCGGGGTGGGCGACCCACCAGCCGATGTCGGCGCGGGTCAGGCCCTCGCCCGCGAGGAAACGGTCGACGTCGTCGCGGACGTTCTCGCGCACGAGGTCGGGGACCTCGGCGCCGAGGACGATGCGCAGCCCCGTCGCGCCGACGTCCCAGCCCATGGCGCGCTCGGTCCCGGGGTAGAGGCGGCTGCGGGTGGCGACGACGCGCGGCTGGCCGGGCGCGAGCGCGGCGGCGCGGTCGGCCCCCACCATGACGACCGCGGCGGCCCCGTCGCCGAAGAGGCCGCTGGCGACGAGGTTCGCGGTCGACCGGTCGTCGCGCTGGACCGTCAGGCTGCACAGCTCGACCGAGAGGAGCACCGCGACGTCGGCGGGGTGGCCGAGGAGGTAGTCGTGGACGCGGGCCACACCGGCGGCACCGGCGACGCACCCGAGACCGACGAGCGGGACGCGCTTCACGTCGTCGCGCAGCCCGATCTCGGCGGCGACCCGGGCCTCGATCGACGGGACGGCGAGGCCGGTGATCGTCGTCGACACGATGAGATCGACGTCCCGCGGGGTGAGACCGCACGCCGCGAGCGCCTTGGTGACGGCGTGCGAGCCGAGCTCGGTGGCGACCCGGATGAACTCGTCGTTGGCCGCGCCGAAGTCCGCGAGCTGCCAGTAGCGCTCGAGCGGCAGGGCGAGGTGGCGCTGGCTCACCCCGGCGTTGGCGTGGAATCGCTCGAGGAGCGCTCGGTCGGACCCCGTCGATCCGAGCACGTCGGCGAAGGCCGCCGTGACCTCGGCCTGCGCGTAGCTGTGCTCGGGCAGGACGCCGCGGACGGCCGCTAGGTGGCTCACCCGGCCAGCCTAGGCGTCGCCGACGCACCCGGGGGGCGACGTTGGACAGCGGCCGTCGGGGCGCTCGGCCCCGGGGACACCTAGGCTCGGCGCGTGGCGGTGCGGCGGATGGTGCGAGGACTGGCGCTCGCCTGCCATCCGGGCCCGACCGTGGCCGTCACCGTGCTCACGGCGCTGCTCGCCTGGTCGGCCGGACACACGCTGGGTCGCGGCGTCCTCGTGACCACGGCCGTGCTCACCGGACAGCTGTCGATCGGGTGGTCCAACGACCTCGTCGACGCGCGCCGGGACCGCGCCGTGGGGCGCACCGACAAGCCCCTGGCCGCCGGCGCCGTGACCGAGCGGGTCGTCCGGGCCGCCTGCGCGGCCGCCCTGGCCGCGTGCGTCGTGCTGTCGCTCGCGTGCGGCTGGGCCTCGGGCCTCGTCCACCTGCTCCTCGGCGTCGCGTCCGGCTGGGCCTACAACCTGTGGTTCAAGCGCACCGCGCTCTCCCCGCTGCCGTATGCCGTCGCGTTCGCCGCGCTGCCGGCCGTCGTCACGCTCGCCCTCCCCCACCCCGTCTGGCCGCCGGCGTGGGTGCTCGTGACCGGGGCGCTGCTCGGGGTGGGCGCCCACCTGCTCAACGCCCTGCCCGACCTCGCCGACGACGAGGCGACCGGGGTGCGCGGGCTGCCGCACCGGCTCGGGGAGCCGGTCGTGCGGTGGCTGGCACCCGCGGTGCTGCTCGCCGGGTCGGTCGTGGCGGCATACGGCCCCGGTCTCGACGCCACGGGGCTGGGACTGCTCGCGGCGTGCGTGGCCCTCGCGGTCGTGGCCGTCGTGGGGCGCGGGCGGCTGCCGTTCGTCGCGGCGGTGCTCATCGCCCTCGCGAACGTCGTCAGCCTCGTCGCGCGCAGCTGACCCTCGTCGCGCTCAGTCGGTCGGGGTGATCCGGACCACGACGCGGGTGCTGTTGCCGCGACGCACGACCCACTCGATCGCCATGAAGATCCGGAACTCGACGCCGTACTTGCGGCTGAGCCTGCGGTTCACGGCCTCGGAGGCGGCGGAGTCGCGGATGATCTCGGCGCGGCCCTCGACGACGGGCGCGTCGGGCTTGACGTTGCCCCGGCGGTCGCACGGCTGCAGCGTGACGCGCGGGTCGTGGCGCAGGCGCTTGAGCTTGCCGGCGCCCTCGGGGGTGCTGACGATCGCGGCGCCGGCGTCGGGCAGCACCCACACGGGGGTCGGGACCGGCTCGCCGTTGCGGCGGTAGGTCGTCAGCAGCACGAAGCGTTCGCCACCGAGGTTGTGGAGCGTGGGCGCCTGGGTCATGGGCAGGACGTACCCGCTCCGGGCGTGCCGCGAGCAGGGTGCCCCGGTCGGCACCCTGTGCATTGGGTCACCCCGTGACTCACGGCCGGTTCGTCCGGCTCCCGCAGAACTGAGTCACCCGCTGACCCAATGCACAGCGCGTGGTCCGTCCCGTGGTCACACCTCGTGGCTACGATCGGCGGGTGAGCGCCAAGCCCGTCGTCGTCGAAGCGCCCAGTCCGTCGAGCCCGTCGGGCGTGCGGGAGGTCCGCGTCTCGAGCCCTGACCGGGTGCTGTGGCCGGCGTCCGGGATGGCCGACGGCCAGCCGGTGACGAAGCTCGACATGGCGCACTACCTCGTCGCCGTCGCCGACCCGATGCTCCGGGCGCTCGGCGACCGGCCGGTGACGCTCCAGCGCTTCCCGGAGGGCATCGAGGGCGAGGAGTTCTTCTCCAAGAACCCGCCCAAGGGCGTGCCCGACGGCACGCGCACCGTCATGTGCACCTATCCGTCGGGCCGCAAGCACCCGCAGCTCGTCATCGACGAGATCGCCGACGCCGTGTGGGCCGCGCAGATGAACACCATCACCTTCCACCCGTGGCCGGTCCGCACGGCCGACGTCGACAAGCCCGACGAGCTGCGCATCGACCTCGACCCGCAGCCGGGGCGCGGCTTCAAGGACGCCGTCGAGGCCGCCGTCGCGCTGCGCGAGGTGATGGCCGAGATCGGGCTGACCGCGTGGGCCAAGACGTCCGGCAACCGCGGCGTGCACGTCTACGCGCGGGTCGCGCCGACGCACGAGTTCCTCGACGTGCGCCACGGCGTCATCGGCATCGCGCGCGAGCTCGAGCGGCGGCTCCCCGACCTCGTGACGACCTCGTGGTGGAAGGAGGAGCGCGGCGAGAAGATCTTCGTCGACTTCAACCAGGCCTGCCGCGACCGCACCATCGCCTCCGCCTACTCGCCCCGACCGCTCCCGGGCGCGCCGGTCTCGACGCCGGTGACGTGGGACGAGCTCGGGTCCGTCGACCCCAAGGATCTGACGGTGCGCACCGTGCCGCAGCTCGTCGCCGACCGCGGCGACGCGTGGGCCGGCATCGACGACGAGCTGGGCGACGTCGCGGCCGCGATCGCCTTGTGGGACAAGGACGTCAGTGAGCGCGGGCTCGGCGAGCTGAACTTCCCGCCCGACTACCCGAAGATGCCCGGCGAGCCGCCGCGCGTCCAGCCGAGCAAGCGCCGCCAGGACAAGGCGGATACGGAGTACATGGCTCCCAAGGCGGAGCGTGACGCCGACCTGCGCACGACGTGGGGCATGCCGGTCGTCCCTCCCGTGTCCCCGATGCTCGCCAAGCCGGTCAAGGACTTCACGGCGGTCAAGGTCGACGTGCTCTACGAGCCGAAGTGGGACGGCTTCCGGTCGATCATCTTCCGCTCCGGCGACCTCGTCGAGATCGGGTCGCGCAACGAGAAGCCGATGACGCGCTACTTCCCCGACGTCGTCGAGGCGGTGCTCGCCAACTTCCCCGACAAGTGCGTCATCGACGGCGAGATCGTCCTCGTCTCGCCCGAGTCCGGCGACCGGCTCGACTTCGACCTGCTCCAGCAGCGCATCCACCCGGCGGCCTCACGCGTCAAGAAGCTCGCCGCCGAGACCCCGGCGTCCTTCATCGCCTTCGACCTGCTCGCACTCGGTGAGGAGTCCTACCTCGACAAGCCCTTCGCCGAGCGCCGGGCCGCGCTCGAGAAAGCCCTCGCCACGGCCGAGGCCCCGGTCCACCTGACCGCCGCAACCGCCGACCGCGACGTCGCCCAGGGCTGGTTCACCCAGTTCGAGGGCGCCGGGCTCGACGGGGTCATCGCCAAGCCGGTCGACATCGCCTACGAGCCCGACAAGCGCCTCATGTTCAAGATCAAGCACGAGCGCACCGCCGACTGCGTCGTCGCCGGCTACCGGGTCCACAAGAGCGGGCCCGACGCCATCGGCTCGCTCCTGCTCGGGCTCTACGGCGAGGACGGGCAGCTCGCCTCGGTCGGTGTCATCGGCGCCTTCCCCATGGCGCGCCGCAAGGAGCTCTTCGCGGAGCTCCAGCCGCTCGTCGCCGAATGGGACGAGCACCCGTGGAACTGGGCTGCTCCCACGGAGGACACCGGCGGCGTACGCACTCCGCGGTCGTCTGAGTACTCCCGCTGGAACAACCAGAAGGACCTCTCCTTCGTGCCGCTGCGGCCCGAGCGGGTCGTCGAGGTGCGCTACGACCACATGGAGGGCACGCGCTTCCGGCACACGGCGCAGTTCGTCCGGTGGCGTGAGGACCGCACCCCCGAGTCGTGCACCTTCGACCAGCTCGACGAGCCCGTCAGCTACGACCTCGCCGACGTCCTCTCCGCCGGATCCGACTGAGCGACAGCGCGTCTCGGCCGAGTCAGGTGCCGAGTCAGTGCCGAGTCAGCGCCGCGTCAGTGGCGCGGCTGGCGAGGGCGGCGGTCGTGGTGTCGGTCGGCGGCCTCGCGCAGCTGGGACACGACCTTCGTCTCGGCGTCGTTGAGCGCGGCCTTGGTGTCGGTGAGGTGGGAGACGCCGATCACCGTCGGCAGACCGCTGATGCAGACCTCGACGGAGGTGTGCATGCCCGGTTGGCCGCGGTCCTTGACCCGCAGCCCGATGTGGACCATCGACGGGTCGAAGCGCTCCAGCTGGCTGAACAGCTGGCTCAGCGCGTGCTCGATGAAGGGAAGGTCGTCCTCGTGGTACCCGTCCTCGAGACGGACCCGATCCATGAAGAGGCTGGACGTGCTCATGCCGAGCTCCTTTGCCGCGTGGGCGCCGGTGTCGACGTCCACCTCGATTCTATCGAGCCGCCTTGGCGTCCAACTGTTCCGGACCTATGAGGGTGGTCACCACGAAGATGCGACACCGCCTCTCCGTGCCCCCAGCGCCTGACACGGCTGCGGACGTATCGGGCCATGCCGAGTCCGTCCGCCGCCCCCTTTCCGGAGGACGATGGCGAGATGGACGCGACCCGTGACCTCAGATCGATGATCATCGGCTTCCGGACGTCGGCGGCCGTCAGCACGGCCGCCGAGCTCGGGCTCAGCGACGAGCTGGCGTCCGGGTCGATGTCCCTGGCACAGCTCGCCGCACGCGTGGGGGCGGACGAGGACACTCTCAGCCGGCTCATGCGGATGCTCGTCGCACTGGGTTTGTATGCCGTGTCGACCGAGGGCACCTACACCGCAACGTCGCTCGGGGCCGGGTTGCGCACCGATGCCCCCGGCTCGCTGCGCCCCCTGGCCCGCACGCTCCAGGACCCGGCGACGTGGGCGGCCTGGGGTCACCTCACCCACAGCGTCCGGACGGGCGACACCGCCTTCTCGGCCCCTGCACGGTGAGGACGTCTGGACCTACCGGGCCTCCCACGCGCGGGCCAACGCGGTCTTCAACGACACCATGGCGGCTCTGACGTCGAGGGTGGCCACGGCGGTGGCGAGCTCATACGACTTCACGGGGCTGACCTCGGTCGTCGACGTCGGCGGCGGGCTCGGGGCGCTGCTCGAGGCCGTCCTGGCCGGCCACGAGCACCTCGACGGCACGGTGTTCGACCTTCCCCAGGCGCTACCAGCCGGGCCGCCCTCGACGGCGAGCGAGTCGGTCGCGTCCCGGTGGTCGGTCGCGGCGGGCAGCTTCTTCGACGCGGTCCCGCCTGCCGATGCATACCTGCTCAAGAAGGTGCTGCACGACTGGTCCGACACGAAGTGTGTCGAGATCCTGCGCACCTGCCGCCGCTCGCTCGCACCGGGCGGGGTGGTGCTCGTCGTTGAGCTCGTGCTCGACCGACCGGGCCACGAGCTCGAGTCGGCCCTGTCCGACCTCAACATGCTCGTGCTGCCGGGTGGGCGCGAGCGCACGGCGGCGGAGTTCGACGCGTTGTTCGTCGCCGCCGGCTTCGAGCCCGCGCGACTGGTGGAGACCGACGCCGACGTCGTGATCCTCGAGGCACGCACTGACCGCTGAGCGCACTGGCCGGGAGCGGATCCCAGCCAATGTCCTGCGGACGCGTGGCGTGAGCGGTTCCATGGGGTGATGACGCAGGTGGGACTTCGCACCCGGCTGGGAGACGGCTTCCGGGCGAGAGCGCTCCGGGTGGGCACGTCCAACCTCGAGCGCGCCGTCAGGGTCGTGGTGCTCCTGGGTCATGCCTGGGCAGCACTGCTGTGCCTCATGATCGCCACCGGTTGGCGCGGACGCGCCGTGCTCAACGAGATCAGCGGGGACACGTACTGGCCGTGGCAGTCGATCGTCACCGTGGTTGCCCTGGGCGTGGTCATGGTGACGATCAGCATCGGTGCCGTACGCTCTGCCCCACTTCAGCGCGTCGTGCTGAGTGGCGCCGCACTGATCATCGTCCTCTTCACCATGGACGCCCTGTCCCTGGGGTCGGCGCGGCTGTGGCTCGTCGCACTCGGACTCGCTTGCACTGCAGCGGCGCTCACGCTGCCAGCGGGAGGGCGCAACCACGAGGCCGCGCGCTGCTCCCTGGCGTCCGCGCCTGCGGTCATGGCACTCGTCGCCACGGTCCGGAGCTCGGACGTCGACCAGGCGCTCGCCGCGATCCGAGGCCGCAGCCTCGCTCCGGCGGCGTCAATCCTCCTGTCGCTGCTGACGATCTTCGCCCTGGCTACCTCGGTCGAGGGGCAGCGGGAGCGCACCGGCCGTTTGCTGCGCTGGCGCGTCACCCGGCAGGCGGTGATCGCGGCGGTGGTCCTCAAGCTCCTGCTCCTCGCAGGGCTCTACCTCCACGTGACGGGTGGATTCCTCGGCGGAGAGGTCTTCTGGCGACCTCGCGTCGACCAGCCCCTGTCCTGGTTGCATGCCGCGCTCGTTGCCGGGTTGATGGTGTCCGTCGCCGCATGGAGTGCGCGTCGCCCCTTGGCTGCGGGCGGTTTCCCGCCGCGGCTCGCCGCTGTCTCGCTCGGCGTCGGCATCATGGAGGTGGCGGCCCTCGCGACGCTCGTCGCGATCACCGTGGTGGGGACCGTCGTGCCCTCGGCCGACACCAGCTCCTTCTTCGGCCTGCCCAACTGGGTGATCGACCACGTCGAGCGGGTGCAGGTCGTCATCGCGGGCGTCATCCTTCTCGCGGCCCTGGCCGAGCTGCTGGTTCGACGCGCTCTGAGCGCAGGCCTCTACCTCTGGCTCGCGGCGGGGCTCTGGCTGGTCCCCGCCCTGATCGGGATCGCCTTCGCGTCCGACACCTCTCCCACGGCCTGGGCGGCTCCGGGCCAGGTGGAGGCCGTCGTGACCGTCGCCGTGCTGGCGATGGTCGTGACCGGCCGGACGGCGGGTCTCCAGCCTCGAGCCCTGATGGTGCTCGTCGTGGTCCCCTTCGTCGTGCTGCACCTGGACAGCTTCTGGCCGGACGCGTGGATGGACCACGTGACCCAGATCGCGGTCGTTGCGGCGGTCGTCATCGCCCTGTGGCTCAACCCGCCGCCCGCCTACGCCGACCAGCGCCGCAACGAACGCAGTCGCTCGTTGCTCGTGGCCGGGCAGGTCGGGCTGCTCACGCTCTACCTCTACCTCTTCAACGACGCTCAGCTGAGCGGCGTCCTGGGGTCATCGACGACGATTGCCTGGCTCTGGCTCGGCATCCCGATCACGGCCGTCCTCACGGCACGCGTCGCCGGCCGGATGGGGGCCGGCCCCGAACCGACAGCCACGGCCTCCGAGCCGGGTCACGCGTGACGCTTCGACCCGCGTGACGGGCCGCGGCAGTACGGTTCGCGCATGGAGTTCACCCAGGAGGTCGTCGTCCAGGTGCCGCGGGCGCGGTTCATCGAGCTCTTCGACGACCCGGACAACCTGCCGAAGTGGCAGGAGGGCCTCGTCTCGTTCGAGCCGATCCACGGCGAGCCGGGCCACCCGGGAGCCCAGTCGCGGCTGACCTTCCGGCGTGGGCGCGGCACCCTCGAGATGGTCGAGACCGTGACGCGCCGGGACCTGCCGTATGCGTTCGAGGGCACCTACGACGCCAAGGGCGTCCACTCGACGACGCGCAACGAGTTCCACGAGGCCGGTCCCGACGCCACGCGCTGGGTGACCCACAACGACTTCGAGTTCCACGGCGTCATGAAGGTCGTCGGCCTCGTGCTTGCCAAGAGCTTCCCGAAGCAGAGCCTGTCGATGATGGAGGCGTTCAAGACCTTCGCCGAGTCGCAGCCGCGCTAGCGGCCACGACCCGGCCCAGGTCGTCTCAGGGCAACGGGCTCAGAGCAGGTCGGTGAGCTCCGTCCGCGCGGCCTCGCGCACGGCCGTGAGGGCGTCGATGGCGGTGCGCGCCCCGCGAGCCGCGGCCGCGAGGTCCTGACACTCGGCCACGGAGTGGAGCGACAGGGCCAGGCGCACGACCGGCACCTTGCTCGGCGCCATCGACAGCGACGAGACCCCGAGGCCGACGAGGACGAGGGCGAGCAGGGGGTCACCGGCTGACTCGCCGCAGACCCCGATGGGGCGGCCGGCTCGGGCGGCCCCCTCGCACGCGAGCCCGACGACGTCGAGGACGCCCGGCTGCCACGGGTCGAGCAGGTCGGACAGCGCGCCCTGCATGCGGTCGGCGGCCATCGTGTACTGAGCGAGGTCGTTGGTGCCGAGCGAGCCGAAGTCGACCTCGCCGAGCACGTCGTGGGCCCGCAGCGCTGCGCCGGGCACCTCGATCATGACGCCGGCCTTGGGCAGCCCGTTCTCGCGGACGCGGCGCGCGAACCACGCCGCCTCCTCCGCCGTCGCGACCATCGGGGCCATGACGCGCACGTCGGCCCCGGTCTCGCGGGCGGCGATGGCGAGCGCCTCGAGCTGGGCGTCGAGCAGGTCGGGCCGCTCGGCCGAGAGCCGCAGGCCGCGACGCCCGAGCGCGGGGTTCTCCTCCGGCCCGAGGTCGGCGAACTTGAGCGGCTTGTCGGCGCCGGCGTCGAGGGTGCGCACGACGACGCGCCGGCCCTCGAAGGGCGCGAAGACCCCGCGGTAGATCTCGGTCTGCTCCTCGACCGTCGGGGCCTTCGTCGCCGAGAGGTAGACGAACTCGGTGCGGAAGAGCCCGACGCCCTCGAGGTCCTGGGCGCCGGCAGCGACGGCGTCCTCGACGCCACCGATGTTGGCGAGCAGCGCGACCTCGGCGCCGTCGGAGGTCCGACCGGCCCCGGAGAGGTGCGAGAGCGCCTCGGCGCGACGCGCCGCCCGCTCCCGCTGGGCGGTGACGAGCTCCATGTCGGGGTCGATCGTCACTTCACCGGTGTCGCCGTCGAGCGCGACGGGCGTGCCCGGGGCGATCTCGGTGGCCCCGGCCAGCTGGACGACGGCGGGGATGCCCATCTGCGCGGCGAGGATCGCCGTGTGGCTCGTCCGGCCGCCGGCCTCGGTGATGATCCCGACGACGAGCCGCCGGTCGAGCGTCGCCGTCTCGGCGGGCGCGAGGTCCTCGGCGACGATGACGCTGGGCTCGGTGAAGGAGGGTACGCCGGGGGCCGGGACCCCGAGCACCGCGGCGACCGCGCGTGACCCGACGTCACGCAGGTCGGCGACCCGCTCGGCGAAGTAGCCGCCGAGCGCCTCGAACTGGGCGGCATACGTCTCGACGGCGTTCTCGATGGAGTGCGCCCGACCGTGCCCGGCGGCGAGCTCCTTGGCCGCGGCCTTGACGAGGCCCTTGTCGCGGGCGATGAGGGCGGTCGCCTTGAGGATCTGCTGGGCCGTGTCGTCGACCCGGGTCGCCCGCTCCTCGAGCGAGACGGCGACCGACTCGAAGGCCGCGCGCACGTCGGCGAGCGCCGCCTCCTGGTCGTCGACCGCCGTCTCGTCGGCCGGCGGCCGGACCGGAGGTGCGACCTGCACCACCGGTCCGTACGCCGTGCCCGGACTGACACCGATGCCGTGCCTGGTCTCCGAAGGAGTCTCCGAACGGGTCTCCGACTCGGCCATGCTCGTTACTCCGCGTCGAGGTCGCGCGAGAGGAGCTCGACGAGCGAGTCGAGCGTCTCGTCGGCGCCGTCGCCCTCGGCCGTCAGGACGACCTCCTCGCCGTGCCGGGCCCCGAGGGCCATGACGCCGAGGATGCTCGTCGCGTCGACGGGGTCCTCGCCGGGCTTGGCGATCTCGACGTCGAGCCCGGAGGCGCTCGCGGCCTCGACGAAGAGGGCGGCCGGGCGGGCGTGGAGGCCCACCGAGGAGGCGATGGTGACGGTGCGGGTAGCCATGGACGTGCTCCTTCTATGGATTCAGGTGGTCGTGCTGTCGATGTGGATCAGACGGCGATCGAGCTCACGCCCTGGTCAGACCGTAGCGCTCGCGTCGACCTCTGCAAGGTGCGTGTCGCGGGACTTCAGTGCGACGACGATCGCGGTCATGACGAGGACGCCGATGACCAGGGCGAGCAGGAAGAGGAGGAAGTTGCCGATGAGCGGCAGCACCCAGATGCCTCCGTGCGGGGCCCGGAGCGTCGCGCCGAACATCATCACGAGGCCACCGGTGACGGCGGAGCCGATCACGGAGGAGGTGATGATGCGCACCGGGTCGGCCGCCGCGAACGGGATGGCTCCCTCGGAGATGAACGAGGCGCCGAGCAGCCAGGCGGCCTTGCCGTTCTCACGCTCCGGCTCGGAGAAGAGGTGCGGGCGGACCGTCGTGGCGAGGGCCATGGCGAGCGGCGCGACCATGCCGGCCGCCATGACGGCGGCCATGATCTTCAGCTGGGGAGCGTCGGACACCGTGCCGGCCGTGGCGAGGCCCGCGGTGGCGAAGAAGTAGGCCGCCTTGTTGACCGGGCCACCGAGGTCGAAGCCCATCATGGCGCCGAGCACGATGCCGAGCAGCAGCGCGCTCGAGCCGCTCATGTTGTTGAGGCCGCTCGTCAACGCGTCGCTCAGGGCCTTGATCGGACGGCCGAGGACGGTGATGAAGAGCCCGGCGGTGATGAGGGTCGACAGGAGCGGGATGACGACGACCGGCATGACGCCCCGGACCCCCTTGGCCACCTTCCAGTGGGCGATCCAGCGGGCGACGAAGCCGGCGAGGAAGCCGGTGGCGAGGCCGCCGAGGAAGCCGGCGCCCATCGTCGCGGCGATGGAGCCGCCGACGATGCCGGGCACGAGGCCGGGACGGTCGGCGATCGCGAAGGCGATGAAGCCGGAGAGGATCGGCACGAGGAAGCCGAACGAGGCGCCGCCGATGACGAAGAGCAGGCCGGCCCACGACTCGAGGCTGAAGGCGCTGAAGCTCTGCGTGATGTTGTACTTCCCCTCGGCCGTCAGGCCGTACTTGACGATCTCGATCGGCCCCTGCTCACCGAGGGCGATCTGGGCGAGCATGAACGACAGGGCGATGAGGATGCCGCCTGCTGCGACGAACGGGATCATGTAGGAGACACCGGTCATGAGCCACTGGCGGATCTTCGTACCGGTGCTCGCGCCGCTCTCGACCTTCGAGGTCAGACCGCCCGAGGGACCGCCGGCAGCGGCGGCCGCGACGGCGGCTGCGCGCTTGCTCGGGTCGGCGTCCCACTCGGTGACGAGCTGCTCGGCCTGGGAGACGAGCGCCGGGCCGTCGGAGATGCCCTTCTTGACGCCGACGTCGACGAGGGGCTTGCCGGCGAAGCGGCCAGCGTCCTTGACGGGCAGGTCGTGGGCGAAGATGACGGCGTCGGCCGCCGCGATCTCGGCCGCGCTCAGCGGCGTCGAGCCGGCGGAGCCCTGGGTCTCGACCTTGATCGTGTGACCCGCGGCCTTCGCGGCGTTCTCGAGGCCCTCGGCCGCCATGTAGGTGTGGGCGATGCCGGTCGGGCACGAGGTGACCCCGACGAGGTTGAGCACGCGCTTGGCGGCCGGTGCTGCTGCAGCGCCCGTGGTGTCCGTGCCTGCGGCACCAGCACCGGCACCGGCGGCTCCCGCGGCCCCGGCGGCCGCGGCGGCCATGACCGGCTGGTCGAGCTCGACCTCGGCGCTGACGATGCGGACGACCTCGGCCTCGGTCGTCGCGGCGGCGAGCGCCGCCTTGAAGTCCTTCTTCATGAGGGCGCGGGCGAGCTTGGGCAGCATCTGCATGTGCGCGTCGCCGCCGCCCTCGGGGGCCGCGATGAGGAAGACGAGCGTCGCGGGACCGTCCTTGGCGCCCCAGTCGATGCCGTCCGTGCGGCCGAACACGAGCGACGGCTCGGTGATGGCGGCGCTGCGGGCGTGCGGGATGCCGATGCCGCCGGGCAGCCCGGTCGCCATGGTCTCCTCGCGCTTGCGCACGTCGCCCAGGAAGGCGTCGAGGTCGGTGCACCGGCCGGAGGCGACGAGGCGCTCGCCGAGCGTCCGGGTCGCCTCGTGGCGATCGGCACCGGTGAGGTCGAGGACGACCTGGTCTTCGGTGATCAGGGACATGGTGTTTCCTTTCGGACGATCAGGACGATCGGTGCTTGTCGTTCCGGGTGTTCGGCGTCTCGTGGCGTCAGGAGAGGACGCGGTCGAAGTCGGGCTCGCGGGTCAGCTCGGCGCGTATGCCGTCGAGGTCGTCAGGTGAGGGCACGCGGCTTCCGGGGAGGGTGACCGCCGCGGCGCCCCACGTCACCCCCGTCATGAGGGCGTCCGCCGGGGTGAGCCCGGTGGACAGGCCGTGGAGCAGGCCGGCGAGCATGCAGTCGCCGGCGCCCACGGTGGACAGGGGGGCCGTGATCGTCGCGCGTGCGTGGGCGCACTCGTCGGCGGTCACGAGCAGGGCGCCATCGCCGCCGAGGCTGACGGCCACGACGTCGATGCCACCGGCGACGAGCTCACGGGCGGCGTCGCGGACGTGGCCCAGGGTGGGCAGGTCGTGGCCGACGAGCTCGGCGAGCTCCTCGTGGTTGGGCTTGATGAGGTGCGGCTTCGCGGCGACGGCGGCGGCGAACGGCGCGCCGGACGAGTCGATGGCGACCCGCAGCCCGCGCTCGCGCACCCGGCCGACGAGGCCGGCATACAGGTCGGTGGGCGCTCCGGGAGGGAGGCTGCCGCAGCCGACGACCCACTGGGCGCCGTCGGCGTGCTCGAGCGTCGTCGCGAGGAGGGACTCGACCTCGTCGGCCGAGAGGTCGGGGCCGGGCTCGTTGAGCTTGGTCGTCGTGCCGTCGGGCTCGAGGACGCTGATGTTCATCCGGACCGACCCGCACACCGGCACGGAGACGTGGCCGACCCCGGCCGCCTCGAGCAGCTCCTCGAGGAGGTGCCCCTCGGGTCCTCCGCTCGGCAGGACCGCGATGGTGGAGCCGCCCTGCGCGGCGAGGGCGCGGGAGACGTTGACGCCCTTGCCGCCCGGGTCGATGCGGCTGCTCGTGGCGCGGTGCACCTCGCCACGGCGGAGCGCGTCGATGAGGACGGCCCGGTCGATGCTGGGGTTGGGCGTGAGCGTGACGATCATGCGGTCACCACTTCCGGTCCGGCCGCGCGGATCTCGGCGGCGACGTCGTCGTCGAGGTCGGTGTCGGTGATGACGACGTCGACGTCGGCGAGCTGGGCGAATCGGTGGAGGTGGTCGTCGCCGGCCTTGCTCGAGTCGGTGAGGACCACGCACTTGCGGGCGGCGCCGACCATGGCGCGCTTGACGAGCGACTCGGACTGGTCGGGCGTCGTCAGGCCGCGGGCGACGGACAGGCCGTTGGTGCCGATGACGGCGACGTCGACGACGACGTCGGCGAGAGCGCCGGTGGCCCAGTCGCCGACGGCGGCGCCGGTCGTGCCGCGGACGCGTCCACCGAGGAGGTAGAGCTTGATGCCGGGGTGGGTCGACAGGACGGTCGCCGCGGCGAGGCTGTTGGTGAGGACGGTGAGGTCGAGGTCGGGCGGGAGCATCTCGGCGACGGCCAGGGTCGTCGACCCGCCGTCGAGGATGATGCTGCCGCCGCTGGGCAGCTCGTCGAGGGCGCGGGCCGCGATGCGGCGCTTGACGTCGGCGAGGCGGCCGGAGCGGGTGGCGAGGGTCGGCTCGACCTCGAGGCGCTCGACGGGGATCGCACCGCCGTGGACCCGGCGCAGGGAGCCACGACGCTCGAGGGCGGTGAGGTCGCGGCGCACGGTCTCGGCGGCGACACCCAGGGAGTCGGCGAGGGCGGTGACCTCGACCCGGCCGGCACGACGTGCCTCAGCGATGATCCGCTGCTGCCGCTCCGCTGCGTACATCGGACTCCCTCGTCCTGTGTGGTTCCCATCGTGCCCTCTGGGGCCCGTGACACAAGGAAACCACCGGCTCGGCGTGAAGTAAATAGATTCGGGCACCCGTTTCTGTTGATTTCTGCGAGTGGAGCGGGCTAAACGGGCATACCGGGCGGGCCGCGCCCGTGCCCGAGCCAAGACCGAGCCACCTCGTGAGCAGACGCTCCCCCGAGACGCGGCGGACGGCATACGCTGCCGCTCGACGGCCAGTCACCGAGCAGATCGAGGACGATCCATGCAGAGCAGCACGTTCACGCTGACCACGCCCGACGGCACCGACGTCTTCGTCAACCGGTGGCTCCCCGACGGTGACGCGAGGGCGGTCGTCCAGATCGCGCACGGCCTCGCCGAGCACTCGAGCCGCTACGCCCGCTTCGCGCAGCGCCTCACCGACCACGGGTATGCCGTCTACGGCTCCGACCACCGCGGGCACGGCAAGACGTCGAGCCCACGCGGCTCCTTCGCCGAGCGGGACGGCTGGCAGACGGTCATCGACGACCTGCACGCCGTCACCGACAAGGCCCGCGAGGAGCAGCCGGGGCTGCCCGTCGTCCTCGTCGGCCACAGCATGGGCTCGTTCATCTCGAGGGGGTATGCCGCCCAGTACGGTCCCGAGCTCGCCGGCCTCGTGCTCACGGGCACCGCCGGCGGAGCCGGCGCCATCGGCAAGGTCGGCGTCTTCCTCGCCTCGACCCAGGCCCGGCTCCGCGGGCACGAGCACGCGAGCGGCCTGATGAACACGCTGAGCTTCGGGCAGTACAACTCGACGTTCAAGCCGACCCGCACCGACTTCGACTGGCTCTCGAGGGACCCGGCCGAGGTCGACAAGTACATCAACGACCCCGACTGCGGATTCGTCTTCAGCGCAGGCGGATTCGCTGACCTGCTGCGCGGGCTCGAGTCGGTCAACACCGACCGCGTGGCCTCGCGCATCCCCAAGGGCCTGCCGGTCCACCTCGCCTCGGGCGACCAGGACCCGGTCGGCGCCAACGGCAAGGGCGTGCAGCAGGTCGCCGACCAGCTGCGACGGCTCGGCGTCCAGGACGTCACGGTGAAGCTGTGGCCGCAGGCCCGCCACGAGATCCTCAACGAGACGAACCGCGACGAGGTCGAGGTCGAGATCGTCGACTGGATCGACGCGCACCTCGCCGCTCAGGGCTGACCCACACCGCGAGCGCACGGCAGCGCCCACTCGACCACGAACGTCGAGCGGGCGCTGCCGTTCTGGTGGTCAGCCGTCGCGCGGCAGGTCCGAGCGCGGGCCGACCGGCCCGGTCGCCGGCGAGAGGCGGCGTGTGCCCGCGAGCGTCTGGAGGCTGCGCGTGTAGGTGGGCACGATCGTCGGGACGACGCGCGGGTCGGGCTGGGCGCTCGTCGGCACCGGGGTGTGGTGGTAGTCGGCCTGCACGCGCTCGGGCGTCACGTCGATGACGACGTAGCCGTGGCTGACCCCGTCGATGTAGCGCAGCCACGGGTTGAGCTGCTGCGCCGCGCCGATGGCCTGCCGGGTCACGGCCACGACGACCTCTGGCGGCTGTCCGGCGAGCTGCGGCGTGCGGCCGAGCACCTCGAAGAAGCCGTCGCTCGTCACCGACGGGCAGACGAACTCGACCCCGGCGGAGGCGTAGGCCGTCTGGCCGGGTGACGACCTGACGGGAAGGTCGCACGAGAACGACGCGTGGATGTCGCCGGTCAGCACGACCGCGTCACCGGCGGCCGGCGGCTGCGCGGCGAGGTGGTCGAGCAGGCTCGTGCGATCGGCGGTGTAGCCGTCCCACTGGTCGGCGTTGACGAAAGTCATCCCGGCGGCGCCGAGCGCGGCACCCGGGTAGAGGACCGGCGCGACCATGACCTGGTTGCCGAGCAGGTGCCACTGGCGACCCTGCTCGGCGAGGCCGTCCTTGAGCCAGGTCAGCTGCTCCGGCTCGGGCAGGTGCCGGGCCGGCGAGGCGATGGCCCCGTCGATCGCCGGGCTGACCCCGATCGGGACGAACCCGTCGAACGGCACGTCGGGCACGGTCACCTGGGCGCTGCGGTTCTGCCTCGTCTCGAGGATCGAGAGGTCGCCGAGGGCGCCGAACGTGAACCGCTTGAAGAAGCGCGTGCCCCGGTGCGGCACGGACTGGTCGGGCATCCGGAACGGCATCCACTCGAGGTAGGCCTGCATGGCCTGGGCCCGGCGCGCGAGGTAGTCGCCCTCGCCCGCCTGGTGGTTCTGGGCCCCGCCGGCCCACGCGTTGTTGGCGACCTCGTGGTCGTCGAAGATCGTGATCCACGGCAGCTTCTGGTGCGCAGCCTGCGCGTCGGGGTCGGCCTTGTGCAGCGCGTGGCGCAGCCGGTAGCCGGTCAGGTCGATGGTCTCGGTCGCGGGCTGGCCGTCGCGAACGCCGACGAGCGCGGCGGGGCCGTAGCGGTCGGCGCCGTTGCCGTACTCGTAGATGTAGTCGCCGACGTGGAGCACGAAGTCGAGGTCGTCGCGGGCGGCGATGGCGCGGTAGGCCGTGAAGAAGCCGCCCGTGTAGTTGCTGCAGCTGACGAGGGCCATCCGCAGCGCGTGGGTCTCGCCCGCGACGTCGCCAGCGGTCTGAGTGCGCCCGACGTCGCTGAACTCACCGAGCGACTGGAAGCGGTAGAAGTAGCGCGTGTAGGGGTCGAGCCCGGAGACGTCGACCTTGACCGTGTGGTCGCGGTCGGGCGAGGTCATGACGGTGCCGTGGGCGGCGATCCGCGTGAAGCGCTGGTCGCGGGCGACCTGCCAGCGCACCGGGATCGACCGGCCGAGGCCGCTGCCCGGGGTGGCGACGGGCTCTCCGGGTCGGGCCGGTGGCGTGGCGCGGGTCCAGATGATGACGGAGTCGGCGGTGGGGTCGCCGCTGGCGACCCCGTAGCCGAAGATGCCCCGACTCGCCGGCGCCGCAGCGGCGGCCGGGTCGAAGACGCGAGGGACGGCGAGGGCTGCGGTGGCCGCGGCCACACCCTTGAGGAGGGTGCGCCGGTCGAGGGACGGCGTTGTCATGCTCCGGAGGCTATGCCCGCCCGGTGACCGACAGGGGCGTACGCGTCGACCGGCATCTGGCGACCGCGTGACCGACCGTGGTCGGCGACGGCATACGGCCTCGGGGGCGCCGGCGCGTGGGGTGACGTGGCGGATCCGGCGACGTAGCGTCGGCACATGAGCACCTACCTGCGGGTCCGGTCATGACCCGCCCGGTCCGCGTCATCGTCGGCGTCCTCGTGCTGCTCGTCGGAGCGCTGTGGACGCTGCAGGGTCTCGGCTTCGTCGGCGGCAGCGCGATGTCGGGCAACACGCTGTGGGCCGTCATCGGGCCGATCGTCGCCGTCGCGGGTCTCGGGCTCGCGCTGTCGCGACCTCGCCGCCGCCCCTGACCGAGGCGGCAGGAGCCCCTGCCGCCCCTGACGGAGGCGGCTGGAGCCCTGCGGCGAGGTCAGCCGGTCAGCCGACGCGGGTCGGGCCGGTCGGGCGGACGGCGTCGTCGGCCACCGGCGGTGGGAGCGTCGGGGGTGGCGGCGGTCCCGGCAGACCCGGCGGCACCTCGGCACCACCCTCGTCGAGCTGGAACGGCGGGTAGACGTCCGTCATGAGCGCGGCGTAGGCGATGACGCGGTAGACCCACCGGTTGAGGCCGGCGACGAGGTCGAAGAGTGCTCGCGGGTAGTGGCCGGCGAAGAGGAGCGACAGCCCCGCGACGAGGACGAGCAGTCCGAGCAGGCCTCCGCTCAGGATGTTGAGGCGACCGTTCCCGTCGGTGTCCCTCGCCCAGGTCCATGCCCACGAGCCGCCACCGACGAGCAGGCCGACGATGAGGTAGTGCGGGATCGCGAGCAGCCACCACTTGACGAGGACGAGACCCCGCGAGAGCCGCCCCGGGTAGGCGATGTCGAGCCGCGCCGGATAGTCCGGCTCGTCGTCGAGACTGAACGGTGGGTAGCGGTCGGTGCCGAGGCCGCCGCTGCTCGCGTAGTAGGACACGCGCCAGGTCCACCGGAGCACCCCGAGGTTGAAGTCGAAGAGCCCGCGGGGGTAGCGCCCGGTGAAGAGGATCGCGAAGAACGCGAAGACGCTGACGACCGAGAACGCGATCCACAGGAAGCCGAGCACGAAGACGTGCGGGATCGCGAGGAACCACTTGACGAGCCACAGCCACCGCGAGAGCGGCTCGTCGAGGCGCGCATCGAGCGCGACCGGACTCACGGCTCGGGGGTGCGTCGACAGCGACGTCGGTGCGGCGACCGGGGACGCCTCGACGGTCGAGGCGGGCAGGGCGCCGTCCGGCGGCGCGATGCCGCCGGGCTGGGGCGGCCTGGTGCCGTTCGCGCCGCGGACGATCAGGGCCACGGCGACCCCTGTCAGGACGAGACCGATCCCGAGCATGACGAGAGCGAGGGGCAGGAGGAAGCCGGCCCGCACCCCGACGGTCGCGGCGACGGCGACTCCGGCGCTCCCGTCGGCGTTCATGATGACGGCGGCCCACTGCCCCCCGGTGACGCGCCAGGACAGCTGCTGCTGGCCGGAGCCGGTGGCCGAGGTGGTCCAGAAGGTCTGCGCCGTCGGGGCGGCCACGGTCGAGGCGCCCGGAGTCGCCCGCAGCACTGCGGCGCTCGCGCTCCCGTCGCGGGCCCGCGCGATGCCGACGACCTGCTCGTGGGCGACGCCCCGGAGGTATGCCGTGAGGTCGCCCGACGGTGCCAGGCCGAGGAACACGTCCGTCCCGGACGCGAGCGGACGTGCCGTGAGCCGGAGGTCGAGGTCGAGCCGGTCGAGCACCCAGGCGGGCACGTCGGGACCCGTCTCGACGACGATGTCCTCGGCCGTGATGGCCGGCGACTGGCTCGTGAGGGCAGGGAGCGTCAGGGACAGGTAGCCCGCGTCGTCCCGACCCACGGCATACGTGATGGCGAGGCCGGCGCCGCCGAGGAGCAGACCCAGCCCGGGCAGGATGAGCAGGCAGCCGATGACGAGGGCCGCGATGTGGCGCCCAGCGGGATGGAACCCACCCGTCGGGCCCGGAGTGGCGATGGGGTTGGGACTGGTGGTGGTCACGACGATCACATCCTCGGGAAGCGGCCCGTGACGAGCCGCACGATGGCCTCGACGATCCCGACGACGCTGCCGACGACGCCGATCGCGAGCAGCACCCGCGCGACGACCTCCCAGCCGGTGCCGATGACGTCGAGCGGGAAGACCTGCCACATCTGCACCAGGGCGATGAGGCCGAAGCCGATGGAGATGATGTCGCCGAAGGCCCGCGGACGGGGCTGGTCGACGACGACGTTGACGAGGTCGGCGATGGCTCTCGCGATGATCGAGGCGTTGATCGCGCCGATGACGAGGACCGTGCGCGGGGTGAGGAACGGCACGACCTCCCAGCCGGGCCAGACGTTGATGAGCAGGAGCATGACGAGGCTGGTGAGGAGCGACCCGGCGTAGCCCGCACGCCGGCCTCGCTGGGGTACGGGCGCACGGGGGTCGAGCTCATGGCCGGTCCGGTGGTCTCGCGAGTCGGAGGGCAGGTGTCCGGTCGGCGTGGTCATGACGCGCTCCCGGCGAACGTGGAACCCGCATGGGTGCCGAGGACGTCCTGGACGTCGAGGGGCAGCGCGGTCCGGAGCGCGGCCGCGAGGCCACCGGGCACGATCTCGCGCAGCTCGTAGCGAGCCCGCACGAGGGGTGCGGGCACCGTCAGCACCCGGGTGAGGTCGATGGGCGTGCCGCTGACGACGGCTTCGCACTCACCCGCGACGACGGCCGACCGGATCGTCGCCTCGAGGTCGCGCACCTGGCCCCCGCCGTAGCCCATGGCCGGCAGGACGCCCCGCGCGTTCGGGTACTTCGCGTAGGTCGCGGCGATGGACCCCACGGCATACGGGGTCGGGTCGACGATCAGGGCGGCACCGGCCGCGCGCGCGCCGACGACGCCGGCGCCGTAGGTCATCGAGCCGTGCGTCAGGGTCGGTCCGTCCTCGACGACGATGACGCGGCGACCGTGGACGGCGGCGGGATCGTCGACGGTGACCGGGCTGTCGGCGCGCAGCACCGTGGCACGGGGGTTGAGGGCGCGCACCGAGGCCTCGACGGCGTCGATGTCGGCCGGCCGCGCCGAGTCGCACTTCGCGATGACGACGACGTCGGCCATCCGGACGTTGGCCTCGCCCGGGTGGTAGGCCGCCTCGTCGCCGGGTCGCAGCGGGTCGGCGAGGACGACGTGGAGGTCGGGGAGGTAGAAGGGAAGGTCGTTGTTGCCGCCGTCCCAGAGGATGACGTCGGCCTCCTGCTCGGCCTCGCGGAGGATCCGCTCGTAGTCGACGCCGGCGTAGACGACGACGCCCGCGTCGAGGTGCGGCTCGTACTCCTCGCGCTCCTCGATCGTGCAGTCGTGGCGGTCGAGGTCGGCGTAGGTCGCGAAGCGCTGGCACGCCTGGGCGGCGAGGTCGCCGTAGGGCATCGGGTGTCGGACCGCGACGACGCGCTGGCCGAGGTCGAGGAGCATCCGGGCGAGGTAGCGCGTCGTCTGGCTCTTGCCGACGCCCGTGCGCACGGCAGTCACGGCCACCACGGGCTTCGTGCTGCGCAGCATCGTGCGCCGGGCGCTGTGGAGACGGAAGTCGGCTCCGGCAGCGATGCAGCGTGATGCGAGGTGCATGACCTGTTCGTGACGCACGTCGGAGTAGGCGAAGACGACGACGTCGACGTGCTCCCGCTCGACGAGGTCGGACAGCTCGGACTCCGCGACGATCGGAATGCCTTGCGGATAGAGGGATCCCGCGAGCTCCGGCGGATAGCGGCGGCCGTCGATGTCGGGGATCTGCGTCGCGGTGAAGGCGACGACCTCGTAGGCAGGGTCGTCGCGGAAGACGACGTTGAAGTCGTGGAAGTCCCGGCCGGCCGCGCCGAGGATGACGACGCGAGTCCGGGCTGCACGGGGAGTGTCGGTGCTGGGGCTGGTGGTGCTCATGGCCATCTCCACGGCTGGGTCACCGACGTGACCGACACACCTCACCACGGGTAGTCCTGGCTGCGGGACCCGCCTCTTCGAGTGTGCCACCGGGGCGTCGGGGCGGCGATGGTCCGAGAGCGGGATCACCCCGGTTTCGAGTCACATTCGGCGGCCGCCGGAGCGGGCCGGTGCCACGATCGAGGGGTGAGCGACACGGCGGCACGAACCGGGACCACGCACGAGCACATCTCCTTGGCGCAGAGCTGGATCGCCAACAACTACAGCCCGTTGCCCGTCGTCATCGCGTCCGCCGAGGGCGCCTGGGTGACCGACGTCGACGGTCGCCGCTACCTCGACGCGCTGGCCGGCTACTCGGCCCTCAACTTCGGTCACCTCCACCCGACGCTCGTCGCCGCGGCCCGGTCGCAGCTCGACCGGCTGACGCTGACGAGCCGCGCCTTCCACAGCGACCGGCTCGGGCCCTTCTGCCGGGACCTCGCGACCCTCGCCGGCAAGGAGCTCGTGCTGCCGATGAACACCGGCGCCGAGGCCGTCGAGACGGCGATCAAGACGGCGCGACGGTGGGGCTACGAGGTCAAGGGCGTGCCGGACGGACGGGCCCGCATCGTCGTCATGGCCGGCAACTTCCACGGCCGCACGACGACGATCGTCAGCTTCTCCGATGACCCTCTCGCGCACGACCACTACGGCCCCTACACGCCCGGGTTCGACATGGTGCCCCTCGGTGACCTCGAGGCGCTCGAGGCCGCGATCACCGACGAGACCGTCGCCGTGCTCCTCGAGCCGATTCAGGGCGAGGGCGGCGTCATCCTCCCGCCCGACGGGTGGCTGCGCGACGTGCGCCGGCTGACCCGAGACCGGAACGTGCTCATGGTCGCCGACGAGATCCAGTCGGGGCTCGGCCGCACCGGCACGACCTTCGCCTGCGACGTCGAGGGCGTCGTCCCCGACATCTACGTCCTCGGCAAGGCTCTCGGCGGCGGCATCGTCCCGGTGTCGGCGGTCGTCGCGGACCGTGACGTGCTCGGCGTCTTCACGCCCGGCAGCCACGGGTCGACCTTCGGCGGCAACCCGCTCGGGGCGGCGGTCGGGCAGGCGGTCGTCGGACTGCTCTCGACCGGCGAGTTCCAGCAGCGGGCGCGGCACCTCGGCGCGCTGCTCGACGACGGGCTGCGCGACCTGATCGGGCACGGCGTCGACGCGGTGCGCTGTCGCGGCCTCTGGGCCGGTGTCGACCTCGACCCGGGCCTCATGACCGGGCGCGAGGCGTCGCACCGACTTCTCGAGCACGGCGTCCTCGTCAAGGACACGCACGGCTCGACGGTGCGCATCGCTCCCCCGCTCGTCGTCGGCGAGATGGAGCTCGAGATCCTCCTCGACGCCTTCCGGGCGATCCTGCGCTGAGGGTCGGTCCTGCATCCGTCTTGCCACCCGCGTTCCAGCACCGAGAGCTCCACCGTCCCTGAGGAGGGGTCATGGCACAGAAGAAGTGGTCGGACCTGACGAGCGGCCAGCAGCGGGCGATCCTCGTCGCGGGCTGCGTGCAGCTGTCGCTGGCGGCGACGGCATGGGCCGACCTGGCCCGACGGCCGGCGAGCGAGATCGTGGGGAGCAAGGGGAAGTGGGCCGCGATCATCGCGATCAACTTCGTCGGACCGCTCGCCTACTTCGCGAGGGGACGGCGGGTGGTCGCCACGGAGGCGTCGGCCGCCTGATTCGCGATCGCACGCGCTCCGGAGTGCGCGGCCTACGCCATGGCCGCGCGCTCGGCGCGGTCGCGGATGCCGCGGAGCATCTTCTGGCTCATGAGGGAGCTCGCGGCCGAGACCGGCTCGACGAGGAGCGGCGACCAGCGGTGGGTGTAGGCGAAGCGCTCGCGGGTGATGAGCCGTGTCGCGCGGTGCGGGTGGCGGCGCAGGACGAACGACCACGTGAAGTCGTACGGCGCGGCCTCCGGGTCGCCGGGCACGGCCGGCCCGGCGTGCAGCACGAGTGAGCGCGCGGGTGCGACTGAGGCGACGGCCAGAGCGACCTGCGGGTGGAGGCGCACGAGGTCACCGACGGCGAGCTGCTGCCACTCCGGGGCGATGGTGTCGGCGCTGTGCAGTCGGCAGCCGGCGAGGTTCTCGAGCCGGTCGTAGCTGTAGAAGCCGCCCCGATCGGCACCGAGCTGCACGACCCACGGCCAGACGTCCTCGGGCGGCGCCTCGATGGTGATGGCGCGCGTCGCGACGAGGCCGGCGACCGGGAGGATCTCGTCGCCCGGGAGGTGCTCGCGCGTCTCCTCGGTCGTCGCGCCCCAGTGCAGCGCAGACCAGCGCAACGTCACCACGGACAGGACCGCGGCGCCGGCGACCAACGGTGCGACGAGGCGCCTCATGATCTTCACGGTAGTCCGGAAACCGTTGGCGGTCGGCGAGATCCGCGTCACCGTCGGGTCGGGCGCCGGGGCGGTGTCGAGGCGGCGTCGACACGAAACACCCCGGAAAGTGTTGGAGCCCGGCTCGCGTTCGCGAGTCCGGGCTACCAGTGACGGTTCACGTACCACAACGGGCCAACCGTCGAAGTCTTGGTCTTCCTGGGAACGAGTGTCCCGCTCCAGGGCGACCGCGACAGAGTGACACGCCGGTGTCGGCGCAGTTCGTGGAAATGACGCAAGATGGCACAAACGGACCAGAAGTGACTAGTCCCCTACGCCTTCTCAGCTGATCGGCGACCCCGTTGCGAGACCAGTGAGAGCGCCGTCGGGGACGACGCGGACGCAGCCCCACTCGAGGCCGAGCCGGTCCATGACGGCCTGGCTCGTGACGTGACGCAGGCGGCCGCCGTCGACGAGCCACACCGGGTCGGCGGACCGCTCGCGCAGCAGGGTTCGGTCGAGCGGCATCTGGCGCAGGCCACTGAGGGACCCCTGCGGGATCTCGCGGACCTTGCCCCAGTCGAGGCCGAGACCCTCGAAGACCTCGGGCGACGGGATCCAGAAGGCCTTGCCGCCGTAGACGACGTGGATCGGGTCGGTGCCGCGCTCGCGGACGAGCGTGCCGTTGCCGGGGTGGGTCGCGACGTGGGCCATCGACCCGGGCTTGGCCGACACGACGGCGTCCCAGCGCAGCCCGCACGCGTCGAACTCCGCGGGTGACGGCACCCAGAACTGGCCCCCACCGCGGATCACCATGATGCGCGGGTCGGTCGAGTCGTGGATGACGCGGCCGACGGCGAGGTAGCCCGGCACCTTGCGGGTGTAGCTCTCGACGAAGAGCCCTCGCCACGTCTTGCCGTTGCTGCCGGTGATGGCGCGCTCGGCCGGGTCGTCGACGGTGGTGAGCTTGAGCCGGACCTCCTGGCCCGGGTTGTTGTTGTCGTAGACGAGGACGTAGGTGTAGCGGCTGTCCTGCTCCCAGCCGTACGCGACGACCTGGTGGTCGTTGCCGAGCTCGGTGACCGAGCGGGCCTGGGTGAGGCCGAGCAGGACCGGCTGGCCGGAGTTGAGCCTCGCCTTGAGCTTGGGTAGCTCGTCCTCGCGGGTCATCCGGGCGACGCCCTTGCCGCGCAGCCAGGTCGGGTGGTCGAGGCTCGTCGCGTACTGGACGAACGTCAGGCCGTTGTCGACGAACGTGTCCATGAGCCGGGAGTAGACGTAGTCGCCGACGAGCGAGCCGTCCTGCGGCAGAGTGCCGTTCGTCGACATGGCGAGGCCGGCGTACCAGTAGTCCATGGCGGCGGCCGCCATGCCGCCGCAGCGGCCGCGGGTCGTGATGTCGACCCCGACGGCCGGGATCCGCAGGACGTGGTTGGTGAAGCCGTTGCTGAAGGCGAAGCCGTTCTCGGCGGGCGTGAAGCTGATGCGCATGGTCGTGTGTCTCTCCCCGAAGGTTTGTTGGTCGGGGAGAAGAGACACGGACGGCCCGATCGATACTGGGCACCGGTACTCATACCGGTGCCGTCAGGGCACTCCGGACAGGTCCCACGTGGTGCCGTCGGTCGTGTCGATGAGGGCCGCGCGGTCGCACCGAAGCGTCAGGGGAAGCCGGTCGGACACCGCGTCGACGACCGTCTGCAGGCGCGAACCCGGGACCCCGGTCGTGGCCGACACGTGCGGCATCCAGTGTCCGGGCTCGTAGTGCCGGTGGATCGTGGCGCCGGTCCGACGCAGCGCCTCGACCGCCCGGGCCTGCCGCGTGGCGAGAGCGACCGAGGCCGAGCCGGCGAGCGCCACGCGTCCGCGCGGGAAGACGACCGTGCCCTGCACCGAGACCTCGACCGGCCCGCCGTCGCCCAGCCCGGCCACGGCGGCGCCGGCCGCCTCCTGGTCCCAGGTCAGCAGGACGGCATACGACAGGTGGGGCACGTGGTGGCCGTGGGTGTGGGAGAGCAGCGTCGGGACGCCGTCCTCCTCGAGCCGCTCCCAGAGTGCGCGGACGGCGCGGTCGGACCTGCGGTCGAGCAGCAGGCAGAGCGCGAGCGCCATGGCCCATTGTGCGCACGCCGCCCGGCGACGGGGCGCCGTGGGCACGTATCACCGGCCCGGCTCGACCGTCAGATCAGAAGGGGCACCGTCGAGGCGCCCGGTACGAGGAGGGCGAGCCCGATGCCCGAGCAGATGGACCACCACATGACCTCGCAACCACCGGACCGGACCCGGTGGCGCCGGACCGCGATGCTCACGCTCGCCGCGGTGACGGTGGTCCCGTCGTCGCTCTCCGCGTGTTCGACGGCACCGCCGGGTGCGACGCCGAGCCCGGCGACCGTCACGGTCACGCGCCCTCCAACGCCGCTCCCGACGTCGACTCCAGCCCCGGCACCCACCTCGACCTCCACCCCAGCCCCCGTGCCGGACGCGGTCGTCCCGGGCGAGCTCGAGGGCACGTGGCGCAGCCTCGACCAGGGATCGGCCGAGGTGCTCTACACCTTCCGGCCCGACGGCCGGTTCGAGCGGGCGGAGGTCATGATGCAGTCGCGCTCGAGCGGCACCTTCGAGTTCGACATCGGCACCAAGGGCGTGGTCGACGTGACCGGCCCGACGCTGACGCTGACCCCGCAGGGCGGCGTGCAGACCCTCCACGACCCTGACTCGCCGTCCGGCAGCTACGACGGGCGCCCGCTCGACGACCTGTCGAAGGAGACGTACAGGTGGTCGAGAGAGGGAGAGAACCTCGTCCTCGTCGGCAGGTTCGGAGCGGTGACCTACGAGCCGATGACGCAGGAGGCACCCCGGTGAGCGTCCCCGACTCACCGGCCGAACGCGCCGCCGGCCGTCTGGACGGGTGGGCGGCGCGGATCCGCTCGAACCCGGCGCAGGTGGCCGTCTCGGTCCTCGTCGCGGCGCTGCTCGCCGGTGGCACGTGGCTGGCTGCCCAGGCGGGCGGCGACTGGCTGCAGTCGACCCGCCTCGAGACCCGCTCGATGGCGCTCACCGTCGAGGAGGTGCGTCACCTCTACCAGGACCAGGCTCCGGTCGCGCTCGACCTCGCGCTGCTCGAGGTGCGCGCCGACGCCTTCCAGGACGCGTCCGACGCGGTCACGTCGCGGGGCTTCGCCACGCCCGCCAGCCGGCTCGCGGCCGCGGAGGCGGCGACGCTGCGCAAGACCGCGGGCGAGCTCCGGGCCGGGCTGCAGCAGGCGGGCAGCTCCCTGCTGTCCGCGGACTACGAGCGAGGCGACCACGGGTATGCCGTGAGCTCGCGTCTCGCGGACGCGCTCACCCTGACGGGGGCCGACCCTCAGGGCGTCCAGGACGCCGTCGCCGACGGTGACGCCCGAGCGGCGTGGGCGTTGCGGCTCGCTGCCATGTCGGTCGTCGCCGCGGCCGCGTTCGTCGTCGTCCGCACGGCTGGCACCCGTCACCGGGCGCAGGCCGCGATGCAGCCCAGCTCAGCGGGCCCTCCCGACGGCGACGACGACGTCGGGCTGGCGCCCCAGCCGTGGCAGGAGCGGACCCGAGCTCAGCGCCTGGCCGCAGCCGTGGCTCTCGTCGCGTGGCTGCTGCTTCCGGTCCTCACCGCGGCCCAGCTCGTGCTCTCGAGCGGGTCGGCGCGCGACGACGCCGAGTCGTCGCGACGGGCGACGACGATCACGGGCTCCCTGCTCGCGAGCCAGCTCTACAGCTCGTTCGCGCTCCGGAGCCAGCAGGAGCAGGTGCAGCTCGGGATGCTCTCTCTCGCACGGCAGTTCGTCGCCGTGGGAGACGACGTGCCGGGCCAGCCCGAGCTCGCGAAAGCCGACTCCGCCGCGGCGGCGACGTGGGCGCAGGTCGCGGGCGCGATGACGGCGCCGCCCACCGAGTCCGACGGGGTCCCGGCCGAGGTCGTCGCGATGGTGACGTCCGAGCCGGCGGACTACGACCGGCTCCTCGCCGCCCAGCACGAGGCGGTCGACTCCTCGCAGCGACGCGGCGACGCGGCGAACCTGATGACCCTCGGCCTCCTCCTCGCCGCGTTCACGGCGACGGCCGCAGCGTTGGCGCGACGACCGGGACGGGCCGGCACGACTGCGACGACGACCGCGGCGCTCATGGCGGCGACGGCCCTCGCCATCGGCGTCGTCGCGGTGGTCCGGTCGCTCGCCTGAGGACGTCGCCGGGCACGTCCTCGACACGGGCTGGGAGCCGGCGACACGGCATACGCTGACGGCGTGAGCCCCATGCCGAGCGACCTCGACGTCGTCAACGCCAACCGCTACGTGTCGCTGACGACGTTCCGCCGGACGGGCGCTCCGGTGAGCTCGCCCGTGTGGGTCGCCCGCGACGCCGGCCAGCTCGTCGTCATCACCGTCGACCCGAGCGGCAAGCTCAAGCGGCTCGCGCACACCGCCCGGGTCGAGCTGCGTCCCTGCGACATCCGCGGACGCGTGCCAGAGGGGGCGCCGACGTATGCCGGCACGGCCGTCGTCGACCGCAGCCCGGAAGGCGTCGCCGCGGTCAAACGCGCCATGGGCCGCAAGTACGTCATGGCGCGGCTCGGTGACGCCCTGGCCGCGGTCACCGACCGGGTGCGGCCGCGTGGCCCGCGCGCCGGCATCCGCATCACGCTCGGCTGAGGCGTCTCAAACCCTGTACAGGTCGTTTCCGCGTGCCGCTGACCTGCGGTTATGTTGTCGATCATGAGTCCCACCGCAGGAGCCCGGCTGGTGCAGCGCCAGCTCGGCGTCATGCTGCGCAGCAAGGTCGCGGGCGATGATGCGCCTGACCGCGCGCAGCGGATCTGGGGTGCCCAGGGCGAGCGGTGGTTCACGCCCGAGGACCCGGTGTGGCGGGTTCACGCGGACGCCTCGATGTTCCCGGCGGGCGTGACGTCCCTGCTGCTGCAGATGCTCCACCCGATGGCGATGGCCGGGGTGGCCGGCCACAGTGGTTACAAGAGCGACCCGTGGGGCCGTCTCCAGCGCACGAGCCACTACCTCGCGACGACGACCTTCGGCACGATCGAGCACGCCGAGGAGGCCATCGCCATGGTCCGCTCGATCCACGAGCGGGTGCGCGGCAAGGATCACCTCGGGCGGCCCTACCGCGCCGACGACCCGCACCTGCTCATGTGGGTGCACGCGGCCGAGATCGACTCGTTCCTCCGCGGCTACCAGACCTTCGGTGACACGCCCCTGACCGACGAGGAGGCCGACGTCTACGTCGCGCAGGCCGGCATCCCGGCGGGACGGCTCGGCGTCATCGACCCGCCCACCTCGGTGGCCGAGCTGCGGGCCGTTCTCGCGTCCTACCGTCCCGAGCTCGAGACGTCGCCAGCCGCGCGCGAGGCCGCGCGCTTCCTCCTGCTCGACCCTCCGCTGCCCTTCTACGCCCGACCGGGCTACGGGACCCTCGCCTCCGGAGGCGTGTCCCTGTTGCCCGGGTGGGCGCGCGAGATGCTCGGCATCCCGCTGCCCGGCGTCGTCTCGACGCTCGTGGCACGGCCGCTCGGGCACCTCGGCACGGCGGCGGTGCGCTGGGGCATGGCCGGGCTCGCCGAGCGGCGCCCGTCCGACACCCCTCCCGACACCCCGTCGGGCTCCCCCAGACCCCCCGACGAGCCGGATGAACTCGTCGGGGCCCAGGCCGCCAGCTGAGCGGCCACCTTTGACCGGGCCGGGTTGCACTCAAGAAGCGGGTGCACCCGGCCCGGCGCCTACCTCCCGACGGCGAGCCGCCGTCGTCGCCCCGATGGCGTATGCCGTGGGCTGCCTCATCGGGTGGCCCGACGTCGCGCGCGCTGCCGCGCGAGCGGGCCCCGGTCAGTAGGCTGCGGATGTGCCCAGACTCGTGCTCACCGTCATCGGCGACGACCGCGCCGGCCTCGTCAGTGCCCTCGCGGACGTCGTCACCGCGCACGACGGCAACTGGGAGGACAGCCAGCTCGCCGAGCTGGCCGGCAAGTTCGCCGGCATCGTCGTCGTGGGTGTGCCCGGTGAACGGGTGGATGCGCTGACGGCCGCGCTGCGCGAGCTCGACGGACTGCTCGAGGTGGCCGCCCATCCGGGCGCCGAGGCCTCAGGCGTTGCTGACGACGCCGACGCGCAGCGGCTGACCATCGACCTGCTCGGCAACGACAGCCCCGGCATCGTCCGCGAGGTGTCGTCCGTGCTGAACCGGCACGAGCTGTCGATCGAGACGATGACGACCGGGACGCGAGAGGCGCCGATGGCCGGCGGACTGCTCTTCGAGGCGCACGTCGTCGTGCGCGTGCCGGGCGGGTCGGACTCGGCAGCGCTGCGCGCCGACCTCGAGCGACTGGCCACCGAGCTGCTCGTCGACATCGCCGTCGCCTGACGGGGGGTTGCCAGCGGCCCGGGCCGCGGGGCTGTGCATTGGGTCATCAGGTGACTCAGCGGGGCTGGCTGCCGGGATGACGAGGGGGCCCGCCTCGCGATGCGAGCTCGGGCCCCGTGACGGTTCACGTACCACAACGGGCCAACCGTCGAAGTCTGCGTCGTCGGTGGACGACTCCCTCCAGTGGAGACCCGCACGGTTGCCTGAATGTCCGAATTCGAAGGACCTTGCGGGACTCTTGTGGGGCTCTTGCGGGAGCGGACGGCATACGCCCTCTGTGCGTCTGGCGTCCTACCTCGCGGCGCCTATGTCGCAGGTCGCGAGGTGCGCGGCCTGCCAGGTCGCCAGCAGCGAGCGGTCGCCCGAGGCGGCCAGCCCCTCCTGCCCGACGACCATGAGGGCGGTGGCGGCATGGACGGCGTCGTAGCCCCGCAGGCCGTGAGCCGAGGCCAGGTCGGCTGCATGCCTGGACAGTCGGTCGTCGACGACCACGAGGTGCATCTGCCCGATCAGCTCGGCCAGGTGGTCGAGCAGCTCGGCGTGCTGACCGGCGCTGATGCGACGGGAGTGCCGGGCTCGCCACAGGGCGGAGGCGGCCTCGGGTCGCAGGGCCACGGAGGAGACGACGTCGTCGGCGTCGTCCCAGAGCCGCCGGCACCGGGCCGAGGTGGGTTCGGCGACGAGCAGGGGCACGAGGGCCGACGTGTCGAGGTAGAGGATCACCGGCTCTGGTCGCCGACGAGGTCGCTGATCGGGCCGTCGACGTCGAGGGGTTCGGGAGACGGACGCTTGGGGTGTGCGCGCGTTGCGAGCCCCTCGTCGAGGAGGGTCTCGAGGGCCCTGCGGCCGGACAGCGGGCGGAGCTCGGCGACGGGTCGACCGCGGTCGGTGATGACCAGCGTCTCGCCCGCTCGGGCACGGTCGACGTACTCGCTCAGCCGGCTCTTCAGCTCACGGATCCCGACCTGTTGACCGCCCATGGTGACCACCTCATGGGTCATTGTAGTCACTTTGATCACCAGCCTGACGGATCACCGGCGACGAGAGTCTCGGTGGTGATGACGTTGTCGACGGCACGGATCAGGTAGAGCTCGCGCGTGTCCCCACGCTCGGCCGCGATGACTCCGTTGACGACGTGGTCGAAGGTGAAGTCCTCGAAGTCAGCCCGTGCGCCGCGGGCCAGGCCGTCGGGGCCGAGGAAGTGGCCGACGAGGTGCTCGAGCCACGGCACGGCGTGGTTGGACTTCTCGACCTCACGCCAGTGCAGGCAGCACCCTTCGACACAGGGGACCCAGTCGCACATCCCCCACGGGGTCAGGATCTCCGGATCGCTCAGCGGCGCAACGCCCCTGCCCGAGCCGCGCGCTCGTTCCGCTCTCTCGGCTCGCGGGTTCAGAGGGACGTCGTAGCCGTGCTCTCGCGGGTCGATGAGCTCGGCGTAGGCACGGAGCCACTCGATCTCCGGCTCGCGCAGGCGCGGCCTGATGTCGAGTCGCCCGAGATAGTGCGTGCTGTAGCCCATCGGTCCTCCGTGCCGGTCGCAGAAGCAGTAGTGGTGGCGCCGAGCCAACCAGAGCGAGCTGCTGGTGGGCGGGTGTCATCCACAGGCGCGGGGCGACCACTGTGCGGCGGCGCGCTGCTGGGGACAACCTCGACGGGAACACCCGGGTCGCTGGCACGGTCGAGCCATGACCAGATCTCGTGAGCGTTGGGAGCTCGAGGACCCAGAGCTCGTGCTGCAATCCATCGACGACGTGTGTCCACTCATCTGCGGGCGCATCGTGGTGGCGGCCTTGGAGCTCGAGACCCAGGAGGTGGTTGGCGCCTCCGTGGTGCCGGATCCGACCGAACCACAACCGTGCTGGGACCCGTATGACGCAAGTGCGCGGCTGCGCGGTGTCGCGGTCGACCTCGTCCCGGAGCCGAGAGGCACGCCGCGGGGCTGGAGCCCGATCACGCACCTGCTGGTGACGGTCGTGTGTCGCGAGGGCCGGGTCATCGACACCATCGCCGAGCACCGATGGTTTCAGGCGTGGCGCTACAGCAACCACCTCACCAGTGCGATCGATGGTGACGTCTATGTCGTGACCCCGCACGGCTGGACGGGCGTCATGGACCAGCGCGGAGGCCACCTGCCTCGACTCCGCCCGCGCCTCGCCCTCGCACCGGCTCGCTAGATGCCCGAACTGCCCGGGCCTCGCCTTGGCTCAGTCGATCCCCTCCTCGAGGTAGGTGAAGAGGAGGGTCGCGAACTCGCGGCCGAGGTCGGTGAGCCGGTAGGTGTCGCCGTCGACCTCCCAGATGCCCGTGTCGGTGAAGAAGTGCAGGGAGAGGGTGAGCTCCTCGTCGGAGTAGCGCTGGGACTCGGCCTCGAACCCGCTCGGC
The DNA here is from genome assembly GCF_001429655.1 of Terrabacter sp. Soil811. Classification (NCBI taxonomy): domain Bacteria; kingdom Bacillati; phylum Actinomycetota; class Actinomycetes; order Micrococcales; family Intrasporangiaceae; genus Terrabacter; species Terrabacter sp. Soil811. The sequence goes on from NZ_LMSX01000010.1 coordinate 186,151, forward strand.
CTGTAGTCCGGTCCCCACGAGTTGCCCGGATGCGTCTGCCACTGCTCCCGGACCTGCGCACTGGTGATGGAGCCCATGAGCGCGCAGCCGCCGAGCACCGTGAGGACGGGCACCGGTGACCGGTCGTAGGCCGACTCGACGATCAGCCACAGCGCGAGGGTCAGCGCAACACTGACGCCCACCCATTCGTCGTCGCTCACGGGGCGTTCGTCCGTGTTGCGCGCGACGGTGCTGAGGGTCTCGACGAGGCCGGCGGACTGTGCGGCGAACCACAGTCGCTCGAGAGGTAGCGCATCGCCGGCGCGCTTCCACCTGAAGTCGCGGGAGGCGGCGGCATCGGGGCGACGGTGGGTGATTCCATCGACCTCCTCCTGCCATCGCCACAGCTCGAGCTCGGCATAGGCATCACGTGCCTCGGCCAGGCGCAGGACGCCGGTCGCCGTCACCTTCCTGCGGACACCCACCCAGTCAGCCAGCTGGAGACACGCCTGCACGAAGGGGGCCCGCCGGGCCTGGGCTGCGGCTCGGGCGGGATCGCCACGCTCCAGCACCCCGGCGGGTTCGAAGTCGCCGTCGAGGCTCTGGTCGACATCGAAGCCCGCGCCCGTGCCGTGCACGGCCCCTCGATCGCCGGCGAGCGGCATACGGGCCTTGCGATCGTGCTCCGGGAGGGCGTTCCACGCCGCCACGACCTGCTGCATCGTCTCGTCGAGCTCTTCGACCGTGTCGGCATGGTCGACGGGGAAGCCGGCCGCGCGACCGAAGGCCATGAGTGACTTGGTGGGTCCGAAGTTCGCCGGGTCCGCACAGGCGGCCGCCATCCGGGGAGCAGCTCGGTGGGCCTCTCGGGCCAGGGCTCGCGGGTCGCCGGAACCGGAGGCCATCCGTCCCGTCACCCGGAGGAAGCGGACGAACGTGTCGATCGACTCGGCGAGGACGTCGACGTCCGGCATGCCCTGGCCGTGGCTCGGCCAGCGGTGCAGCATGAGGTCCTCCACACTGCCGGCGGGCCACAGGTTGGGCGGGAGGGCGTCATGGACCGATCGCAGCTCCAGCGCCGTCTCGAGGAGTTCGGTGTCACACACCCGCTGACGCTGCAGCGCCCAGTGGGAGGCATGCCGGAGGAGAAGCTCGTGCTCGGACACGCGCCGATCCTGCCACGTCGACGTCCGCTGCAGGGCGTCTCTTGTGCGCGCGGAGGACGGCGAGGATTCTGAGGACATGGACGCATCCGCTGACGTCGCGACCTCGCACGCCCCGACGCGCACTACGGGCTCGCCGGGGCCGACGGGCCACGTGAAGGCGGTTCCGATCGCGGACTACGGGTTCCTGTCCGACGGTGAGGTGACGGCGCTCGTGGCGCCGGGCGGCGACGTCGACTGGATGTGCCTGCCGCGCCTGGACTCGCCGAGCGTCTTCGGGGCGGTGCTCGGGCGGCACTCGGGGCGCTTCCGGCTCGGCCCGTCCGACGTCAGCGTGCCGACGGCGCGGCGCTACCTGCCGGGCACGATGGTGCTCGAGACGAGCTGGGGCACCCCGACGGGCTGGATCATCGTCCGCGACGTGCTGCTCATCGGGCCGTGGCGCCACGACGAGGACGTGTCGCCGAAGCACCGGCGCACGCCGATGGACTACGACGCCGAGCACACGCTGCTGCGGACGATCCGCTGCGTGTCGGGCGAGGTGCAGACGGTGATGGAGTGCGAGCCGGTGCTCGACTACGGGCGCCAGCCGGTGACGTGGGACTACACCGACCTGGGCTACCACCAGGGCCGCGCGACCGGCACGGGATCGGACGTGGTGCTCACGCTGACGACCGACCTGCGGCTCGGCTTCGAGGGCGGGCAGGCTGCTGCGAGAACGTTGCTCCGGGAGGGCGACGTCCGCTACATCGCGCTCTCGTGGGGTGAGAAGGCGCCGCCGACCGACTTCGGGCAGGCGTACCAGCGACTCGTGTGGACGGCCCACCACTGGCAGCACTGGCTCGCCCGCGGTCGCTTCCCGGACCACCCGTGGCGCGGCTACCTCCAGCGGAGTGCCTTGACGCTCAAGGGACTGACGTATGCGCCGACGGGTGCGATCGCCGCCGCGTCGACGACGTCGCTGCCGGAAACCATTGGTGGGGAACGGAACTACGACTACCGCTACACGTGGATCCGCGACGCGACATTCGCCCTGTGGGGGATGTACTCGCTGGGGTTCGACTGGGAGGCCGTGGACTTCTTCTCGTTCATCGCCGACATGGCCGAGCGCGACGAGGACCTGCAGATCATGTACGGCATCGGCGGGGAGCGTGAGCTGCCGGAGTTCGAGCTCGACCACCTTCCGGGGTACGCCGGGTCGCGCCCCGTGCGCATCGGCAACGCCGCGCACTCGCAGGTGCAGCACGACGTCTGGGGCGCGCTGCTCGACTCGGTCTACCTCCACTCGAAGGTGGCCGACCACCTCGACGGGCGCATCTGGCCGATCCTCGGCAAGCAGGTGCGGACGGCGCTCAAGCACTGGCGCGAGCCCGACGCCGGCATCTGGGAGGTGCGCGGCGAGCTCAAGCACTTCACGTCGTCGAAGATCATGTGCTGGGTCGCCGTTGACCGCGGCGCGAAGCTCGCGTCGATGATCGGGGAGGACTCGCAGGCCGCGGAGTGGGAGCTGGCGGCCGAGGAGATCATGGCCGACATCCTCGAGCACGGGGTCGACGAGCGTGGGGTGCTGACGCAGTACTACGGGGCGTCGGCGCTGGACGCCTCGCTGCTGCTGGCGCCGCTCGTGCGCTTCCTGCCGCCGGACCACCCGGTGATCCGAGCGACGGTGCTGGCCATCGCGGACGAGCTGACGGTCGACGGGCTGGTGCTGCGCTATCGCGTCGACGAGACGGACGACGGCTTCTCCGGCGAGGAGGGGACCTTCACGATCTGCTCGTTCTGGCTCGTGTCGGCGCTGTCGGAGATCGGCGAGCACAAGCGGGCGCACGAGCTGTGCGCGAAGCTGCTCTCCTTCGCCGGGCCGCTCGAGCTGTATGCCGAGGAGATCGACACCCACACGGGGCGCCACCTCGGCAACTTCCCCCAGGCGTTCACCCACCTGGCCCTCATCAACGCGGTCATGCACGTCATAGCCACCGAGACGGGCGGCGAGCTGCCTCCCCGCTGACGCCCCGCACCGCGCTTCGTCGCCATACCGAGAACCGATCGGGCCCTCCGGGTCGACAGTAGAGATGTGTCACCGCTCGTCGCTCCCGACGACCAGAGCCTCCTCGAGGCGCTGGCCTCCGGGGACGTCGGCGCCCTCGAGAGGCTCTACGAGCGTCACGCACCGTGGCTCTCGGTCCGGCTGATGCGGCGCTGCAACGACCGTGAGGTCGTGGCCGACGTGCTCCAGGACACCTTCGTGGCCGTGTGGCAGGGGGCCCGGCGCTACCAAGGGACGGGCGAGGTCGGTGCCTGGATGTGGGGGATCGCGATCCGACGGCTCGTCAGTCGTCTCCGGTCGCGCCGGGACGTCGTGCTCCTGCGCGACCCGGGGCCATCCGGCACTGCCTCGCCCACCGCCGAGGACGAGCTGCTCCTCGGCGTCGAGTACGGCGACCTCGGTCGGGCGATGGCCGCACTGTCGCCCGAGCTGCGGGCCGTCATGCAGGCGACCGTGCTCGACGGCCTCACCACCCGGGAGGCCGCGCGCCTGCTGGGCATCCCACAGAACACCGTCAAGACGCGGGCCCACCGCGCACGGGCGCGCCTGCGGGCGAGCCTGCTGGAAGGAGCCTCGTCATGAGTACGAGCCACGTGCGGCCGGACGACCTGCGCGCGTGGGTCCACGGCCACGCTGACGCCGTCACGTCGATGTCGCTCGAGCAGCATCTCGTGCGGTGCCCGCAGTGCCAGGCGAGCGTCGCCGCCGCGCTGCCCCCGATGGCGTATGCCGTCAGCTCCCTTCCCGAGGTCACGCCCCCTTCGGAGGCGGCAGGTCCCGAGCAGCCGGAGCCATTAGCGCTTTCCGAGGTTCCGAACGCGCCCGACCTGCCGGACGCGCCGGACCTGCCGGACCTGCCGGACCTGGCGGCCGTCTGGGGCGCCGTACGCGACGAGATCGAGGTGCCACGCGTGTCGCTGCTGGAGCGGCTCCTCGTGCGGATCGGCCTGCCGCCCGGCGACGCGATGCTCGTGGCCGCGGCGCCGGCGCTGCGCGGATCGTGGATCTGCGCGGTCGCCCTCGCCGTCGCCTTCGCGGTCGGTGGGGCCGTGGCCGCGCGCAACGGCAGCGTCATGATCTTCCTCGTCGTGGCGCCGCTCGTGCCGGTGCTGGCCGTGGCGGCGGCCTTCGGCCCGGAGGGCGGGCCGGCGCTGGAGCAGGAGAGCTCGACGCCGTACCCGCTCGCACGCCTGCTCCTGCTCCGGACCGCCGCCGTGCTCCTCGCGGCGCTCCCCGTCGTGCTCGTCGGGCAGTTCGTCTTCCCGGAATCGGCAGCGTGGGTGTGGCTCCTCCCGGCGCTGGGCTTCACCGCGGCGGTCCTCGCTCTCTCGACGTGGTTCGGGCCGTGGCGTCCGGCGAGCGCCATCACCGTCGTCTGGGTCATCGCCACCGGCGCGGCCTCACGCCTCGACACGATCTGGGCCGTCTTCGCGCCGCAGTACCTCGTCCTCTACGTCCTCATGCTCCTCATCGGGCCGCCCGTCCTCGTCCTTCGAGCCCGGCGACTCGGCACGATCGGAAGGATCGCGTCATGACCGCAACCAGCTCCACCACGGTCTCCCTGCGCGGTGTCACCAAGCGCTACCGCTCACTCGCGGCTCTGGACGACGTCGATCTCGACCTCGGGCCCGGCATCACCGGACTGCTCGGTCCGAACGGCGCCGGCAAGACGACGATGCTCCGCGTCATGGCGACGGTGCTGCGCCCCGACGCCGGCGAGGTGCGGCTCCTCGGCCGCGACCCGAGCCAGCCGGATGCCCGCACCGAGGTCAGGCGGCGTCTCGGATACCAACCGCAGGAGCTCGGCTTCCCGCGCGGGTTCTCCACCTTCGCCTTCGTCAACTACATGGCAGTCCTCAAGGAGTGGGCCGACCGTGACACGCGCACCACCGAGGTGAGACGGGTGCTCGACCTCGTCGGCCTCGGCGACGTCGCGACGAAACGCATCAGTCGGCTCTCGGGTGGGCAGCGGCGCCGGGTCGCCCTGGCCCAAGCCCTGCTCGGCACACCGGAGCTGCTGGTCCTCGACGAGCCGACGACCGGGCTCGACCCCGAGCAGCGCGCGTCCTTGCGTGGCGTGCTCGCCGACATCGCCGCAACGTCCACCATGGTCATCTCGACGCACCAGACCGAGGACGTCGCCGCGCTGTGCCGGCGGGTCGTCGTGCTCGACGCCGGGCGCGTGCACTTCGACGGCACGGTGCCCGAGCTCGTGTCGCTCGCGGCCGGTCGTGTCTGGATGGCCGCGGCCCCGGATGCCGCGGCGCAGGCGTCGTGGCGCACCGCGTCCGGGCGCTATCGCAACGTCGGGGAGTCGGTGCCGAGGGGCGCCGAGCTCGTCGAGCCCAGCCTCGAGGACGCCTACCTGCTGCTGCGGGGCGCCACCGCCCCCACGTCCGCTGACGCCACGACCTCGGCGGAGGTGGCGTGATGACCACCACCCCGCAGGACGCCCTTGCCGTGACGACCGCCCTCGCCCCGCGCGGCGGCTACCGCAGCCCGTTCGCCGCGCTCGCCCGCATCGAGGCGTGGCGCTTCGCCCGACACCCGATGTTCCTCGTGGGCACGGCACTGGGCGTTGTCTTCACGGTCATGGCGCTCAACGAGCAGGCACACCAGGTCACCAGCGACTCGCTCAGCCTGCCCGTCGTCGCCCTGACGGTGGGCGTGGCCTCGATGATCACGGCCTACCACCTGACGCGGTCGTTCCACGGGGCCGGTGAGCTGCTCGAGGCGTCGCCCACCTCCGTCACGACCCGGACGGCCGCGCTCTGCCTGATGGCTGGTGTCCCTGCGCTCGTCGCCTCGGCGTGGCTCGTTCTCTACTACGCCATCGGCCCGTCGGCGTTGAGCGCGCCGGAGTGGATGTACGGCCCCTTGTCGCACACGGCGATCGCGGCGGTCCTCGTCGAGAACTCGGTCGCGACGGCCGTCGGCGGCACCCTGCTCGGCATCGCGGCCGGCCGGTGGTGGCGGTTCCGTGGCGCGTCGGCGGTTCTCGTGCTGGCGGTGGTCGTCTGGACGATCGGCGTCCTCGGCGCCTTCAGCACCACCGAGGGGGCACCGCCAGCGTGGTTCCGCTGGGTCCGCCTCTTCGCGCCGGTCGGCTACTTCTCGTCGGCATCGGCGGACTACGTCACGGTCACCAGCCTGACCGGGTCGCCGGCGTGGTACCTCGTCTGGGTCATCACTCTCTGCGGCCTCGCAGCCCTCGCCGCACTGCTGTGGCGGTCGGAGGGTCAGACCCGGCGGCGGCTCGTCCGGATCGGGGCGGTGACCCTCGTGCTGTCGGTGATCGCCTATGGTCTCGCCTCCGCCACCGGCCTCAGCCAGCCGGTGCGCTCCTACCCCGACGGCCACAGCGTGGTCGTGACGCGATGATCCACTCGCGCGTCCTCGGGCCGGCCGCGGGCATCCCGTGGCGGCCCGTGGCGGCTCTGACCTCAGTCGGACTGCTGCTTCTGGGCGTCGCAGCGACGTGGACCACCAGCGCCGTAGCGGGCACGGCGCTGGTGGTGGGCGTGGCGGCCCTCGCCGCGGCGACGGCATACGTCCTCGACGAGGCGGCGACGGAGGCCGTCGCCGCCACCCCCACGTCCCTGGGGAGGCGCACCCGGGCCCGACTCCTCGTCGTCGGTGCGGTGCTCGTCGTGGGGTCGATCGGGGTCGCGGCCCTGGCGGTTCGGAGCGGGCTGAGCGCTCGGCTCGGGGTCATGGTGTGGCTGACCGGCTGCGTGTTCGTGGCCGTCGCCGCGGCCGCCGCCCTGCGTCGGCACGTGCCCGAGCCCGGGGACGCGGTCGGCGGCGCCCTGCTGACGGTGGTCATCGCGCTGGCCGTCGTGAACCCGCTCTCGCGCTGGGTCGACGTCTTCCCGAGCGAGCCGGACGCACGGTGGGCAAGCTCGTTCGTGCTCTGGGGTGGCGTGGGCGCCGTCTGCCTGGCGGTGCTGACGCGCGCGAGCCGGGACCCGCTCGACTGACGAGTGGCGGCGCTGCTGGTCGATTCGCCGGTGGCGATGGGCCGGCGACCCGTAGCGTGCACCCAGGGGCCGAGGCGACCGGAAGGCGCACCATGATGCAGTTCGAGGTCGACCCGCGCCGGATGGCCCTGCTCAACATCGACGTCCAGAACGTCTTCGTCGAGATGGCGGCGGACGCGCGCGCCGTGGTCGAGCGCATCAACCGCCTGGCGGAGGTATGCCGTGTGGCCGGCATCCCGGTCATCCACGTCCGGCACGCGGTGGCCGAGGGCGCCGATCTCGGGATCCTCGGCGAGATGTTCCCGCCGGTGCGGGAGGGGATGCTCGACCGCACGTCCCACACCGCAGCCTTCCACGAGTCGCTCGTCATGGACCCGTCCGACCACGTGCTCGAGAAGCCGCACTTCGGGGCCTTCCACGACACCGACCTGCTAAGTCGGCTCGAGCTGCTCGGCCTCGACACCATCATCATCACCGGGATCGAGACGAACGTCTGCTGCGAGACCACGGCGCGCGAGGCGATGGTCCGCGACGTGCGCGCGTTCTTCATCAGCGACGCCACGACGACCGGCGGGGTGCCGGGGATGGAGGTCGCCGAGGTGCAGCGCGCCTCGCTGGCCACGGTCGGCACCTTCTTCGCCCAGGTCGCCACGACGGACGAGATGATCGACTGGATCGGTGCTGCGCCTGAGTCCACCGAGCGATAAGCGGTCGACTCGTCAGTGGGTGGGTGACGGCCGCCGAGGCGAAGGGTGGAGACTGGGGGTTCGGCGACTGCACCACGAAGGAAGCGGATGACTGCCCATGTCTGACCAGGAGACGTTCGTGACTCCGAAGTTCGCCCAGCCCTACTGGGCGAAGCACGCCTACGAGGTACTCGTGGAGACCGCGGGTCGCTACAACGCCGTCATCACCTACTCCGAGCTCGCCGAGGAGGTCCAGCGCCGCTCGTCACTGCGGACCAAGTCGCAGATGCGCAACTGGATCGGCGCCCTGCTCGCCGATCTGGTCAAGGTCAACCACGTGCGCAACGAGCCGCCGCTCGCATCCCTGGTGGTCCGCAAGGACGACGGGCAGGTCGGCGCCGGCTACGATGAGGCGCTGCGGGTTGCCGGTGAGGCCCCGATCACCGACCCGCTCGAGCGCGAGAACAGCGCGGCCGCCGCACGGCTCGAGTGCTATCGCCACTGGGGAGCCGACGTGCCCGCCGACGCGGTGCCGACGCTGACCGCCAAGGCGCGGGTCGTCCGGGCGAGTACGCCACGTGCAACGGCAGCCAGCGAGGCGCGACGTGGCGCAGTCTGCCCGACCTGTTTCATGGAGATGCCCGTCTCCGGCCCCTGCCCCAACTGCGACTGACAGAGCGACCTGCCTGAGTTTGTAGGTCGAGAGCTCATGAAGATTGGGACCCCAACTGCCCGGCCCTGGCATCCACATGCGCCGGTCATGGATTGCGCCCATCCCGCCCAGATAGACGCAGCCCCCACCCTTGGCAGGGGGGTCAAGCATCTAGAGCAGCGACCCGGACAGGATCTTCGTCGCACGAGGCGGCATCGCAGAGCTGACGCCCACCATCCTCGCCGCCGACGACGTCCGCGACCTCCTCGAGCGGATGCTCATGAGCAGCGGGCGGAAGTTCGACCTGAGCAAGCCCGTTCGTCGACGCCACGCTGCCCGACGGGTCCCGGCTGCACGTCGTCAGACCGGACATCAGCCGGACCCACTGGCAGTCGTACGTGCAGGCCATCGACGAGGACGACCTTCTGCATCTGGGGTGTATGGCACCGCGGCGAGGCCGAAGCCGCGGCTTTATCCTCGTGGCCGGTGCTCGGCCGCTACCCGGAGGCACTGCGACGGGCTCACTGTGGCTTTACGCTTCGTCAAGTGACGGATTACCCCCGGTGGAGCTACTACCCGAAGAATGCCCGACCGCCCCGATGGGCCGAGCAACTGGTTCAGGCAACGGTGGCCGTCCAGGCCGAAATCCACAGCGTTCCGCTGCCCCTCGAAGACGAAGACCGTAGAAGTGACGCCGTCCTGGCTAGGCTTCGGCCCGACTTGGAAGCGCTCGGCTATCAGGTCGAGTCCGGAAAGACCCGCGCCAACAAGATCACCCGACCAGTCCTTTTCGGAGAGAACGGCAAGCCGTCGGTCTCTTACGAGATCGATGCTTTCCACGATTCGCTAAAGGTCGCCGTCGAGGTTGAAGCCGGCCGGGGAGCGGCCAACAACGCGGACTATCGGGACATCCTCCGCACATCCCTCTTGTTGGATGCCGACTACCTCGCGCTGTTCATGCCGATCGCGTACCACTATCGATCAGGCGGCAAGTCCGGGGTCATGCACGCCTACGACGGGACTCACTCCCAGCTGGACGCGATCTACGCCTCCCGACGGCTTCAGCTGCCGTTCGAGGGTGTTCTCTTGATCGGCTATTGACGACCGTGCACGAGATGATCGTGTCGTGACAGGCGAAAACCCACTCGCGGAGACGCGGCTGCTTCTCAGTCCCATCCAGCTCACCACCCGCGGCCAGGTCCTGAGCCGGCCGTGTCCCGTCCCCGCCGATCCCGGCGTTTATGCCTGGTACTTCGACGAGGCGCCGCCCTATGTCCCGCTCGACGGATCGCACGCAATCGACGCTGGAACCCTGCTGTATGTCGGAATCTCGCCGAAGGCGCCGAGCCGAGACGGACTGCGTCAGAGCAAGGAAAACCTGCGCAAGCGGATCCGGTACCACTACCGAGGAAATGCGTATGGCTCGACCTTGCGGCTCACCTTGGGTGCACTTCTCGCCGACCACTTGGGCATTCAACTGCGACGCGTGGGCTCCGGAAAGCGCCTGACGTTCAGTGATGGCGAACTGGTGCTCTCGGAATGGATGGCCGCGCACGCGCGGGTCTGTTGGGTGACCACGCCGACGCCGTGGGTGCTCGAACGGGATCTCATTGCATCCCTCCGCCTGCCGCTCAATCTGGACCAGAACAAGCATTCCGACTTTCATCAGCATCTGACTGCCGCCCGAGCTGAGCAACGTCGGCGGGCGAGAGACCTCCCGGTTCTTCCGAGGTAGTCCGTGACGACTACGCGGAAGCTCGACGACCTACGCAGTCGTTTGCAAACGGTCGCGCAACTCGACTGGCGTGAGCCAGGGCGAAGACCGGTGGATCATCCGGTGACAGTTCGCGCACAGCAACGCGAGATCGGCCAACCGAGTCTGTGTAGGTCCGGACGCGTGGAGAGGCAGAATGTGGTGGGCCTCGATGTAGTCCCGCCCCAACGCCCCGTAGGCGGCCTCGAAGTCGAAGCCGCAGACTTCGCACGCAACCCGCTTCCCCGCACCCTTCACGGCCTTGATCTTCGCGCGCCGCAGCCGAGGGTTGCGTTCCCGCCGAAGGTGCTTGGCAACTACGAGCCGGCCTTCGGGCGCCGAGATTTCCCCGGCCTCGATCTCGTCGTCGGGCACTGTCACCAGGTACCCGGACTCGATCGTGGTCCGGATCTCGGCGGCGAGTTGACGCATCCGGACCGGATCCGCCTGGAACTTCAATAGGACTTGGCGGTCAAGCTTGTTTCCCCTGGTCGGAGTACCCGTGTAGTCGTCGTGCTGGGTGGCGATGTCGAAGGTCTTGCGCTGGACGCTCGATGGGCTGCGGAAGTTCGCGTCACGTCCGGCCACGGGATGGATCGGGGCAGCGATCAGCAGGTTCGACAGGTCGATAACGGGTTGGTGGTGCGCTCGCAGGCCCTTCCAGCCGTTGTCGGCTACCAGTTCGCACGCCAGGACGATCTCGTCGTAGGTCCAGTCGATGGCCATAGTCGAACCCTAGATCCAACGTGACATGCGTGAGCGGACAGCGGGTTCACCGACCCTCGTGTGACTTAGGTTCATCGGTGTAACGGACGGTCATCGTCGAACTCGGCCTCAGGTGGGAGGCTGGCCGGCGGCCCACGCGGTGAGGGGTCCTCGATTACCGACCCGTCAAGACCGGAGGGGGTCCGTTTTCACCCGTCGATCAGGGGTCAGTTTTCACCCGTCGCTGACACGAAGACGCTCCATGCCATCGGGACGCCGAGCCAACCGTCAACCGCACGGGCGATTTCCCCAGCAGAAGTCTCGTCCTTAACCAGTAATGCGATCTACATGCTTAGGGGCGATGGGGGACCGAGATGGACACTCGATCAGTCGCACATCTCGGAATGTCGCAAGGTCAGGGCCCTGCGGACCTCCTGCTAGTGCTCACTCCTTGAGATCCCGCACGGTCACGGTGGCGTCCTATGAGAGAGACGGGCACTCCGTCGTCTCCTACATCCGATACCAGAAGGGGCTGGGCGAAGCCGCGACACAGTTGCCGGCAAAGAGTTCCCGGTATCTAGGAAAGGTGGCCGGTCGCGCCTTCTTGGTGGTCTCGGCGGTGGACGCCTTCGTCAGCAGCTACTACGATCACTCAGGCCAACAATCGGCGCCACTGATTGCAGCAGCGAAGGCCGCCGGAGCGCTGGGTGGAGGCGTCTTGGGGGCGGCCGTTGGAACCGCAATCGCGGGCACCTGTGCCACTGGTGTGGGTTGTGTCATCCTGGGTGGAGTTGTCGTCGCGGTGGCAGTTTCTGGCGGTGCGTGGCTCGGGGGGAAAGCGGCGGACCTCGTCGTGGAACTTGCATTCGAAGATGTCAAGCAGGCGTGTTTGTACGTCGGCTTCATACCTGTCCAGTGCCCAAACGGGGTTCTCGCCTAGACGCAGCGACGTCGGCGCTCCGCTGAGAGTCGTAGGCATCTTACCGAGCGCGTGACTGAATGCCTTAAATGGCCGTCGCTCATACTGCCCAATCTGGTCGAGAGACGCTCATGCAAATCGACACCACGTCACCGGCGGCCGTCGACCTTGCGTGCCGTGTCTCGCACCAGTTCGACCAACTCCCGATCAGAAAGGATGTCGAGTTGAAGAGGTCCCGTCAGAGCCGTCAGGCCGCGCATCAGTCCTCGCGTGAAATCCATCCTGCCAAGATCGCCTCCGTAAGAGGCCACCTCCCTCGCGGCACACTGAACCAGCCGGGTATTACGCGCGACTGCACTGCGCTCCAAAAGGGCGCCGAACTCATCCTCGCCGAAAGGATCCTGCGTTTCCGTCATGACTTGGCCGAGCACTTGCCATCGCCGCCACGCGAGCTTCAAGTAGTTGCGGTCGCGACCTACCTGATTTCCGATCCACCGGTCCCGAGCGAGTTCGCTCAGGTCACTTGACGCGGGCCACCGGGCCGCGAGGACGTCCGGGAAAAGCATCAGCGACAGGAACGACCATGCTCCGTCGTGGGCCGCATCACTAGGGCTGGGATGGATCACCTCTTCGATCGCTTGACCCAGGTACATGGAGTGCGTCGAATTTTCGGAGATGGTGCCGACCCCTCGTCCGGTCATCAAGTCCAAGACTTCGCGCCTCCACCGTCGCAAATCATCCCCCGTCGCCGCACGCCCGCCTGTTGGGTTCGGCACTCCTTGGCCGAGACTCTCGACCACGAGATCCTCCGCTGGCGTGTTGCGACGGAGTTCCTCCTGAACCTCAGCCAACCGAGTCATGGCTGCGCCTGTAGAGAGTCGCGGAATCAAAACGTACGTCACCGGGAGTTCGCCGCCAGAAAAGAAGTAGCAGCTTGGAGGCGGCAGATTGTCTCCGCACGGTCCTGCACAAGTAGTGAGATTGCCGCCGTCAGGGGAACGCCGAGGTACACCTTCGCGAGGTGTTCCAGTGCCTCACCAACCGAGTCCGCTTGGTACTCGGACTGAGCTTCCGCGGGGAAACGCTCCGCGACGATCAGCAGGAGGTGTTCGACGATGCTGTGGAAGAGCACGGATTGAGTGAGGGATGGTCTTCCTGACAGAAGCTCTGGTGCGCTCGGATGACTGGAGTTAATGAACAGACGCACCGCACCAAGGTATGGCTCATCCAGCGACTCGGGATCGAACTGCAACTTCCAAGCGGCGTCTGGGGGAAGCCCCGCCGGCCCGAAGTCGAAGGCCTCCGTCGGAAATGTAGATGCCGACCCCTCCAATAGGAAGCGGTGAGTCGCCATCGATGTGAGGAGGCGGCTGCCCCTGCGGAAGGCTACTAAGTCGACGGCGTCTTCTTGGCTCGTCCTGTCAAGGAGGATTGCGTGCGTCACTTCAATCTGTTGAGCACATTGATGGGGCCCAAGGTGCACCTGCAGCAGCGCAGGCACGTCGCCTCCGGGCAGTTGGATAGCGACCATTTTCCGCAATCCCGTCGCCCGGCAATCCACCTGCATGACCGCCAAGACTCCAGCGGTTGTCGGCAAACCTGTGGACTCAAGGAACGCGGCCTCATCGATTGAGATCCAAGACGAAACAGTGGAGTCCAGAAAGTAGTCCCACGGAACCACGGGATCGCCAGGAGCGAAGCGCTCGCCGGAAACCTCGAGCCACGGTTCAGTCAGTGTGACCGAGGCTGCGGAGGCAACGCGGTGTGGCATCGCTCGCATCAACGATCACCTGCTTTGAAGGAGAACGAGATTGCGACACCGGCTGGGTAGCTGACGATGGCGCTGACCTCGTCTCCAGGTGGGACCAACACCCCGTCCCCTTCGGGATGACCACCCACCCAACGATCGAGTGCCACATCATCCCCGGACTCCATGGTTCCGCCGTCTACGGCGACCTTCAAGGCAGCGAGCCGCAGCAGGGTCGGGGTCTTTCCCTGGACCGTCACGGTCAGTTTGCTTCGCTGGCGGCCGCTCTCGAGGTCGTTGGCGTCCCGCGGGAGGGGGTCGATCGAGCGCAGGTCGATCTTCGGGCTTGTCCCAGAAGTACGTCGACCTTGCGTCCGTGCAGGGCTCGTTGTTGCACCGGAACCAGGCACAGCTCCCGTTAGGCCAGCCAAGGCCGATGAGAGAGCGCCCGTGGACTTGTTCTCTGACTCGACCGCGAAGTCCACCGGAGCAAGGAAGGCACGAACCTCCTTGCCAACTTCCCGCATGGAGACGGTCACGATGGACTTGGCCCGCTTATCGAGCCCTTCTACGTTTGACCACGAGTCATGAGCCGGCGGTTCCGCCTTGGAAAAGGCCTCGTCGAACGCCTCCACCGGCTTGAACACGCCGACCCACCGAAGAGACTCCGTGACCCGCCCGGGATAGGGCTCGGCACGTACGACCAACTCGGCGGTGTGACGCATGAGCGCGACCCGGTCTTCGAGTCCGCTCATCGCATCAACATCGGATTCCGCACTTACGTTCGTCAGTGCTATGTGCCCGGTGGTGTCGCTGTATCGCCGGGTTGGACGAACGTCTATTCCACTGTCTGGCTGCGAGGCTCCGGCCTGCACCGCTCTGATGGCTCGAAGGCACCTCCACAGGCCCTGAAGCACGCTTGAGTCGGTCAGGCCGGGTAGCGGAAGACTGACTCCATCCAATGTGACGCCGACATCCATCCGCCGCTCGCTCGGTTGGTCGACGGGCAGTTTGGGCCATAGGTTTCGCAAGACGGCGTCAACCAATCTGTCCGCAACCTCCGACGGATCGAAATCTCCGTCGTACTCGAGCTGCCCTTGAGGGGCAAACCCAAGAACAAGGATCGAAGTTCCGGTTTCGTCGACCTCAAAGCCTCGTTCGAAAACCGCTTGCCCGAGGCTGCGAGCTTCATCGCCGACGAGCGGTTCGAAGGCCAATACACCCGGCGGCTGCGGGCTACGGGGGTGCTGACCCCACCACTGGCGGCCTGTGAATCTCTGTCCCTCCTTGTCGAAAACACCCCCCATCGCCGACGCAATCAACCGCTCAATTATCTCGCCGTTCTTATTGCGCGACCTCGACCAGACCACGATCGTGGAGCAACGGCTGGCCAAGTAACTCGCTGTTTTTCCGAACCCGTACGAACCCCCTCCTTGCAGGTCCTCCGGGGGTGCGCCGACCGTAAGAATGAAGTCTGCGTAGTCGTTCGGCTCATCTTGGTCGCGACTGGAGCTGTTCTGTGTGCGGCCACCAAGTCCTTTGGTGCCGCGATCCACGATCTCAAGTGCTGCCAGCCCGTCTTGGGCGAGAAGACTGTCTAGCGGTGAGTCTGCCTGCCGCTCTAGGAACACATGCTGTCGAAGGACGTTCAGAACGCATGGGTCCAGCTCGCGGAGCCGCAACTCGAACCGAGGCACGACGCCCGACATCCGGGCGTCCCAAGAGTTCTGGGCGGTCTCGCGAACCAAGAGATTCAAGAAATCCATCTCGGGACGGCCAAGAACCTTCTTCTCGCCCGATCCGTCCATATCTCCCGGCCCGAAGGGCTTGGGAAACCAAGCCAGTCGCTCATACTGCGTCACTTCGTCATCATTCTGTCGATGTATGTGTCGAGCTCCGATTCTGCCATCTCTCCAGGGGCGTTGAGCAAGTCCAAGGTGTACTTGATCCGCTTCACAGCATCGCGACGATTCTCTGGCAGATCCGCGCTTCTGAGCCCCGGAAAGTCTGTGCCCACGGACCAAGCCAACAGGGGACCGGTGACGACAAAGCGCGAGTCGTCCGCTGTGATGCCAACTTGAAACCCCATGGAATCCAACTTCTCCACTACCGCTGATCTCAGACACCCAAGGCGAACGAGATCGTCCACGAGGTCGCCGATGCTCTGGCCGCCGGGCGAGTCCTCGACACGCACGCGAATCAAACTCAGTGGCACGCCCGCGACCTCATCGAGTTGATTCAAGCTGGAAATCTCAACGTCTCGGCCGTCGCGATTCGTCGCCTTGACCTCAACGTCTCCATTTGCCGTCGCGAAGTCGTGGACGTGTCCGGTCGGACCCAGCCACGCGTCCAAGGCGAAGATCGCATTTCGTTGGGCCAGCAGGCGCAGCACGACCAACTCCCCGAAGAGCCCTCGCAGGACTTCTTCGCTCAGACTCGCCGACGGCTTGAGGAGCCTCTGCCAGTCAGTGAGCGCGCCGAACAGAGCTGCGTGACATTGCTCCCGCCTCTGCTCGATGCGCTCAACGACGCTGTCAGCCAGGCGATAGAAGACAGTTGATAAGCCATCGACGGTGCAAACGAGGTCCAGATACCGCTGTGCCGTCTGAGGATGCCGCCACTCGGTCAACTCCACGGCTGCGCCCCGGATGGCAGTGAAGGAGTAGTCGTCCGCAACTGGAGCAAGGACGTGCCGGCCGCCGGTGCGATCGGCCCCGTACAGGAGATCAGCTCCCAGGCTGTCCGTGGCAGCGACCCGGTGCACCAATGACGGTCCCTGTTGCGCGCCCCAAACCGATGCCAGCAGGAGACCAAACTCCATGAATGCGTCACTCATCTACGCGGCCCCCTCCTCGGTCTCAATCGCGTCGTCCTCGTCGCCCTCGGCCGTGTCGGGAACTTCCCAGGTCGTCCGGACAGAGACGAAGGTCCCCTGATCCCCCGTAGCGTCGTTGACCGCGGGGAAGAAAATGGCAAAGCCAAGCATTGGATCGTGTACAGGCATATCCATGCGCCAAGCGCGTTCGCCGGCGGGCGGAGGCGCCGCCTTCGACTGTCCGCTCAGGGGGTAGATGACCAGCAGTCCCTGACCGCCGGCGTGCGTTCGTCGGATCCTCCTCCGCTGGGCATCGTCGGACTTGGGGCT
Source organism: Terrabacter sp. Soil811 (assembly GCF_001429655.1). Classification (NCBI taxonomy): domain Bacteria; kingdom Bacillati; phylum Actinomycetota; class Actinomycetes; order Micrococcales; family Intrasporangiaceae; genus Terrabacter; species Terrabacter sp. Soil811. The sequence goes on from NZ_LMSX01000010.1 coordinate 202,927, forward strand.
GTCGCCGTAGTCCTCAGGATCGATATCGGCGATCCGATCGCTAGGAGATGCGATCGCCTTGAAGTCGAGACGTTCGGCCGAGCTGCCCGACAGCGGCGCGCGGTTTAGGCATGGCAGATCCAGTCCTGCCAGTCGAAGCGAACCCAAGGGGGTCGCACCATCCACGGCAAGAAGCCGGGAGTTCGCCGCGATGACTACGTCCCATGAATGCCCCGCTGCGTTCGCGGAGATCCATTGCTGGATATTCGATAGGTTCTCAGGATCGTGGAGCCAGTGCTGATCAGGGTGGACCGCGAAACCGTCGAGGAATGCGCTAACCCGAGACCCACTAATCCCGCGGGCCATGTAGCGGTGGTTCTGCCACGGCACAGGGTCCAGTTCTAGACCCGCCAACAGCTCTTCCACGACCCCAACGTTGTGCTGCGCATCGTTCGCCCTCAAAATGAAAGTCTGATTTGACGTCTCACTCAAGCCAAGTTGGACAACATTTGCAGCCCACATTTTGTTGGCTGCCGTCACTTGCAATCTTCCGGGATGAGCTCGGATGCGCACTCCAATTTGTGCCGGAGTGAACTCACTGCCCTGCACCGACTCGATCTCGGATCTCAGGTCGAGCTCGACCCTGGCCAAGAATGCGTAATCATCGTCAAGACCCTCGGTGACCCAGACACGAGGTAGGTCCTCGTACTTGGGGCGGTACCCGAACCACCGGCCCATCTGCAGAAGGGTGTCGTAGGCATTTGAAGTTCGCGTGAAATAGGACACGACTAACCCCTCCAACGTCAACCCTCGAGAGAGGGTGCCGCCGCCAACGGCTATCACCGTCCGAGGATGGTCGTCGTTATAATTGAGCCTATCGTCCGATCTGCCGTTGTCCACGATGACATCTACTGACGCCAAGACACCCTCTATCTCCGCAGCTACCTGCTGCCATGATGGCAACGGAACGGTTGCCTCGGACGCCACACGAGTGGCTTCCTCTTTCCACGACTTGACGTAGCCACTCATGTCCCCATCGCGAACCTCCTCAAGCGAACGGTTAACGAGGTCGTCCAATCGTGCCTGCAGTGCCGCATGCGGATCCGTGTAGTGAGTGGTGTGGACGAGCATCGAGGAGTGACCTGCCTGCCCACGCGCACGCCGGATCGCGGTCGCCACAACGAACCACCTGAACGCCTCGACGAGTGACTCCGGCGCTTCCGGGTCGAAGACTTGGCGCGCATCCCGATCGCTCGGCGCACGCAGCGACAATGCATCCGAAGCTTTTATCGGACGCACCATGTCCAAGCCTTCCGCGCCATTGCCTTGCTCGTCAACCGTCTCGGAAAGGCCGAAGACTCGCTCGGCGCCGAAGTAACCATCGCCAGGAGGAATGGTCTTTATGAAGTCGGAAGGAAAAAGGTCCTTGGACTCATCTGGGTCGATGAGGACGTTGGCAAAGGGAGTCGCGGTGTAGGCCAAGTAACTCCCTGTCTCGACGAGCCCCCATAGATCCCTGAGGCGGCCGTTAATGGCTGAGATTCGGGCCTGCTGAGCCTTGGAGTTCGGCGTCGCCTGGTCCGCCTCGTCATCGATGATTAGTATCGGAAACCGACGTCTTGCTTGAGGGGAGACGTCTTTCAATGTCCGCACGAGCCGAGCCAGTCGATGCGTGTTCTTCTTGACCACAGCGACGACAACAGGCATGTTCTCCAGTACCTGCTCTGGCCCTGGAATCTCTTCATAGTCTTGACCCGCAGCGGTCAGCGAGTACCAGCGAGCTCCATCAAAAAGCTGCTCGTCCAAACGGGCTTGGGTCTGGTCGCGCAGGTTGTCGTGCATACCCGCCAATACAATGATCATCTTGTACCCAGCGTCCGCGGCCTTGGCTGCGACTCCGGCGAAGTTGCGGGTCTTCCCTGACTGGACGCTACCCATAACCAAACCCTTGCGGCGGCTCCCCGGAGCGTTGGGGTTGGCTAGCAAAGCAACGATCTCCCTCGTCTGACGATCCAATTCGCCCAGTGCCGGAGAGCGCGCAGCCGTCAGCTTGGAGAGGTAGTGGGCCCAGCAGGGACCCACGGTCGAGGGGTGGTACCACGCAGCGCCGGGAGCAGAATACGTCTCAGAATTCGTCACCGCCGAGTCGACCGAAAGGTTGGTGGCCATCTCCAACAGGATCTCGTCGTATGCGGCATCGACGAGCTCAGGCCTCATCACTCGCTTGACCTGACGCCGTGCCTGCTCCAAGGGGATCCGGCCAACCGTGACCTCGCCCAAGATGGTGCGCTTGCACATCTGGATGTCTTCGTGGCTCGGCTTCGACGCATTCACGCACGTCACCCTATCGATGACGGCCGTCGTTGCCCCGCGTTCCGCCTACTAGAGCGCGCCGAACCGCGAGAGCTGAGACAGACACCTCCTCATGTTCCCAAAAGCGCAGGACGGTCCAGCCCTGTGCCTCGAGGTTGCGGCTGGTGTCCTCGTCCCTGGCTCGATTCGCGGCAATCTTCCTCAACCACCACTCGGCGTTGTTCTTCGGTGCCACGCCGTGCAAAGGGCAACCATGCCAGAAGCACCCATCGACGAACACGGCGATCTTGGCACGCGTGAAGGCGATGTCGATCGTTCGTCGGCGCATTCCTGGCACAGGAAACTCCACCCTGAACCTCATACCCATCCCATGAAGGGCTCGCCTCAGCGCAACCTCGGGTGCCGTGTCGCGTCGACGCTGTGAGGCGAATCGGGCGCGAACATCCGGATCCTTGGCCGGCGGCCGCTCATTGCCCAAGAAGCTCGGCGACCTTGTCAGCTATCTTGTGGGCCAACAGCGGAGGCACTGCATTTCCCACTTGATGAAACTGCATAGTCCGAGTCCCATAGAACCAATAGTCATCCGGGAACGTCTGCAGCCTAGCGGCTTCACGCACTGTCAAACTACGCATCTGGTCCGGGTCAGGATGAATGTAGTAGTGCCCATCCTTGCTTATGTGCGAGGCGACGGTACTACTGGGGAGGGACCACCTCTGGACCTTGAAGCGATCGATGAAGGGCGTCCCCGCCACATCAATGTTTTTGTGGTGCGGCTTCAATTCGACAGGAAGATCCGCGACCTTGGGGGCAATCCCGTGCTCCGCCAATGTAGCGAGGAAGGCATAACGCGCCAGGTCAAGTTCCATGTGAGAACGGGCATCGTGTTGAGAGATCGGCGCCCCCCGCCCCTTGAGCCAGTTCTCCAACTCTGGATTGCCCGCACGAACTGGTTCTCTACGGCACGCCTCACCCAAGTCACGCACGGCCAAGTGCCGAGCCAACTCTCGCGCCCTTATCCATGCAATGTCAGAATCCTTGGTGCGCGAGACGCGCGAGCGCCGGTGAGGGAGGTCGCCGATCGCATCATGAACCGTTACGGGGGTCTCACTAAGTCGCAGAGACGTCGCAGGCACCGCCCCCAAGTCGGCTCGGACACCCAGAAGAATCACTCTGTGACGCCGCTGGGGTACCCCGTATGCCTCGGCTCGGATTACGAAGTCACGTGGCGCGAGATCACGGCCTTGGACAACCAAGCTGCGAACTTCGTAGGTCCCATCCAAACCAAGGTCATCAAGGATGCGATCAATCATGCTTCGACCCCCGTGGCCGGCGGACAAAAGCCCCTTGACGTTCTCCATGACAAATACGGAGGGCTTGAAGCGTTTGAGAATGTCGAGGTACTCGCGGTACAGGAAGTGCTTCTTGTCCTGCGCGAAGCTTTGATCGTTCGTCCTCCTAGCGCGCCCGACGAGTGAGTACGCCTGACACGGCGGGCCACCGATCAACACCCACTCCTTGGCGTGTGCCGTCGCACTTTCGATTCGGTCTGCGACTGCGGCGCGGTTGCCCGGACCTAGTTCCACCCGGTGCACGTGTTGCCTTGCACGGGCCACGGCTGCGGCAAAGACGTCATCATCAAGCAGTTGCCCTAGCTGAAGGCGGCCGGCGAGCATGGCCTTGTACGGGGCGTACAGTCCGCCGCCGTCACGTCGCGAGACCTCACGCACCGCCTCCCTCATTACGAGGGTCTCCACGGCGTTCGGCTCCATTTCGAAAGATGAAACGACCTCAAACACGGCCTTGTCGTCGCGCCGTAGATGCGCAAAGCCCTCGTTGAGACCGCCGGGGCCGGCGAAGACGTCGACAACGGGAATCATGAACAACCCTCACACTCCTAGGCAGAGGCCCCAGGTTACCAGGACCTACGGACAGGGTCAGCATCGGCACGGGCGCCGCCTTGCGCCGTTGAGTACGGTCACGACATGCCCTATCCCGGCCGTCCGATCCTGGACGTTCTCCCTCAGTTCGTCGGCACGGCGTCTCCGCGGCAGACGCAGGAGCAACGTGCGCGGTTGCTCGAGTTCTGCACCGAGTAGTACGCGGCTGGCAGGTCGCTCCGCGAACTGGCCGAGCTGACCGGGCGGTCCCAGTCCGCAACACGGCGAGCGCTCGATCAGGCAGGCGTTACGCGGAGGGGCAGCGGCGCGTAACCCATAGGCGATCCGGTCTCGCCGGCCTGATCAAGGGGCCGTCTCGCGTCGGCTGTGGAATCTACGTTGCGTTCATGGCAGATGGACAGGGGATGCCCCAGACAGCAACGACCTGCCCGACGACGTTGACAGGTCGACGGACCTCCCCCAACTGAGCCTCCTCGATGAGATTGCCAACGGCGTCACACCCGATGGCGCGCTCGTGCGCCCGCTGAAGGTTATGAACGACCTCGGCACCCGCAGCAAAGCGGAATCACGCTGGCCCTCCCAGATCCACTAGTGACGGGGGACCTCGTGCCCGCTTACGTCTGGGCGAACGGCGTCAAGGCGCAGCTCGAGGGCACCGACGCGAGCCCGTTGGCGCCACTGTCATCGGGTGTGGTTCCTGTCTGCACGTACACCGTCAACGTCGCGGGGCATGCCGAACCGGGACGCGTTCGGCGCTGAGTCCGCCTGAACTTCGTGAAGTCGACGACGCCCGAGGAACGTCGTCGAGCCACAGCGCCGAATCGCCTCCACTGTGAAACATCAGCCGCTAGACGACTGAGAAGCATCACCCGAGACAGGACAGAGCGAGCGGAGCCCACGGTGAGGAAGGTCTTTTCTCCGTCAAGGTGCCGGCTTCGCCGACGCAGGGGCCCAGCTGCGGGCGGCGCTGGCGCGCCGTCCTCGCCCGGGCCCACGCACGACTCAACTCGGGCACGGCGAAGTCCGACACCTGCAGCCAAATCGTCCGGACCCCGGCGCTGGCCGCTATCAGGGTGCCGGGGAGATGTGGCGCGAGACTCCGGTGACATCAGCCCTGACATCAACGGGACCGGAGTCAGAGATCCACCGCCGGACTGGCTACGCCGGCAAACCCGGGTCAGGCCGACGTCGAAGACCCTTGCCAAGATGGCCGCCGACACCTGAAATCGGAAGGTCGGCGGTTCGACCCCGCCCCTGGCCACCACCCGAAACCGCAGGTCAGAGCCCCTCTGACCTGCGGTTTCGTCGATTTCTCGGGGGGGCTGCCTGGGACTGTCGGGCGCCGACCCGAGTCACCGCAAGTGGTGCGGTCAGGAAGAGGCGTCCTAAGGGTTCCCGCGTCCCTCGACGATCGGACGGCTGGGCCCCACCCGTCGACAAGCTCCCGTCGCTCCCCTGATCAAAGGCGAAGAGGAGCGGCGACCATATCGTCAGAGATTAGGGCCAGGCGGTCGTCGTCCCAGTGCACGAGATACGGGTCCGTGATTTCGCCGATGAACTGGCCACCGGTCTCGTTGCGGAAGGCGAGGAACTTGGTCTCGCCCGTCTCGCGGTCGTCGATGAACTTGCCGACGTAGAGGGTCGGGTCGTCGATCTCCTGAGCACCGGCCAGGTCATAGGGCCCCAGCACCGACTCGGCCGACGCGATCCACACGCCACCCGTGATGCCGGCCGCGCGCGCCGCCTCGGGCATGTCCCCGACCGAGCAGTTGAAGAGCAGCACCTGCTTCCCGTCGACGACGTGCGTTTGGAACACCTCGAGCTGCCCGAAGCCAGCACCAGGCTCCGACAACGGCGACCGCAGCTCCCACGTCTCCAGGTCCGCCGACCACGCGTGCCCGACGACCCCGCGATCCACCCGATCCGAAGGATCGGAGGCAGGACCCACAGCAGACCGCGCCGTGATCAGCATGTGCCACCCGTCGCCGTCCGGATCAGCCACCACCCACGGGTCGCGGAACGCCTCGTCGTGCCAGTTCCCCTCGGGCGGCGGCGCGTACTTCTCGTACCAGTGACCGTCCGCCTCGAGCACCGGCCCGGGCGCCTTGTCCCAAGTGTAGAGGTCAGAGGAGACGGCATACCCGATCGACTGCACGTTCGCGCCGTGCTCGTTGAGCCGGGCCCCGGTGTAGAACATGAACCACCGCCCGTCCGGGTGCCGCACGACCGACCCGGTCCACGTCGCGAGCTCGTCAAAGGCCGGCGCGTCCGAGCGCACGAGCGCATCCACCACCCGCTCCCAGTGGACCAGGTCAGACGACACCGCGTGCCCGATCGACGCCCGGTAGTGGCGGGCGTGCGGGTCGCGCAGCGCCCGCGACGCGTAGAGGAAGAACAGGTGATAGTCCGAGCCGTCGTCGACGAGCCAGAAGTCCCACACCCACGCCTCGGGGAGACGAAACACGATTCAGCCTTTCACGCCGGAGCTGGCGATGGAGTTGATGAACGAGCGCTGGAAGGCCACGAACAGCACGAGCACCGGCGCGGTGATCATCGTGGCGTACGCCATGATCTGACCCCACGAGGTGTTGAGCTGCTTGAAGTAGTCGATGCCGACCATGACCGGCCGCAGTTCCTCGGTCTGCACCGCCATGAGCGGCCAGAGGTACTGGTTCCACATCGGCAGGAAGGTGAGGATCGCGACCGTCGCGATCGCCGGCCCCGACAGCGGCATGACGATGCTCCGGTAGATGCGGAACCACCCCGCGCCGTCGACCTTCGCCGCCTCGTCCAGCTCCTTCGGGATGCTGTCGAAGTACTGGTAGAAGAGGAAGATCGAGAAGGCGTTGGCGATGAACGGGATGATCTGCACCTGATAGGTGTCGAGCCAGCCCTGCGAGATGCCGTCGGGCCCGAGGAAGGGAAGCTGGTTCGACCACCACAGCAGCGGCAGCGCCAGCGTCTCGAAGGGCACGATGAGCGTCGCGAGGATGATCCCGAGCACCGCTCCCGCTCCACGGAAGCCGATGCGCGACAGGGCGAAGGCCGCCATCGAGTTGACGACGATCCCGAGCACCACGGTGACGACCGTGATGACGACCGAGTTCATCATGAACTGCGCGAAGGGCACTCGCCCGAAGACGCCGGTGTAGTTCGCCGTCGAGATGTCCCCGGTCGGCAGGAAGGCCTTGAAGCTGCCGAGGTCGTCGAAGATCTGCAGGTCGGGCTTGAAGCTCGACACGACCATGAAGACCAGCGGCAGACCGAAGACGAGGCACAGCACGATCCGCAGCAGGAGGCCGAGGGCGTGCCGGGCCGGGTGGGGCCGGTCGCCACCACGGTGCTGCTCGGGGACGGCGGTCTCGGCGACGTGGGCCAGGCCCTCGGTGCCGGTGGTGACGGTGGCGCTCATCGGACGACGTCCTTGTCTCGGGTGACGTAGCGGTTGAGCAGCGTGACGGCGAGCACGAGCACGAAGAAGGCGAGCGAGATCGCCGAGGCGTAGCCGGTCTGCTGCTGCTGGAAGCCGGTGCGCACCGCCATGAGCACCAACGTCGACGTCGAGTCGAGCGGTCCGCCCTGGGTCATGATGTTGACCTGGGTGAAGAGCGCGAACGCCGAGATCGTGATCGTGATGAGGATGAACGTGCGGGTCGCGCGCAGCCCCGGCCACGTGACGTAGCGGAACTTCTGCCACGTGTCGGCCCCGTCGAGATCGGCCGCCTCGTAGAGGTCGGCGGGGATGGTCTGCAGCCCGGAGAGCCAGATGACCATGTGGAAGCCCATCGCCTGCCACGCCGACATGAGGATGATCGCGAGCAGCGCCGTCTTCGGGTCGCCGAGCCAGTCCGGCCCGACGATCCCGAACTTGAGCAGCACCTCGTTGATGAGCCCGTTCTTCTGGTACATGAACAGCCACAGCATCGACACGACGACCATCGAGGTGACGACCGGCAGGAAGTAGACGGTCCGAAAGAAGTTGACCCCGCGCATCTTGACGTTGACGAGCAGCGCCAGCCCGAGCGCGCACGCCGACTGCAGCGGCACGATGACCACGGCGAAGACGATCGTGTTGCGCAGCGACTTCCAGAACGTCTCGTCCTGGAAGAGGCGGACGAAGTTGTCGGTGCCGATGAACTCGGCCGGCCGGGGCGAGATGAGCCGGGCGTTGGTGAACGCCAGCCCGAACGTCAGCCCGATCGGGATGAGCAGGAAGGTGATGAGCAGGACCGCCGCCGGCAGCAGCATGAGCAGTGCCGTCGTGGTCGATGAGCGAGAGCCCTTGGCCGGCTTGCGCTCCCGAAGCGTGGTCGCCGACGCGTTCTCGGCAGCGGTGATGGTGGACATGTCAGTCACTCACTGGAAGTAGCCGTTGGACTTCTGGTTGGCGTCGATGTTCTTGACCGCCTGGTCGAGCGCCTGCTTGGGGTCGGCACCGTTGAGGATGTCCTGCGCGGTCTTCGTGAACTCCGTCGCGATGAACGGGTAGCCGGGGGTCACGGGGCGCAGGACGGCGAACTTCTTCGCGTAGTCGAGGAAGATCTCGTTCTCCCCGCCCTTCTCGTAGCCCTTGACCTGGGCCGCCGCAGCGTCCGTCGCCGGGATGTTGTTCGTGTCGCGAGCCACCGAGGCCACGTACTTGTCCTGCGCCGCGAACTTCATGTAGTCGAGCGCGCCGGCCTGGTCGGAGCAGTTCTGCGAGATGCCCCACTGCCACGAGCCGCCACCGATCTTCGGGCCGGTGCCGAGGTCCGGCGGCGGGAGGAAGAGGGTGTCCTTGCCGAAGGCCTTGCGGGTGTCGACGGCCGTCCACGTGCCGTTGTAGAGGATCGCGGACTTGCCGTTGATGAAGTCCTTGGCCGGGTCGGCGCCGGACTTGAGCGGCACGAGCCCGTCGGTGACGAGGCTGCGGAACCACGTCGCCCACTCGACGGCCTTGGGCCCGTTGAGCGACCCCTCCGCGGTCTTGTAGCCGTCGCGGTTGATGAGGTCGCCGCCGAAGCTCTGCAGCATCGGGGAGTACGCGTAGGGCCACCACTCGCCGGTGAAGCTCGTCGCGATGTCGAGCGGGTTCTGGAAGTCGCCGGACGCCTTGATCTTCTTGAGCGCGGCGTTGAACTCGTCCTTCGTCCACGGGGAGTCGGCGGTCGGGACGCGGATGCCGTACTTGTCGAGGATCGTCTTGCGGGTGACCATGACGAGCGCGACGTCGTAGTAGCCGTAGGAGTACGTCTTGTTGTCCCACTTGCCGAGCACCGTCGGCAGGTACTTCGAGAGCGTGGCGTCGAGCCCGTCGAGCGGCGCGAGGTAGCCGGCCCACGCCCAGTTCGGCACGTTGGGGCCGTCGATGTCGAGGATGCACGGGAGCTTCTTGCTGGCCGCCGCCGCGACGACTGACTGGTTGTAGCTGTCCTGCGGGAAGGCCTGGATCTTGACCTTGTACTTGCCCTGGCTCTTGTTGTAGTCGTTGACGATCGCCGTGATGGCCGCGAGCTCGGCCTTGTTGCCGGCATTGTGCGTCCACATCGTCAGCTCGCCCCCGGCGCCGCCGGAGCTGGAGCTGCCGCCCTTGGTGCAGGCGGCCATGGAGAGGGGCAGCGCCGCGGCGAGCAGGCCGACGGCGACGCGCTTGGTGGTGGGGGTGAGCTTCATCGGGTCCTCCGTGGTGGGAAGGTCAGCGTCAGTGCTAAAACCTTTCAGCCCCGAAGGTAGCGGCTCTGTCCAACCTTCCACAAGAGTTTGCTAAAACCTTTTCACCAGCAGGTATGCCGTGTCGACGTCCTTACCGTGGGGTACGCTGTCCGCGGGTGCCCTGGGAGGGAGCACCCGGCATACGCGATCTGGCGGACGATGTGACCATGTGACGATGCGACGAACCGACGGGGGTGGCAGGTGACCAAGCGACCGACGCTTGCCGACGTCGCCGCCCTGGCCGGGATGTCCAAGACGGCGGTCAGCCTCGTGCTCAACGACCGCCCCGGCTCTCGCCTGTCCGCCGACGCTGTGGCCCGCATCCACGAGGCGGCACGCGAGCTGAACTACCGGCCCAACCCCGCCGCCCGATCCCTGCGCCTCGGCACGACCGGCACCATCGGCTTCATCTCCGACGAGGTGACGATCACCCGCTTCGCCTCCGCGATGATCCGAGGCCTGCTCGACGTCGCCGACGAGCGTGATCACGGCGTCCTCATCGCCGAGACCGGCAACCACCCCAAGCAGCTCGCCAAGGCCCTCGAGTTCATGATCGACCGCCAGGTCGACGGCATCGTGTTCGGGTCGATGGCCGCTCGCCTCCTCGACCTGCCACCGCTGCCCGAGTCGATGCACGTCGTCACCGCCAACAGCGCGAGCAACGCCGCCGACGGCACCTACGCGTCCGTGCTGCCCGCCGAGCACGAGGCCGGTCGGGCCATGATGCGCCTGCTCCTCGAGCAGGGCCACGGCGAGGGCATCGGCATCATCGGTAGCGCCCCGAGCGCCCCTGCCGACAAACGCTCCTCGGTGACGATCGGCGCGCGCTTCGCCGGCATCGACGAGGCGCTGACCGAGGCCGGCGCGACACCCGTCGCCATCGTCGACGTCGGCTCCTGGGAGCCGTGGAACGGCTACGCCGGGACCAAGCAGGTGCTCGAGTCCGGCGCCCCGGTCACCGCGCTGCTCTGCCTCAACGACCGCGTGGCGTTCGGCGCCTACCAGGCGCTGGGCGAGCGCGGGCTCCGCGTGCCCGACGACGTGTCGATCGCCTCCTTCGACGACGACGAGATCGCGTCGTACCTGCGGCCCGCACTGACGACGGCGAAGCTGCCCTACGAGGAGATGGGCCGCAAGGCGATGGAGCTCGTCCTCGGCACCGACGAGCCGGGTGGGGAGCACCTCGTCGAGATGCCCGTCCAGGTGCGCGGCTCGATCCGCCCGCTCGACCGCTCGTCATCCTGAGCGCACGCGAACCGGGCGCGGGTCGCCTCGTGGCTCGGCGCGCGCGGGGCAGAGACTGGATGTTGACGGGCCGTGGGCAGGAGGCGACTGGGTGAGGACTGTGGTTGGGCCGGCGCATCAGGGGGCTTGGGGCGCCCTTGGGGCGCCGTTTCCTGGCCGGCTCCGGGCCGCTTCCGGGCCGGCTCCGCGGGCCAGAGCACTGTCAGTGGTCGCGTCTAGAGTCTTTACATGGCAGGGGAACCCACGATGCTCGAGCTCCTGAGGAGCCGGCTCACCGACCTCGAGGCGCGACAGCGCGCCACGGGTGGCGCAGCCGAGGGCGGGTTCTGGGAGCGCTTCGCAGGCCGGGTTGCATCCCGGCAGCCCGAGCCCGACGGGCGGCCGAATCGGGTGGGCAGGCGGGCGCACGGAGTGGCACCTGGAGCTCGTCCGCAGCCCCGTGTCGCGGGTCCTTGGACGGGCCTTGCGCCCCTCCAGGCGGACTCGCTCGATCAGCTGGACCTGCGGCACCCAACGTGGCTCGACGCCGCCGGCTACGAGCAGATGGTCGACGACCCGGCGTGGGTCGAGTCGACCTCCGCTCGCGCCGAAGCCTCGGCGAGCATCGACGAGGCCATCGTCGCCGAGGCGAGCGCCGGGCTGGGCCTGACCCGCCATGCCGAGGCTGAGCTGACCGCGGCCGCCGAGCGCGTGGCCCGGCAGCGGCGCACCCACGAAGTCACGCTCGTCACCATCGTCTCCGAGCTCGTGTCACGCGGCATAGAAGCACCGGACGGCCTGTCGCGCACCGACTGGCTGCGCAGCCACGACCCGTCACTGACCGCCGGTCAGGCCAAGGCGTTCGTGACCGTCGGCACCGCGCTGGCCGACGCCCGGTGGGCGAGGTTGCGGCTGCTCGTCGCCACCCAGCAGGTCACGGTCGGCAACGCCGCACAGATCGTCGACTTCGATGCGCGCACGACCCCGGTCGCCGACCCCGACGACCTCGTGACTGCGCTGGCCAACCTCACCGAGCAGGCGCCGCGGCTCCGACCCGAGGAGCTCGCCCGTCTGGTCCGGCACCACACCGAGCAGGTTCGGCCGCCCGGCGACGAGGACCGGCTCGACCGCGGCCGCCGCGCGGCGCGTGGCCTGTGGTTCACCCCGCCCAACGCCACCGGCATGGTGGGTCTGCGCGGCGTGCTCGACCCCGAGGGCGCAGCCGTGCTCAAGGCCGCGATCGACCCGCTCTCGATCCCCTGCCCCGAGAAGGACGAGCACGGCCGCACGGTCACGCCCGACGACCGCACTCCCGCGCGACGCCGGATGGACGCCCTGCTGACGATGGTGCAGCGCGGGGTCGCGTCGGCCGACGGCGTCCCGACCACCGACAAGGCCAAGGTCGTCGTCCTCATCGACCTCGAGACCCTCGTCGACGACGTCCGCGGCACGGGCACGACCCTCACCGGCGACGTCCTGTCGCCGGGCGTCGTCCGCCGGATGGCCTGCGACGCCGAGATCATCCCCATGGTGCTCGGCCGCGAGGGCGAGCCGCTCGACGTCGGTCGCAGCCAGCGCCTCTTCACCCGCGGCCAGCGCCTCGCGCTCATCGCCCGCGACCAGGGCTGCAGCTTCGACGGGTGCACGGTGCCCGCCACCTGGTGCGACGCCCACCACGTCGTGCACTGGCGACACGGGGGCTGCACCTCCGTCGACAACGGGGCCCTGCTCTGCCCGAAGCACCACACGGAGGTCCACGACCGCGACCTCACCGCGACGGTGACCGCCACCGGCGTCACCTGGGACACCTGACGACCACGCCCCACACCCCGCCGACCCCGGCGGGGTGGCTGGCGCGTGCCCCATGAGCCCTATCGCTCCCGCGACCCGCCCACCTGGGCGGAGTCACCGGCGCGTGCCCCACGAGCCTTGTCGCTCAGGCGCTGCCGATGAACCAGGAGGTGCCCGTGCTCACGTACTCCTTGCCGCACCGGGCGCAGGCGCGGTACAGCTGGCCGTCGGTGGTGTGGGTGGTCCTCCACACGTGGTGCGTGTTGGTGCGACACCCGAGCACGCGGTGGGGCGCCGGCTCAGGCTGCGGGCCGCCGTCGGTCAGGGCCGCGTGCATCGACGATGCCGAGGCGGCGACCCCGACCGCGTAGCGCCAGGCGGCGACGCGTCCGAGCTCGTGCATCTCGGCGACCAGCTCGTCGTGGTAGCGGTTGCGCGCCTCGGAGGGCAGGCCGTTGGTCGCGCGCTCCATCGCCGCCACGGCAAACCGGATCGATCCCCGCTGCTGCTTCCTTCTCATGACAACCCCTCCTTGGGCATCACGGCAAAACCGGACTGCGGTCGACGCGCAGATGTCAGGGCCTGCTGCGCCTGCCTGCCACCGGACTCCGTCAGGCGGTAGTACCTGCGTGCCGGCCGTCCCTCCCTGCTGGGGTCGATGTCCTCCCAGGAGGACTCCAGCCAACCCACGCGCTCGAGGCGCGCCAGGATCGGGTGGACCGTCCCGCTCGGCAGACCCGCGACCTTGCCGATCTGCGAGCCGTACCACTCCGCCCCGAAGTCGCTCATCAGGACGCCGAGGACCAACCGGGTGGCGATGGTCATGCGCGGAGCCATAGTCGTACTCTACCTAGGGGTTGATGAGACGACAAGGCCTCTGCGGCGGCCATACCGACATCGGTCGGCCCGACCGCGTCGGCTCCGCGGTCGAGGTCAGGAGACCGTCGGGCGCTCGAGGCTCGGCGCGTCCGTCCGCGACAGCGTGATCATCGCGAGCTCGACGAGCTCGTGCTTCTCGACCTCGTGACCGAGCGCCGCGAGACGGTCGGCCACCTGGGACTCGGTGTCGTCACCCGTGAGGTCGACGGCGGCGACGAGGAAGACGCGACCCGGCCCGACGAACTCGAGGTGCAGGAAGGTGATCCGCTCGACTTCAGGGCTGTCGTGCAGGGCGTCGAACGCCCGCGCCCACAGCTCCGGCCGCACGGCCTGCCCGACGAGGTAGTCACGGTTGCGGCTGATGAGGAAGATCGCGACGACGCCGAGCAGCAGGCCGACGAGGATCGACCCGAGCGCGTCCCAGACGGCGTTGCCCGTGACCTGGTGCAGGAAGATCCCGAGCCCCGCGATGAGCAGGCCGATGAGCGCTGCGGCGTCCTCGGCGAAGACCGCCCGCAGCGTGGGGTTCGACGTGTTGGCGATGAACTTCAGCGGCCGCAGGCCGAGGGCTCGCGCCTCGGACCGCGTCTGCCGCGTCGCCTGGACGAACGAGACGCTCTCGAGCACGAAGGCGATGGCGAGCACGGCGTACGCCCAGGTGTACGACGTCTCCGGCTCCTCGTGACCGAGCACCGAGATGCCGTGCCAGACCGACACGACCGCACCGGCGCCGAACAGCCCGAACGCCGCGAACATCGACCACACGTACGCCTCGCGCCCGTAGCCGAAGGGGTGTGTCGTGTCGCGTTTCTGCCCGGCGCGACGCTCCGCGATGAGCAGGAAGATCTCGTTGCCCGCGTCGGCCCACGAGTGGGCGGCCTCGGCGACCATCGACGCCGACCCGGTGATGATCGCGACGACCGACTTCGCCACGGCGATCAGGGCGTTCATCGCCAGCGCGATGATGACGGTGAGCAGACTCTCGCTCTTCTGGCCCTGCTCGCGCTCCGCCGTGTCAGCCATGCTCGTCAGTCTTCCGTTCGGGGGTCACCCGCTCAAGGGGCGCTCAGATGGGCGCTCGAGCGGACTGCCCCGACGGCATACCCGATGGGGGCGTATGCCGTTCGCTGCAGTCCCAGCCAACGGCACCGCCCCGCTCGGCTCAGCTGTGGCGCACGACGTCGAAGCCGGTGCGCGCGTGACCGGCATACCCCGGTCCGGCGGTCTCGTGGGCGACGGTCACCTCGCCCGCGGCCCGCTCGACGACGACGGTCGTCGTGAGGCGCTCTGCGTCCCCCGCATCGTCAACGCCTGCGACGGTCAGCCCGTCGTCCTCGACGAGCACCGACTCCCAGCGGCCGTCGACGACCGGGTCGAAGACGTGCAGCTCGACCGAATCGGGGCGGTAGCCGTCGGTCGACATCGGCGCCTCGGCCCACATCGGGATCGCGGCGCCGGCCCGGGCGAAGAGCGGGATGCGCTCGAACGGCGTCTCGACGGTGATCCGCTGACCGCCGGGGTGCAGCTCGCCGGTGTGCCAGTCGTACCAGTCACCCTCGGGGAGGTAGACAGTGCGCGAGGTCTGCCCCTGCTCCGTCACCGGCGCGACGAGCAGGTCGCGGCCGAAGAGGTATTCGTCGTCGAGGTCGACGACGTTCGGGTCGTACTGGTGGTCGAGGACGAGCGGGCGCTGTACTGGCTCCCCCGTCTCCGTCGCGCGGACGAACGCCGAGTAGATGTAGGGCATGAGCCGGTAGCGCAGCCGCACGGCCTCGCGGGCGAGGTCGTGGATCTCGGGGCCGAACGACCACGGGTACTGGTCGATGTTGTTCGTCTCGGAGTGGTTGCGGCAGAAGGGAGTCAGCACGCCCATCTGCATCCAGCGCAGGAAGAGCTCCGGGTTCGTGTCACCCTGGAAGCCGCCGATGTCGGCGCCGACGAAGGGCTGGCCCGAGAGGCCGAAGCCGCACGCCATCGGCATGCTGACCCACAGGTGGTCCCAACGGGCCTGGTTGTCGCCCATCCAGTTCGCGGCGTAGCGCTGGATGCCGGCGAACCCGGCCCGCGACAGGATGAAGGTCCGCGCCTCCGGTCGGGCGGCACGCAGTCCCTCGATGGTGCCCATGGCCATGAGGAGGGCGTACTGGTTGTGGAAGCGCTCGTGCTTGGCGCGCCCCTTGTCGAAGAGCATCGCCTGCGGGGCGATCCCGCCGGTCGCGGGCTCGTTCATGTCGTTCCAGATGCCCGCCAGGCCCGACTCGACGTGCGTGGCGTTGAGCGCGCCCCACCACGACCGCGCCTCAGGCGTCGCGAAGTCCGGGAAGACCGTGTTGCCCGGCCAGACCTGGCCGACGTAGGTGTCACCGCCCTCGGTGCGGCAGAAGACGTCCTGCTCGAGCCCGTCGTCGTAGACCGCGTAGCCGGGGTCGTGCTTGACCCCCGGGTCGACGATCGAGATGACCCGAAAGCCCTGGTTGGCCAGGCCCTTGAGCATGCCGGCGGGGTCCGGGTAGCGCTCCGAGTCCCACGTGAAGACGCGGTAGCCGTCCATGTAGTCGATGTCGAGCCAGATGGCGTCGCAGGGGAACTCGTCGTCGCGGTAGCGCTTGGCGATGACCTCGACGTCCTTCTGCTTGTAGGCGTGCCAGCGGCAGTGGTGGTAGCCGAGCGCCCAGATCGGAGGCAGCGACGCACGGCCGGTGAGCCACGTGTAGCGCTCGAGGATGCTCGCCATCGACGGGCCGGCGAAGACGTACTCGGTCCACTGGCCGCCGTGGAAGGTGACGCGGTACTCGTCGTCGTGGCTGAACTCGTACTCGCCGCGGTAGCCGTTGTCGACGAACGAGCCGACGGCGGCACCGGTGGCGGCGTCGCGCTGGTAGAAGAACGGGATCGTCACGTAGTAGGGGTCGAACTCGATGCTCGCCATGTCCGCGCGAGGGTCGGCCGCGTCGAGCCCCGCCCGGAACTCCGCGGTCGCGTGCTCGTTGAGGACGTCGGTGTTCCACATCGTGAAGTCGCGGCCACGTCGGTTGTGGTGACCACCCTTCTCGCCGAGGCCGTAGATCGCGTCGTCGCGCCCGATCCGGCGGCGCGCCGTCCACGCGTCGTTGAGCGTCGCGTAGGTCCAGTAGCGGCCCTCCGAGTCCGGCGTCGACTCGATGACGACCGACCCGTCGGCGCGGTGCACGTCGACGCGGAAGGGGTCGAGCCAGAGCGTCACGACGAGGTCGTCGGTGACGAGTCGCCACGCACCCTCCGCCTGCTCGGCCCGCCATGTGACGTCACCCTCGCCATCCGGAGCAGCGAGCGGGTCGACGCACACGGCATACGTCGGCTTCTCGTCGAAGACGCCGCCTCGGCTCAGCTGGATGCGCACCACGTCGGAGCGCACCGCGTCGATGCGCAGCTGCTCCCCGTGCAGTCGGGCGAGCAGCCCGCGGGGCGTCTCCTCGACGGAGTCGACGCGCTCGAATCGGATGAAGTGGTCGGTCCTCATGCGTCCACCCTGTCAAAGAAGAGGCGACTGCGTGGCGGGCGCCCGGAGTCAGGCGACCTGCACTCAACTGACCTGGGCCGGCCCGATGCGGGGGTGGCGGATCGCCGCGCCGGTCGCGACGGGCGAGCGGCGGGACTCGCGCAGCACTCTCAGGACGAGCGCCGGGTGGACGAGCGAGGTCGGCGGGTCGGCGAGCTGGAGCACCCGGTTGAAGGCTCGCGCGACGGGCACCGAGGCGTGCGAGGCGCGGATGACGCGCTGGAGGTAGCCGTTGACCTCGGCGGTGCCGAGCGGCCGCGGCCCTTCAGTCGCGGGGTGGCCGAAATCTCCGCCGACCGCGATCCGCCACGGGGACTCGATGATGCGAGCGGCCCTGCGGTGGAAGCGTTTCGGCAGATCGTCCGAACCGACGCCCACCCGCGACGCGACCTCGCCCAGCGCCGCTGCCTGGAGCGCCGATGACGTCATGCCCTGCCCGTAGATCGGGTCGAAGCTGCTCGACGCATCGCCGAGCATGACGAGCCCCGGGAGCAGGTCGCGGACCTTCTCGTAGTGCCGTCGCTGGCTCGACGGGAAGCGGTAGGTCGACACCTCCGAGAGTCGCTCGCACCGGGCGATGAGCTGGCCGACCGCCGGGGTCGGGAGGCTCGCCGCGAACGCCGCGATGCCGTCGTCGTCCGCCGGCGGAGCGTCACCGTGGACGCCGGCGAGCGTCACCTGCCACCGGTCCCCCTCGACAGGCAGCACGGCGCCGGCGCGGAACGAGCCCGGGTTCTCGATGCACACGACGAAATGGCCCTCGAAGTCGTCCGGCGACCGGCGCATCGTGAAGGACGCGTAGCCGATGTCGATCCCGACATGGGTCACGGGTGGGTCGAGCACGTGCGACGCCGCGAGGTCGTGCGCGAGGCGCGAGCTGCGCCCGGAGCAGTCGACGACGAGGTCAGCCGGCCGTTCCTGCCCGTCCACGACGACACCCGTGACGCGACGCCCGGACCGGACGACGCCCTCGACGGTCACTCCGTCCTCGACGGTGACGCCGGGTAGAGCCGCCACCCGTGCGCGCACGACGTGCTCGAGCAGGGGGCGCGTCTGCGAGATGGCGGGTCGGCCCCAGTCACCGCGGGCACGGTAAGCGCCACCCTGGTGCACCCACGCGCCGGTGCCGTCGACGCGTACGGCTCCGTGGCCCTCGAGCTCGTCCTCGATGCCGGGGAACCAGGCGCGGAGCAGGTCGAGGCCCGCCGACAGGAGCAGGTGCAGGTGCCGCCCCTGCGGCACGCGGCCGCGCGGGCCGACGGCCCGGGGCAGGTGCTCGCGCTCGAGCACGACGACCGACTCGGCGTGGTCGGCGAGCGCCCGCGCCGCGAGCAGTCCGGCCATGCTGCCGCCCACGACGACGACCCGACCCGAGCGTCCGGTTGCCATGCGTCACCTCACCTCGCCGACGGACCCGAACAAGGACATATACAAGGACACGACAAGGCTAGAGCCGTGGGGGTTTGATGGGGGCATGACCGAGCACACCGACCTGCCGACCGCCGCCGCCGAGCCGTGCAGCCACGTCGCAGGTGACGCCCTCAGCCCGGCCGACCCGACGCCGGGGATGAGCCGGCAGGTCGCCCTGCACACCGACTCGATGTGGTCGGGCACCGTCGACACCGAGGCCGGCGCCGTCTCCGGGTGGCACCACCACGGCGACCACGACACGACCCTGTACGTCGTCTCGGGTCGGATGCGGCTCGAGTCCGGTCCGGGCGGCGAGGTCGTCGTCGAGGCCGGCCCCGGCGACTTCCTCCGCGTGCCGGCCGGCGCCGTGCACCGCGAGTCCAACCCGGGCGACGGCACGTCACGGGCCGTCATCGTGCGCTGCGGTTCGGGCACGCCGACGGTCAACGTCGACGGACCAGCGCCGGCTCCGGCGCCCGCTCCAGCGCCGGCTCCAGGGCCCGCCACGGGCCCGACAGCGCCTGACGGCACCGGAGCGACCATGCCTGACCGACGAGAGAGCTGAGCGATGCGCGCGACGATCACGGCCAGCGGCGGGGCCGACCCCGCCGTCGCCTGGGCCCGCTACGAGCACCTCGACCTCTGGTCGACGTGGTCGCCGCAGATCCAGGAGGTCATCGCCGCGACACCGCGCATCTCCCCCGGGCTCAACGGTCTCGTCGTCGGCCCGCTCGGGGTCCGTGTCCCGTTCGAGGTGCTGACCGTCGACGCCGAGGCGATGGAGTGGAGCTGGCACGTGCGCCTCGGCCCCGTGCACGCCACCCTCGACCACGTCGTCCGGCCCGCACCGGGTGGCTGCACGACGGAGCTCGTCATCGACGGGCCGGCCTTCGCCGTCGTCGGCTACCGGCCCGTCGCGGCCCTCGCCCTGCGGCGTCTCGTCCGGCGCGACCTCTAGCCCGCGCAACCCCCGGCCCGCGACATCTCTGGCCCGCGCGATCTCCGCCCCGCGGGACCCCTAGCCGGCAGGAGGCACGGCGCCGCCGGCCTGCGCCCGGGCCGCCTCGCGGAGCGACGCGGCCTGCGCGTCCGCGGCGCGGCACGCGTCGACGATCTCGCGCAGCGCCCCGTCGACGTCGACGGCGTGCTCGAGCGCGGTGACCTCGCGCTCCGGACCGTGGACGCGTATGCCGTGTGGCACCGCCGAGCCGATGACGAGCGGCAGCGGGTCGGCCTCCGGATGGCGCAGCGACACGTCCTCCCGGTCGAGCCGCCCGACATAGACCGGCTCGACGCCGCGGCCGTTGCGGGTGGGGCGCACGACGACGACGTTCACGTCGTCGGTCGCCGGCGCGATGCTGTCGACCTGCTTGGCGGCGGCGAGGACGACGGCGGCCAGCCCGGCGGCATACACCCCGTTGCGCTCCCAGGCCGTGCGCGCCCGCCACGACGTGCGCCCCGACGGGGCGACCTCGCGGCCCTCCTCGGCGACGATGCCGATGGTCGCGAAGCGCACGAGGACGGTGACGTAGGCGCGTTCCGTCACGGGGTCGGTCCCGGCGTCGAGGCAGGTGACGTCGCTGCCCGACAGGCGCAACGCCTCGTCGACGACGGCCACGACCGCCGCCGGGTCGTGGGACTCGAGGAGCTGCCACGCGCCCGACGCGAGCGCCTCCCGTCGGTCGGCGAGGACCCGGCGCGCGACGTTGCTCGCGTCGACGAAGACGGACGCCCGCTCCGCAGCGAGCGCCTTGAGCTCCGTGCTCTCCGAGCGCGAGAGCCCCTTGGCCGTCGCCCCGGTCGCGGCGAGAACCTGCTGCCGGACGGCTGCCACCTCAGACGCGGTCAGGGGCGCGAGTGGCGTCACGACCGGCGGTCGGATCGCGCTGAACGGCTGACGGTGGAAGGAGCACAGGTCGCGGTCGACCGCGAGCGCCTCCTCGCGGTCGGACTCGCGACGGGCCGTGAGGGCCCGCCCCGCGAGCTCGCGGACGGAGAGCACCGCCGGGCGTCCGCCGACACGTCGACCCGCAGACGTGTCCGTCGGCAGATCGCTCGCCTCGTGCCGGCCGCGCCTGAGCAGACGCAGCCGGCCCTGCCGCCCTCCTCGTCCCCCGCGGTCGGGGCCTCCGGGAGCCGCGCGCCCCGACGACGTTCCCTGGGTCGGGGTGAGCCCGGGCGTGGCCGCCTCGATGGCGGGCGTCATGACCTCGGCGAGCGCCGCCGCCACCGGACCACCGACCCGGAACTGCACGCGCAGCCCGGAGGGGTGCGCGACGAGCCGCAGGATCGGTGAGAGCCGGATGCCCGGCGTCACCTCGGCCTTCTCGGCCTTCTCGGCCTTCTCTGCCTCCTCGGCCCGGCCCGTCTCGGCGTCGGCGACGGCCGGATCCGCCTGCACGAGAAGGCGCCCGGGCGCGGTGGGTACGGAGCCGTTGAGGACCGACCCGCCGACGGCGGACGAGCCCGCGCCGCCACTCGAGCCGCCACCCCAGCCGCGCGGTTCGTAGTACTCGCGGCCCGCCTTGGTCGCCGCTCCGGCTGCCCCCGTCGAGCTGCCGTATGCCGACGCCGCACCCTGGCGACCCCGCTCGGGAAAGAGTGCGGCGAGCGACACCGTCGACTGTGCGGCGACGGTCGCGAGGGGGAAGGACACCCCGCTCAGGCGGCCGCGCCCGGCACGCCTCGACCCGGCCCGCGGCTGCCGCGCAGTCACCGACCAGAACGTCCAGTCGGCCGGCGGCTCGGGCCACTCGGGGTCCGGCAGCCACTCGTCAGGCGGCAGCCACGTCGCGGGCGGCGTCGGCCACCCCGGCGGCGGGTTGAAACACACGGTCACAGCACGGCCCCCCTCGGCCACCCCTCGTGGCCCTCCCCGCCGGGCATCATCGCGCATCGACGGGCCCGCGGTGGAGGGATGGTCCAGAAGTCCGCGCACCCGTTGTCGCAGCGTAGCGCCGGAGCCCCCGCCGTGGTCGGCTCGCGCAGCCCCCGTCTTCCGACCCAGTCCACCACCCCCCAACCGTCGAGAGGCCAGAGTTCGCGGGTCCTCACCCGTCGAGAGGCCAGAGTTCGCGGGTCAGGCGTGCCCGGTCTCGAGCAGACCGTCGAGCGCCTCGTCGCCGAGCGCGTCGACGCACACGCGCACGATCTCCATGACGTCGGCGTCGGGGGCCACGGCCATGAGGTCGTGCGCCGGCCCGTCGAACTGCATCGGTCGCTCCGCCGACCCGAGCAGCAGCGGAAGCGGGTCCGCGAGCGCCGGGCGCAGGGTGACCGCCTCCCGGCTCAAGCTGCCGACGTAGATCGGCTCGAGCCCCTCGCCCGTCTCGGTCGGTCGCACGATGACGAGGTGGATGTCGTCGGCCGCGACGGCGATGCTGATCGCCCGCCGTGCAGCGGCGAGGGCAAACGAGGCCAGCCCGCCGAGGTAGAGCGCGTTGCGCTCGGAGCGGGTGCGGCGGCGCAGCATCCGACGTCCGCTCGACGAGACGCCGGGGCCGCGCTCGGCGACGATGTCGAGCGAGGGGTAGCGGGCCACGATCGTGACGTAGCCGCGCGAGGTCTCGGCGTCCCACCCGGCGTCGACGCACGTGCATCCGCACGTCGCCGCGGCGAAGTCGGCGTCGAGCTCGGCGATGACGGCGCAGCGGTCGTGCCCGGCGAGGTCGTTCCACTGGTCGTCGAGCGCGGCAGCGCGGTGCTGGGCGACGACGGCGTGAGCGACGTCGAGGGTGCGGCTGAAGCCGTCCGCCTCGGTCTCGGCGATCGCCTTGGCCTTGGAGCGGGCGGCCCGCTTGAAGACCGACACCTGGGGCAGCGCAGCGTTGAAGGCCTTGCGCTCGAGGAGGCTTCGCTCCTTGGCCGACAGCGCCGCCGTCTCGGGCGGCTCGGGCCGACGACGCGGTGGGTGGTTCTCGTGGTGCAGGCCCACGAGCGCCTCCTCGATCGAGCGCAGCGCGTTGAGGTCGCCGGACTCCTGGGCCTGCCGCGACCGCACCTCGAGCTCGGCGAGGCTCAGCGTCTCATCGGAGCCGCGATCGGACACGGCCGAGACGTCGGTGCGGGCGCCGACGCCGGTGCCGACGCGCGTGCCGGCCGTGTCGTCGAGCAGGGCGCGGAGTCCGGACGTCGAGGAACTGAGCCGCACCTCCGGTGCGACCCTGAGCAGCAGGTCCACCTCAGATGTCCAGCCGGCCTGCAGAGGTCAGCAGGCCGTCGAGCTCCCACGAGCTCTCGGCCACGGCGCGCGTCGCGACCGGCTCGACCGTCTGGCCGGGCGAGGTCGCCACCTCGAGGGCGTCGGACGAGGCGCGGGCGCGCAGCCCGGCGAGCCAGCTCCCGCGGTCGGTGCCATAGGCGCCGGAGGTGGCGGCGGTCGTGCGGGGCGGCGAGCCGAAGCGCGGCGTGCCGGCCTCGCCCATGGTGCCGGCGGCGCGCTGCTCGACGACCCAGAAGGTCCAGCCGCGCGGCGGCGTCGGCCAGCTGGGGTCCGGCATCCAGTCGTCACCCGGAGCCCACGACGACGACGGAACCGGCCATCCCGGAGGAGCATTGAAGCGCACCGACATGTCTACCCCTTTGACCAGAGCCTCGACGGGGTCGACCCTGACCTCGACCCCACAAACGCACGGTACGACCCAAAGAGGGTCAAAGTCTCCGAAATGGACAAAAAGGCGCGCGCGTCCACCCGACCGCTCTCAGGGACCGCTCGGGGACGGCTCGGGGTCGACCCCGATGGGCAGCGTCACCACCGACCGCCACGCTGGAGGCATGACGACGAGCACGCTCTCCCCGGCCCGCGCCGCCGGCTCCCCGAGAGCCCACACCGCACCGGCCGCGTATGCCGTCACGCCACCGAGGACGCACCGCACCCCTCCCCCGTCCGCCACCTCCACCACCCCCGTGACCGCGCCGGCACGCGAGCGGGTGACGACGCGTACGACCACCCTCCCGGGCTCGCGGGAGGCGACGGACCGCGTGCCGCTCCTGGCGCTGCTCGCACCGCTCCTGCTCTTCACCCACGGCATCCTCGACTGGGTCGACGGGCTCGACTCCCTCGACGGGCTCCGCGGTCTCGGTGGGCTCGGCGGGGTCGCCGCCGCCCGCGACCAGGGCGCCCTGTCGGTGGCCGCGGGCGTGCTCCTCGTCCTGTCGGTGGCGAGCTTCGCGTGGCTGACCGTGGGCCTCGGCGCCCGGCTGCGCCACCTCCCCCTCGCGGTGCCGACGGCGCTGCTCGCGGCGTTCGGGGCCGGCGCGACGGCCACCGTCTGGATCGGTCAGGTCACGGGTCTCATCGGCCACGAGGCGCCGGCCGCGCTCTCCTCGGGCGGCGGCGTCCTGACGGCCGTGGCCCTCGCGATGGTGCTCGTGGCCCTCACCGTCGAGGGGCGCCTGCCCGTCGGCTCTCTCGCCCTCGCGGCCGTCTCGGTCGGGATCATGCTGCTGCCCTGGGGCCTGGGCCCGCTCGCCTCGCTCGTGCTCCTCATCGCCCTCGCCCCGCTCACCCGGCCGGTCGAGGCGGACTGATGGCCTGACCCGACCGGGGCCTCCCGGTGCGAGCGTCAGCCGGGAGTCAGGAGCCCGTGACGTCTCTCGACGAGCGGACTCACCGGAAGCCCCCAATGATGTGGGGACGCGCCCGACCCAGGGCGCTGCCTTTTGTTCCTCACACCACAGGAGCTCACACATGCGTCATCCCAGCCTGACCAGACGCGGCATCGTTGCCGTCGCGTCGCTCGCCCTCGCCTCCACCGCCGCGATCGGTGGCGTCGCCGTCGCCTCGACCAACGCGACCACCGCCGAGCCGGTCTCGACGCCGGTCACCATCAACGCCCCCGACGGCCAGCTCATGAGCTACGTCGTCAACGCGCGCATCGCCAACCCCGGCCAGACGCGTCTCGTCGAGACCGCGGTCAGGGCCGCGGGCGGCGTCGTCGTCCAGTCGTGGCCGCAGATCGGCGTCGTCATCGCGCACTCCAAGGTCTCGACCTTCCGCGCCGACGTCGTCGCGCAGGGTGGCAACGCCGTCGACTCCGTCGGCGCGACCCGCACCGTCGCCGTCTCCGAGGGCACGCCCGAGGTCGCGGGGGCGTCCTGGGGCCGCGGCGCGTCCGGCTACAAGCAGGGCGCGAAGAAGGCCGACAACGGCGACCTCGAGTCCGACGCGTCGCCGGCAGCAGCCAGCGACCCGCGCGAGGCCGAGCAGTGGGACATGCGGATGATCAAGGCCGACCAGGCCCGTGCCATCACCGACGGCTCCCGCAACGTGCTCGTCGGCGTCCTCGACAGCGGCATCGACCCCGACCACCCCGACCTCGCCGCCAACATCGACGTCGCCGACTCGGTCAACTGCACCGACGCCGGTCGGCCCGACCTCTCGGCCACCGGCTGGTACCCGACGACGAGCGACCACGGCACCCACGTGGCCGGCACGATCGCCGCGGCCCGCAACGGCGTCGGCATCGTCGGCGTCGCCCCGAACGTGCGGATGGCTGCGGTCAAGGTCGTCAACGACGCCGGCTTCATCTACCCGGAGTACGCCGTGTGCGGCTTCATCTGGGCCGGACTCAAGCACATGGACGTGACGAACAACAGCTACTACGTCGACCCGTTCGAGTTCTACTGCGAGGACCAGCCCGACCAGTTCGCCGCCAAGGAGGCCGTCCGTCGCGCGGTGACGTGGTCGACGAAGCAGGGTGTCGTGCACGCGGCCGCGGCCGGCAACTCGGCACACGACCTGTCGGACAAGTCCTCGTTCAAGGACTCGACGAGCCCCGACGACCAGCCGGCCTCCGGCTTCGTCACGCGCACCCTCAACAGCGGGTGCGAGGACATCCCGACCGAGCTCGACGGCGTCGTGACCGTGTCGTCGATGCAGAGCGTGCCCACGGGCAGCCAGACCAGCCGCCTGTCGAGCTTCAGCAACCGCGGCCTCGGCAAGATCGACGTCGCGGCACCCGGCTCGACGATCCTCTCGACGATCGTCACGAACAACGGCTACGGCACGAAGAGCGGCACCTCCATGGCCTCCCCGCACGTCGCCGGTGTGCTCGCGCTGATGAAGTCGGTCCACCCGACGTGGACGCCGGCGCAGATGATCGACAAGCTGCGCGAGCAGGCCGACGACAAGGCGTGCGGCGCCGCGACCGGTGGCCCGGTCTGCGTCGGCCCGGTCGAGGACAACAGCTTCTTCGGTGAGGGCGTCGTCGACGCCCTCGACGCCGTCAGCTGACCGACCCCGCACCCGCGGATCACACTCGAGTGGCCCCGTCGTCCCGTGACGACGGGGCCACTCGAGTGTGAGGGTGGGCGTCTGGGTGGGACGACGGGGCCACTCGAGTGAGCGCACAGTCCCACTCGGGTGAGCGCGCGGTCGCAGTGGCCCCGCGACGGCTGGGGCGGCGCGCTCACTCGAGTGTTACGGAGCGCTCACTCGACGGGGTGGTGGCGGAGGGAGCGGACGGTGCGGTTGAGGAGGACCAGCGCTACGAGCTGGCTGACGGCAACAACGGCGACCAGCGACGGGAGCGAGCGGTCGTAGAGCCAGCCGGCCACGAGCCCGCCGACGATCGCGAACGCCCCCTGCACCCCCGCGAAGACGCCGTATGCCGTCGCGCGCCGCGGTGCCTCCACGACCTCCGCGACGAGCGCCTTCACCGTCGAGTCCTGCACGCCGTACGCCAGGCCCCAGACGGCGACCCCGACGAGGGAGAGCACGACCGAGCCCGACAGCGCGAGCGGGGGCACGAGCGCGACGAGCACCGGCACGGCATACAGCACGGCGCCGCCGCGGCGGTCGTAGACGAGGCCCACCCCGAGGGCTGCGAGCGCCTCGACTCCCATCGCGCCGGCATAGACGACCGGGACCGTGGCGACGGGGACGAGCCCCTCCACGGTGAGGTGGTAGCCGATGATCCCGAAGGTGACGAGGCCACCGGTCATGAGACCGGCGGCGAGCGCATAGCCGAAGAACTCGCGCGGCAGACCCGACCCGACGGCATCGGCGACCCACCCCCGCAGCCCACCACGAACCGCGCCACCACCCGGGACCGACTGCGTTGCAAGGCTCTTCGGCGCGGTCGTGGTCTCGACGTCGTAGACCGACGGATCGGGCACGCGGGAGCGGATGACGGCGAGGAGCAGCATCGCCGCCGTGCCGGGGATCGCGAGGACGGCCATGCTCGGCCAGATCGCGCCGGTGGCCGCGATGACGCCGGCGACGACGAGCGGTCCGGCGAAGGCCCCCACCTGGTCGAGCGCCTTGTGGACGCCGAAGCCGCGGCCACGTCCGACCGCCGACGCGACGTGCGCGAGCAGCGCGGACTTCGACGGGCTGCGCACGGCCTTGCCGGAGCGCTCGAGGAGGATGAGGACGGCCGCGAGCGCGAGGCCCGCCCCGCCGACGAAGGGCGTCACGGCGAGCAACGGCACGCAGACGGCGGTGAGGCCGTAGCCGAGGATCGTCAGCCCCCAGTAGCGCCCGGTCCGGTCGGCGAGCGGCCCGAAGACGAGGCGCAGCACGAGCGCCATCGCCTCCCCCGCACCGGTGACGAGCCCGACGACGAGCGCGGTCGCGCCGAGCGAGGCGAGGAGCGGGCCGTACATCGAGCGCGCGCCCTCGTAGACCATGTCCGCGGCCAGGCTGACGAAGCCGAACCACCACACGACGCGCCACGCCGACCAGCGGCCCCGGCCGGGTCCGAGATCGGCCGCGGTGGCGGGAACGCCGCCGGGAGTGGTGGCAGCCGGGTCGGTCATGCGGGGCAACCTAGCAACCGGACCTGCAACCAGAGCGCCCTCCGGGCCTAGCCTGAACGGGTGAGCAACCCCGACCGCCACCCTGCCGAGGTCGTCTGCGGCGACGACCCGACCCCCTCGACCGCCATCGTCCTGCCCTACCGCGAGGTGCCGCTCGGCGGCCCGCGAGCGATGCCAGTCCGTCGCAGCCTCCCGCAGAGCGAGCGATCGCTCATCGGGGCGTGGTGCTTCGTCGACCACTACGGCCCCGACGACGTCTCGCAGACCGGCGGCATGGTCGTGCCCGGCCACCCGCACACCGGCCTGCAGACGGTGTCGTGGCTCTTCACCGGCGAGGTCGAGCACCGCGACACCACCGGCGCGCACGCCTTCGTCCGACCCGGCGAGCTCAACATCATGACCGCAGGCTCGGGCATCGCGCACTCGGAGTACTCCACCCCCGAGACGACGGTGCTCCACGGCGCACAGCTGTGGGTCGCACTCCCGGAGTCCGACCGCAGCACGCAGCCGGGCTTCGAGCACTACGCGCCGCCGGTCACGGAGGTCGACGGCGCGCGGGTCCTCGTCTTCCTCGGCACCCTCCTCGGCCAGACCTCACCGGTCACGATGTTCTCCGACCTCGTCGGCGCCGAGGTGACGCTCGCCGCTGGCACCTCTCTCGACATCGACGTCGATCCCGAGCACGAACACGGACTGCTCTGCGACACAGGCATGCTCACGGTCGGCGACGTCACCGCCAAGCCCGGTGAGATCGCCTTCATGGGCACCGGCACCAGCCGCATCACCGTCGAGGCCGGCCCCGACGGGCCCGCGCGCCTCCTCGTCCTCGGCGGCACACCCTTCGGCGAGCAGATCGTCATGTGGTGGAACTTCATCGGCCGCAGCCACGACGACGTCGTCGGCTTCCGCGAGGACTGGCAGCGCGAGCGGTCGCCGCGCGAGGAGGGGTCGTATGCCGCCGCGGCACCCGGCGCGCGCTACGGCACCTTCCCCGACGCCTGGGACCACACCCTCCCCGCCCCCGGCCTGCCCAACCTGCGCCTGCGCTCCCGCGGCTGAGCGCGAGGGAACGTCCAGCCTTTGACGTCCAGCCTTTGACGTCCAGCCTTTGACGTCCAGGGTTTGACGTCCAGGGTTTGACGTCGAATGTTTGGGGTCGGGCCACCGGCAGGACAAGGATGGGCCCATGCGCGCGACGACGATCCATTCCCCCGGTGACATCCGCCTGACCGACGTCCCCGACCCGACGATCGAGGCGCCGACCGACGCCATCGTCCGGGTCGTGGCCGGCTGCATCTGCGGCTCGGACCTCTGGCCCTACCGCGGCGCCAACCCGATCACGGCCGGCTCCACGATCGGCCACGAGGCCGTCGGCATCGTCGAGGAGATCGGCCCCGGCGTCCGGCAGATCAGGAAGGGCGACTTCGTCGTCATCCCCTTCGTCCACTGCGACAACACGTGCCCGCACTGCCTCGCCGGCATGACGTCGGTGTGCGACCACCAGGGCTGGACCGAGAGCGGCCAGGCAGAGCTCGTCCGCGTCAACCAGGCGGACGGCAGCCTCGTCGCCACCGATGGGATGCCCGACGACGCGATGCTCCCCTCGCTGCTCACGCTCTCCGACGTCATGGCCACCGGCTGGCACGCCGCCGTGTCCTCGCGCGTGCAGCCCGGCGGCACCGCCGTCGTCATCGGTGACGGGGCCGTCGGCCTCTGCGGCGTCATCGCCGCCAAGGAGCTCGGCGCCGAGCGCATTGTCGCGATGTCGCGCCACGAGCCGCGCCAGGCGCTGGCCCGCGAGTTCGGCGCCACCCACGTCATCGCCGAGCGCGACGACGCCGGTGTCGAGGCCGTCATGGAGCTGACCGGCGGCATCGGCGCCGACTCGGTGCTCGAGTGCGTCGGCACCGACCAGTCGATGAAGACCGCCTTCCGCATCGGCCGCCCCGGCTCGACCGTCGGCTTCGTCGGCGCCCCGCACGGCGTCGAGCTGCCCGTCCGGCAGATGTTCGTCCGCAACGTCGGTCTCGCCGGTGGCATGGCTCCCGTGCGCACCTACCTGCCCGACCTGCTGGGGCGCGTCCTCGACGGCCGCATCGACCCGGGCCGGGTCTTCGACCTGACGCTTCCCCTCGACGAGGTCGCCGAGGGCTACCGCGCCATGGACGAGCGGCGTGCGATCAAGGTCCTGCTGCGCCCCTGACCCAGCCTCACCAACCCTGGACAGTGGCCGACCGGCGACACCGAACGGGTATGCCGTGAGGGCACCAAGCCGTTGACGCTCGCGCTCCGAAGACCGCACGTGACCCGCGAACCCGAGCACACGGCATACCCAGCTGCGGACCAGGAGCGAGACGTGACGCACGCCCGGCTCATCGACACCGCGGCCCCGAGCGCGCCCCGCGGCATCGTCCTCGTGCTCCACGGCGGCGCGGCGCGGCGCACACCGATGCGCGTCAGCCCGACCCAGCTGTCGGTCCTGCGGATGGTGCCGATCGCGGGCCGCATCGCGCGCGCCGCGAAGGGCGAGCTCGCCGTGCTGCGCCTGCTCAACTCGACGCGCGGCTGGGACGCCCACCACACCCCGGTCGACGACGTGCGCTGGGCCCTCGGCGAGGTCGCCGACCGCTTCGGTCCCGACCTGCCCGTCTGCCTCGTCGGTCACTCGCTCGGCGGTCGCGCCGCGCTGCTCGCGGCCGGCGAGGACCCCGTCGTCAGCGCCGTCGCGCTCAACCCGTGGGTCTACCCGACCGAGGGGCACCTCGACCTGACCGGGCGACGCGTCCTCGTCGTCCACGGAGACGACGACCGCATCGCCCGACCGACGAGCTCCGCGGCGGTGGCCCGCGACCTCGCCCGCACCGCCGAGGTCGGCTACGTCACCGTCGAGGGGGGCAAGCACGCGATGCTCCGGCGCCACGGCGTCTTCGACGGCCTGGCCGCCGACTTCGCGGTCGCGACCCTTCTCGGCCGCCGACCCGAGGGCGTCGTCGGCCGGGTCCTCGCCGGTGAGGCCTGGGTCGACGTCTGAGCCGAGGTCTGACCGGACATCGGCTCCAACGCCAGCACCTTCGAGCGTCAGGGCCTTCGAACGTCAGGGCCCCAGACACCCTGGACTCGGCGTCAGCACGTCTTGCGGCGAGATCGTCGGTCCCATTCAGCTTTTGTAGTTTTGTGACCGTTTGGTCACTAAACGTGTACTTACTTTGCAGTCGTCCGTTTCGCCCAATACAGTCGAGTCACCCCCTCCAACGACCGGTCCGGAACTGAAGTGAGGACCAGGATTGGCCCCGAGATTTGCGTCAGTCGATGATTACATCGCCTCCTACCCCGAGGAGACGCGAACTCAGCTTGCGGGGGTCCGCCGCACGATCCGCGAGGTAGCCCCTCACGCGGGCGAGAAGATCAGCTACGGCATGGCGACGTTCACCGTCGACGGCAAGCCCCTCATCTACTACGCCGGCTGGAAGAACCACGTCGGCCTCTACCCCGTCCCGACGGGTGACGCGCAGTTCGAGGAAGCGATCGGCCCCTACCGGCGCGCCAAGGACACCGTGCGTTTCCCGATCAGCCGACCGGTCCCGCTCGAGCTCGTCTCCGAGATCACCGAGCTCTGCCTCAAGCGCCGCGCGGCCGTCTCCGAGGGCCACGACGCCTGACACGCTGCCCGCCGCGGATCAGCCGGGGCCGGGTGCCTCGATGACCGCGAGGACGTTGCGGGCCGGGTCGGTGAACCACGCGATGAGCGGTCCTCCCTTGCGGAAGACCCCCTTGGCATCGGTCTCCATCGGCGTCCCCGCATACGTCTCGAAGATGACACCCTTCGCGGTCAGCTCGTCGACCGCGGCCTCGATGTCGTCGACCGGGAAGTTGAGGATCGTGAACGACGCCGGCTCGTGGTTCGGCTTCGGGTAGACGAGCGTGGGACGCTCGCCACCCTCGCCGGCGAGGTGGAGCGTCAGCATGCCGTTCTCCTCGGTGACGCGCAGGCCGAGGGTGTCGGCGTAGAACGCCCGGGCGGCGGCGACGTCGTCGACGGAGAAGCCGCCGAAGGCGTGGGAGTCCTGGAGCACGATGTGTCCTTCCGTGAGGGGGTTAGCGGTCGGGCGGCGCGCGCCCGCTCCCTCCAGTGAAGACCCGTGGGGCGCGCCACGGCGCGCCTCCATCGAAGAAATTTCGGTGGAACCCCAATCCAGTGGTCCTGCCTGCGGCGAACCCCCGCCCGGAGACGGTCGACGACGACCCCCCGTCTGAAGCAGAGCAGGATGGACGGTTTGTCTCCTCGTCAAGGAGGAACACAGATGCGCACCACCACCACTCGGATCGCCGGCGCCAGCCTCGCTGCTGCCGCCGCCATGGCCCTCAGCGTCGGCCCGGCCTTCGCCGCGGACGCCTGGGTCAGCGCCAACCTCAAGCCCGTCGCCGGCAACGGTGTCGACGGCAGCGGTACCGCCATGGTCGAGGTCACGGGCAACACGATCACCGTGACGATGGCCGCCAACGGCCTGCTCCCCGACAACCCGCACGCCGCGCACATCCACTTCGGCGCCGAGGCCCGCCACGAGTGCCCGGTCCAGTCCGACGACAAGAACGGCGACGGCCACCTCAACACGACCGAGGGCGGACCGGCCTACGGCGACATCGTCGTGTCGCTGACCAAGACCGGTGACACGAGCCCGAAGTCGGGCCTCGCGATCGACCGCTTCAGCACGGCGCCCGGCGGCAAGATCGCCTACCAGCGCGGCAGCATCAAGGTCTCGAGCGGCGTCGCGAAGGCGATCTCGGCCGGCCAGTCCGTCGTCGTCATCCACGGTGTCGACTACAACAAAGACGGCAAGTACTCCGGTGCCACGAAGAGCGACCTCATGCCGTCGCTCCCGACCGAGGCCACCGACCCGGCCCTGTGTGGCGCGCTGCGCGTCGCCCCGGCCGGCGGCATGCACACCGGCGGCGGCCAGGCCGCTGACGGCCTCAAGAGCGGTGGCCAGAACGAGGCCCTCATGCTCGTCGGTGCTGGCGCCCTGCTCGCCGCGGCCGGGACCGGCGCCTTCGCCGCCCGTCGCACCCGCTCGCGCGCCTGAGCGACCGACACCGAGCGACCGACACCGACACGACCGACCGGGAGTGACCCGACCATGAGCGCACCGACCGGCTCCACGCCCGAGCCGACGTCGCCCACCGGCAAACGCAGCACCCGCCGCATCAGCGCGGGCGTGACGGCGGCGCTGGCGGTCACGGCAGTGCTCGTCGTCATCGGGATCGTCGCGCTCGTGGTCGGCCTCAGAGGGAGCTCGGGGACCCCCGGCCCGCCGCAGCCCGCGGCGGGCGGGGTCGCCACGGCCAGCGCCCCCGCGACGCCCGGCCCGTCCTCGTCCAGCCCGTCGGCGTCCCCCGGTCAGGGTGGGACACCGGCGGCGGGCAGGACGGCCGGCGCCGCGCCGGGCACCGTCGGCATCGGTGACTTCCTCGAGGCGTCCGAGCCGACGTCGATCGAGATCCCGTCGATCGGGGTGCGCTCCTCGCACTTCGTCCGGCTCGGCATCCAGGCCGATGGCACGATCTCCGTGCCGGGCACGGCCCAGGAGGTCGGGATCTACGACGCCGGCCCCACGCCCGGCCAGCTCGGCCCGTCGGTCCTCGCCGCACACGTCGACACCCCCTCGGGCGTCCCGGGCATCTTCTACGAGCTGGGCAAGGTCAGGGCCGGTGACGTCGTCAAGGTGTCGCGCCGGGACGGGTCGCACCTGACCTTCACCGTCGACAAGGTCGCGGCCTACAAGAAGTCCCAGTTCCCGACCGAGCTCGTCTACAAGGGCGACTTCACCCAGGCCGAGATCCGCCTCGTGACGTGTGGCGGGCCGACCGACAGCCGCAACGAGTACCGCGACAACGTCGTGGTCTTCGGCCACCTCTCGCGCGCCGCCTGACGACCGCTCCGGGACCGCGCCCGGCCCGACCCGCAGTCGAGCCTCGCTCGAGCCACACTCGAGCCACTTCAGCCCGGCGTATGCCGCGGGGTCCCCACCGAGGGACCCCGCGGCATACCCGTGGGGGGCTTGTCGAGGACCCCCTCCGGATGTGATCCACGTCTCACCCAGCTGAAGGTAAAGCGTTGGTATAGACGGGCACTTCGGACATTCAGGGGCGATCGGCGCGCGTCGTCGTTACCGTGGCGTGACATTTGCCAGCCGCCTCGTCTAGTCTTCCGGGAGTTCGGCCACCTGGCCGGGCTCTCGCGAGGTGGACCGCCTAGTCCTGTCACCGCCTGACGAGAGAGATCGAACCTTGTGACAGGAGCGGAGGAACCACACGTTTCTCCGGACGTCCTACGCAACGACTTCGGACGTCCTTGGGGTGAAGACCCACCCGCCACGCGAGCATCGCGGGGCGGGGGTGGCCCGGGCACCTTTCCGCCCGAACCCGACAGCTAACTTCGTAGGCGCGGAGAGGTAACACGCGTGAACACTGAGAACATCCGCGGTCGCCATCGTGCGCCAGGCCGCCACAACCCCCTCAACGAACTCAAGCTCCTCGCCCGTGAGTCGGCTCAGCCGGCCATGAAGGCGGGCGCCGTCGTCGCCGCCACCGGTGGCCTGGTCGCCACCTTCGCCAACCCGGCGAGCGCCGACACCCTGTCGCCCAACTCGGGCGACGTCGCGGCTGCTGCCGGTGTCGACGCCGCGGCTCCCGCCGCTGTCGGTCCGGCCACGGCTGCCACCCCGGCCGCGTCGACCGCGCTGTCGAAGATCGGCTTCGCCCCGGCCGCGCAGAAGGCCGTCGCCCACCGCGTCGCGCCGGCCAAGCCGCAGGTCATCGAGGACGTCCAGGTCAAGTCCGAGCGGGCTGCCGCCAAGGCCGCAGCCCAGGCCGCCGCCCAGCGCAAGACCGCCTCCCAGCGCGCCTCCCGCGACCTGACCCGCGCCACGCTGACGACGAGCACGTCGTCGGCGAAGGCGAGCGTCAACTCCACGACACCGAGCGCCTCGTCCGGCGTGCGCGCCTCCTCCAACTGGGCCACCGCGGGCCAGTGCACCTGGGGCGCCCTCAACAAGTGGTACCAGTCCGAGGGCTACTACCCCGGCGGCTGGACCGGCAACGCCATGGCGTGGGCCTCGGGCGCAGCATCCGCGGGCTACACCGTGACGGGCACGCCGCGCACGCGGTCGATCCTCGTCATGCAGCCCGGCGTCCACGGCTCCTCGAGCGTCGGCCACGTCGCCTGGGTGACCGCGGTCAACGGCAACGAGGTGACGATCATCGAGATGAACGCCCTCGCCGGTGCGTACAACTACAACACGCGCACGCTGACCGACGGTCCCGGCATGAAGTACATCTACGTGCCGTGACCCACCGGGTCGTCATCTCGACGACCTCCGCGACGACCACCGCGGAGTTCTCCACGAGCTGAGCGCGTACGAAGGGGAGGATGCCTGCGCATCCTCCCCTTCGGCATACCCACCCGAACCCTCCGGCCCGCGTGGGATCCCCCACACGCGCAACCCTGGACACACGGGAATGATCGACCGCCTGCCCTCCTTGTCGCCTAGGTAGTTGAAGGCTCCACCGATAGACGGTGGGGGCCGCCAACCGCCACCGACAGTCCCCTAGACGTGAGGAGCAGGCCTGTGTCCACGGCCTTCGAGAGCATCCGCATCGGCCGCTGGGACCTTCCCCAGCGCTTCGTCATGGCCCCGCTGACCCGCAACCGCGCGGGCGAGGGCCAGGCACCGACCGAGCTCAACGCCGAGTACTACGGCCAGCGCGCGAGCGCCGGCCTCATCATCACCGAGGGCACCCAGCCGAGCGCCGTCGGGCAGGGCTACCTCGACACCCCCGGCATGCACTCCGACGAGCAGGTCGCCGGCTGGCGCCTCGTCGCCGATGCCGTGCACGAGGGCGACGGCCGCGTGGTCGTCCAGCTCATGCACGCCGGCCGCATCGCCCACCCCGACAACAAGGGCGGCCTCGAGAGCGTGGCGCCGAGCGCCATCGCCGCGCCCGGCGAGATCGTGACCCCGAACGGCCAGCAGGCGTATGCCGTCCCGCGGGCCCTGGAGACCGACGAGATCCCCGCGCTCGTGGCGGAGTTCGTCCACGCAGCGCGCCAGGCCGTCGCGGCCGGGCTCGACGGCGTCGAGGTGCACGCCGCGAACGGCTACCTGCCGCACCAGTTCCTCGCGCCGTCGAGCAACGAGCGCACCGACTCCTACGGCGGGTCGCCCGAGAACCGCGCCCGCCTGACCGTCGAGATCACGAAGGCCGTGGCCGAGGCGATCGGCGCCGACCGCGTCGGCATCCGCATCTCGCCCGCGCACAACATCCAGGGCGTCCTCGAGGAGGACGAGGCCGAGACGGCCGCGACCTACGAGTCGCTCGTCGAGGGCATCGCCCCGCTCGGGCTCGCCTACCTCAGCATCCTCGGCGACCCGGAGTCCGACCTCGTCCGCGATCTGCGCAAGCGTTTCGACGGCCCGGTCATCCTCAACACCGGCTTCGGCAAGGTCACCGAGCTGGCCGACGTCGAGGACATCCTCGAGCGCGACCTCGGTGACCTCGTCGCCGTGGGGCGCGAGTTCCTCGCCAACCCGGACCTCGTCCGTCGCTGGCGCGAGGGCGCCCCGCTCAACGAGCCGAACTCCGCCACCTTCTACGGCGGCGGCGCCGAGGGCTACACGGACTACCCCGCCCTCCCCTGACACCCCACCGTCGAGTGAGCGCCCGGTAACAGTCGAGTGAGCGCCCCGTCACAGACCACCTGTGGCGGGGCGCTCACTCGACTGGGACGGAGCGCTCACTCGACTGGGCCAGGTCGGATGGGCATCGGCGTAGGCCGGTCAGGTGGGCACCGGCGCTCGCCGGTCAGGTGGGCTCGGGCGGGTTCTCGGCGCCACCCCCGGACGGGAGCGGGTCGCCGAGGGGTCGCTGGACCCACGCGACGTCGTGCGAGGCGCCGAACTTCCAGCCGATGTCGCGGTAGGTGCCGACCGGCTCGAAGCCCATCGCCGCGTGCAGCCGGCCGCTCGCCTCGTTGGGCTGGGTCATCCCGGCCGCGGCCATCCGGTAGCCGCGGGCCGTGAGCCGCTCGAGCAGCGCCTCGTAGAGCCGCCGCCCGCCGCCGCGACCGCGCTGGTCGCCCGCGAGGTAGACCGACACCTCGCACGACCACCGGTACGCCGCCCGCTCCTTGAACGGTCCGGCATACGCGTAGCCGACGACCTCGCCCGCGTCCTCGAGCACGAGGAAGGCGTGCCGCGCCTGCGCCTTGGCGATCCGGCGCTCCATCTCGGCGACGTCCGGCGGCTCCGTCTCGAAGGTGACCGTCGTGCCGGTGACGTAGGGGGCGTAGATCGCAGCGCACGCGGCGGCGTCGCCGGGCGTGGCATCACGCACCGCCGGCGCATCGGTCGCATCGGTCGTACCCGTCGTAGCGGTCGCCGCGATCCGGTCGAGAACGTCGGGCACGTCGGGCACGTCGGGCACGTCGGGCACGTCGGGAACGTCGGACATGCGCCGATGCTAGGCCGAGCCCTCGGCACCGGGCCTGCCCGGTGGGCCGTCCTCCGGCTCCTCCGGCTCGCCCTCGGGAGGCGGCTGCTGCGTCCTCGACGAGTCCAACGCCTCGAAGAGGGTGCGAGGGGCCCGGGCCCCGCCCGGCACCCCGCCGGCGCCGACAGCGGCCGAGGCACGCGGCATACCCGCCGCGAAGCGAGCGACGATGAGCGCGACGAAGGTGACGAGGTAGACCTGGCCGATGACGGCCTCACTCGCCGCGGCCATCCGCCCGAGATCCGTCACTGCTGCGACGTCACCGAAACCGACCGTCGAGATCGTCACGAGGCTGAAGTACATGTACGTCGTCGTCGGCACGTCCTCACCGAAGAACGGGGTCGACGTGAACGCATCGAGGGTCTGGAAGAGGAAGGCATAGGTCACGGCGATCTGGAGGTAGGCAGCGACCGAGCCCATGATGGTCTGGACGGTGACCACCGTGTGCTGCAGCACCCGTCGGGCGATGAGCACCGGCGTCAGCGCGGCGGCGAGCAGCCACACCGTCTCGGGGGGCACCGTCTGGGTGCCGTCGGCGCGACGGTAGGTCAACGTCGCGACGCTGAGGATGAGGACCGCGGCGACGAGGACGTTGACGGCCCGACGCCAGCGACGTCGCAACCCTGACGCACGGGCGGCCGCGACGAGCGCCAGGCCACTGATCGCGTGCGCGAAGAGCTGGGCGACGACCGAGCCACGGGTGTCGACGAGTCCTTGGACGGCGATCGTGGCCAGCACGAGGACGAGGACGAGTCCGTACCGATCGAGGAGGGGGCGGCGGACGAGGACTTTTCGGCGCTCCGCGCGGCTCGTCGGGCCGGAAAGGTTGGGCCGGTCTGGACGGTCTGGACGGTCTGGACGGTCTGGACGGTCTGGACGGCCGGGCGCACTCGTCGGGGCGGTCCTCGGCGCCTTCGCGTCGTCGTCCGCCCCGCGTTCGGGCCCGCGCTTCTGCCCACGCTCCTGCCCGTGATCGGGCCCGCTGCTGGACTCGGCCATGCCGCCCTCCTCGAGGGTCGCGGGGGATGGGCTCCCGAGTCCGAGGATAGGGCGGTGGGGCCACCCGCGCGCGTAGGTCGTCAGAGACCGCGCCGACCGAGGGCGTACGCGTGGTCGAGCACTCCTCGGCGGTCTCCTCCGGCGTCAGCGCGGACGTGTCGAACCCACCAGCCGATCTCACCGACATCCCGCCGCATCAGGGCCACGAGCGCCTCCCGCCCGTCGGAGTCGAACTGGTCCTCGGGGTCGCGCAGCCCGTTGCGCCGGCACGGGTCGTATGCCGCCGCGAGCGTGGTCGGGCAGACACGGTGACGTACGCTCGAGGTGGGTCGACGAACCCGGGCTGCCGAGCAGCCAGGCCACGAGAGGAGACGGACATGAGCGTCCTGCGCCATCGAGCGTCCGCCGACGTGGCCGCGCTCCCCGCCCTCGCCGCGCATCTCGCCGCGGCGGTCGTCGTCCTCCTCGGCACCGTTCTCGGCACCGTCTCGGGTGCGGGAGCCGGTCAGGTGCTCCTCACCGCGGCGACTGTCGGCGTCCTGACGGTCGTGCTAGCCACGACCGCGGTGCGCACGGTGCGTCCTCTGCCGGTGCGCGTCCACGCGTCGGGGGTCCCCGGCGCCGTGCCCGCGTCGACGGCGTACTGGTGCGCCCTCGACGCGCCGCGCTGCCCCCAGCGTCCTCGGGCCCCGGGTCGGCACTGACCCCGTTCGTCGCACCTACGACGTCCGGGCCTCTGCCCACCCATCCCGGCCCCGCGCGGGCCCGAGCCGAGGAGCTCACCCATGTCTGACCTGCTGTCCCCCTTCACCCATGCCGTCGCCGCGGTGCTCGCGGCCACCCACGACGTCGCCGGCGCGCTCGGCCTGAGCCCGGGCTCCGCGGGCGCCTGGCTGCTCGCCGTCGCGCTGCTCGTCGTCGCCGTCCGCACGGTGCTGCTGCCCGTGACCATCCACGGGGTGCGCAGCTCGCACGCCCGCGCCCACGCCGCGCCCCAGCTGCGTGAGCTCCGCCAGAGGTATGCCGGCAGCCGCGACCTCGAGCAGCTGACCGCGATGCGCGCCGAGCAGAAGGCGATCCACGCCGAGCACGGCGTCTCGGGGTGGAGCCTGGCGCCGGCGCTGCTCCAGCTGCCGCTCTTCTACGCGCTCTACCGCGTCGTCTCCGACCTCACGGCCGGCCACTCGGTCGGTGCGCTCGACGCCGGGCTCGTCGCCTCGGCGTCGGCCGCTTCCCTCGCCGGGCTGCACCTGACGA
Source organism: Terrabacter sp. Soil811 (assembly GCF_001429655.1). Lineage (NCBI taxonomy): Bacteria > Bacillati > Actinomycetota > Actinomycetes > Micrococcales > Intrasporangiaceae > Terrabacter > Terrabacter sp. Soil811. The sequence continues at coordinate 242,212 of NZ_LMSX01000010.1, forward strand.
GCCACCTCGGCACGACGCTGGGGTCGAACCCCCCGGCCGGGCTCGTCCTCGTCGCGGTCGCGCTCGGGGCAGCCGCGCTCAGCCTGCTCGCGCAGCGCTGGTTCGTGCTGCCGATGACCGACGTCACCGACCTGCCCGAGGGGATGGCGACGGTCCAGCGGCTCATGCCGTGGCTCGGCGCGGTCGGCGTCCTCGCAGCGGCGCTCGTCGTGCCGGCGGGCCTCATCGCCTACTGGTTCGTCAACAACGCCTGGACCTTCGCACAGCAGGGCATCATCTGGCGCTTCGCCCCGACGCCGGGCTCACCGGCCGCGAGGCGACGTGACGCCAGGGTGCTGGAAGGCGCCGCATCCTGACGACCCGGTGACGGCGTACCCCGTCTGCGGTGAGGGCGCGACCCCTCGCCGTGGTCGGGGGTGGCGTCTAGCGTGGTCGGCGTGAGCGCGACGCCGAGCGGGACCAGCCACGTGAGTGGGACGAGCGAGTCGACGAGGGTGGGCGGGCCCCACCTCGTCGACGACCTCCTGCGCTACCTGCAGGAGGGGCGTGACGGGCTGCTCAAGGCGCTCGACGGGCTGGGCGACTACGACGTGCGGCGCCCGATCACGCCGAGCGGCACCAACCTGCTCGGGCTCGTCAAGCACGTCGCGGGCGTCCAGCTCGCCTACCTCGGCGACTCGGCCGGGCGGCCGTCGGGCGAGCGGCTGCCGTGGGTCGAGGACGGCTCGATCTGGGACTCGGCCGACATGTGGGCGACGGCCGAGGAGTCGCGTACCGACCTCGTCGGGCTCTACGAGCGGGCCGCGGTGCACTGCGACGCCACCGTGCGCGAGCTCGGGCTCGACGCCCCGGCGAGCGTCGCGTGGTGGCCGGAGGAGCGCCGGTCGACGACGCTCGGGTCGCTGCTCGTGCGCTGCGTCGCCGAGGTGTCGCAGCACGCCGGGCACGCCGACATCCTCCGGGAGACGATCGACGGGCGGGGCGGACGCGACCACGACGACCTGGGCGGCGAGGCGTGGTGGACCGACCACCTGGCGCGCATCCAGGCCGCCGCCGACGCGCACCGCACGCCGTCGGCCGGGTACGGGGCCGCAGCCGACGGCGGGGCCGGCTCATGAGCGACCGCCGGCCCAACATCGTCTTCATGCTGAGCGACGACCACGCCGCGCACGCCATCGGCACCTACGGCTCGGTCGTCAACCGCACGCCGCACATCGATGCGGTCGCGGTGGCCGGCGTGCGTCTCGACAACCTCTTCGCGACGAACTCGCTGTGCGCGCCGAGCCGGGCCTCGATCCTCACCGGCACCTACAGCCACGTCAACGGCGTGACGACCCTCGACACGTTCATCGACGCGTCGCAGCCGACCTTCGTCACGGCGCTGCGCGAGGCCGGCTACCGCACGGCGTTCGTCGGCAAGTGGCACATGGGGCAGGGCTCGAGCGGTGGCGTCGACCACGACCCGAAGGGCTTCGACCGGTGGGACGCCCTCATCGACCAGGGCGAGTACCACGACCCGCGCTTCCTCTCCGCCGACGGGCTGCGCGTCGAGCCGGGCTACGCGACCGACCTCATCACCGACCTCGCCATCGACTGGGTCGAGTCCCTGGACGAGGGCGACCACGACGGGGACGGGGACGGCGACGGGGAGAAGCCGCCGTGGTGCGTGCTCGTGTGGCACAAGGCGCCGCACCGACCGTGGGAGCCCGACGCCGCACACGCGGGGATGTATGCCGAGGGCGGGCCCGCCGGGGGCACACCCATCCCGGTGCCGGCGACGTTCACCGACGACCTGGCGGGACGGTCCGACACGGCCCGTCGGGCGGCCATGCGGATCGCCGACCACCTCACGGAGGAGGACCTCAAGCAGCCGGTGCCGCCCGGGCTGTCGGCGGACGAGGAGGCGCTGTGGAAGTACCAGCGCTACATGGAGGACTACCTCGCGTGCGTCGCGTCCGTCGACGACAACGTCGGTCGTCTGACCGCGTGGCTCACCGACCGGGGCGAGCTCGACGACACGATCGTCGTCTACTCCTCCGACCAGGGCTTCTTCCTCGGCGACCACGGGTGGTTCGACAAGCGCTTCATGTACGAGGAGTCGATCCGGATGCCGTTCGTCCTGTCCTACCCGCGCGCCGTCGCGGCCGACCAGGCGCTCGACCGGATCGTCACGAACGTCGACATCGCGGCGACCCTGCTCGACGCGGCCGGCGTCGACGTGCCGGAGCGGATGCAGGGCCACTCGTTCTGGGGCGACCTGACGGATCCGGCTGGGGCGCAGCGCGATCGGGAGAGGGAGCGGGAGGGCTTCTACTACCGCTACTGGATGCACGACGACCGGAGCCACCAGGTCGGGGCGCACTACGGCTACCGCACGCACCGCTACACCCTGATCTTCTTCTACAACGACGGGCTCGGGCTGCCGGGCTGCTCGGACCGGCGCTTCGCCCAGGAGTGGGAGCTCTACGACCTCGAGGCAGACCCCGAGGAGCTCGTCAACGTCGCAGACGACCCCTCCTATGCCGAGATGCGCGACGAGCTCGAGGCGCGGATGTGGCTCGCGCAGCAGGAGGTCGGCGACGATCCCCACCCGGACCAGCCCGTCCCCCGCCTGATCACCGAGGGAGGCTCGGTCTCCTAGGCGATGTCCTGGCCGATGTCCTAGGCGATGGCCTGCTCGATGGCGCGGTCGAGGCGACGCAGGGCCTTGCCGCCGCGGCGCTCGATACGGTCCGCGGCGCGCTGCTCGTCGGCGTCGAGGTGGCCGAGGAGGAAGGCCGCCGCGACGCCCGCGTCCTCGTCGATGGCCAGGTGCCGCAGCGTCGCCCGGGTGACGACGGCGTCGTGGTGGTCGCCGAGGAGGCCCTGCACGTCGGCCGCCCGCTCGGCCACGAGGCCGACCGTGGACCCGGTCACCGGCGCCACGGCCTCGGCGGCGTAGCGCAGCCGCTTGGCGGCCTTGCGCACGTCGTGGAGGCAGGCGGACCGCAGCTCGGGGTCACCCGTGGCGAGGGCGGCCTCGGCGAGGTCCGCCCGTTCGCGCACCCGCCTGCCCTCCTTGCGCAGCACGGAGCGCACGACCTTCTTCGCGCCGCGCTCGCCGTCGTCCGTGAAGGGCGGGTGCCTGACGACGCTGTCGAGCAGGGCGATCGCGGCGGCATACCGGCTCGACCCGAGGGTCTCGTCGATGACCTCGGTGGCGGCGGTGGCGTCGAGGTGCAGCCGGGCCCGGAGACCGGTCACGGCCTCGTCGAGGCCGGTGAGGCCGGCGGGGCCGATGTCGTCGAGGAGCGTGTCGACGAGGTCCTGGACGACCTCGGCGTCGCGCGCCTCACCGAGGCGACCGGCCGCCCAGCGCAGCTCGTCGCGGAGCGGCTCGGTGACGGCCGGGTCGACGAGCGCGTGGAAGCTGGCGAGGGCGCTGCGGATCCGACGCATCGCGACCCGGAGGTCGTGGACCCCCTCGGGCTCCCCTGCGCGCACGGCGGCCTCGGCCGTCGCGAGGGCCTCCCGCTGCTCGCGGAGGTGCTCGCTCAGCAGGGACGCGGCGGACGGCATACGCATTGTCTACCCCTCAGCACCGTGGACGTCCCCGCTTCGCCGGATCCTGTGAAGACTCGACAGCCCCTGCCGCTCGGGTCCCAGGAAACGTACAGTCGAAAAGGTGGCACGGGTCACCGCTCCTCCCGCGATCGACACCGCCGTCGCCCCAGGCGCCAGGCGCCTCCTCGGTGTGCCCGGTCGTGCGCCCGATCCGGAGCCCGAGCCTCCCCCGCCGAGCCGGTGGACGCGCCTTCGCACCCGGCTGGCCCGGGTGCCGCGCCGCGTGTGGTGGGGCCTCGTCACGCTCGTCGTCATCGTCGCGCTCGTCAGCACGTATGCCGTGACGCGACCTCCGGGACCGCCCGTCCTCACGCAGCGCGACGTCGACACGAGCGTCCAGCGCGGCATCGAGAAGCAGGCCGAGGCAGACGCTGCCGCGCCCGCCGACGGGTCGGTCGCGCACGCGACGATCGCACCGTCGCTCGTGCTCATCCAGACCCGCGACACCGTGGCCGGCGAGCAGCAGGAGGGCAGTGGCGCGGGGGTCGTCGTCAACGAGGACGGCACGGTGCTCACCGCGCTGCACGTCGTCGACGGGTCGACGAACATCACCGTCACCTTCGCCGACGGCACGACCTCGCCGGCGAAGGTCGCGACCGAGAAGCCGGAGAGCGACATCGCGACGCTCACGCCCTCGAAGCTCCCCGAGACCGTCGTGCCCGCCGTGCTCGGCGGTGGCGTGGCGGTCGGGGCGCCGGTCTTCGCCGTCGGCCACCCGCTCGGCCTCACCGACTCGCTGTCGGCGGGCGTCGTGTCGGCACTCGACCGGACGGTGCGCGTCGAGGGCGACCGCAAGCTCGAGCACCTCATCCAGATCGACGCGGCGGTCAACCCGGGCAACTCGGGCGGACCGCTGCTCAACAAGGCCGGGCAGGTCGTCGGGATCGTCACGGGGCTGGCGAACCCGACCGACCAGAGCCTCTTCGTCGGCATCGGCTTCGCGGTGCCGATCGCGACGGCTGGGGGTGCCGCGGGCAGCCCGCCCCGCTGAGACCGAGCCTCCGTGGGGAGGCGAGCACCCGGCATACGCGATCGACGAGCGTGACCCAGCAGCGTGACCCAGCAGCGTGACCCAGCAGCGTGACCCAGCAGCGTGAACGAGCAGGAGGACGGCATGGACGGACAGGCACCCACTGGTCAACACGCTCGACACGCGCTCGAGCAGGCGCTCTACGAGGTGAAACGGACGATCGTCGGGCAGGACGTGCTCGTCGAGCGGATGCTCGTCGCCCTGCTCGCGCGGGGGCACCTGCTCGTCGAGGGCGTGCCGGGGCTGGCCAAGACGATGGCGATCAAGACGCTCGCGCAGGCCATCGGCGGGGAGTTCCAGCGCATCCAGTTCACTCCCGACCTCGTGCCGGCCGACCTCGTCGGGACGCGGATCTACAACCAGAAGGACGGCGAGTTCCAGGTCTCGCTCGGGCCCGTCTTCGCCAACCTCGTGCTCGCCGACGAGATCAACCGCGCGCCGGCGAAGGTGCAGAGCGCGCTGCTCGAGGTCATGCAGGAGCGGCAGGTGACGATCGGGCGCGAGACCTTCCCGGCGCCGGACCCGTTCCTCGTGATGGCGACGCAGAACCCCATCGAGTCCGAGGGGACGTATGCGCTGCCTGAGGCCCAGGTCGACCGCTTCATGCTCAAGGTGCTCATCGGATATCCCTCTGCCGCCGAGGAGTTCGTCGTCGTCGAGCGGCAGATCTCGGCGGCAGTGGCGACGGTCACGGTGCTCGACCCGGAGATGCTGCGCGGCTTCCAGCGCGAGGCCGATGCGGTCTACGTCGACCCCGCGGTCATCGAGTACGCCGTCCGGCTGGCCACCGCGACCCGCGAACCGGCGAGCGTGGGCCGGGACGACCTGGCCCGGCTGCTGACGTACGGCGCGAGCCCGCGCGCATCGATCAACCTCGTGCTGGCGGCGCGGGCGCTGGCCTTCCTCAGGGGACGCGACTACGCGCTGCCCGACGACGTGCGCGACCTCGCGCGGGACGTGCTGCGGCACCGGATCGTGCTGTCCTACGAGGCGCTGGCCGAGGACCTCTCGCCCGACGACCTGCTGACGCCGCTCCTCGCGGCCGTCCCGGTGCCGACGGCTCCGTTGCGCGAGCGGGCGGCCGGATCGGCTTCTGTGGCAGGCGCTTTCGGGGCTGGGCCTGATGGGGGTGCCGGCGGCTCCGGTGGGGACGCGACATGGGCGCGACCACCACGCTGAGCGCCGAGAGCCTGCTGCGGCGCCTCGAGTGGAGGGTGGTGCGGCGGCTCGACGGGCGACTCCAGGGCGACTACCGGACGCTCTTCCGCGGTGCCGGTCTCGACTTCACCGACCTGCGGGAGTACGTGCCGGGCGACGACCTGCGGCACATCGAGTGGAACGTCACGGCGCGGCTCGACGAGCCCTACGTGCGCGAGTTCGTCGAGGACCGCGAGCTGACGGCGTGGCTGCTGCTCGACCACTCGGCGTCGATGGGCTTCGGGCCGGTCGACCGGCAGAAGGACCTCGTGCTCGCCGAGGTGGCGACGACCCTCGCCCACGTGCTGACCCGCGGCGGGAGCCGGGTCGGCGCCATCGTCATGGACACCGGGGTCGACCTCGTCATCCCGCCGGCGTCGGGCCGCAACCAGGTGCTGCGGATCGCGAAGACGCTGCTCGACCGCCGCGAGACTCGCACCCCCCTCCTGGACCGTCGAGAGGCCATGAATCGGGAGGGCGGAGCGTCGAGCCTCCGTCGTGGCGTACGCCGGGTGCTGGGTCGCTCGGAGCAGGCTGGATTCCCAGCCCCGTCGGGGACGGTCACGGACCTCGGGGTGCTGCTCGCGGCGGCATACGGCATCGCGCGACGGCGGTCGCTCGTGCTCGTCGTGTCGGACTTCATCTCGGCGGACGGGTGGGAGGCGCCGCTGTCGCGGCTGGCGCGACGGCACGAGGTGGTCGCGATCCAGGTCGTCGACCCGCGCGAGAGCGAGCTGCCCGACGCGGGCGGGGTCTACGTCGAGGACGCGGAGACGGGCGAGCAGATCTTCGTCGACACGAGCGACGTCGCTTTCCGGGCCCGGCTCGCGGCGGCCGCGGAGTCGCGGCAGGCCGACCTCGAGGCGCGGGCGCGCACGGCCGGCGTCGACCTCTACCCGGTGCGGACCGACGACGACCTCGTGCGGTCGCTGCTGCGCATCTCCGAGCTGCGGCGGAGGCGACGGCGATGAGGTGGCCGCGATGAGGTGGCGGCGATGAGCGAGCTGTCGCTGACGTGGCCGTGGGCGCTGGCGGGGCTGCTCGTCGTGCCGGTGCTCGTCGCCGGCTACCGGCGGGTGCTGCGCGCGCAGGAGACACGGCGGGCGGCGCTGGCAGCGGACGGGCTCGTCATGCCGGCTCCGGGCCGGTCCCGGTGGCGGCACCTGGGTCCGGCGCTGCTCATCGCGGCCCTGGCCGTCATGGTGCTGTCTCTGACCCGGCCGGTGGCGTCGGTCGCGGAGCCGCACCGCGAGGGCACGGTCGTGCTCGCGTTCGACGTGTCGAACAGCATGGCGGCGACCGACGTGAAGCCGTCGCGGCTCGAGGCGGCGAAGGCGGCGGCGCGGGCGTTCGTGGAGAAGCAGCCGGCGTCCGTGCGGATCGCCGTGGTGGCGTTCGGCGGGACGGGGCTCGTGACGCAGCGACCGACGCTGGACCGGGCGGCCGTGCTGGCGGCGGTGGCGCGGCTCAAGCCGGCCGGCGACACGTCGCTGAGCGACGGGATCCTCGGCGGGCTGAGCGCGATCGTCGGCAAGCCGGTCAAGGCGCCCGGCGATGCGGAGAAGGGGACGGACGAGGAGACCCCGATCGGCTACCACGGCGGGACGGCGATCGTGCTGCTCACCGACGGCGAGGACACGACGGACGACGGGCCGTCCGGCGCGGCCGAGCTCGCGTCGGCGGCGGGGGTGCGGATCGAGCCGATCGGGTTGGGGACGCCGGCGGGGACGACGATCAAGGTCGACGGCTTCAGCATCGCGACGGCGCTCGACGAGTCGTCGCTGCAGGCGGTGGCGGAGATGACCGGCGGGACGTACCGCCGGGCGTCGGATGCTGCGTCGTTGGCTTCCGTGTATGACGCGATCGAGCTGCAGTGGACGACGCGGACGGTGCCGCACGAGGTGACGTCGTGGGTGGCGGCGTTCGCTGCGCTGCTGCTGCTCGGCGGGGCGACGGTGTCGGTGCTGCGGCGGGGGCGGGTGATCTGACGTGTCGTTCGGAGTGCCGCTGCTGCTCGTGACGCTGGCCTTCGTGCCGGTGCTGCTCGGGGTCTACGTGTGGCAGCTGCGGCGTCGGCGGAGGCAGGCTGTGCGCTACTCCAACGTCGCGCTGCTGCGGGCGGCGGGGGCCGGGTCGGCGTCGTGGAAGCGGCACGTGCCCATCGCCCTGGTGCTCGGGGCTCTCGGGCTGCTGGGGCTGGCGAGCGCGCGGCCGACGGTGCGGGCCGAGGTGCCGACGTCGAGCGCGACGATCATCCTGGCCCTGGATGTGTCGGGGTCGATGTGCGCGACGGACGTGTCCCCGAACCGGCTGAGCGCGGCGCAGGCGGCGGTGCGGTCGTTCGTCGAGGGGCAGGACGACGAGACGAAGGTCGGGCTCGTCGTCTTCTCGGGGTTCGCGCAGCTGGCGGTGGCGCCGACCGCGGACCGGGGCGAGCTGCTGTCGGCGATCGACGCGGTGACGACGGGGCGCGGGACGACGATCGGTGCGGCGATCATGCGGTCGATCGACGCGATCGCCGAGCTGGACCCGAACGTGGCGCCGGCGGATGCAGTGGACGAGCCGTCGACGGACGGGCCGGGCCTGGCTGACCCGACTCCTGCGCCCACGCCCACGGGCGGTGCAGGTGGGACCGGCGGTGGAGTGCCCGTGGACGTGGCGCCGGAGATCATCGTGCTGCTGACGGACGGAGCGAACACGCGCGGCGTGACGCCGGCGCAGGCCGCGGAGCAGGCCGCGGCGCGGGGAGTGCGGGTCTATCCGATCGGCTTCGGCACGACGAACCCGACGCAGATGGCGTGCACGCGCGACCAGTACGGCGGCTTCCAGCCTCGGGCGCGCGACTTCGGCGGTCCGGGCGGCGGGACGTTGGGTGGTCGCAACTTCCTCGTGGTCGACGAAGGTGCCCTGAAGGGAGTCGCCCAGACGACGGGTGGCGAGTACTTCGCCGCGACCGACGCCGACGGCCTGACCAAGGTCCTGGCCGACCTCCCCAAGCACGTCACGGTCAGCGAGCAGGACATCGACCTCAGCGCGGCAGCCGGTCTGCTCGCGGCAGCGCTCCTCCTCGCGGGTCTGGGCATCTCGATCCGCCGCTCAACCAGCTGAGCTGCTCAGGCCGCGAGGCGAGCTGCAGACCCACCCCATCGGGGTGATGCGCGCCCGCCCCGACCAGGCCGACCATGGAGACCGGTGCTCTCGAGCGGGAGGGGTTGACGATGACAACTGCACCAGCGCAGATGCCCGAGATGTCGCCCGTCAGGAGGGGCGAACGTCATGGCTGACGGGCCACCGACGAGCGGCGCGACCGGCGCGACCGGCGCGGAGGCATCGACCCAGCCCAAGCGCGCGGCGCTCGTCCTGCTCGCCCTGATCACGGTCGCAGCGGTCGCGAATCTCAACCTGTCGGTCGCCAACGTCGCGCTGCCGTCGATCGGCCGCGCCTTCAGCTCCTCCCAGACGACGCTCGACCTCATCGCCGTCGGGTACTCCCTCGGGCTCGCCGGGTCGGTGCTCTACCTCGGAGCGATCGGCGACCGCTACGGCCGCAAGCTGCTGCTCATCCTCGGCATGGCGCTCTCCGTGCCGGCCTGCCTTCTGGCGGCCTACGCCCCCTCCGACGTCCTGCTGTTCCTGGGGCGGGTGCTCGGCGGCGTGTCCGCAGGGATGGCCTACCCGACGACCCTCGCGCTGATCGCCGCGCTGTGGGCCGGCCCCGCCCGGACCCGATCGATCGCCTTGTGGTCTGCGATCGGTGGCGGCATCGCGGCTCTGGGACCGCTGGTCGCCGGCTTCCTGCTCGAGCGCTTCTGGTGGGGGTCGGTCTTCCTCGTCACGCTTCCGTTGGCCGCGATCGCGCTCGTCATGGCCGTGATGCTCGTGCCGGCTCACGTGAACGAGACCACCGATCCGGTGGACAACCTCGGCGGCGTGCTGTCCGTCGTCCTCGTCGGCGCGCTGATCCTCGCGATCAACTTCGCTCCCGTCCCCGGCAAGGGCACGCTGGCACTCGGCCTCGCGGTCGTCGCGGCCGCCGCGCTGGTCGCGTTCGTCGTGCGACAGCGGCGGGCCTCTGTGCCGCTCTATGACCTCCACATCGCTGGGCGCCGTGTCTTCTGGGTGGCGGCATGCGGGGGGATCATCGTCTTCGGCTCGCTGATGGCATCCGCCTTCGTCAGCCAGCAGTACCTCCAGAACGTCCTCGGCTACTCCACCTTCGAGGCCGGTGCGGCCTTCCTGCCGGCCGTGGTCTTCATGGTCCTCGTCGCGCCACGCTCCGCGAAGCTGATCGAGTCACGCGGATCCCGGTTCACGCTGCTCGCCGGCTACGTGTTCCTGTTCCTCGCGTTCGCCTGGATGCTCGGCTTCTGGTCCGAACGAAGCTCCTACTGGCAGATCGCCCTCGCCTACGCCTTCATCGGGATCGGCGTCGGGTTCGCCGGCACGCCGGCGTCGCACTCGCTCACCGGCTCCGTCCCGGTGCAGCGGGCCGGAATGGCTTCGGGCACCGCCGACCTGCAACGTGACCTCGGCGGTGCGATCATGCAGTCCGTCTTCGGGGCACTGCTCACCGCGGGGTATGCCGCCGCCGTCAGTGCCAGCATCGCCGCCGCCCCGAACGGCGACGAGATCACCAGCAGTGTGCAGAACGAGCTCACGAAGTCGTTTGCCGGCGCCGACGCCGTGGCCGGGCAGTATCCGCAGTACTCGGCGCAGATCATCGCCGGGGCCCGGGAGTCGTTCCTGTCGGGCGCCGACTGGGCCTATACGGCGGGCATCATCGCGATCCTCGGGGGTGCCGTCATCGTGTTCACCCTGTTCCCGAAGCACGAGGGAGAGCTGGAGCTGCTGGCGCGGTATCGCGCAGAGGACGCCCGGCCGACCAAGGAGGGAAGCCGCACATGAGTACGGATCGGCCCACGAGCGCGTCCCGGCTGGCTCCGGAGTCGCTGCGTGGCTACCAACGATCGTGGCTGAGGGCGGACATCATCGCGGGGCTCACCCTCGCGGCGGTGGCCATCCCCGAGACCATGGGCTACACCTCGATCGCCCAGGTGCCGGTGATCACCGGTCTCTACACGGTTCTCTTCCCGGCCCTCGTCTTCGCGCTGCTCGGCTCGTCCCGGCTCCTCGTCGTCGGGGCCGACTCCGCCACCGCAGCAATCCTGGCCGGCGGCCTCGCCGCCCTCGGGATCGCCGGGCTCACGCCGAACTCGCCGCAGTGGCTCGCCATGGCCTCGTTGACCGCGCTCATGTGCGGCGTCCTGCTCCTGCTCGCCCGACTGCTGCGGCTGGGGTTCCTCGGTGACTTCCTGTCCGCCTCGGTGCTGATCGGCTTCCTCACCGGCGTGGGCATCCAGGTCTTGACCGGCCAGCTGCCCGACATGCTCGGGATCCCCAAGGGAAAGGGCAACTGGTTCGAGCAGCAGTGGTCGATGCTGACCCGTCTGGGCGACACCAACCTGCCCACCCTGGCCTTCGCCCTGGGGACGCTCGCCATCATCCTCGGCTTCAAGCGCTTCGTGCCGAAGGTCCCGGGCGCGATCGTCGCGGTCATCCTGTCGATCATCCTGGCCTCCACCCTGCAGGTCTCGTCACACGGGGTGGCGATCGTCGGGCCGATGCAGGGCGGGTTCCCGCCGATCGGACTCCCCGGGGGAGTCGGCTGGTCCGATGTGCCGCAGCTGCTGGGCGTGGCCTTCTCCTGCTTCGTCCTCATCATCGCCCAGAGCGCCGCGACCTCGCGCAGCTTCGCCACCCGCCACGGCCAGCGGGTCGACATCAACCGGGACATCGTCGGCCTGAGCGGGGCCAACCTCGCCGCAGGCCTGAGCGGCACCTTCGTGGTCAACGGCAGCCCCACCAAGACACAGATCCTCGACGAGCAGAAGGGCAAGACCCAGGTGGCCAACGCCACCATGGCGCTGGTGGTGCTCGTCATCGTGCTGTTCTTCACCAGCGCCCTGACGAACCTGCCCAAGCCGGTGCTCGGGGCGATCGTGTTCCTCATCGGCGTCGACCTCATCGACATCGCCGGGCTGCGTCGGGTCTGGCAGGCCCGCCCCAGCGAGTTCTACATCGCGGTCCTCACGGCGGTCGTCGTGTTCGCCGTCGGCGTGGAGCAGGGCATCGTCCTGGCGGTGGTGCTCTCCATCGTGGAGATGGTGCGGCGCCAGTACCGACCGCACCGGTTCGTCATGGGCATCGACGCCGAGGGCGAGCCGACCTACGCCCGAGCGCAGCAGGGCATGCAGAGTGCGCCGGGGCTGCTCGTCTTCCGCTACGACGCCGACCTCTTCTACGCCAACGCCAACCAGTTCTCCGACGGGGTCCAGCAGCTCATCACGGCGACGCCGGACCCGGTGCGGTGGCTCGTGCTCGACTGCTCGTCGATCCCTGACATCGACTACTCGGCAGGGGCGGCGCTGCACCAGCTCGTGACGTTCGTCCACAACCGAGGAGCGACGGTGGCGCTGGCCGCCGTCGACCCGGACCTCCGCACGACCCTCGAGAAGCTCGGCGTCCTGCAGATGCTCTCCGTCGACCGGATCTACCCGACCGTCGCGGATGCCGTCGTTGCGTTCCGCTCGTCGTCGCCGAAGCCCGGCCCCGGCGCTCGACCAGCCGAGACGTAGGAGTTGTCATGACCGTCACAGGGACCCCATCGCACCTGAGCGCTGCCGAGCGACGGGCCCTCGGCAGGCAGGCGCGGCACCGCGTGCCGCTCGAGGCGCAGGCCGGCTGGCAACCACCGCCGGGACGACCCGACCCGGTGGGCCTGCTCGAGGCCCAGAACGCGACCCGAGAGCCAGACCTCGTTCCGGTCCGGCACGGCCGGATGATGGTGTCCGCGTTCACCTTCTACCGCGGCTCGGCCGCGATCATGGCCGCCGACCTGGCGACCAGGCGGACCGCGAGGCTCGATGTGCAGCTGTGTGGCGACGCCCACCTGTCGAACTTCGGGGTCTACGCATCGCCGGAACGGCAGCTGCTCTTCGACCTCAACGACTTCGACGAGACGCTGCCCGGCCCGTTCGAGTTCGACGTCTGGCGGTTGGCCGCCAGCTTCGTCATCGCGGCGCGCCACAACCAGTTCGAGCCCTCGGACGTCCGCGAGATCTGCCTGACCGTGGGCAGGTCCTACCGGGAGGCGATGGCGGAGTTCGCACAGCAGGACACGCTGGACGTCTGGTATGCCCGCCTGTCCGAAGCCGAGCTGCGAGCAGGGATGAAGCAGGCCCGCCGGAGCCTGGTGGCCCTGGACAAGGACAGCAAGGGCCACCAGCACGCCGCGGCCAAACACGCAGGCGCGTCGATCAAGTCAGGGGAGGCCCTGCTGCGGAAGGCACACCGCCGGACCAACCTGCAGGCGCTGGCCAAGCTCACCGAGGTCGTCGACGGAAAGCAGCGCATCGTCAGCCAACCACCCGTGCTCATCCCGCGCCGCGAGCTCGAGAAGTACTACGAGCTGGACGCCGCCGACGTCGAGGACATCATCAGGCAGTTCTTCGCGCGCTACAGCGTGACGCTGAGCGACAGCCAGCGGCGCCTGCTCGACCGGTACACGATCGTCGACGTCGCCCGCAAGGTCGTCGGCGTCGGCTCCGTGGGGACCCGGGCCTTCGTGGCGCTGCTGGAGGGTCGCGACGAGAGGGACCCCCTGTTCCTCCAGGTGAAGGAGGCGACCCGGTCCGTCCTCGAGGCGCACCTGCCCAGAAGCGCGTACGCCGACTCGGGCCAGCGCGTCGTCGAGGGCCAACGCCTGCTCCAGTCGGCGTCAGACATCTTCCTCGGCTGGTCCGCGGGCATCGAGACGGACCGCTTCTACTACTGGCGCCAGCTCAGAGACATGAAGGGGGCAGCGGTCGTCGAGGCGATGATCCCGGCCGGCATGACCTTCTACGCGCAGATCTGCGGCTGGACGCTGGCCCGCGCACACGCGAGGACGGGCGACCCCGTCGCCATCGCGGCCTACCTCGGCCGCAAGCGGCGGTTCGAGAAGGCAGTCGCCGAGTTCGCGGAACACTACGCCGTCCAGAACGACCACGACTACGAGGCCTTTCTGGACGCCATCAGCTCGGGCCGGATCGAAGCGCGTGAAGGGGTCTGAGGTGATGGTCGGATCCTCGCCGCAGCACGCTGAAGACCCCGCGCCACCGGTGACGGCCATCCTGATCGCGCCCCCGCGTCGAGTGGTCGTCGTGGCGTTGCTCCGGGTCACCCTGTCGCTGGTCGTGGCCGTCGTCGTCTACTTCCGCATCCCGCTCACAGGGTCGTCGGACGCGCGGTCGATCACGATCTTCGTCTCCGGGTTGGTCGTCGTCGTCGTGACGCTCGCCTTCCAGACCCGCGGAATCGTTCGTTCGCCGTTTCCCCTGCTCCGGACGGTGGAAGCCCTCGCGACGACGGGTCCGCTGTTCCTCATCGTTTTCGCCAGCTCGCACTACGTCATCGACAACGTCGATCCCGGCAGCTACACGCAGCCGATGACACGGCTCGATGCCCTCTACTACACGGTGACGACGTTCGCGACCGTCGGTTACGGGGACATCTCACCCGTGTCGCAGACCGCGCGCCTCGTGGCAACGCTGCAGATGCTGCTCGGTCTCGTCTTCCTGGGCCTCGTGGCGCGGGTCATCACCGGAGCAACGCGACTCGGGATGAAGCGGCGGCGCGAGGACCACGAGAGCTGACCGCCCGATCACGGCGGAGACCACGACCCAGTCCCCCTGCCGGGTCGATCGACCAGCGATCACCCCGTAGGAGTTGGGCTGCGATGGATCGGGATCGTCCGTGGCTCCGTCGAGCCGGCCGGGCCGTCAGCCGACCAGCTCGTGGAGGTGGACGCCGTGGTCCGTGGCGATCAGCTCGGCGGCCTTCTCGCCGATCATGATGGCCGCGGCGTTGGTGTTGCCGCTGACGACGTTCGGCATCACGCTCGCATCGGCGACACGCAGGGCCCCGATGCCGTGCACCCGCAGCCGCGGGTCGACGACCTCACCGATCCGGCAGGTCGACGTCGCGTGGTAGACGGTCAGCGCGTAGTGGCGGGCCAGGTCCTCCAGCAACGCGTCGCTCGGTTCGGATCCGACCTCGTGGCCGTGGGCCCGCGCCAGGTGCGGCGGGATGACCGGCTCACCGAGGCCGCCGCCGGGCCACGCCTTCGCGATCTCGAGGGCCCGGCGCATCACGGCGACCATGACCAACACGTCGTGCGGGTCGCCGAAGTAGTTGAACGCGATGCGCGGTGGGACCGCTGGGTCGGCGCTGGCCAGCGTCACCGAACCCTCGGAGTGGGGTTGCACCGGATTCGGCAGCACGACCACCTGGCCGTGCGTCGGGTCGAGGAAGGACTCCGGGTCCTCGAAGAACGCGGACGGCGGGAGTCGGAAGACGCCCTCCCAGATCGCCGGTGTGTACCCGGTCGCGAGGAAGCCGATCTGCGCGTCATGGGTGTGCTCGTCGCCCAGCCCGGTCGAGAAGAACGCGACGGCGTCGTAGAGCGAGGATGACGCGATGCCGCGGCCGGTCGTGAACCACTCGCCGATGCGGCGCTCGGCTTCGGCCTTGGCAGCGGCCAGGGGCTCGGGGAGGTCGACATCGTCGGCCGGGTCGGCCGGGAGCGGACCAGCCGGCGCCCGGAGCGCGTCCGGGCCGAGGGACATGGCGACCTCGGTCATCGTCTCGCCGATGCCGTCGGCGGCGAACATCAAGGGCGTGTGGAGGTGGTCCTTGAGGTGACGCCCCACGTCCGGGAGGTCGACGAGGCAGTCCACCCCGACGGTGGCGAGCTCGTCGCGGGCCCCGACCCCCGAGAGGAGCAGGAGGTGCGGCGACCCGATGGCGCCCGCGCACAGCACCACCTCGGTGCCCGCGGCCACCTCCTCGAGGGTGCCGTCCCCGGTGCGGTAGGCGACCCCGGTGGCGCGGGCCCCCTCCCCGTCCGCCTCGATGAGGATCCGCTCGACGAGCGCGCCGGTGACCACGGTGAGGTTCTCGCGGTCCATCGCGGGTTCGAGGTAGGCGTGGAAGGTCGAGCTGCGCCGGCCGTCCTTCGTCGTCGTCTGGAAGAGCGAGGCCACCCCCTGGGGTTCGAGGCGGTCGCGACCGTTGTAGTCACCCTGCTTCAGGCCCGTGGCGCCCGCGGCCTCGACGAACTGGTTCGAGGCGCGGAGGATCGGCTGGCGTACCGACACACCCAGCGGTCCGTGGTGGCCGTGCACGTCGAGGTCGGAGTGCAGCTCGGGACTGTGCACGAAGCCCTCGGCCTTGCGGAAGTAGGGCAGGACCTCGTCGTAGGACCAGCCCTCCGCGCCGCCCGCGGCCCACGAGTCGAAGTCGCCGGGGTGCCCTCGCACGTATGCCATGTAGTTGAGGCCGGAGGAGCCGCCGAGCATCTTCCCCCGCGGCACCATCATCTGGCCGCCGACGAGGCCCCTTCCGACTCCACCGGGGTCGCCGTTGTACATCCAGTCGGTCGCGGGGTCGTTCTGCAGGCTCGCGACCGCCGCCGGCACGAGCTCAGCGGGCGGGGGCGGGCCGCCGGCCTCGAGCAGGCACACCGTGACAGCCGGGTCCTCGCTCAGCCGGGCAGCGACCACGGCGCCCGCCGATCCCGCCCCCACGATCACGTAGTCGTACGTCGAGCCCATCGTTACCACCTCGTCGTGGTGCCTCGCCGAGCGGCGGGGACGGTCTCGCCACGCAACCACACTCCGGGAGGGGAGACAAGGGAGCCGGCGTCCCAGCGGAGACGTCGGTCAGCCAGTCAGTGGAGGGTCTCGTGGTGACGGCACATCTCGACGAACGTCGCGATGCGCGCGGCCCGGGTCTCCGGCTTCTTGGCGTCGCCGATGCGGTAGAGGATCGCGTAGCGGTTGGCGCCCGTGAGTGTCTCGAAGAACGCCTTGGCCTCCGGGTCGGCAGCGAGCGCGGCGGCCAGGTCGTCGGGCACGGTCGCGCTCTTCTGACCGGCATACGCTGCCGCCCACCGGCCGTCCGCCTTCGCCGCGTCGACCTTCGCCTGCCCTGCCGGGCGCATGCGGCCGGCCGTGATCAGCGCCTCGGCCTTGTCCCGGTTGATCTGCGACCACGTGCTCCGCGGTCCTCGCGGGGTGAACCTCTGCAACCAGTAGGTCTCGTCGTAGCCCCGCTTCTGCCCGTCGATCCAGCCGTGACAGAGGGCGACGTCGAGCGCCTCGACGTAGGTGACCGTCTCGGCCGCCCCCGCCTTGCCGATCTTGAGCCAGAAGCCGCGGCGGTCGACGTGGTGCTCGTCGAACCAGGCCTCGCAGTCGGAGAGCGTGGCGAACGAGATCACCGGCTCACCGGCCAGTTCCTCCCGCGCCTGCTCGTCGGACATGCGGCCATCCTGTCATCGGCCGCCGACGGGGTGGCCGGCTGCCGCCGGGCGCCAGGGCTCCTGCTGGTGCGAGAGCCAGACCTCGTCGGGGGCGAGTGCCCGGATGAGCCGCTGGCCCTCGGTGCGCGGATGGTCGAGCTCGTCGAAGAAGACCGCCGTGTCACCGGCGATGACGACGGAGCGACCGCCCGTGCGGACGACCACGACCTGCGAGCCTCGCGTGTGGCCGGGGGTCGACACGAGCTGGATGCCGGGCAGCAGCTCGAGCGTGCCGTCGACGGTCTCGTAGTCCACTCCCGGCGCCTCGACCCACTCGCGGATCGTGTAGTCGTCCTGGGTCCGCGCGTCATCCAGCTCCGCCCTCTGGACATACACCGGCTTGCCGGCGAAGAGGTGGTTGCCACCGCAGTGGTCGAAGTGCAGATGGGTGTTGACCACGACGTCGATGCCGGCCACGTCGAAGCCGGACTGCTCGCTCAGTGGAGTCAGCCGAGGATCCATGTCGTCGACCGCAGGGTGCAGCTGCGTCATGCCGGTGTCGACCAGCACGCGCGCGTCGGGATGGTCGATGACGTGCACGTAGACCGGCATCCGCTCGCCGTCGGCCAGCAGCTCGGCAACGAGGACGGGAGTCACCGTCACCGTCGAGAGCCCGCCTTCCGACGCCTCGCTCTTCTCGTCCAGTGGATCACCCATGGCGCAAGTCTGGGGCAGAGCGGCGGACGACGGTGGCCAAGTGCCGAAGTCGGCCACCGTCGCTCGCCGATGCGTCCTGCGTCAGTCGCCGGGCGCGTCCGGGCCGGTGGAGATCTGGCGCAGCGTCGAGATCACCGTGACCTCGGGCCAGTGCTCGGCGTGCAGCTCGGCGAACTTCCGCTGGTCGGCCACGGCCTCCTCGACGGTGTCGTACTGCAGGATCGACCATCCGCCGATGACCTCCTTGGACTCGGCGTACGGTCCGTCGTGCTGGGTGATCTCACCCTGGCTGACGACGAAGTTCACGGCGTCCTCCGTCCCGTAGAGCCCACCACCGTCGAGGAACACGCCCGCGGCGGCCCGCTCGCCGATGTGGACGTCCATCGCGTCGAAGAGCGCCTGCGGCGGCGTCCCGATCCCCTCTTCCATCCTCACGAACCCCATGAAACGCGGCATGTCGATCACTCCTCCTGGTTGCTGTGGTGTCCTTCGTACTCGTACGTCGACCGGGTGGGCAGGTCCTCGACACACGTCTCGAGAATTCTTCGGAAGCCCAGAATGATCCGCTCCGCCGTGCCCGACGGTGTCGTCACCCAGCACTAGAGTCGGCACGGTCGCCGAGCACCTGCCTCGCGGCGACCACCGGCGAGCGCCTGGACCATGACGGAGGACACCGATGTCACGCACCCGGATCCACAACTTCTCGATCTCCCTCGACGGGTTCGCCACCGGCGAGCCGCAGTCGCTCGAGACCCCCTTCGGGCACGCCGGCCAGAGGCTCCACACGTGGATGATGCGCACCCAGTACTGGGACCCGGACGGCACCGACGGGGTTGACCACGCCTACGCCGAGCGCCACGGCCCCGGCATCGGCGCGGAGATCATGGGCGCCAACAAGTTCGGCCCGCCCGGCTGGCACGACGACCCGGACTGGAAGGGGTGGTGGGGCCCCAACCCGCCGTTCCACACACCCGTCTTCGTCCTCACCCACCACGCCCGCCCCTCCCTCGAGATGGAGGGCGGCAACGTCTTCCACTTCCTCGAGGCCACCCCGGGCGAGGCGCTCGAGACGGCCCGCGCGGCCGCCGACGGCCAGGACATCCGGATCGGTGGCGGCGCCACCGTTGTCCGCGACTTCCTCGCCGCCGGGCTCGTCGACCACCTGCACCTCGTCCAGGTCCCGATCGTGCTCGGCCGCGGCGTCCGCCTCTGGGACGGTCTCGAGGGCGTCGAGGACGCCTTCGACATCGAGACCGTCGCCTCCCCGACCGGTGTCACGCACTTCACCTTCACCCGCAAGGCGTCGTGAGGTCACGTCCCACGCGGGCCCGGGCACGCGGCATACGCCATCGGTGGGGGTGACGCGTCCAAACGGGCACTGGCAGGCTGGCTGCATGATCCTGCCGAAGGTGCGCGACCCGCGCCTCGTGACGATCCGCCGTGGCGGACTGCTCACCGACGAGGATCACCGGCTGCTGTCGCTGTGGGCCGCCACGTGCGCTGAGCACGTGCTGCATCTCTTCGAGGCGGAGGCGTCGTCGGACACTCGCCCTCGGGACGCCATCGATGCGGCTCGGGCGTGGGCCCGCGGCGAGATGAGGATGATGGACGCGCGAGCCCGCGGTGGGCTTGCGATGGGAGCCGCCCGGCCGCTGCAGGGAGCGGCCCGGTTTGCGGCATACGCTGCCGGCCAGGCAGCCTGCGTGGGCCACGTGGCCGAGCACGACCTGGGCGCCTCCGCGTACGCGATCAAGGCCGCTCGCGCTGCACACCCCCACGAGGTCGACGCCGGACGGCTCGAGCGTGACTGGCAGCGAGACCAGCTCGACGCCCGGGTCTGCGCACTCGTCCTCGACGACCAGGTCCGCCGGAACGCCATCTGCTGGGGCGTCTTCGAGGACTGACGATGCCAGGCCCCCAACACCGGCCAGGCGGCCACGGGCCCACGCCACACGGCACACGGCACACGGCATCGGTCGCGGTGACGCGGCTAGCGTGTGGGCCGTGACGACAGACCTGACGGCAGACGAGACCACCGACCACGCCGCGATCCAGGGGATGGTGGACGCGTTCTTCGGGGCGTTCGTCTCGGGGCCCGGCTGCGCCGAGAGGATGGACCTGCTGCGCGGGCTGCTGCTCCCGCGGGCCGTCATCGTGCGCACGTGCGGGATGGAGCCCGCGGTCATGGGTGTCGAGGAGTTCATCGCACCGCGGGAAGCGCTGCTGACCGGCGGCTCGCTCACCGACTTCCGCGAGTGGCCCGCTGCGGGGCGCGTCGAGGTCTTCGGCGACATCGCGCACTGGTTCGGAAGCTACGCCAAGGCGGGCACGCAGGAGGGCGAGCCGTTCACCGGGCGCGGGATGAAGACGATCCAGCTCGTCCGCACCGCCGACGGGTGGCGGATCAGCGCAGCCGCGTGGGACGACGAGCGCGAGGGCCTGACGCTGCCGACCGACGCCGGCTGAGACCACCCGGATCCAGCCGGCGCCCGGCTGCGGTTCACTGGGATCGTGGCTGCGCAACGCCTGGGGACCGCGCCCCTGCCGGACGGGACGCGGGTCGCGTATGCCGTCACCGGCGGCGGTCCGTTCCTCGTCGTCGCCCCGGGTTGGCTGAGCCACCTCGAGATGGGGTGGGCCATCCCGGCCGAGCGGATGTTCCACGAGGCGCTGTCGTCCGGACGCACGCTCGTGCGCTACGACCGCCCCGGCTGCGGCCTCTCCGACGCCTACGACGGTCCCCGCACCATGGACCTCGAGGTCGCGACGATCGGTGCCGTGGCCGACGCGGTCGGCGCCGAGCGGTTCGACCTGCTGGGCTGGTCGCTCGGCGCGGCGGCGGCCGTGCAGTGGGCCGCCGAGCGGCCCGAGACCGTGTCGCGGCTCGTGCTCTACGGCGGGTGGCCCACCGGCAGCTCCATCGGTGACGACGACAGCCGGCACCACGTGCTCGGCCTGCTCGCCACCCACTGGGGACTCGGGTCGGACCTGCTCACCGACGTCTTCGCCCCCGACGCGGACGCGGACACGAGGCGCACGCTGGCTCGCTACCAACGCGCTGCCTCCTCGGCCGAGACGGCGGTCGCGCTCCTGCGTCTCGCCTACGACCTCGACGTCAGCCCGGACCTCAGGCAAGTGGCCGCGCCGACCCTCGTGCTGCACCGGCGCGGCGATCGAGCGGCACCGATCGCCGGGGGACGCGCTCTCGCACAGGCGATCCCGGGCGCCGAGCTCGTCGAGCTCGAGGGCCGCTCGCACCTCCCCGCCATCGGCGACGCGCAGTCGGTCGTCGACGAGGTGCGGCGCTTCCTCGGCCTGCCGACGTTGCGCCGGGCCGTGCCGACCGGGCTGACGACGCGCCAGACGGAGGTCGCAGCACTGGTCGCGGAGGGCCTGACGAACCGCCAGATCGCCGACCGGCTCGGCATCACCGAACGGTCCGCCGAGTCGCACCTCGAGCGGATCCGCGTGCGCCTCGGGTTCAGCTCCCGCGCGCAGGTGGCCGCCTGGTACGTCGCCCGGACCCCATAGAAAGAGACCCCGAGAAGTGGGGTAGTTCCACGGCTGTGCTGCTGACTGTCCGTGGACAGCATGAGGAGATGACCCGACGCATCGTGCCCCTCGCCGTCTCCGCCGCCGCCTGGTGCGGCTTCGTCGCCATCACCGCGTGGACGATGGCCTTCCTCGCCGGCGCGCTGCTCCCCCGCACCGTCGACGGCCCGGCACGCACGAGCACCGGTTGGGCCGTCGCCGTCGACCTCGCCCTCCTGCTGCTCTTCGCCCTCCAGCACTCGGTGATGGCGCGCCGCCCGGCGAAGGCCTGGCTCCGGCGCCGGGTCCCGGCCGAGCTCGAGCGCACCACCTACGTACTCGCGACCGACGTCTGCCTCGCCCTCCTGCTGGCGCTGTGGCAACCGTGGGACCAGATCGTCTGGCACGTCGAGGGGATGGCGGCATACGCCCTCTGGTCGCTGTGCGCGGCGGGCTGGGCCCTCGCGGTCGCGGCGACCTTCGCCGTCGACCACCTCGAGCTGATCGGGCTCCGGCAGGCCGGCTGGGGCGCCCGGACGACCCTGTCCGACGACGGACCCGCGGTGCTGCAGGTCAGCGGGCTCCACGCGATCGTGCGGCATCCGTTGATGACCGGGATGGTGCTCGCGTTCTGGGCGACCCCGCGGATGAGCGCGCCCCACCTGCTCTTCGCCGTCGCCGCGACCGGCTACATCGCCGTCGGGATCACCTTCGAGGAGCGCGACCTGCGCCGCACGTTCGGGGCGGACTACGACGCGTATGCCGCCCGCGTCCCCGCGCTCGTGCCCGGCCTCCGGCTGGGGCGTGCGGCGCACGTGGCGGCGCCGTCAGGGCGCGACCGGGCCTGACCACCTCGCGGTCGAGGCAGCAGTCACTCGCCGCGGATGCGGTCCGGCTTGAGGAGCACGAGGGCCAGCGCGACGAGCAGACCGGCGACGATGCCGACGACGAGCCCGCGGCCGACGTCCTGGGTCAGCGCGCCGCCCATGAGCCCGGCGAGCGCCCCGATCGACGCGCACCCGGTGAACGTCGCGATCACCTTGGCCCAGAAGGGCGCCTGCACCTGACCTGCCATGCCGCCACAGTAGTCGCGCACGTGTCCCGCGGATGCCCGGCCGCAGATCCGTCGCCCTGTCCCCGCGCTCGGCTAGCGTCTCGGGCATGGTGGTCCACCGGCTCACGGTCGAGCAGGCACGTCGCATCGCGGTGCACGCGCAGCTGCTCGACCTGCCGCGCCCGACCGATCTCGTGCAGACCGTCGAGCGCCTGACCTTCCTCCAGATCGACCCCACCGCGGCCATCGCGCCGAGCGCCGACCTCGTCCTGTGGAGCCGGCTCGGCCGCACCTATGACCCCGCCGACCTGACGAAGACCGTCGAGCACGACCGCACCCTCGTCGAGACCGTCGCCTACGTGCGCAGCCCGACGGACATCCCCGCCGTCATCGCCGAGGTGCGTGAGGCCGAGCCCTACCCCTTCATGGCCACCTGGCTCGAGGCCAACGACTCCTTCCGCCGCGACATCCTCGCCACGCTAGAGGCCGACGGCCCGCTCCTCTCCCGCGACATCCCCGACACGAGCGTCGTCCCCTGGCCCTCGACCGGCTGGACGAACAACCGCAACATCACGAAGATGCTCGAGGCCCTGGCGCTGCGCGGCGAGGTCGCCATCTCCGGACGCAAGGGCCGTCAGCGCTACTTCGACCTCCCCGAGCGCGTCTACCCGCCCGACCTGCCGAGGCTCACGCTCGAGCAGGCCGTCGACCACCGCAACGAGCGCCGGCTCGCCTCCCTCGGGATCGCCCGCGCCACCGGCACCGTCATGCCCGGCGAGGGCAACTACGTCGGCGACGCCGGTGAGCCCGCCGAGGTCGACGGCGTGCCGGGCACGTGGCGCGTCGACCCGGCATACCTCGACGTCGCCGACGCCTTCACGGGCCGGACCGCGCTGCTCAGCCCGTTCGACCGGCTCATCCACGACCGGGTCCGCGCCGAGCAGCTCTGGGGGTTCGAGTACATCCTCGAGATGTACAAGCCCAAGGACCAACGGCGCTGGGGCTACTTCGCGCTGCCGATCCTCCACCACGACCGTCTCGTCGGGAAGCTCGACGCCCAGGCCGATCGCAAGGCCGGCACCCTCGTCGTCAACGCCGTCCACGAGGACGTCCGCTTCACCAAGGCCGTCCGGTCCGCCGTCGACCGCGAGATCGCCGACCTCGCGGCGTGGCTCGGACTCACCCTCAGCGGCCCCGCCGCGCCCTAGACCCCGCACCACACTGACCTCCAGGAGAGCACCGTGCGCAGGATCGTCGCCTACGTCATCACCTCCCTCGACGGCTCCGTCGACGACCCCACCCGCTGCTTCCCACCCGACGTCGACCCCGACAAGCCGCAGCCGCCGACCTTCGACGACGTCCTCATCGAGCGTGAGACCGCGCTCATCGGGCAGCAGGACGCCGTGCTCCTCGGCCGCCACATGTATGACGAGTGGGCGCGCTACTGGCCGACCTCCGACGAGCAGCCGTTCGCCGACTTCATCAACGGCGTCACGAAATACGTCGTCTCCTCCACCCCGCTCACCACACAGTGGGGCGAGGCCGAAGCCGTCCAGGGACCGCTCGCCGACATCGTCCGCGACCTGAAAGCCCTGCCCGGCAACGACATCGGCGTCCACGGCAGCATTCAGCTCGCGCAGTCACTCCTGGCCGAGGGTCTGGTCGACGAGCTGCATCTCGCCGTCGCGCCGGTCCTCGACCCCGAGGGCCGCCGCCTCTTCGACGGCCTGCCCGAGCTGCAGCGCCTGACCCTCGTCAGCGCGACTCCCACGCCCGGCGGAGCCCTCTGGCTCGTCTACCGCCCTGCCTCCCCGGTCTCGTAGGCGCGCCGCCGACCCAGCGTCCCGCTGACGCGGTAGCCGGGCATCGCCCGCTGCGAACGCGCCGAGAGGATCGACCCGTCGCTCTGGTGCGAGAGCACCGACAGGCGCGACATGTTCGACAGCAGCGACGCCATGCTCATCGACGACCCGACCGACAGGAACGACGCGAACGACCCGACGCTGCCGATCGAGAGCACCGACCCCACGCTCCCGATCGAGAGCACCGACCCCGTCGACCCGATCGACAGGAACGAGTCCCGCGACGCGATCGACCACTTCCCCGTGCGCGATGTCGCCATGACCGCAGCCTAGGCACGCGTACCCAATTCCGATGGCGTATGCCGTCCCGCCCGCTCTTGAGGTATCACCCCCTCCGCCCGCTCCTCCTCTCCTGCAACGGCGGCGCCCCGCGCCACACGGCATACGCAGACCCCTCAGGAGCACCTCGTGAGCAGCACGTTCGCCTTCACCGTCCACCCGCGGGCCCGCCTCGGCGAGGACCTCGCCCGCGTCTGGTCGCCGCTCGGCCGTGTGCCGGACCCCGTCTACGACACCGCCCTGCGCCGGCTCCCGCTGCGCCCGATCTCCATGGCCGGCATCCACATCGGCGGCGCGCACGTCGGCCACGTCGTGCTCGTGCCCTTCGGGGCGCGCCACCTGCTCACCTCCCCCAGCGAAGGCCGGGCCCGCGTTCACCGTGCGGTCGACAAGGCCCGCGCCCTCGGCTGCGACGTCGTGGGGCTCGGCGCCCTGACCGCCACGGTGACCGCGGGCGGGGTCTCGCTCCGCGGCCGCTCCGACATCGGCGTGACGAACGGCAACGCCTTCACCGCAGCGATCGTCGACGACCAGGCCCGACGCCTGCTGCGCGACGCCGTCGACCACGCCTCCGATCCGCACGTCGCCATCGTCGGGGCCACCGGCAGCGTCGGCGGGGCGGTGACCCGGCTGCTCGCCCGCGACTGCGCCGCCGCCCGGCTCACCCTCGTCGCCCGGTCGACGGGACGGCTCGACGCGCTCGCCGCCGACGTCGGCCGTCAGGTCCCGACGACGACCGCCACGACGATGGATGCCGTCGCGACGGCTGACCTCGTCATCCTGCTCACCGCCTCCGCCGACGCGCTCCTCGAGGCGCGGCACCTCGCGCCCGGCGCGGTCGTGCTCGACGCGACCCAGCCGCGCAACACCTCGCCGACCCTCGTCGACGAGCGGCCCGACGTGCTCGTCGTCGACGGCGGAGTCGTCGACATCCCCAGCCTGCGCCTCGTCGGCGGCAACATCGGCCTGCCCGACGGCCGCTCCTACGCCTGCTTCGCCGAGACCGCCCTCCTCGCCCTGACCGGCCACCGTGGCCACTTCTCCATCGGGGTGCCGACGCTCGAGCTCGTCGACCGGACCCGTGGCATGGCGGCCGACCTCGCCCACCTCGGCTTCCGGGCCGCGGAGCCGACGAGCTTCGGCCGCTCCGTGACCGTCGGCCGCTCCGCCACCACCCCGGCGTTGGGAATGGCGTCATGACGACGCTCGTCCGCGGCGGCCACCGCGCCCGACACCGGGTCGTCCTCCTCGGCGGCGGCTACGTCACCCTCCACGCGTATGCCGGCCTCATGCGTCACGCCGGACGTGCCGTCCGCGCCGGCGAGGTCCAGGTCGTCGTCATCAGCACGGACGACGCACACAGCTTCCACGGCTTCACCGGGGAGGTGCTCGCGGGCTTGCTGCCCTACGACCGGACGCGCACGCCGCTCGTCGACGCGATGCCGCACGCGCACGTCGTCCTCGGCCGTGCGACGGCGATCGACGCCGACCGTCGGGTCGTGCGCTACATGCTCGCCGACGACGAGGCGGGCCGGCACGTCGACCCGCAGCACGACTCGGACTCGGACTCGGGCTCGCACTCGGACGCGAACTCCGACCCACACCACGAGCGCGTCCTCGACTACGACGCCCTCGTCGTCGGCACCGGGGGCCGCGAGCCCGCGACCGCGGTGCCCGGCCTGGCCGAGCACGGCTTCACCCTGCGAGCGCCCGGCGACATCGCCGTCCTCACCGAGCGGGTCCGAGAGGCGGCGGCGCACCGTGGCCTCCGCCGACACACGGTCGTCGTCGCCGGAGGCGGGATGGCCGGGGTCGAGATGGCGGCGGCCGTCGCCGACTTCGGCGGGGCGCGCGTTCGCGTCGAGCTCGTCCACTCCGGCGACGCGATCCTCCCCGAGCTGCGTGACGAGCAGCCCCGTCTGGCCCGCCGTGCCGAGCAGGAGCTGAGGCGTCTCGGTGTCCGGGTCCGGCTGGGAGTGCGCCTCGCGTCGGTGACGGAGGACCACGCATACCTCTCCGACGGGACGAGTCTCCCGGCGACCACCGTCATCGCGACCATCGGACAGCGCCCCGTCCACGTCCCGGGACTCGACGCCCACCGCGACCCGCGCGGCCGGCTCGTGACGCGCCCCGACCTCGCCGTCGTCGACGGGGTCTGGGCT
The DNA here is from genome assembly GCF_001429655.1 of Terrabacter sp. Soil811. Taxonomy (NCBI): domain Bacteria; kingdom Bacillati; phylum Actinomycetota; class Actinomycetes; order Micrococcales; family Intrasporangiaceae; genus Terrabacter; species Terrabacter sp. Soil811. The sequence goes on from NZ_LMSX01000010.1 coordinate 268,988, forward strand.
GCCGGCGACGCGGCGTGCGTCGTCCACCCCACGACCGGCGAACCCGTCCCGGCCAACGCGCTGTGGGCGATCAAGGGCGGCGAGCACGTCGGCCGCAACCTCGCGCGGACGCTGCGTGGTCGCCCGACCCGGCCCTTCGCCTACCGCGGCCTCGGCCAAGCGGCCTCCTTCGGGGTCGGCCGCTCGATCTCCGAGCTCTATGGCATCCCCTTCACCGGCTGGGTGGCGTGGGTGCTGCGGCTGACCTTCTTCCTGCGCTTCATGCCGTCGCGGCGCAAGGCGGCGCAGGTCGTGACCGACTTCGCCCGCCATGCCGCACACGGCCGCAACGCTCCGGCACCCGCCGGGCCCGCGGTCGCCGAGCCAGCGGTCGCCGAGCCCGCGGTCGCCGACCTCGCCGCCGCCCGCACTGCCTAGCGCGACCCGGTCGTCCATTCGCGCGGGGGCGGATGTCGCCGGAGTGTCGAGATGCGAGGGCGCCGTTCGACGTGGTGGCATGACGACCACCTCAGGAGGAGCCATGACCACGCAGCCCATGACTGGCAACCCCGCCAGCCCCGCACCCAAGGGCCCGGCGTCCTACTTCCCGTCGATCGAGAAGACCTACGGCCAGCCGATCGAGCACTGGATCGGCCTCGTCCGCGAGCAGCACGCCGCCGGCACGGTCAGGCACGGCGAGCTCGTCGCCTGGCTCAAGACCGAGCACGGCCTCGGGCACGGCCACGCCAACGCCGTCGTCGCCCACACCCTCGGGCTCATCAAGGCCGAGGCGTGACCGAAGCCCACGTGACCGAGCCGAGCCACCACGAAGAGCCGAGCCACCCCACCGAGCCGAGCCACGTCACCGAGACGCGAGCCGCCTACGACACGGTCGCCGTCGACTACGCGAGCCTCCTCGAGGGCGAGCTCGCGCGCAGCCCGCTCGACCGGGCGCTGCTCGGGCACTTCGCGGAGCTCGTCGGCCTCGAAGGCGGCGGCCCGGTCGTCGACGTCGGCTGCGGGCCGGGTCGTATCACCGGCCACCTAGCGAGCCTCGGGCTCGACGTCAGCGGCATCGACCTCTCGCCGGGCATGGTCACCGAAGCGCAGCGGCGGCACCCCGACCTCGACTTCCGCACCGGGAGCCTCGCCGCGCTCGGCCTCCCCGACGCCTCGGTCACGGGCGTCGTCGCGTGGTACTCGATCATCCACACGCCCCCTGACCTGCTCCCCGAGGTCTTCGCCGAGCTCCACCGGGTCATCCGGGCGAACGGCTTGCTGCTGCTCGCCTTTCAGGCCGGCGGCTTCTCGGTGCGGCACGAGCAGGCCTACGGCCACGCGGTCACCTTCGAGGCCCACCGCCACGACCCGGACGGCGTCGCCGCACAGCTGGCCGACGCCGGCTTCCGCGTCACCGTTCGCACCGACCGGGTCCCGCAGGACTACGAGAAGACGCCCCAGGCCTTCCTCCTCGCCCGCCGCGGCTGAGCCTCGCCGTCGCTGAGGCTGTCCAAGGTTCGGAAGGAATCCGCCGCACCGGGAGTTGTCGCTGAGGACGGCCCAACCGGGGCCCGACCGATGAGGAGCTCAGCGTGCGTGCGATCTGGAACGGCAAGGTCATCGCCGAGAGCGACGACACCGTCGTCGTCGAGGGCAACCACTACTTCCCCCGCGAGTCCGTCGACGACAGCGCGCTCATCGACAGCAGCACACAGACGAGGTGCCCGTGGAAGGGGGAGGCGTCGTACTTCTCGGTCGCCGTCGACGGAGACACCAACCGCGACGCCGCCTGGTACTACCCGACGCCCAAGAGCGCCGCAGCCGAGATCAAGGACCGCGTCGCCTTCTGGCGCGGCGTCACCGTCACCGACTGAGCGCCGCCACGACACTCACGCCCGGTGGCGCGCCGCGAGCGCCCGGGCGACCCGCTCGATGAGGTCGTAGGGCACCGGGTCCTTGTAGAAGAACTGCACCGTGTCCTTGGCCGCCCGGTGCGGCGCGATCTCGGCCTCGAGATCGGGGTCGAGCTCGCCCACCGGGTAGAGCCCGACGTGCTTCTTCCACCCCGCGAAGTGGATGCCGTAGCGGTCGGCGAACATGATGGCCGGCATGCCGTAGCGGATCTTCTCCTCGCCGCCGGGCACCGCCCGCCGGAGCGCGGCATGCACCTGCTCGAGCACCTGCCGGGGCCCGTCAGGAAACCCGTGGACGTAGGCGTCGACGGTCGTCGGTGCGCCCGGGGCCTCCGCGTCGGGCGTGGTGTCTGTCGTGGTGTCGGGCGTGGTGTCGGGCGTGGTCTCCGGCTCGCTCATCGGTCCCCCTCGTGCCCTTCATGGCTGCTGCGTCGTCCCTCGCCAGTGTGACCCACTCCCGGCCCGGCGACCATGGTCCATTCGCCGGACAGGGCGGTGCCGATCACCTACGGTGAGCCGATCACCAGGGGATCAGGGAGCACGATGCGCAGTCGCAGGACCAAGGGACTCGTCACGGTCGCGGCTCTCGTCGCGCTCGCGGCGATCGGCGGCAACGCCGCACGAGGCTCGGACGAGATCGCGCCCACGGGCGCGGGTGCGTCGCCCGTCGTGACCGAGACGAGCACGCCGGCGCCGAGCGTGACGACCGACGGGGACGCAGCACGACGCGCCGCCGAGGCCACCGCCGACCAGGCTGCTGCTGACCAGGCTGCTGCTGACCAGGCTGCTGCGGCGAAGAAGGCGGCGGATGCCAAGGCTGCCGCCGCTCGCGCCGCCGCGGCCACGGTCGCGGCCGACCAGGCTCGGGCCGCTGCGGCGGCGAAGGCCACGGCGTCTGCCGCCACGTGGACCGTCAAGAAGGTCGTCGACGGGGACACGATCTGGGTCTCGCGCTCGGGGATATCCCGCAAGATCCGCTTCATCGGCATCGACACCCCCGAGACCGGCCAGTGCGGCTTCACCGAGGCCCGCAACGCGCTGCGCGGCATCATCGGGGGCCAGCGCGTCACCCTCACCGCGGGTGCCCGGGACGACGTCGACCGCTACGGCCGACTGCTGCGCTACGTCGACGTGAACGGCGTCGACGCGGGCCTGCGCCTCGTCAAGCAGGGGTATGCCGTCGCCCGCTACGACTCGCGCGACGGCTACGGCTCGCACACCCGGGAGGCGGCCTACGTCCGCGCCGACGCGGCAAGCCCCAAGGCCGCCTGCGCCGACCCCGGTGCCGGCACGTCCAGCGGCAGCACGGCCGGCAGCGGGTTCACCGGGTCCTGGCCGCTGGCCGGCGACACGTACCCCTGCCCGCAGTCGCGTCCGGTCAAGGGCAACGAGAACTCGATGATCGCCCACGAGCCCGGCGACCGGTACTACACCGTGACGAAGCCCGAGCAGTGCTTCGCGACGATGGCCGACGCCGAGGCGGCCGGCTTCCGCCCCGCCAAGGTCTGACCGTGCGTCGACCCGTTGTCGGGAGGACGCCGCGGTCACCCGGTCCCGCGCCCCACGCCGGAGCTCCACCAGCGGGAGCAGTGACGCAGGGCGCGCGTGATGATGCACCCGGTGCCTCAGTCGTCGAGCTCGAGGATGCAGGCGGTCCCGACGTCGACGAAGCCGACCCGGCGGTAGATGTCGGCAGCCGCATCCGATCCGGCCGACAGGAAGACGATCTCGACGCCCTGCTCGCGGCAGGCGGCGACGAGGGTGCTCGTGATCGCCGTGCCGTGACCGCGGCCTCGGTGACCCGGGGGCACGGCGATGCCCATGAGCTCGGCGACGTCACCACGCGGAGCCGCCGACCCGGCGCCGCAGAGGCGGTTGCCCTCGAACGAGGCGACGACGAGGAGGTCTCCGCGCTCCATGAGCTCGGGCCGTTTGCCCGGGTCCTTCGGCTCCACCTCGTCGCGCCCGGCGAAGCCCGCAGACACCGCGCCCATGGCCAGCGACAGGTGCGGCTCGGCCGGGTTCAGCGCCAGGGCCCGTGGGTCCGCCGCCACCGGGACGTCCGACGGCATGACGAGCAGCGGGTAGCGGTGCGGCTCGTGGCCGGCCGCACGCACCGCAGGCAGCAACGACGGCGTGACCTCGTCGACCCACTCGACGGCCCGCGGCACCTCGAGCTCGCGCTGGGTCTCGAGCACACGGCATACGTCATCGGCGCTGAAGGCGCCCCGGCCACCCAGCCGGGGGCGCGCGTAGAACTGCCACCCGGTGCCCTCCTCGGCGACGAAGAGGGTGAAGGGCCCGACCTCCATGGCGCGGGCGACGGCCCGCGGGACGCAGTCGTAGTACGCCTCGATGCGGTCCAGCCGCGGCTCGTGAGCTCGCCCCATGGCGCCACCATGACAGTCGGCGGCACGAGCGAGCGACCGGATTACGGCGTCAGCGCTGGACCGGGTAGACGAGGTGCGTGACCCGCTCACCCTCGACGACCGTGGTCGGGTCGCCGAGCACGACCTGGCCGGCGGCTTCGGTGAAGTACGGACGCCCGACGCCCAGGAAGCACGGCACGAGGTCGATCGCCACCTCGTCGAGCAGCCCCTCGGCGAGGCACTGGCTCGCGATCTCACCGGCCGCGACACCCACGGCGGAGTCACCCGCGACCTCGCGCGCCCGGGCCACCGCCTCGTGGACGCCGCCCGTCACGAACTCGACGGTCCCGCCGGGATAGCCCCAGCCTTCGGGCGGCTCGTGGGTGAGCACGACGACCGGGACCCCGAGCGGATGCGTGCCCTTCCACCCGTCGGTGATGTCGAAGAGGTGCCGGCCGACGACGAGCGCGCCGAGGCTGCCGGCCCACGACCGCCAGTAGTCCGCGTCGGTCCGGGTCAGGTGGAAGGTCATGTCACCGCCGGCCGACTCCCACGGCACATCGCCGGCCTCGTACCAGTCGAAGAGCGGACCGACCTCGTCGTTCGGACCGGCGACGAACCCGTCCAGCGACATCGATGCCGATGACACGACCTTGCCCATGGTGCTCTCCTGTCTGCGAGGTGCTCGTCCACCAGTGCGGCCCCAGCGCTCAGCGGCGGCCCCGGCGGGTGCGAAGGTAGTCGGCGACGACGTACTCCCCGAGCCGCGAGATGTCGGGCGTGAAGACGCGCCCACCCGCCCGCCGGGCCACGGCGTCGACGAAGCGCGCCAGCCCCGGGTCGTCCCCGAGCATGAAGATGTTGAGCTGGGCCCCCGAGCGCCGCAGCTCGTCGACCTGCGCCACCGTCGCGCGCACGGTCTCCTGCGTCGCCGGCCAGTGGAAGGTCGGGCGCCCGTCCACCTCGATGTGCGCCGTCGGCTCACCGTCGGTGACGACGAGGACGACCGGCTCCGCGTCCGGGTGCCGCCGCAGGTGCCGCGAGGCGAGCATGAGCGCGTGCTGGAGGTTGGTGCCCTGCACCCACTCCGGCTCGGCCTCAGTGAGCTCCGTCGGCGTGAGCGTGCGGGCCGCGAGGTTGAAGCCGATGATCTGCAGCGCGTCGTGCCGGAAGCGGGTCTGCACGAGGTGCGAGAGCGCGAGCGCCGTCTGCTTCATCGGCCCCCACCGGCCCTCCTGCATCATCGAGAACGACATGTCGACGCACAGCGCGACCGCCGCCACCGAGCGCCGCTCCGTCTCTGCCACCTCGAAGTCCTCGACGAGCAGCTCAACCCCACCGCCCGAGGCCGTGCTCCGTCGGGCCGCGTTGCGCTGCAAGGCGTTCGACACGGTGCGCACCGTGTCGATGGGCAGCTCGTCGCCGAACTCCCACTGACGGGTGAGCCCGGTCGGCTCGTCGGCCTGACCCGCCGCGCGGTCGTCGTGGTCGCCGCGGCCGGCCGCCTCGACGCGGTCGAAGACCCGCTTGAGCGCGGTCTCGCCGAGGCGTCGCACGGCACGCGGCGTGAGTCGCAGGCCGTCGTCCCCGCGGGAGACGTAGCCCTGGCGTTCGAGCTCGCGCTCGAGCTGGCGGAGGGCCTCCATGTCACGGGCGGCGTCCGCGCCGAGGTACTGCTCGAGCCGCTCGACGTCGACGTCGTCGAGGGTCGCGCCGAAGTAGCCCTGACCGAGCTGCTCGCCGAGCTGCTCGAGATCGGCGAGCTCGGCGACCGCCCCGACGGCCTCCCCGTAGCCCATCGGCTCGCCGCCCTGACCCGGCTGCACGGGGCTGCGCCGGTCGAGACCGGGCCGCAGGGCGCGCAGGTTGTCGGAGAGCTGCGCCATCTGCGACGCGAGGTCGGGGTCGCCGAGGGCGTCGGACATGAGCTGGCCGAGCTGCTCGCGCTGCTCGGGGGTCAACGAGGCCATGAGCCGGTCTGCCGCGGCCTGTCGCCGGGCCAGGGCGTCGATGAGCTCGTCGACGTTCTCGGGGTGCTCCGGGAAGAGGTCGCCGTGCTTGTCCATGAAGTCGCGGAACTGGTCCTCGGTGTCCTCGTCACGGGCGTGGGCGGCGAGGAGCTGGTTGAGGTCGGCGAGCATGTCCTTTACCGCCTGCATGGCCTGGGGGTCGTTGCCCGACAACGCCTGCTTGAGCCCCTCGAACTGCGCCCCGACGACCTCACGCTGGAGCATCTGCTGGATCTGCTCGTACGTCTGCTGCGCCTCGGGCGAGTGCCACGCGTAGTCCCCGAGCGCGCGGACCGCGCCGGCCACGTCGTCGGGGATCGTCGCGAGGTCCATCTCGGCCAGCCGGGCGTCGTCACCGTCCTCACCGGCGAGGGTGTCGCGCTCCTCGGCGAGCGCCTGGTCGAGCATGGCGCGCACCTGGTCGAGGGTGCCGCCGAGGTCGCCGCGCCGACGCGCAGCCTCCCGCAGACGGCGTACGCGGTCAGCGAGGTCGTCGAGGCCACGACGTCCGTCCATGCCCCGTCGCATGAGCTCGCGCAGCGCCTCCCGCAGGGAGCCACCGGCGAGGACGTCGTGCCCGACGTCGTCGAGGGCCGAGCGGACGTCGAAGGGCGGCGCGAGTGGGTCGGGCCCACCGGACCACGGCGCATAGCGGAACCGCCCGTGCACCTCGTCCCCGTCGCGCGGCGTCATCGGCACGACCTACGCCCCGTAGACGGTACGGCCGGCGACGGAGTCCTTGTCGATGCGTCGCGTCAGGTGCAGTCCCTCGAGCACGAACTCGACTGCGGCAGCGACCTGCCCGGGGGTCGCGTCGTCGCCGTGCCCGAGGCGGTCGAGTACCTTGGACAGGCCCGGCACCGGGCCCACCTGCGCAAGCAGGTCGGCGCCCGGCACGAGCTCGCCGGTCTCGACGACGGCGCCCTCGGCGAAGAGGTTCGTGAAGCCGGTGAGGTCGAGGCCCGCGAGGCGCGAGCGGTAGGTCTCTGCGACGGCGAGGCGCAGCAGGTGCGTCAGCACGTCGCGCTCCCGGCCCTCCTCCCCCATCTCGAACTCGACCTTGCCGAGCAGGGTCGGCACGACGGTGGGGACGTCGCAGACGCGCGCGACGGCATACGTCTCCCCGGAGCGGGCGGCGCGGCGCAGCGCGGAGCCGGCCACGCCCTCGGCCCCCGCGATGGCGAACCGCGCGGAGACACCGGAGCGCTGGTCGACGGCCGACGACTCGCGCAGCCCGCGGGTGAAGCGGGCGACGACCTCGAGGAGGTGCTCGGGCACGTCGGCGACGAGCGCTGACTCCTGCGCGATGAGGGCGACCTCGTCGCTGACCTCGGTCGGGTAGTGGGTGCGGATCTCGGCGCCGAAGCGGTCCTTGAGCGGCGTGATGATGCGGCCGCGATTCGTGTAGTCCTCGGGGTTGGCCGTCGCGACGAGGAGGATGTCGAGGGGCAGCCGCAGCGAGTAGCCGCGGATCTGGATGTCGCGCTCCTCGAGCACGTTGAAGAGGGCGACCTGGATGCGCTCGGCGAGGTCGGGCAGCTCGTTGAGGCCGAAGATGCCACGGTTGCTGCGCGGCACGAGGCCGTAGTGCACCGTCTCGGGGTCGCCGAGCGTGCGGCCCTGCGCGACCTTGACGGGGTCGACGTCACCGACGAGGTCACCGACGCTCGTGTCGGGCGTCGCGAGCTTCTCGGTGTAGCGCTCGCTCCGGTGGCGCCACACGACGGGCAGGTCGTCGCCGAGCTCGGCAGCGAGCCGGCGGCAGCGGGTGCACGACGGCGCGTGCGGGTCGTCACCGATCTCGCAGCCCTCGACGACGGGGCTCCACTCGTCGAGCAGGCCCGAGAGCGTGCGCATGAGGCGGGTCTTGCCCTGGCCGCGCTCGCCGAGCAGGACGAGGTCGTGGCCCGCGAGCAGCGCCGTCTCGAGCTCGGGCAGGACGGTCTCCTCGAAGCCCACCATCCCGGGGAAGGCGTCGTCGCCCGCGCGCAACCGGGCCAGGAGGTTCTCGCGGATCTCGCTCTTGACGCTGCGGTGGACGTGGCCGCTGTCGCGCAGCTCGCCGAGGGTGGTGGCACGACCGGTGTCGGGGTGGGTCATTGCTTCACGCTACGTCCGACTCCCGACCCTGTCGAAGGGTGCGTCGAGGGCTGGTCCGGCATCGCCCCGCACGAGCCACCGCCAAGGCCCGTGACGCCGGCTCGCGCCCCTCGTTGAACGCGTGGTGTCCGGCGCTGCCCTGCTTCCGTATGCCGTGTGCCCGGATCCGCCGGGACGCGTGACGTGCGCGAGGTGTCGTCGTGCGCGCCTGGGCGGTCCTCCGTTCAGTCGGTGGAGGACTCGGCGCGGCCTCCGGCCCAGTCGGTGTGGAAGGTGCCCCCGCGGTCGACGCGCGTGTAGGTGTGCGCACCGAAGTTGTCGCGCAGCGCCTGGATGAGCGCGGCCGGCAGACGGTCGCGGCGCAGGCCGTCGAAGTAGGCGAGCGACGACGCGAAGGCCGGCGCCGGGACGCCGCGCTCGGCCGACACGGCGACGACGCGGCGCCAGGCCTGCACCCCGTCGCCGATGGCGTCGGCGAACCACGGCGCGGTCAGCAGCGTCTCGAGGTCGGGCTCGGCGGCATACGCCTCCTTGATGCGGTCGAGGAAGCGGGCGCGGATGATGCAGCCACCGCGCCAGATCGTCGCGACCTCACCGAGGTCGAGGTCCCAACCGTGCTCTTCCGAGCCGGCGGCGAGCTGGTCGAAGCCCTGGGCGTAGGCGACGATCTTCGAGGCGTAGAGGGCGGCCCGGACGTCGTCGACGAAGGCGTCGCGCTCGACGTCGCGCTGCGTGGCGGGGTCGAGGTCGGCGAGGTCCGAGAAGGTCTCGCGCACCGCGGCGCGCTGGCTCGTGTGGCCCGACAGGCTGCGCGCGAAGGTCGCCTCCGCGATGCCCGTGACGGGGACGCCGAGGTCGAGGGCGCTCTGCACGGTCCAGCGGCCGGTGCCCTTCTGCTCGGCCGCGTCACCGACGACGTCGACGAACGGCTTGCCCGTCGAGGCGTCGGTGTGGGCGAGCACGTCGGCGGTCATCTCGATGAGGAAGGACTCGAGGTCGCCCTCGTTCCACTCTCGGAAGACGTCGGCGATCTCGGCGGGCTCGAGCCCGAGGACGCTGCGGAGCAGGTCGAAGGACTCGGCGATGAGCTGCATGTCGGCGTACTCGATGCCGTTGTGGACCATCTTGACGAAGTGACCGGCGGCGTCGGGGCCGAGGTGCGCGGCGCACGGCGTCCCGTCGACCTGCGCGGCGATCGACTCGACGACCGGAGCCAGGCGCTCGTAGGCGTGGTCGGACCCGCCGACCATGATCGAGGGGCCGTTGAGCGCGCCCTCCTCGCCGCCCGAGACGCCCATGCCGACGAAGTGGATCCCCTGGTCGGAGAGAGCCTTCTCCCGTCGGAGCGTGTCGGCGAAGTGCGCGTTGCCGGCGTCGACGACGATGTCGCCCTCGTCGAGCAGCGGCACGAGCTCGTCGATGACGGCGTCGGTCGGGCCACCCGCCTTGACCATGACGATGATGGCTCGTGGCTTCTGGATCGCGGCCACGAAGTCCTCGACCGTCTCGGCGGGGACGAAGTCGCCCTCGTCGCCGAACTGCTCGACGAGGCTCGTCATCCGCGAGGTCGTGCGGTTGTGGACCGCCACCGTGTGGCCGTGGCGGGCGATGTTGCGAGCGAGGTTGCGACCCATGGTCGCGAGGCCGGTGACGCCGATCGTTGCGCGTGTGTCCATGTGGGCGGCAACCTCCCCGGCGACCGGTCCATTCCGCGGTGTCCACCCACCGGGCCGGACCGCACAGCCTCCGATGGGGTTGAGTGGTGCCATGGGAACGGACGCGCAGCGGATCCGCGAGCTCGCCGAGGGGTTGACGACAGCGCTGGCCCGGCCGGTCGGCGCCAGTGACGAGATCGCCGGCGCCCTCGCGGAGAGCGTCGCCGCGCTGCGCCGGCTCGCCGACGTCGTCGAACGGCACTCCGATGCCGCCGCGGCCTCCGGGCGCCCCGCTCCGGTCGAGGTCGTCGCGCCCGTGCTCGGTGTCGACGGGTGCACCGCCGGCTGGGTGGGCGCGCTGCTCGAGCCGGGCGCCCCACGTCCGCGCATCCTCGTCGCCCCGACGATCGCCGAGCTCGTCGCCATGGTGCGCGAGTCGACCGGCATCCGAGTCGTCGGCATCGACATCCCGATCGGCCTGCCGGACAGCACGATCCGCCAGGCCGACGTCCTCGCACGCAAGGCACTGCCCGGCAAGGCGTCGTCGATCTTCTCGACACTGACCCGAGCCGCCTACGCCGCGGCCACGCGCCTCGACGCCGACGCCGTCAACCGTGGCCTCGTCGGCCAGGGCGTGGGTGCCCAGGTGTTCGCCCTGCGCGACAAGATCGTCGAGGTCGACTCCTGGCTGCGCACGCGCCCCACCGTGACGGTGCTCGAGGTCCATCCGGAGGTGTCGTTCGCGACGATGACCGGCGCACCGATCCTCGCGAGCAAGAAGACCGACGACGGACGCGACCAGCGGCTCGCAGCGCTCGCGGCCGCGGGCATCGCGCGCCCGTCCGTGCTCCAGGGCCAGGGGTATGCCGCCGACGACGTCCTCGACGCCTGCGCGGTCGCGTGGTCGGCCGCGCGCCACGCGGCAGGCCTGGCCCGGTCCCTGCCCGACCCGCCGGAGGTCTTCTCCGACGGCATCCCGGCCGCCATCTGGGCCTGAGCGACGCACGCGCGCAGTCGTGTCCGACGATGGGCGCATGCAGATCACGCTCGACGACCTCACCGACCCGGCCGTCATCGCCCTGCTCGACGGGCACGTCGCGCAGCTGCGCTCCATCTCGCCGCCCGAGAGCTCGCACGGTTCGGCCGACTTCTTCGCGCCCGCCCGGGCTCTGTACGCCGCCCACGGCTTCGCCGAGTGCGGGCCCTTCGGCCGCTACCGCCTCGACCCGCACAGCACCTTCATGACCCTCGAGCTCTGAGTCGCCGGTCCGACGCCGGCTCCGTGTGCACGGGGCGGCGTCAGTGCCCCGCCCGGTGCACACGGCACCACGATGCGACCGAGGTATGCCGTCACGACCGGGCGCGACGGCATACCTCGTCCGGTGGTGGGCCGGGGCTCAGGCGGCAGGTGCCACCTGCGGAGCCCGACGGATGAAGAGGACGACGACCGCGGCGAGGAGAGCCGCGCCGGCGCAGAGCGCGAAGAGCTGGCGGTACGCCGTGAGCGACGGCACCGCGAAGCTGCCGAGGATCACGGTGTTGGCGGCGAGGATGCTGCCGCCGAGGGCCGAGGCGAGGGAGCTGCCGAGGCTGCGGAAGAGCGCGTTGAGCCCGTTGGCGGCGGCGATCTCGGTGCGCGGCGTGTGCTCGTTGATGAGCGAGGGGATGGCGGCGTAGCCGATGCCCGTGCCGATCCCGACGATGGTCGTGCCGATGATGACCTCGGTCAGGCTCGAGGTCCAGACGATGCGCATGAACCACCCGGCGGCGACGACGACCGCGCCGAGGGCGAGGGTCTTCGGGGCGCCCCACGATCCGATGAGGCGCGCGGCGATCGGCGAGAAGATGATCATCGCGATGCCGCTCGGGAGCAGGGCGAGACCGCCGGTCATGAGGCTCGCGCCGAAGCCGTAGCCGCTCGCCTCGGGGGCCTCGACGAAGGCCGCCGTGCCGAGGAACGACGCGAAGAGGGCGAAGCCGAAGAGGACCGAGGCGACGTTGGTCAGCACGATGGGACGGCGGCGCAGCGCCCGGAGGTCGACGAGGGGGTCCTGGATGCGGGTCTGGCTCCAGCCGAAGACGGCGAAGAGCACGGCGGACGCGGCGAGCAGCCACCACACGCGGGGGTCGGACCAGCCCCAGGCGGCGCTCTGGGTGAGCGGGAGCAGGAGCGTCAGCAGGGCGGCACCCATGAGGGTCGCACCGACGAGGTCGACGCGGCCGCCGCTGCGGCCCGGAGCCTCGGGGACCATGATCCGGATGCCGGCGAAGGCGATGAGCCCGGCGACGGAGGTGATCCAGAAGAGCGCGTGGAAGGAGAAGTGCTCGGCGACGAAGCCGGCGAGAGGCAGGCCCAGCGCACCGCCGACGCCGAGCATGGCGCTGACGAGGGCGACCGACGACGCGACGCGTTCCTTGGGCATCGTCGTCATGAGCAGGCTGATGCCGAGCGGGATCGCCGCAGCCGCCATGCCCTGGATCGAGCGCCCGAGGATGAGCAGGCCGATGTTGTCGGTGAGGGCCGTGAGGAGCGAGCCGAGGGTGAGGGCGGCGAGGGCCACGAGGAGCATCCGGCGCTTGCCGAACATGTCACCGAGGCGGCCCAGGATCGGCACGGAGATGGCGGCGACGAGCAGCGTCGAGGTGAGCAGCCACGAGACGTTGCTGGCCGACGTGTTCAGGTCGGCCGGCAGTGACGAGAGGACGGGGACGAGCAGCGACTGCGAGAGCGCGACGACGAGCGCACCGAGGCCGACGAAGACGAGCTGGACGGTGGCCCGGCTCGACTGTGCCCTCGACGTCGTGCTCGGTGCGGTGGCGACGGCCGTCTCGGGCGGCTCGGTGCTGACGGACATGCGGACTCCTCCGGAGGATCTGGGTGTGGTGACACTGTACGCCCGTTGTGACACCGAGTGTCAAACGCGGCATGAGATGCCATCCGATGCTAGGATCGGGACATGCCGCCGACGCCGACCACCCTCCGCGACCGGGCGCGCGGGGCCGTGCGTGACGAGGTGTCCAAGCAGGCGTGGCGCCTCTTCGCGGCCCAGGGCTTCGAGCTGACCACCGTCGACCAGATCGCCGCCGCGGCAGGCATGTCGCGCCGCACCTTCTTCCGCTACTTCGAGAGCAAGGAGGACCTCGTCCTCGACCGCCTCCTCGAGTCGGGTGAGTCCGTCGTCGACGCGATGCACGAGCGGCCGGCGGACGAGCCGCCGTGGACGGCGCTGCGCGGCGCCTTCGAGGCCATCGTCAGCGTGATGGAGGCCCATGCCGTCAGCTCCCGGCCGCTCCAGCTCATGCTTCATCGCGAGCCCGTGCTGCGTGGCACCGTCACCGAGCTGCACCGACGCTGGCTCGAGTCGCTGACCCCCCTGGTGGCCGGGCGCATGCCCCGCCGCCGTGGCCACCGAGGTCCCGACGTGCGCGCGGCCGCGATGACGAGCAGCGCCCTCGCCTGCCTCGAGATCGCGCAGACGACGTGGGCCGCCGACCCCTCGGTCCGACTCTCGTCGCTGCTCGACGAGGTCATGGGCGCCGTCTCGCCGCTCGACTGAGCACCGCCCGCACACCACCCGGATCCGCCACGACGTGACCGAGGTATGCCGTCGCGACCGGACACGACGGCATACCTCGTCCCAGCGGGGCCTGGCTCTCTGACCCCGTGGAGCTCAGCCGGTGACGGCGACCCGGAGGGCTCCGGCGGTCGCGTCCCAGCCGGGCTGGGTCGGGTGGACGAACTCGGCGACGTCACGGCCCGGCGTGCCGACGGGCACGAGCCACGCCTTCGAGTTGTCGGCGACGACGTGCGGGTCGAGACCGTGGACGCGGCCGCCCCAGGCCGCCTTGACGGTGTCGACGAAGTGGTACTGCGTCGTGGCGTCCTCCGCGTCGAGCTCGGCGATGCCGCGCGCCTGGAGGTCGTCGCCGAGGCGCTGGAGGTCATTGAGCGCCGTGCCGGCGTCGTAGACCGGCGCGACCTCGGGGATGCCGTAGCTCTCGGTGTTGACGAGGAACGGGTAGCTGAGCAGGTAGACCTGCGCGTGCCCACCGGACCGGGCGACGACGGCACGCAGGGCCGCCTTGGTGCGGTCGACCATCTCGGGCGCCTTGGCCGTCGCCGCGTCCAGCGCCTGCTTGCAGCTCGACGGGTCGCGGACGGTCAGGCAGTTGACGACGATGGTCGAGAAGCCGATGTCGTTGCCGCCGATGGTGACGAAGACGTAGTCGGTGTCGGGCGTGACCGCGTCGATCTGCGGCCGGGCGACGAGCTGGCACGAGACGGTGCCGGTGTAGAGGCCGCCAACGCCGACTCCGGCGACGAAGGTGTAGGTGTAGGAGAAGTCGGGCTGGGTCGGGACGCCGCAGAGTCGCTCGTTCTGCGCCCGGCGCAGCCACTCGGTCTTCTGGTCGGGGTGGCGCGCCGGGTCGATCGAGTACGTCGCACTCTTCGTGGACGGGTCGCCGAGCTCGCGCGGCTCGAGGATGTCGGCGACGACCCCACCGCTGCACGCCACGTCGCTGTAGCTCGCGCCGATCGAGGCCGCGACCTGCGAGCCGTAGTTGTCGGGCGAGCGGTAGCAGCTGCGCTCCTCGTAGCTGCCCGTGCCGTTGCCGGCCGAGTAGGAGTCGCCGAGCTGGACGACGTGCGGCGCGGTCGTCGTGGTGGACGGAGCAACGGCGGACGGAGCAACGGCGGACGGGGAGGCCGCGGCTGACGGAGCGGTGGCCGCGCCGGCCGTGAGTGCTGCGGCCGTGGCGAGCGCCGCGACGAGGGCTGCGGCGGGGCGGGCAGGGCGGCCGGTGGGTGCGGAACGGGGCACGGCGGGACTCCTTCGTCCGGTGTCGGTCTCCGAGGAGAACGACACCGACACGACGGAGGTCACGCGGGCGCCATGGCCGCCACCCCACGCGGAGGAGGTATGACGTCACGGACGTGCGTGACGGCATACCTCCTCGGGTCGTGGCGGGGGTCAGCCCTGCGCGAGCTGGGACACGTCGTCCCACTTCTCCCAGGTCTCGATCCGCGAGGCGTAGTCCGCCTTGGCGATCGAGAGCGGGGCCGCGCCGAAGAAGACGCGCAGCGGCGGCTCGTCGGCGTCGACGACCTCGAGCACGGCCGCCGCGGAGGCCTTGGGGTCGCCGGGGCCGGAGGTGTTGCGGGCTGCGCGCTCGCGGTGGGTGCGTTCGCGGATCTCGTCGTAGGTGGACGACGGCTCGGAGTGCTTGGCCGACGGGCCGGCCCAGTCGGTCGAGAAGCCGCCGGGCTCGATGAGCGTGACCGTGATGCCGAAGGGCGCGACCTCCTGGGCGAGCGACTGGCTCAGACCCTCGAGCGCCCACTTCGACGCGTGGTAGGCGCCGACGATCGGGAACGCGGAGATGCCGCCGATCGAGCTGACCTGGATGATGTGGCCCGATCCCTGCTCGCGCATGATCGGCAGCGCCGCCTGTGTCACCCAGAGCGCACCGAAGAAGTTCGTCTCGAGCTGGTCGCGCACGTCGGCCTCGCTCAGCTCCTCGACGAAGCCGAAGTGGCCGTAGCCGGCGTTGTTGATGACGACGTCGAGCCGGCCGAAGCGACCGTGCGCCTGCTGCACGGCGGCGAAGTCCGCGTCGCGGTCGGTGACGTCGAGGGCGATCGGCAGCAGCCGCTCGCCGTAGGTCTGGACGAGGTCGTCGAGGGTGGAGGTGTCGCGGGCGGTCGCGGCGACGTTGTCGCCTCGCTCGAGTGCGGCGATCGCCCACTCGCGACCGAACCCACGGGACGTTCCGGTGATGAACCACGTTTTCGTCATGCGTTCGACGCTATGACTTCGAGTGCGCTCCAACGCAAGCCGCGCCGTCGCTGCCAGACCCCGGTTCGAGGTGATGCCGACGCCCCGCGTGGACCCCGCGATCACCTCGAACCAGCCGGGGGCCGGCCCTCAGGATCGTCGGGCGGTCCGGGCCAGCCAGGTGAGCGCGTCCTCGGCGGTGCGGAGCACCGAGATGTGGCCGTCGCCGGGCTGGAGCCAGAGGTCGGCGTCGGGCACGGCGCCGGCGAGCCACTGGCCGTGCGAGGCCGGGACGATCCGGTCGGCCCCGCCGTGCACGACGAGCGTGGGGGCCGACACGGCGCCGGGCTCGAAGCCCCAGTCGGAGACGTAGGCCAGGTCGTCGTCGATGAGCGCCGCAGGTCCCGCAGCGAGGGCGGGCCCGACGACGGAGCCGAACCAGCCCCACGGTCCGGCTAACGCCGCCTCGTCGGCCGGCACGAACCCGAAGTCGATCTCACCCTCCGGCCCCTGTGCGGCGGCGGCCTCGTGCGCCTCCTTGGACTCGCGACCAACTGCCGCAGCGCGGAGGGAGGCCTCACCGCCGGGCGCCATGCCGGCGAAGAACGCCAGCCCCGAGGCGCTGAACGGGGCGACCGCGGAGACGCTGACGACGGATCGCACCCGGTCGCCGAGCAGCGCGCCCGACGCGAGGGCGTGCGTGCCGCCGCCCGAGTGCCCCATGACCGCGAAGGACCCCACGCCGAGGTGGTCGGCGACGGCAGCCACGTCCCGGGCGGCCGAGGCGACGTCCCGACCCGGCCGAGGCGTCGACCCGCCGTAGCCGGGCCGGTCGTAGGACACCCAGCGGATGCCGAGCCGGGCCGCGGCCTCGAAGAGGGGCCGTGGCGGTGCGCCGATGTTGGGCGTCCCGTGGTGCCACACGACGACGAGCGGCTCGACGTCGGTGGCTCCGCCGGCCCCGAGGTCGCCGGTGTCGTAGACGTGCAGCACGTGCCCGTCGCCGAGGTCGACGTCGCTCTCGGTGACGGCGCTCGGGGCGGCTGGGGTGTCGCTCACAGGGCTTCGGCCTTTCGTCGGAGGTGGTCCTGCTCGGGGATGCTCGTCGTGAGCCGGGACGCGAGCAGGTAGCTGTCGCGAGCCCCGGCGGCGTCTCCCGACATCTCGAGGAGGTGGGCGCGCACCGCGTGCAGCCGGTGGTGCCGGGCGAGCCGCTTGTCCTGCTCGAGGTCGTCCAGCACGGCGAGCCCGGCGACAGGTCCCTCGACCATGGCGAGCGCGACGGCGCGGTTGAGCGTCACGACCGGCCCGGGCGCGAGCTGCTCGAGCAGCCCGTAGAGGGCCAGCACCTGCTCCCAGTCCGTCTGCGCCGCCGTCGGCGCCTCGTCGTGCACGGCCGCGATCGCCGCCTGCACCTGGTAGGGCCCGAGCCGGGTCCGCGTCAGGGCGTCGGTCACGAGGGCGACGCCCTCCCGGACGTATGCCGTGTCCCACCGAGAGCGGTCCTGCTCGGCGAGCGGCACGAGCTCACCGGCCTCGCTCGTCCGGGCCGGCCGTCGCGCCTCGGTGAGCAGCATGAGGGCGAGCAGCCCGGCGACCTCGCCGTCATCGGGCAGGAGGGCGTGCGCCTGGCGCGTCAGGCGGATCGCCTCTGCCGTCAGGTCGACCCGGTGCAGCGAGTCGCCACTGCTCGCCGTGTGACCCTCGGTGAAGACGAGGTAGAGGACGTGGAGCACCTCCCGCAGCCGCTCGGGCACGTCGTCGGGCGGCGGCATCCGGAACTCGGCCCCCGACTCGCGGATCCGCTGCTTGGCGCGGCTGATCCGCTGCGCCATCGTCGCCTCGGGCACGAGGAACGCATGGGCGATCTGCGCCGTCGTCAGACCGCCGACCGCCCTGAGGGTCAGGGCGATCCGTGACGCTGGAGCCAGCGCGGGGTGGCAGCAGAGGAGGAGCAGCGTCAGGGTGTCGTCGTGGTCGGCCGGCCCGGCGGCATACGCAGGCGGAACGACGAGGTCGCCGACCGGCACGTTGGTCGCATCGGCGAGCTCGCGTCGGATCCGCGCCTCGTCGCTGCGCAGGCCGTCGATGAGGCGACGCGAGCCGACCCGGATGAGCCACGCCTTGGGGTCGTCCGGCACGCCCTCCTCGGGCCACTGCGCTGCCGCGGCGAGCAGCGCCTCCTGGGCGGCCTCCTCGGCACGGTCGAAGTCCCGGTAGCGACGCACGAGCGCCCCGATGACCTGCGGCGTCACGCTGCGCCACAGGTCGTCGGTCACCACGGATCCGCCCACGTCACAAGCCTTCTCAGAGGTCCTCGGCCGACCCACCCATGAGCGGGCGCACCTCGACGACAGCGAACCGGGCGTCGGGGAAGCGTCCCGCGATCTCCTCGGCCCGCTCGGGAGTCGCACAGTCGACGACGAAGTAGCCGGCCATCTGCTCCTTCGACTCTACGAAGGGACCGTCGGTGACGAGGCTCTCGCCGTCGCGCACCCGCACGCTCCGAGCCGTCAGCGGGTCCGCGAGCGCCTGCGCGGTCACGAGCTCACCCGACTCGCTGATCTCGCCCATGAGCTCCTCGAAGTCGCGCAGCATCCCGGCGCGCTCGTCGTCGGTCATGGCCGCGGCCTCGGGCGTGCGCAGGAAGATCGGGTGCCCCCACGTCTGCGGGTTGCTCCAGATCATGAGCAGGTACTTCACGTCGACTCCTTCGTCCTGGCGCCGTCGTGGCGGCCGGTTCACGTCTCGTCAGGGACGTCGGAGCCGTGGCCGCGATCTCGACACCGCCACCGACCCTTCCACAGACCGGTGCGCCGGGGGTCGCGGTAGCGTCGCAGCGTGTCCGCCGCCGCCCCCTCGACCGCTCCCCCGACGCCCCTCGACGAGCGCGCCGCCGAGGCCGAGCGGTCCGTCACGGCGCTCTTCGCCGGGCGGCTCGGGCGTATGCCGTTGACGCACCTCGCGCGCATCGTGCACCCCGCGCCGCCCGGGTCACGGACGTTCGGCGGCCTCCGCGGGGCGTGGCACTACTGGTGGCAGGCGCACTACCTCGACGCGGTCGTCGACGCCGGCCTCCGGTCCCTGCGCACCGGTGACCCGGCAGGCGCGGAGGCCCGTGCCCGGCAGGGTGACCGGCTGCTCTCGACGATCCGGCTGCGCAACCGGGTGCGCTGGGTCAACGACTTCTACGACGACATGGCCTGGCTCGCGCTGGCCTCCGGTCGGCTGCAGGACCTGCACGACGAGATCGGGCGCACCGCGCGTGGCCGACGCCTCCGCGCGGCCGGCAGCCACCTCACGGCGCAGCTGCGGTCGGCGCACACGGACGACCTCGGGGGCGGCCTCTTCTGGAGCCGGGACCGCGACTTCAAGAACAGTCCCGCGACGGGCCCGGCCGCGCTGCACCTCGCCCGTCTCGGCGACACGGACGAGGCCCGCCGGCTCGTCGACTGGCTCTACGCGCGCCTGTGGTCGGTGGAGAGCGGGCTCGTGCTCGACGGCATCCGGCTCCTGGGTGGTGAGGAGGTGCTCGTCCCCGACGTGTGGTCGTACAACCAGGGCACGGTGCTCGGCGCGCTCGTGACGCTCGGGGACGACCAGAGCCTCGCGCGGGCGGCCGCGCTCGTCGCCGCGGTGGACGCGCGGCTGACGACCGAGGTCGGTGGCGCCCGGGTGCTACGGACGCACGGCGGCGGCGACGGCGGCCTCTTCACCGGGATCCTCGTGCGCTACCTCGCGCTCGCCGCGAACGTCCCGGCCCTCGACCCGGAGGCGCGGGAGGCCGCACGGCGGCTCGTCACGGGCACGGCCGACGCGCTCTGGACGGGTCGCGGCAGCCTCCGGGTCGCGGGTCGGCGTGACCCGTCGGTCTTCGCCGTCGAGCCGGGCGGGCCCGCACCGGTGCCACCGTTCGAGCTGTCGCCGCAGCTTCAGGCCTGGACCGTCCTCGAGGCCGCCGCCGCGCTCCGCTGACCCCGTCGGGAAGGTCTCGGATCGGGCACGAAGGCTGGGAGCGGGCTGGGAATCCTGCCTCCCACGGGTGAGACTCGAGACGTGCGCACCCCACGAGCCCTCGCCGCCGGCCTCACCGCCGCGGTGCTGCTCGGCGCCTGCTCGACCATGGGGCCCACCGATGACCGAGGAGGCGGCACGACGGGAGCCGGCCCGACGGCATACGCCAGCGCGTCGAGCGCTCCGTCCCCGGCGCCCTCCACGACGGCACCGGAGCAGACCCCCACACCCGGTCCGACCAGCACGCCGAAGCCCGCGCCCGATCCGGCGTCGATCGCGGCGCTCTTCGCGATGCAGTACGACGGCGGCAACCTCAGGCTCGGGCGCGAGCGCGGCAGCACCGACGCGTACCGGCAGTACTTCGCGACCTACGAGAGCAACGGGCTGACGATCTCGGGGCGCATCAACATCCCGCGCGGCATGGGCCCGTTCCCGGCTGTCGTCCTCGCGCACGGCTACGTCGACCCCGCGGTCTACACGAACGGCGAGACCATGCTCCGCGAGCGCGACCACCTCGCGCGGCAGGGCTACGTCACGCTGCACATCGACTACCGCAACCACGCGCAGTCCGACAAGGACCCGCGCAACGACGCCAACCTCCGGGCGGGCTACGCGGTCGATGCCATCAACGCCGGGCTGGCGCTCAAGAAGGCGCAGGTCGTCGACCCCGACCGCATCGCGCTCATCGGCCGGTCCATGGGCGGCGGGGTCGTCTACACCGCCCTGGTCGTACGCCCGGGGCTCTTCCGCGCTGCCGTGGCCTACGCGCCGGTCAGCTCCGACACCGTCGACAACTTCGACAAGTGGGTGCGGCGCGACGCCTCCCGCTCGGGCGCGGCCCGCGCCGTGATCGGCCGCCTGGGCACGCCCGAGGCACAGCCGGCGGCCTGGGCGGCGACCAGCCCGCGCACCTATTTCGGCCGCATCGCCGAGCCGCTCCTCATCCACCACGGCACCGCCGACGAGGACTGCCCGCTGTCGTGGTCGCGCGAGTCCGTCGCGGCGCTGAAGGCCGAGGGCAAGGACGTCGAGCTGCGCATCTATCCCGGCGGGCGGCACACGCTGACGTCCCCGCAGTGGGACACCTCGATCCGCCGCACCGAGGCCTTCCTCGCCGAGCACCTGGGCTGACGTCCGGTGCGACTTGCCACGGCTACGTGGTGGGCAGACCCAGCAGACGGGCGCCGTTGTGCCAGAGCACGGCACGCATCCAGTCGTCGCCGAGGTCGAGACGGGCGAGCGCGTCGACCTGGTGGGCGTAGGGGTAGGGGATGCTCGGGAAGTCCGAGCCGAGCACGACCCGGTCGCGCAGCCCGCCGAGACGGTCGACGTAGCCGTCCGGGAAGGGCGCGAAACGGTTCGTGAAGTCCGTGCCGCTCATCGTCGTGTCGAGGTGGACGCCGGCGAACTCCTCTGCGAGGTCGGCGAACTCGTGGTACTCCGGCATGCCGAGGTGGGCGACGACGAGGACGAGGTCGGGGTGCCTGCGCAGCACCTCACGCACCGCTCCCGGGCCGGTGTGGGTGCCGCGGATGGGCGCCGAGCCGGCGTGGACGACGACGGGCACGCGGGCGGCCTCGAGCCGCGCCCACGCCGGGTCGAGCCGGTCGTCGTCCGGGGTGAAGTCCCCGACCTGGACGTGGATCTTGAAGAGGCGGGCCCCGTCGTCGAGGGCCGCCGCCACCTGGTCACCCACGCCCGGCTCCGGGTAGAACGTCGCGCAGTGCACGGCGTCGGGCACCTTCCGGGCGAAGTCCGCACACCACTCGTTGAGCCACGTCGTCATGCCGGGCTTGTGCGGGTAGACGAGAGCCGGGATCGCCCGGAGGCCGAGAGCGCGAAGCGTCGCGAGACGCGTCGGCTCGTCGTCGCGGTACGTGATCGGCCACGGCGCGCCGTAGTGGCTCTCGGCCTCGTCGAAGTAGGCCCACACCTTGCGTTGCATGGCGTCGGGCAGGAAGTGCACGTGGACGTCGGCGAGCCCCGGCAACCCGAGGGAGCGGACGTATGCCGGCACGTCGGCGTCCGTCGCCGGGCCCGATGTCGTGCGGGGTGCGTCAGAGGTCGTCATCGTCTGGCAGCGTAGGTCAGGCCGGTCGCCCTCGCCGGGCGGGCGATCACGTGCCCCGCACCACCCGCCGACGCAGAGCGCGCCGCCGCCTGACCGGCAGCGGCGCGCTCGACGCGGAGCGGAAGGGAGTCAGCCGGCGAGGGCGCCCATCGGGTCCCAGGCGGGGAGCACGATCGGGTCGCGGGTCAGCGCCTCCTGCAGCTCGGCGGGCAGCGCGTCGCGGCGCACGGCCACCTCGAAGACGAACTCGGCGAACCACGAGTCGTTCATCGTCATGAAGCCCTTGTCGCCCTTCTCGGTGCCCCAGCTGTTCTCGACGCGCCAGCGACGCGGGACGTCGTCGAGCAGGTCGACGCCGGTGAAGAGCATGGCGTGCGTCATGAGCGACTCGTGGTGCAGCAGCCGGTCGGCCTTGCCGAGACTCGGCTCGGTGCCGTAGATCGCGGCGCGGTCGAAGAGGCCGGCGTCCCAGAGGCCGAGGGTGGCATTGGACATCTGGCCGGTGTCGCAGCCGAACCAGACCGGCTCGCCGCCGACGATCGCCTGGGCCGCAAGGGACTTCATGAGGTCCGGCTCGACGTTGAGGTAGGTGACCGGCGGCGCCCCGACGACGTTGCCGAGGTGCTCGACCGTGAAGGTGTGCCCGTAGGGGCTGCTCGCGCGAGGGTCGTTGACGAGGCACACGTAGTCCTCGAGCGGCACCGTGACGTAGCGCTCGGCGAACTCGAGCGGCGTCATCGTGCCGTCGCGGTGGAAGCCGCCGTCGGTGTCCTTCCACTGCCACACGAACGACTCCGGCGGCGTGCCGAGGTGGATGCAGAGCAGCCGGTGCACCGTCGCGAGCACCTGCTCCTTGGCGTCCTGGAGGTCCTCGGCGCCGGCGCCGTCGGCTGCCTCGGCCCGCAGGTCGCGCGCGGCCTGGCGCAGGATCGTGCTGAGGTCGCGGTTCATCTGACCGGTGTTGCTCGAGCTCTTCGTCTCGGGCATCGCGACCTTGGGCACGAGGCCGTGCTTGACGACGAGCGCGACGAACATGTTCCACTGCCCGCCGTCCTCGGCCGGCGTGGTGAGCAGGTGCGCCACGGTGCGGTCGTCGACGTCGCGGTCGGCCGTCGCGATGACGGACTCGAGCCAGTGGTTGGCCTTCTCGAACTTGTCCCAGAAGAGCAGGTGGTTCTGCGAGAACTCGAAGTCCTTGACCTTGAGCTTCTCGCGGGCACTCGCGCGCAGCAGGTTGGTGCCGGCGAAGAGCCAGCAACGGCCGCTCTTCTCCTGGGAGGTCGCCGTCCAGTCGTCGAGGAGGTTCGAGACCGAGTGGTCGATGCCCGTCACCACCCGGCGGTCGAGCGCGATCTCGTCGACCGACGTCGTCGTGACGGCATTCTGGAGCATTCGTGCGGTGGGGTCGGCCTCGAACGCCTTCGTGAGGCGCTCGACGAGGTCGGGGGCGAGGTCGCGCGGCATGGGCCACTCCTTCGAGCTTCTCGGGATCCCAGCATCGTATGCCGCCCCGCCGGCACCCACCCGGTCCCATCCCACTCGAGTGAGCGCCAGGCCCCACTCGAGTGAGCGCCCCGCCACACCCATCGCGGCAGGTCGGTCACACGCTCTCGGCGACGACCTCGATCGGCACCACGCCGGTGTACGCCTGCGCGGCAGCCCGGACCTCGTCGGCGGTGAGGGAGCCCGGGACGAGCGCCGGGTCGGGCCGGAACTGGACGACCGTCCCCGTCGACGCCTGACCGGGCACGGCCCCCAGCACCCCCTGTGGCAGGCCGTGCTCGAAGCGCTGGCTCCAGCCGCCCTCGGCACGCCGGTTGGTGTGGACGACCCACTCGCTGAGGGCGGCGACGACCGAGATGCCGGCTCGCGGCGACCCGTCGGGCAGCAGCGGTGCGTCGTCGCGGCCGTAGAAGCGCAGGTCCTTCGTCGCCATGATCGGCTTGACGCGCGCGACACCGTCCTCGTCGACGCGGGTCTCGGTGCCGCGGCCGTCGTCGGCCACCGAGACCGAGCCGTCGGCGTGGAGCACGACACGGATCCGGGTCGTGCGTCCCTCGACAGCCTCGTCGACGGGGTAGGCGAGCACCTCGAGGACGAGCCGCACCGGGCCGCCGGCAGCGAACGCACCTGCGTTGGTGCGGATCTCGTCGAGATGGTCGGTGTCGACAGCCCTGCTCCAGTCGTGCGTGGTTCCCACGCCCCCACCCTGTCAGAGGTCAGCGCGCCGTCAAGGCCATGATCGCCGCCGAGGCCGCGAGCTGGCCGGACGCCGCCGCGGCGACGACCGAGGCCATCGGCATCGGGTAGGTGGGCAGGTGCGCCATGTCACCGGCACAGAGCACCCGCTCCCGGCTCGACCGGGCGAACTCGTCGACCCGCACGGCGCCGGACGCGTTGAGCTCGAGTCCCAGCTGCTCGGCGAAGGGCGCCGACTGGCTCAGCTCCGGCTTCACGAAGAGCCCGGCGACCTGCTCGGTCGTCCCGGCGGGCACCGGCTCGCCGTCAGCACCCGCGAGCACCACGCGTACGCCCCCGTCGTGCCGCTCGGCCGAGACGACACGCTCGGTGCGCACGATGGTCCCCACCGGGAGGCCGTCGGGCACGGCGTCTCCGTCGGTGAGCACGACGATCTCGGACGCGATGCGTCCGAGCAGGCCCGACAGGTGCGGGGCGATGGTCGTCCCGAGGATGCCGACGCGCTGACCGCTGAGCTCGTGGCCGTGACAGAAGGGGCAGTGCGCGACGAGGTCGCCCCACATCGCGTCCAGCCCGGGCACGGGCGGGAGGATGTCACGGACGCCGGTGGCGAGGACGAGGGCCCGCGCCGTCACGGCCGTGCCGTCGGCCACGTACAGCCGGAACAGCCCGTCAGCCTCCTCGACCGACTCGACGCGCTGCTCCCGCACGCTCACGGTGTCGTATGCCGTGAGCTGCTTTCGCGCGTCGGCGCGGAAGTCCGCCGGCGGAGTGCCGTCGTGGGCGACGACGTTGTGCATGTGGCTGACCGTGGCGTTGCGATAGGTGCCGTCGTCGAAGAGGACGGCGTCGCGGTGGACGCGACCGAGGGTGAGTGCGGCCTGGAGGCCGGCGGGGCCTCCGCCGATGACGGCGACGTCGGTGTGTGTGCTGGCGGTCATGGTGGCTCCTTGGGTGATTGATCCGGCGAGTGCTGGGCGGCTCTGTGCCTGTTGCGATCCAGCGTGTACCTTCATGTCGACATGAAGGCAAGGGCGCGCGACGCGAGCTGGACCGTCGGAGAGCTGGCGGCACGCTTCGACCTGCCGACGAACGTGCTGCGCCACTGGGAGACGCTCGGGCTGCTCACGCCCGATCGCGACGGGTCCGGCTACCGGCGCTACGGCCGGGGCGACCTCGTCCGTGTCGCGGTCATCCTCCGCAACAAGGCGGCCGGCATGACGCTCGAGCAGATCGGCGTGCTGCTCGACGGCGAGGCGGCCGGACGGCACGAGGTGCTCGAGGCCCACCTGCGCAACCTCGACGAGCGGGCACGGTCGATCGAGCGGTCACGCGAGATGACCGAGCACGCACTGCGGTGCAGGGCGCACGACATCGTCGCGTGCCCGCGCTTCTCGCAGCACGTCGCTGATCTGACCGACGGTCGCGCGGCGACGGCGCGCATCGACGACTGGGCGTAGGCACACGTCCCATCCGGACCCGCGCTGGTCTTACGTCGACAGCGAAGGGGCCTTGGCGCGGCGGCCGGCGCAGGCGAGGATCGTGCCCATGAGACTGCTCGTGCTCGGAGGCACCCACCACGTCGGCCGCGCATTCGTCGAGGCTGCCCTCGCCCGCGGCGACGACGTCACGACGGTGACCCGGGGCCTCACCGGCACCGCCGTCGAGGGCGCCGAGGCGCGCCACGCCGACCGCCTCGACCCCGGCGCGCTGCGCACGGCGCTCGGGGACGACGAGTGGGATGCCGTCGTCGACACGTGGTCGGCCGAGCCCGTCGCCGTGCAGACGTCGGCGCGGCTGCTCCGCGGTCGCGCAGGGCACTACACCTACATCTCGTCGTGCTCGGTCTACACGTGGCCCATCGCCGTGGGATCCGACGAGGGCGCGCCCGTCGTGGAGGGCGACCCGGCCTCGACGGACGCCTCCGACTACGCCGCGGCCAAGCGGGGCGGCGAGCTCGCCGCCCTGGCGGAGTTCGGCGGTGACGTGGCCATCGCCCGGGCGGGCCTGATCCTCGGGCCCTACGAGATGGTCGGCCGGATGCCATTCTGGCTCAAGCGGATCGCGGCGGGCGGGCGCGTGCCCGCGCCGGGACCCCACGAGCGGCCGCTGCAGTACGTCGACTGCCGGGACATCGCGGACTGGGTGCTCGGGTCACGGCCGGTCGGCACCTTCAACATGGTGAGCGAGCCGGGTCACACGACGATCGGGGCGCTGCTCGACGAGGTGCGCACCGTGACGGGGAGTGACGCCGAGCTCGTCTGGCTCGACCCCGCTGCCGTCGAGGCGGCCGGGGTGCAGCCGTGGACCGAGCTGCCGATCTGGGTCCCGCCGACGGGCGAGCTCGCGGGCCTGCACGCACTCGACACCTCTGCCGCCCGGGCGGCGGGGCTGCACTGCCGGCCGATGCCCGAGACGGTCGCCGACACGTGGGCCTGGCTGCTGCGCGAGGGCCTGCCGGAGCGGCCGACGAACCGCGGTGGTGGCCCGATGGACGCCGACGCCGAGGCCCGCCTCTGGGCCGCCCACGACGCCGCCGCCACCTGAGAGCCCCACCCCCCCGTCGCGTGGGTCCGGGGATCGTGGGGTCAGCGGGTGCGGGCGCGGTGAGCGGCGGCCTTGACGCGACTCTGGCACCGGGCAGAGCAGTAACGGCGTGTGCCGTTCTTCGACCCGTCGACGTAGACGCGGTCGCAGACGGGCGCGTCGCACACGCCGAGCCGTCCGCCGAGGTCGCTGCCGATGGCCACGGCCAGGCCCGAGGCGATCCCGGCCTGCCAGCCCCGGACGTAGCCGTCGTCGGGGCCGTGGAAGTGCAGCTGGTGCCGGCCTTCCTCGTCGGGGTCGAGCCGCGGCCGCGCGGCCGTCGATGCCAGCAGGTCGTTGACGACGGCGGCCGCCGCCGCGAGGTCGTCACGGTCCGCGGCCTCGAAGACGACACGCGCCTGCGGCACGACCTCGAGCAGCCCCCGCGCGTTCACGGCCGTCGGCCGCGAGCGCCGGTCGGGCGAGGACGTCGCGTCGGCCACGCCGCGGACGAGGTCCGCCCCCACCGGGGGGTCGTAGGCCGCCCCGTGCGCCTCTCCGGGGCTCGCAAGGTTGACGAGGGCCACCGTCGCGTCGAGCAGTCGCTCGACATGACTGTCGAAACGCATTTGACCAGTCACCATTCCCTTCGTAGCCTCGTGACCACCAAAGTCTAGTTCGACAGTCAGGAGCCGCCGTGGACCGACCACCGCGCACGACGTCCCTGCCGCCCCGGCTGCGGGTGCTCATCGCAGCCCGCTGCGTCAACCGACTCGGCGGCTACTCGATGGCCTTCCTCGGCGTGCTCCTCGTCCGCGAGCTCGGTGCGGGACCTGCCGAGACGGCCCTCGCGCTCACCTGCTTCGGGGTCGCGACGATCCCCTCGCGCATCCTCGGTGGTCACCTCACCGACGCGTGGGGCCACCGGCCGACGATGCTCCTCGGCCTCGTCGCCTGCGCCGCGGCACAGCTCGTCATCGCCGGCGCGCCGACCCTCGCCTGGGCCCTCGTCGGCGCGGTCCTGCTCGGGCTCGCCTACGAGATCGTCGAGCCGCCGACGCAGGCCCTCGTCTCGGACCTCGTGCCCGAGCAGTCCCGGGCCTTCGCCTACTCCGCGCTCAACGCCTCGCTCGCCGTCGCCGGCATCCTCGCCGGTCTCGTCGCCGCAGCGGTGTCGGGTCTCGGGCTGCGCTGGCTCTTCGTCGTCGACGCCGCCACCTGCCTCGCCTGCGCGGCGCTCGTGGCCCACCGGATCCCCAGCCCGGCCACGCCCGCGACGGGCCGCCCCCTCGACGAGGACGGCCGGGGAGCGGGCACCCACCCCCGCCCCCACCCCCCTCGCGCGACCGACCGGCAACCGACCGCACCCCGCTCGACCCCGGCCCGCGCGCGCTGGGTCGCTGCCCTGACGGACCGCCGCCTGCGCCCCGTCGTCGCCTTCGGGACGGTCGCGGCGACGGTGACGATGGTCGTCGTCTTCGGGGTGCCGCTCCTCGTCGAGCAGCGGGGCCTGTCGCCGGCCGTGACGGGCTGGGTCCTCGCCGCGGGAGCGGCGGCCAGCGTCCCGGGCGCCTGGCTCGCGGCTGCACTCCGTCACCGGACCGACGACGCGGGGGTCCTCCTCGTCGGCGAGGTGGTCGCGTCGGCGGGGCTCGCGACGATCGCCCTCGCCGGCCAGCCGGTGACCCTCGCCGCCGGTCTCGTCGCCTTCGACGTCGGCGGGCTGCTCGTCATCGCGACGACGATGGCCCGCGCCGGCACCCTCGCTCCCGACGGCGCCCGCGGCACCTACCTCGCCGTGCTGGGACTGACGTGGGGTCTCGCCACGTCCGTCGCGCCGGCGATCCTCACGACGCTCGGGACGGCATACGGCCCCGGGGCACCTTTCGGCGCAGCAGCGGCCCTACTGCTCGGGACAGCCGTCGTCCGCGCCGCGCTACGGGCACCGCGGGTTGCCGGTCACCTCTCGGCCGGTCACTGACCCGGCGAGCCCCCGGACTTGGCGCGGCGGCATACCTCATCAGTGGCAACCCGGCCTGCGGGGCTGGTCGACGCGGCCGGGGTCCGCAGCGCCGGAGGTCGCGTCCGCGTGTCAGGGATGC
This sequence comes from Terrabacter sp. Soil811, assembly GCF_001429655.1. Classification (NCBI taxonomy): domain Bacteria; kingdom Bacillati; phylum Actinomycetota; class Actinomycetes; order Micrococcales; family Intrasporangiaceae; genus Terrabacter; species Terrabacter sp. Soil811. The sequence goes on from NZ_LMSX01000010.1 coordinate 297,702, forward strand.
GGGCCCATCGGGCATGGGGGGAGGGCGACGTCAGACGACGCGCCCCGTCGAAAGGACCTTCCCCCATGTGGGCTTTCTTCTCCCGCCGCGCCCGACTGTGGCTCATCACCGTGCTCGTCGCTCCCGTGGCCAGCCTCGTCCTCGGCCGGCTCGGAGTCGCGCTCGAGAAGCGCAACGGCCCGAGCACGATCAGCCGCAGCCTCCGCGGCGGCAGCCGACTGCTCGACCGGACACGGTCGAAGGCCAAGGCGAAGCGGCGCTCGTAGGTCACGACGGCCGAGCCCGCACCCTCCGGCCGGCGCTAGCCCCCGGGGCTCAGCGACCGCGGTTGCGGCGGCGGACGTCCTTGGGGGGCCTGCCGCCGGCATACGAGCGCGACGGGTCGACGACGTAGCCCTGGCGCAGGGCCTCGCGGCCGACGAGCATCCGGAAACCCATCCGATCGCGCTTGCTCAGCGTCACCTCGGCCGGCACCGTGCGCCCGGCGAGCGAGAGGTCGAGGCGCACGACGTAGCGCTTCGTCACGTGGCCCGACGAGCTGCGCACGCTGCGGCGGTCGTGGACCGGGCACTCGATGGTGCGGCCGTCGTCGTCGGCGTCCTGCCAGGGGTGCACGGTGAAGCGCACCCAGGGCTGCCCGTCCCGGTCGAACTCCTCGATCTCCTCGGCGTGCAGCGACGACGTGCGAGCGCCCGTGTCGATCTTGGCCTTGAGCCACGGCAGGTCGATTCCGGGCATACCGACCCACTCCCTCCACCCGACGGGAGTGCTTGAATAGGCCGGCCCAGACACCCGCCCATCTTGGCAGGACCCTGCATGAAACTCGCGATCCTCTCCCGCGCGCCGCGTGCCTACTCGACGCAGCGCCTGCGCACCGCAGCGCTCGACCGCGGGCACCAGGTGCGGGTGCTCAACACGCTCCGCTTCGCCATCGACCTGTCGGGCCCGGAGCCGGACCTCCAGTTCCGCGGACGCCCGATCTCCGACTACGACGCGGTGCTGCCGCGCATCGGCAACTCGATCACGTACTTCGGCACGGCCGTCGTGCGGCAGTTCGAGCAGATGGACGTCTACACGCCCAACACGGCCAACGGCATCTCCAACGCCCGCGACAAGCTCCGTGCCGCGCAGATCCTCTCGCGCCACCAGATCGGCATGCCCGCAACGACGTTCGTGCGCAACCGCGCCGACGTCATGCCGGCCATCGAGCGGGTCGGCGGCGCTCCCGTCGTCATCAAGCTGCTCGAGGGCACCCAGGGCATCGGCGTCATCCTCGCGCCCGACATCAAGATCGCGGAGGCGATCATCGAGACGCTGCACAGCACGAAGCAGAACGTCCTCATCCAGAGCTTCGTCACCGAGAGCCGGGGCCGCGACATCCGCGCCCTCGTCGTCGGCGACCGCGTCGTGGCGGCGATGCGGCGACGGGCCAGCGGCGACGAGTTCCGCTCCAACGTCCACCGCGGTGGCACCGTCGAGGCGGTCGAGCTGACGCCGGAGTACGAGCAGGCTGCCGTGCGCTCGGCCCAGATCATGGGCCTGCGCGTCGCCGGCGTGGACATGCTCGAGGGCAACGACGGGCCGCTCGTCATGGAGGTCAACTCCTCCCCCGGCCTCGAGGGCATCGAGGCCGCGACGAAGCTCGACGTCGCCGGCGCCATCATCGACCACATCGCCGGCCAGGTCGCCTTCCCCGAGATCGACGTGCGCCAGCGCCTCACCGTGTCGACGGGCTACGGCGTCGCGGAGCTCGTCGTCCACGCCGGCGCCGACATCATCGGCAAGACGATCGGGGACTCCGGCCTCGAGGAGCGCGACCTCCAGGTGCTCACGCTGCACCGCGGCACGAGCGTCATCCCCAACCCGCGCCGCCGCGTCGTGCTCGAGGCCGAGGACCGGCTGCTCTGCTTCGGCCGCCTCGAGGAGATGCGCTCGATGATCCCGGAGCGCCGGCGCCGCCGCGCCAAGGTGCGCAAGCTGCCGAGCGACCCGATCCACACCGTCGCCTGACCGAGCGGGCGTGTGCGGTCAGGCCCGATGGCGTATGCCGCAACGCCCGATGGCGTATGCCGTCAGCCCCGGGGCGTCACGTAGACCTTGCGGAGCGTCTCGGTGACCGTCCACGTCGTGCGAGCACCCTCGGGCAACCGCACGACGGAACCGGGTCCGAGCTCGAGCGTCGCACCGCCCTCCACCCCGAGGGTGGCGCGACCGGAGAGCACGACGAAGACCTCGTCGGCCTCGACGTCGGTGACCGTGCCCGGGGTCATCTCCCAGACGCCGACCTCGGCACCCGCGACCTCGGCGAGAGACGTGACGGCCGCGGTCGGCACACCGGCGAGCACCACCACCCCTGCGGGGACCTGCTCGTCCAGGGGCTCGGCACCCACGTCGGCCACGAGGAGAGCCACCGCTGCTGGCAGTGCGGGGCGCTCGGCGGCTGACGGGTTCTCGGGCTCGGCGTCGGGTCCCGCGGTGGAGGGGTCGCTCGTCACCGTCGCAGACTAGTGCGAACCGCTCGCGTGCCTCCGCGTCTCGAGCTCGGCGCGGAGCCGGGCCACCTCGGCGTCGGCAGCCGCCACGCGGTCGTCGGCCGCCGAGAGGGTCCCGTCGGCGGGTCCGGCGGTGGTGCTCCCGGCGGGGCCGGCGGTGGCGTCGGGCTCCGACCGCATCTGGTCGACCTCGGACTTGAAGATGCGTGCTGACCGTCCGAGGCTGCGGGCCATGTCGGGCATCCGCTTCCAGCCGAAGAGGAGCACGACGGCGAGGGCGATGATGCTGAGCTCCGGCCACCCGAGATCTGCCACGGGAACCTCCTGATGTCGGCGGCACCGGCGACTTCCGGCGCCCGGGCACGCATGGTGATGGGGCACCGTAGGAGCCGCGGGCGGGAAACGGCCGGGAGCCGGCTGTGAGCCCGCCGAGCGCGGGGTCAGCACCGGTCGGCGCGTCAGCGCGCGACAGCTCCTGCGTCGACTCCGGCGTCGACTGCGGCGTCGACTCCGGCGTCGACTCCGGAGTCCTCGCGGGCAGCGAGCGTGTCGAGGTCGCGCTCGGCGTAGAGGCGGTGCTGCCACTCCTCGTTGAGGATGGTGCGCAGGATCCGGGTCACGGCGTACGGCTCCGGCTCGGGATAGCCGGCGGCCGTGACGGGCTCGGTCGTGCGGGCGAGGTCGTCGTCGGTGAGGCCGTCGACGACGCGACGCACCGTCGCCATCCGGTCGGCCCGCAGGGCGAGCACCTCGTCGAGCGTCGGGCGCGCAACACGGTCGCGCGGCACGGGCGGGCTGTCCGGCATGTCGTCGTGCGGCAGGTCGAGGGCGTCCCAGGGCTCGGGGTCGCCGAGGAGCGCTCGGCACACCCACGCGTCGGTGGCGAAGACGAGGTGGCGCTGGGTCTCGATGAACGACCACTCGCCGTCGACCCGCTCGTGCAGCTGCTCGGGCGTGAAGGTGCGCGCCCGCTCGACCGTGCCGGCCCAGAGTCGCTCGACGACGTCCCAGCCCTCGCGATAGCCGGCAGCGTCTGTCGGCCGCATCTTGGGCCGGTCGGGGTCACGGCGGTCGAGCTCGGCCTCGATGAGCGGCGCGACGTCGACCCCGTTGATGACGAGGTTCCCGACGTCGCCGGTGATGTCGACGTCCTCGAGCCAGACGTCACGCGCCCGCAGGCCACGCAGGTCCACCATCCGCAGGGAGGCACCCCGCAGGTCGACGTCGTGCAGCCGGGCTCCGTCGAGGTAGACGTCCTCGAAGGTTGCCCCGGTCAGCCGCACTCTCTCGAAGCGGGCGCCCTGCTGGTCGTCGTAGGTCACGTCGCTCATCCCGGTCTCCTTGGCTCGTGGTCGCTGGCGCCAGAGGAAGCCTAGAACCGGTCCCGGACGATCCGCGTCCCGAGACCTCCGGTCAGTGGACTCCCTCGACGATGAGCAGGACACCGAAGACGACGAAGGCCGCGGCTGCGCCCCACGTGATGACGCGCTCGGGCAGACGCTTGCCGAGGGTGGCGCCGACGACGATGGCGAGGGCGTCCGCGGCGACCATGCCCACGGTGCTGCCCAGCCAGGTGCCGAACCACCCGTGCTGGGTCGCCAGGGTGATCGTGGCGAGCATCGTCTTGTCGCCGAGCTCGGCGAGGAAGAAGGCGACGGTGACGGCGATGATCGCCGTGCGCCTCGTCGTCCGAGCGACGGCGGCCTCCTCGTCGGAGAGGGAGTCGCCGCGCAGCGTCCAGGCGGCGAAGAAGAGGAAGGCGACCCCGGCGGTGATCGAGATGGCGTCGCGCGGGAGGTTGTCGCCGATGGCGACGCCGATGGCGACGGAGCCGAGGTGGACGACGGCCGTCGCGATCGTGATGCCGGCGAGGACGTGGAGCATCTTGAAGCGGGTGGCGAAGGTCATCGCCATGAGCTGGCTCTTGTCGCCGAGCTCGGCGACGAAGATGACTGCTGCACTCAGCAGGAACGCGGACATCGGATCGGTCTCCTCGGCGCAGCCACGAGGCACCGCAGGGAGCCTCGACCTGGCGCGCCCGTCGGTGGGTCGGCACGAGGTCGAAAGTCTCGTCCGCCGCGGGTCCGCGCCTGCCGTGCTGGCGTCGCGCTCAGGGCCGACCGCACCGGGCCGGAGCCAGTATGTCGATGCGGTCGTTGGGGACTACTCCCTTTCGATGCGCCGACCGTAGGCCGAACGCCACGCGTCGTGCAACGTCTCGGTGCGCCTAGCGATTCTTCTCGGAAACCCTTGGGACGCCGATGTGCCGACAGCCGACGTAGTGACATCCCTTGTCGTTCAACGGATCCGGCGAGGCCGGTTCGAAGCTGACGAGGAGGGCGGCGACGGCCTGGTCGCCGAGCTCGACCTCGTGGGACACCTCTGCCGGCTCGCCGGGTGGGGTGACCTCGACCCGGGTCGCGCCGCCGAAGGGCTTGCGCTCCCGGACGACGACCTCGGCGTCGACGGCGATTCCGGTCTCGGCGAACCAGCGGAGCAGCGCCGGGTCGTCGTCGTCGATGCGAGCGACGAAGCGGCGCTCCCCCGCGGGGCTCGTCGCGAACGGCTCGGCGGTCGGCTGGTGCAGCACGCCGTCCGGCGTGGGGATCGGGTCACCGTGCGGATCGCGCCACGGGCGGCCGAGCTGGTCGTCCATCCGGTCGACCATGAGCGTCGAGACGGCGTGCTCGAGCACTTCGGCGTCGTCGTGCACCTCGTCCCAGGAGTAGCCCAGGGACCGGACGAGGAAGGTCTCGACGAGGCGGTGACGGCGCACCATCCGCAGCGCCTGCTCGAGACCCTCGTCGGTCAGCCGCATCCCGCCGTAGCGCTTGTGGGCGACGAGCCCGCCGTCGGCGAGCTTGCGCGCCATCTCCGAGACCGACGACGTCGAGACCCCGAGCCGGGCGGCGACGGCCGCGTTGCTCACCGTCTCGTCCTGCCACTCACCCAGGGAGAAGATGACCTTGAGGTAGTCCTCGACGGCGGTGCGGTTCTCGGTCCTGGCCACCGCCAGAGACTACGTGAGCAGCCGGGCCAGCAGCACGAAGCAACCGACGAAGAGGATCGTCGTGAGCGTCCCGGTGGCGAGCCGCCTGGTCTCGAAGTTCGGCATGCCTAACTTCTATCATGGGCGCACCGAGCGACGGTCGGATCCCCGACGAGAGCGCGTCACGCCAGGCCGTCGGCGACCGCGACGACGAGCCCGCCGAGCATGAACGCAGCGATGGCCGCTGCCAGCGCCGGAGCGGGCAGGTCGGGGATGAACCGGCGCCAACCGGTGACCGCCCCGCTCGCCCCGTGGTGCGCGTGGGTCAGGGCGTGGCCCTTCCCCCGCGAGAGGAGCTGTCGGTTGACCGGATAAGCCGCGGCGAACGCCGCAACGAGCGAGATCGACATACCGACCCAGAAGACGGCGTTGACGAGGCCGGCATCCATGGCGCCGGGGATCACGGCCATGACGAGGTTGTCGACGACCTCCATCGTGAGGATCGAGACGGTGTCGGCGGCCAGGACGAGCGCGAGCGCGGCGCGCAGCGACAGGCCGCTGCGCAGCAGGGGGAGGCTCGAGAGCGCGTAGCCGAAGAAGAAGGCGAGGGCCACGGAGAGGGCGATGGTCGCGCCGGCGGCGAGCCCGACGGCGGTGCCGATCATGAGGCCGAGGATCTCGCCGATGGCGCAGCCGGTGAGGCAGTGCAGCGTGGCGCCGGCCGCCATGGAGGCCAGCCCGCCACCCGGGCCCCCAGTCGCGTCCTGGGCACCAGGGTGCTCGTGGGCGTGGTGGTGCTCGTGCGCTGACGTCGCCGCCTCGTTCATGGTCGTCCCTCCGGTCGCGGGGGCCACGGGACCCGCTGGGGCCGCCGCCCGGCATACCCCCCATGGGTATGCCGTCCGCTGGCGTCAACGCGCGCCCGCCGTCGAGCATTCCCGTCCGAAGTCGGGCGTTCGCCACTCCAACGGTGGAGCCATGCACAAGGATTGGATGCGTGACACAGCACGTCGACGGCGAGCACGCGCACCGGATCCTCCTCGACCACGCCGACCGGAAGGTGACCGGCCCGCTCGAGGACCCGGCGGTCCTCGCCGCGGTCGTCGGGATCGAGCGCCTCGTCGTCGCAACGGGATCCACCGACGTGCAGGTGCTGCACGCAGCGCTCGCGGGGCGGCCCGTGCCGGGCGCGGACCCCGAGCGCGTCGCCGCCCTCGTCGCCGAGGCGACCCGTCACGTCGTGGCCGGACTCATCCGCCGCAGCACGGGCCAGGCCATCGACGCCGGCGTCGTCAACCCGGCCTCCGGCGGCTACGAGATCACGACGGACGCGACCCTGCTGCGTGCCGCCGTCCGGGCCGCGCAGGGCTCGATCGACGCGATGCCCTACTACGGCATCCGCTACGGCGAGCGCGGCTCCCGCTTCGCCACGACGGACTCCGCGTGGCTCATCTCGCTCGCCGCGCTGGCCGAGAGCCGCGCCGTGCACCAGGTCCAGTGGCTCTCGCGCGTGCTCGCCGCACGGGGGATGCCGACCTGGCTGCTCGAGATCCACCTCGACGCCCTCGTGTCCGAGGTGCGCTCCGTGGCCGATCCGGCCGCGGTGGGGTCGCTCCCCGCGGCGGCGGACGTGTTGGCGGTGGCCCGACGCCGACACGTCGACGACGAGCTGATCCGCTCGGCAGACGACTGGGCCGACGAGGCGCTCCGCCAGGACCTGCCGGTGCCGCGCACCGGCGCCCTCATGGCGGCAGCGATCGCCGACGAGCGGTCCGGGGTGACGCGGGACGACCGCGCCCTCATGGACTGGGTCACCGACCCGGCGCGGGTGGAGACCGACGTCGCGACGCGGCTGCTGGCCCTTCGGCGACGTCTTCTCGCCAGCGCGCGCTGACGGGTCGCGGGCGCACTCGAAAGTCAGTCGCGATCAGCGCTTGACCTTGACGCGGCGTCAGGGTTGCACGCTGTCCACATGACCACGACAACAGCCATCGAGATCGTCGGGCTCACCAAGTCCTACGGCGACCACGCAGTGCTCAAGGGAGTCGACCTCAGCGTCCCCGCGGGCACCATCTTCGCCTTGCTCGGCTCCAACGGCGCCGGCAAGACCACCGCAGTCAAGATCCTCTCGACCCTGCTCAAGGCCGACGGCGGGACCGCCGCCGTCGATGGCCACGACGTCGCCACCGAGCCCGAACAGGTCCGCGCGGCGATCAGCCTCACGGGGCAGTTCGCCGCCGTCGACGAGATCCTCACCGGACGCGAGAACCTCGTCCTCGTCGCCCAGCTGCGACGTCTCGACGGCCCGGGAGCGATCGCCGACTCCCTGCTCGAGCGGTTCGGCCTCACGGAGGCCGGCGGGAAGCGCGTCGCGACCTACTCGGGCGGCATGCGCCGCCGACTCGACATCGCGATGAGCCTCATCGGCGACCCGCCGGTGCTCTTCCTCGACGAGCCGACGACAGGGCTCGACCCGCAGTCGCGCATCGAGGTGTGGAAGACGGTGCAGGAGCTCGCCGGCCGGGGCACCACCGTCCTGCTCACCACGCAGTACCTCGACGAGGCCGAGCACCTCGCCGACCGGATCGCGGTGCTCCACGAGGGCCGCATCATCGCCGACGGCACCCTCGCGCAGCTCAAGCAGCTCCTCCCGCCGGCGAAGGTCGAGTACGTCGAGAAGCAGCCGTCCCTCGAAGACATCTTCCTCGCGATCGTCGGCCACGACGACGCCGCCCACCAAGGAGCCCAGCGATGACCACCTACGTCTTCCACGACACCGACGTCCTGCTCAAGCGGTCCCTGCGCCACATCCTGCGCAGCCCCGACACCATCATCACCACGGCGATCACGCCGATCGCCATGCTGCTGCTCTTCGTCTACGTCTTCGGCGGTGCGATCGACGTCGGCGGCGCCTCCTACGTCAACTACCTGCTGCCCGGCATCCTGCTCATCACCGTCGCCTCCGGCATCGCCTACACGGCCTTCCGCCTGTTCACCGACGTCTCGGGCGGCATCTTCGAGCGCTTCCAGTCGATGCCGATCACCCGCTCGGCCTTCCTCTGGGGGCACGTGCTGACCTCGGTCGTGGCCAACCTGACCTCGCTCGTGCTCGTCGTCCTCGTCGCCCTGGCGATGGGCTTCCGCACCGGCGCAGGCGTGCTCGCCTGGCTCGCGGTCCTCGGGATCATGCTGCTGTTCACCCTCGCCCTCACCTGGCTCGCGGTGATCCCGGGCCTCACGGCCAAGACCGTCGACGGCGTCAGCGGGTTCTCCTACCCACTGATCTTCCTGCCCTTCGTCAGCTCGGCCTTCGTGCCGACCGAGAGCATGCCCGGCCCCGTCCAGTGGTTCGCCGAGCACCAGCCGGTCACCTCGATCGTCAACACCATCCGCAGCCTCTTCGAGCAGCAGCCGGTCGGCAGCGACGGCTGGGTCGCCCTGGCCTGGTGCGTCGGGCTCCTCCTCGTCGCCTACGCGCTCGCGATGCGCACCTACCGCAGCAAGCTCGCCTGACCCGGCATACGCCATCCACCTCGTGAAGGAGACCCTCATGAACAACCTGCTGAGCAAGATCATCGGCGACAAGAAGGAGTGGAAGGCCATGGAGGCGCGGGCGCACGCGTTGCCCCACGACTACCGGGTCGTCTACGGCGAGATGAAGTCGTACATGTGGCGCTTCACCTCGGGCGACGGCATGGACGTCGTCGCGGTCCTGCGCGACGTCCTCGAGCTCTTCGAGACCAGTGCTCGCGAGGGGCGGCGCGTCCTCGACGTCACCGGCCGCGACGTCGCCGCCTTCTGCGACGAGCGCCTGAGCGGCGTCACGACGTATGCCGACACGTGGCGGTCCGAGCTGAACCGCGCGGTCGCGTCGAAGGTCACCTCGAAGGTCGCAGAATAGGGCCATGCTGACCATCAGCCAGCTCGCGGCGTACGCCGGCGTCACCGTGCGCACCGTCCGGCACTACCACGCCAAGGGTTTGCTGCCCGAGCCCGAGCGCGACCACTCGGGCTACCGGCGCTACGACGCGGCGGCGGTGGTCCAGCTCGTCCGGATCCGCACCCTCGCCGACGCCGGGGTCCCCCTGTCCCGCGTCCACGAGCTCCTCGACGCCGGCGACGAGGAGTTCGCAGCGGCGGTCGAGCAGATCGACCGCCGCCTGCGCACCGAGATCCGCGAGCTGCAGCGGCATCGTGAGCGCATCGCCAAGCTCGCGGCCGGAGACAGCCTGGCCCTGCCGCCCGAGGTCGTCGCCTACGTCGACCGGATGCGCGAGCTCGGCTTCCCCGAGCGGCTCATCGAGGTCGAGCGCGACAGCTGGATCCTCATCGCGGCGCAGATGCCCGACGAGGTCGCGGCCTTCATGGAGATCAAGCAGAGCCAGATCGAGCACGAGGTGCTGCGCCGGCTCTACCTCGACATCGGCGACCTCGTCGACTGCGCCCCTGACGACCCCCGGCTGCCCGCGCTCGCCGACCGGGTGGCCGCCTTCATCGAGGCGGCGTCCGCCGAGGCCGAGGGCATCGAGGACGTGCACCCCGTGAGCGACGACCTCATCGCCCTGCTCGACGCGGCGTTCCTCGAGTCGTTCGCCTGCGCCGCCCGGCTGCTCGAGCTGCTCGAGGAGCGCGGGTGGACCGGGTGGACCGACATCCGGCGGATGGAGCCGGCGCGCTGAGCGATCGCGGACTGTCACATCTGCCGCGTCCCGCTCGTCAGTAGAGCGAGACACCCCCGCGAGAAGGAGACGACCATGAAGACGATGACCTGCCGAGACCTCGGCGGACCGTGCGACCTCGCCCACCAGGCCGGCACCGCCGACGAGATCATCAAGGCCCAGGACCGCCACCTCAAGGAGGCGGAAAAGTTGGGCGACGCCACCCACGATGAGGCCCGTCAGGCGATGAAGGCCCGGTGGCGGCACCCGAAGAAGTCGATGGCCTGGTACACCGGGACCAAGCAGACCTTCGCCGCCCTGGCCGACGACTGAGAGCTGGCGTCGATCCGGCCACCCGCCGTTCGTGTGGACGGGCAGGGTGGCCGTGTCGCGCTCAGTCCAGGCAGAACTCGTTGCCCTCGACGTCCTGCATCACCTGGCACGACTCGTTGAAGCCGTCGGCGCGCAGCAGCGTCCCCCGGGTGGCTCCGAGGGCGACGAGCCGTGCGCACTCGGACTCGAGGGCCGCCAGGCGCTCGTCACCGACGAGCCCCGTGCCGACCCGGACGTCGAGGTGGACCCGGTTCTTGACGACCTTGCCCTCGGGGACGCGCTGGAAGAACAGGCGCGGACCCACCCCCGTCGGGTCGGAGCAGGCGAACGCCGAACCCTGACGCTCCGACGGCAGCGACCGGTCGAACTCGTCCCACGAGGCGAAACCCTCGGGCGGTGGCGGCACCTCGTAGCCGAGCACCTCGCACCAGAAGCGAGCCACGCGCTCGGGATCCGCACAGTCGAACGTGACCTGGACCTGCCTGACCGTCGCCATGCGCTCACCCTAGAGGCGCCCCCGCGGGGCTCGCCACGCCGATTCCGTTGAGGGTGCGGGCGTCTCCGGTTGTCGGCCCCACCCACCTGTGTGAGCCTTGAGCGCGGCCGACCAAGGGCGTCGGCCCTGAACCAGGGGATGGGACATGCGAAATCGAACGCTTGCCCGCGGCGTCGCGGCCACGGCCGCGATGGCCGCGATCGTCATGGGAAGCAGTGGTGCGGCTTCCGCCAACGACAAGACGATGGTGCTCAAGAAGGCCGACGGCACCGTCGTGGTCAAGGCGACGTGGGATGACCTGACCGACAACCTCTGCGTCATCGTCTACGGCGGCTCGGGCGCGTGGGGACAGGTGGCGATCGGCTCCCACTACGGGCTGTCCGAGCCCGACCGCGCCATCCGTTCCGCGTCGAACTCGGGTGGGGCCGGGTGGTACTGCACCGGCAACCTGAGCATCCGTGAGGACGCGTTGTACGACATGCAGCTGCGTTGGGAGAGCTCCGCCGGCACCTGGCTCTACTCGCAGAAGCAGACCTTCTACACCTGAGCCGGCGACCGCCTCGGCGCCCGCCGCTGCTGCCACCACGATCGAACGCCGGTCCGACGTCAGTCGGGCCGGCGTTCGTCGTGCCACCTCGGGAGGCGTCTCAGAAGTTGTTGGCCATGTTGGTGAAGCGGCTGAAGTGGCCCTGGAACGCGACGACGATCGTGTCGGTGGGGCCGTTTCGGTGCTTGGCCACGATGAGGTCGGCCTCGCCCTCTCGCGGAGAGTCCTTCTCGTAGGCGGCCTCTCGGTGGAGCAGGATCACCATGTCGGCATCCTGCTCGATCGATCCCGACTCGCGAAGATCGCTCATCGCGGGCTTCTTGTCGGTGCGCTGCTCGGGACCACGGTTCAGCTGCGAGATCGCGATGACCGGCACCTCGAGCTCCTTGGCGAGCAGCTTGAGGGCACGGGAGAACTCCGAGACCTCCTGCTGGCGCGACTCGACGCGCTTGCCCGAGCTCATGAGCTGGAGGTAGTCGATGACGACGAGCTTGAGGTTCTCGCGCTGCTTGAGCCGGCGGCACTTGGCGCGGATCTCCATGAGCGACATGTTGGGCGAGTCGTCGATGAAGAGCGGCGCATCGGAGACACGGCCCATGGTGGAGGCGAGGCGGGTCCAGTCCTCCTCGCGCATCGTGCCCTTGCGCATGTGCTGCAGCTGGATGCCGGCCTCGGCCGAGAGCAGACGCATGGTGATCTCGGTGCGGCTCATCTCGAGCGAGAAGACGACGGCGGCCATCTTGTGCTTGATCGCGGCCGACCGGACGATGTCGAGACCGATGGTCGAGTTGTGCGTCGGGATCATCGACTCGCCGGCGAGGTACAGGTGGTCATCCGCCGCCACCTCGATGCAACGAACCGGGACCGACGCGATGCGACGCACGTCGGTGATGAACCGCGATGACCGGCGGGTGAGCGTCTTGCGTCGAAGCTCCTTGTGCAGGAGCGCCTTCCGAGGAAGCCAGAACACGTCGTCGTCACACGTGAAGTTGACGTCGTAGGCCGTGGACGACTCGACCGAGCGGCCCTTGACCGCGCGCGTCGCGATGGTGCACCGGTAGCCCAGGCTGACGACGAGCTCACGAACGCCCTCGGCCAGGACGCGGTTCGTCACGGTGAACTGCACACAGCCGGCATTGGTCACGGTGCCGTCGGTGTCGAGCAGACCGGCCAGCAGATCGCGACGCTGGGCCTCGCTGGCGCGCAGGTACGCCTGCGGGACGTGCTTGTCGCCCAGGACGCCGAGACCGCGCAGCAACGCGGTCACCGTTCCGTGCTCGTCGCGACAGACCTGGCACCTGCGGAGACCGGATGAGGGCCGGCCGCAGTCGGGGCACGAGGGGTGGGCACTGGCACCGAGACCCTTCGCGCGACCTCCACACGACCTTCCGCAGGTCTTGACCTGAGAAGTCCGCGGGACGAACTCTTCGCCGCAGACGACACACGTCCGGGCGGCGACGGGCTCGTCGGGCAGGGACAAGGAGTAGCGCATCCGGGCCCCAAGGGGCTTGACGACGAGACCCTCGGCCTCGAGTCGCATCACCAGCTCGGGGTCCGCCGTGGTGATCGAAGCCCCGGCACTCGTGCCGTCTCCGAGCCAGGCACCGAGTACATAGGGCGGGACAGGCAGCGACCGGCTCTCGAGCTGAAGGGCGCCCGCGTTCGCGATGGAGTGGTTGAGCCTCGCCTCGACCGTGGTCGTGCGCACAGAGAGCGCAATCTCTCCGGTGGTGCGCACCGACCCCACACCCTTGCCACGCCGCTCGGCGCGCGAGTGCGTCAACCACTGGTGCTGCTCGTCGGCGACCAACACCGAGCCGTCCGAGAACTCCACCTCGTAGCAGGGGCGGTCGTCCATGGCCTCGGTGGCCGCCACGACGCGAGTGGGACGGCCGTCCGAACCGATGACGAAGTCACCGACGGCGACCTCGCCCATCGTCGTCCACCCGGCGGGTGTCGGGAGCGGCGTGTCGAGGGCGAGCGCCTTGCCCATCGCCGGTCGGGCGGCGATGACGATCATCTGGCCGGGGTGCAGGCCGTTGGTGAGGGCGTCGAAGTCGGTGAATCCCGTTGGCACACCGGTCATCTCACCGGAACGGCCCGACGCGACCTCGATCTCGTCGACCGTGGCCTCGATGATGTCGCCGATGGCGTGGTAGTCCTCGCCGCCGCGCTTGTCGGCCACGGCGTAGACCTCCGCCTGCGCCGCGTTGACGATGTCCTCGACGTCGCCACCACCCTGGGCGTAGCCGAGCTGGACGATGCGGGTGCCGGCCTCGACGAGGCGGCGCAGCACGGCGCGCTCGGCGACGATCTGGGCGTAGTAGCCGGCGTTGGCCGCGGTGGGCACCGAGGCGATGAGCTGGTGGAGGTAGGCCTGGCCGCCGACGCGCCCGAGGTCGCCGCGCTTGGTCAGCTCGTCGCTGACGGTGATGGCGTCGGCGGGCTCGCCGCGACCGTAGAGGTCGAGGACGGCGTCGTAGATGAGCTCGTGGGCGGGACGGTAGAAGTCGGTGCCCTTGAGCTGCTCGACGCAGTCGGCGATCGCGTCCTTGGACAGGAGCATGCCGCCGAGGACGGACTGCTCGGCCCCGACGTCCTGCGGCGGGAGACGGTCGTCCGGGGGGCCTCCGTCACGGGTCGACGACGACGCGAACGCGCTCGTGCTCAGCTCAGCGAGCGACACGTGCTCCCCTTCCCCTGAGTAATGAATGACATCGGTGCAACCCGGTCCACACCAGTAGACAGCGTGGCGCTGACAGCGCCGGGCAGGACGGCGCCGACGAGACCTACCCAGCCCGTCGCGCGCCCTTCCCGAGGAGCACCCGCCCCACCGTAGGTGCGGGGATCCACGGACAACAACCTCAGCCGCCCCTCGACCTCGTCCCCCTGTGGACAACCGGTGGACGGACACCCCCGACACGCCGTCAACAGGTGTGGACAACGTGTGTGAACAACTGTGGGCATGTGGCGCCGGTCACATCACGTCGTGCTCGGTGACCTGCACAAATGGCTGTCCACGGGCTGTGGAGAACAAGTTCCTCACCCCTGTGCGTTGTCCACAGCCCGTCGCGACACGCCCGACCATGGGGTATGCCGTCCGCCGCGGTCGCGCGGGCACGCTCAGAGCCCGGCGGCCGAGGCGTCGTAGTAGTCCCGGTTGCGCAGCATCGAGGCGGCAGCCTCGTCGAGCAGCGCGGTCGCGTCGGCGTGCCACTGGAGCACCGAGGCCGGGCACGAGGCCGACAGCGGACCCTCGAGCGCGGCCGCGACGGCCGCGGCCTTGCCGGGTCCGGAGGCGACGAGCACGAGACGTCGCGCGTCGAGGACGGTGCCGAGACCCTGGGTGACGCAGTGGGTCGGCACGTCCGTGATCCCGTCGAAGAAGCGTGCGTTGTCGTGGCGCGTGCGGTCGGACAGCCGCTTGACGCGCGTTCGCGACGAGAGTGCCGAGCCGGGCTCGTTGAAGCCGAGGTGACCGTTGGCACCGATGCCGAGGATCTGCACGTCGACCCCACCCGCGTCACGGATGAGTCGCTCGTACTCCGAGGCCCCGGCGACGAGCTCGTCCTCGTCGTGGCCGGAGCCGTCGGGCACGTGGAGCCGGTCGGGCGACAGCCCCAGCGGCCCGCAGACCTCGCGGAGTAGCACCTCGCGGTACGACTGGGGGTGACCGGCGGGCAGGCCGACGTACTCGTCGAGCGCAAAGCCACGGGCGCCGCGCAGGTCGAGACGACCGGTCGCCACGGCCCGCGCGAGCTCCGCGTAGAGCCCCAGGGGCGACGACCCGGTCGCGAGCCCGAGGACTGGCTCGTCGCGGTGTGCGGCCCCGAGGCCGTCGATGACGACCTCGGCCGCCCGGCGGGCGACGTCGGCGGGCGTGGGCAGGACGAGGACCTCCATCACCCCACCCTCTCACCGGGCACGGTGACGCCGTTGAGCCCGTCCGGGGAGCCGACGGAGGCCAGCCGCGGGGCGCCGGGGAGGTCCGGTGCGGACAGCCACGCGGCGCCGAGGGCCGCCACGGGCACGTCGGCCGGCAACAGCTCGACGCGGTCGGGCAGGCCGAGGGCGTCGATCATCCGAGAGCTGCGTGCGCGCCGTTCGAGGTCAGCGCGGATCCCGCCGAGGAGCGGGGCCCCCAGCCCGGCCAGGCCGCCACCCACGACGACGCGTTCGGCCCCGGACGCGAGGGCGAGCAGCTGGACCGCCAGCCCCACCCCCGTGCAGAGCACGTCGACGGCGGCGGCCGCGAGGGCGTCGCCGGCAGCGGCGGCCGCGAACGGGTTCGTCGCCCGACGCCCGGCCACCGGCCAGAGACGGGCGAGCGCCGAGCCCGAGGCCACGGTCTCGAGGCAGCCGACCTGGCCACACGTGCACGGGGCGTCCCCACCGACGGGCAGGTGCCCGATCTCGCCTGCCGCCCCGTCGATCCCGCGGACCACGACGCCGCCGCGCACCACGGCCGAGGCGAGCCCCGTCCCGAGGTTGAGGTACGCGAGTGCCAGACCACCGGGGCCGGCGGGACCACCAGGACCACCAGGACCACCAGGACCGATGTCGGCAGCCGTCGACCCCTCGGCCCATGGCGCGCGCAGCCGCCAGGCGCCGAGGGCGGCGGCCTTGACGTCGTTCTCGACCGCGACCGGCACGCCGAGGCGTACGGACAGCTCACCGGCGAGGTCGAGCGACTCGACCCCGAGGTTGACGGCGTGCCGGGCGACCCCGCTCACGGGGTCGACGAGCCCGGGCATGCACGCGCCCACCGACACGACGTCCGCGGCACCCCCGGCGGTCCCGGCACCCCCGGCGGCCCCGACACCCCGAGCCTCGGCGGCGAGGACCTCCCGGGCGAGGCGCACGGCAACGTCGACGACCCCTGACGCGCCGCGTCCGGACGGTGCCGAGCGCATCGCCCGCACCGAGCCGTCGGCCACGAGGACCACAGCCGTCTTCGTCCCGCCGATGTCGATCCCGAGCCGCGGCTCGGCCGTCATCGCGCCGGCACCCCGAGGTAGTGGCCGAGGGCCTGGGCGACGACGACGGAGCCCCCGAAGGTCACGAGGTCCGCGCCGCCGCGAGGCCAGCCGCAGTCGACGACGATCGTCGGATGCCCCTGCGTGCGAAGGCGATCGGCGACCTCCCAGAGCGGGTGCCCCGCGGCGAGCCCGCGGCCGGCCACGGCGACCCTGGCACCCTCGGGCACGTCGCCCTCGGGTGTCGTCAGCCCGGCCGCCGTCGGCCCCCAGGCGACCCGCCCGACGGCGAGGTTCGGGTCGGAGGCCACCTGCACGATGACGGCCTCACCCGGGGCGTCGAGCCACGTGCGCACCGCGTCCCCGACCTCGAAGCCGCCGACGAGCGCGCCGTTGGACCAGCCGGGTTCCACCACGTCGGCGGTTCTGCCGTGCGCACCCGGGCCGCCGGCCGCGAAGCCCTGGGACAGCAGGACGACCCGCGCCGCCGCCTCCTCGAGTCGCTCGAGAGGCAGCCGACCTGACTCCGCCGCCCGCACGACCGCCTCGACGACGGCGAGGTAGCAGTCCTCCGTCGTCTCGGACCCGACACAGAGCAGGTCGCACCCCGCGACGAGGGCGCGCACCGCGGCCTCGGGGATGCCCGTCTCGGCCGAGGCCCCGGCCATGTCGAGGGCGTCGGAGACGATGACCCCCTCGAAGCCGAGCCGGTCGCGGAGCACGTCGCCGAGGACGACGGGCGAGAAGGTCGCCGGACGTTCGGCGTCGATGGCGCTGACGACGACGTGCGAGGTCATGATGCACGCGACCCGCGCCTCGATCGCCGCACGGAACGGCTCGAGCTCGCGCGCGTCGAGCACGTGCGCCTCGGCATGCACCCGCGGCAGCGCGTGGTGTGAGTCCGTCACGGTGTCGCCGTGGCCCGGGAAGTGCTTGGCGCACGCGGCGACCCCGACCGACTGCACACCGTCGACGTAGGCGGCCGAGTGCCGCGCGACGTGGGCCGCCTCGGCGCCGAAGCTGCGGACCCCGATGACGGGGTTCTCGTCGGCGGAGTTGACGTCGACGACGGGCGCGAGGTCGAGGTTGATGCCGTATGCCGCGAGCTCGCGTCCGATGGCCGCGGCGGAGTCCCGCGTCAGCGCGGTGTCGTCGAGGCGACCGAGCAACGCGTTGCCGGGCTGCGTCGACCCCGTCGGGTAGTGCAGCCGCGTCACGTCACCGCCCTCCTCGTCGACGGCGACGATGACGTCCGGCGCCACCGACCGCAGCGACCCACACAGCTGGGCCAGCTGGTCGGGGTCCACGACGTTCGCGCCGTAGAGACAGACGGAGGCCAGCCCGGCGGCATACTCCCGCTCGATCCAGGCAGGGACGGTGGTGCCGACGAATCCGGGCATGAGCGTGCCGACGGTGAGGCGCCGCAGCGCCTCTCGTGAGGTGTTCATCTCAGCCCTTCACCGCCCCGCCGACGAGGCCGTTGCTCATGCGCCCCTGGACGACGAGGAAGAAGATGATGACCGGCACGGCGACGACGGTCGACGCGGCCATGACCTGGCCCCAGTCGGTCTCGCGGGTCGCGCTCGCCTGGACGAAACCACGCAGCCACAGTGGCAGGGTGCGCGACTGCTCCTCGGTCATGACGACCAGGGCCACGGTGAACTCGTTCCACGCCTGGAGGAACGCGTAGACGCCCGACGCGACGAGCCCGGGAGCCAGCAGCGGGAACGTGATCCGCAGGAAGGCCTTGGTGCGTGAGAGCCCGTCGACCATGGCCGCCTCCTCGAGCTCGACCGGCACGCCCGCGACGAAGCCGCGGAGCATCCACACGGTGAACGGCACGACGGCAGCGGTGTAGAGCAGCGCGAGCCCGAGCACGTTGTTGAGCAGCCCGACCGAGCTCATCATCTTGTACTGCGCGATGAAGAGGCCCTCTGCCGGAAGCATCTGGATGAGCAGCAGGGCGAGGATGAACGAGCGCCGGCCCCGGAAGCGGAAGCGGCTGATCGCGAGGGCCCCGAGGAAGGCGATGACGATCGCGGCAGCCACGGTGACGAGGGTGACGGCGAGCGAGATCCCCAGGGCGCGAACGAATCCCGCGTCGCCGAAGACCGTGGCGAAGTTGTCGAACGACCCGCCGAAGGGCAGGAAGGTCGGCGTGCTCGACTGGAGCGTCACCTTGTCGAGGAAGGCCGAGTTGATCATCCAGTAGACGGGGAACGCCCAGACGAGGGCGAGGAGGACCGCGACGACGGTGAGGACCGAGCGCCTCCTCGAGCCACGGGTCGAGTGACGGGAGCTGACGGGGCCGAGGATGCGGGTCACGACTCCTCCTTCATGAGCGAGCGGACGTAGTACCAGCTGACGGCGACGGTGAGCAGGAGCATGAGGATGGAGACCGCGCTGGCCATCCCGAAGTCCCCGGCGCCCGTGCCGAGCTGGTAGATGTACGTGCCGAGCAGGTGGGTCTCGTTGGCCACGCCACCGGCGTCCTGGAGCAGCTTGATCTGCGTGAAGACCCTCAGGTCCCAGATGAGTTGGAGCAGCAGGACGATCGAGATGACCGGCGCCACGAGGGGAAGGATGATGTGCCGCAGGCGTTTCCAGCCGCCGGCACCGTCGATCTCGGCCGCCTCGAGCACCTCCGGGGAGAGCTGGGTCAGGCCGGCGTAGATCGACAGGGCGACGAAGGGCACGCTCATCCAGACGACGATGACGGCTGCGACGACGAGGAACGAGAGCGGCTCGACGAGCCAGTTGTGGCCCTGGGCGTCGACGCCGACGCGCTCGAGCGCCCAGTTGAGCAGGCCGTTGCGCCAGTTGACGATCCACGTCCACACCGTCATCGAGGCGACGACGGGCATGGCCCAGGCGAGCAGCAGTGCGACCTGGAGCACGAGGCGGCCGGCGCGGCTGACCGCGCCCATGAGCAGGGCGAGGCCGAGGCCGACCGCCACCGTCGACAGGGCGCACACGAGGCAGAAGGCGATGGAGCGCCCGACGATGACCCAGAGCTCCGGGTCGGTCACGAGGGACGCGTAGTTCGCGAGGCCCACCCACTCGGGCGGCTGGCCGAACTGCTGCATCATCCCGAAGTGCTGGAAGCTCGTGACGACCTGCCACCCGACGGGGTAGCCGAGCGCGGCGACGAGCAGGACGAGCGAGGGAAGCACGAGCCACGCGGGCGTATGCCGTCGGGCGGGGCGGGCGGGAGCCGTGGGCTCCGGCGCGGGGGCGGTCTCGGGGGGAGCGGTCGCCGTGGAGGTCATGGGCGGGCCTTTCGAACCTGACGGCCGGCGGTCGGGGTGGAGGGATCTCCCGACCGCCGGACGTGGTGTCACGCGAGGGTCAGGTCACTTGAGGTTGAGCAGCGGCGTGATCTTCGCGTCGTACTCCTGGGCCAGGGCCGTGAGGTCCGAGGCGTCCCGGATCTTGGAGAAGAACTCCTCCATGACCATCTTCGACTCGACGGTGGCCCAGCCCGGGGCCGCCGGCGTCAGCTTGGAGTTCGTCGCGGAGTCGATGAGGGCCTTGGCGAACTGGTCGTCACCGAGGGAGCTGACGTAGTCGGTGTTGGCCGGACCGAGACCGGCACCGCCGAGCTTCTTCTGGTAGTCCGCGGAGAAGATGATCTTGAGCAGCTCCTTGGACAGGGCCTGGTTCTGGCTGGCCTTGGAGATAGCGATGTTCGAGCCACCGGCGAAGACCGGGGCGGCCTTGCCGTCGTTGCCCGGGAGCACGAAGGCGCTGAACTTCGCGTCGTTCCACTCGCGGACCTTCTTGCCGTCCTTGTCCTTGAGGTCGCCGATCGACCAGTGCGCCCAGCCGGGAGCCATGATCGTCGCGGCGGCGAGCGACGTCTTGCCGGTGACGTTCCCGGACTCGTCGAGGATCTCGTCGGCGTCGTTGACGTAGAGCCACGGGGTCTGGTCCTTGGCATCGGCCGGGGCCTTGGACGCGTTCCTGTAGAGATCCTGCAGCTGGGTCAGACCCTTGACCGTGTTGGGGTCCGCGAGCGTCGAGACCCACTGGCCGTTCTCCTGCTTCGCGAGCTCGCCGCCGTTGGCGAAGATCCACGAGATGCCGTTGCGCCAGTCCTGGCCGCCGAGGAAGAAGCCGGAGAAGTTCTTGATGGTGCGGGGGTTCTTGGCGGTGATCGTCTTGACGGCGGCGTTGAACTCGTCGAGGGTCTTCGGCGCGGCGACACCGGCCTCCTTCCAGAGGTCCTTGCGCGCGAACATGTAGCGCGAGCCGAAGTAGTAGGGCAGCGCGTACTGCTTGCCGTCGACGCTGCCGACGTCGACGAACGACTGCAGCAGCTTGCTGCCGCCGAGCTCCGGGTAGAGGTCGGAGACGTCACTGAAGGCACCGACGTTGGTGAAGGTCGGGCTCTGCGTGTTGCCGATCTCGGTGACGTCGGGGGTGTTCTTCGGGTCGGGCAGCGACGTCGTCAGCTTCGTGACGAGGTCGCCCCAGCTCTGCTCCTCGATCTTGAGGGTGGCGCCGGTCTTGCTCTTGAAGGTGTCCTGCAGGTAGGTGCGCAGCTCCTTCGGGGTGTCGGTGCCGGCGAGCCAGAGGGTGATCGTCTTGCCGGCATTGCCCGACGCGCCCGCGGTGGGGTCGGTGGTCGAGCCGGTGGCACCCCCACCGCACGCGGTGAGGACGAGCGCCGCGGTGGTCGTGGCCACGGCCAGACCCAGGGTCTTCTTCATTCCTTGTCTTCCTTTCGAAGGGCCGCGGTGCGGACCGGTTGTTCGCTGGACGCGAGTGGAGGGGTGTCCCTGTGGAGGGGAGTTCGAGGGGAGGTGCGGTGTCGGGGTGCGGTGTCGGGGTGCGGTGTCGGGGACCGATGGCGTATGCCGCCGGGCCGGGTCGGGGTGGACCGCGGCGTCAGGCGACGCCGAGCTGGTCCCAGAGCACGAGGACGGCGGCGCCGCGCAGGACGATGTCGTCGGAGCGGTGCGCGAGGCGCACCGTGAGGTCGGTCGTCGTGCGGGCGAGGAGGCGGGCCCGGAGGGTCTCCTCGACGGCGTCCCGCAGGACCCCGCCGAGCAGGTGCTCGGGACCGCTGAGCACGACCTCCGACAGGTCGAGGGCCGCGACGACGGGGGCGAGGGCGATGCCGAGCCGTTCGCCGGCCTCGCGCAGCGGCTCCTGCGGGTCATCGCCCGGGGCCGCGGCCAGCGCCTTCTCGAGGTTGGGGGCCGAGATCCACGTCTCGAGGCAGCCGACCTTGCCGCAGCGGCACGTCGCGCCGCCGTCGGTGCCGACGGTGACGTGGCCGATCTCGCCGGACGCGAAGTGCGCACCGCGCACCCGCTGGCCGCCGACGATGAGCCCGCCACCGACACCGCGGCCGATCTTGACGAGGACGAGGTCGTCGCCGCCGTCGCCGAGGGTGTAGTCGGCGTGGACCGCCGCGTCGGCGTCGTTGACGACGAAGACGGGCAGGCCGGTCGCGTCGGCGACGATGTCGCGCAGCGGCACGTCGGTCCAGCCGAGGTTGGGGGCGGTGTCGACGACGCCGCCCGGGCCGACGATGCCGGGGGTGCCGACGCCGATGCCGAGCAGGGGCGCGGTGGCGGCGCCGATGACCTCGTGGACGAGGTCGAGCACCGTGTCGACGACGGCCTGGCCGGAGTCGTCGCCGATCGGGCGCTCGGCGCGGACGAGGATGTTGCCGTCGAGGTCGAGCACCGCGGCGCGGAGCACCTCGTGGGCGGCGAGGTCGACGCCGATGGCCTGCAGGCCGGTGCGGTTGACGTCGACGAGCGTGCCCGGCTTGCCGGGACGCACGACCTCGGACGGGCCGAGCTCGACGGCGTGGCCGCTGTCCATGAGCTCGGAGACGAGGTCGGAGACGGTCACCTTGCTCATCCCGAGGCGACGAGCGAGGTCGGCCCGGCTCATCGCGCCGACGGAGTAGAGCATCTGCAGCACGAGCGAGAGGTTGTGCCGCCGGCCGTGCGCAGGCAGTACGGCGGTGCGGGGGGAGACGCGGCGGGCTCGCGGCAGTGCGGTGGTCACGAGAGTTAGTAAAGTTTACTAACTCTCGATGTGGCAACCCCTTCGTCGAGAAAAGTTCACCGGCCCTCCGGCCGATCGAGGTGATGCTGACACGGAGGTGGGTAGCGCCATCACCTCGAACGAGGCGGTCTGGAGGGGCCCTGCGTGGGTGCCGCGACATACAGTCGAGGCATGTGCCGCAACATCCGACAGCTTCACAACTTCGAGCCCGCCGCGACGAGCGACGAGGTCCGTGCCGCCGCGCTGCAGTACGTCCGCAAGGTCAGCGGGAGCACCAAGCCCAGCCAGGCCAACCAGGCCGCGTTCGACGAGGCGGTCGAGGCGATCGCCCACGCGACGGCCCACCTCCTCGAGCACCTGACGACGACCGCGCCGCCCAAGGACCGCGAGATGGAGCGCCAGAAGGCGCGCGAGCGCAACGCCGTCCGCTTCGGCACCCCCGCCTGACCCGCGCCGGCTGACCTCCTTGTCGTTCTTCGTCGCTGCCGTCGCGGCGCTCCTCGCGCTGCTCACCCTCATCCTCCACCGTCGCCTCGCCGTCGCACCCGGCTGGCCCACGGCCGCCCGACGCGGCATCGCCGTCGTGCTGACGCTCGGTTGGGCCGCGACCCTCTGCGCCTTCGCCGTCCAGAGCGGCGTCATCGACCCGCGCGGCACCCGGTGGCTCGCCTGGGTGGGCATGACCTGGCTCGCGTTCGCGTGGTACCTCCTGCTCGGTGCGCTCGTCCTCGGGATCCTTGCTCTCGCAACGAGACTCGCCCACCGCCCGGACGCGCGCCGGTCGATCCTGCGCGGGGGCACGCCGCTGGTCGTCGTCGCGGCACTCGGCACGACGGCCTTCCGGAGTGATGTGCCGGAACTCGCAAGCTCGTGACGCCACATCCCCGGCTCCAGCCTCCACGAGGCGTCGGAGCCCACGGTCTCGACGGTCACGGTCACCGACGCCGACCTCCCGGCCGAGCTCGACGGCCTGCGCGTCGCGCTCGTCACCGACCTGCACGTCGGCCCGATCCGTGACGCGGGCTTCACCCGCCGCGTCGTCGACCAGGTCAACGCGCAGCACCCCGACGTCGTCGTGCTGGGCGGCGACCTCATCGACGGCAAGGTGAGCCAGGTGTCCGACGCACTCGCTCCGCTCGCCGACCTCGAGGCCCCGCTCGGGGTCTTCGCCGTCAGCGGCAACCACGAGTTCATCTCGCAGGAGGCCGATGCGTGGATGGACCACTGGGAGACCCTCGGCATCGACGTCCTGCGCAACGAGAACGTCACGCTGACAAGGGGATCCGCGACCATCCGGATGGCCGGCATCCACGACGAGACCGGCCGCGGACCCGACTCCCCCAACATCGACGACGCGCTCGCCGGCGTCCCCGCTGACACCTTCACGATGCTCGCCGCGCACCAGCCCAAGGCCGCCGAGTCGGGTCAGGGCAAGGGCGTCGACCTCCAGCTCTCCGGCCACACCCACGGCGGCCAGCTGTGGCCCTTCCGGTATGCCGTCCTGCTCCAGCAGCCGGTCGTCGACGGCCTCGGTGCGGTCGGCGACGTGCCGGTCCTGACGAGCCGCGGCGCCGGCGCCTGGGGTCCCCCAGTCCGGGTCCTCGCGCCGCCGGAGATCCCGGTCATCACCCTGCGCGCCGGCTGAGTCCCGCCCTAAGGTGGCCGCATGGGCATCTGGGCGACCCAGGTCACTCCGCGGCTCGTCGCGGCCGGCGGCGAGGACGAGAGGATCCGCGCCCTCCGGGCCCGGGCTTGCGAGGGGCTCCGTGGGGAGGTCGTCGAGCTGGGCTTCGGCAGCGGTCTCAACGTCGGTCTCTACCCCGCTGCCGTGACGCGCATCGTCGCCGTCGAGCCGTCCGACGTCGCGTGGGAGCTGGGGGCCCAGCGCCGCGCACGCAGCCCGATCCCCATCGACCGCGGCGACCTCGACGGCCAGTGGCTGAGCCTGCCGGACTCGAGCGCCGACGCCGTCCTGTCGACCTTCACGCTGTGCACCATCCCCGATGTCGACCGCGCGCTGGCCGAGGTCCGGCGGGTCCTGCGCCCGGGCGGCGCCCTCCACTTCCTCGAGCACGGCATCGCGCCGGAGGAGGGCGTGCAGCGGTGGCAGCGCCTCATCGAGCCCGTGCAGAAGCGGGTCTTCGACGGGTGCCACCTGACCCGCCCGATCGACCGTCTCGTCGAGCAGGCGGGTCTCTTCATCGAGGACATCGAGCGGGCCTACGCGCCGATGCCGAAGGTCATGAGGCCGTGGGTCTTCGGCTACCTCGGCCGGGCCGTGCGGCCGGCCTGACGGCGAGCGCGACCCAAACGTCCGGCACACCCCCTCGTCAAGGCAGAGACGGACGCTTCGGCGACGATCCACACGGACAGGGGACGGTGCAGCGGGCGGACGAGGTCCTCGCCGACCCCGCTCTCGACGTCGTGGTGCTCGACGGCTGACGGTCCCGTCCGCGGCGCCGACTACGGTTGGCACATGTCGATCGGCCCGCACCCCGACCTCGTGTCGGAGGTGCGGGCCGCTCTCGTCGCCCGGGCCGACCCGGAGCGGGCAGCCGGCCAGCAGCGCTACATGAAGTCGGCGATGCCGTACGTCGGCCTCACGTCCCCGCAGCTCAAGGCGGCCCTCGCTCCCCTGCTCCGCGACCCCGGCCTCGCCATGGAGTCACGGGAGCAGTGGGAGGCGACGATCCGGGCCCTGTGGGACGGTGCCACCCACCGGGAGCAGTGGTATGCCGCCATCGCCTTCGCGCGTCACCGCCCCTACCGCGCGTGGGTCGACAGCGACGCGATGCCCTTGTGGGAGAGCCTGATCCGGGCCGGTGCGTGGTGGGACGACATCGCGACCCACCTCGTCCGCGACACGGTGCTCGCCCACCCGACGGTCGAGGGGCTACGGATGCGCGACTGGGCCGGATCGGACTCGCTGTGGGTGCGCCGAGCGGCGATCATCTGCCAGGTCGGCGCGCGTGACCGACTCGACCAGTCGTTGCTCACCGACGTCGTCGGGCCCAACATCGACGACCCGGACTTCTTCAGCCGCAAGGCGATCGGCTGGGCGCTGCGCGACCATGCCCGCGTCGACCCGCAGTGGGTGCGCTCGTTCGTCGCCGCCCACCCCGACCTGTCCGGCCTGTCGCGACGCGAGGCGCTCAAGCACCTCGGACCGCTGTCGTGAGGCCGTCGTGAGCAACACCGCCCCCCTGCCCACGAACCACCGCCGCGAGATCGTCCGCCTGGCGGTCCCGGCCTTCCTCGCGCTCATCGCCGAGCCGCTCTTCCTCCTCGCCGACTCGGCGATCATCGGCCACCTCGGCACCGCCGAGCTCGCCGGGCTCGGGGTCGCGAGCGCGTCCCTCGTGACGGCAGCCGGCATCTTCGTCTTCCTCGCCTACGGCACGACGAGCGTCGTCGCGCGCCACCTCGGCGCCGGCGACGAGCGCTCCGCGGTGAGCGCCGGCCTCGACGGCTTCTGGCTGGCCCTCGGCCTCGGCGCCGTCACGGCCGCCGCGGTGGCTGTGTGGGCCAGACCGATCAGCGCTGCCTTCGGCGCCTCCCCCGCCGTCATCGAGCAGGCGACGACCTATCTGCGCATCTCCGCCCTCGGCATCCCCGCGATGCTCGTCATCCTGGCGGTCACGGGAGTGCTGCGTGGCCTCCAGGACACGACCACGCCCCTCGTCGCCTCGGTCGTGGGCTTCGGCGCCAACATCGTGCTCAACCTCGTCTTCGTCTACGGGTTGCACTGGGGCATCGCCGGATCCGCGTGGGGCACCGTCATCGCCCAGACCGGCATGGGCCTCGCGCTCGTCACCGTGCTGCTCGTCAAGGCCCGGGCCCGGCAGGCCCGGCTGCGCCCGCACCCGGCGCGCGTCCTCGCAGCCGCGCGGACCGGCATACCCCTGCTCGTGCGCACCGTCGCCCTGCGCGCGATCCTCATCGTCACGACGTGGGTCGCGGCCTCGCTCGGCGACGTGACCCTCGCGGCCCATCAGGTGGCGATGACGGTCTGGTCGTTCCTCGCCTTCGCGCTCGACGCCCTCGCGATCGCGGCGCAGGCCATCACCGGTCGCGCCCTCGGCGCCGGCGACCGGACGGCGGTTCGGGAGGCCATGGGCACGATGATCCGCTGGGGGGTGTGGGGTGGGCTGGCCCTCGGGCTCGTCATCGCCGGGCTCCACTCGGTCGTGCCGCCGCTCTTCACCCCGGACCCGGCCGTCCAGCAGGCGCTCGGTGCGGCCCTCGTCGTCGTCGGGCTCGGGCAGGCGGTCGCGGGCTACGTCTTCGTCCTCGACGGCGTGCTCATCGGTGCGGGCGACGGCCGGTGGCTCGCGTGGGGCATGGTCGTCACGTTCGTCGCCTACCTGCCGCTCATCCTCGCGGTGCGCGCCGCGGGGTCCAGCGGCTCCGCGACCCGGGACGTCGTCGTGCTCTGGCTCGCCTTCACCGGGTTCATGGTCATCCGCGGCGTCCTGCTCGGTTGGCGGGCCCGCCGTGACGACTGGATGGTCGTCGGCGCCCGCTGAGCGTCAGCCCGCCCGGACGGCACCGGCCACGAGGAGCCCCGCGGAGGCCAGCGACAGCGCGGCCCGCACGTGGTTCATCGCGACCCAGCCCGGCGCATACCCCTGCCAGGCCGCCGCCGCGGCGGCGGAGCCGGCGTCCACCCGGCCCAGCGCGTCGTTGCGCGGCACGTGGTAGGCCGCGGTGACCCCGAGGGCGACGACGCCGGTGAGCGCCCCGGCCACGAGCAGGGCCCGAGCGCTGCCGCTCGAGCGGGCGAACGCCCAGCCGCCGACGGCGAGCGACCCGAGACCCGAGACGACGAGGGGCACGGCGAGGCCGCGTGGCGCCGTGACGTTGATGGCCTGCATGGCGCGCACGGCGTCGCTCGCCGCCAACCGGTCGAGGCCAGGCATGACGAAGGTCGAGAAGCCGACGAAGACGCCCCCGAGCACGCCGGTGCCGAGGGCGGTCGCGAGGGTGACGGTGCGCATGAGAGTCGTGTCCATGCCTCCATGACACTGCGCCGGGGTGAGCAGATGAATGTCCTTTCGGCTCATCAACCTCAGCGATCGTCTCATCGGCGTACCGTGTGGCGATGGACACCCTCAGCGCCGTCATGGACGGCCACCGGGCCCGCGGCGCCTCGCTGCTGCGGTGCGAGATGCGTGCGCCGTGGGCTCTGCGGATCGAGGACGAGGCCGCCCTCGGGCTCGTCGTCATGGTGGCGGGGACGGCTGAGCTCCTGCCCCAGCGGGGCGAGGCGATCGCCCTCGGCACCGGCGACCTCGCGCTCGTCAAGGGCACCCACCCGTGGGTCTTCGCCGACGACGTCGCGACCGAGCCCGGCGTCGTCATCGAGCCCGGCAACGTCTGCCGGTCCCTGACGGGCGAGCACCTGGCCGTGTCGCTCGGGCTCGGCACACGCACGTGGGGCAACGCGGGTGACGAGCCGGGAGACACGACCTTCCTCACGGCGTCGTGGGAGCTCGCGAGCCAGGTGACGGGCCGGTTGCTCGACGCCCTGCCCGACGTGGCAGTCGTCCGTGCCGACGAGGCCGACCCGACCCTCTCGGGGCTGCTCGCCCGTGAGGTGCAGCGCGACCTCCCCGGCCAGGACGTCGTGCTCGACCGCCTCGTCGACCTCGTGCTCATCGGGGCCGTCCGCCAGTGGTTCTCGCGCGCCGAGGACTCGGCGCCCTCCTGGTGGCGGGCCGGGTCCGACCCGCTCGTCGGCCGCGCGCTCGCGGCGCTGCACGACGAGCCGGGGCAGCCCTGGACCCTCGACGTCCTCGCCGCCCACGTCCACGTGTCGCGCGCGACCCTCTCGCGCCGGTTCACCGAGCTCGTCGGCCAGTCGCCGATGGCCTACCTCACCCACTGGCGGCTGGCCCGCGCCGCCGACCTGCTGCGCACGGGCAGCCTCAGCGTCGAGCAGGTCGCACACGCCGTGGGCTATGCCAACGCGTTCGCCTTCAGCGCCGCCTTCAAGCGTGAGCACGGGTCGGCGCCGCGCGCCTTCCGGTCCGCGCCCGTCGTCCCGGGAGCCTCGAGCCCCGTCCCCGGCTGACCTTCCGGCGCCTCGGACAGCGCACCTATGCCGTCCCGCAGCGTCCCAGCGACCCTGACCGACGCGTGGGCTCGGTCAGGGCCAACTGCTACGGGTTTCCCAGAGTTCTTTAAGGTCGGGCGCTCATAGTCGATGTCGTGAGTTGCTCCTGTGCGACTCGGTGATCTCCTCCCCCTGTCGGATCACCGGGTCAAGGGCACCCGCCCCTGCTGGTCGAGTTCGGCGACGTGACCAGCAGGGGCGGGTTTTTCTCGTTTCCGGGCCTGCTCGCGCGCTCTCGACGGCACCCTCACACGGCGCCCTCACATGGCGCCGTCGGCGACCTCGACATCGGACAGCAGGGCCTGGACCTCGGCCGTCGTCGGCATCGCCGTCGAGCACCCGAGCCTGCCGGCGACGAGAGCACCGGCGACGTTGGCGAAGTGCAGGACGCGCTCGAGGTCCCACCCCTCGAGCAGGCCGTGCACGAGCGCCCCACCGAACGCGTCGCCCGCACCGAGGCCGTTGACGACCCTCACGGGGAAGGCGCCGACCCTCACCTGCTCGGAGGGCGTCATGGCGAGCACGCCGCGTGGTCCCTGCGTGACGACGGCGAGCTCGACGCCCGCCGCCAGGAGCGCGCGGGCCGCCCGCTCGGGGTCGGCCTCCCCCGTCGCGACCTCGCACTCCTCGATGTTGCCGACGGCGACGGTCGCGTGACCGACGGCCTCGCGCACCCGCCGACGGGCCTCGTCGGGGTCGCTCCAGAAGGCGGGCCGGTAGCCGAGGTCGAGGACGGTGAGCGGCGCCCGGCGGCGCTCCTCCCAGGCAGCGTGGTGGGCCGCTCGGCTCGGCTCCTGGCTGAGCCCGGTGACGGTCGACCAGTAGACCCGCGCCTCCCGGATCGCTTGCAGGGGAAGGGAGTCCGCCGTGATGAGAAGGTCTGGCGCGATCGGGTAGCGATAGGACCAGATCGGGAAGTGGTCAGGCGGGAACACCTCGCAGAAGGTGACCGGGGTCGGCGGCCCAGCGGTGATGGTCTGCACGTGGGCGTCGTCGACGCCGAGCTGCAGCAGCTCGCGATGGACGAAGCGTCCGAAGGCGTCGTCGGCCGTGGCGCTGACGAGCGTGGCGCGCCGACCGTGGCGGGCCGCGGCGACCGTGACGTTGGCCGCGCTGCCGCCGAGGAACTTCTCGAAGGTGCGCACCTCGTCGAGCGTGACGCCGTGCTGGAGGGGGTAGAGGTCGACGCCCACCCGACCCATCGCGACGAGGTCGTAGACGGTCATGGGAGCCTCCCACCGGTGCCGGGCCCACGCCGGCGTCTGGACCTCCACGCTAGCCGCGATCAGGTCACGGAATGGTCACGGCTCTTGACCGATGCCCTCCGGCACCCCCATTCTCCTCGTGAGAGCGCTCTCACGGCCACGTCTCACGCACGGAGAGCGCTCCCACACCCACACTGGGGATGAGACCAAAGGAGCTCTCCATGACATCCCGTTCCACCCGGATCGGCGCGCCCTCCGTGCGCTCACGCCACGCCGTACTCGCCACCCTCACCGTCGGCCTGCTGGCCCTCTCGGCCTGCAGCTCGGGTTCGGGTGCCGACAGCCCCTCCACCCAGGCCGGCAGCACCGGTGGCGGCGGACCCGTCACCCTGACGCTCGCCACCTTCAACCAGTTCGGCTACGAGGAGCTCATCCCCGAGTTCGAGAAGTCGCACCCGAACATCAAGGTCACCCACAAGAAGGCCGCGACCTCCAACGAGGCCCGCGACAACTTCTTCACCCGCCTCTCGGCCGGCAGCGGCATGGCCGACGTCGAGGCCGTCGAGGTCGACTGGCTCCCGGAGATGCTCCAGTACTCCGACAAGTTCACCGACCTCAACTCCGCCGACGTCCAGGGCCGCTGGCTCGACTGGAAGGCCAAGGCCGCCACGGATGCCGAGGGCCACCTCATCGGCTACGGCACGGACTCCGGCCCCGAGGCCATCTGCTACCGCAGCGACCTCTTCAAGGCCGCCGGCCTGCCGAGCGACCGCGAGTCGGTCGCCAAGATGTTCGGCAACACCTGGGAGAGCTACTTCGCCGCCGGCAAGCAGTTCAAGGCCAAGTCGAAGGTCCCCTTCTTCGACAGCATCGGCGCCACCTACCAGGGCATGGTCAACCAGCTGGAGGCCGCCTACGAGAACCCGAGCGACGACGCGATCACCGCGACGGACAACGCCGCCGTCAAGAAGATCTACGACCAGGTCATCCAGGCCGGCATCACCGACGGTCTCTCGGCCAAGCTCCAGCAGTGGGGCGACGACTGGACCGCGAGCTACCAGAAGAACGGCTTCGCGACGATGCTCTGCCCCGGCTGGATGGTCGGAGTCATCGAGGGCAACGCCAAGGGCGTCAAGGGCTGGGACGTCGCCAACACCTTCCCCGGTGGCGGTGGCAACTGGGGCGGTTCGTACCTGACCGTGCCGAAGCAGAGCGCCCACCCGAAGGAGGCCCAGGAGCTCGCCGCGTGGCTGACCGCGCCCGAGCAGCAGATCAAGGCCTTCAAGAAGGTCGGTGCCTTCCCGAGCCAGAAGCAGGCCCTCGAGAGCCAGGACCTGCTCTCCTTCACGGTCGCGTCCTTCAACAACGCGCCGACCGGCCAGATCTTCGCCGACCGCGCCAAGGCCGTCACCATCACGCCGTACAAGGGCACCCACTACTTCGCGATCAACGACGCCATGCAGCAGGCCCTGACCCGCGTCGAGCAGGGCAGCTCCCCGCAGGAGTCGTGGGACAAGTGGGTCGGCGACGTCAAGGCCCTCGGCTGACCTGATCCCGCCGGTCGACGGGTCGAACGCCCGACCCGTCGACCAGCCGACCGCGGACGGCCCGGTGCACCCCTCACCGTTCACCCGGGCACCGGGCCGTCCGCCCGACCATCGGAAGCGCCATGACCGTTCAGTCCCCCACCCGCACGACGCAGCCGGACCCGCCCGGCGCCGCGGCGATCGTGCAGCGCACGCCCCTGCCGCCCCGCTCGGGATGGCGGCGCCGCCTGACGAAGCTCGACGAGAAGGCCGCGCCCTACGCATACGTCTCGCCGTTCTTCATCCTCTTCGGCATCGTCGGGCTCTTCCCGCTGCTCTACACCGCGTGGGTCTCGCTCCACAAGTGGAGCCTCATCGGGGGCCAGGGCGACTTCGTCGGGCTCAAGAACTACGCGGACGTGCTCGCGCAGCCCTACTTCTGGAACGCGCTGAAGAACACCGTCAGCATCTTCCTGCTCTCGAGCGTGCCGCAGGTCATCGCCGCGCTGCTCATCGCGGCCGCCCTCGACAGCGGGCTGCGGGCCCGCACGTTCTGGCGGATGGGGGTGCTGCTGCCCTACGTCGTGGCCCCCGTGGCCGTCGCCCTCATCTTCAGCGACCTCTTCGGCGACAAGTTCGGCCTCGTCAACCACCTGCTCGGCCTCGTCGGCATCGACCCGATCCAGTGGCACAAGGAGGTCCTGCCCAGCCACGTGGCCATCGCGACGATGGTCAACTTCCGGTGGACCGGCTACAACGCCCTGATCTTCCTCGCCGCCATGCAGGCCATCCCCCGCGACTACTACGAGGCGGCCATGATCGACGGCGCGGGCCGCATCCGCACCTTCTTCTCGATCACCATCCCGCAGCTTCGCGCGACGATCATCTTCGTCGTCATCACCTCGACGATCGGCGGCCTGCAGATCTTCGACGAGCCGCGGATGTACGACCAGTACGGCCTCGGCGGCGCCGACCGCCAGTGGCAGACGCTGACCCTCTACCTCTACCAGCTCGGCTGGACGCAGAAGAACTTCGGCCGCGCGGCCGCCGTGGCGTGGATGCTCTTCCTCATCGTCATCGTCTTCGCGGTCGTCAACTTCCTCGTCACCCGCCGGATCGCCTCGAAGGGACAGCGATGACCGCCCCGACCCTGACCCCTGCGCCCGTGGTCAAGCCCCGACGGGGCACGAAGCTCGTGCGCCGCACCCAGGCCAGCCCGACGGCATACGTCTTCCTCGCGATCGTCCTCGTCGGCTCGGCGTTCCCGCTCTGGTGGTCCTACGTCATCGGCAGCAAGGACTCCGCGGCCATCGTGCAGGACCCGTTCTCGTTCGTCCCCGGCGGGCACTTCCTGCAGAACGCGAGCACCGTCGTCACGACGATCCCGTTCTGGAAGGCCCTCGGCAACAGCATCCTCGTCAGCTCCACGGTGGCCGTGCTCGTCGTGCTCTTCTCGGCGATGGCCGGCTTCGCCTTCGCCAAGCTGCGCTTCCGGGGTCGCAACGGTCTGCTCGTCTTCGTCATCGCGACGATGGCCGTGCCGACCCAGCTCGGCATCGTGCCGCTCTTCATCGTCATGAGCAAGCTCGGCTGGATCGGCAGCCTCTGGGCCGTCATCCTGCCCAGCGCCGTCAGCGCGTTCGGCGTCTTCTGGATGACGCAGTACCTCCAGGAGGCGCTGCCCGACGAGCTCATCGAGGCCTCGCGCGTCGACGGCGCGTCGACGCTGCGGACGTTCTGGTCCATCGCGCTGCCTGCCGCCCGCCCGGGTGCGGCGATGCTCGGCCTGTTCACCTTCATCGCGACGTGGACGAACTTCTTCTGGCCGTTCATCATCCTCGACCCCGGCAACCCGACGCTGCCCGTCGCCCTGCAGCAGCTGCAGGCCGCCTACTTCGTCGACTACTCCCTCGTGCTCAACGGGGTCGTGCTCATGGCGCTGCCCCTCATCGTCCTGTTCGTCTTCGCCGGGAGGCAGCTCGTCTCCGGCATCATGCAAGGAGCCGTCAAGGGATGACCGCCCAGACGCGTACCCACCAGACCCTCATCACGCCGGGCACGACGCCCGCGACTAATCTCCTCGTCGCACAAGGACGCCCGGTGCCGCAGGACTTCCGCCTCGGCGCCGCGACCGCGGCCTTCCAGATCGAAGGGGCCCGTCACGAGGACGGCCGCACCGACTCGATCTGGGACACCTTCTCGCACACCCCCGGCGCCGTCGTCGACGGTGACACCGGTGACGTCGCGTGCGAGCACTACCACCGGTATGCCGCCGACGTGGATCTCATGAGGTCGCTCGGCCTGCAGTCCTACCGCTTCTCGACGTCCTGGGGACGCATCTGCCCCGACGGCGGACCGGTCAACGCGAAGGGGCTCGACTTCTACGAGCGGCTCGTCGACTCGCTCATCGAGTCGGGCATCGCGCCGTGGCTCACGCTCTACCACTGGGACCTGCCGCAGACCCTCGAGGACCGCGGCGGCTGGACCTCGCGCGAGACCGTCGACCGCTTCGTCGACTACGCGCTGGCCGTGCACGACCGGCTCGGCGACCGGGTGCGCACGTGGACGACCCTCAACGAGCCGTTCTGCTCGGCCTTCCTCGGCTACACCGCCGGCATGCACGCGCCGGGCCGCACCTCACCCGCCGACGGTCTCGCCGCCGCGCACCACCTCCTGCTCGGCCACGGCCGGGTCGTGCAGGAGCTGCGGGCCCGCGACGCCTCGCTCGAGCTGGGGCTGACCCTCAACTTCACCGTCGCCGACCCGCTCGACCCCTCGGACCCGCGCGACGTCGACGCCGCGCGCCGGGTCGACGCGCAGATGAACCGGATCTTCCTCGACCCGATCTTCCGCCGAGAGTACCCCGCCGACCTCCTCGAGGACGTCCGCCACCTGGGACTGACCGACCACGTCATGGACGGCGACCTCGAGGTGATCTCCACGCCCATCGACGTGCTCGGCGTCAACTACTACAACGGCGAGGCCATCGGCCACGAGGCGCCTGCCGACGCCCTCGACGACAGCGTGAACGGCGGCCGCACCACCCGATCGCCGTTCCCCGCCGCCGATGACGCCCACCGCCACCCGCGCGGGCTCCCCGTCACCGCGATGGACTGGGAGATCCAGCCCGAGGGGCTGACCCGCCTGCTCGTCCGGCTCCACGAGGAGTATGCCGGCCCGGCCGGGGTCGCCCTGCACGTGACGGAGAACGGCGCCGCCTTCGACGACACCCCCGACGAGGACGGCTTCGTCGACGACCGCGGCCGGACGGCATACGTCCGCTCGCACCTCGGTGCGATCCTCGACGCCGTCGACGCGGGGGTCCCCGTGCGCGGCTACTTCTACTGGTCGCTGCTCGACAACTTCGAGTGGGCGTGGGGCTACGCCAAGCGCTTCGGTATCGTCCGAGTCGACTACGACACCCAGGTGCGCACGCCCAAGGCGAGCGCGCTCGACTTCGCCCGCATCATCTCGACGCGGAGGCTGCCCAGCCCGTGGGACGCCCCGGCCACGAGCGGTGACGGCGACGACCCTGCAGGAGAATCGACACCATGAGCGACGGGACGCTGGCCACCCCCGTCGGACGACCCACCCTCGAGGAGGTCGCCCGGGTGGCCGGCGTGTCCCGGGCCACGGTCTCGCGCGTCATCAACGGCTCGCCCCGGGTCAGCCCGGACGTGCTCGTCGTCGTCGAGAAGGCCATCGCCGAGCTCGACTACGTGCCCAACCGGGCCGCACGGTCACTCGTCGCCCGCGCGACGATGTCGATCGCGCTCGTCGTGCCCGAGGACACGCACCGCTTCTTCGGCGACCCGTACTTCGCGGACGTCGTCCAGGGCATCAGCGACCGGCTCGACGACAGCGACTACGTGCTCAACCTCCAGCTGACGCACCCGAGCTCGCCGTCGGAGAAGACGAAGCGCTACCTGCTCGGCGGCAACGTCGACGGCGCCATCGTCGTCTCGCACCACTCCGGCGACCACTTCCTCACCTCGCTCAGCCGGTCGCTGCCCGTGGTCTTCGGCGGCCGACCGATCGGCGAGGCCAAGGACCGCGACTACTACATCGACGTCGACAACCGGCTCGGCGGCGTCCGGGGCACCCGGCACCTCATCGACCGGGGGCGCACCGCCATCGCGACGATCACCGGACCGGCCGACATGCCGGCCTCGGTCGACCGCGAACAGGGCTGGCGCGACGCCCTCGCCGAGGCCGGGCTGTCCGACCACCGCCTCGCGCGTGGCGACTTCACCGAGGCCGGCGGCATCCGCGCCGCGCTCGCCCTCATCGACGAGCACCCCGACCTCGACGCGCTCTTCGTCGCGAGCGACCTCATGGCGAGCGGGGCGCTGCTCGCGCTCGACGAGCGCGGGCTGCGGGTGCCTGACGACGTCGCGATCGTCGGTTTCGACAACAGCAAGTACGCCACGCGCGGCAAGGTGGGGCTGACCACCGTGGCCCAGCCCGCCCAGGAGATGGGCGTCGTCATGGCCGACACGCTGCTGCGCCTGCTCGCGGGCGAGTCCCCGCCCCGGGTCACGACGCTCGACACGGAGCTCGTCGTCCGCGACTCGAGCTGACGGGCAGCGGAAGTGCGGGGAACTCGTGTGCCCCCCGTGACAACCTCCCGCGGCACGCGAGCGTCCTGATCTGCATCGGCTCGACGAGCGAGCCCACCAGACAGGGGATCCGTCACATGTCCGTCAGGCGTACCCTCACCGCCATCGCCCTCGCCACCGCGACGACCATCGGCACGACCGCCCTCGTCGTCGCTCCGGCGCGGGCCGGGGGCGCACCCGATCTCGGCACCGTGGACGTCGACCGCCAGGCCCGCCTGCACGACGGCGTCGTCACCCTTCGAGGCACCTACACGTGCACCCTGCCCGACTCGCCGGCGCTCTCCGGTCCGGGGACGCTGGGCCTCGAGCTCGTGTCGCGGTCGGGGGCAGCCGCCACGACACCGCTCACGGTCTCGGTCCCGGTCACGTGCGACGGGACCGAGCGCAGCTGGACCGTCTCCACCGCCGCGGGTTCGCTGCGCCAGGGCCGGGCCCGGGTGCACGGCCACCTCGAGGTGCCCGATGCCGCCGGCAGCACGCCCTGGGAGCTCTTCGACACGACGGTCGCGGTGGTCGGCCGCCGCTGAAGGGCCCGCCTCACCGCGAGCCGGCGGCACACCTTGGGGTCAACGACAGCTTGGTGTCAGCGGCTCAAGGAGGACGGCGTGGGTCGACCCGAGCGTGTGCGCGCCGCCGCTCGGGGAGGTATGACGAAGGGCCGGGCTCCGCCTGTGCGGAGCCCGGCCCTTCGACGTGTCAGACCTCGACGGTCAGGCGGGGACGACCTCGAACTTGAGGGTCGCCGCGACCTCGGGGTGCAGACGGACGGTCGCCTCGTAGGAGCCGAGCGTCTTGATGGCCTGCTTGACCTCGATCTTGCGCTTGTCGAGCTCCGGGCCACCGGCAGCCTGGACGGCCGCGGCGATGTCGCCGTTGCTGACGGCACCGAAGAGGCGACCGGACTGGCCGGACTTGGCCGGGACCTTGACCGACGTGGCCTCGAGCTGGCCCTTGACACCCTTGGCGGTGTCGAGGTCCTTGATCTCGCGGACCGCACGGCCCTTGGTCAGGGCGTCGACCTGCTTCTGGCCGCCCTTGGTCCACGGGGTCGCGAGACCGCGCGGCATGAGGAAGTTCCGGCCGTAGCCGTCCTTGACCTCGACGATGTCACCAGCAGCACCGAGGCCGGTGACCTCGTGCGTGAGAATGAGCTTCATGGTGTTCTCCTCGTTCCCGAAACCGGCTCAGCGAGCCGAGCTCGAGTAGGGCAGCAGGGCCATCTCACGGGCGTTCTTGACGGCCGTGGCGATGAGACGCTGCTCCTGGGTGGACACACCGGTCACGCGACGCGCGCGGATCTTGCCGCGGTCGGAGATGAACTTGCGCAGGAGCGCAGTGTCCTTGTAGTCGATGTTCTCGACCTTCGCCGCCTTCAGCGGGTTGGCCTTCTTCTTGGGCTTGCGCACAACGGGCTTTGCCATCGTGGTGCTCTCCTTCTTGATGAGAGCCCGGGGTTTGGTGCCCCGGGATGGGTTAAAAGAACTACTGGGGTATGCCGTCCGGCTGCGTCACCGGACGGCGGTGCTGACCTGCTCGATCAGAAGGGGGGCTCGTCGTAGCTGGGGGCCGCGCCCCAACCACCACCCTGCTGGCCACCGGCAGCCGGCTGACCGCCACCGGAGCCACCGCTCCAGCCGCCGCCCTGCTGACCACCTGCGGCCGGGGCACCCTGGGCACCGCCGGCAGAGCCGCCGGTCGCCCACGGGTCCTCGGCCTGGCCGCCGCCGGAGCCACCGCTCCAGCCGCCACCCTGGCCCTGGCCGCCGCCGAAGCCGCCACCACCGCCGCCGGCACCGCGCTGGGTCTTGTTGACCTTGGCGGTGGCGCTGCGCAGGGACGGGCCGATCTCGTCGACGTCCATCTCCACGACGGTGCGCTTCTCGCCTTCCTTCGTCTCGTAGGAACGAGACTTCAGCCGGCCGGACACGATCACGCGCATGCCCCGCTGGCACGACTCGGCGACGTTCTCCGCCGCGTCGCGCCACACCGAGCAGCGCATGAACAGCGTCTCGCCGTCCTTCCACTCATTGCTCTGGCGGTCGAACTGCCGCGGCGTCGAGGCCACGGTGAAGTTCGCGACCGCAGCCCCGGACGGCGTGAAACGCAGCTCGGGGTCGGCGGTCAGGTTGCCGATGATCGTGATGACGGTGTCGCCTGCCATGGACCAGTCCTTCGTCGGTTGATCGAGCGGATCAGTAACTTCGCTGAATCAGGCGCCGGGGCGCAGCAGCTTGGTGCGCATGACCGACTCGCTGAGGTTCAGCTGGCGGTCGAGCTCCTGGGCGGTGGCCGGCTCGGTCGTCATGTTGACGACGACGTAGATGCCCTCGGACTTCTTCTTGATGTCGTAGGCAAGACGGCGGCGGCCCCAGATGTCGACGTTCTCGACGGTGCCCCCGTCGTTCTTCACGACGGTGAGGAACTTGTCCATCGTCTTGTCGACGGTGCGCTCTTCGGTCTCCGGGTCGAGGATGACCATGAGTTCGTACTGACGCATGCTTCTAACCCACCTCCTCTGGTCTCGGCGGTCACGAGTCTCTCTCGTGACAGGAGGGTTGCATTCGTCCCGCCGCGAGCCTGGGGCCCGGCCTGATCTTCCAGCCGGGTTCAGCCTCGCAGACCTCACCGACATCGGTCGGTTCGATCCACAGGCCACCGGGCACACGGCGAACTGGGCAAGACTACCGGCCCGGACGGCATACTCCGAAATCGGAGGGCCCTCGCCCGACCACGGCTCAGGAGAAGCGGACGATGAGCCGGTCCTCGGCGCCGCTCATCGGGCCCGCGAGGTCGTCGGGCTCACCCTTCGACCGGCTC
Organism: Terrabacter sp. Soil811; assembly: GCF_001429655.1. Taxonomy (NCBI): domain Bacteria; kingdom Bacillati; phylum Actinomycetota; class Actinomycetes; order Micrococcales; family Intrasporangiaceae; genus Terrabacter; species Terrabacter sp. Soil811. The sequence continues at coordinate 336,502 of NZ_LMSX01000010.1, forward strand.
CACCGGTCGCGGGCCCGCAGCCACACGACGGCCACGAGCCACAGCACGGCCACGACGCGCAGCATCGAGAAGAAGGCGTACCACGACGCCGGCAGACCACGATCGGGCACGGTCGTCGCCGCGATCGTCAGCCACACCGCGACGAAGTTGAGCGTCTCGGCGCCGGCCCAGATGAGGTGGTCGCGCCACTGGAGGGCGCACCACGCGATGAGCGGCAGCAGCCACAGCGAGCTCTGCACGGTGAACGACTTGCCGGTGACGAGCACGATGCCGACCATGACGAGCGACACCTCGGCGATCGTCGGGCGTCGGGCCGACGACAGCGCGAGCACCGCCCCGACCACGAGGGCGACGAGCCAGCCGACGACGGCGAGCGCCGTGACGGCCCCCGTGGGCAGGGGGTGCCCGGCGAGCTGCGGCAGCAGCCACGGTGAGCCGTAGCCGGCTCCGGCCGACGCCCACCCCTGGTAGGGGGAGGCGGCCGCCTCGCGGTTGAGCAGCCAGAGCCCGGAGAGCAGCGCGCCGAACGTCAGCAGCGCGTAGCCGACGACGCGACCCATCTCGCGCAGCCGACCGGACCGGACGCAGAGCAGCGCGATCGCGACGAGGATGAGCACGGGATAGGTCCGCGCCCCGATGGCGAGCCCGAGCAGAACTCCGGCGAGCGTCGGGTTGCGCCGCGACCACGCCCACATGCCGGCGCTGGCCAGCGCCACCCCGAGCAGGTCGGCCGAGATGAACCCGGCCAGCACGACGACGGGGGACAGCGCGACGTGCGCCGCCGAGATGGGTCGAGCGGCCGACGACGCGACGAGCCACACGATGACGAGCAGCAGCAGGGTCAGCAGCACCGACCACAGTGCGAAGTACCACGCGGCCCGCGTCTTGAGCGATCCGTCGTCGGGGCCGAGGCTCGCGACGGCCGTGAGCACGAGCCCGGTCAGGGGCGGCTGCCCGGTGACCGGCGCGCCGTCGCCGCCCTGGAGGTATGCCGCGAGGCCGGCCTTGAGGTTCGCGTCGCGGTACGCCGTGGGCAGGTCGGCGTAGCAGGCGCTCCAGAACTGGGTGTCGCCCGTGAAGCCGGTGCGCAGGCAGGGGGCGCGCAGCAGGATCGCGAGCCCGGCGGTGACGGCCGTCAGGGCCGACAGCAGCGCGGCCGTGAGCACCCACGGGAGCTCACGGGCTGCGGCATACCGTCCGCGGGGGCCTCCGATGATCTCGGAGGCCGCCCGCACGACGGGGTCGTCGACCTTCTCGGTCACCGGACGGTCACCCCGTCACCCCGTCACGGTCCCCGGCCCGCGCGCGCGTCATGGGGCGTTGCCGGGTTTGGTCGAGGTGGGCGACGGCCCTCCTCCCCCGGGCAGGGGAATCGTGATCGTCGGCTGCGTCGTCGTCGGCTGGGGCTTCCCGGTGCCGTTCGTCTTCGTCGGCTGCTGCGTCGTCGTCGGCGGTGCCGTCGTGGTGGTCGGCGCCTGTGTCGTCGTCGTCGCGGGCGCCTGGGTCGTCGTCTGCGGCGGCGGCGTGAACGTCGTCGTCGGGGTCGGGATCTTGTCGTCGCCGACACCAGCGCGGTTCGGGAAGTCCTGGACCTCCATGTTGTCCGTCACGACCTTCATGAAGTCGTAGAAGACGTCGGCCGGGATCGTGCCACCCGTGAGGTTGGTGTCCTCGGAGCTCGTCAGCGTCTGCGGGTTCCCGTTCGCGTCGGGCTTGTACATGCCGATGGACACCGCGAGCTGCGGGATGAACCCGGAGAACCAGATCGACTTCGCCTCTGAGGAGGTGCCCGTCTTGCCCGCGACCGGGCGGTTCAGGCGCTGGAGCTTCGTCGCGGTGCCGCCGTCCTTGACGGTGTAGGTCATGGCGTCGGTGGCGTCGGCGGTCACGTCCTTGTCGAAGGCGCGCTTCGTCTGCGGCTTGGCGTCGTAGGTGAAGTCACCGGTCGTCGAGGTGACCTTCTTGACGAAGTACGGCTTGGCCCGCACCCCCTGCGAGGCGATGGTCGAGTAGGCCGTGGCCATGTCGATGACGTGCGGCGAGGCGGTGCCGAGGACGTTGGTGAGGGTCTCGTCGAGACCCGGCGTCCGTGCCGGGATGCCGGCGTCGATCGCCGCCTGCCGGGTCAGGGCGGGCGTGATCGTGTTGTTGAGGTTGACGAAGGCCGTGTTGATCGAGCGACCGATCATCCGGCGCATGTCGACCATGCCGTAGGAGCGGTCGCCGAAGTTCGTGATCTTCGTGCCGTCGATCTCCTGGGGCTGGTCGCCGTCGAACTTCGTCTTCGTGGACACGCCGTCGCGGACCGCAGCGAGGACGGCGAACGGCTTGAAGTTCGAGGCGCCCTGCATGATCGCCTGGGTCGAGGTGTTGAACTGCGACTTGGCGTAGTCGGCGCCGCCGTACATCGCGACCACGGCACCGTCGCCGGGCCGGACCGCGACGAGTCCGCCCTGCACCTTCTTGGGCAGGTTGTCCTGCATCGCCGCGATCGCCGCGGTCTGGGCCTTCTTGTCGATCGTCGTGACGATGCGCAGGCCGCCGTTGTCGATGTCCTGCTCCGAGAGGCCGGTCGAGACGAGCTCGCGCTTGACCTGGGCGGTGATGAAGCCGTTGGGGCCCGACGAGAACTTGTTGCCCTTGTAGGCCTGGATCTTCGGCAGCTCGGTGTACTTGGCCCGCTCGGCCGCGCTGAGCCAGCCCTCCTGCACCATCCCGTCGAGGACGTACGCGTAGCGCTTGGTGAGGTTGGCCTCGGCCGTGTCACCGTTGGCCGGGTCGTAGAGGGAGGGCGCGTTGATGACGGACGCGAGCACGGCGCCCTCGCCGACGCTGAGCTTGGAGACGTCCTTGCCGAAGTACGCCTTGGCCGCGCTCTGGATGCCGTAGGCACCGCGGCCGTAGTAGATGGTGTTGAGGTACTTCTCGAGGATCTCGGCCTTGGAGAGCTGGCCGTCGATCTTGACCGCGATGAGGATCTCCTTGGCCTTGCGGGAGATCGTGCGGTCCTGGGTCAGGAAGTAGTTCTTGACGTACTGCTGGGTGATCGTGGAGCCACCGACCTGGGTCTCACCGGTGACGCTCGTCTTGACGGCGCGCAGGATGCCGCCGACCGAGATGCCGTTGTTCTGGTAGAACGTGCGGTCCTCGGCGGCGATGTGGGCGTCCTGGACGAACTTGGGCACCTGCTTGAGCTTGACCGACTCGCGGTTGCCGTCCTGGACGGCGATGCGGTCGAGCTCGGTCTTGCCGTCGCTGTAGTAGACGATCGAGACCTGCTTGTTGGCCAGCTCGTTGGGCTGCGGGATGGCGGTCTGGTTGTAGGCGATGACGACGCCGACGACGCCGAGCACGAGCAGCACCGCGGCGGCGATCGAGCCCCACTTGAGCGTGCCGATGGCCCACTTCTTCCAGCCGGTGCGGCCCTCGCCCTCACCGTCGGCGAAGCCGGCGGTCCCTGCGGACCGGCCGTTGCCGTTGCCATTCCCTGCGCGCTGGGGCCGGCCCTTGTCGGCCGCCAGCTGGGCAGCGCGGATGTCGCGCCTGCTCTGCGTCACAACCTGCTCCATTCACTGATCAGGCCCGAGAAACCGTCCCGGGCCGCCACTCAGTATGACCTGACCGGCGCCGTGACGACGAAACGACGGAGGCGGCTCACACGAGCGGCACAAGCACCCCACAGACTGTTTTCACATACCCGGGGGCGGCGTGCAACCTTTCTCCGGCCCCAGACGGTCCTGCAGGATGTGACGACAGTGACAGGCACCGACGCCGGGGCGAGCAGCCTCTCCGCCGGGCCGCTGACAGGGGGACGAGCCGTGGACCGAGGGTCCTTCGACGACTTCGTGGCGACGCGCTCGACCCGACTGCTGCGGACGGCATACCTGCTCACGCACGACCGCGCGCTCGCCGAGGACCTCGTGCAGACCTCGCTCGCCAAGGCGTGGTTCGCCTGGGGGCGCATCGACGGCCAGCCCGACGCGTACGTCCGCCGGGTCATGGTCAACACGTACTCGAGCTGGTGGCGGCGCCGCTGGAACGGCGAGGTGGCGACGGCTGAGCTGCCCGAGCGTGCTGCCGCTGCCGGTCACCGCCCCGAGGACGTACGCGTCGACGACCGCACCGACCTCTGGCGAGCCCTCGCTCGGCTGCCGAGGCGCCAGCGGGCCGTCGTCGTGCTCCGCTTCTACGAGGACCTGTCCGAGATCGAGACCGCCGAGATCCTGCAGTGCTCCGTCGGCACCGTGAAGAGCCAGGCGAGCCGCGCGCTGGCCAAGCTCCGCCTCGACCCCACCCTGAGCCCGACCTCCGACGAGGAGCGTGTCCGATGAACCTCACCGACCTGCGCGACGAGCTGACCACCCACGCCGACGACCTCGGCACCGCCCCTGACTTCACGGCCGGCGTCGCCGGCCGGGTGCGCACGACGAAGCGCCGTCGCGCCGTCGCCGCAGGCTCGGTCGCGACGCTCGCCGTCGCCGCCCTCGCCGTCGGGGTCGTGACCTCGCTCGGCCGTCCCGCGCCGACCGTCCCGGCCGGGCCGCCGTCGAGCGCTGCTCCGATGATCGGGGCCGACGGCATGCCGTTCCGGTCCGTCCCCGACGCGCCCGGCGACGTCGTCAAGGACGGCCTGCGCTACCGGGCCCGGGTCGGCGACGACACCCTCGTCGCCGGTTTCATCGGTGACCGCGGCCAGGGTCAGTTCTCGCTCGTCTGGGAGCCCACGACGACCCACGTCTCCATCGGCGCCGAGTGCTACCTGCCCGGCCTGACCGACGCCGAGGCCGCGACGTACATGGTCACGGTCAGCTTCGGGGGGACCGCGGGCTTCTTCGGCAGCTCGTGCGCGGCCGGCCGGCCCGCGGAGCGCGACCTCCCGGCTGGGGGAACCGTCCCCGGCGAGCCGGGCCAGGGCTGGACGGAGCTGACGGTCGGGCGCACCGCCTCGGTCCGCATCCAGCTCGTCGACGCGAAGACGCGCAAGCCGGCCTCGGTCGACGGCGCCCAGCTGACCGGAGCCATCTACGCGCAGGGCGCACGGAGCCTGATCAGGGACCTGTCCGGCACGCCGGTCGCGGCGCTCCCCGACGTCATCGAGCGTGAGGGCTACCGCTACCGCCTCACGGCTTCGATCGCCGGTCCGGTCGACGTCGCCGGTACGCCACTGGAGACGGCAGCCCCGCAGAGCGGGCCGTTCCTCGTCACGTCCGGCACGGTTGTCACCGGCTCCCCTCGCCGCGAGCCAGCCTATTTCCAGCTCGAGGGCCTGGTCGGGGAGCAGACGCAGTGGATGGAAGGCGGCTCGCAGACCGCACCCCAGCCGTCCGGCGACGGTCGGCCGCTGCAGCTCGTCGTCGCCGAGGGGTCGGCGCCGCCGCACGGCACGGGCTTCATCGCCATCTACACCCCAGAGCCCTGAGCCGCCCACGCGTCGCGTCGCCCAGCCGCTGAGCGCGACCGCAGGCCCGGGTCAACCAACAGGCACGAACCACCAGGACGTAGAACAGACGCCGAAACCTGGGTTCGGTCCTGTTGGTTGACCCGGCGTCGAGGGACGTGTCACACGATGCGTCGGCGTGATGTATCGCAGCGATATATCTGGGTGTACCGTAGTCACGTGCCGAAGTCCGAACGTCCTCAGAGCCGCCGCGCTGCGCTGCTCGAGTTCGCGGTCCTCGGCCTGCTCCACGACGGCCCGCTGCACGGCTACGAGCTGCGCAAGCGCCTCACCACCGCGCTCGGCATCTTCCGGGCGCTGTCCTACGGCTCGCTCTACCCGGCGCTGCGCCACCTCGTCGACTCGGGCTGGATCCACGAGACGACCGAGGCGGCGACGGGCAGCAGCAAGCGGCCCCGGATCACCTACGAGCTGACCGCCGACGGCAAGGAGCACTTCCAGGACCTCGTCGCGGCCAGCGGCCCCGACGCCTGGGACGACGACGACTTCGACGTCCGGTTCGCCTTCTTCTCGCGCACCGAGGCGCAGGTGCGCCTGCGCATCCTCGAGGGCCGGCGCTCCCGGCTCGAGGAGCGGCTCGCGAACATCCGCGACGCCTCCCAGGCCCGCCGCGAGCGGATGGACAGCTACACCCTGGCCCTCCAGCAGCACGGCGAGGAGCGCGCCGAGCGCGAGGTGCGCTGGCTCGAGGAGCTCATCGTCGCCGAACGCCGCGCGGCCCTCGACCCGGGCCCGGCGGCCTACGACGAGCCCGGCCTGGCCACCACAGACATCACCACCCCCCAGAGCACGACCACCAACAACAAGGAGTGATCCATGGGATCCGTACGCGTCGCCATCGTCGGCGTCGGCAACTGCGCGAGCTCGCTCGTGCAGGGCGTCGAGTACTACAAGGACGCTGACGCCACCACCGGCGTCCCCGGCCTCATGCACGTCAAGTTCGGCGAGTACCACGTCTCTGACGTCGAGTTCGTCGCCGCCTTCGACGTCGACGACAAGAAGGTCGGCAAGGACCTCTCCGAGGCCATCAACGCCTCCGAGAACAACACCATCAAGATCGCCGACGTCCCCACCACGGGTGTCGAGGTCCAGCGCGGCCACACGCTCGACGGTCTCGGCAAGTACTACCGCCAGACGATCGACGAGTCCGGCGCCGAGCCGGTCGACGTCGTGCAGATCCTCAAGGACCGCAAGGTCGACGTCCTCGTCTCCTACCTCCCGGTGGGCTCCGAGCAGGCCGACAAGTTCTACGCCCAGTGCGCCATCGACGCGAAGGTCGCCTTCGTCAACGCGCTCCCGGTCTTCATCGCCTCCGACCCCGAGTGGGCCGCGAAGTTCGAGGCCGCCGGCGTGCCGATCATCGGTGACGACATCAAGAGCCAGGTCGGCGCGACCATCACGCACCGCGTCATGGCCAAGCTCTTCGAGGACCGCGGCGTCGTGCTCGACCGGACGTACCAGCTCAACGTCGGCGGCAACATGGACTTCAAGAACATGCTCGAGCGCGAGCGCCTCGAGTCCAAGAAGGTCTCCAAGACCCAGGCCGTCACGAGCAACCTCACCGGTCCGCTCTCGGGTCTCGTCGACAGCAAGAACGTCCACATCGGCCCGTCCGACTACGTCGCGTGGCTCGACGACCGCAAGTGGGCCTATGTCCGCCTCGAGGGTCGCGCCTTCGGCGACGTGCCGCTGAACCTCGAGTACAAGCTCGAGGTGTGGGACTCCCCCAACTCGGCCGGCATCATCATCGACGCCATCCGTGCGGCGAAGATCGCCAAGGACCGTGGCATCGGCGGCGCCCTGCTGTCCGCCTCGTCCTACCTCATGAAGTCCCCGCCGGAGCAGCGTCCGGACGACCTCGGTCGCGCCAAGCTCGAGGCCTTCATCGCAGGCACCGAGGAGCGCTGACCCAACCGGTCAGTCCCGAGCCCGTATGCCATGAGGCCCCTCCCAGCCGGGAGGGGCCTCATGGCTGTCGCTCCTCGAGGGTCACTCCTGGCGCCGGACGCGGCTGGACTGGATGACTGCCGTGACTCCCAGGGCCACGAGCACCAGGGCCGGCAGCAGCGCCGGTGACCGCCAGGGCGTGAACTGCGGGTACGAGGCGACGGCGACGGCGGCACTGACGGCGCACACCAGCCCGGCGAGCACCTCGAGGAGGCCGAGCGCGCGCGAGAGGCCGGCGGCTCGGTGCGGGTGGTGGGGCGTGGAGCGAACGACGTTGACCGCGACCGCACCGAAGACCAGAGCGACGCCGCAGACCGCCACGCCGATGGGGGTGTAGAGCGTCTCCAGCTCGGCACCAGACCGCGTGCCAGCCACGACGAGGACGATCCCCGTGCCCAGTGCCGCCGTGGCGACGACGACGTGCCCCACCGCGATGGCCATGGCCTGAGCGGACGGTGCACGCCTGCGTGAACCGAGGTGCGTGGAGGTTGTCATGCTCCAGCACAGCACCGATCCGGCCGCTGCGGACGAGTATGTCGACTCAGTCGGAGCCGGTGACCAGGGCGCAGCGCTCGGGTCGCGGTGGAGACGAAGGCCGAGGAGCGACCCCGACGTGCGCGCTCAGCCCGCTGACGGCATACGCGAGGGGTTCTCGCCGCCCTCCGCGTCGGCACCTTCGGCAACCCCCGCACCCTCGGCACCCCCTGCGCCCTCGGCGCCCTCGGTGCCCTCGGCACGGTGGCGGCGCACCTGCCAGACGACGAGGGCCACCACGACGACGACACCCACGGCGACGGCGGCGCCGCGCCCGAGCCACGTCTCGACCCGGGCGTAGGAGCGGCCCGCGAGGTAGCCGGCCGTGACGACGACGCTCCCCCAGGCGATGCCGCCGGCGGCGTTCCAGACGAGGAAGGTCGGGTAGTGCATCTTCGACATCCCGGCCAGGGCCGGCATGACGGCGCGCAGGAACGCGGTCCAGCGGCCGAGGAAGACGGCGGCACCGCCGCGGCGGCCGAGGAAGCCCTGCGCCTGGTCGATGCGCCCGCGGTGCCGGTCGAAGGCGCGCAGGGCCACGACCCGGCCACCGAGATGACGGCCGACCTCGAAACCGACCGTGTCGCCGACGATCGCGGCCACGACGACGACGACGAGGACCGCGGCGAGCGGCACGTGCCCGAGCGAGGCGGCCACGCCACCGAGGATGGCGACGGTCTCACCGGGCACGACGAAGCCGACGAAGAGCGCGTCCTCGACGAAGACGATCCCACCGACGACGAGGAGCACGAGCCACACCGGTGCGTGGAGGACCTGGGTGGTGATGGTGTCGAGCAGGGCGCTCACGTCGGGGGCTCCTATGGGTGGCGACAGATTCCACGCGCAGTCTCGGTGAGTCGGCTGGGAGTCCACTGGATGCGCGTCACAACATTTGGACACCCATAACGTGATGCATGGTTCTGTGGTCAGAATGGCACGCAGACCGGGGCGCGCCGTGCGCCCGACCGCGAGAGGACGAGCCAATGGCAACACCGCGACTGGGCGAGATCGCCCCCGACTTCGAGGCCACGACGACCGAGGGCCCGATCCGCTTCCACGACTGGAAGGACGCCAGCTGGGCCGTCCTCTTCAGCCACCCGGCCGACTTCACGCCGGTCTGCACCACCGAGCTCGGCCGCGTCGCCGCCCTCGACGACGAGTGGAACAAGCGCGGCGTCAAGGTGCTCGCCGTCTCGGTCGACCCGATCGAGCAGCACGAGGAGTGGAAGGGCGACATCGAGGAGGTCAGCGGTGCGACGGTCGGCTACCCGATCATCGCCGACGACTCCCGCCAGGTCTCCGAGCTCTACGACATGATCCACCCCGGCGAGGGCGACACCTCGGGCGTGCGCTCCGTCTTCATCATCGACCCGGCCAACAAGGTCCGCCTGTCGCTGACCTACCCCAAGAGCGTCGGCCGCAACTTCGACGAGATCCTCCGCGCCGTCGACGCGCTCCAGCTCACCGACAGCGGCCCGTTCTCCACGCCGGCCGACTGGCGCGAGGGCCAGAAGGTCATCGTGGCCCCGACCGTGTCGACCGCCGACGCCCGCGAGCGCTTCGGTGCCGACGCCGTCGACGAGGTCAAGCCCTACCTTCGCTTCACGACGGCTCCGGCCTGAGCGGCGAGGGAGCGCCCGGGGTCACGTCCGCACCAACGTGACCCCGTGCGTCCTGCTGTCTGCACTTCCGGTCAGGGAGTTCAGCCGGCCGGCGGGTTGACGCCCCGGTCGGCATCACCGGGGCGCAGCGTGGCGAGGCCGTAGGGTGCCTGCGTTGCTGCGACGGCGCTCAGCGCCTCCCACGCCTGCCGGGGACTCTCTCCCGTCCACGACATGCGAGACGCGACGAGCCCGGCGACGAGCGGCGTCGCGAAGGACGTCCCGCTCCATTCGGCCAGTCCCGTCGTGAACTGGACCGTCTCGTCGGTCCGCGGGGACTCCTTGTACGTGTACGGCCCGTCGGGATAGGCGTTGACGACCTTCGAGCCGCGGGCGTAGACGTCGACCCACGTCCCCCGGTTGCTGTACTTCGCGAGTCGCCCCTGCTTCTTGAGAGCGCCGACGGCCACCTTGCACCGCGGGTCGTGGGTGTGCGGCAGCCGGATGCTGGCCGGCTCGAACGGCCCCTGCGTGCCGTCGTTGCCGGCCGCGCACACGAGCAGGGTCTTCGTCGGCTCGAGCGTGGCGACGAACTGCCGGAGCGCGAAGGCGGGTTCGGTCGAGGCCGCTGCCCGCCGCCGTCCGGCCGGCGGCTCCGCAACCGGGGTCGTGCCGCTCGCGCCTCCCGTGCCCGCCGACATGCTGATGATGTCCGGCTCCGTCTCGAGCACCCGCTGGAGGATCGGAGCGAGCTCGCTCTCGATCTGGCCGTACGTCGTCGGACCCCAGGCGTGCAGGGTCACCTGCGCGGCCGGCGCCATGGCGCGGACCACGCCCGCGACGAAGATCCCGTGGCCGCGGTAGTGCCCGTGCTCCACGGCTTGGACCGTCGTACCCGGGCGAGCGGTCTCGAGCTCGTCGTGGGTGATCCCGTCGAGCCAGGACCACCGGACGTCGCGCGCGGGGGTCGGTTCGACGTCCCGGTCCGTCGCGGCGAGCGGCCAGCCCGAGTCGATGACCGCGACCCGCACGCCCTGCCCCAGGGTGGCATCCGGGCGCAGGGCGGGGTCGGGACCGGTTGACGCCGGGACCGGCTCGGTCGCCGGGCAGCCGCTGTTGGACGTGAGGTGGACGACGCGGTCGAAGCCCGCGAGGTCGGCGCGGCCCGTCGCCGCCTCGATGGCGAGCAGCGCGGTCTCGGCCGGGGTCCCGGAGACGTCGTCCCCGGCCCACGGCTGACCCGGGGGCAGCGGCAGCACCCGGAGCCAGCCGACGGGCGGGGGTACGCGCCCGTCGTCGGCGTCGGACGGTGCCAGGCTGAGCCCCCCGAGCGCCTCGGAGATGCGGGCGAGGTCGTCGTCGTCGGTGCTGACGAGGATGGTGTCGGCGCGGTAGAGGAACTCGGTCGTCTCGAGGTTGTCAGGATCGGGGTAGGCGGTCACCAGGGCGGCATCGCCTCGTCCCTCGGCCTGAAGCGATGCGTTCAGCCCCTGGATCATGAGGCGCAGCTGGTCGGTGTAGCGGGCCTGCTGGGCCGGGTTGGGCAGTGCAGGTCGCCACCATCGAACGTCCGGCGCGTCGGGGGTGGGGCTGCCATCATCGTTGTTGGACATCGTCAACCTCCTGGCTGGTGTGGGGGTGGTTCATGAAGCCAGACGCACAACCCCTGCGCTCGGATACACGACCTCGCGCGCGCAGCGCTCCGCGTCGTCCACGAGACCCCCGCCCGACCGGCACCGAACTCGTGGACTCACTGCTCCCTCTTGCACTATCCCAGCCCGCTCGGGCTATGGACCTCGCCTCACGCATCCTTTCCGACTCGACCGACCCCCACGACCGGTCCGTCGCACACCAGACATCGGCGATCGTGCTCCGGGACAGTGGGCGGACCGACGAGGCCGTGGCCCACGGGTTCGCCGCCCTGCGCAACGCTCGACGCGTCGACGCCACCCGCCAGGCGGACGTCCTCGGGACCCTGGGGATCGTGCTGGCCTTCGCGGGACGCACCAGGGACGGGCTGCTCCGCTTCGACGAGGCCGTGCCACTGACGCCTCCAGCCATGCTGCCGCGCCTGCTCCATCGCCGGGCACACGTGCTGCACATGCTCGCCCGCAACGCCGAGGCGCTCGAGGACCTCGACCGCGCGATCGCCGGGAGCCGCCGCCTCGGAGACGACCTGTGGGAGGGACGCTCGCTCAACACGAGGTGCGACGTCCACCTGGCCCTGGGTCACGCCGACGCCGCGGAGGCCGACGCGCGTCGAGCCGAGGTGCTGCTCGACCGGGTGGGGCAGGAGTTCGAGGCGGTCCAGGCCGTGCACAACCGCGGACTCGCAGCCAATCTCCGAGGAGACGTCCCGACGGCCCTGCGACTGCTCGACGAGGCATCGGTCCGCGCTCACCGCCTGGGCAACGAACGGCACGACCTCGTCATCGAGCGGACCCAGGTCCTGCTCGGGGCAGGGCTCATCGACGAGGTGCGACACCTCTGCGCAGTCACGCTCCCGGGCACGGTCGGCGCGCCTGTGCGACGCGCCGAGCTGCTCCTCACGGACGCGCAGGCGGCCCTCGCCCAAGCCGACCTCGCCGCCGCGGAGGCGAGTGCGGCGGATGCCCAGCGGCTCTTCCGGTCGCAACGCCGCCCGGGGTGGGCCGACCGCGCCCGGCTGTTGCGGCTGCGTGCCGCGTACGTCTCCGTGCGACCCGAGCTGCGACCCTGGATGGTCGACGGCGAGGGGGCTGCCCCGCCTCCCGTCCCGGGTCGTTCGGCGACGGACCTGCTCGCCGAGGCCACCTCGCTCGTCGGATCGATGCAGGCCCGGCACGCGGTCGAGCTGCCCGTCGCGCTCGTGCTGCTCGGCCGGATCGCACACGACGCGGGCCGCGACGACACCGCGCGCCTGGCTCTGAGCGATGCTGCGCGAACGCGCTGGACCGGGCCGCCACTGGGGCGGGCGGCAGGTTGGCTCGCCGGCGCTTTGCTCGCCCAGCAGCTCGGCGACCGACGCGCGCTCCTGCTGGCCTGCCGGCACGGTCTCGACGCGGTCGACGAGCACCGCAACCTGCTCGGGGACGTCGAGCTGCGGGCTCTGGCCAGCGGGCACGGCATCGAGTTCACCCGGCTCGCCGTGGACGCCGCAGTGCGTGCGCGTCGGCCTCGTCGGCTGCTGTGGTGGGCCGAGCGCTGGCGGGCCATGGCCCTGGACGCGCCCCGCGCGAGCGTCACCGACCCGCTGCTCGTCGGTGACCTCGCGGCGCTCCGCGACGTGACGCGCCGTCTCGACGCCGTGGGCGCCGACGACCCCGGGTCGGTCGCCCTGACCCGGGACCGGGCCCGAATCGAGGCCGCCATCCGCCGCACCCACCGCCACCTCCGGTCCGGGGACGGCACGCCGCAGAAGGAGCCAGCAGATCGCCGCAGTTCCGACCGCACGGTTGGTGCCGACGGCGGGCCCCAGCTCGACCTCGACGCCGTGTTCGAGACCGTGGCCGACGAGGGTGCCGTCGTCAGCATCGTCCGCGACGGCGACACCCTGCACCGCCTCACCGTCCACCGAGGGGTCGTGCGGCACGTCGTCGTCGGTTCGTCTGTCCGGGCCGGGAGGGAAGCTGACTTCGCGCGACTCGCGTTGCGTCGCGCTGCTCTCGGTCGCCGGGTCGAGCTCGCCGCTGCGGGACGGCTGCTCCAGTCGGCTCTGCTGGGCGACGGTGCCGACCTGCCGGAGGGGTGTCGTCGCGTCGTCGTCGTGCCGCCCGCCGACCTGCTCACAGCGCCGTGGGGACTCCTCCCGTGCTTCGCCGACCGGCACCTCAGTGTCAGTCCGTCCATCGCCCAGTGGCTTCGGGCGACCCGGCGACTCGGCAGGGGAGCGGGTTCGCACGTGGCTCTCGTGACCGGGCCCGGCCTCAGCACCCGGGAGGCGGAGGTTGCGAGCCTGAGCCGGATCCACCGCCACGCCAAGGTGCTTCGTCCCGAGGACGCGACGGCAACGGCCGCTCTCGAAGCCGTCGACGGAGCGTCACTGGCCCACATCGCGGCTCACGGGACGTTCCGTGGCGACGCCCCGCTCTTCTCCGCCCTCCACCTGGCCGACGGACCGCTCACCGTCCACGACCTGCTGGGCCTGCACCGCTCGCCGGGTGCCATCGTCCTGTCCGCGTGCGACTCCGGAGGCGCGGCGCCCATCGGTCCGTTCGAAGCCCTCGGCCTCGTCTCGAGCCTGCTCGGGATGGGCACGGCGACCGTCCTCGCCAGCGTCGTCCCCGTCAACGACGCGGCCTGCCTCGGCGTGATGCGCGACGTCCACACCGCCGTGGCGAGAGACAGCAGCACGCTTTCCGAAGGGTGGCTGGCCGCACGTCGCGGTGCGCTGGGTGATGACCTCGCACTGGCGACCGCGGCCTCGTTCACGGCGTGGGGAGCGTGAGGCTAACCATCAACCCACGTCGAACCACGGCGTCACCAGCAGTCGGCTCCCGGCTCGCTCGAGGACGATGCGGGCGAGTCCGAGAGGCACGCGTTCGACGGTGAAACGTCCGCCGTCGAGGTCGACCGTGGTCGACGAGGACGTCGTCTCGACGCTGACGTGGGCTCCGGAGAGATCGACCCCGGAACCGTCGTCGACGATGCCGACCGCCCGCGCGAACTCGCCCCGCACGGTCACCTCGACCTCGATCGAGACCTCGCCGTGCTCGAACACGTGCAGCCGGCTCGAGCCCTGCTCGTCGGGCACGGCCCGGAGCTCGGCACCCGAGACCGCCTCGTCGGCCATGGTCATGACGACGGCGTCGGCGTGGCGCAGCTCGAAGGCGGCCCGGCCGAGCTCGATGACGGCATCGGGCACGGGGTCGACGACCGCCGCGATCCGTCCCAGACGGTCGAGGAGCTCGAGGTCGTCCGGGTGCAGCTCCTGGTCAGACATCAGGGCCTCCCCCTCGGGTCGAAGACGTAGCCGGAGGCGCCGATGAGGTCGCGCAGCTTGTCGAGGCACCGCATCCGGGTCGGCCCGATCGAGCCGACCGACATCCCGAGCGCGTCCGAGATGGAACGGTAGTTCGGGCGGTCGCTCGCCATGAGGGCCCGGAGAAGCACCTGACAGCGCTCGGGCAGGTGGCAGAAGCACGTCCAGAGCTCGCCGTCGCGCTCGTCGTCGAGCAGTGCGGCGTCGAGCGCCAGCACCTGGTCGTCGACGACACGCGTCGCGAGGTCGTCGTCGCGCACGAGGTGCTCGCGGCCTCTCTTGCGCAGGACGGCGAGGCACTCGTAGCGAGCCGTCGTCGAAAGCCAGCCCGCCAGGGCTTCGGGCTGCGCGATGGTGTCGAGGTGGTCGAGGAGCTTGAGCCACGTGTTCTGCACGACGTCGGCGGCGTCCTCCTGTCGGAGCCGGTGGCCGCGCGCGACGCCCCACAGCAGTGACGAGAAGCGCTCGACGACGGTGTTCCACGCGGCGGCGTCTCCCTGCGAGGCGCGGGCGACCAGCTCGGTGAGTTCACCAGGTTCGCCCATGCGTCGCCCCTCCTCTGGGTGCTCAGTCTAGGTCTCACACCGGGCAGACGCGGCTGTCAAGCGAATTGATACGTCCCAGGGGGCACGCGTGGCCCGGGCATGCGAAAGGGTGGCCGCTCCTCCCCTGTCCGGGAGCGACCACCCTTCGCGTCGGGTGCTGCGGAGCCGTGCTCACGCGGCAGCCGGGCTCACTTCGACGACGTCTGCTTCTGCGACTCGGCGTTGGTCTTGCACTTCTTGCCCATGGCGTCGAGCTTGTCGCCGGCGGCCGAGACGACCTGGCGCTGGCCGTGCCAGTCGCTCTGGAAGCGGTCGGCGTCGGTGCCGCCCCAGTTGCCCTTGATCGTGGAGACGGCGCCGTTGACGGCCTCGACGATGCCGTCGAGCTCGCCCTTGTAGCCGACGAGCTTGTCACCGGACGCGGACACCGCGTCGGCGTTCATACCCTTCTTGTAAACAGCCATGTCAGTTCCCCTTCAGGAGTGAAGCGTGTGTAGGTCGTGGTGAGATGAGGTGGATCAGTACTGCGACGAGGTGCTGCGCTGCTGCTGGACCTCGTGATCGATCGTCGACTTCATCTCGGTGAGCAGCTTCTGGGCCCTCTGGAGCTCGGGACGGTGCGTGCCGGTCCACTCCTGCTCGAACTGCTTGGAGTCGTCACCCTGCCAGTTCTGCTTCAGGGACTCGACCTCCTGGTCGACCTTCGTGATGAGCTTCTGGATGGCCTCCGCCTGCTGCTGCAGGACGTTGCCCTGAGCGTTGACCTCATCGTCGTTCATTCCGAGCCAAGCCATGACCTTCTCCTTTGCCTGTGTTCCCCCGACTGATTCGGGAAGTTCTCTTCCGGACCAACCGTGCAGGCCCGCGCTGTGCCAACTCCTCGACGTCCGCTGGGCCCTTCGGGCAGTTCGTCCCGATGGGCGGCATTCGTCGACATGCAGAAACCTATGTCAGCCCTCGGGGGGTGTCGATGGGGAGCACTCCCCATGATTCGTGACCCTGTCGGGCACCGATGGCGTATGCCGTGTCGTGGCGCGAGTTCGCCTGTGCCCCAAAGCGTCTCCCCCGCAACACACCGTGAAGGTCGCAACTCACCGGCATCCGATCCCGGTGTGTCGTGACCTACTCGGTGTGTTGCGGGGGGAAGGGTCACGGGCGGGCCACCTGGAGCAGCTCGAACTTGCCCTTCTCGATGATGAAACCGCGGCCCGGGGGGAGCTCTGCCCGGTTGAGGGCGGGGAGGTTGGCCTTGAAGACGGAGAGCCCCTCGTTGCCGTCGGGGTGCAGGGCGAGGCCGGAGCGCGACGTCTTGAGCAGGGCCTGGAGGCCGAAGTTGCTGCTGAAGAACGCTGCCTCACCCTCGGCGACGACGAGCTGGTCGTTGTCGACGCAGGCCTTGGCGAGGGTCGTCAGGGCGTTCTCGGCGCCCGACGGCGCGAGGTCGTCGATGCGCTCGACGAAGACGGCGATCGGCCTCGTGACGCGCCCCTCCTCGATCTCGGCAGCGAGCCGGCTCGCGAGCGCCGACGTGGCCTCGCCGCCGACGGCGGTCTCGGCCCAGATGCCGAGGTCGAGCAGCTCCGAGGTGCGGCGCGGGGTCATGAGGTAGAGCGCCGAGCCGGAGCTGAACCGGAAGAGGCCGGCGGCGGTCGTCGCGACGGCGGTCGTGCGTCCCGACCCGGACGGGCCGGTGATGATGAACGTGCCCTTCGGGTCGAAGCCGATCGGCTCGAGCGTCGAGGACGCGACCCCGACGACGGGACGCCCGCCGAACTCCGACGGGAGGTCGCCGAGGGGGATGACCTCGGCGAGGCTCTCGATCGGCGGGGCCTGGCTGACGCCGGCCTTGCGGGTCGCGTCGGCGAAGGCCTCGATCGCGGCGGCCTGCACGGTGACGTCGGACGAGCCGCCGAGCACCGCGACCTGCACCTCGGATCCGGACATGAGCCCGCGCCCCGGGGGTGAGGCCATCGTCAGGACGTCACCCGGCACGCCGAAGACGGAGTAGTCGTCGACGTTGCTCATGCGCAGGATGATCCGGCCCTGCACGGCCGCGGCGAGGTTCGTCGGCAGGCCGGTGCGCTGGTCGGACGCGATGATGAAGTGGACCCCGACCGGTCGGCCGTCCGCGGCGAGGCCGGCGAGCAGGTCGAGCCACTGGAAGCGGCCGCCGACCTCGTAGGCCTGGCGGAACGCCGTCATGTTGTCGATGAGGACGATGACGCGTGGCTCGTCGGGGCGGCCGGCGAGGCGGCGGTAGTCGGTGATCGTCGCGGCACTGACGGCCGAGTAGCGCGAGGCGCGCTCGTCGATCGTGGACCGGAGCGTGCGGAGGAGGCGGATGACGCGCTCGTGGTCGCCGCCGGGAATGATCGAGCCGACGTGCGGCAGGGCCTCGAGCATCGCGAGACCACGGTTGCCGAAGTCGAGGCCGTAGACGTGGCAGGGACCGCCGCGCACCGTGTAGCCGGCCGCGACCGCCATCGAGCGGAGGAAGACGGACTTGCCGGAGCCCGACGTGCCGTAGATCGCGATGTTGCCCTCCTTGTCGGGGCGGAACGCGATCTCGGGCTGGGCCTGGTTGTCGGGGTCGTCGGCGACGCCGAAGACGAGCTCGTCGTCGCGGCGCTGCGTCGGGAGGGTCGCGAGGTCGTAGACCGAGCGCATGTCCGGCAGCCACGGCTTGCGCGGCCTGGGCAGCTCGGCCACGCGGGCGGCCCGACCGAGCGTGCTGACGAGACGTTGGATGTCGGTGGGCCCGAGGTCCGCGGCGTCGTCGGCGCCCTCGACGCGCGGCGGCTCCCACTCGACGCCTCGGCCGAAGGTGAGCGTCTCGACCTTCATGTCGGGGGGCGGCGGGACGTCGGAGGTCCACCCACCGGCATACCCCGTCTGGAAGGGGACGAGCCGGCCGGGGCCGGTCTTGGACACGGCACGGCCGGGCAGCGCAGGGTCGAAGAAGGCGGCCTCCTTGGAACCGAGCACGTCGTCGGAGTCGTTCTCGTCGGCCATCCGCAGCGCCATGCGGAGGTTGGTGTTGGCGCGGAGGTTGTCCTTGATGACACCCGCGGGACGCTGCGTCGCGAGGATGAGGTGCAGCCCGAGCGAACGACCGCGCTGCGCGACGTTGACGACGCCGTCGACGAACTCCGGCACCTCCTGGACGAGCGCGGCGAACTCGTCGACGACGAGGATGAGCGACGGCGGTGCGTCCACCTCTCCGCGACGCTCGAGCTCGAGGAGGTCCTTGGCCTTGTGCCGGGCGAGCAGGTGCTCGCGGTAGTGCAGCTCGGCCGCGAGGGAGGCGAGAGCGCGGCGGACGAGGTGCGGCGAGAGGTCGGTGACGAGACCGACGGTGTGCGGCAGCTTGACGCAGTCGCGGAAGGCCGAGCCACCCTTGTAGTCGACGAGCAGGAAGGTGACGCGCTGCGGCGAGTGGGCCGCGGCCATGCCGAGGATCCAGGCCTGGAGCAGCTCGGACTTGCCGGCACCGGTCGTGCCGCCGACGAGGGCGTGCGGGCCGTCGGAGCGGATGTCGACGGAGAAGGTGCCCTGGCTCGACTGGCCGACGATGGCACGCAGGTTGCCGGGCTTGCGGGGCAGCACTGCGGGCGCGTAGGGACCGGTGAGGATCGAGCGCGACTCGCCCCACTTCTCGATGACGGCCTCCTCGGAGCTCGCGAGGTCGGTGCCGGCGAGGGTGAGGAGCGAGACGGCACGCGGCAGGTCGCTCGCGTCGTCGACGGGGACGCCGGCGTCGACGACCGGTGCGAGCTGGCGGGCGCAGGCCATCGCCTCGTCGTAGCCGATGCGGTCGACGGCGACGGGCTGGACCTCCTCGCCGGCGTGGACGTAGCCGGCGAGCGAGCTCTGGTCGTCGCTGACGACGAGGAAGGTGTGGCAGGCCGCCGGGAGCAGCTGCTGGGTCTCGGCGACCCAGAGCACGAGCACGCCCTGGCGGTGGCCGCGCTCAGCGATGGCGACGAGGCGGCTGCGGTCGATGGGCGCGTCGCTCTCGACGAGCACGAGGACGGTCGGGCGCTCGGCGCTGGCCTGCTCACGCTCCTTCGCGGTGCCCTTGGCCTCGATGATGTCCTCGAGGGCGTCGGCGAGCGCCGAGCAGGCCGGGGCGCTGGCAGCGAGGTGGTCGGTGCCGATCGGGCTGTGCGGCGACGTCGTGTGCGGCAGCCACTTGAGGAAGTCCCAGTCGCGGGCCGAGCTGCCCGAGGCGAAGGAGCAGACGGCGAGCTCGGCGGGCGAGTGCAGCGCGGCGGTCTGGAGCACGACCGAGCGCGCTGCGCCGAGGGCGTTGGCGCGCTGGCCGGCGACGCCGATGGCCCCGTCGGCGAGCGGGCTCGCGACGATCGGCACGTCGTGCACGACCTCGAGGCCGTGCAGCTGCTCGGAGACCTCGAGCCAGGCCTCGGCCTTGGAGCGGCCGACGGCCGGCATCTTGATCGCCGAGCGGGACGGACGGGTGCCGAGGCCGAGCCGGAGCTCGGCGTAGCCGTTGCCGTCGCGACGACGGGTCCAGAGCAGGGCGCTCCGGTCGCGCACCGCGGTCAGGCAGTCGACGCCGCTCGGGTGCTCGCCGCGACGGGTGTGGCCCTCGACCTCGAGGGAGCCGCGGATGCGCTGCGAGAGCAGGGCGAGGTCCTCCTTGAAGTCCTCCATCGCCTGCGTGAAGTCCTTCTTCTGCTGGCGGCGGGCCTCGTAGTAGGTGCCCGCCATCATCATCGGCATCATCAGCATGAAGATGATCGAGAAGGCGCTGCGGGTGATGAGGTACATGACGATGCCCATGAGCAGCGGCACGATCATCGCGACGAGCGGCATCGGGTTGGGCTTGCCGCGCTCGGGCAGGTCCGGGACCTGGAACTCCTGGCCGGAGAAGAGCGGCGCCACGCGCGGAGAGCGCGAGAAGGCCACGGTGCCGGCGTCGCCCGACAGCACGCCGCTGCCGGGACGGCTCACGACGCCGTCGCCCTGCAGGTGCACCTCGAGCTCGGTGTCGCCGACCCGCACGACGTCGCCGCTCTTGAGGTGGGCGCGGGTCACCTGCTGCCCGCCGGCGGTGATGCCGTTGGCCGAGCCGAGGTCGACGACCTCGACGACCTCCTGGACCACGAGCTTGGCGTGCTTGCGCGAGACCGACTCGTCGGACAGCTGCACCTCGCAGCCGCGGCCGCGGCCGATGTATGCCGTCCCGCGGGCGAGCGGGAACTCGCGCCCCGCGTCGGGGCCCGAGCGGATGTAGGCGACGGCGGCGGGTCGGCCACGGTCGACGAAGCCCTCGCCGGCGCGGGTCGTCGAGACCCGCATGCCGGACTGGAGGCCGCTCTCGGCGACCGTTGCGCGCGGGTCGAGGCCGCGCATGTCCTGGTCGACGAGGGCCAGCGTCATCGACGTGTCGACGCCGAGCACGGTCGAGCGGTGCGGGTCGGCCGCGGCGAGGTAGGCGGCGAGGTCCCCGACCGTGGTCGCGGAGTCCGTCGTCGCGACGAGGTCGGTCTCACGGTCTCCCGACCGGAGGACGAACTTCAGCTTCACGCGTCACCCTTCGTGCTGTTCGAGGCGTTCGAGGTCGAGCCCGCTCCGCGACGGCTGCCGCCCCGGCGTCCTGCGTCCCCGGTGGTCGGCGCGGTCGTGCCGATCCCGGCCTTGGTTGACTTGCCCCGACGGGTGGGCTGCTGGGGCCGACCCTGGCGACGGGACGTGCGCGTGAGGGCGGGGCCGAGTCCGGCCCCGGTGGGCAGGTGGTCTCGGAAGGTGCGCAGCGACACGTCGCCCCGCAGCTTCTGCCAGAAGCCCTGCCCGCTGCGGATCCGCTTGCGCGCCGTCTCGACGTCGGCCCAGAAGGCCTCGACCTCCTCGGGCGTCGGCTCGGCGACGTCGAAGACGTGGCCGTTGGCGGCGGCCGCGAGCGGCACGAGCGCCAAGTTCGGCGCCGGGGCCCCGTCCGGGGTCGCCCCCGTCTGCGAGGGCTCGCCGGGGCGGAGGGGCTCGGTGCGCCCGGGGTCGGCCGGCTCCGAGACCGAGGAGGTCACGCGGACCGGGGCGCCCATGAGGGCGCCGTCGACGACCGGGCTCGGCTTCTCGGGCGGCGGCCCGAAGACGTGCTCCTCGAGGGCGCGCGCCTGTTCGAGGCGAGTTCCCTTGACCGGCAGCGGCATCCGCAGGTCGCGGGCCGTGTCGACGACCTCGCGCCACCCGCCGCTGACACGGCTCGCCGTCTCGCCGGTCGTGCGCCGTCGACGACGCCGCAGCCACTTGGCGAGTCGGATCGCGCCGTAGACGAGGAGCAGGACGAGCAGCGGCACGGCGACGAAGAAGATGAGCCAGCGCAGCCAGTCGGGCCAGTTGTCGGGGTCGAGCGGGTTCTTGTCGTCCTTGGGCGGGTTCTTCAGCTGCGTCGCGTTCTGCGCCTGGTCGGGACCCTGGAGGACGCTCGGTGGGTTGTTGGCCGCGGGCGGCGGCACCTGGGCGCCGGTCTTCTTCTCCTCGGACTTCTGGATCAGCTGCTGCGGCTTCTTGTTGCGGTCTGGGACGAACTGCTTCCAGTAGATCGGCTGCCACGAGCCGTCTGTCTTGGCGACCTCGACCCAGGCATGGACGTCCTTGCCCTTGATCGCGCCGGTCGCGTCGGGCTCGGCGCCGAGCACGACGCGGGCCGGCACGCCGAGGCGGTTGGCCGCGAGGGCGAGCGCCGACGCGTACTGCTCGTCGTTGCCGGCCAGCTGGGTGGCCTTCATGAACTGGGTCATCCGCCGGAGGCTGTGGCCGGGGAGGAAGACGTTCTGGTAGTCGCCCGGGGCGCCGCCGTCCGTGTAGGCGCCGTCCTGCATGGCCTTGGCCACGGCGACGACCTTCTGCCACTGGCCGTCGACGCGCTCGGTCCACGGCGAGATCTTGTCGTCGATGAAGGTGAGGTTCTGGCTATCGACGACGGTGCCGTCGGCCACGTCGACGTCCTTGGGCAGCTGCGCGTCGACCTTCTGCGCCAGGGCGCTGACGGAGTACGTGTCGCCGGCCTGCAGCTTCTCGGGCAGGACGCCGGTGTCGGTGTCGACGTTGAAGCGCAGGTCGTCGGCGAGCTGGTCCCCCCGGGATCCACCGAAGTCGAGACCCGTGACGGTGCCGAAGGTCGGCAGCCACACGTCGCTGTAGCCACCGGCCGGCACGCCGACGGTCGCGGTGACCGGGTCACCGGCCGCCTCCGCGGCGATGTGGCTGCCGACCTTGCGGAAGCTCGTGCCCTCCGGGTCCTCGCCCGTGCCGCGGTTGGCGATGTTGCCGGCGCCCCACACGAAGTCGTCGTAGGAGTCGAGCGCCGCGATGCGCACCGGGACACCGGCCGGCAGTCCCTTGACCGTGAGCAGCGTCTTGTCGAAGAGCTCGGAGCCGTTGGGCTCGGTGTACTGGCGGAAGCCGGCGAGCGGGGAGGCGTACTGCGTCACGTCGAAGGGCGGCTGGAGGCCCGTGCGGAACACCGTGCGGTCACCGGGATCGGCACCCGGCAGCATCGGACCGACGAAGAAGCCACCCACGGTCGCGACGGCGAGCAGGGCCGCGGTGGTGACCGCGCGCGTCGCACGGCCCGCGCCGTTCTGCAGCGCGGGTCGGTTGCGGTTGCTGCGCAACGCCGTCCACCCGATGGCGACGAGGGCGAAGAGGGCGCCCTGGAGCAGCACGCCTGCCGGCGTCAGCGTGCCGAGCACGATCGACGCGACGAGCAGCACCACCGGTGCGACGAGCGCCGTCACCGCGCCCGTCCACCGGCGCGCGACGCCGTAGGTCAGCGACCCACCGACGAGCGCGAAGAGGAACGGCAGGGCCATGTAGGGGCCCTCGGAGTCGACGGGCGGGAGCGCGGTGAGCAGCTCCTTCCAGCCGGGCACGGCCATGTGCACGAGGGTCGCGAACGTCTCGCCCGACGGGATGAACCCGGCGATGAGGTCCTCGCGGACCGCGAGCGGACCACCGAGGAGGAGGTATGCCGCCGCGACCGCGAGCAGCGTGAGCACCCCGGGTGCCCGGAAGGTCGCGGTCACGTGGGCGACGAGCAGGCCGATGACGAGACCGACCAGGCCGACCCAGAGCCAGCCGAGGCCGAAGAACGTCGTGCGGAATCCGACGAGCGCCAGGCCGACGAGCACGACGGTGAAGCCGGCGTCGACGAGGTGGGCGGTGCTGGGCCGCAGGCGGGCCAGCTGGGCGCGCGCTCGCTCGCCCGCGGTCGGCGGCGTGACCAGCGCGGAGGGCGGCGGGGCCGGGATCGAGCCGGCAGCCCCGGCGGACGTCGGAGAGCTCATCGGGCCACCCCTGAGACGAGAAGTGTGCGGAGGTCCTCGAGCGCGGTGAGCGTGAGGATGACGAGGCCGCCGCCTCGACGGATGCCGTGGTCGGCCTGCGGGTCGAGGACGACGATGACGCGCGTCACCTCGGGCGGGAACTGCCCGGCCGCGCGCTGCAGCTCGATGAACGGCCGGTGCGGACCGGTGACGATGAAGCACGTGCTCGTGTCGGGCGCGAGGTCGGCGGCGTCGAGCGAGGTGGTGAAGAGGTCGACGGGCCCGGGCTCGACCCGGGACATCGCGTCAAGGCCGACCTGCGGCACCGACTTCGTGACCTTCTGCGACCCGCAGACGATGGTGCAGTCCTGCTCGTCGAGCATGACGCGGACCATGATCGAGGAGCCGACCGAGATGGCCGTCTCGACGTCGGCCTGGATCGCCGTCGGCGCGTTCGCCGCCATGACGTCCCGCTCGACGTCGCGGTCGCTCCGGCCGGTCTTGCCGTGACCCGAGCGGTACTGCTCCGGGTCGGGGTCGACGATGATCGTCACGTGCGACCGGCGCGTGTCGAGGAACTGGCGCACGAGGAGCTTGCCGGCCTTGGCCGAGCTGCGCCAGTGGATGTATCGGCGGTCGTCGCCGGGCTGGTACTCGCGCAACGCGTGGAAGGCGAGGTCGCTCATCGACACGTCCTCGGTGGTGCTGCCCTCGAGGTCGCGCAGCAGACCGGCGCCGAGCGACTCGAGCGCGACGGTGCGGGGGTGGACGAAGAGCTCGGTGCGCTCGGTCCACGTCAGGGTGCGGCGCATGAGACCGAGCGGGTCACCCTGGACCGTCGTCGCGGGACCGACCTGGATGACGCCGCGGCGCGACGTCGGCACGACGAAGAGCTCCTCGTGGGCGTTGCCCGGGGTCAGGGCCGGGAGCACGAATCGCGCCGCCGACAGACCCACCGGCAGCTCGACGAGGATCGGCAGCATGGGGGTGCGGGCCTCGTTGGTGACGAGGATGCGCCCGGTCGCGGGGTCGCCGACGACGACGCGGCGCGGGTCGACCTCGGCGAGGATGCGCACCTTGGTGCGACCGAGGGCAAGGACGAAGCAGATCGCGAAGAGGAGCAGGGCCGCCGCGGCCACCATGAGCAGCTCGGTCCAGCCCCAGCGCGCCCCGACGAACCAGCAGACGAGGCCGAGCGCGAGGATCGTCCAGCCGAGCGGTGAGATCCACCGGAGGATGCCGGCGACCGGGCGCCACACGCCCTCGGTCTGACCCGCGACCTGCTCGATGGATCGCGTGATCGGCTGGGTGATCTGACGGATCCCCCGGCTCGTCGTGCCCGGGACGGCGCGCGCCCGACCGCCGGTCGTGGCCGCCGTGGGGGCGGACGCCGCCACGGGCGCACCGGCACGGGCCGGCGCTCCCTTGCGTGACGGCATACGGAAGCGGCCGCCGCGACGCGACGACGTGGCCCCCTGGTCCTGCTGGGTCATGCGGTCCCCTTGGTTGCTTCTGCGGTTCGCGGTCAGGCCGAGGCGCGCTCGGCCGGCGGCGCGATGTCGCCGAGGATCTGGTCGACGCACTGCTCGACGGTCGTCCCGGCGAACTGCGCCTCGGCGTTGAGCAGGAGGCGATGGCTGAGGATCGGCTCGGCGAGCAGCTTGATGTCGTCGGGCACGACGTAGGTGCGGCCCTGGCTCGCGGCCCACGTCTTGGCGCAGCGGACGTAGGCGAGGCAGCCACGGACCGAGAGGCCGAGCTTGAGCGACGGGTGACGGCGCGACTCCTCGGCGATCCGGCTGACGTAGCCGAGGATCGCCGGGTCGACGTGCACCTCGTCGGCGAGCTTGGACATCTCGACGATGACGTTGCTCGCGATGAGCGGGCTCAGCGTCTTGGCGCGGTCACGCGTCTTGGCGTCGGCGAGGACGGCGATCGTCGCCTCGTGGTCGGGGTAGCCGACGCTCGCCTTCATGAGGAAGCGGTCGAGCTGCGCCTCGGGCAGGCGATAGGTGCCGGCCTGCTCGATGGGGTTCTGGGTCGCGATGACCATGAACGGCTCACCGACGGAGTGGGGCTTGCCGTCGATGGTGACCCGTCCCTCCTCCATGACCTCGAGCAGCGCCGACTGCGTCTTCGGCGAGGCGCGGTTGATCTCGTCGGCGAGCACGATGGTCGCGAAGATCGGGCCCGGGTGGAACTCGAAGCTCTGCTTGGTCGGCTCGTAGATCGTGACGCCCGTGACGTCGCTCGGGAGCAGGTCGGGCGTGAACTGGATGCGGCTGTGCGTGCCCTGCACCGTGGCCGAGAGGGCGCGGGCGAGCTGCGTCTTGCCGGTGCCCGGGAAGTCCTCGAGGAGCATGTGGCCCTCGGAGAGCAGGCAGGTCAGCGCGAGCCGCGTCACGTGCTGCTTGCCGAGGACGGCCTTCTCGATGTTGCCGACGAGCTGGTCGAAGGTGTGCGCGAACCAGGTGACCTGCTCCTGCGTGATGCGACCTGTGGTGGGAGTGGCCGTCATGGGTGTCGTTCTCCTGTCATGTGTTTCATCGATCGTGGGGTATGCCGTGTGGCTGGGTCGGGGCGCGGCCGGCTCCCTCGCGGGAGCGGACCGTCACCCCCAGGGATTGCGTTGCGCGGAGTCGGACCCGTTCGACGACGAGCAGGTCACGCGGACCCAGCCGTTGGGGAACCCGAAGAACTTGTTGGAGTCGTTGCCGCCGTTGCTCGGGCGGTGCGACCCGCCGGAGCCGTTGTCGGGGTTGGACCAGCCGCCGTCGGAGCTGTCGACGGTGCAGCTGATGGCGCCGGTGTAGTTCGACAGGTTGTAGCCGATGTGGTTGCAGTTGGAGCCGCACTGGGTGCCGTCCGGCTTCAGACACCCGGTCGCGCCGCAGCCGCTGCCCTTGTAGACCGAGTTCACCTTGGGCTTGGGCGCGGCGTTCGTCGTGCCCGAGATCGAGGTGTACGGACCCCAGCCCGAGTCGGTCGCGAAGGCGCGGACCCGGATGGTGCGGGTGTCGCTGTAGCCGAGGCCACCGATCGTCGTCGACTCCCGGCCGGCGCCGAACGTCTCGTTCTTGTCGCCGGTCACCTGGTACTGCGTGATCGGGCGGCCGTTGTTGGTCGGCGCGTTCCACGTGAACGTGATGCTGTTGTTGTCGTGGTTCTCGCCCGGGTTGCGGATGGCGTTGGTCGGCCCGTAGGGGTGCACCCGGATCGCGTTGGACATCGGCGAGCAGTAGCCGGCGGAGTTGCAGGCCCGGATGGCGATGGTCCTCGACGTCGTGTCGAGCGGCCGTGTCGTCCCGGCAGTCGGGCAGCTGGTGCCCGAGCAGGGGAACGAGCCGGTGACCCCGTCGGTCGTCCAGTGGATCCGGTCGTAGCCGCCGGCGTGCGCGCTCCCGACCCGGAAGGTGACGTCGATCGTCTTGTCGGCGCGGGGGGTCGTGGCCGTGAGGAGGGTCGGGGTGTCCGGGTAGCCGTTGGCCGTGTAGCTCGAGAAGTTGGCCTTGTCGGAGGTTGCCGGACCGCCGTTGGTGGCGGTCACGACGTACTGCACCGTCTGGCCCTCGTAGGGGATCGTGTCGCTCGCGACGCGCGAGTCACCACCGGAGCGGGTCGCGATGAGGCTCCAGGCGCCACCACCGGTGCGACGGAACACGTCGTACTTCGTGATGGGCGGACCGTTCGGGTCCGTCGCCTCCCAGGCGATGGAGACCTGGGCGTTGGTCTCGCCGGGCACCGGGTCGCGCGGGCTCAGCGTCGGAGCGGGCACGGCAGCCGGCTTGCCGAAGGACTGGGCCTTGACCTGGGCCCCGAAGGGACCCCAGCCGGCCTCGTTGTTGGCCTGGACGCGGACGTTGTAGGCGTCGTTGTTGATCAGGCCGCTGATGACCTTGGTCAGACCAGGGGCCGCGACCTCCGCCTGTCCGGTGGCGCCGGCGCTGCCGCCGATGTTGACCCACTGGACGCGGTACTTGAGCACCTTGCTGCCCTCGTTGGGCGGCTCGCTCCAGCGCACCGTCAGCTTGCGGTCGCCCGGCGTGATGTCGGTGATCGACGTCGCCTTCGGCTTGGTGTCGGGCCGCACCGTGTTGCTGCGCGGGCTCTGGTCGGACCAGCCGACCGGGTTGCGGCTGCGGACGGTGAACGAGTAGTCCTGACCGTTGGTCAGACCCGTGATGGTGCACGGTGACGACGAGCAGGCCTTGGTGCCGCCGCCCGGTCCGATGGTTGTGACCTCGTAGGCCTGGATCGGCAGGCCGCCGTCGTAGGCCGGCGGGCGGAAGTCGACCCGCGCGCTGCTGCCGAGGATGCGGTCGGCGACCGCGGTCGGGGCAGCCATGGGGTCGGGCTTGCTGCGGACGCTGACGGAGACCTGGCCGAGCGCCGAGGGTCGACCGGGAGCGTCGACGGCCTGCACCGTGATGCGGGCGTCACCGCGACCCTTGTCGGAGGCCGAGACCGTGAGCTGGCACCCGCTCTGGGTGACGCTGACGCCCGTGCCCGAGACGACCCGGGCCGACTGCACCTGGCAGCGAGGGGCCGTCAGCGGGCTGTCGAGGTACTGCGAGAGGTTCACCGTGCGGCTCGTCCCGGCGATGAGGCCCTCGATCCGGACCGGACGCAGGGTCGCGGCGGGCGGGGCGCTGACGACCCGGACCTTGATCTTGTAGGACTCCGCCCCGCCCTTGGCCTTGACGGTGACCGCACCGGTGGAGCCCTCCTGGGCGGCCGGCTGGGCCCTGAGCACGACCTGGCGCCCACCGGCGCCCGCCTGGTTCAGGTCGACGCGGTCGATGGCCGGGTCCCACGTCGCTTCGTACTGCGCGGTGTTGGCGTCCATCCCGGTGGGCAGCCACGCGTGGCAGAGCCTCGGGATGTCGAAGGTGCGGGCCGGGCCGTCGGCGACGAGGCGGACCTCGTGGTCGGGGCAGCGCAGCACCGGCACGTCGGGCCCGATCTGGACCGGGATCGTGACGTAGGTCGTCTGGGCCGTCTTGTCGGCCGGACCTGTCGCGTTCGTGACCTCGAGCATGAGCGCGGCCGGACCGACGTAGCCGTTGGTCGCGGTCAGCTTGAGTGCGGTGGCCGACGTCACCGACGACTGGAGGTCATCTTCCGGCGACGTCGAGACCGTCTCGGGCGAGGTGACCGCGATCCTGCCGCCGCGCGGGTCGACGACGTAGTCGGCAAGGTCGACGTCGACCGTCGAGTCGGCGCCCATCTTGATGGTCTTGCCGTCGACGACGTAGGGCACACCGTTGGTGCCGGCCGGCACGTAGATGAGGGCCATCGCCGAGGCGCCGTCGGCGTCCTCGATGACGTACGGGACGACGCGGGCCTGCGGTCGCAGCTGGATGCGCAGCTTGCGGCCCTCGCGGGCGACGCCGTCGCCGATGAACTTCGTGATCTTGAGACTCGCCTGGTCACCGTCGAGGTCGCGGTCGTTGGCGAGCGCGTCGACGAGGATCGAGGTCTCGCCCTGCTTGGCGAGGCCGGTGTCGTCGACGGCGATCGGCGGGTTGTTGAAGTCCTTCTGGCCGCGGACGGTCAACGTCGACTTCGACGCGTCGAAGAGCCCGTCGGTGATGCCGTAGGTCAGCACCTTGGCCGGGCCGTCCTCGGGGGCGACGACCTTGAAGGTGTCGTCCTTCTGCTTCTGGAAGTCCTTGAGCACGTCGGCGTCGTTGAGCGTCGACAGGTCGACGAACGACACCGAGTCACCCGCCGCGATGAGGTCGTTGGACAGGACGTCGGCGTGGACCGTGCGCCCAGGGGCGGCGACGACGTCGTCCTCGACGGCGACCGGCGGCTGCGGGTCGCCCGGCTGGACGACGCCGACGCGCACGAAGCCCTCGCTCGTCAGGCCGAAGCGGTCGCGCAGCTGGTAGCGGATGACCTCCGTGCCGGCGCTGCGGGGGTAGGCCTCGTAGCGGATCGTCGCGGCACCGAAGCCGAGGACACGACCGAGCTTGAGGTCGACGGCCTTGCCGTCCTCGCCGACGATCCCGCTGACGAAGGTGAGGTCACCGTCGGGGTCGACGCCGCTCGTCGGCACCGTGATGGCCAGGGTGTCACCGGCCGTCACGCTGGCCGAGAAGCTGCGCGCCGAGGGGGGCTGGTTGGGGTACTTCACCGCATCGGGCAGCGGGTTGATCGTGACGTTGATGCGCCCGGTCACCGCCCGGGCGCGCAGGCCCTCCGGGTAGGTGGCGTACTCGAGGATGGCCGACGTCGGGCCCTTGAGGGTCTCCTGGTCGGGGACGTAGCGCACGACGGTGCCGGAGGCGAAGGCCTGACCGCCGCCGGAGAGCACCTTGACGCCGGCGGGGTCGAGCTTGAGCGGGATGCCCTCGCTCATGGAGTCGTTGTCGAGCGCCGGGATCGTCACGGCGTCACCGACGCGCACGGTCGCGACGTCGTCGACGACCGTCGGGAGCACCTTGTCCTTGGGCTCCGGCTTCTGCACGACCGACAGCTGTCCGACCGCGGTCTTCGTGCCGTCGCTGATCGTGTAGCTGACGGTGCCGCGGCGCGGCGTGTCACCGTCGAGCGGGGCCGTGGCCTCGGCGCGGACCCACCGGCCCTGCACGACCGAGACGCGCAGCCACGCGTCACCGGTGACGACGCGCTGGACCACGAGGACGTCGCTGCGCGGGCTGTAGTCGTTGGAGAGCACGTCGGCGATGACCGGCGTCTGACCACGGAGCCCGGCGGCGTCCGGCGTCGCGACGGGCGGCAGGTCGACCGACGGGTTCGGCAGGATGTCGACGCGGATCCGGCCGACGCTGACGCCGGAACCGACCTGGGCGGCATACGTCACCGTCGAGGTGCCGGGGGTCTGCCCCGTCACCGTGAGGACGCTCGTGTCGAGGTTGGTGTCGAGCTTGAGCTGGCCCGGGCCCTTGACCGACTGCGCGAGGCGCATGCGGGCCTGCGGGTCGGTCGGGTCGGCGCCGGCGATGTCGTTGCCGAGCGGCTGGAGCTGCACCGGCTTGCCGACGACCGCGCGCACGGCGTCGGGCTGCGTCTTCGGCGGGACGGCCTTGCTGCCCTGCTCGCTCAGCACGTCGAGCGTGACCGACGCCTTCTGGGTGCCGCCGCGGCCGTCGTCGACGACGTAGTCGACGACCTGGTCGCCCTTGTCGCCCTGGGCCTTGACCGTGAGCGCGCCGGAGCCGTCGACGCCCGTGGTCGTCGGGTCGACCGCCGAGACCTGGATCGGGTCGTTCTCGGCGTCGCGCCAGTCGGCGATGACGCCGATGCGCACCGAGCCACTCGCCACGACGGGGTACTTCGCCTGGGCGAGCTTGGCCTGACCCGTACGGATCTTCGGCGGGGTGTTGGTGTCGGCGCCGACGATGCGGACGTTGACCTTGGCCGTGGCCCGGCCGTTCTTGGCGGTCGTGCCGTTGTTGACGGTGTAGTCGAAGGAGAACGAGCCGCTGGCCTCCTCCGGCACGGTCACCTGGACGGTCTGGCCGTCGGCCGAGGCGCTCGAGGAGATGCCCTCGACGCCGGGCTGGGTGACGTCCCCCGGGGAGATCGCGAGGATCGAGCCCTGCGAGTCGGAGTCGTTGTCGAGCACGTGCAGGGTCGAGGTGCGCCCGGCACGGACCTGGAGGTTGTCCGGCTGCGCCTTGGGCGGCGTGCGGCTCACCTCGTCGTCGACGAGGTTCTCGTCCTTCTTCTTGTTCTTGTCGTCGGTCTGCGGCGGCGGGATGACCGAGTTCCAGTTGTCGATCTTGACGCGGTTGCGGTCGATGTCCCAGACGTCACCGGAGTCGAGGTCGTTGAGGACGATGAGCCCACGGTTGACGCGCAGCTTGACGCCGTCGGTGCGCACGCCCTTCTTCATCGCTCCGAGGTCGACCGTGTCGGCGTCGGTGGGCGACCCGCAGTTGCGGCCGTAGTAGACGTTGGAGGCCCCCGCCCACGCCGCGTGGATGCAGCTCGCGAGACGCACGGGCGCGGAGAGGAAGAGCCGCTGGCCCGGAGCGCCCTGGCTCAGCTTCACGCCACCGGTCGTCGGGCTGTCGCCGGTCAGGGAGACCTGCGTCAGCTGCGCCTCGTCCTGGATGAGGACGGACGCCGCGTCGGGGCCCGGCTGCTGGAGGGCGGCGAAGGCGGGGTTGCCGGGCTCGGCGTTGCCGAGCGAGAGCTGCTCCGGCTCGGTGAGCGCGTCGGAGTAGAGCTTGCCGGTGGCGGAGTCCCAGACGACCCAGTGGCTGCCGACCGCCGTCACCTGCGCCGACTTCGACGTGAAGCCGAGCTTCGTCGTGACCGGCTTGGCGAAGGCGTTGCCCTCGGGCCTCAGCAGGGTGACCGTGCCCACCTCGGCGGACACGGCATACACCGTGCCGTCGACGCCGACGGCGACGGCGGAGTTGCCGCCCACCTTCGCGAGCGGCTTGGCCTGGGTCTGGAGGGCGTCGAGGCCGGTGATGCCGCTCCGGTCGTCGACCCGCTGGGCCCGCAGCTCGCCCTTGGCCGCGTCGATCATCGCGATCGTCCCGCCGCGCACGTCGACGAGGGGGGTGGTGAAGACGCGGTTGCCGGTGGCCGTGCTCGGCTTCGGCACGACGATCGACTGCTCAGGAGCGAGGGTGCCCTCGGCCGGGTTGATCGGGACGATCTGGTTGCTCGCCTTGGAGTAGCCGACGATCGCGGCGCCGTCCTGGAAGATGTCGAGACCCGAGCCGGTCGAGCCGTCGGACAGGACGCCGGCGTCGAGCTGCCCCGCCGGCTTGTTGATGCGGCCGAAACGCGCCTGCTCGGAGTTGGTGACCCAGATGCCACCGTCGTTGAGGTCGGCCTTGCGTGCCACCTCGCCCTCGCTGCGGGCGGCGAGCCACACGAGCAGGCTCGCGACGAGGGCGACGACGACGGTGGAGATGACTCCGACCCGTCGCTTGGTGGCGGCGGTGCTCATGCGTTCCCCTGTTCGGCGACGACCATGCGGTCCTCGGGCCGGTTCTCTTCAGCTGGCGTGGTGTCGGTGGTGGCCGGGTCGTCGATGAGGGCGAGGTCGTCCTCGGTGACGAGCTTCGTCGAGAGCGCGTGCTCGACGAGTCGGGCCTTGCGGTTGGTCGCGAGCTTGCCGACGCCGCCGTGCAGGCCGCGCGTGCCGGCGTCGGCGAGCTTCTGGCAGACGTTGTCGAGCTTGCGGTTGAAACGGGTGATGGTCCAGCCGAGCCGGTCGGCGGCAGCGGCCGAGGAGGGTATCTGGCTCGTACCCGCTTCCCGGCGGCGGAGGAACGGCTCGCAGAGCGCGACGATGAGCAGCTTCTGGTCGGGGGTGAACGAGACGCGCCCGACCGTGGCCGCGCCGACCTCCTCGTCGTCGGAGTCGGCGGGTGGGTCGGCCGTCACCGACGTGAAGGCGGGGCTCGCGACGTGGATCTCGAAGTCGTAGGTCGTGGGGCCGGCCGTGAACCAGACGATGAGCTGCTTCATCGCGAGCGGGATCTTCGCGCCCGGGTTGAGCCACGCCTGGAAGAGGCCCTGCTCGTCGGCGACCGTGGCCGTCAGCGTCGAGCCGGTGTTGCTCAGCCACCAGAAGCCGTTCTCGAAGGACACGACGAGGAAGGTGCGGTGCAGGTAGGGGTTGTCGTCCACCTCGATGTCGCCGGTGCGACCGATGGTCAGGCCGGTGTCGGGTGACACGGAGTACTCCTCGCCGCAGAACACGACGGTCACCTTGCTGTGGATCACGATCAGGTCCCCTAATCCCTGTCGACACGCTCTCGCGCGGGTGCTCGCGGCTAACGATGTCCGGCCGCGCGGCGTTACGGACGTCTGTGGTGGTTTGGTGGTGTCTGCGTCGAGGTTGCCGGTCCGACCGTTTCGTGTCCACCCGCCGGCATACTCAGCAGCTGGTGCCGCCCGCCCTCACTGCGCGGTCTCGCACTGGACGTCGGCCCCCGGGGAGGCCTGGCCAGCGCGGGCCACGACGACGGTGGCACACACCTTGGTGCCCTTCGGTGCCTTGACGGTGTAGGTCCTGGCCGTGACGGAGACGAGTCTGGCCCGCTCCGGGTTCCCCGCGTCGGACGGCGTCGGTCCGTAGGACACCCGGAAGGTGTCCTTCGTGGAGGGCTGCGGGTAGTTCCACGTGAAACGGACACTGCCCCGGCCCGACGTCGCCGAGATGGTGGGCTTGTCGAAGACACCGTCGCCGATCGCGCTGTCGTCACCGGGCATCGAGACGGTGGCGCTCGGCGTGGGCGTCGCCGGAGTCGGGTCACCGGACCCGGACCGGAGCACGAGGAAGATGACGAGACCGACGAGCACGACGACCGAGGCGGCCAGACCCCAGAGCACCGCGGGCTTCGCGAGCGGGGACGTCGGTGCCGGCGCGGAAGCCGGACGTGCTTGTGTCCCTTGCGTGCTCGCGGCGCGACGGACCGTCGCCTCCTCGGCGGAGTCGCTCCCGAGCGGAGCGGTCTGGCTCCTCACCGGGTCGGTCACGGCGGCCGGACGAACCGGGGCCGCTGCGGCCGCGACGCTCGGGCTCGGCATCGGTGCGGGCGACCACCGCTGCCCGCCGGCCTCGGAGCGGCGGCGCGTCTCGTCGTCGAGCATCGTCGGCGACGGACCGACGGGTTGGGCGACCACGGTCTGCGGCGCCTTGATCCGGGTCCGGTCGTCGTCGTCACCGCCGCGGCCGGTCGGCGAGCCCTGGGTCTGGCTGACGAGCGTCGTGTGACCCTGCTCGTCGAGGACGACGATCGGCGTGCGGCCCAACCGCTGCTGCTGCTCGACCGCCTGCAGCGCCCGGGCGAACTCGAGCGCCGACGCCGGTCGGTGCGCGGGGTCCTTGGCCATCGCCTGGGCCAGCAGGCGCTCGAGACCGGCCGGCACGTCCTGGCGACCCGTCGCGGGCGGCGCGGTGCTCCGGATCCGCGGCATCAACGCATACGCCGAGTTGTCACCGCCCGGGATCTCGAACGGCGAACGGCCGACGAGCAGCTGCCACAGCGTCGCGGCGAGCGAGTAGACGTCGGAGCGCTCGTCGCCGTCGCTCTGGCCGTAGAGCACCTCCGGCGGGGCCCACGGCACCGAGACGCCGACGTCGTCGGTGGTCTCGGCCGGGGCGTCGCCCTCGCGGGCGCCGCGACCGGCGATGCCGAAGTCGGTCAGGCCAGGAGCGCCGTAGGCGCTGATGAGGACGTTGGCCGGCTTGATGTCGCGGTGCGTGATGTGGGCGCGGTGCGCCGTCTCGACGGCACTCGCGAGCTGGATGCCGGTGCGCAGGACGTCCTCGACGGAGAAGCGCTCGGCCCGGGCCCGCATCGCCAGGTTGGGCGGCGGGTAGTACTTCATGACGAGGTAGGGCCGGCCGTCGTCGGACGCACCGGAACGGAAGACCTGCACGATGTACGGGTGGTCGCCCAGGGCGGCCATGGTGTCGGCCTCCTCGACGAACTGCTGGCGCAGCGCGTCGGTCAGGCCCTCGGACTTGAGCACCTTGACCGCGACCGGCATGCGGGGGCTCTGCTGCTCGTAGAGGAAGACGTCGGCGTAGCCGCCGGAGCCGAGCGGCTGGACGAAGACGAGACCCGGGATCTTCGGGGGCGCACCCTTCTTCACGAGGCACCTCCGTCCGCGGCCGGCAGGTGGTCGGGCGTGCGGGTCACGACGCCGCCTCGAAGGTGAAGGAGACCTCGTCGGCCATGGACACGAGCGACCCGGGCTCGAGGACCTGCTGGTCGTTGGCACGCAGGCGGAGCGGGCTCTCGCCGGGCAGCGTCACCGTCGTGCCGTTCGTCGTCCCGAGGTCGCGGATGAGCACGTGCCAGCCCTCGAGGATGACCTCGACGTGGTTGCGCGAGACGTCACGCTCGGGGCTCGGGACCTTGACCACGTGCGGTCGGTCGTGGACGGCCAGGCCGTCGCCGAGCTTCGGCGCGCGGCCGAGCAGCACGCTGCGGTCGAGGGTCACGACGTCACCCGTCGACAGGCGGAGCACGCCCAGCGGCGGTCGCGGCATCGTGAACGGCTCCTGCGGCGGGATGCTCGAGCCGCACACCCGGCAGCGATCACTGTGCGGAGGCGTCGGGTGGCCCGCTGAGCAGAGGACGGCGAGGACGCTGGGTCCGGAGAAGGTCTGGTTCTGCGCGGCGTTGCGTGCCTCGAGGAGGGCGCTTCGGTCGACGGTCAGCTCCGTCTCGTCGTCGTCCGTCCCCGCGCCGAGGTCGGCGGTGTGTGCGGGCGGGTCCGCGACGGGTTCCGTGCCCGTGGCCGCCGGGGGGACCGGGGGCAGGGCGACGGGGAGCGAGACGGGCACGTCGAAGGTGGGCTCGGCAGGCGGCTGCGCCGCGCTCGCGTATGCCGTCGCGGCCGTCGGTGCGGATGGCGCGGTCTGAATCCGGGCCAACGCCTCGAGCATGACCTCCGGCGCCATCTGGAAGTCCATCCGTCCGACCGTGCCGACG
>NZ_LMSX01000011.1:0-232423 GCF_001429655.1 Terrabacter sp. Soil811
CGACGCCTGCGCCAAGGGCCAAACCCGACGAACCGAGATCTACGACAACCTCATCACCAGCCTCGACAACACCGAAGCCTCTTGACACCGATCACCCACATAATGCCGATGACAGCGCGTGGCTTCAGCGAGATATGAGTGGTTGGTAGCGCCGCTTGCTGGTCACGAGTTCACCCGCCGCGGCCGACACGGCGAACTGGTAAGTCATCTGGGGTGCGCACGACGTGTGCTCCCGAGCACAGACACGGTCCGGTGCACGTAAGCACACTGAGGCATGACCACGACCAAGCACCCGCAGCACCGCCACAACAAGAGAAGGATCCGCGGCAAGCGCGCTGCCAAGAAGTGGGCCCCGGCGAAGTCCCCGGCGCAGCGAGCCGCGGCGAAGACGGCGGCGGAGCGGCTCGCGGCCGAGCGGGTTGCGGCCGAGCAAGCGGCCGCCGCGTCCAGCCCGCCCGAGCCGGCCCGGCGCAGCAAGAGCCTCTCGTGCCGCTTCGGTTGGCATCACTGGGAGTCCAAACGCGCCGAGGCCCAGAGCTTGCGTGAGTGCACTCAGTGCGGTCGACCCGGGTACCACGGGTGGTATGGCCACGGGGGCGGCCGTGACGGCGAGGGCGGCGACAATCAGAGCAGGCAGCTTTGGCCCATGAGCAATCAGGTCCGGGCAGACCATTCCGGTCGATTGTGCGCAGCCGAGCTCGAGGTGCTCTTGCGAGGTTGGGCGCCGTTCAGCCCCGGTTGGGCGATGACGTGGGCTTTGGATGAACTCCTGTGCCGCGGCCACTTTGTGCGCCTCACGGACAACGGTGCGGGGGTTCCGGGCCGGTTCGTGGGCTATCGGGTCACCATCAAGCCGGTCCCGCGCTCCGCGCGGCCAGCCCTCGCATCGTTCGCCCCGCTCTTCGACGGGCACCCGCGCGACATCACCCCGGAGCGTCTGGCGCGCTATGTGGCGCAGGAGTTCGGGGACAAGCTCGAGGTGGAAGACGGATACCCATGTGGAAGCCCTCAGCACTGGTACGAACGATGCGTGGTCGACCCGCTCCGCGCGGAAGGCCTGGTCAGCGTGTGCGTCGAACAGGCATTGCTCGGATCGCTTCAGCTCACGAGAAACTACCTCGAGCCCACGGCCGACGGCGAGGCTGTCGCCGCCCGGTACCGGGACATTCTCAGCAATCGGCACCGGCGAGACTGGCGACGCCCCTGGCGTGAATCGGAGCCTGTCGTGCCGGGCGACATTGACATCGCTGTCGCCACCCTGCAGCGCAGCCAACGGACGCGTTCGCGGGAAAGACTCTTCTTCAACGACGACGTCGGGGAAGCGCCCTGAGGCAGGGTTTCCGACGATGGCATGTAACCGCGCGAAGCCTTCGGCGGACGACGGGCGAGTTAACCGGATGACCCGTCCGAGCTGGCGGAGGATCTGGAACGGCTCGCAGAGCTCGTCCGCCGCGCGAAAGCCGCTGGCCACCGCCTCTACTGCTGGGTCTGCGTCGAGCCTTCGGCCCCTGCGCGGCGAACGTCCCCTTCTGCCGCTCTTCGAGCGACGTGCCGAGAAGCGGAAGTCGTGAACTGCCGGCCCAAGCGATGTACGTTCCCGCCTATGGGCTGGAGCAATCACATCTGCCGGCGAAACCTTCAAGCCCCTCGAGTGTCTATCGGTGCAGCGTCGGAACGAGGTGAATGCGTTGGCGACAAACACGAGTAAGGCGGCCGCGGCCCTATGCGTTGCGGCGGCCCTGGCTGGATGTTCAGGTACCAGCGGTGGGGTCACTGACGTGCCGTCCGCCGTCCTTAGCTGGGGCCCCGGAGTGCCGGATGACCTCGCACCTGTCGCCGTTGCCACATCACCGACTGCAAAGGGACCGGTACAGATCGCCGCAGGGTGGGATCTGCAACCAGATCAACTGAGGATCACTACATGGGGCAGTTCGGGCTGTCCCCGACTGCCCGATGTGGTCGAGACTCAGGACGACCGCATCGAGATCACGACCGTCGTCTACAACGCGCACGGAGGTGGATGCAACGCAGACGCTAGTCCGACCACCAGCGTCGTGCGAGTGCCTGCTGGGATCGACACCTCTAGCCGCGTCGCGGTCGTCATCGACGGGACAGAGCTGGTGCTCGCGAAGGCTCAGTAGCCCTGGCCCAAAGTGAGCGACGCCAGGTCCGCTTCTGCCGCCTGCCGAGCGGGCTTGGGAGGCCCCGTAGGGCCTCCCCGGACCCGGCCCGGCTTGAACGGGCGGCCTCCCTCTCCAAAGAGGGTGCGATCATCCGGAGCCATCGCACCTAGGGCGGGGACTCGCTGAGATTAGAGGTCATCGCGCTGCTGCGTCCAAGGGATTCCCGGTCGACCGAACGTCCTCTATTGCCGCGTCGAGGCGGTCGTTTCAGCCCTTCCCCGGTTCTACCAAGGCGATGGCGTCGGCCAACCGTCCGCGTCCCGACACGACGGGTGCCTGGTTCACCGACTCCACCTTCGGGGCCGGAGCGGCCTGTTGCGCCAGGGCGCGGTTCATGGTTTGGATGCTCTGCTGCGACAGGACCCAGCCGAGCGGGGCCGTGACTGCGGGAACGGTCGACTCATGGACGAGGACCACCGAGTGTCGGCGCCAGCCCTCGACCGCGGCGCGTACTGCGGCCACGTCCTGCCCTTCGGGAAGGATGGAATCGGCCGAGATGAGGCGTTCGGCTTCGCGCAGCAGCGCCGGGGTGTCGACGAGCGACGCCTTCGCGCGCCCGGTTGTGCGCTGGGGCACGAGCAGCTCCGGTGTCTTCTGCGGGGGCTCGGCCCGCAGGTCGGTGCCGGTGCCGTTGTCGAGGTAGATGACCACCGGCACGATGAGGTCGGGCTTCGCGCTCTGGAGGGCGGTCGCGTTGTGCGCCTGGACGAGCGCGAGCCATTGAGGGGCGAGGTCGACGATCGTCTTGATGCCGGAGTTCTCGACGTACCCGCCGTCGACGACCTGCTGGGCCAGCTGGTCCCCGCACGGGCCCGCGACCCCGCTCGGTGTCACGAACGGGAAGCGGGACGCAAGCAGTGCCGCGGTCGCAGCCGTCACCGGTCCGAGGCACAGGTCACCGGGGCGTGACTGCGCGCCGGCCGCGGCGGCGGAACGGTCCGTGCGGAGGGTCTCGAACAGGTCGAGGGTGTGCCCGGCCGGGGCGGAGCCGGAGTCGCACTCGGCGTCCGGGTTGGTGCTCAACGCGATCTGGCTGATCCACATGCGGCACCCGTCCGAGACCCGGGTGGAGTTCAGCACGAGGGCGCCGCTCCGGCTTGAGGTCGCGGCGTCCCGGCCCTGGTCGGTGGTCGGCAGGAAGGGGACGCCCAGCCCGGATGAGGTCGCCCAGGACTGTTCCATAAGGGCGCCGCGGTCCCGCCAGACCGGGTTGGTGCTCCCCGGTTCCAGCTCGTGGGCGGGGGTCCCGAACATCGGTAGCCCGGTCGCGGCGTAGAGCAGGTCCCGGACGAAGAGGCCGGCGGTGGCCTGCCCGAGCGCGTCTGGTCCGGCCATCTTCAGCACGCCGTCGCGGGCCGGGTTCTGACCGGCGAACCGGGCAACGGTGACCCCGACGGCGCCGCCGCTGGCGCCGCCGGCGAGCAGCGGGCTGGCGCACGGGGACGGTGGGCCCGCGGCCCAGGTGATGTCGTCCGCCTCCGCGTCCGCGCCTGCGGGGGCGGGCACGGACGCGGAGGTGCTCAGCAGGTCCAGCGCAGCCGCCGTCCAGTAGGCGGCGCGGATGCCGCCGCCTTCGGCTGCCACGAGGAACATCGGGCGGACCGCGATGGTTCGTGACCCGGACCCGCTGGACACCTCGTGCGTGCAATCGGCCGTCGCGGTCACCCAGTGGTTGAACGCGGTCGTGAAGTCCCACCGCTTCGTCAGTGCCGCTGAGGTCGTCGTGGCTGCTGCGGGCGCCTCGGCCGTGGCTGTTCCCGAGGCCGCACCAGTGGCCGTACCCGTGGCCGTGCCCGTGGGCGTAGCCGGGGGCGGTGTCCGGACGAGGCCGTTGATGCCGTGCAGGTTCGCGTCGTCACCCAGCGTCGAGGTGAAGAACAGCGCCGCGACGATGATCGTCGTGACGGGAACGGCTGGGGTGTTGATCGGTTTGAACCAGAACACCTCGGGGCTCAGCTTCAGCTCGAGCAGGACGACCGTGCCGCCGAGGACAAGGCACGCGGCCAGTAGAGCGAGCGCGGACGTGCCGATCACACCGACATGGTCGGCGAACCAGCCCGGCGCGAGGCCGATCGCCAGCAGGAGCACGACCCCGGCCGCGAGGACACCCAGGCGGGCCGGCAGGCCGGAAGGCGTGGGCAGCGCCGGCGACATGATCCGGCGCAGCGTCGCCGCAAAACCGGTCGCTGACTCGGGCAGGTCGGTGACGGTCACCAGGTCGGTGACCCAACGCATCACCGGCCACACGTCCACGGCTCCGACGGCGCCGACGAGCAGGCCCACCGCCGCCCAGCCGGCCGTGATGGGCGTCCCGGCCAGGTAGAGGGCCACGATGGAGGTGTAGGACCGCACCAGCCCGAGGGCGGCGATGACGATGGCGGTCGAGGCGATGATGTCGCCGGCGCGGGCCACGACCGCCTTGGTCGCCGCCGGCGGTGAGCCGAAGCTCGGCCTCGGGAACCAGTCCGACCCGGAGGTTTGGCCGGCCGTGCCGTGACGCCACCGGATCACGGCGGACGCTGCCGCGATGAGCATCGGGATCCCGACGAACAGGATCAGCGGCCACCACAGCAGCCCCGGGATCTGCGTCCAGGTCGCCGACCCGTGCACGAGCATCACGACCCAGCACAGGAGCACGAGGACGGGCATGATGACGACGAGCCACAACGACGCCCGCATCGGGTTGTCGTCCGTGGGTGTCGGCGGGTGCCACACCGTGGTGGACCGGAGCCGTCCCAGGGCTAGGAGGCTGACCGCGACGAGGACCACGACGATGGTGGCGGCCACGGCGTGCCCGAACCCGTCGAGGAGCCAGCGTCGCTGGACGTCGGGGAGCTGGTCGAGCAGGTCGTTTCCGGGCATCACGCCGATGACGGCGAGCGGCACCACGGCCAGCACGGAGAACCGCTGCCGGTACGTGCCGACGACCCAGCGACCCAGCCGTCGCCGGTAGGCGGTGTCCTCCCGCGCCCGGTAGAACACCGTGACGAGCGCCGCCACCAGCGAGAGCGTCTTCAGCAGCGTCGCCGCGTACAGCACCCCCGACAGGGCGCTCGCGACCCCCGAGGGCGCGCTGGCCCAGCGGGTCGCGACGAGGGCGAGCACGTCCTCGAGGAGGTCGAACCCGGCCATGAAGGTTACGGCGACCGCGAGCGCTTTCCACGAGGTGCGTTTCGCGGTCCGCGCGGCCCACAGGTAGAGCAGTACGAACGCGATGTCGAGGAGCAGGTAGATCGTCATCCACGTGGTCCGCGCATCCGCGAAGGCGCCGGTGAAGTGCGCGCCCCACCCCTCTCGTGCCGGCAGGCCGAGGCCCATCAACGTGGTGGCCGGCCACGACCGGCCTTCGGTGTCAAGCACCTCTCCGGTGAGCCGGTTGAGCTCGGACATCATGAGGAACAGGACGGCCAGGGCCGATGCCACCCTCCCGACACGGATCCGCATCCGGATGGGCGAGACTGGTGCAGCGACCTGGACCATCGTGACCCCCTGGTGGTGAGCGAGCAGTCACCTCACAGCATCGCGTGGAACCCGCACAGGCACTCCCGAAACGGACAGAAGGGAGCCCGGAACGGCGTATGGCTGAAAGTCGCTGACCTTGAGTGACGCGGAGCTCCTGGCCGTTAAGCGCCGGTCCGCCTGGGTTGAGCCCAGTGCGCCAGCGGAACGGATGCACTCTTCCTGTAATAGCCGATGAGCGTGCTTCGTCAGGTTCCGAGGACACGTGGGTAGCCGGCCCGTCGCGGGAGTCAGACTGGCATGGCCGGGTGAGCCTGGCCGTCGCATATACCCAGATTCCGGAGACTCCGGAGAGCAGCGAAGCAAGCGACTAGGCACCGAAGGCTACAAGCCAACCGCGGGCCGGCCAATGACCACGCGCTCGGGCAACGAACGCTGCGCCAGTGAGGCCCACGGCAAACGCGAGACCGACTGACTACCGGGTGCTGGTCTCGGACGGACGGTCGTGCGGTCGTCGTGGTGGATGCGCTGTTTGGTGTTCGCGGGTTACTGGTAGTGGCGGAAGGTCAGTGAGCGTCGGTCGCGGGTGTTCGCTTGGCGGTTGATGGCATGGTGGAACTCTTGTTGGGTGGCGGCGCCCATGGACGAGGACGTCGCCGTCGGCGAGGTCCAGGGTGGCGGATGCTGACCCCGGGCCCGCGGCTACGACGTCCTTCCGCGGCTCGATGCGAGTTGGTTGATGCAGGTCAGGGCTGTACGTCTGCGAGCATCCGCTCAAGCTGTGCGCGCACGGACTCGGACGAGGGGCCTTGGTCGAGCCGGGCTTGCAGCAGCGTCGCGGTCTGTCCGGGGCAGACGGCCATCATCGTGGCAGCCAGACCCTTGATGACGACCCTCATGTTGTGTTCATCGGGTGGCAGGTCGAAGGTCGGGTTGCTACACGGGGCGTGTGCCGCGGCGATGATGCCGTCCTCGTCGTACTGACCGACCTGTTCGGGGATCCCCCACCTCGTCGCCCACTCGTCATGAACCTGCACGACAGGGCTGGTCCCGCAGGAAGTGAGCGTAGCCAGAGCGACCAGCGCGCTGAGTGACCCTACAACGCGTCGACGGGCCTGCC
The DNA here is from genome assembly GCF_001429655.1 of Terrabacter sp. Soil811. NCBI lineage: Bacteria > Bacillati > Actinomycetota > Actinomycetes > Micrococcales > Intrasporangiaceae > Terrabacter > Terrabacter sp. Soil811. The sequence continues at coordinate 6,763 of NZ_LMSX01000011.1, forward strand.
CCCTGGTGAACTCTTCACGGGCCGGCCGGTCGACTCCGGGCACGGGGCCCACAGCGAGGAGCGGCCGTTCAGGGCTGGACTGGTCCGAGGTGTGCGGCGACATGGTGGCACGGTACGACAGAGCATGGACCCGCACCGATCGCCACGCCCGCTGCGACGGCTCTATGGCGGACCCGCTGCCTGCGGCAACGCGTCAAATCCAAGGCGCGCGTGCAGGCGGCACGGGGCTTCTCCGTGCGCGAGGAGCATCGTCCCGACCCAGGCCAGGGAGACGGTGGAAACGCGTGTCACCTCTGCCATCGCCATGTTCTGCTGCAGTGTGAGGCCGTGCAGGACCCGAGCCCGACGCGCATACGGTGAGGGTTTCCAGCGGCGCCATCGCCGGGGCGCGCCTGCGACGGTCTGCGTTGGTGTCGCAGAGAACCTCTAAGATCACTCACGCACCGGCGATGTGGTTGCGCGCTGCTGCGGGATGATGGCGGCGCTTTCGTGGGTCGGCCGACTCCGTTCACCCTGCAAAGATGACTACCTACGAGAACGTCTTGGTCCCCATCCCTCTGCCTCCAGAATCGGACACTCTCAGACGCGCGGTCGCCGCCTACCTGGCCCGGTTCGAAGGACAGTCCCGGGTTCACACCGAGTCCGACCTGCGCGCATTCCTGACCTGGTGCCGCGGACACGGCCTGGACCCGCTGACCGCGCAACGACCGCACATCGAGCTCTACATCCGGTGGATGCAGGAGACCCGCCGTTACAAGCCTTCGACCGTGAGCCGCCGCGTCGCGGTCGTCGCCGGGTTCTACCGGACCTGCGTCATCGACGCCGTCCTGGCGCAGTCACCGGCCGAGCACGTTCGGCGCCCGAACGTGCCCGCCGAGTCACCCACCCTCGGACTGACCCATCTGCAGTTCGAAGCGATGCTCGCCACCGCCCGCACCTCCACCAACGTCAAGGACTTCGCCCTCGTCGCGATGCTCGGCCTGCTCGGGCTGCGGATCTTCGAAGCCTGCGGCGCCGACATCTCCGACCTTGGCGAAGAACACGGCCACCGCGTCCTACGCGTGACCGGCAAAGGCGGCAAGGTAGTCCTGACACCCCTGCCACCGGCAGTAGCCCGCGCCATCGACCGCGCCGTCGACGCCCGCACCTCGGGACCGATCCTGCGAACCGGCCGCGGCACCCGGATGGACCGACACTGTGCCACTCGACGCCTGCACCACCTCGCCGAAGTCGGCGGCGTGCACGTCGCCCGGATGCACCCACACATGCTGCGCCACACGTTCGTCACGACCATGCTCGACGCCGGCGTTGACCTGCGCGACGTCCAGATCGCCGCCCGGCACGCCGACCCGCGCACGACCATGCGTTACGACCGGGCCCGGAAGAACCTCGACCGCCACCCCAACTACATCCTCGCCGCCTACATGGCCTCAGGCACCTAAACCCAGCGCCGTCACGAGAATGGCGGACATTTGTCGGCGGACGCCGATCGTGACACACTGGTACAAGAACCTGTACCAGTAGGAGATGTCATGGCTGTCACTGCAAGCGAGGCCCGGAAGAACTTGTTTCCGCTGATCGAGCAGGTCAACGAGGACCGCACACCGATCGAGATAACCTCCCGCCGCGGCGACGCGGTGCTGATGTCCCGCGCAGACTACGACGCGCTCGAGGAGACAGCTCATCTGTTGCGGGTCCCAGCCAATGCCCGACACCTGCTCGAGAGCCTGCAGCAGGCACGGTCCGGGCAGCGGGACGAGCACGACCTGGCGCGATGAGGCTGGTCTTCACACCGAACGGATGGGCGGACTACACGTACTGGCTTGCTGCTGACCGGCAGATGCTCAAACGGATCAACCGGCTCATCGATGACGCACTTCGCGACCCGGTGGCTGGCATCGGTAAGCCCGAGCCGCTGCGGCACATGCTGGCCGGCGCCTGGTCACGTCGGATCACTGAAGAGCACCGGCTCGTTTACCTCATCGACGGCGACGATCTGGTCATCCTTCAGGCCCGCTTCCACTACGACTGAGGAGTCATCCGCTCCTGCCGCCGGTAGTTCACGGCAGTTGGGCGAGCCAGTGCTCAACGGTGGGTACGCGCTGCACGAGCGGATGGAAGTAGAAGACGCTCTCGTGATGGATCTCGCCGATAAGTACGACGTGGTTCAGCTCACCGCGGCTGGCTCGCGTGAGTGCTGCGCCGAGCTCGACGAACATGCCCCTGCCGTCGTGCTGAGAGGCCACGACAAGAACGGCGTCCGCCGCGATCACCGCTTCGAGTTCGTCCTGCGCCATCCGGGCCGACCGCTCCGCTTGAGTGGCGTAGCCCTCAGCGAAGGACACATCCGCGCTCCAGTCCAAAGTCAGCTCGTGGCCCGCGGCAAGGGCGGTGTCCTGGACCTGCTGGACCGTGACCGTATCGCTGAGCGGGCCAGAGACGTAGATCTTCATCCGCGCAGCCTGCCAGTTGCCAATGACACTCCTGCGCAGGCCAGGCCAGCGGCTGAGACGACTACCGGATTTGCCGCAGATCGGTCGCGCTGACGAGCGGATGCGACGACCTATGACTCCGGAGGCTGCCCGACAAGGGCGACGGCTGCGACCACCTCTGAGAGGTCCGGGCTCAAGAACGCGACCGCCCACCGGGACTCGCCCTGAGTAGCCGCTTTGAGGACGGGGCGTCAGACCATGCCGCCGCGCGGTCGGGCCAATGTAGGGCGCTTTGTCACCAGGGTGGGCCAGTTTGTTCAGCCGCTTCAAGCGACGCAGATCGCTTCATCTAAGGGCTCATGCATCCACCAACGAGAGCCGAACCCTAGGTGGAACGGGGCCCGCGACCGGCCGTGCGTTGATGCCGAACCAGGCGGTGGTGGGTATGCGTCATGGAGATCGTCGGCGCCCGACCTAGGGCGACGACCCGACAAACGGAGGCCCCTCATGAAGAGACTGCTCATCGTCACCGCCGGCGCGGTCGGCTTCCTGCTCGGCTCGCGGGCCGGGCGGGAGCCCTACGAGCAGTTCATGCGCGCGATCGGCCAGCTGAAGGACGACCCCCGCGTGCAGGAGAAGGCACACCAGGGTGCACAGCTGGTGCGCGAACAGGCGCCGGTCGTCGCGGACAAGGTGGCCGATGCCGCGAGGACGGCGACCTCAAAGGTCACCTCGGCCGTGTCCGGATCATCGGACTCGGGCTCAGACGACGGCTCCGCCCCGTCGTCGCGGGAGGCCACGGCCGACGCCATCGAGGAGGCCGTGCAGTTCCAGAGGGACCACGGACCCAAGGGTCCGCTGCCCTGAGAGCCCGCCACCTGATCGCGGCGCCGGACTCCGGTCTGACTCGGCCAGCGACATGACGCCCATGACGCCGGCCAGATCACGGGACATCGTCCAGACCCAGCCTCCTGCGACCAGTGAGATACGCGCTTATGCCGTAGACCGCGAGCTTCGTCGCACCTCCCCATGGGGCAGCGCGGAGTCCGCGCTGTAGTGCATCAAGTCAAGCTCGGAGCTCGACCGATGCGCACCCTCGTATGTCCGCTACGAAGCCGGCGTGATGAAGACGACTGAGGTCCCGACCCCGTGGAAGGACCCTGTTGCGGTCTCCCGCACGAAGTCGAAATGGCAGGTCACGAGATCTCCGTGCACGTGCGGCTTGGACGTGTCGAGCTGCTGCACGACGACGGGGTCGCCACCGGTGGGCGTGAACGTCGCTGTCGCCTGAAGGGATTGAATGACGAACGTTTGCGTGCTGCCGACCACGTGCCCGGGAGTGAAGTCCCCGTTCCCGTTGAAGGCTGCCTCAAGCGTCTGACCGTTGTTGCAGGTCAACGGGATCGTCGTGGTCTTGGGATCCGCTGACGCTGCGGGCGCAAAGGCGATCATCGCGAATGCTCCGGCGATGGCTGTGGCAGATAAGCGTTTGATCATGGCTTGCCCTCCTCCGAGTACGAGCTTTGCAGACGGGCTGACCAAGCCCTTGGGACTCTGTGCGTTTGAAAGCCCAAGGTCCCGGCGTACTCCTCATCGGGTCGCTGCGCAGCACAACGGCCGAGAGTGGGTCACTTCACCCCCATATGTCCCTCGTGCCGCGTTGAGGGCATGACGCCCGACCATCCCGCGTTGCGCCGCCGGGTCTGCACAGGTCGTGGCGGGGGTCCTTACCGTGTCGCCATGCCCACAATGAGGAACTCAGAGACCATTACGGGTTCCGAAGCTCACGCCATTTCCGGATGTGGCGCTACGACGGCGGCCATGCTCTCGACGCGCAGAGCCGCGTTCAGGTCATGCTCGATATCGCGGGCAGCGAGCGCCAGCGCGCTGACGACGTCGACGAGCCGGGACTCGTCGAAGCGGACCGTCGGCATCGAGACGGTGACGGCTGCGGTGACCCGGTCGCCGACGCGGACGCCCCGGCCGACCGCGGTGACCCCGCTCTCCGTGCGGTCCTTGTTGATGGCGAAACCGCGCTCGCGCACCACGTCGAGCTCCTGGCCCAGCGCGCTCAGGTCGGGCCGCTCGTCGGTGCGTCCGTCCCAGCGGTCGGCGGCGTACAGCTCGGCCCGCTCCTCGACGGTGAGATCGGCGAGCATGAGCTTGCCGCCGGATGTCAGGTGGGCAGGAAAGACCATGCCCTCGCGGTTGCCGACCCGCAGGGCCTGGCTGCTCTCGACCGAGCCGATGAAGCGGGCGTAGTCGCCCGCGAGGACGAGCAGGTTGGCCGACTCGCCGAGGCGGCCCACGAGGGCGTGCAGGTGGGGCATCGCGATGGTGCGCAGCAGTGCGGTGCGTGACTGCGAGTCCGCCGTCAACGAGATCACGGGGCCGGCGTGGTAACGGCGGTCCTCAGCCTGCCGCGCGAAGTCGCGGTAGACGAGCATCGAGAGCAGCCGGTGGGCCGTCGACCGGGCGACGCCCAACCGCTCGGCGGCGTCGGTGACGCTGAGCGGGCCTTCGACCTGCAGCATGACGGCGAGACGGAGAGCGTGGTCGACGCTCGTCAGGGCGTACTGGGGGCGGTTCTTCTGGGCGCGATCCGGGGCCATCGATTCCTCATAGCAGAATTATCTGTTCCGGCATGGCGAACCTAGTCCACAGTCGTGCCTATGGCAATGACGCCCCCCACCCAGAACCGGCCCCTGGCCGCCCGTCGGCCCGCGTGGCTCGTGACGCTCCTCTGCTGGCTCATCGTCGTCTTCGACGGCTATGACCTCATCGTCTACGGGACGACCCTCCCCAGCCTCCTCGAGGAGAAGGGCTGGGACCTCACTCCGACCTCCGCCGGCTTCATCGGGAGCCTCGCCTTCACCGGCATGCTCGTCGGTGCCCTGGGCGCGGGACTGCTCTCCGACAAGCTCGGACGACGACGCACGATCCTCTGGGCCACCCTGTGGTTCTCGCTCTTCACCGCCCTCTGTGCCCTCGCACCGAATGCCGAGGTGTTCGGTGGCTTCCGTTTCCTGGCGGGTCTCGGCCTCGGCGGCCTCGTGCCGTCGGCCAACGCGCTGACGGCGGAGTTCGTCTCGCGCAAGCATCGTTCGACCGTCTCGACGATGATGATGTCGGGAGTACCGATCGGCGGCTCCGTCGCCGCGGTCCTCGGCCTCTGGCTTCTGCCCGCCCACGGCTGGCGCTCCATGTATGCCGTCGCCTTCGCTGCCGTGCTCGTGCTCCTGCCGCTCTGCTACCTCCTGCTCCCCGAGTCGCCGACGTGGCTGCGAGCCCACGGCCGGGTAGCCCAGGGCAAGGCCGTCGAGGCGCAGTTCGGCCTCGTCCACGACGAGAGCGAACACACCACCGAGACGCACGCCCCCGGCTTCCGCACGATCCTGCGCGGGCGGTTCCTCCGACCGACGGTGCTCTTCGCCGCCGCCACGGTCGCCACCCTCTTCGCCTGGTACGGCCTCGGCACGTGGCTGCCCAAGCTGATGGGCTCCGACCCCCGCTTCGAGATGGGTCAGCCCCTGACGTTCCTGCTGGCCCTCAACCTCGGCGCCGTGCTCGGCTCGGTCGTCACAGCCTGGGCCGGAGTGCGGTTCGGGCCGCTCCGGAGCGCGGTCGTCGCCGCGGCGGTGGCTGCCGTCGCCCTCGCGTTCCTGCTCACCTACCCGAGCGACGCCACCCCGATCTACGCCGCCCTCATCCTCGCCGGTGTCGGCACCCACGGCACTCAGTGCCTCATCATCGCGGCGGTCGCGAGTCACTACCCGCCCACCCTGCGCGGCACGTCGCTCGGCTTCGCGCTCGGCGTCGGCCGCCTCGGTGCCGTGCTCGCCCCGCAGGTCGGCGGCCTCCTCCTCGACGCCGGTCTCGGCGTCGGCAGCAACTTCCTCGCCTTCTCCGTCGCGGCCGGACTCGCCGCGGTCCTCCTCGCCGTGACCGCCGTCGTCACGAAGCCCGCCGTCCGGGCACGCTCCGTCGCCGACGTCCTCGTCCACTGATGAAAGGAACGACCATGACCCAGGCAGCCACCTCCCCCGTGCAGATCGAGGCGGTCGACTCCCCCGACCAGCCGACCCCCTCGCCCGAGCTCGAGGCCCTCTACCGCGGCTTCGAGGACGAGCTCCTCGTGCCGCTGTGGACCGAGATCGGTGACCTCATGCCGGCCCACCCCCAGAGCAAGGCGACGCCGCACCTCTGGCCGTGGCAGACCCTTCTCGAGCTCGCCGACCGCGCCGGCCACCTCGTCCCCGTCGGTCGCGGCGGCGAGCGCCGGGCGATCGCCCTCGCCAACCCCTCGCTCGGCGGTCGCCCCTTCGCGACCCCGACGCTCTGGGCCGCGATCCAGTACCTCATGCCGGGAGAGGACGCCCCCGAGCACCGCCACACCCAGAACGCCTTCCGCTTCGTCGTCGAGGGTGAGGGGGTCTGGACCGTCGTCGGCCAGGACGCCGTGCCGATGAGCCGCGGCGACTTCCTCCCCCAGGCCGGATGGAACCTCCACGCCCACCACAACGCAGCCGCGAAGCCGATGGCGTGGATCGACGGGCTCGACATCCCGTTCCAGTGCTACACCGAGTCCCAGTTCTTCGAGTTCGGACGCGACGAGATCTCCGACGCCGAGCGCGCCACGCCTGAGCGCTCGCGGTCGCAGCGGCTCTGGGGTCACCCGGGCCTCCGCCCCGTCTCCGTCCCCGGCCCGACGCCGGCCAGCCCGCTCCTCGCCTACCGCTGGGCCGACACGAACCTCGCCCTCCAGGACCAGCTCGACCTCGAGGACGAGGGGTATGCCGCCACGGTCGAGCCGGGGCACGCCGCGGTCCGCTTCACCAATCCCACGAACGGCGGTGACGTGCTGCCGACGATCCGCACCGAGTTCCACCGGGTGCGGAGCGGCGCCGAGACCGCCTCCCGCCAGGAGGTCGGCTCGTCCGTCTTCCAGGTCTTCGACGGCGCCGGCACCGTGACCGTCGGCGACACGAGCTGGAGCGTCACCCGTGGCGACCTCTTCGTCGTGCCGTCGTGGCAGCCCCTGTCGATCCGCTCCGAGGCCTCCGCCGCCGACTCCGACTCAGGCGCGCTCGATCTCTTCCGTTTCAGCGACAGCCCGATCTTCGAAGCCCTCAATCTCGCCCGCACCTCCGTCTCCGCCCCCGTCACAGAAGGACTTCCCCGATGAAGCTCGCCACCCTCCGCCACGCCGACGGCACGACCGGGGCGGTCCGCATCGACGGCACGACCGCGACGCGGCTGGGCGCCCCAGACGTGGGTTCGTTTCTCGCACAGCCCGACTGGCGCGAGGCGGCCGAAGCGGCAGCCGGCGCGACCGTGGACCTCGGCGCGGCGGCATACGCCCCCGTCGTGACCCGACCGGGGAAGGTCGTCTGCGTCGGGCTCAACTACCGCAACCACATCCTCGAGATGGGGCGCGACCTGCCCCACTATCCGACGCTCTTCAGCAAGTACGCCGAGACCCTCATCGGCGCGCACGACGACATCCAGCGGCCCGTCGAGACCGAGCAGCTCGACTGGGAGTGCGAGCTCGCGATCGTCATCGGTGCGCCCGTGCGGCGGGCGACGACTGCGGAGGCAGAGGCCGCGATCGCCGGCTTCGCGACGCTCAACGACATCACCGCCCGCGACTGGCAGTTCCGCACCAAGGAGTGGCTCCAGGGCAAGAGCTGGGAGGCCACCACGCCCGTCGGCCCGTGGCTCGTCACGCCCGACGAGCTGCCCGGCGGGGTGCGTCCGACCCTCGCGATCCGCACCGAGGTCGACGGGGAGGTCGTGCAGGAGAACAACACCGGTGACCTGCTCTTCGACCCGGTCGCCCTCGTCGAGTACGTCTCGACGATCATCACGCTCCAGCCCGGCGACCTCATCGCCTCGGGGACCCCCGGAGGCGTTGGACACGCCCGCACGCCGGCTCGCTACCTCATGGCAGGGCAGAAGGTCGTCACCGAGGTCGAGGGCCTCGGCCGATGTGAGAACGTCGTCGTGGACGACGGGCGCGGCTGATGTCCACCGCCCCCGAGCAGACCCTCGCGTGGATGCGGGAGGGCACCGACCTCTTCCTCAAGGCGCTGGAGAGCCTCGACGACGAGACCCTCGCCGCCCCGGGCACCCTGCCCGGTTGGACGGGCAGGCACGTCGTCGCCCACGTCGCCGCGAACGCCGACGCGCTCGGCAACCTCGTGCACTGGGCACGCACGGGCGAGGAGACCACGATGTACTCCTCCCCTGAGCAGCGCGACGCCGACATCGAGACCGGGTCGCAGCGTCCCGCGACCGAGCTGCGGCACGGGATGGCCTCGTCGGCGGCCCGCTTGGCGGACTCGCTCGACGCCCTCACCCCCGAGCAGTGGGCCAGGCACGTGCGCACCGCCCAGGGCCGCACCGTACCCGCGACCGAGATCCCGTGGATGCGGTCGCGCGAAGTCATGGTTCACGCCGTCGACCTCGGCGGGGTCGTGACCTTCGACGACCTGCCCGCGGACTTCATCGCGGCGCTGCTGGACGACACCACCGCCAGGCGTTCCGTGGGAGCCGACGGCCCGGCCCTCGAGCTGGCACCCACCGACGACGACCGAACTTGGGCCGCCCTGGGGGCGGGTCACCCGACCACCATCCGGGGGCCGCTCGCGCAGCTCACGGCATACCTCTCCGGCCGACCAGCCACCGGACTGCACGCCGACGGCGGCACCGTCCCCACCCTCCCCCGCTGGCTCTGACCGCGAAAGCTCTCGAAAGGACTCGTCATGACCGCTCACCGCAAGGACGTCGCCGAGGTCGCCGACCTCACGCCCCTCGCCGGCCACCCTGACGTCATCGTCGTTGGCGGCGGGATCGGCGGCCTCGCGAACGCGCTCGCCCTGTCCCGCAAGGGCCTTCGCGTTCGGGTGCTCGAGCGCGCCGCCGAGTTCGGGGAGGTCGGAGCCGGCCTGCAGATCGCGCCGAACTGCACGCGGATCCTCGACCAGTGGGACCTGCTCGACGAGGTCGTGTCCCTCGGCGTCGTACCCGAGAACCTGGTCATGCGCGATGCCGTGGACGGCTCCGAGCTGACCCGGCTCGACCTGGCCGACGCACGCGCTCGCTACGGATTCCCGTACGTCGTCATCCACCGCAGCGACCTGCACGGCACGCTGTTGCGGGCGTGCGAGCGTGCCGGTGTCGACCTTGTCACCGACGTGGCCGTCACCGCCTACGAGCAGGAGGTCGACGGTGCGACCGTCGTCCACGGCAACGGCCGGGAGACGGCCCGCGTCGTCATCGCGGCCGACGGGCTGCACTCCGTCGCACGGCGGCTCGTCTCCGACGACCAGCCCGTGTCGTCGGCGTACGTCGCCTACCGCGGCGCCGTCCCGACGGGCCAGGTCGAGCAGCTCGACATCGCGCTCGACGACGTCGTCGTCTACGTCGGGCCGAAGTGCCACTTCGTGCAGTACCCCCTGCGGGGTGGCGAGATGTTCAACCAGGTCGCGGTCTTCGAGTCCGCCAAGGCTCTCGCCGGCGAGGAGGACTGGGGCACCCCTGACGAGCTGGACGCCGCCTTCGACCAGACGTGCGAGAACGTCCGGGCCGGACTGCCGCTCATGTGGCGGGACAAGTGGTGGCGGATGTACGACCGGGACCCGATCGACCAGTGGGTCGTCGGACGCGTCGCCCTCACCGGCGACTCCGCGCACCCGCCCCTGCAATACCTCGCTCAAGGTGCCGTCATGGCCATCGAGGACGCCTGGGTGCTCTCGGAGCACGTCGGTGCACAGGTGTCCACCGGCGCCGCAGGCGCCACTCTCGACTGGGACGCAGCCCTCGCGGCCTATCAGGCAGTGCGCCCCGAGCACTGCCGACGCGTCCTGACGACGGCCCGCGCCTGGGGAGCGCTCTGGCACCTCACCGGTGAGGAGCGGCTGTGGCGCAACGACGTCATGCGCACGCGTGACGTACGCGACTATGCGTTCGTCGACTGGCTATACGGCGCGACCGCCCTCGTGCCCGAGGGCGAGCCGCAGATGTTCGAGCCGCTCGTCGTCCGGGTCACCGTCCCGTCCGGCGTCTGAGCCCGGGACCGACGCCCCGTCCGACATCGGGCGGCATCGGGGCGTGCTCGAGGCTCAGGCGCGGGGCTTCGTGCCGTGCAGCAGCAGAGGGACGAGGGAGTCGGCCCATCGCCGTCGCACACGGCCGTGCTGGAGCAGCTCGCCGAGACAGGCACCGAAGGCGAGTCCGGCGAGGGTCTCGGCGTCGGTACCGCTACGGATGCGGCCCGAGCGGATGTCCGCGTCGATCTGCCCCTGCAGAGCCTTCAGTCGACTCACGATCCGGGCTTGCAGGGCCGCGCTGAAGTCGGGGTCGGTGCCCGCGAGGACGGTCGCGACACCTCCACGGCCGACCTGCTCCTCGATGAGCGTGCGGGCCTGCTCGAGCACCCAGCGCAGCTTGTCCTCCAAGGGCAGCTCGGGTGCGGGGAAGGGCTCGTCCCCCAGCTTCTCGAGGGTCGCGGCCAGGAGGGCCCCCCGGTCCCGGTAGCGGCGGTAGATCGTCGTGCGCGCCACACCGGACCGGGACGACACCGCGTCGATGTGGACACCACCTGGCCCGTGCTCGCGCAACAGCTCCAGGGCCGCGCCGGCGATCCGGTCGTCGGTCCGGGGGTCACGGGGTCGACCTCGCTCAGGTGTCATGTCGCTCCTTCCGGGAACAAAACGACGATGATTATCGCTACACACAATGTAGCGATAATCAGCAGGTACAGCCTCTTTGGAAAGGAACCCATCATGACGCCCGGCGACGTACTCGTCCCAGCGGCCATCACCATCCTCTTCGTGGTCGCGTGGTTCGTCTTCGGCATCGTCGACAGCACCCGGGACGATCCGTCGACCCGCCCAGCAGACCCGACCTCGCGAGAGACCTCGGAGCAGCGGCTCCCCGAGCGCCGCTGACACAGCAGCGGCATGGACCCTGACGCCCCGGCAGCACCGTGGCGTCCCACCCATCACCACGAACAGACACACACTTGACGGCCCGGCCACCCCGAGCCCGTCGAAGAAGGAGGGCAGACGACGTGGTCGTCTACAACGAGCTGGTCGCCATCACTGCAGGGGCAGGACTGCTGGGCTTCGCCTGGTTCCTCGTCCACCTCATCCGCGGCAGACACATCGACAGCGAAGGGTGGGCCGGCTTCTTCGGCGTGACCGGCCTGATCCTGCTCGTGCTCGGCCTGCACACCACGGTGACCTGGCCCTTCGGCGGCAAGGGTTTCGAGTACGCCAACATCGCCTTCGGCCAGCCGGCGGCCGGCTTCGGCGCACTCCTGCTGTTCGCCGCCGTCTACCTGTGGCGTCATCGGGCACTGTTCGACGCCGACGCCGACGCCGACACGGCCGTCGAAACCGCCCTACGCGCCCTGAAGCCGGTGTCGGTCTTCGTCGGCGCCCTCGGCCTGGCCATGGGGGTCCTGGCCATCTCGTTCGTCCGCTTCCAGCTCGGCGCCGCTCCGCCCGAGGAGCCGATCAGCGGACGCTTCGGCCACCTGCCACTGCTCGAGGCCCTGTTCCTCGGCGGCCTCTGGGGCATCGTCGCGCTCGGAGCCCTGCTCTTCGCCGTGGCTCAGCTGACCGACCGAGCCGCCTTGCTCCTGTGGGCCGCTCGCGCCTGGTTCGTCGGTGGCACGGTGTTCCTCCTCTTCGGCGCGATGAACTTCTACACACACATCGGCATGTACTACAACATCGCCCACGGCACCTCCTACCTCTGGTGACGCCGCTTCGTCGATGACACGGGCCGAACACGCTCACGACCCCTCCACGTGCCGACGTGGAGGGGTCGTGTGCGTGCGCGCGTACGGACGTCTCGGGACGGCCGGTCAGCCGGCGAGACCCCAGTGCTCGCGGAACCCGTCCCGGTAGTCGGTCGAGCCGTACCAGGCACCGGACTTCTCCCCCTCGGCGGTGAGCTCGAGACCGCCGACGTTCCCCGCCGTGACCATCCGCCGGTAGGGGACGGCGACGTTCGTGGTGGCCGCAGCGCCCGGTCATCATCCGCAGTGCCTGTGGCCGGCACGTAGTAGACGATCCGGCCCTTGAGGCCTCCGACTCCCTTCAGTGGGCTGCCGGGCGCGGTGAACGTCTCGACGGCCTTGGTGGCCTGCTCGACGACGGCCTTCGCGGCGGCCGCCTCGGCGCGGGTCGGCTGGGGCGCACCGGTGCCTGCCGCGGTCCGGGCACCGATCGTGGAGGGCAGGGGCTTCGCGTGGTTCGCCAACCCCGGGATCGGCCGGCTCGTGGCGGAGTGACTTCCGAGACCCACACCTGGTTCACCGAGTGGCTCGACTCCGTCGCGCCGGAAGGCCGCCCGGTCGTCCTCGTCGGGTTCAGCCGCGGGGCCGCCTTCGCCGGCGGTCTCGTCCTGTCCGACCCGCGCCGGTACGCGGGGGCAGCGATCCTCCTCAGGACGCTGCCCTTCGAGGCTGGAGTACCCGTGACCGCACACGGCCTCGACGGAACACCGATCATCGTCGCGCAGGGGACGAGGACTCCGTGATCGCGAGGGATCTCCTCGACCGCACACTGAGTGGGGGTCACCCAGCTCAGCTCGACACCTTTCTCGCGGACCACACCTAGGTGCCACCCTGCGCCGCAATCAGTCCGCCGTGCCGATTGATGATGCGGCGCACGGCGTGCTGCAAGGCGGTCAGGCGTTCTTCCCCAGCCAGTCAGGCCCTCCGGCGTCAGGATCTGCCCCGGAGGGTACGCGCACCGACGAATAGGCACCGAGTGAGCCGCAGGGCGGCGTTTAGCGGTTCGAAAATGACCATCCATCGAGGTCGCCGTCTCCTGCGAGCGGGCGACTACTTCGACGTGGGTCGCTGCACGTGCACGTGCACGCAGTCGCGGCGTCGGCGATGGCGGCGGCTGGCCCACCGAGCGGCTCCACTCGCGGCTGCCGCCGCGGCGACCGCCAGGGTCAGAGCCGTAAGGGCCAGGTCTCCCTTGTCGTGGTCGCGTAGACGCATAGCTTCCATGTGCCCGCTATCCCGTTCCTGTAAACGCCTTCAGGCGTAGCCACCACAGGGAACTTGGCGGCGGTACGAATGCGTCCGGGACGAACAGGTGGCGGTAGCGGGCATCAACCCGCCGCCCTCGAACCGTCCGCGGAGATCCCCCACGGTCCGGCACGGGTAGTCGCCACACCGAGCACGTCGACCGCCTGGAGCCTGGACCGCGTCATGCTTTCAGCCTTCGAGCGTCTACGAGGGTGACGACGGCGATCCCCCTCCCCCTTACACCGTCGTCGGGGGCCCCGGGCCGGCCTGACGGCTCCCGGGGCCTCGCCAGACATCACCAACCAAGCGCCCTCGACGGAAGGGACGCAGCACGCCCGGCCTCACCGAGCCTGGCAGCGCCAGACCGGTGGGGTCCGTCGGGGCGGGCGGATGCTCCACAGACACGCTCACTCCAGCCCGGCAACACCGTCCGACCATCAGCGCTGCGTACAGCGTCGCGAACGCCCAGCAGGCGCAGGCATGGTCCCAGCCACGCCCGGACGCCCCCCTCCCCACGCATGGGTCGGGTGGAAGGCACAGGTTGGGTACGTAGAGCGCGTGAGCGCCACCGAACGCGCAGGGAGCCGCTCCGGTCACAGCGCTGAGGACGTCGCGGACCTGATACCCATGGTCCGCCGGATCGTCCACGCCCGCGTCGGCTCTCACCCGGCCGCGGAGGACCTGGTCCAGGAGACGCTCACCCGCGTCCTCGCGGCCAGCCCCACCATCGAGCCGGGCATGCTCGAGCCGTACGCGATCGTGACAGCCCGCAACGTCGTGGCGTCAATGTGGCGCGACGTGGACCGCAAGCATCGAAACCAGCACCGCGTCGTCGACCTGAGCACCCCCGATCCTCCGGAGACGCAGGTCCTGCTCGACGAGGAGCAGTCCGCGATGGCTACCGCGCTGGCCCGCCTGACCGAGCGCGAGCGCCGCACCCTGCTGGACCACGAGGTCAAGGGAACGGACACGCGCACTCTCGCCGCGCGCGAGGGCAGCACGGCAGGCGCTGTGGCAGCCCAGCTGAACCGCACGCGCGCTCGACTTCGTGTCGAGTACCTCTTGGCTGCGGCGCAGATCGAGCCTCCGACCGAGCAGTGCCGGGCGGTCCTCATGGCGCTCAGCAGCGGCGATCAGCGACGTCAGCGGGAGGTTCGCGCGGCCCAGCACCTGCTCGAGTGCGAGCCCTGCGCCGGGTTGAGCCAGCCGCTGCTCGAGCGGGGCCAGCCACGCGACGACCGTCTGACCATCCCGGTCACCATCGACCCCGACATCGTCACGGCCCGTGGGGCCGCGCGCGAGCTCGCGTCGCGCCTGGCCTTCGGGCCCACCGACCTCACGGTCATCGCCACCGCCGTGTCGGAGGTATGCCGCAACATCGTCCGTTTCGCCGGCACCGGCGAGGTCGTGGTCAACCTGCTCGAGGTCCCGCGGCGCGGCATCCAGATCGTCGCCCGCGACGGCGGACCCGGGATCCCCGATGTCGAACGCGCGCTCGACGACGGGTTCAGCACGTACGGCGGACTCGGCCTGGGCCTCCCGGGCGTCCGTCGCCTCATGGACGAGTTCGCCATCGCGAGCGAGCCCGGCCACGGCACCACAGTGACCATGACGAAATGGGAGAAGGCAGACCATGAATGACCGCACCACCGACCACCAGCCGGTGCACGCCGCACCCGAGCACGACTCCGCCAGGTCCGGACCGAGCGGCCACCTGCTGTCGCAGCTCGTGGCGCATCTGCGAGAGCACCGGACCCGGCTCCAGGAGGAGTGGTCACAACGCATCCAGCAGGCCCACCTGCTGACGGCGATGACTCCTCAGGAGATGGCCGCCGAGACCACGTCGGTCTACGACAACTACGTCGAGGTGCTCGAGACGGGGAATGTCGAGGCGCTGCAGCACTACGCGAGGGACCTTTCTGAGCGGATCATTCCGCGCGGCGTCGAAACCCACGAGGTCGTCGGGATCGTGCTGCTGCTACGCGACGTCCTGGCGCGTTCGCTCTTCGAGAAGTACCAGCGTGACTTCTCGATGCTCAACGAGGTGCTCGACGCTTACGAACCGGCGGCGAACCGCATCGCCAACACCGTCGCCGTCAGCTTCGTCGATGAGCGGGAACGCGTCATCCGCCAGCAGCAGGACGCCATCCGTGAGCTTTCGACCCCCGTGCTACCGGTGCGCGAGCGGCTCCTCATCCTGCCCATCATCGGGGTGCTGGACAGCGAGCGCGCGAAACAGCTCACCGAGCAGCTGCTCTCAGGGATCCGCAAGCACCGCGCCAAGGTGGTCGTCATCGACATCACCGGCTCCCCGGACGTCGACGAGGCGGTCGCCAACCACCTCGTGCAGACGGTCGACGCGTCACGCCTGATGGGTGCGAGCGTCATCATTACCGGGCTCTCCCCCAAGATCGCGCAGACCCTCGTGACGATCGGGGTCGACCTGAGCAAGATGAACACCATCGGCGACCTGCAAGGTGGGCTCGAAGAGGCCGAGAGGCTCCTCGGATACGCCGTGACTCGGAAGGAGGTCGACTCGACCTCGTGAACGGCGGACCAGCGCTCGTGTCCATCATGCGGCAGGGATCGACCCTGATCGCGTCGATCCACACTGCCCTGGACGACTCCGAGCTGGTCCGCTTCGAGCACGACCTCGTCAAACAGATCGGGGAGCACCGCTCGCGCGGAGTCATCATCGACGTCGCAGCTCTCGACGTCATCGACTCCTTCGCCGCGCTGACGTTGCGCCGGATCGCTGACATGGCACGACTGCGCGGCGCGCTGACCGTGCTTGTCGGGATCCAGCCGGAGGTAGCCTTCGCGATGGTCCGGCTCGGCATGGGCACGGGTCAGATCCCTACTGCCCTCGATCTCGAGGAAGGGGTGCAGCTCCTCGCGGAGGTTGCCGCGACACGGAACTTCCCCTCTTCTGGCTCCCAGCCCCAGAAACGCACGTGAGCCCCCATCGGCCGGCGCGGCTCGTCGTCGACGACCTCACCCAGGACTACCGCGCGACGCTGCGGCGCTTCCTGCCCCGCCGCGACGAGGCCGCCCGGGAGTCGGCATACGAGCTCGGGCGGCACGCCTTCACGGGCGGTATCAGCCTGCTGGTCATGACGCGCATCCATCAGAACGTCGCCATCGAGGTCCTGCGCGAGACCGGCCCGGACGATCGAGTGGACGTAGCCGAGCGTTCGGGCGAGCTCCTGCTGGAGGTGCTGGCCGCATACGACATGAGCCACCGCAGCGTCCTGGAGCCTCGACACGACGACCGGACGCCTTGACGGCGATCGCATGACGCGGGATCCATAGCCGATATCCGGACTGATCGGACCAGTTCGTGCTCGAACTTTGCGCAGGGCATCTCCCATAGGTCCTGTCAGCTCGCATCATGTGATGCGTGAGGCGTGCTCTTCAGAGGTGACCGACGGCCCACGAGGCCGCCCGTACGCCGATGAAGGAGTCACACCCATGAAGCTCACCTACAAGCTCTGCGCCGCCGGAGTCACCCTCGCCACCACCGCGGCCTTGGGCCTCGCGCCGGTTGCCAGCGCCTCCGCGGCGCCTGCCGCGGCCGCAGCCGCGCCCGCGGCCGCCACACCGAGGACGACGGCTTCGTCGACGATCAACCAGGTCGTCGCTGGCGTGGGCACGTTCACCGGCTCGTTCGCCCCGACGTCGTTCAGCAACCAGAACGGTCAGCTCGCCGTGACCGGAATCGTCACTGGCACCCTGACAACCCTCGCCGGTGCCACGATCCCGGTGACCCGGACGGTCACCACGACGGTGGCGAACGCCACCGCTGCCGGCACGTGCGACATCCTCAACCTCGTGCTCGGACCGCTGCACCTCAACGTGCTCGGCCTCACCGTCGACCTCAACCAGGTGGTCCTCAACATCACGGCCCAGTCGGGCGCCGGCAACCTGCTCGGCAACCTCCTGTGTGCAGTGGCTGGACTCCTCGACGGCAACGGCATCAATGGGCTCGCCAACCTGCTCAACCGCCTCCTTGGTCTCTGACGCGGTTCAGCTCGCCCCGCTGCACTCCCGGGTCTGATCTCGCTCGGGAAGGAGGGCTCCGGTCCGGCGAGGGACCGGAGCCCCTCCGGCGCCCCGGACGCGGTCCGTCACGACAAGCAGCGTGACGGAGTGCGCTTGTGGGGATCAGGTCTGAACGACGACACGGTCGGGGCCGTGTCTGCCGGA
Source organism: Terrabacter sp. Soil811 (assembly GCF_001429655.1). Taxonomy (NCBI): domain Bacteria; kingdom Bacillati; phylum Actinomycetota; class Actinomycetes; order Micrococcales; family Intrasporangiaceae; genus Terrabacter; species Terrabacter sp. Soil811. The sequence continues at coordinate 24,454 of NZ_LMSX01000011.1, forward strand.
ACCCGGCACCATTGAAAGGCACTCATGCTCGCCCTCTCCCTCACCTCTCCGCTGGTCGGCCTGGCGCTGATGCTCGTCATGCAACGCATCGAGGACCACATCGTCCCTTCAGAGCGTCGCTGAGCCCAGGATCCAGGTCACTCGACGACACTCCACACGCGGCCCGTCGTACACGCCACGTGCGGCATCGTCACCTTCGCCGGGCTCATCCTGTGGGCCCGCGGACCGCTCAGCCGTCGACGCCGGTCGAGCCGTGCGGCTGCCCCACGGGTTTCGACTCGGGCGAGCCCCGCTCTCGCAGGTAGATGCTCAGCACGACCATGCTCGCGACGGCCAGGAACTCGGACTGCCAGTTCTGAAACGTGCGGTTCCAAAAATCCGGGGCAGCCGCGTACTGAGCCCAGTCGAGAGGGGCCTTGAGGTCCTGGATCTGATCTGCGTTGTATGCCGAGCGTCCGGCGATGAACTGGGCCAGCCATGAGAGCAAGAAGATGGCCGCCATCGTCAGTCCGAGCGACCGCGAGAACAGCCGCAGGCGCCACCCGCCGGCCTTCGCCCAGGTTGGCGAGTCCCTTTGGGCGTACCGGCCGACTTTCTGGTCCTTGTCCGACTCCCGACCCAGCGTGTCCAGCGGCTTCGATTCGGGAGAGCCCTTCTGGGCCAGCCAGACGGTGAGCAGGATGAAGAGGAGGAACTGCAGGTACTCCGACTGCCAGTTCTCGGCCACGTCGACGGCGAACTGCGAGGAGGTCACGTACCGGAGAAGCGTCATCAACGGAAGGCCGGCGTCGGCCGCCTGCCGGTTGTAGGAAGCCAGTCCCGTCAGCGCTTGCCCGACAAGCGCCGCGACCAAGAGGGCCGTGAACGCCAAGGTCAAGCCCTGCTCACGTACCCGCTTCATCGCTGCGCCAGCCCGACGAAGATGCAAGCAGCCAGCACGACCCCAATGAACACGAGGATGGCGATGAATGCAGCGCGCACGGTCAAGCTCCCTTGAGCTCACACGAGAAGGGACGATCTTGTTCCTGGGGGGTGCAACCAGCAGCAGTCACACGCCAGCCGGAGCCGAACCGTGCCAAGAACACCGTGTCGTGCTCGAGCCGCACCATGGCGTCCTGGCCAAACACGTCCACGGAAATCACCCTCCCAGCGCTCGGCAAGTTGGCATCCTTGATCCCCTGGGCACACGGACCCGAGGAGTCTTCAAGTTCTTGACGGGTCTGTGGAGCCAGCAGCGCACAGGCTGCCTCTGGCTGCGCGTCGACGGACGCGGTGAAGCTGGTGGCGGCCCGAGCGGCATCCGTCGCCGCGGGCGAGCTGTCGCCGGAACAGGCTGCCAACGCCCAACAGGCGCACACCGCCAACACGGTAGGCACGCGAAGACGAGTCATGGCGCGACCCTACGGTCTTGACGCGTCCACGTGAGGCACCGGCGCCGGGTTGCCAGAGATCTCCCAGCCGCGCACCCACCTGTCTCCGCGCGACAGGAACCCAACAGCCGTCCGTCACCGCCGAGCTGGACAGCGTTCGCCGTCCCAGCCATGCATCGGGCGGCACTGCCGTGCCAAACCCGAGATGGGATGCACCGTCTCCCCTCACGCAAGCCGCGCCCGGATCACCAGGGCGCACCAGACGGTTGTGTGTCAGAGGCGTGCTGACCTCGGTGTCGGCGACGTTGGCGAGCGCCGTCCGCAGTCGCCAGGGCCCGAACCTCACAAGCAGCTCATGCGCGGTGACGACGACCTGGGCGGTGGCCGGAGTGATCCCGAACGCGAGCGCGGGCAGTCGGTAGCGACCCTCGAATGCGAACTCGAATTCGCGAGTCACGTCGTGCGCCGCAAGCTGGACGGCGGGTCGAGGAGCCCTGCGACGCCGCGTTGCTGCTCGCCGAGGTAGGCATCGAGCACGAGGAGCCCCGCGGTGGCCGCGGGGGTGGCCCATCGCAGCCAGCTCATGCGGTGGGTGAGTCGGTGGGCCTTGTCCTCCACCGCAGAATCCCCCTGAGCGTGCTCGAGCGCGTCGTCGAGCTCGGCACTGGATCGGTAAGTCTCGGCGCTGACCATGATCGCCGTCCCTGTCAGCGCCGTCTTGAGGATGACGGCCGCCGCCGTGGGAGGGTGACCGACGACGCGGCGCCTGTTATCGGCCAAGATCGCGAGGCCGCTCAGGAGGTGCAGGCCGATAGCCGCACCCTGAACTGGACCCCAACGGCGCCACCCCTCGTCGGCGATCTCGCCTCGGTCGCGGGCGTCAATACTCTTGCGGCTGGCTGGTTGCAGCGCGACAGCGCCAGCCAAGGAGCCGCCGAACCATGCTGCGTTGGTGAGCACGTGCGTGGCACGAACGAAGGTGCTGTATGCCGTCATGCGAAGTCCTGGTGCATCTGGCGCACGCGGCGCGGTGTTCGGTGGGGACTTGGCCGTACCCGTTTCCCACCCCGAGACACCTCGGCTCCGCTCTATGCCGTTACGCGTGCACGTCGTCGACACCGGTCCGGCTTCCGGGCTGACTGATCTCGCGACCAAGGCCGAGCCGTTGGCCTACGGCGGTGCGCCCTGGAGGCTGCGCCCCGCAGCGTCCGAGGGACTCGAGCAAGGAATCGCTCGGACGACGCCGCCTCCCAGACCACAGGGGAGGTCGAGGAGACGGCGCCGCCAACCAGGACGTACCCAGGGTCGGATTGGCCGAACTCCCGTGAGCCGGCCAATCCGCCAGACCTGACAGGTGACTCGCAGATCTTCACTGGGCGCCAAGGCGTAAGAGGTGTCGGCCTGCCCGTCCCGAGGGCGTTCCAAGCGCCGGTGGGTGTGGCACAGGACATCACGCCCACCCGTGTGGTTCGGGCAGTGTGCGATGGGTACGAAACGGCTGGACGGCACAGTTTGCCGGTCGTCCCCCGCCCCCCTTGCTCGAAGGAGCGCCTGTGTCCACCGATGCCATCGTCCTGCTCAAGCAGGACCACAAGGACGTGCGCGAGCAGTTCCGCGCCTTCCGCAAGCCCGACCAGACCCCGGTCCAGAAGCAGAAGATCGTCGACACGATCCTCGAGCTGCTGACCGTGCACACCTACATCGAGAACGAGGTCATGTACCCCCGCGTGCGGGACCTGCTGCCCGACCTCGAGGACGACGTGCTCGAGTCGTACGAGGAGCACCACGTCGCGGACGTGCTCTGCATGGAGCTCGCGGCGATGGACGCGACGGACGAGCGGTTCGACGCCAAGACGACGGTGCTCATCGAGAACGTCGAGCACCACATGGCCGAGGAGGAGCAGGACTGGTTCCCGAAGGTCCGCGAGGGCCTCGGGCGCAAGCAGCTGCAGGAGCTCGGTGAGGAGCTGCTCGCAGCGCGGAAGAAGGCGCCGCGCCGTCCCGAACAGCCCAGTGCGATGAAGAAGGCCATCGACGCGGTCGTCTCCTGACCCAACCTGAGCGAACGTCGGAGAAGTCCCCCTACAAGGAGAGTCCATGAGCGGCCAGATCCCCCCGGTCCCCATCGAGACGGAACCCAGCAGTCCCTGCGACTGCGACAACTGCCCTGCGGACTGCACGTGTGACTCGTGCTCATGTGAGGACTGCACGTGCGCAACATGTAGCCACGCCGCATGACGATCTGTCGGGCCGGCTGACAACGCGTCAGTTTCCGCCCGGCGCCTTAGTTTCCGGTTGGTCCGCACCCGCAGGCTGCTCGCGACGCCGCCCGCACTCCACGGGGAGTCGCCCGGTGACGCGCAGGACCTCGGCGATGTCGTGCAACTTGATGTTGCCGTCCTGTGAGAGCCGTCGAAGGTAGGCAAATGCCGCGTCAGGAGCCATCTGGTAGCGCTCCATGAGGATCCCGATCGCTTGCCCGATCTCCTGGCGGGTCACCATGGCCGTTTCGAGTTGAGCCACCTTCTGCGCCATCCCAATGGTGGCTCCGATGTGCACGGCAACACCCCGCGCCATGTCAATCTGTCCGTCCGAGGGACCAGTAGCCTCCTCGAAGCTCAGTGTGAGGACTCCCACCGGTCGGCCGTCCCACACGAGCCGAGAAGCCAGCACTGACGCCAACCCACTTCCGGGAAGCTCCTCGGCGAGCCGAGCCCACGGGTGGGGGCGCTCGTCTGCCGACCGCAAGAGGGCCCTCCCGCACTTCCCACGCAATGCGGACACGCTAGGGCCTTCACCCACGCGTTCTTCGAGATGATCGAGGCAGCGCGCCTGCTCGGTCGTCGCCAACAGCAGGCTGCTCACGCCACCGCGCTGGACGAGACGGATCGAGGCATGCTGTGCAACGGGAGATGCCTGGAGCCCGTCAGTGAGCACGGCGCAGAGTGTCAAACACTCACTCGTCGGATCGGTGCGGGCCGTGTCTGGAGACATGTGCAGCGACTTCACGCCCCTCACAAGGTTGTCTTGCGGGGGCATCGCGCGGTCGCGAGCGGTGCTCAACTCGGGAAAAATGGACATACAGATCACCGGAGTCGTCCTTGACGGCCGTGGCTTCCCTCGCGCCTTGAAGGTGCCGTCATTGACCCAGACCGTCAGGCGTGGCGGTTCAGACCAACGTGTCCGTCATTGCACTGGATCGTACTCGGCAGATACTCAGTCCGGGGCGAGGCCTAACCGGGAGTCGTATGACCATGCCGGCCGTATCCCCGTTTCGAGGGAGCTTTGGGCACGTGCCGCGTACGGCGGGACGTTCATGATCCTTCGCTTCCTTGCCTGGTCGATGGGGACGGCGGCGGCACCGTCGCCCCATCGATGTCGCGGCTCCAGACCTACTCCAGCAATGCAGTACCAAGGGGCCCTGGCTGTGCAGGCTCATCACCTGCGAACCGCCGGTCGTGATGCGGATGGCCGCCGTCGTGCCTCATGCCTCACCGGTGAACGCACTGACGATCGCCCGAGCCAATGCCACCACGCTCGTACCTGCCTGTGCGGCAGCAAGGTACAGGCGTTCCTCTGCGACGCTGGCCTCGATCCCGCGCGAGCTGACGAGCAGGCCCACGGCCTGGTCGACGTACGCCTGGCCCTTCAGTCTCTCCGGACTCCGGACTGCTTCGAGTCGGGTCGAGAACGACAGGTCGGCGTTGGACACCACGCCCGGAGCCCAACCGCCGAAAAGCCTCGCGAGCTCACTCTCCTGTCCTTGGAAGGATGAGGCGTGGCCGCCATAGAGATTGACACCTCCAGTCACTATCCCCTCCTCTCCGAAGGGGATTGACAGGGTGCTGCGGACACCTGCCGCCGCGGTCGCCTGAGCAAAAAGCTGCCAGCGCCCTTCGTCGAGGAGGTCCTCGACAGCGGTCCCCACGATCTCGTCGTCCGCGACCGCCTCGACGCATGGGCCCCCGTCGATGTACTGGACCGCGTCCATCACGGCGACCTCCAGACCCGTGGCGACATACGTCAGTACGAGCTGCTCGGCCACCAGTGTCAGACTCAGACCGACCAGCGTCGGGATCTTCTCCTTGGCCGTCGCTGCCACCTCCGCCAGGTCCCCACGAAGGTCACTGTCGCCGAACCGTTCCAGCTCCGACAGGGCTTCATCCGTTTCGGGTATCGGCTCCATCGCCGTCCGTCACCTCCCGCGTCCTCGACGTCATCGCCGTCGGCGCGCCTCACGTGCGCCTGTCCGTCACGTGCCCATCGACCAACCATGCAAACCCGCACGCGGCCGCGATTGTGTTCCGCTGGCGCGACAAGGGAGGCCTAGGCGGCTAGGGCGATCGCAGCATTTTGGTTGTCGCGCGTCGCCCCGGGGAGCAGAGCGATCGCGAGGCTCACCAAGGCCTGCCGGACCGGACTGCGTCAGAGCCTCGCTAGTCGAGCCAGGTACTTGGTCAGGTCAGGCGCTGCTCGTGCTCCGGCACTACGCCGTGACGAAGCGCTCCATCACTTGGGGCCCTGTCTTGGGTCGGCGTCGCCGCCGTCGGCTGCGGCTGCTCGGCGAACGAAGCGCGACGAGCCGCCAGCTCTGCGAGGAGCAGACGCTCTCGCCTGCGCAGGGCGGCCTCCCGACTCACCTGCCCGGGAAGAGGTCGCGGACCAGCATGATGGGCCTGCTCCCGGAGCCGGTCCTCGACACGAGTGAGCTCGGCCAGCAGGTCTCTGACAGTCAGCTCGGCCAGAGGGTGGAATTCGTCAGTCGACACGTCGATGGCGTACCCGGCCCAAGCCATCTCAAACGCTCACGCTCTGCGTCTGCAGCGCGTCAGGAAAGCGCAGATTCCCGCTCGGTCACGGCTGTCGTCAGGTGTTGCACGCAGACGTATGTCGTGGCACCGTCAGAGAGTCAGAGCGGTCCAAGACAGCGCCGACTCAGTCATCCCGGCACAGGGAGATGAGTCATGGCCTCACGCACTGTATATGCCCGCATGGTGCTGACCGAACGTGATCAGCGGACAACCGCCCTTTTCGAGCGCCTCCTCGAAGCCTGCGACGACGCCGTGCGGCAACCCATCGTCGAGGAGATCGTCATTCTCTACCTCGATCTATGCAGCTCCATGGCGAGCCGCTACGTGGGTCGCGGTGTCGAGCACGACGATCTCGTTCAAGTGGCCCGGCTCGCCTTGGTCAAAGCCATCAACGGGTTCGAGCCGGGGCGGGGTCCGTCCTTCGCCGCGTACGCGGTCCCGACCATCTCGGGCGAGCTGAAGCGTTGGTTCCGTGACCGCGGTTGGATGGTTCGGCCCCCCCGACGTCTGCAAGAGCTGCGGGCCCGGCTGAGAGGGGTGCGAGAAGAGCTCGAGCAGGAGCTGGGAGGCACCCCCTCGGACGATGACCTCGCGGCGGCCGTCGGCGTGTCGGTCGACGAACTCCGGGAAGTCGCACAGGCGTCGACGGCGTTCCATCCGCTGTCGATCGACTGCTCTCCGGGAGATGACGACCATTCGAGTCTCGCGACGTTCCTTTCCAGCCCGGACGGGGACCTCGAGCGCGCGGAGGACCGAGCCTGCCTGTCGGGCGTGCTCTCACAGCTCGATGACGACGAGCGAGAGCTGTTGCTCTTGCGCTTCGTCGACGGGCTGACGCAACGAGAGATCGGGGACCTTCGTGGGGTCAGCCAGATGCAGGTGTCCCGTCGTCTCCGGCGGATCGTTGTGCGTCTGCAGGAGCAGTTCGTCGATGAGTCGCACAGCCACTCGTCGAGCGAGCTGAGTTCCGCCTCGTGATCGGCGCCCTCGTCGGCGTCGGCCAACGGAGCGTCGTGCGTGGCCGATCGACGCTCGTAGGACCTCTGGTCCGAGCGACCTTGCAGTTATCGGCGCCCGCCCTCGTGGCCCTCTTGGGACGGTCGTTGTACCGGACGCGGCCCTGCGCTGCCTCGTCGAGGACCCGGCCGCCCCAGGACCTCGGGACCGATGCGCCACAACGGATTCCGGCGGTTTGACCGCCCGTCCGACGGGTATCTCAGCACCAGGAGCGCCGGCTCCGTGCTCGAGGAGGCCCTGATGGGTGTGTGCGACATGTGCGGCAACGACTACGACCGCAGCTTCACCATCACCCGTGGCGACCGCTCGCGCACCTACGACAGTCTCGAGTGCGCTGTCACGGACTGGGCGCCGGCGTGCGGGCACTGCGGTTGTCGTGTTCTCGGCCACGGGGTCGAGAAGAGCGGCACGGTCTTCTGCTGCTCACACTGCGCCGAGTCCCCCGATCGCGCCATGCCCCGTTTCGGCGCAGCACCGACGTGAGGTCGCCCGCCGTCCCCGCCCCAGCGGACGCGCCAAGGGGACGACGTCGTCGTGACCGATGTGCTCGGTCCGAATGAGAGAGCCTCAGGCGGGTTGCAGTCACTCTGAATGCCCCTGTCGTGCGGAGGTTCACCAGCCTTGCGCCGGGAGATGCGGGGGCGACCGACGATCATCGGTCGCCCCCGTCGCGCTGATGTCCCGAGGTCAGCCCTGCGACTGGTCGCGGACGGTGTCCGCCGACTCGGAGGCGCTCTCCCGCACGTTCGTCGCGGCTTGCTGGCCCTCGTCCTTGACGTCCTGAGCGGCCGCCTGTGCTGTCTCCTTCACCGACTGCACGGCGTCCTGCGACGGCTGCTTGAGGTGCTCGGCTGACTCCCTCGCCACGTCCTTGGCCACGGCTTCTGCCTCCTGAACCACTGGCTCGGCCTTCTCCTTGACGGTCTCCGAGAGCTGGCGCTCCTTCTCTGACGCCGGGAGCAGCGACCCGAGGAGCCAACCGGCTCCGAGCGCGATGACACCGGCCGCCAAGGGGTTGCCCTGGGCCTTGCGCTGAACGGTGTGGCCGGCGTCGCTCGCTGCGTCGCCGACGCTGTGCGCCAGGCCAGAGGACCTGTCCCCGGCGTCGGATGCCGTCCCCATGACGCGGTCCCGGACCGAAGCAGCGCGGCCTTTGACCTTCTCGGCCTGACGCTGCGCGATGTGTCCGGGGCTCACGGACTCACCGAGGGCGTTGACGTCGCGGCTCAGCCCCTCGCGGGTGCGCTCGATGTCAGCCCGGATCGCATCCGGGTCGTTGGTGGTCGGGTAGTTGGTGCTCATCGTTCCTCGTTTCCCTTCAGCGCGTCCGGGACCCGCTTGGCGGTCTCCGTCGTGCGCGGCAGTCCTTGGATCTCCTTGGTGGTGCGTCGCCCCATCGCGGCGAGGACCGCCGCGATGACGGCCCACACAGCCATGACGATGACGGCGGCCCAGCCGCGACTCTCGAGAGCGTTTGACAGCCACTCCCACACGGCGAGCGAGAGGAAGAGCAGCGTCATCCACGCGGCGAAGGCCGCGCCGCCGAACATTCCAGCGGCCTTGCCGGCCCGCGCCGTCGACTCGCGCACCTCGGCCTTGGCCAGTTCCACCTCTTGCCTGAGGAGCGTGCTGAGGCCTTGGCTGATGTCACCCACGAGTTCGCCGATGGACGCGTGCTCTGCCTTCTCGTGCGAGCTCTCGAAGCCGGCACGGGAGGTCGCGTATGCGGTGTCCTCGTCAGGACGACCGATGGGCAACGGGTCCGTCGTGGTCACCGCCGGGTCCGCACCGGCATACGGGCCTGCTGCCGTCGCACCCGCCGAGCCCCCCGGGCTCGTGTCCCTGTCGGTGCTGCTCTCCGGCCAGGTGCTCATCAGCGCACCCCGCCTCGGCCTTCGGTGTAGCTCTCTTCGGGCGGGTCGGACGTCACGCCCCCCGTCATGGACGTCAGGGCGTGGGTGTCGCTGTCGCGTACGCCAACCGTGTAGGGCTCGCTGCGCACTGGCGACTCGGACGGCGGGATCGCCGCCGACCTCGGCATGCCGGAGGCGACAGGCGTCGTCCCGGAGCGGGTCGGTGCCGTCGCGCTGCTGACGCCGGACCCGCCACCGCTCTCGGCGGTGAGCCCCCGCGTCAGGCGTCCGCCGACGACTCCGAGGACTGCCGCACCGAGCAGGAAGGCGCCGGGTCGACGTCGGGCCAGGGAACGCAGCTCGTCGAGCATGTCTCCCGGCTGACGGTTCTCGAGCCAGTCCGCGGCCGACGTAGCCCGGTCCGCGGCCTGCCCGGCCGCCTCCCCCGCAACACCCTGCTGCGAGGAGCTCGAGGCCATCTCCCGCAGCTCGTCCGCGAGCGAGCGCAGGCCGCTCACCGCTCGCTGTCCCTGCGTGGAGGCCTGGTCGTCGAGCTCACCACGCAGCTGGGTCAAGAGCTGGCGCAGCTGGGTCGCAGCCTCCGACGCGACGTCCTTGGCACCAGCCGCCGCGGTGTCGGCGACGCGACGGCTGCTGTCCGCGGCGTCGGAGGCCACCGACTTGGCCTCGGACTTGACGCTCGTGTTTCCGCCGTTGGAGCCGACCGACGCGGACGTCGCTCCGGCGCTGTGGGTGCCGGCGGTGGCGGAGGGCGATGTGGCGCCACCGGCCAGATCGTCGGGCACGGTGGTCTCGTACGGTCGTTCGGTCATGGTTCTGGTTCCTTCCGTCGACGCAGGAGCGGGCGGCCCCTTGCTCGAGCTGCCCGTTCGAGCCGGTGTTGCTAGTCCCCGGATACCCATCGAAGGAGAGTCGAACCATTCTCGAAGTGGGCGTGTGAATCGCGGTGGACTGGGTATGAAGAAGTTCTTATTTCATTGTGCGACAAGCCATTCGCGCCGCGTTCGCAGCACGTGTGCGTGGGCTGGCCGGTGCCGCCCTGCTCACAGCTCTTGACGCACGCCGGCCTCGTGTGCGACCGGGGCGAGCTCGTCTCGGGCCGGAGCCGTCATCGTGCTCGCTCCCGCGCCGCGCCGTCCAATGGGTAGGACCGTCGTATGACGCACGTCCTCGAGCTCGAAGGCCAGCGCGGCATACGCGGCGACGAGGGCGAGCACGACCCCCACCCATCCGGCCGCGGTGAGCCACGCGGGGGAGCCCGTGAGCTGGCCGATGCCAGTGATGGCGAAGCGGACAGAGCTGCAACCCAGGACGGCCAGTCCCGCCAGCTTGGTCGTCGCCGCCGCGGTCGGCACCGTCATCGCGACGGCTGAACCGAGCAGAAGGACCCCGAGCGCGGGTGACGTGACTCCGGGTGCTGAGCCGAGCATCGTGAACCCCACGGCGGCCCAGGTCCCGGCGAGGACTCCCATGCCCGTGCCGGCCACCGGGTCGCGCGCCAGGAATCCCAGGACGCAGGCGATGGTCTGGAGCGGCACGGTCAGCACGAGCAGGCCCAAGGCGACGACATGTCCCTGGTCAGGCTGGAGAACCCCGAGCTGAAGCATCGCGACCGCGGTCGTCGCGACCATGAGGGCGAGGAAGCCGAGGGGAAGGGGGTTCCCGAGCGGCCGCACCACGATGCGGGTCTCGCTCTCGTGGGCCGCGGAGCTCTGGGTGCTCATACGACCAGCGCCTGGGTCGAGCACTCCTTGATCTTCGCGTTGGCCCACGTGGCCTGTCGCTTCGTCTCGGCCTGGCATCGAGTTGCCAGCTCCAGCAGCTCGTCATGGACGATGGCCTGCGCGGCCTGCCCGATCATCTCCCAGTCGGTCAGCACGCTGGAGGCACGGAGGTAGACGTCACGCAGGTCGCGCACCATGACGAGCTCGGTCTCCGCGGAGCGTCCTCGGCGCTCGGACACCCACTGTCGTGCCCCGTCGACCAGCGTCGGCGTGCTGTCCGGGACGGGCTCGAGCTGCTCGCCGAAGGAGGTGGCGATGAAAGCGATCTCGCGCACGTGGCGGGTCGACCACTCTGCCAGGTGTCGGCCCATGCGGTGCACCTCGTGGTCCGCGCGGTGCTCGTCGGCAACCCGCAGGAGGGTGCGGGCGAGCTCGTTCTCGTCGTGGTGAAGGTCCCGCAGGACGGTCCCGATCCTCATCGACGTTCTCCTCCCAGCGGCGCTGAAACCGGCGCCGACGCGGTGTTGTCCGGGGCCGGGGCCGGCGTGCCGTCTCCGTCGGCGACCTTGCGCACGGCGCAGGCAGCAGTCTTGAAGATGGGCTGCTTGGAGGCCGGGTCCCAGTCGGTCGACGTCAGCTCGTTGGCGGCACGCCCGTGCTCCCCCGGTCGCCAGCCCTCGCCCGTGTCCCAGTAGCCGTAGTGGAACGGCAGGAACACGACTCCGGGACGGATGCCGCTCACGCGCACCCGGGCGCGAACCTCGCCGCGCGTGGTCACGACCTCCGCGAGGTCCCCCTCGCGCAGCCCGTACCTCTCGGCATCGGACACCGACACCTCGACCCAGACGTCCGGCGCCGCGGCCTGCAGCTCGGGCGCGCGCCCGGTGCGGGTGCGGGTGTGGAAGTGGTAGACGGTCCGTCCGGTGATGAGCTGGAGCGGATGCTCCTCGTCGGGCATCTCGTGCGGCGGCCGGTAGTCGGAGGCCTTGATGACGGCCCGGCCGAAGGGGTTGAGCGCGCGGTACTCCTGCTCCTCCACAGGCGCGCCCGTCTCGAGGTCGCGCCCGTAGGTCTCGCAGTCCTCCGGCGACGCCCAGAAGGCACCACCGGCGTACAACCGCTCCGTGCCGCCCGGGGCCTCGTCGGTGCAGGGCCACTGGATGCCGCTGCCGCCGCGCAGCTTGGCGTAGCTGAGGCCGCTGTAGTCACAGGGCCGCCCCCGGCTGCACTCCCGCCACGCGTCGAAGGCCTCCTCGGGGGTCGACCACTTGACGAGAGGCTGGCCGTCCTTGTCCTGCAGGTTCATCCGGTTGGCGAAGTCCACGAAGATGTCGAGGTCGGACCGGGCTTCTCCTGGTGGTTCGACGGCCTTCTCCGATAGGTGGACGGTGCGGTCGACGTTGGTGAAGGCTCCGGTCTTCTCGCCCCACGCAGCGGCCGGCAGCACGACATCGGCAAGCTGGGCGGTCTCCGTGAGGAAGATGTCCTGGACGACGAGGAAGAGCCGCTCCTGCGAGAGGATCGAACGCATGCGGGCCAGTTCAGGCATCGACACCACGGGGTTCGTCCCGGACACCCAGAGCATCCGGATGGAGCCGTCCTCGACGTAGCGCATGATCTGCATCGCGTGCGTGGGCGGCGTCGCGTGCGGGATCTGTTTGGGCTCGATGTTCCAGACCCGTGCGAGGTCCTCGACGTGTGCCTGGTTGCTCCAGTTGCGGAAGCCGGCCATGTCGCCGTCGGCCCCGCACTCGCGGGTGTTCTGCGCGGTGGGCTGTCCGTTCATCTGGAGGATGCCGCAGCCCGGCCGCCCGATCATGCCGCGCAGCAGGTGCAGGTTGTTGACCTGCACCGCGGCGGCCGTTGCCTGGTGCGACTGGTAGAAGCCCTGAAGGACCGTGGAGAGCAGCGCCTGCGCCTCCCCGACGAGACGGGCCGCCGCCCGGATGTCGTCGGCCGGCACGTCGCAGATCGTGCTGACGAGCTCGGGCGTGTAGCGCGCGACCGTGTGCACGAGGTCCTCGTAGCCCACGGTGTGGGACTGCACCCAGGCCTCGTCGACGTGACCGTTCGCGACGACCTCGTGCAGCAGGCCGTTCATGAGGGCGACGTTGGTGCCGGCTCGCGGTGCGAGGTGCACGGTCGCGGCCCGCGCGACGGGGGTGGGGCGGGGGTCGACGCAGATGACCGCCGGCGGCTCGTCCCCCGCCAGCCGGTCGAGGATCCGCATCCACAGCACCGTCTGGGTCTCCGCGACGTTGTGGCCGAAGAGGGCGATGACGTCCGCATGGTCCACGTCGGTGTAGGACCCGGGCTGACCGTCACTGCCGAAGGTCTCCTTGAGCGCCTCGGCCGCAGTAGCAGTGCAGAGACGGGTGTTGCCGTCGACGTGATTGGTCCGGATCCCACCGTGCGCCACGAGCGCCAGCGTGTAGTACTCCTCGAGGAAGAGCTGGCCGGTCGTGAAGAAGCCGACGGCGCTCGGGCCCTGCTCCTCGAGCAGCTGCTTCGTCCGGTCGACGACGACCGCCATCGCCTCCTCCCAGGAGCACGCGACGAGCTGTCCTTCGCGGCGCACGAGCGGGCGGGTCAGGCGGTCGGGCGACTGGATCGCCTGCCAACCGTAGAGGTCCTTGGGGCCGAGCCGTCCGCGGTTGACGCGGTCGTCCGGCCGCCCGCGGACCCCGACCATCCGACCGTCGCGGACCGCGATATCGAAGGCGTCCCCGTTCGAGTGCAGGGTGGAGGCCGTCTGCACCCAGCGGTCGACGTCATCGGAGCCGACACCGGGCGCGAGGTGGGCGTCGACCCGCACGGGCCAATCGCCACCTCGCGAGAACGGCGTGCGGACACCCCAGACATCGGCGATGCGGTCCTCGGTCGGCACAGGTGTCTCCTCGTCACTCGGCCGTCGGCGATCGGCACACGGTCAGGGTCAGGGCTGCGCCCTTCGGCCGTCCCTTACCCCACGGATGGCGCGTGAGTCGGCGCCGAGGCCCGTCCGGGGTCGGTTCGTCCCTCGGCGCCGCGCGCGACAGGACACGACGCCGACCCCTCGACGGCGACGACGACACCTGACCGGGGCAGCGCGGGGACCCTGCTCCACGACCAGCCGAGGTCCTGTCCGCGCACGAGCTCACCGCCGAGTTCCGCCAGACGGGCGCACGTCAGGGCCACGAGGCCGACGGCGACCATCTCCCCAGGGCATCGGTGCCCGTCCTCGGGACGGCCGCCACCCTGTGGCACGAACGGGGGGCTCCACTCGGCAGCGGTGCCGAGGAACCGCTCGGGGTCGAACTCGTTGGGCCGCTCCCACTCCTGCGGGTCGTGGTTCGTCGCCATGACGTCGAGCAGCACGCGCCGGCCCGCAGGAACCGGGCAGCCCTCGAAGTCGGTGTCCTTCGTGGCCACGGCGGCCAGCAACGGGACGAAGGGGAAGACGCGTCGCACCTCGTGAGCGAAGGCGGTGGCCAGAGGCCCACCGACGCCGACACCGCGTTCGTGCACCTCGTCGCGCAGCCGCCGTCGCCAGTCGGGTGACTCGGCCAAGGCGACGGCCCCGAACGCGGCGAAGCGGGCCACGGCGACGGTCGGCCGCAGCACGTTGAGCAGCTCTACGGCCGCAGTGTGGACGTCGAGCAGGGCGCCGTCGACATCTCGTTGGGCCGACACCCGGGACAGGATGGAGTCGGCCCGCACGGCCCGTCGTCCCTCACGCGTTTCGCGCACGAGCCGTTCGGCCCAGCGGTCGCAGACGAGCCTGCCGCGCCAGGCTTTGGCGTATGGCACCCCGGGGGTCGCGAAGCCGTCCACGATGKCGGCGAGGTCGCGGGATCGACGGTCCTCGACGTCGGGTGGCACGTCGATCCCGGCCCACCGGATCACGGCACGGCCGTAGACCTCCGTCGCCATGGGGTAGACGACACCTCCCCCACGGGCGCGCCACTGCTGCAGGGCTTCGTCGAGCAGGCCGTCAGTGATGTCGAGCAGCTCGGCCACGCGTTCTGCGTCCATGAGCGTCTCGACGAACATCGCCTTTCGGAGGCGGTGCTCCTGACCGTCGAGCGCGTGGATGGCGCCTCGTCCGAAGAGCGGCCGTGCGACGGCCTGCGGCATCGCGCCGCGACGGCGCATGAGCGACGAGTCGTAGAAGAGGCGTACGCCGTCGGACCCGCCGACGACGGTTGCCGGCTTCCCCAACAACCGCACCGTCACGGCATACCGCGGACGACCTGCTGCTTCAGCGGGTTCGCGGCGCTGCCGAGCCCGGGCCGTGAAGACGTAGCCCCTGCGGAGCAGGTCGAGCGTCTGGTCGAACCACATGGTCACCTCCTGGTCGGTCCTCACCCACTACCCGATGCCCGCTCGGGCAAATCCTCGACTCACCGCCCGGGTGCTTGGGACGGTCCGGACGGAAGGCCCTCCACGAGCCCTTCCGCGACAGCCCGGGCGAGCCGTGCCGGACCCTCGAAGACCTCGGCCGCACCGGCATCGCGCAGCTCGGCCTCGCTGAAGCCACCGGTGAGCAGACCGACCGACGGCATGCCTGCGCTCTTCGCTGCCTGGGCATCCCACGTCGCGTCCCCCACCATGACACCGGCCGAGCCGCCGACCCGTGAGAGTGCGACGTGCAGCAGGTCGGGGGCCGGCTTGCTCTCCTCCGCGTCGTCCGCCGTCGTCCACGCGTCCGCGAGCGCCTTCCCGTCGAAGAGCCCGAGGAACGTCTCGACGTGCTGCGGCTGGCCGGAGCTCGCGAGGACGAGGTGGTGGCCGCGGGCCTTGACCGCCTCGAGCAGCGTCCTCGTCCCGTCGAAGGGCCGGACCTCCTGGATGAGGCGGTCGAACTCCTGCGTCCAGCGGTCTCGCAACGGTCCCCCCACCCGCTGCTCCGCCTCGTCGCCGGCCACATGGGCGACGAGCTTGTCCCCGCCCATGCCCACGGCGCGGTGGATCCGCCAGATCGGCGGGAACAGCTCGTGGTGCGCGAAGGCGCGTGCCCAGGCGAGCGCGTGGTGGTAGTTGCTGTCCACGAGGGTGCCGTCGACGTCGAGGATCACGGTGTCGATGAGGGTGTCGCTGCTGCGGTGGGTCATGGTTCCGACATACCCACGGCGTCTGAACGGTCTCCCGAGCCGGAACGTTCGAGTGGTGTCACGAGGGGCGACGCCGCGCCGCCGACACTCGCACGCGGCGGTACCGAGGAGCTCCTCGACGCTGCCCGGGAATCAGCGGGTGTAGGCGCTCCGGACGATGGTCTCCGCCATCCGTGTGACGCTGAGTCGAGCTTCCCGCGCCTGCTGCAGCAACAGCGCGTATGCCTGCTCCGTGCTGATGGCGCGCTGGTAGGCAAGCACGCCCTTGGCCTGCTCGATCACAGTGCGCCCCGTCAGGGCGGCCTCCACGAGCGCCGCCACGGCGGGCTGGCTCAGCTGGCTCGGCGTGAGCATGACAAGGGTCGCCACGTCGGCGAAGGCCTGCCCCGGCTCCAGCGACTCGTGGGTCAGCTCGTGGTCGTGGAAGAGGTTCAGCGCGCCCAGCACCTGCCCGTGCCAGTGCAGTGGGTGGGCCTCTACCGCCAGGTAGCCCGCCGCCTCGATCATCGGCGCGAGATCGGGCCACCGAGCCCGGATCTCGACCAGGTCGTTGCCGACGACCGTCGAATCGGTCGTCGCTGCCTCTGCGCAGGGGCCACGACGTTCCTGTGCCTGGTAGAGCTCGAGGTCCAGGCCCCGGTGGGACGTGGCGGTGAGGACCTCGAGCACGCCGTGCGGTCGGAGAAGCAGCATGCCCGCCGCCGATGCGTCCATCGACTCAGCGGCATCGGTGAGCAGCTGCGCGAGCACGTCCGTGACGTCGTGGTCGCATACCAGCGTCGAGGCGGCCCGGGCCATGGCCTCCATGGGAGTGATCTTCATGGCCGGCCGGTCCCGTCCTGAGGGTCCCGCGTGATGTCCTCGTTGAGCTCCCCGGTGAAGTCGAGCTCCCGTTGCACGACCGCGGCAGCGACCCGAGCCAGGGTCCAGCCGTGCGCGAAGGCGTGGGCGCGAAGCAGGGCCAAGGCGTCCTCGGGGTGCACGTGCAGCTGAGCCGTCACCATGCCGGTGGCCTGGTGGACCTGGGCCCTACTGGCCCACGGCCCGGTCAGGTCGGTGGCCAACGTGTCGGGGTCCTGGAGCAGTGCAACGCCGACGGCGTCGGCGAGGAACTGTGCGATGGGCTCCTCGAGGAGAGGACTGGTCTCGAGGGACTGGTGACAGGTGAGGACACCCATGATCTTGCTGTCCGGGTGGATCGCGATGGCGGTGATGCGGACCCCGATGAAGGCGTCACGGACGGCGAGGTCGAACTCGGGCCACCGCGCGTCCACGTCGGCGACGCCACGCGGCGTCAGCATCCCGATGTCCGACCTGATCTGGTGGCCCGAGGCGTAGGCCGTCGGACCGGGTCCCTGGCCCAGGACGTCCTGGAGATCCTCGAGCCGACTCGCCCGATCGTCCGTGGAGCACAGAGTGACCCGGTGAGGCGTGGTGTAGGCGATGGTGAGTGACGCCCCGGCAGCACCCATGAGGTGCACGGCGGCCCGGCACAGCCGCTCGGGCAACGACGGGTACTGGCTCTGGGCGGCCACGGTCCGCGCCAGCTCGGCGAGCAGCGCCGCCTTGGCGCTCACGGTGGGCCCGGCCGGCTCATCGGCGGGGTGTGAGAAGGGGGCAGGGCCTGGGGTGCCGCCGACGGGCTCGGTCGTCGGCGCGAGCCGTGCGGTAGGTAGGCCGTGACATCCAGACAGCCGGTCTCCACGACGTCATCGGCGATCTCGGCGATCTTGCGGTTGCTGTTCTGGCTCGCGATGCGCAGCAGGTCGAAGGCCTGCTCGTCGGTCACCTTGTGGGTCGCCATGAGAACCCCCATGGCGACGCCGATCCTTCGGTTCGTCTTCAGGGCGCGCTTCAGGTGCTGCACCTGATGACCGTAGAACATCGCCGTCGCGACCTGAACGCCGTGCGTGGCCAGAAGGAGACCGAGGAGGGCGTCGTGGTCCGTGAAGGCGTCGGGCTGCTCGGCATAGAGGTTGAGCCCGGCAACTGTGTCGTCCGCGGGCAGCACCAGTCGGTAGGAGAGCATGCTGTCGAGGCCGAGCTCATCCGCGACGCGACGGCCGTAGGCCGGCCAGCGCTCGTCGGTGCGCAGGTCGCGTGGGCGATACATCGTGCGAGCAACGATGGCGTCAAGACACGGACCTGACCCCAGCTCGTACTGGATGGAGTCCGCTCGACGTGTCCGGTCGTCGGTGGCGGCCACGGTGACGAAGTGGTGGTGGCGCAACGTGGTGACGCTCGCGCCCGCTGCCCTGGGGAACTGTTCCCTCGCGACCGCGGTGATGGCCTCGAACGGATCCAATGGCTGCAGCTGGGCCAACCGCGAGCCGAGGTCGGCGAATGCTTCCGCAACGATCCGGAGGTCACCGAGATCGTTGTCGATCCTTCTGGCGCTGCTCGTTCCGCCCATTGCCTTCTCCTCCTGCCTGCGCCGCGGGCCGGAACCCGCGTCGCCGCCCTGAGGCTGGGACACCAACGGTCAAGGGAGACCTCAAGACCCCAGACTACGCCGGGTGGCCCCCGACGTACCCAGCCGCCCAAGCCTCTTCGCCGCGAGGGCAGGTTCCTATACATCGTCGGTGAAGGCCTCCATGAGAGCTCGGGCGAGCACGAAGACGGCCACACCAGCGCGGGCGGCAGCGGCTTGGAGCCGCCCTTCGGCGTCGTCCGGAGTCAGCCCTCGAGCGCTGATGAGCAGGCCGACGGCCTGGTCGACATAGGCCTGGCCCCGTAGGCGTTCAGGGCTCCTGACGGCTTCCAGTCGGGACTCGAACGACAGGTCTGCGTTGGCCACGGCACCGGGAGCCCAAGCGCCGAAGAGCTCGGCCAAGACCTCAGCCTTGCCCTCAAACGTCTCCTGCTCGGCTCCGTAGAGGTTGACTCCCCCCGTCACCACCCCGCTGTGCCGGATAGGCATCGACAGCGTGCTCCGGATCCCTGCGGCGGCCGTCGCCTGAGCGAAGAGCAGCCAGGTCGACTCGTCGAGCAGCCCGTCGCTGTCGCTGGTGATGATGGTGTCCTCGCGGATCGCCTCGAGGCAGGGCCCGTCATCGGCGTACTGCACGCCGTCGAGGGCCGCGATGCGGTAGTCGGAGGCGACATACGTCAGGACGAGGTCGTCGGTCGTCAGGGCCAGGCTGACGCCCACCAGACCGGGCACCGTCTCGCGAGCCGTGGCCGTGAGGCGTTCCAGATCCTGGCGTAGGTCCACGTCGCCATAACGTTCGAGCTCCAAAAGCGCCTCGTGTGTCTCGGGTATCGGTTCCACCGTCTCTCCATCGACGTCGTGGTGCCGCGGGCCGGTCCTGGTGGATGACCTGAGTGGCCGTTGGCCTCATCCGACACGTGCCCGGGATCGTCGATTCCAAACAGGAGCCCTGGCGTGCTCGACGCAGAACGCCCGATGGACGGGGGGAGCAGATGGGTACGGAACCCTCGGACCTGCAGCAGCGGGTTGTCGACCACCAACCACAGGCGACCGTGATTAGACAAGGAGTTGCCGCCTTCGACCCGTCCCGGTGCGCCCTGCGCGTGCAGGGACTGACGGGAGCTCAGCCCGATGACCGACACGATGAGCCATGACCGCGTCCCCGACTACCTGCGCGGCGTGGCAGAGGACTTCGACCGTCTCGGCCGCGCGCTCGGGCGGGCCGACGCGAGGAACGCCTTCGGCGCCGTCACACGCCTGGCCGTCGAGCGGGTGCCTCGGGCTCGAGCCGCGAGCATCACAACCCTCAGCCACAACCGGTTCGTCACCGCGGCCGCATCGGACGACGTGGCCCGTCAAGCGGACGCCATGCAGTACGAGCTCGGCTCCGGGCCCTGCGTCGACGCCATCGTCGAGCACACGATCTACCAGCCGAAGGACCTCGCCACCGACGAGCGGTGGCCGGTGTACGGCCGTCGCGTGGCATCAGAGCTGGGTCTGCACAGCATGCTGTCGTTCCGGATGAACCTCGAGTGGACCGACCTGGTGGCCGGCCTCAATTTCTACGCCGAGGAGCCGAACTCGTTCGACGACCACGACCTCGCGGAGGGCCTGCTGCTCACGACACACGCAGCGCAGGCCGTCACTGCCGCACATCTGCGCGACCGGGTCGACAACCTCGAACGGGCCCTGAGCTCCAATCGCGACATCGGCACCGCCGTGGGTGTACTCGTCGCCCAGCACAAGTTGACCCGTGACCAGGCGTTCGACCTGCTGCGGATCGCCAGCCAGAACACCAACCGAAAGCTGCACGACGTCGCGCTCGACGTCATCGACACCGGGGCACTGGACGTCACCCCGCACGGCCAGCCGTAGCAGCGGCGCGGGCCACCCGGCATACCACCTGCGCTCCTGACACCGAGCGCACACCGGCACCATCGGCGGCTCCAGGTGCTAGCAGGCCTCGAACCGGTGAAGCATCCTCGGCACGCTGCGGACCACGTCGCGGGCGAGGAACCCGGGCTGCGCGTCCTGCAGCGCCTCCCCGGCGCGCGCATGCAACCACGCCGCCCAGACCGCAGCCTGCTCGGGGGTCGCACCCCTTGCGAGGAGGCCGGCCGCCGCGCCGGCCTTGGCATCGCCTGAGCCTGCCGTCGCGAGACCGGTGGGCCCGGAGTCGCACGACCACGACTCGCCACCCGGACGAACGACATACGAGACCTCTCCCCCGCCGAGGACGACCGCCTCGGTGGCGTCGGCCACCGCCCGGACCGCCCCGAGCTGGTCGTCCGAGACGTCCTCTTCGGGTCGGTCCAGAAGGGCTGCCAGCTCCGACACGTTGGGGGTGAGCAAGGCCCTGCCTGCCAGATGACGGACGCCATCGAGCCGCCCGGTGAGGTATGCCGTCCCGAGGGCGTCGAGCACCAGCCGAGTGCCCAGGTGGGGAACGATTTGTGCCGCAAAGAGATTCGCGCTCTGGGGCTGACCCAGGCCAGGCCCCAGCAGGACCACGTCGGCGGCAGACGCCAGCTCGAGCACGCGGTCGGCCCCCGCAATCGCCAGCTCGCCGTCATGCAGCACGGGCAGCCCCTCGACGAAGGCCTCGGGCAGCGCAACAGCCAGGGTCGCGGCGGTGTCGGCGGCAGTGGCCACCTGCACCTTTCCGGCTCCGACCCGGAGCGCGGCCTCGGCGGCGAGGAGGACTGCACCCGGCGTCTGCCGGGCACCGCCCACGACCAGCACGGTGCCCCGATCGGACTTGTCACCGCCGGGGTCCGGCAGCCGCCAGCCCCGCAGGAGCGCCTCGTCCACCTGCGCGGGATGTTCGTCAGGCACCGGCCTGCCTCCTCTCGCGCGGAGTGGACGGTTCTGTCGCAGTGGGCTCGTGGGTCTCCTCGACGGCAGCGTCCTCGAGATGGCGTACGTCGGCGAAGGACTCCAGCTCCAGAGGCGTACCCGGGCGCCCTCGGTAGCGGGTCAGCGAACAGTTGGCGAGAGGCTGCGACCGGTCCAGATCGAGCAGTGTCGTCTCGTCGAGACCCTCGAGGGCGAGGCGGAAGCTCATGATGACGGCTTGGTGGCTGAAGACCCAGACACTGCGACCTGAGTGAGTCAGGGCCAGGTCGAGGAGCACCTGGCGCACTCGCAGGGCGACGTCGGTCCAGCTCTCTCCTCCCGGCGGACGGTAGTAGAACTTGCCGAGCCGCGACCTCCGCTCGGCCTCCTCCGGATAACTCGCCCGAATCCCCGAGCCGGTGAGCCCGTCGAAGACTCCGAGGTCGCGCTCCCGCAGCCGTTCGTCCCAGGTCGGCTGCATCCCGATGGCCTGGGCGACGATGCGTGCGGTGCTGGCCGCCCGCATGTACGGGGAGCTGAGCACGACGTCGGGGCGGCGCGCCTCGGTCTGGGCGACGTGCTGCGCCAGCACCATCGCCTGTCGCACGCCGCGCTCGGACAAGGGAGTGTCTGGGTCGCGGGTGTCGAGGTCGAGATGGCCTGCACCGGCCTTCCGCGCCTGAGCATCGGCGACGTTGCCCATGCTCTCGCCGTGGCGAACCAGGACGAGCGCGTCCAAGGTGCCGGGGATCTGCTGCCCCGCTTCACTCAGCGTCATGCCGTGCCCGCTCGGAGTCGTGGCTGCCCCCGGCGCGACACTTGGAGATGGAGTCTGCATGTCACACAGGTACCCGAGGTCACGTCTGCAAAACGCCCGCATGCTAGAGCGGTGGCGCTTG
The DNA here is from genome assembly GCF_001429655.1 of Terrabacter sp. Soil811. Lineage (NCBI taxonomy): Bacteria > Bacillati > Actinomycetota > Actinomycetes > Micrococcales > Intrasporangiaceae > Terrabacter > Terrabacter sp. Soil811. The sequence continues at coordinate 46,508 of NZ_LMSX01000011.1, forward strand.
GTGGACGTCCACCGACGTCCTCTCAGCTTACAGGTCGTGCGGGTGCCGAGGCCGAGCTGACCGACTCAGGCGCAGGTCACCGAGGACCGCGTCGAGCCCCCGAACGTGCTCGACACCCACCATGCGGTCATGACGCTGCCACACACGGACCAGACGTCGCACCAGGGCCGGTCCCTGCTCCCGGTCGACCGAGTAGCCGAGCTCGGAACCGGCCAGGTGCGGCGTGTAGAGGACGAGCACGACGCGCATCGGCTCCTGTCGCTCGTCGTGCGGAGCGCCCATGCACCGCAGCTCGCTGACGCGTCCGGCTCTCACTCCGTCAGCCGAGAGGACCCACCGTCCGATGAAGGTGCTGACGCCCCGGGCTCCCTCACGCGGTGATCGGGCCGGCACCGGAGGCGGGTCGTGTCGGGTGCCCACCCGACGGGTCGCCGGGTCGAGGCCGTTCGACTGGTCGGTTCCCTTGCCGCCGAGAGCTCCCGGGAGGCGGGATACGACATACTCCCGCAGCCAGGTCTCGAGTCCGAAGGTGACCGAGAGCGCTTCTGCCGCCGCACGGTTCACGTGTACGGCCGAGTCGATCCGTGTCACGTGGACGATCGGGATGACCACGGGTCGCGGGTCCTCGGCTGTGTGCAGGCGACGCCAGACCGCCTGCACCCATTGACCGAGCAGTCCGGGGAGCCGCTGGCTCAGCGCGGCAGGCCCAACCATGAGCCCCGTGACGAACCAGTCGGGCCCCTCTGCGATGACCTCGAGGTCGTCGACGTTGCCCAGTAACGTGCCGCTCGGTCCGACGATCTGGTGGTCCAGCAGCCGCAGGACGATGTCGTGCGCCTCCTCGGCGCGCCTGGCTGTCACTGTCCCGCCCTCGTGACGACCATGAGCGGGATGGCTGCGACGGCGGCCACCAGCACGACCAGCAGATAGGCCGTGCCGAGGGTGTTGGCGAGGCGACCGTTCACGTGGCGACCCATGTAGGTCCGGTCGTTGGCGACGACGAGGATCGGGAAGTAGGTCAAGGGCAGGGCCACAGCGCTGAACACGACCGAGTACTCGGTGAGCATGATCGGGTCGGCCGTCGTGAGCAGCACCCCTACCGCCACGATGGTGGAGAGCAGGACCACGGTGTGGAAGCGGGCGGCCTGCAGGGGCGCGACGTACTTGCCCCACTGCCAGCCGAAGTACTGCGCGATGCTGTAGCCCACCGAGAGCCCGGTCTCACAAGCCGCTCCGAAAGTGGCAGCGAAGAAGCCCAACAGGGCGAGCGCGAGTCCGAGGACCCCCAAGGCCTGGCCGACGGGCATGCCGATCTGGCCCAGTGTGTCGACCTGGACCCCCTCGGGCAGATAGACGACCGCTGCCACCGCGGCGATGGCCACGGACAGGAGACCGCCGAGTGGGAAGCCGATGAAGACGTTCGCGCGCATCGTTCCGAGATCGGTATCGGTCCAACGCTCCTCGACTCCCCCGGACGAGAAGAAGAACACCTCGTAGGGCGTCATGGCCGCGCCGAAGAGCGCGACGGCGTAGTAGAAGTACGTCGTGTGGCTCTCGTCCTGCGGAACGGCCGGTCGAGTCACCTGATGCCACAGGTCAGCCCAGTCCGGTCCGAGCCGCCAGAGGGCAACGGCGAAGACCACCAGCGCCAGTCCCGCGAGGCCGAAGGCATTCTCCAGCACCGAGAACTTCACCCGCCACAGCACGATCCACACCGCTGCACCGACGACAGGGATCCAGAGGTACGGGTTGACGCTCGTCGCCAGCTGCAGGGCGAGCGCCACGCCCCCGATCTCGGCCGTGAAGGTGAGGAGGGTGACTGCCATCGACGCAGCGAGGTTGAGCAGCCCCATCCTGGGACCCAGCCGTTCCCGCACCAGATCGAAGGTGGCCCGCCCACTGACGGCCGCGACCCTGCCGCTCATCTCGGCGAAGACACAGATGCCGACGATGCCGAGCAGCACGACCCACACCAGGGAGAGACCGAACCGGGCACCGACGAGGCCGTTCGTGACGAGGTCTCCGATGTCGACGAAACCGCCGATGGCGGTGAGGATCCCGAGCGCGATTGCGAAGATCTTCTTCACGTCAGTCGCTCCGAGCGTGCCTCCATACGGTCGGCGAGGGCGCGCAGCTGCATCACGCTCCTGCGCATGCCGGCGCGGTCGTCACGGCGCACGGCGATGCGAGCGTCGGCGAGTGCGTCATTCGTGTCCGAGAGCAGGCCTCCCACCTCGTCCCGCAGGCGCACATCGGCCGCCGACGGCGGGTCCACCGAGCCGAAGCTGTCCTCCACCGGGCCGATGGCGTCCTCGCTCTCGGTGACCACCGTGTCGGCGTACGTTCGGGTCAGCCGTTCCTCGAGCAGGTTCTCAACCGCAATGGCGCCCGTACGCGCGTCGCTGACGGCCGAGTCCAACGCGCGGATCGCGTTGCGTTGGTAGGCGCCCGAGTCGAGGGCCGGAGCGATGCACCCGGACAGAAGGGACGCCGAGAGGGCGGCGCCGAGAGCGCCACGGCGTACAGCGGGCAGGAACCCGGCCGCCGGGATCATCGTGGTGCTCGCAGCATCCGCCAGGCCAGGTAGGCCAAGCCCGCGCCGAAGATGAGCCACCCGCCCGCCAGAGACAGCCCTTCGGTCATGACGAGCCCTTACCCAACCCTCCGATGCCCAGCGGGCGCCCTTGCCGGTCAGCTCGCAGAGGTCACCGCGGTCCTTGACAGCGAAGTGCCGCCGTTGTGGCGTTCAGCGTCGGCGTCGCCCGGCACGACATCATCCTGACCTACGTCTCGACGCGCCACGAGGCTGCCGTTCTCGACGGTGTGCAGTACGTCGATGACGGGCCGTGCCAGCTGGCCGCGCGGACCGGCGACATCGTGGCGGTGGACCACGAGGGACTCCTCGACGAGGGCCGCTGGCAGCTCTTCGCCCAGTCTGGTGCCGCCAGCGGCATCCTCAGCACGCTCTCCTTGCCCGTCATGGAGGGAGACCGCGTCATCGGCGGTGTCAACCTCTACGGCAGCCGCTCCGACACCTTCGCCGGTCGCGTCGAGGACGTCGCGTCCATCGTCGGCGGCTGGGCGACGGGCGCCGTCTCGAACGCCGACCTCAGCTTCGCGACGCGCCTCGAGGCAGCTCGCGCGCCCCAGCGTCTCGAAGACCTGCAGACCATCACCGAGGCGGTGAGCATCCTCGTGGACTCCAAGGGCGTGCCGTCGACCATGGCCAAGACCAAGCTTCACGAGGCCGCGGCGCAGGCGGGCATCCCGGTGGTGACGCTCGCCCTCATGGTCATCGGCGAGCGGCGCGGCGCCGATGAGGGCTGAGGCCATCCGCCGCCAGTCGGGCGCGGCGGTCGGGCCGGGCGATCTGTCGGCCGCCGCTCCTCGACTCGGGCCCGATGATCCGAGACGCTTGACCATTCTGCGTGGTCCGGGTGATGCCATCATTTGCGTATGACCACGTACCGCCCCGATCGAACCACGGGCGCTGCTTCCGGTTTGCGGGCAGCGGCCGCCCTCAGCACGCTGGCTCGCAACTTGGCGGAAACCCCAGGTGTCCTGCCAACCCTGCATGAGATCGCTGCCCAGTCGGTCGAGCTGGTGCCCTGTGACTGGGCCGCTGTCGTCGTTGCAGAGCGATTCACGTCGAAGCCGGCTCGGCTCGCGGGCGCGACCGACGATGAGCTGATGGTCACGGTCTCGGCGGTGGCTGGCGAGGTGGGCCGAAGCCCGGGGATCGCAGCATTCGAGTCCGGCGAACTCGTGTGCTGCAATGACCTGTTGGACGAGTCCCGCTTCTGCGAGTACGCCGCTCTCATCGTCGCCCGAACGCCCATCCGCGCCGTGCTGTCCGTTCCCCTGCGCATGAACGACACGACTCTGGGAGTGCTGACGATGTACAGCGCCCAGCCACACGTGTTCGACGAGGTGGCCGAGTCGCGGGCGGCACTGGTAGCCGAGCACGCCGCTGTCGCTGTGGAGGCGGCCCGCAGTGACGACCGCGCCGAGCACCTGGAGATGGCTCTGGAGCACAGCAGGACCATCGGCGCCGCCATCGGCATCCTGGTCGAGCGTCACCGCATCCTTCCCGACGAGGCCTTCCAGCGCTTGCGCGAGACAAGCCAGCACCACAACCGGAAGCTCGCCGAGGTCGCCGCGGACCTCGTGGAGACCGGCGCCCTTCCCGGCGAGTGATGGCACCGATGGCCCGATAGCACACCGGTGCGTCGGGAGAGCGAGGCATCAGCTGCGACCGATGTACCAGGCAACATCGTCGTCGGTCGCCGTTCCCTAGGCCGCGGTGTCGGCCATCATCGGCGAGCCCTGGTCGAGAATCGCCGTAACGTCCGGGCGTCCGATGCGTTGTAGGAGTAGCGGGACGGCGGTCTCACCACCCCGAGCGACTGCCGTCCTGCGACCCCTCGCCTAGCCAGAGACGACCCCGCGCCAGATCCAGGTGGTTGATGTGGACACGATCAAGGTTCCATGCACGACTCACGGCTGCGACGGCGAGGTCTACGCCGCGCGAGAGCTGAACGAAGAAGGCACCGTCTGGCAGATCGTCTGGTTCGAGGACGTCCCGGTGGTCCTTTGCTCCCGCGGGTGCAGGGCGCCCGAAGAGTTGGTCGGCCTCATCGAGCCCGACATACGCGCCGCCTGACGTGGCCGCCGTAAGGGTCACGCCGCCGGCAGCGATCGTACGGGTGGTGGGGCGATGGCCGGAACACCCGAGCGGCCGCCGCTGCGCCTCACCCTCCACAACCTGGGAGCGCGTCGTCATCCTGTAGACGCTCGAGCGCCGGATCATGACGCGCACTTGCGTGGGCGCACCCGCCGATGGTGCCCAGTTCCTGTGCCATCAACAGACCCACGTACCCGCCGATACCTCTGTCTCGGCGGGCACGCACATGGCCAGCGACATCCACTCCACTTGTGCATATGACGCGGCCGCTCACGCCACCTCTGCGAGCCGCGTCACCTGCACCCTGCCGGGCAGCCCGGAGCCCCGGCCGCGCCGGCGTCACGTGGAGGAACCGCCGGAACCCGGCGTCCAGCCGCCACCGATACCGTCCGAGCGACCGCGTGCCTTGCGCGCCTCTTCGTCAGCATCATGGGGCGACAAGGGTCGACCGCGGCGTCGGCGGTCGGACATGACGGCCCATGTGACGGCCACGGCGAGAACGACGAGTGCAACGATGAGGCCCGGCATGGGGCCCTCCTTCGGACATGCTCAATTTGCGCGCCGAGGCCAGAAGACCGCCTCGGTCCCCCGAACCGCTGGAGCTCACGCCCCCGCAGGCGCACCAGGACGTGGAGCCGGCGCCCTCCTACTGCTCGGCGATCCATCGGTCGAGCACGGCACTCGCTGCCCAATCAGCCGCGCGCCCACCGTGAACGCGCGAAGGGACGCACGCGCCCGAGCGGCGCCCCGCCAGACCTGAGTCGACGAGCGCATCGATGGCGCGGTGACCGGGTTTCACGCTCCCCGTGCCCACGTGTGCTCATGGGAACGATTGGGTGCGCCGCTCCAGGGCCTCGATGACGCTGGGACAGACGTCCACGCCGTAGAGGCGTTCCACGCTCTGCATCCCGCCCGGGCTCTCAGCGTTGATCTCGACCACCTTGTCTCCGATCACATCAATGCCCACGAGGAACATCCCGTCTGCCACGAGCTTCTCGCTCATCACGTCCACCACGGCGAGCTCGGCGTCGCTGACCTCGAGGGGAATGGAGCGACCACCTGTGCTGATGTTGGCTCGGGGGTCGTTGCCGGTGGGCACCCTCCGGAACGCCGCGAGCTTTCCCTCTCGCTCGAGGATGCGTCCTTCGAGGACGAAGATGCGTGCGTCACCGCGCTCTCCGCCGTCGATGAACTCTTGGACGATGGCATAGCCGTCGAGCAGCACCGATTCGGTCATCTGCGCGAGGTTGGTCTCATCGGCGTCCTTGATCATGAAGACGTTTCGGCCCTTGGCCCCGTACAGGGGTTTGACGACGGAGTGACCGACCGTCTGGACGAACCGCTCGATCGCCCCGGCGTCGCGCGTCACCAGAGATCGGGGTCGGATCTTCTCGGGGAACTCCTCCAGGTACAGCTTGCTGGTGGCGCGGATCAGGGACATGGGGTCGTTGACGACCACGACGCCTCGGGCCTTGAGCATCTGGCCGAAGACTGCACCGAGTGGGCTGGCCCAGGGGCGCTCCTGCAGGTCGGCGATCGACTCGTTGCGCAGGACCACGGCGTCGAGGTCGTCCAACACGATGCGTTCGGCGTCGCTGTCCTGGGTCCGTGCCATGAAGGTGCTCAGCGTGTCACCGTCGTCGATGTTGGCGAGCCGGGCCCGGCCGACCAGCTGCCCGTTCCGCTCTCCGAGCTCGACATCCCCGACGCCGAGGTACCAGACCTCGTGGCCCCGCTCGGCAGCGGCTCTCGCCAGCCTGGTGGTCGTGTACTCGTCGACCTCAGTGGCGACGTCGTTGACGAGGAAGGCAAGTCTCATGCCGGCACGGCTCCTTCGTAGAGGTCGATGACGGACATGCCCCGACGTATGCCGTCCAGCCGTTCCTGCGCGCCCGGCACGTCCAGCCATCGCGGACGCACCCATGGCGCTTCCAGTACCTCGCGGTCGAGCAGATCCTGAATCAACGGGACGTGGTCGACCGCGAGCTTGCCGACGAAAAGGACGTCGAGGTCGATGCCCTCTGCCAGCAGGTCAAGGAGACGGCTGATCCCCCTGAGGTAGATAGCGTCCTTGACGGACCCGCCCGCGACGAAGACGCGGATGGTGATGGACCACGCGGTCCGCGCCGGGATGTCGTGGTCCTCTCTCAGAGACTCGAAGATCTCCAGGAAGTCGGCCCCGTGCAGCATCTGATCTATGGCGACGACTCGCGCCGCGAGCACCCGCAGCCGGCGGGGGTCCAGCCCGCCGACCAAGTACTCGGCCAGCACAGCGAGTCCCTCCTGGGTCTCGTCATAGCCGGGCAGACCGATGGTCAAGAGCTTCAGCGGTTGCCTGGCACCGTTCTGGTACGTGACGACGTGAGTGCCGACTTCGTGGTGCAGCAACGCCTCGACGCGGTCAGCTCTGATCGCCGCGGCTTCGGGGATCAGCAGATGGCCGAACGAAACCATCAGCTCCGAGATGTCCTCGCGCACATGGACGTTCACGGGGAAGCCCGGGTACGAGGCGGCGTATCGGTGGAACTCGGCACGGGCAGCTTCCGCGAAAGCCCCGGCCGTGACGCAGATTGCCGCGGCGACCTGGGCGGGGATTGTCCGCAGCAGCTCTTGCGCGTCTGCTGCCAGGGCGCGGGTGATCCCCCCATACAGCTGCAAGGAGCCGTAGACGAAGCGCGACGTGTCGCGGTCCTCCAGAGCCGTCACTTGTCTGGCTATCTCGTCTCGCTTGGCTCGCAGGAGTGCATGCAGTGCAGGGTCCGTGACGGTCTCGATTTGGAGATCGTAGAGATCACGCCGGACCAGGTCCGGGTCGAACTCCAAGGGCCGCAACCGCAAAGTCGGCGCGCGGCTGAAGTCACCGCGTTCGAAGTCGACCCACGCCTCAGCCGCATTGACAGGCGTCACGTTCAGAAGCAGGTCCACAGCGCGCTCCAGGCCGGTTAGGCGAGAGTCGATCTCAAGAGCCGGACCCAAACGCTGCTCTGTCAGCGGTGACACGCCATCTACATACCCAGGCCGCCATCGCTTGCGCCCGCAGAGAGGCGACATCATGTAGAGAACGCGCGCCAAATCGTGGCAAACCGGCTGCTGGACGTTCGTCACATGCACCGTGAGGTGGCCCTCGAGGTGCTTCGCAACAGCGAGCCCGACGGGTAGGTGGTCTTCATCGAGAACGTCGGAAAGCTGCTGTTTGAAGTGCGTAGTAGCTGCCCACTCGGTCGCGATACGAAGGATCGTTGATGGCATCCTCGCCCAGTTCGGGCGAGTCCTTGATCTGGTCCTTCGTCCGGTCGATGTAGACGCTGTTGGCGTTCCAGTCGACACGCTCCAACGTTCCCGCCGGAAGTATGACCTTGCGCCCGAAGATCCAAGGCCAGGTGTCGACCACCACATAGCCAGCACCAACATCGCGGGTGGCTGCGTCGACCTTGCCGATGTCCCCATCTACCGCGTGCACCTTGAAACCCGTCAGGTCACCCTGACGGTCAGTCACCCCTGCGCTCTCCCGATAGTTCCAAGCGTCCCAGTCACGAGCCGACATTTCGCGTTCTCCTCTCGTTCGAGTCGTGCGGTGAACGTGAGGTACCCGCCCGAAGCATGGTGTAACGGGTCGGATCAATTGCCTGAAACTCGCATGTCAGGCCATTCAGACCATCAGGACAGCAGCGCGCTTCCGCGTACGGGCGGCCCGGTGAGCGGGTACCAACGAGGTGAGGCCACGGGGCGGGCCTCGATCGATATCCCTGAGCGGAAGGAGAGTCTGTGGCGACGCCGGCCGCCGTGGACGAACGAACGATGGATGACGCTACAAACACCGGAGGACTACCTACGTGCCCGACGTGTGGGGCAACCCGCGGCCGTGCGGCAGCCCCGTACCAGGAGGCGACGACTGGTTTCGCGGTCTACACGTGCGCCTCTTGCGGGGCACAGTTCGAGGGTTGGACACCCTCGACACCGGTCGAGGACATTACCGCCACCGATCCAGTCACGGAGCAGACCTCCTCGCAGGAGTCTTCTGACCCTCTCGAGTGAGACAGCCTCGCGCCCAGCCCACAATCAACCACGAGGTGAATGACGGCTTGAGGTCGAGGCGCCCACCGAGCCGGATGACGATGCGCGCGAGAAGATCTGCCTGCGACGGTGCAGACGGGCACCGGCGCCGCGACTCCTGCGCGCCCCGGACGATCTCGGGCAGAAGCGGGCCCGGGGAGGGATGGACGCTGGATGAGCCACCTCGTCCGGGCACACTCAGCAGGAGATGATGTCCAGTCGTCGGAGTAGGAAGAGGACGGTGGCGGCGAAGTCGTTGTCCGCGGTCTCATGCGCGACGCGGTCCCAGTCGACCTGCTCTCGCAGCGCCCGCGTGACCGGAAGGACCTTGGCGAGATCGCAGTAGTGCTCGTCGAGCGCGTTCAGCTTGTGCACGAGCAGCTCGGTGGCCTCGAGCACTGGCATCTCGACCGACAGAACGTCCATCGTCGTCGCGCGCTGGACCTCAGCACGATGGACCGCCCCGCCGACCGGGCCGTGGATGATGTCGACCATGGCCCCATCGGCGTAGACCTTGAACAGCCAGTCCTCCGGCGGTTGCACGACATCGAGGCCCTCGTCGGCCAGGTGCTGGGCCACATCGTCCGCGTCCTCGTCCGCGACGAGGAAGTCCACGTCGTGGTCGGGTTCCGGCCCTCCACGGGCCCATGCCGCATAACCACCCATCAGCGCGAACGGCACGCCCGACCGCTTGAGGGCCACGGCCACGGTCTTGAGCGCCTCACGAAGGTCCGGTGCATCGTCCACTCCCATGGTGTTGGTTTACCCATGCGAGCCCGTCCGACGCCAGCGCGCATTCGCGTGTGCCGGCCCGTCGGCGGGTAGGACCCTGTCATGAGAGTCGCGACGTTCAACATCCTCAACGGGCGCGTGCCGACCGACCAGCACGTCGATCTCGTCGGATTCCGCGAGGCGATCCGGCGCCTCGACGTCGATGTCCTGGCGATGCAGGAGGTGGACCACAACCAGCACCGCTCGGACCACGCCGATCTCACGGCCATCGCGGCCGAAGCGATGGGGGCACCCGAGCACAGGTTCGTGGCCGCTCTGTCCGGCAGCCCCGGTGCGACCTGGATCGCCTCAACCGGCGAGGAGCAGCCGGACGCCGCCGCGTACGGCATCGCCCTCGTGTCACGCTTCCCCGTGCGGGGGTGGCGGGTCGTCCGGCTCGCACCGGTGCCGGTGCGGATCCCGATGCGCTTCTCAGGTCGCCGCCTCCCTGAGCTGGTGCGCGACGAGCCTCGGGTCGCCGTCGTCGCCGACGTCGAGTCCCCTGACGGGGAGGTCACGGTGGTCAACACGCACCTGTCGTTCATCGACTGGTGGAACGGACGTCAGCTGCGCCGCCTCGTTGCCGACATCGCCGACGACACCGGGCCGGTGTTGCTCATGGGTGACCTCAACATGGGACCCGAGCGCGCGACGCGCCTCACAGGGATGACATCGGGCGTGCAGCTGCTGACCTATCCGGCGGCCGGACCGAACCAGCAGATCGACCATGTGCTCGTGCGTGGAAGCGTACGGACCCACCGCGGCGAGGCCGTGGCGCTCCCTGTCTCTGACCACAGGGCGCTGGCTGTGGACGTCGAACTGCTCCAACACCCGGTCTGAGCGACGCCGCGAGCGGGCCAGCCCCAGCCTCCCCAAGGAAACCGAGAATGCGCCAAGATCGTGACATGGCCGCTTCGCACCATGAAGAGACAGAGCGAAAGTTCGACGTCGAAACACGAACCGTCTTGCCGAACCTCACCTCCGTTGAGGGCGTGGTCTCGGTCGACCAAGCCAGCGAGTTCCAGCTCGATGCCGTCTACTTCGACACCCCGGACTACGACCTCGCCCGCAAGCGAATCACGTTGCGGCGCCGGACCGGCGGCACGGATGACGGGTGGCATCTGAAGCTGCCTGCCGGCCCAGACACCAGGACTGAGATTCGCGAGCCACTCGGCCCCGCAGGAGGTGACGTTCCTGACCCACTACGGATGCGGGTGCGGGCCATCGTCCGCGATCGACCGCTCGCACCGATCGTTATCGTGAACACGACGCGGCGTGAGTACGCCCTGCGGGATGCCGAGGGCTCCGTCCTCGCGCGGGTCTGCGACGACTCGGTGCTCGGTCAGCTGCTCGGCGACGACGAGCCCGACCAGACCTGGAGGGAATGGGAGGTCGAGCTAGACGTAGGTCCTGCCTCGGTGCTTGACGCCGTCACCGCGGTCCTGCTCGCCGCGGGCGCTGTCCCCGCGAGCACCGGGTCGAAGCTGGGTCGCGTCGTCGGCGAGATCCCAGTCGTCATGCAGCCGCGGCCGTCGAGGAAGCAGCTCGCCAGGGGCACCGCCGGCCAACTGCTGTCCGCGCACCTGACCCAACAGACTGCTCGTCTGCACGAGCACGACGCCGGGGTGCGGGCCGGCCACCCCGAGTCGGTCCACCGGCTTCGGATCGCCGCCCGGCGGTTGCGATCCGCCCTCAGCACCTTCCGGCCGATCCTCGATCGGACCGTCACCGTTCAGGAGGACCTGCGCTGGCTCGGCCAGTCGCTCGCGCCGGCGCGGGACGCGCAGGTGCTACGTGAGCACCTGCTCGCCCTGGCCTCGTCGGAGCCGGATGAGCTGGTCATCGGCTCTGCCGTGACGCGCATCGACGACCAGCTGCGCGCTGATCACCAGACCGGACTCGTGGGGGCCCGCGAAGCGCTCGACAGTGACCGATATCGGCGCCTGCTCGACACCCTCGACACTCTCGCCGCCAGCCCCCCGCTGCGGCCGCGCGCGGACACGTCGGCGCGCACCATGATGCCGCGTCTGCTCGCCCGTGACGTGAAGCGGCTTCGTCGCGCAGTGCGAGCCATCGAGGCCGCCCCGGACGCCGCCCACCGCGACATGGCGTTCCACGAGACCCGGAAGAAGGCCAAGCGCCTGCGTTACGCCGCCGAAGTTGCAGCACCCCCGCTGGGCAAGCGGGCTCGTTCACTCGCGAAGTCCGCCAGACAGACGCAGAAGGTGCTCGGCGCGCACCAGGACTCGGTCAACTCGCGCGGCCGTCTGCGCGAGCTGGGAGTGCAGGCGCACTTGGCCGGGGACAACAGCTTCACCTTTGGTCGGCTCCACGCTCTGGAGCAGGTTCGCGCCGAACGTGCCGAGGCCGAGTTCGAGACGGTCTGGACCAAGTTCAGGCACAAGCAGATTCCGCGCTGGACCGCCTAGCAGGGATACACCGACGGCCCCAAAGGGCTGACCGCGGCCGCCAACATGTGGTCCCCGGTGGGCCGACTCTGCACCATCTCATCACGGCGTTCGAGGGCGACCGATGACCGATCCCTCACCGATCCCCGACCGATCCCTTTCGGTGCCAGTCGCAGCAGCGGTTCCCGGTTCCCTTCCTACGGGGACCGGAACCGGTGCGACCGATCCCCGCGACCGGTTTCCCGACCACGACAACCCTCACCAGCCCGACCCACCGAGAGGAGCCTCGGACGAACGCGCACGCAGACCGCGACCGGACCGGGCCGCGGACATCTGAGGGCGCCCCGGGAGTGCCCCTCAGCAGTCACCGGGACGCCAACATCCAAGTACCCACAGATGACCGCGATCAGGCATTCCATGCGGTCGGCGGAAACCAGGCGGACCTCATGGACGACGCCGCCCATGAGGAGGTGACGCCTGGGGAGGGCGGGCGACGCCGTCACTTCCACGGACGTTACGGCCCACGCCTTCGAAATACCTTGGGCCCAGAGGGCCACGCATCACCCGCCCTCCCTTCTTGAGGCTGCGCGTGCGACGTGGGTCTCGAGCCGCATCGACGTGCACTCGAGATCGTCGACGATCGCTCCGGTGGCGGAAGCAGGACCCGCATCGGCTCTCCAACTACCGCATGACTGGCGCCGTCGATGGTCGTCAGGAGGCGCGCGGCCTCGCCGGCCTCGCCGGCGACGTGATGGCTGCTGGTGGCGCCCCAGGATCAAGACCCTGAGGCCCTGCCGAGGCGCCGAGAGTTGCCGCAACGAGCCACCCGCGGTGGGCGGGGCCGTCGTCGAAGGCGTTGCCTGCAGAGATGCTCACGAGACTCCAATCTTGAAGGCCGGCAGTCTGACTCGCTCCGGGTCCATCTGAGCGAGCTTCTTCAAACCCAGGGCAAAGGCCACAAGCCCCTCGTCCGTCCATTGCGGGTCATGCAGCTCACGCATGGACGTGAAGTGAACGTCAGTGGAGGTGTGCCCCGTCGGTATGCGATTAGGTCAGCGGCGTGCGATGCCCCTATGAACCGGACGATCTCATCACCACAGACGGCGGCAGGGCGCGCGAATGGTTGACCGGCTGAAGAGGTGTTCACCATGAGCACGGCACGCTCCGCCATGTGGAGATGCGCCGGCAGCAAGCTCACTGCGCAGGCGGATTCGCTTCACCGATGCATCAAGGTGCCCTAGCGCCAGGCGGAGGTGATGACTCGCGGTGCGAGATGTTGATCGCCTAGTGATTGCGCGACCCCACCAAGCCAAGTCGTGTACCTCTTGCGCGACGGGCGGGCACTATGGCCACCGGTGTGTGTACCTGACTCAGCAGGGCACGGCGAACATGCCCAGAGCTTCCGCCCAGCAGTCCCCGGTGGCCCCTAGAACCTAGAACAAGCAGGCTGGCGCCGCCGGCCTCGTTCATCAGGGCCTCTACTGCTCCGACTGGCAGCACGCGATGGCGCACTTCAACGTCCGGAAACGCTTCTTCGTACGGTCGCAGCAGGCGCCTGAGGTGCTCACGTTGTTCGCGCTCAGCAATGGCATTCTTGCCGCGCCGTAGATCAGGCGTGAGCGGTGACCAGGCGCGCACCGCGGTGAGACCGGTGCTGCGGCGCCGGGCCGCATCGAACGCGAACCCCAACGCGTCAAGGGGACTGCCCACTTGACTCACACCCACAACGACCCGGCCTTGGGATGATCCCGGTGACGGCCGCTCGGCCAAAGTCACTGCTACGAGGGGGGTGCGCGCCTTCTCGGCGATCCTGGTCGCGGTCGAGCCTCTCAACAGTGCCCACGCTGTCTGCTGCGCGCCGGCCCCTACTACCAGGAGTGCGTCCGTGGTCCCTTGGGTGAGCAAGGCGTCGATCCCCGACCCGTTATGAGGGTGGGTCGAGACCTCGAGGTCCGGGACAACCTTCAAGGCGTGGCACATTGAATCGTGTAGGACGTGCTGCGCAGCCTCCAACGCCACGGCGCTCTGAGCTGGCACGCTCAACGCCGCCCACGCGTCAGTCAGCGTCGGAAGGCGGAACGCGTGCACGATGCGCAGCGGAACGTTGCGGGCCGCCGCCTCCGCGGCCGCCCACTCCAAGGCGGCGCCACTGCGGGCGTCGTGAGCCACGCCGACGATCAGTTCTCTCGGCGGTACCGGCAACAGGGCAGCCTGGCCGTGACGCCACGACGGGTCAGGCACTGGTCCTTGCTGGGGAGACATGCCGGACTCATCTGTTAGCGGGTGTGACGGCCAACGGCCTCTGCACTGCTGACCCCGGCGAGGCAAGAGCGGTGCGCAGCCGGGCCCTGCCTCGGTGAATGCGGGTTCGCACGGTGGCCTGCTTGAGGCCGAGCTCGGTGGCGACCTCTTCGTTGCTCAGCCCGCGAAGGTCGCGCAGAACGATGACCTCTCGAAAAGCCGGCGGCAAGGTGTCCAGGGCTCGTTGCAGTCGGGGCTCGAGAAGGGTGGCGGTGACAGCGTCGGCCGGGTCCAGCTCGCTGCTGCGCAACAGGCGTTCCTGAGACTCGGACATTGGGCTGAAACGGAGCCGGTTACGACGCCGCACCTGGTCGATGTACAGGTTCTTGGTGATCCGGGCCAGCCACCCGCGAAAGCTGCCCCCCGGAACGTAACAGTGCAGTGCACCGAAGGCACGGACGAATACGTCCGACGTGAGGTCCTCAGCGTCATGCTGGTTGCGGGTCAGACCCCGCGCTTGGCGAAGAACGAAAGCATGGTGGTCTAGCACGATCTGCTCCCAAGACACACCCTTTGGATCGAACGTCTGCACTTGCGCCCCGAGCGGACGACGGGTGTCCTGACCTAGCCCGGGGACCCCGACGCGGCGGCCGCTGGCAGTTGCTGTTCTGGGCATGAGAACTCCTGTCTCGGGTATGCAGCTGGACGACGCACGTCGCTGGCCTAGTAGTCGCGGGGCAGGACCGCTGGCGTCAGCGCGGACGCTTCAGGTCCTGGCATCTACGGGGTCCGTACCGGAGGAGCTTGGGCCGACACTGGCCTTCCCCCGAGATGCTGATGGCGAACGAGGGCTGCGGCCATGATGGCAGCGATGGCGAACAGTCCGGCGTTGACGATCAGTCCCGCATGCACGCCGGAGGTCAGGGCGTTCTGCAGCGCGGTCCGCGCCGGCGCAGGTAGCGAACGAGGGTTCAGCGTGCCCTTGGAGAACGCGAGGACGATGTCGTCCTGGAGCGGACCGGTCACCCCCGAGGTGGTCAGTGCCGCCGGGAGGCGACTGGTGGCGCCGCTGGTCAGGATGGTGCCTAGCACGGCCGTGCCCATGACGGCGCCGACCTGCCGGAAGGTGTTGACGAGCCCGGATGCCATCGCCGCGTGTACGGGCGCGACGCTGGTCAGCGCTGCGGCGGTGCTGGCGGCCACGACGAAGCCGAGGCCGGCGCCGAACAAGGCCAACGAGAGTTCCAAAGACAGGTGGTAGGTGGTGGCGTCAGCAGAGAGCATGACGATGCTCGCCGCCGCGCTGAGGCTGAGCCCGGCGACCATCGGAATGGTGAACCCGATCTTGCGGACGAGCTTCGCGGTGACAGCCGAGGCGAGGATGAACGCGAGCATCTCTGGCAGCAACCTCAGCCCAGTGGCGAACTGCGTGAGGCCCAGTACGCGCTGGAAGAACAAGACGACCAACAACGTGACGCCGGTGAAGCCAAACAGGCCGACGGCGGAGACAACCATCACTACCGAGAATGACCGCGAGCGGAACAGTCGGACGTCGACCATGGGGTCTCGCGCGCGCAGCTCGACACCCACGAACGCTGCTGCAGCCACGGCGGCCACGGCGAAGGACACGACGACCCGAGGATCTCCGTAACCACGACTTCCGCCCTCGATGATCCCGAATACCCCGCACGAGACGGCCAAGGTCCCGAGGACCAGTCCGGCCGGGTCGAGCCGTTGGCCGGGTTGGCGAGACTCCACAACCCACGGGAGCGTGACCGCTAGGGCTACTGCTCCCAAGACAACATTCGTGAGAAACACCGAGTGCCAGCTGTAGTGCTCGAGTAGCACACCAGCGATGACGGGGCCGGCGGCCAATCCGATGCCTGACGCTGCGGCCCACAGCCCGATGGCTTCAGTGCGGCGATGCGGGTCGGTGAACGTCACGGTGATCAGGGCGATGCTGTTGGGCAGGATGAGGGCGGCGCCGAGCCCGGCGATTCCCTGCCCGGTCAGGAGAAGGGAGACGTCTTGTGCCGTCGCGACGGTCAGGCTGCCGAGAGCCAGCACGACCACACCGCACACCAAGAGGCGCTTGCGCCCATAGAGGCTACCCAGGGTTGAGGCGCTCAGGATCAGTGCTGCCACCGGGAGGGTGTACGAGCTAGCCACCCACACCAGGGTGCTGGGCAAGACGTGCAGGTCGTTGCCGATGGCGGTCAAGGTGCCGATGGTGGCTGTGATCTCCAGGAACGTCATTCCTGCTGTCAGGCACATCGCGAACAGGGTGATGCTAGGGCTACCAACGCGGCGAGAGCTGATGCGGGTGGCGTGGCTCATGACGGGCTCCGGTGCGTGATGGGAAAGAGGCAGGCATGCGCGATCCGAGGGCCGCGGCCCTCGCCCGTCCGCGCTCTGTGCACGGGGCGAGGGCCGTGACCTGCTCGGTGTCGGATCAGGGGACGGTGCCGAACGGACCGAGAGAGTTGAGGTCGAGTCGCAGCGTCTCGGCCATCGCCCAGGCGTTGGGGAGGGTGAAGACGTCGGCGCCCCCGAGACGGTCCTTCCAGCGGGGCACTAGCTCGTCAGTGGCCTGAGCCGCGACGGCGTCCAGGTACGCGCGGAACACCGCCCAGTTGTTGCCCGTGTCGATGCTGGACATGGTGGCGGCGAGGTCGACCGCGCTGAGCGCCGACTCGGTAGTCGCCTTCAGGTCGGCCAGGTACTCCACCTGTACGTGGACGTCGTGGCGCGTTCCGGGGCGGGTGACGTGACCACCGACCAGATGCTCGAAGTCGTAGCTCAGGGCTTGCTCGGTGACCGAGACGAACCCGGGCACGAAGGCCGAAAGGGCCAGGTTGGAGAACGGCACCCATCCGGGGAAGATGACGTCGACCAGCATGAGCACCCGTTGCCCCGGAGCGTGGATGAAGCTGTTGCCCTCGCTGTGGTTCGGTCCGGGGTACCGCATCTCCAAGGTGTGGTCGCCCGCCTCGATGGTCGCCGTGTGGTCGAACACGTGGGTGGCACGGGGCCGGTGCGGGTCGCCGAGCAGTTCCAGACGTTGCGCCGTGGCGCGGTGGGCGTACCTGGGCACGCCTTCGGGATAGATGGACATGGCCCCGCAGTGGTCGGAGTGGTGATGGCTGTACACCACCTCCGTGATGGGCTTCCTGGTGACCGTGCTGATGGCGCGAAGGATGTTGTGCCCCAAGGTCGGAGGCGCGTCGACGGCGATGACGCCCTCGTCGCTGACGACGAACATCGTCTGGTAGCTACCATCGCCGATCCAGAAGATCCCATCGGCGATTTCCTCAAGGGCGTATCCGGCGTCCGGGATCTGTGGGCCCTGGGCGATGTCGGGCACCGGGTAGGTCGGCGCCTCCCTGCGGCGCTTTGCCTCGTCGGCGAAGTAGGACGATGAGGCGGTGTCGGTGCTGGCGACTGCTGTGGACATCGGCCCGTCCCCTCAGACTCGACCGGGCAGGCGGGTGGTGAGCTCCTGCAGGATCCAGCGGTTGCCTTCGCTGTCGTGGAACGAGGCGTACGAGGCATAGGAACGTCGGTCGGGATCGGGACCGCTGGCGCGTCCTTCGGTGCCTCGGTGGAAGCCGCCACCGACGCCGCCCTTGGCGTCATGGAACACCTCGCTGACGTCGACACCGCGGGCAACGAGCTCGCTGCGGGCGGCGTCGATGTCCGCCACTGCCATCAGGACGTCTGACGACCCAGGCTGTGCAGTGGTGACCTCCGTGCCGAAGATGACCGATGCGGGCGACCCCGGAGGAGTCACCTGCAACAGGCGGTATCCGGTCGGCGAGTTCGCTTCCGCGTCCACACGCCAGCCGAGTCCGGTGTAGAAGGCCTTGGCGCGGTCGAAATCGGCGACCGGGATGATGACGACCTCGATGCGGAACGTTGTTCCGCTCGGCCCCGGGGACGTAGCGTTTGTGCCCGGTTCCACTTCAGTGCTGGTCATGGTCTTGCCCTCCTGGTTTGGGTGTGGGGCCGGAATCGGCAACTCGAGTGTTCGTCTTCGCGTGCGGCGGGCGCCCCCGTGAACGCCCCTTGAGTGACACGGGTCAAGCACGTCTCGCCCCCGGGGACGCGTCCCGGACGGACGTCGAGCAGGGCACGAACGGGGTTCCGCATCCACGGACCGAAGGCACCAGCAGATGGGGCAGATCTGCCGAAACCCGTCCCTTCGCCGGTTTCTCGTCGTCGCGTCATCTGGCCCGTGCGACATCAGCCCGTGATGCGGACCAGTGCTTCCACGGGCGCGGTATCCCCACGCCACGAGCAAGGTCGTACGTATCCCGAATCCGCATCGAGGGTCGGGCCCTTGAAAGGCACGAACATGAACCCCACACCCACCGGTGACAGTGACCAGCGCGCTGCCAAGCCCTCGACCCGGCGTGGTCTGTCGCGCCGTACCTTCGCCGGCGGCGCTGCAGCCGCGTCGGTCCTGACCGCGGTTGGCGTTTCGCAGGCCGTCGCCTCAGTGAGCGGTCGGCGCCCGACTGCACGACTGGGCACTGCCGCGAACGCACCCGGTCTTCCAACGGGTTTCGCCAAGACCTTCAAGAGCCGGTTCGTGACCGCGAACGGGGTGCGTCAGCATGTCGTCATCGGCGGCGACGGGCCGCCCCTGCTGCTCGTCCACGGCTGGCCGCAGACCTGGTACGCCTGGCGCTTCGTGATGCCGGAGCTTGCCAAGAGCTACACAGTGATCGCCGTCGACCAGCGCGGGATCGGGCTCAGTGACAAGCCGGCAGGCGGGTACGACAACGGCAACATCGCCATGGACCTGGCCAGTCTCATGACTTCGTTGGGGTACGCCAAGTTCGCCGTCGCCGGCCACGACACCGGCATGGTCGCCAGCTACGCCTTGGCCGCCGACTACCCCGACCGGGTGGCGCGGGTCGCCCTGATGGAGGTCCCCGGGCCGCCTTCGCGCGTGGCGTCGCCGCCGGCGTTCCTGCCTGGGCCCGCCAACAACAAGCTGTGGCACATCCCCTTCAACCGCATCGGCAAGACCGCCGAGCAGCTCATCACCGGCCGCGAAGACATCTTCTTCGGCTACGAGTTCAAGATTCAGGGCGGCACCCTGCCCGCCGACCTCGTCAGCTACTACATCGGCCTGGTCTCCGACCCGGTGTCCCTGTCTGGCAGCCTCGGCTTCTACCGGGACTTCGATGGAACCCTGGACCAGAACGACGAGCGCGCCAAGACGCCGCTACCCATGCCCGTCCTGGCCGTCGGTGGGGTCGAAGGGTGGGGCACTGCAGTGGGCGAGCACCTGGATGGTCTCGCGACCA
This sequence comes from Terrabacter sp. Soil811, assembly GCF_001429655.1. NCBI lineage: Bacteria > Bacillati > Actinomycetota > Actinomycetes > Micrococcales > Intrasporangiaceae > Terrabacter > Terrabacter sp. Soil811. The sequence continues at coordinate 65,980 of NZ_LMSX01000011.1, forward strand.
GCATCCAGACCGTTGCCGTTCCCGGCGCTGGGCACTGGGTCGCCGAACAGGCCCCGGCCACGCTGGTGACGGAGTTCAAGGCGTTCTTCGCCCCGTACCGGGCGGCCGTGGGCTAGGAGCAGGCGTCCCCCTATTCATGCGTGCGCAGCAACGCTCTGGGCGGTCGTGGAGGAGCGGGGTCGGGCGGTTGCTATGCGAATGGCACCGCCCGACTTCGTGCGTTCCGCTCACTGGTGTGAAAAGAGGAAACACGGACTGCTTCCGCACCCACCACGCCGGCATCGCGACGGGCGGCGGGCATTCGCCTTGTGCGCCACCGACGAACGTTGGTGCGGAGATGATGATCCGCCACCGACGGCGCAGCCCGTAGGCGGACTCAGTCCGGACCGCCAGGCGTCGAGGTAACGAACGCAACTTAGAGGCACTGGAGACCAGTATGGAACAACCTGATCACCCGCCGGCCGGCGAGGTGAGCTCCGAATCTGCACCTTCCTACGCGATGAAGCTGGAGGTCGTGGTCATCCCCGTCGCGGACGTCGATGCAGCCAAGGCGTTCTACGCGCGGCTGGGCTGGAGGCTGGACGCAGACAAGACCAGCGGGCACACGTTTCGTCTCGTCCAGTTCACTCCCCCGGGGTCGTGTTGCTCCGTCCAGTTCGGGACCGGGCTCACCGGAGCCGCCCCTGGGTCCGCGCAGGGCCTGCACCTGGTCGTGTCCGACGTTCCTGCGGTGCGGAATGATCTGGTTCGACGCGGAGTAGACGTGGGACCGGTGTTCCACTGCGCCAGCGGTTTCGCCTGCCGGTTTCCCGGCAACGACGAACAGCTCCCCGGGCCGCACCCAGACCGCGCCACGTACGGGTCGTTCTTCAGCTTCCCCGACCCTGACGGCAACACCTGGATTGTCCAGGAGATCACGACCCGCCTTCCCGGCAGAGTCTCCGTCGGTGTGGTCACGTTCGCATCAGCCCACGTTCTGTCCCAGGCGCTGGCGCGCGTAGCGGCCAGCGCCTCGGAAGGTTCACCGGCCATCGATCTCGGGTGGGCGGATCGGGTGGCCTCCTCGTTGATCGCGCAGTACGCCGACGGCGTCGCCCACTCGTGACGACGCCGCCCTACGCGGTGGTGTTACCGGCCGCCGAGCAGCCGCTCCAGCGCCCGACTTGCTTCGTCGACGGCTTGGTCGGTCGTCCGGCCGCCTTGCCGAGCTGTGATGTACGCCGCGTACCAGTCGGACCAGTGATGTTTGGGCGCTGCCGCCTCGTACGGGCCGTGGTGCTCCTCGGCCTCACGCAGGAGCACCGCGAGAACTGACACGTCCATGATGTTCATCCCTTCTCATGTGGCTCATCGCAGCCTCTGTGCGGGTCTCCGATGGTGGACACCGCAGCTGCGCCGGCAACACCCAATGTTCCGACACAGCCAAAACGCTCGCGCCCGAGAAGCTACGGGTTGCAGCACTGGTCGGAGGGCGCCGCCACCAACTCGTCGTCATCTGCCTGCGAGTGATTGCCTAACCGAACGTGAACGCGTACGCCTCGGCACCAGATCCGTCGAACGTGATGGACAGTGTCCGAGCGCGCACCGGGCCGGCGGATCGCACCAGCTGATAGAGCCGCCCATCGCGCAGCACACCGCGACCGTCCACATCCACGTCGAGACCGTGGGAGGCGCCGGGAGGTCGATCGTCAAGCAGTACTCGGAACGCGACAGAGCCAGATCCGGGTTGAGAAGACAGGACCAGATGGGCGTCACGAGCTTGAAACCGGATACGTACAAGGCCTCCCGCCCGGGTGACAGTTGCCTTCTCCGTCGTCGTGGCCCAGCCGCCTTCCAAAACCCACCCGTTGAGTGGGAGGCCTACTCCATGTTCTCCCCCGGCCCTCGACGCCTTGACCGGACCGCTTCCACGGCCGCTACCTAGGTACGTCTCGGGCGAGGACAGGTTCGCCCAGTCCGCCTCGACCTCCACGCCCTCTGCATGCACCGGAGCCAGCGGTCGCTCCACTCCTAGCAGCCGCTGAACGGCTCTTTCACAGTCCCCATAGGACCCTTCGCCGAAATGATGCTCGACCAGCCTCTGGTTCCGGTCGAGAAGGTACAAGGCCGGCCAGTAGTCGTTGTGGAACGAGCGCCAGATCGCGTAGTCGTTGTCCAGAGCCACGGGGTAGTCGATCTGACGAGTCCTGGCCGCCTGCCGCACCAAGTCCAGATCGTGCTCGAAGCTGAACTCGGGTGTATGAACGCCCACGACGATCAACCCGTCATCGCGGTATGCCTGCGCCCAGGCTCGGACATGAGCTACGGTCCGCAACCAGTTGATGCAGGTCAAGGTCCAGAAGTTGACCAGGACCACATTCCCAGTGAGCTCTTGCGGTGCCAGCGGCGACGAGTTCAGCCACGAGCTGGCACCGTCGAATGTCTGCACGGCCGTCCGGTGCAGCTGACGAGCCAGTGCGCCGGCGGCCGCGACACCGCCGAGGCCGACGACTCCTAGACCGAACGTGCGACGAGACAGGCGCGGCCTGAGCCTTGAAGCACCTTCGGAGGAAAGGGCGTCCCTTGCCTCGTGGCTTGCATTGATGTCTGGCCCGGGCATGCCACAACCCTGCCCGGTGCCCTGCCTGTGCGCGCCCGTGAACACCACGGGCTGGTCTACGGGCGGTGTCTTGACCGAGCCATCCTCAGGCCCCGTTGGAAGGCGGCGTTCGGCCGGTGCCCCAGCCGGGCGTTCTTACGGGCGCGAGCAGCAGCGCTCAGGGCGATCGTGGGGTGCAGCGCTTATCGCGGCCCACAAACTTCGCCGCGGCAGCGTCGACATTGAGCATGAGCGCACGGGCACAGTGGAGGGCTTGAGCATGGAGACGTTGACTTATGATCTGGTCGTTCTGGGCGCCGGCGCTGTCGGTGAGAATGTCGCGGACCGAGCAGTCCAGGGCGGTCTTTCGGTTGCGCTGGTCGAGCGCGAACTGGTCGGCGGGGAGTGCTCGTACTGGGCATGCATGCCGTCGAAGGTGTTGGTGCGCCCCGCGCAAGTGCTGCATGCAGCACGCCAGGTCCCTGGTGCTGCCCAGGCTGTCGTCGGGGCCGTTGATGTGGAGGCAGTGCTCGCGCACCGCGACTACTTCACCAGCAACTGGGACGACCGCGGACAGGTGCGATGGGTGGCCCGCGCGGGCATCGATCTGGTCCGCGGCCATGGCCGGTTCACGGGGTACAAGCAAGTCACGGTGACCAAGAAGGACGGCCTGGTGCTTATCAACGCCCGTCACGCAGTGGCAGTCGCCACGGGCTCAGACCCCGACCTGCCTGACATCGAGGGTCTCGCAGACGCCGACCCGTGGACCAGCCGGGATGCCACCAGCGTGAAGGACGTGCCGACGTCCTTGGCCATCGTCGGCGGGGGCGTGGTCGCCGCGGAGATGGCTACCGTGTTCGCGAGCCTGGGCTGCCAGGTGCACGTCATCGCTCGGCACGGGCTGCTGGAGTCCATGGAACCGTTCGCCGGCGAGAGAGTCACCACCTCTCTGCGGGCCATGGGAGTCGAGGTGCTCCTCGAGACCGCGACCACAGGCATCCACCGCACCGATTGCGGCGTCGAGGTCGAGACCACGGCCGGGCTGATCGTCGCTGACGAAGTGCTCATCGCGACGGGGCGCACACCACGCACCACCGACATCGGTATCGAAACCATCGGTGGCATCCCCGGCCACTGGCTTCCCACCGACGACACTCTTCGCGTCCGCGGCTACGACTGGCTGTACGCCGTCGGGGACGTCAACCACCGCGCGCTGCTCACCCACCAGGGTAAGTACCAAGCCAGGGCTGCGGGGGACGTCATCGCCGCTCGTGCGGCGGGCAAGCGCCTGCTTGACGAGCCGTGGGGGCAGCACGTCGCCACGGCCGACCACGCATCCGTCCCGCAGGTCACCTTCACCATCCCCGAGGTCGCCTCCGTCGGGCTGACTTCGCACCAAGCCTCGGAAGCCGGGTTCCGAGCCCGGGTGGTGGACTACGACCTTGGTGGCGTCGCAGGGGCCGGCGTCCACGCCAACGGATACGTCGGTAAGGCGCGCATGGTCGTCGACGAGGATCGGCAGGTCGTCTTAGGGGTCACGTTCGTCGGTCAGGACGTCTCAGACCTGATTCAGGCCGCAACCGTCGCCGTCGTCGCCCAGGTCCCCCTCGAGCGGCTGTGGCATGCCGTCCCCGCCTATCCCACCCTCAGCGAGGTCTGGCTCCGGCTCCTGGAGACGTACGGCCGGCCGTGAGGCAAGGCCGTACAGCCCTTAGGCCGCGCGTAGTGCGAGGTCTATGATTTGGGCCACGGCGCCGCGTACTCCACGGCGCTGCCTGGAGGTGGCGGATGTCGTTTCACAGGGACCCAAGCACCACGCTGCGGGGTCGAACGAGCGAGTGCGCCCTTCTCGAGGCGCACGTGGAAGCGGCTCGGTCAGGCCACAGCCGCACGGTGGTGCTTCGCGGTGAGGCTGGCATCGGCAAGACCGCACTTCTGGAGTACGTCGCAGCTCACAGCAACGGTTGCCGGATCGTCCGCGCCGTTGGGGTCGAGTCAGAAATGGAGCTTCCATTCGCGGCGGTACACCAACTCTCTCGTCCCCTTCTTGACGATCTTGAGCGCCTACCGACACCGCAACGTCTCGCCCTCGAAACCGCCTTCGGTCTCACCTCAGGGCCACCACCAGACCGCTTCTTCGTCGGACTCGCTCTGCTGAGCCATCTTTCGGACCTGGCCGAGGTAAACCCGCTCGTGTGCCTCATCGACGACGCCCAGTGGCTCGATCGATCCTCCGCGCAAGTGCTGTCCTTCGTGGCGCGGCGACTTCAAGTCGAGTCGGTCGTCATCGTTCTAGCCGAGCGCGACGGGGATGTCCCCAGTGAGTTCGAGGGGCTTCCGGAGCTGCGCCTGCGCGGGCTGACGGAGGGAGACGCCTCCGAGCTGATTTCGTCGACGAACTTGGGACCGCTTGATGAGTCGGTTCGCGGGCGGATCATCGCCGAGGCCCGTGGCAATCCGCTGGCTCTGCTCGAACTGCCGCGCGGGCACACGTCGGCAGCCATTGCCGGCGGCTTTGCCGTACCCGACATGCTGCCGCTGCCCAGTCGCATACAAGCCAGCTACGGCGGCCGAGTGTCGCTGTTACCCATCGAGACCCAGAGTCTGTTGCTCTTGGCGGCCGCGGACCCAGTTGGAGATCCCAACTTGCTCTGGCGTGCTGCGTCTGAGCTCGGAATCCCTTTGGCCGCGGCGGCCCCCGCTGAGGCCGCCGAGCTTCTTCACATCGATACACGAGTGGCATTTCGACACCCTCTGCTGCGCTCGGCCGTGTACCAAGCGGCCTCGCCAGCCGAGCGCCGGAACGTCCACAGGGCCCTTGCGGCAGCTACCGATCCTGAGATCGACCCGGATAGACGTGCCTGGCACCGCGCTCAGGCCGTGCTTGGTCCCAATGACCTTGTGGCCGCTGAGCTCGACCGGTCAGCCGGTCGGGCGCAGGCCAGGGGCGGTATCGCCGCGGCCGCCGCGTTCATGCAACGCGCCATGGCGTTGACCCAGGATCCTGGCAAACGAGTCGAACGTGCGCTGGACGCCGGTCAGGCCAGCCTCGAGGCCGGCGCTTTTGACATGGCCCTTTCGCTAGTGGCTTCAGCCGAGGACGGGCCGCTCGACGATCTCGGTCGAGCTCGCGTAGATCGACTGCGTGCGGAGATCGCATTTGCCCAGAACCGAGGCGGTGAAGCCCCGGTCCTGCTGCTCGCGGCCGCCCGAAGACTAGAGGGGCTCGACGTCCGTCAGTCCCGGAACACCTACCTCGACGCGTGGGCTGCGGCGCTGTTCTCGGGCCGGCTGGCAGGTCACGGCGGCAGTCTGCTGGACGTCTCCCAGGCGGTGCGGACAGCGCCCGAGCCAGAGACCCGCCTCCCTTGTGATCTCCTCCTTGAGGCCTTGTCGCTGGTGTTCACGGCCGGGCGCCCCGCAGCCGCACCCGCCCTGGCGCGCGCCGTCGCGGCGTTTGCGAGTACCGAGGTCTCCGACCAGGAGATCCTGCGCTGGGGCTGGCTCGCCTCTCGAGCAGCCAACATGATCTGGGACCACGAGCAAAGCCTCAGGATCGGCATGCGCGCGGTTCGGCTCGCGCGCGCGTCAGGAGCTTTGGAGGCTCTCGCCGTCGTTGACAACGCCTGTGGGCAGGCAGCCGCAGTCGGCGGTGACTTCACGACGGCCGCGCTGCTGATGGCGGAAGTAGCGGCGCTCAAAGAGTCCACCAAGACCCGCATCGCTCCGCATGCTGCGCTTGCCCTCGCGGGACTTCGCGGCGGCGAGGCCGGCGCCTCGCAGTTGATCACTGAGGTGATCGCCCACTCCACGGTCGGTGGCCAAGGCACAGCAGTGCAGTACGCCTGGTGGGCGAACTCCGTGCTCATGAACGGTCTCGGCCGGTACGAGGAGGCGCTCGCCGCAGCCGTGGAAGCCACCGAGCACACACCTGAGCTGTTCATAGCCTCATGGGCTCTGAGCGAGTTGATCGAGGCCGCCACGCGAACCGATCACCCTGACCTCGCGCGAGATGCCTTGGATCGACTCGGCGAACACATTGAGGCCTGCGAATCTGAGTGGGCACATGGGCTGCATGCCCGAGCCCGCGCCTTGGTCAGCGAGGGTGAGGCCGCCGAGTCCCTCTATCGTGAGGCGATCGACCGGTTGAGCCTGACGCCGGTCCGCCCTGAACTAGCACGAGCCCACTTGCTCTTCGGTGAGTGGCTGCGGCGCCAAGGGCGACGCCTGGACTCACGAGAGCAACTTCGCACCGCCCACGACATGCTGACCACGATAGGCATGGAAGCCTTTGCTGAGCGAGCCCGAACTGAACTTCTGGCGACTGGCGAGAAAGTGCGTAGCCGTCCCAACGAGGCCGCTGAGCGCCTGACAGCGCAGGAGGCACAGGTCGCCCAGCTCGCGGGTGGCGGCCTGACAAACACGGAGATCGCGGCACGTCTCTTCCTCAGCGCACGCACTGTCGAATGGCATCTGAGCAAGGTCTTCGCGAAGATCGGCGTGAGTTCCCGAAGAGAGCTGAACGCCGCGCTTCCAAAAGCTGGCCTCGCAGCCATGCCGGCTTCTTAGGATCGGTGGTCGACCACGTCGGGGTTCTGGCTATCAGTTCGGGGCTGGCCAGGACCAGTTCAGACGGGCGTTATCCGCCGCGGTGGGGTGCGTGGTGGCGACGCCGTCAAGCTGCTGTGCTGGTGCGCAAATCACTCCAAGAGGCACCCGGCAGTTGCCCGTCGGGATTACGAACGTCGAGCACCTGGGCAGTGCCTCACCGTGAGCAGCCAGAGGCGGGATCTCATGTGGCGAAGCAGGACGCTCACCGCGGGCCCAAGGCCACGGCCCGACGGAGGGGCGGCGTGAAATCTTGCGGACTTATTGCGGACCAACGGGGATGACTAAACACATCACCGCAGGTCAGAGGCCTAAAAGTGGATGAGTCGGCCGATACGCCGGGTTCTGTTCCGCGTCCCCGTTACCGGTGACGTGGCGACGGCCATCCATCTAGGCCGACCATTGCTGGCCGGCTCGAGCGTCCTACCCGCGCACTCGACCGGGCCGGTCTCCTCGGCGCCCGAGGGCGCCATGCATACGCTGTCTGGACTTGCTCCGGGTGGGGTTTACCGAGCCGCTCCAGTCACCTGGAGCGCTGGTGGTCTCTTACACCACCGTTTCACCCTTACCGGCTGCCGAAGCGGCCGGCGGTCTGTTCTCTGTGGCACTGTCCCGCGGGTCACCCCGGGTGGCTGTTGGCCACCACCCTGCCCTGTGGAGCCCGGACGTTCCTCGGCAGGGCCGAGGCCCTGACGCGACCGTCTGGCCGACTCATCCGCGCACCAGCATAGGGGCGTATGCCGTCCGCTGCGTCCGCGCCCACCGGCGAGCCACTCCCCCGGCCGGCAGCTCGAACCGGCCCCTCCCGGCGCCGAGGGGGACCGGACGTCCGCTCAGACGACGCGGCGGAACGCCAGGACGGCGACGTCGTCGTGCCGGTCCGGGTCGGAGACCGCCTCGGTCAGCTGGTCGAGGACCTCGTCGAGGTCGGTGTCGTCGTCGGCGCCGGTGAAAAGCTCCTCGGCGGCAGCTCGCAGGCGCTTGAGCCCGATGTCGATGCTCTCTCCGCGGCGCTCGACGAGGCCGTCGGTGTAGAGCAGGAGCAGGTCACCGACCTCGAAGGGCACCCGGGCCGAGGCTCGGGGGACCTCACCGAGGCCGTGGACCGGCGAGCCGTCCTCGCTGACGAACCGGGTGCGACCGCCCTGGACGAGCAGCGGCGGCGGGTGCCCGGCGACGACGAGGGCGAGGTCGTCCCGCTCCGGCTCGAACAGCAGGTAGACGGACGACGCCATCTGGGTCGGCGGCTCGGTCGCCATGAAGCGGTCCATCGCACCGGCGAGCGCCTCGGGCTCCGGATCCTGGGTCGCCAGCACCCTTGCAGCAGAACGCATCCGCGAGCCAGCGACAGCCGCGTCGACCCCTCGGCCCATGACGTCACCGAGGACCACCGTGACCCGGCCGTCGTCGAGCCCGCTGACGTCGTAGTAGTCACCACCCACGTCGGTGCGCCCCGCCTGTCGGTAGACCGTCCCGATCTGCCAGCCGGGGATCTCGGGCAGGTCCTGGGGCAGCAGCGTCGCCTGGAGCACCGACGCGACACGGCGCGTCTGGGAGTAGAGGTCGGCGTTGTCGATGGCCAGACCGGCCCGTCGGGCGAGGTCCTCGGCGAAGGCGACGTCGTCGCGCGTGTAGCGGCGACCGGACTCGGCCGCCACGAAGGTCAGCACCCCGAGCACCCGGTCCTTGGCCATGAGCGGCACCGTCATGGCGCTTCGCAGTCCGAGCTCACGCGCCACCCGGAGGTGCTCCTCGTCGCGGGCCGCGGCGACGAGCATCTCGTCGGTGACGTTGTCGATGAGCAGGCTCTTCCCGGTGCGCGCCACCTGGGCCGCCCCTCCGGGCCGCTCGGGGTCAGAGGGCCATCGGGTCTCGAGCTCCTTCGCGAGCTGCACCTTGTCGGGGTCGACGTGCGCGACGGCGAGGGTCCGCAGGACACCGTCGTCGACCATCTGGACCGAGCACCAGTCCGCGTGCGTCGGCACGGCGAGCGACGCGACCTGGCGCAGCGTCTGCCGGTAGTCGAGGGTGGTGGCGAGCGCCTGCGACGCATCGGCCAGGAACTCCAGCTGGGCGGCTCGGGTGGCGCTCTGCGCCTCGGCGCGCAGGCGCAGCATCGTCTGCGCGCACATGTCCGCCAGCACGCCCAGCACCCACACCAGATCCGGGTCGACCGGTCCGACGAGCCCGTCGAAGCGGAAACCGACGGCCCCGATGGGCGAGCCGTCGGCTCGGGAGATGAGCGGCAGCGTCACCGACGACCGCTCCGTGCCGTCATCGAGCTCCGGGTAGCGCTCGAGGAGCTCGGCCCGGCCCGTGACCGACACGATCTGGGTGGTCCGGACGGCGTCGGTGAGCGGCGAGCGGGCGTCGAGCTCGAGGCTGGCCCACTGCCGGGCCTCGGACGCGGTGAGGCCGTGGGTGGCGATGGTGCGCAGACGCATCGGGCCGTCCTGGACCGCCAGGACGGCCCGCGAGGCGCCCATGACGGTCGACGCACGCTCGGTGATGGTCTCGGTGAGCTCCTCCAGCGTCGTGGCAGCCGCGACCTGGGCCGCGATGCCCGCCAACGCCGCCAGCCTCGGGGCGACCGACGCACGGCTCGCCGCCGGGCTCTGCCATGGCGCGTTCATGGGGTCATCCTGACAGCCGAAGGGCTTGGGCAACCACGGATGCCGCAGAAGTGGGAGCATGCAGAGGTGAGGGGTCAAGGGGTGGCCAGGGGACGCGAGCTCCGTCGTGTCGAGTTCGGCCCTGACGACCTGCGTCGCGTGCGTGAGATCGTGCGGGCGATCGCGGGCGAACGCATCCCGGACCGGGCCGACAACGCCGTGCTGGCCGTGCACGAGATCGCGGTCAACAGCATCGTCCACGGAGGCGGTCACGGCGTCCTGCTCATCGACGAGACGGCCGACTCCCTCGTCTTCACGGTCGAGGACGACGACGGCACCGGGTCGGTGCCGGAGGTCCTCGCGCTCGACGACCAGTCGACGAGCGGCCGCGGGCTGTGGATCGCGCAGCGGCTGAGCGACCGGCTGACCATCGAGGCCCGCCCCACGCGTACGCGCATCCGCGTGCACCTGAGACTGGCGTCCTGAGCCGACGGGGTCCCGGGAGGGCGGACCGTCAGGTCAGGATCGGTCCGCGTCGACCCGGTCCGGGTCCACGCCGTCCGCTGTCTCTGCGGGAGCAACCTCGACAGGCGCGACGTCGACGTCGGGCGCCTCGACGACGTCGATGACCTGGTCGAGGTGCATCAGCCTGACGAGCCGCAGGGTGATCTCGCCGCAGACGAGCTGGAGCCGGGCGTCCGCCGCCACGACGCGGTGGTAGAGCCCGATGATCGCCCCGAGACCCGAGGAGTCGAGGAAGGTGACGGCGCGCAGGTCGACGACCACCGCGGCGCCCGGTGCCACGGCGATCTCCTCGAACGCTGCCCGCACGTCCGGCACGGTGTACGTGTCGATCTCGCCCGCGAGCCGGGCTGTGGTGACGGCGCCGTTGACCGAGACCGTGACGCTCATCGAACCTCCTGTGGACGTCGGTGTCCTCGCCCTTACGTTAGGACGACTTCGGCTGATGTGGGAGCAGATGTGGCTCAGCCGGTGGTCTGGCGCTCGACCGCAGTGGTCGCCACGTAGACGCTGTTGGACGAGGTGCCTCCCGTGAGGGGGTTCGCGAAGGACACCTCGTGCGCGGCGACGTCGGCGAAGACCTCTGCCAGCAGGGCCGTGAAGGCGTCCTCGGGCGGGTCGTCGGACCACAGCGCGAAGACCCCACCGGGGTGCAGCGTCGCCGCCAGACGCGAGAGGCCGTCCCGGGTGTAGAGGTCCGCGTGGCTGGGGTGGAGCACGTGGTGGGGCGTGTGGTCGACGTCGAGCAGCACGGCGTGCAGCAGGGCCGGCGCGTCCCCGAAGCCCTGGCCCTGACGCGCCAGGGCGAAGAAGTCGCCCTCGAGCAGCGTGGTCCTCGGGTCGACGGTGAGGGACGCAGTGTCGGGGAGCAGCTGCCGCTCGTGCCACGAGATGACGGGTCCGAGCGCCTCGACGACGGTCAGGGAACGCACCCGGGCGTCCTCGAGCGCCGCCACGGCCGTGTAGCCGAGACCGAGACCGCCGACGACGACGTCGAGGCTCTCGTCGTCGCCACCGCCCTCCCCCACGGCGGCCAGCCCGAGGCGGGCCAGCTCGACCTCCGCGACCGTGAAGAGGCTCGACATGAGGAACTCCTCGCCGAGCTTCACCTCGTAGACGTCGACGAGCAGCGACGGCTCGAGCCGGCGACGGAGGCTGATCTCGCCCATCGGCGTCTGCTGCCAGTCGATCTCCTCGAAGCGCCGGCTCACGAGGTCAGCCGAAGATCGGGGTGAGTGAGCCGGCCGGCAGGTCCTTCTCGACGGACGCGAGGCGCCACTTGTCGGCGAAGACGGCGACGTGCAGCCCGTCCTCGCGCGTCAGCGACTCGGCCCCGGGCCGGCTGTCGACGATCGGCATCGCGGCCGCCGTGACGGCACGCGCCACGGAGTAGCCGAGCGGCTCGAGGCGGATCGGCGAGCCGAACTCGTGCTCCATCCGGTGCTTGGCGACGTCGAACTGCATCGGACCGACGGCCGCGAGCACCGGCGCCTGTGCACCGCGCCGGTCTGAGTGCAGCACCTGGACGACGCCCTCCTCGCCCAGCTGCTCGATGCCCTTGCGGAACTGCTTCTGCTTGCCGGTGACCGCCGCGCGGGCGACGGCGAAGTGCTCCGGAGCGAAGAGCGGGATGCGGGGGAAGGCGACCTTCTCGTCGGCGAAGAGGGTGTCGCCGACCCGGAGGGCGTTGGCGTTGACGAGGCCGATGACGTCGCCCGGGAAGGCCTCGTCGAGCGTCGACCGGTCGCGGCCGAAGACGCTCTGCGCGTACTTCGTCGCGAAGGGACGGCCCGTGTCAGCGTGCGTCACGACCATTCCGCGCGTGAAGCGGCCCGAGCACACCCGGACGAACGCGAGCCGGTCCCGGTGCGCCTTGTCCATGCCCGCCTGGATCTTGAAGACGAAGCCCGAGAAGGGAGCCGACACCGCCCGGGGGTCGCCGGAGCGGTCAGGTCGGGCCCCCGGGGCGGGGGCGAGCGTCACGAGCGTGTCGAGCAGCTGGCGTACGCCGAAGTTGAGGACGGCCGAGCCGAAGAGCACGGGCGAGGCCGCGCCCGAGAGGAACAGCTCGAGGTCGAGGTCGTGGCCCGAGGAGCGGAGCAGGTCGTACTCCTCGACCGCGTCGGTCCAGACCGAGCCCAGCAGCTGCTCGGCCTCCTCGGCGGGCATCCGCGTCGTGATGGCCTCGGTGGCGCCGCCGGGCGTACGCGTGAACTGGACGAAGTCGCCCGTCGCGCAGTCGAGCACGCCGTGGAAGTCGCCCGCGACGCCGACCGGCCAGGTGAGCGGCATCGGGTGCAGGTCGATCCGGTTCGTCAGCTCGTCCATGATCGCGAGCGCGTCGAGGCCGGGCCGGTCCCACTTGTTGACGACCGTGATGACGGGCACGCCACGGGCCCGGCAGACCTCGAAGAGCTTGAACGTCTGGGGCTCGATGCCCTTGGCGGCATCGACGAGCATGACGGCGGCGTCGACCGCTGCGAGCACGCGGTAGGTGTCCTCGGAGAAGTCCGCGTGACCGGGGGTGTCGAGCAGGTTGATGACCGTGCCGTCGTAGGCGAACTGGAGCACGGCGGAGGTGATCGAGATGCCTCGGTCCTTCTCCATCTCCATCCAGTCGGAGACGACGCCGCGCCGGTTGCCCTTGCCGTGCACCGCGCCGGCCTCGCCGATGGCGCGCGCGTGCAGCGCGAGGGCCTCGGTCAGGGTCGACTTGCCGGCATCGGGGTGCGAGATTACCGCGAAGGTGCGGCGTCGGGCCGCCTCCTCGGCGACGGCTCCCCCGTGGTGGCCCGCGCCGTCGGGGTCTCGGCGGTCCGCGAGCTCGCGGTCGTGCAGGGCGGTGGCGTCCATGGTCCTCCAGTGATCGCCCCAAGTCTGTCACCGTCGGGCCCGATCGCCCGAATCGGCACCGCCCGCCGGACCGCCGGCCCGAGGTGACCCGAGTCACACCTCGCCGATCCCGTCAACGATCCACGGCCGTCGTTCGTCGTGCATGGGAGATGACGATCGCAACCGACCCCAGGACCATGACGGAACCGCTGACCGACGACCTGCCCGACACCCGACCCGGCGCCTCCGCAGACGCGGAGCCCGACGCACGGCCCAGAGCGAAGCTGCTCGATCTCTCCCTGACCCAGCTGCTCGGCGGCTCGATGGCGGCGGCCACGGCAGCAGCCCTCGGCTCGCGACTTGGCGTCGTCGGCACCATCGCCGGGGCCGCGGTACTCAGCATCATCTCGGCGATCGCGGCCAGCCTCTACACGAACTCCATGGCGCGAGCCAAGGAGGCCGTCGTGCTCGTGCGCTCGCGCCGGGGGCCCGACGGCGTGGACGTCGAGGTCGTGCGGGAGACGTGGTGGCGCCGTCCCGATCGCGTGACCACGCGACGGGTCCTCGTCACGACCGGGGCCGTCTTCGCCCTCGCCGCGGCCTTCCTCACCGGCCTCCAGCTCGCCACGGGGGCCCAGGTGACCGGCACGGACCTCGGAGGCCGCACCAGCGCGGGCGCCGTGGTCGACAGCCCCGCCGGCACCACGGGCGACGCCGCGGGCGACGGCACCCGCACCGACACCGGCGCGCTCGACACGACGCCCACCGCACCCGCGACGCCGACCGGCGCAGCGACTGCGCCCGCCGGGTCCACGGCGGGTCAGGCGACCTCCACCGGTACACCGTCCGCGACGACCCCCGCGACGCCGGCCACCCCGGCCACTCCCGGTGGGGCGACAGGATCGACCGACCCGGCCGCGCCCACGACCCCGGCCACGCCCGACCCGGGCGCGAGCACCCCGAGCGCCCCCGTCACCGCTCCCTGAGCATCCGAGCCACCTGCTGACGTATGCCGTCCGCCCCACCGGGCGTGACGGCATACGTCGTCTCTGGCCGGTCGGCGTGTGCAGACAGTGGGGTCCTGACGCCGCTGGCTGCACACGAGGCGGCCCCGCCGTTCAGCGTCGCTCGGGCCAGGGCCAGTCGACGTCGACGGACCCGCCGACCGCGAGCCCGGACCACTGCTCCGAGAGCCGGTCGAGGTCGGCGAACACCGCGGCAAGCTCGCGGGCGCCGAGGTCGGTGGCTGCTGCCTCGGCCCGCTCGTGGTGGAGGTCGGGCGTCATCCCGCGCTGCCGGAGCCACGCCGGGTAGACCGCGGCCGCGAGCTGCTCCGACCGGCCGATCTGCGTGCCGCGCGCCTTGTTCCGTCGTTCGACCCGGCGCGCCCACGCCTTCGTGCGCGTCTCCTGGGTGGGCACGAAGGTGCCCGCATTGCCGCCTGCGGCGAGCTGGCCGAAGATGCCGTCGCGCAGGCCGAACCGGTGCTCGACGACGAGGTGGACGAGGTCGTGCGGCGCGAGGTCGCTCCACCCCGGCGCCGGGCTCATGACGAGGTCCGTCGCGAGGTCACGCTCCACGCACACCTCGTAGCGCCGTTCACCGGTCCTGACGAAGCGCACCCGCATGCCGACGATGCTAGGAGCGCTGAGCAGCCCCGAGCCAATGGATTTCGGCCGGCTCCGTCGCGCCGACGGGGTGTCCTCAGGCGACCGAGAGCGTTATCGTGCCGGTCCCGACGTCGGCGGCGTCGACCCGCAGGGTCACCGTCTCACCGGCCTTCGCCGACCCGCTCGCCTTGGCCACGACGGCGAGGTCGATGAGCTGGACGATGACGCCCTTGTCGTTCTCGTCGACGACGACGCCCTGCACGGTGCTCCCCACGAGCGGGTGCAGCTCGGCGGCCTCGACCGCGTCGGTGCAGGCCCGCTCGACCCCGTTGGTACGCCGGTCGGAGGTCGCCATGATCTCGGGGAGGGTGGGCAGCGCCTCACGGACCCAGCCCGGCACCTCCTCCCCCGCCGAGAGCGCCTCGCACACCACGAGCCCGAAGCGGTCGACGAGGCGCCGCAGCGGAGCCGTCACGTGCGCGTACGGGTTGGCGACGGCCGCGTGCGTCGGCTGCGCGGGCACCTCGCCGTCGAAGGGGGTGTAGCCGGCGCCGCGGAAGAGTGACGTCGCCTCGTGGATGAGCGCGAGGTGCCGCGGGTTGCTGCGGTCCAGCGTGCGCAGCAGCTCGCCGTACGACAGGTCCTTCGGCCAGTCGACACCGGCGGCCCTGGCCTGCCGGCGGAAGCGTGCCAGGTCGCGCGGGTCCGGCGGCGGCATGGTGCGCAGGATGCCGATCTTGCCCCAGAGCATGAGGTCGGCCCCGCCCATGCCGGTGAGCAGCGAGATCTGGGCGTTCCAGTCCTCCGCGGCGAGCAGCGGCCGGAACGAGATCCGGAAGCCGCCGTCCTCGTCCTCCTCGACCTCCTGCTCGGGCATCGGCAGGGTCGCCCCGCCCCGCTGGCGCTCGAGCAGGACGCGCTTCTCGCCGACCTCCTTGAGCAGCACGAGACACTCCTCGGCGGTGCCGGCGTCCACCTCCTTCTGCACCTGCTCGTAGTCGTAGCGACGGACGCTGCGCACCATCGCGCGGTAGACCTCGACCGCCGTGCCCTCGCCGTCGGCGGCGAGGGTCATGTCCCAGACGAAGGCAGGACGCACCTGGTCGGGCAGCAGGCTCGCGGCGCCCTCGCTCAGCTCCGAGGGGTGCAGCTGGACGCGCTCGTCGGGGCAGTAGACCGTCTGGCCGCGGCGGCGCGCCTCTGCGTCGACGGCGCCACCGGCGCGGACGAAGGCAGGCACGTCGGCGATGGCGTAGCGCACCCGGTAGCCGTCGCCGCTGCGCTCGATCGACATGGCCTGGTCGAGGTCCATCGACGTCGGCGGGTCGATGGTGATGAACGGGACGGCCGTCTCGTCCCGCTCCGGCAGGGTCGCGGCGCCGGCGGCTGCGGCGGCCTCGGCCAGCACCTCCGGCGGGAACCGGTCCGGCACCTCGAACTCGCGACGCACCGCCTCGAAGCGCGCCGTGAGCTGCCGTGCCACGTCGCCGGGCTTCGTCGCCGGGCGGAAGACGATGTGTCGCTGGGCCATGGCGTCACCCTACGCACCACGACGTGCTCGCCGGAGGTTGAGCACCCGCGCCACTCCGCGGCGGGCCGGGCGATCGTTCGTCGCCCGCGACACGCGCGGGGATGAGACATCACTGTCCCGTTTGCCTAGGCTGACCCCCGTGCTCATCCTGCTCCCCCCGTCCGAGGGCAAGACCTCACCCCGGCGGGGGCGGTCGCTCGACCTCGGCAGCCTCTCGTTCCCCGAGCTGACGCCCCTGCGCGAGTCGGTCGTCGAGACGGTGGAGCGGCTGAGCGGCGAGCCCGACGCAGCGCGCGTCCTCGAGATCAACCCGAACCTCGTCGCCGACCTCGAGCGCAACACGGTCCTGCGCAGCGCTCCCACGGCGACCGCCTCGCACGTCTACACCGGCGTGCTCTACCAGGCGCTCGACGTCGACTCGCTCGACGCGGCCTCCAAGCGCCGCGCCAACCGCTGGGTCGTCGTCGTGTCGGCCCTCTTCGGCGCGCTGCGACTCGGTGACCGCGTGCCGGCCTACCGCGTCAACATCTGCAGCACCCTCCCCGGCGTCGGCTACCTGTCGCACGAGTGGCGCAAGGAGCTGCCGTCGGCGCTCGACGCCGCGGTGAAGCCGCGCGAGCTCGTCGTCGACTGCCGGTCGAGCACGTATGCCGCAGTGTGGCGTCCCACGGGCGAGCGCGCCGAGCGCTGGGTGCACGTCACCGTCCCCGGCGCCTCGCACATGGCCAAGCACACCCGCGGCCTCGTGACGCGCGAGCTCGTGCAGGCCGAGGCGCCGCGCACGCCGCAGGCCCTGGCCGAGCGGCTCTCGGAGCGCTTCGACGTCGAGCTGACGCCCCCGCCGCGTCCGGGCCGGCCGTGGCAGCTCGCCACGACTCCGAAGGCCTGACGTGCTCGACCTCAGCCTGCTCGTCGAGCGCGTGGCGCCGATCCTCGTCTTCCTCGTCGCGATCACCCTCGTCGCCGAGATCTGCGACCTGTCGGGGCTCTTCGACGTCATGGCGCACCACGCCGCGCGCGTCGCCAAGGGACGCGTGCTCGTGCTCTGGCTGCTCATCGTCGGGCTCGCGGTGGTGTGCACCGTCGTGCTCAGCCTCGACACGACCGCGGTGCTGCTGACCCCGGTGGCCATCACGGTGGCCCGTCAGGTCGGCGCCCCACCCCTGCCGTTCGCCATGACGACGCTCTGGCTGGCCAACACGGCCTCCCTGCTCCTGCCGGTCTCCAACCTCACCAACCTGCTGGCCCTGCACCCGTTTGCGGCGCTCGGGGTCGGGACCCTGGGCTACATCAAGCTGATGGCCGTGCCGGCCGTCGTCGCGATCGTCGCGACCGTCGCCGTGCTCTGGCTGCTGCACCGGCGCGACCTCCGCAGCACCTACGACACGCCACCGCCGGCCGAGCCTCACGACCGGGTGCTCATGCAGGTCGCCGGCGGGGTCTGCGTGCTGCTCGCCCCGGCGTTCGTCGTCGGCGTCCAGCCGGCCCTGGCGTCCGCGCCGGCCGCCCTCGTCCTGCTTGCCGCGACCTACTGGCGTGCGCCCGAGCTGCTGCGGCGGATCAAGATGCCGTGGCTCACGGTGATGGGCATCTGCATCCTCTTCCTCATCATCGACGCCGCCCTGCGCCTGGGGCTCGAGGCGTGGCTGCGCACCATCGTCGGGCACGGCACCGGCCTCGGCGACCTCTTCAGGGTCAGCGGCCTCGGCGTGCTGACCTCCAACGGCATCAACAACCTGCCGGCGTACCTCGCGCTCGAGCCCACGGTGGCGGACGCCCCCGCCCGCCTGGCCGCCCTGCTCATCGGGGTCAACGCCGGGCCGATCGTCACGATGTGGGGCTCCGTCGCGACGCTGCTCTGGGCCTCGCGCTGCCGGTCCGCCGAGCTTGCGGTCGACGTCGGTCGCATCGCGCGCACGGGCGCCCTGTGCGCCGTCACGGTCGTGACCGCCGCCACCCTGGCCCTCGCCGCCACCACCTGACCGGCCGACCGGGCCGACGGCATACGCCATGCCGTCGACCCCACACCCTCGGGCCAGGCGCACGCCTTGGGCGGTGTGCGGCTGACCGCGAGGGGTGCAGACGCTCGCGTCAGCCGAGGGCGCGACGGAGGTCGTCGACGAGGTCGCGGACGTCCTCGAGGCCGACCGAGACCCGCAGCACGCCGTCCGTGATGCCGACCGCGGCCCGCGCCTCGGGCGTCAGGCGGCGGTGCGTCGTCGTCGCGGGGTGCGTGATGAGCGACTTGGAGTCACCGAGGTTGTTGGAGATGTCGATGACCTGCAGGGCGTTCATGAGGGCGAACGCCTCGTCCTTGCCCCCGTCGAGCTCGAAGGTGACGACGGTGCCACCGGCGAGCATCTGACGCTTGGCCAGGTCGTGCTGGGGGTGCGACTCGAGGAACGGGTGCACGACGCGGCGGACGCTCGGGTGCGCCTCGAGGAAACGCGCCACCTCGAGGGCGCTGTCGGCCATCCGCTCGACGCGCAGCGACATCGTCTCGAGCCCCTTGACGAGGACCCACGCGTTGAAGGGCGACATCGACGGCCCCGTGTGCCGCATGAGGTTCTGGACCGGCCCGTCGATGAACTCCTTGGGCCCGAGCACCGCGCCGCCCAGGGTGCGGCCCTGGCCGTCGATGTGCTTCGTGGCGGAGTAGACGATGATGTCGGCCCCGAGGTCGAGCGGCTTGGAGAAGACCGGCGTGCCGAAGACGTTGTCGACGACGACCTTCGCGCCGGCGGCATGGGCCAGCTCGGTCACGGCGGCGATGTCGACGAGCTCCTGCATCGGGTTGCTCGGCGTCTCGAAGAAGACGGCGGTCGTGGGCTCGGCGAGAGCCTCGCGCCACTGGTCGAGGTCGGCGCCGTCGACGAAGACCGTCTCGACGCCCCAGCGCGGCAGGATCTCCTCGAGGATGACGAAACACGATCCGAAGAGGGCCCGCGACGAGACGACGCGGTCGCCCTGGCCGAGGAGCGCCGCGAGCGCGACGAAGACGGCGGACATGCCCGACCCGGTGGCGAAGCACGCCTCCGCGCCCTCGATCTGGCGCAGCCGCTCCTCGAACATCGCCACCGTCGGGTTGCCGTAGCGGGAGTAGACGAAGCGGTCGACGTCACCCTTGAAAGCCGCCTCGGCGTCCTCCGCGGTGTCGTAGACGAAGCCGGACGTCAGGTAGAGAGCCTCCGAGGTCTCCTCGAAACCACTGCGGGACAGGCCTCCCCGCACGGCGAGGGTGTCGGGGCGCCACTGCTGGCTCGCGTCGCTCATCCCTGCACCCACGGCAGGCCCGCAACCTTCCACCCGGAGACCGCGCGGTGGCGCTGCTCGTCGTGCGGTCCCTCGAAACCCTCGAGGACGTTGTGCGACCGGGACCACCCGTTGCGGGTGGCCGCCTCGGCCGCGGCGACGGAGCGCACCCCGGAGCGGCAGAGGAAGTAGACGGGAGCGTCCTTGGGCACCCCGGCGGCCTCGAGGTCGGCGGTGAACCGCTCGTTGACCGCGCCCTCGGGATAGGTCTGCCACTCGACGAGGACGACGTCCTTGCCGATCCCGCCGAGGTCGGGCAGTCCGACGTAGGACCACTCCGCCCTCGTGCGCACGTCGACGAGCGCCGCACCGGGCTCGTCGCGCAGGACCGTCCAGGCCTGCTCGGGGGTCACGTCACCGGCATAGCTCATGCCCCGAATATCGCACAGCGTCCGTCAGGCGAGATGGTCGGTCCGATTGGTGAAAGCCACCGACGCGGACCCGTCCTCCCAGACCTCCACGGCGGTGAGGCTGCCGGCCGCCGTGGCCAGGGCCCAGAAGCGTCCGACGGGCGTGCCGAGCACGTCGCTGAGCACCGAGAGCACGCCTCGCCTGCTCGTCACCGCGACGACGGTGCCACCGGTCGCGGCGAGCGAGTGGTATGCCGTCCGCACCCTCTCGTCGGCACCCTCGCCGGGCGTCTGGCCGGACCAGTCCCCCGACGTGTCCGCCTCGACGTCGAGCGCCAGGGCGAGGTCGGCCGCCACGCGCGTCGCGAGGTCGTCGTCGGCGCCGACGACCCGCGTGCCGGGGCCGACGAGGCGACGCACCGCCGCGACGATGCGAGGCGCGGCGCCTGCGTCGTGCGGCTCCTGGACGAGCAGGAGGCGCAGCGGGCGGACTCCTGGCTGAGGAGTGGACACGTCGGAGATGCCCTGAGCCGCAAGCGATTCCGCGTCGGTCATCGAGTCAGTCTCGCCGTCACCCTCGACGGCGAGGACCCGGTGGACGCTCTTGCCGTCCATCGCGTCGTTGCTCAGGGCGTCGGCGTCCTTGTTCTTCTCCCGCGGGATCCACTCGAAGTCGACGCTGCCGCCGGCGTCGGAGATCTCGGCGCACAGGTCCCGGGCCTCGAGCGCGAGACGTCGCATGTCCTCGTGTTTGATCTTCCACCGCCCCGACATCTGCTCGACGACGAGCTTGGAGTCCATCTTGACGCGGACCGACGCACCGGGGTCGAGGTCGAGCACGGCGCGCAGGCCGGCGAGCAGGCCGGAGTACTCGGCGACGTTGTTGCTCGCCTTGCCGAGCGGCTCGGCGAGCTCGACGAGGACCCGGCCGGTCGCGGGGTCACGGACGAGGGCGCCGTAGCCGGCCACCCCCGGGTTGCCCCGGGACCCGCCGTCGGCCTCGATGACGAGCCGGCGTCCCGACCCGCGAGACGCAGCGGTCACAGACCGGACTCGCCCGTGCGGATCATGATGCGACGGCACTCCTCGCAGCGCACGACCTCGTCCTCCGGGGCGTTGCGGATGCGGGAGAGGTCGACGTTGCCGAGCTCGAGCCGGCACCCGCCGCACCGGCGGTGGCGCAGCTCTGCGGCGGCCATGCCACCGCTGCTGGCGCGGATCTTCTCGTAGAGGGCGATGAGCTCGTCACCGACACCCGCGACGATGTCGGCTCGTCCGGAGCCGACCTTCTCGGCCTCGGCGTCGAGCGTCGTCAGGGCAGCGGTGCGCTCGGACTCGAGGGTCTCGACGCGCGCGGCGAGCTCGACCCGGGCGGCCTCGAGCTCGGTCACCCGTGCGCTGAGCGACTCGGACCGCTCCATGACCTCGAGCTCGACGTCCTCGAGCTCGGCCTGACGGCGCGCCAGCGACGTCAGCTCGTGCTGGAGCGCCTGCAGGTCCTTGGCGCTGCCCTGGCCGGCGTCGAGCCGCGCCTGGTTGCGTGCGGCGCGGTCACGCACGAGCTGGACGTCCTGGTCGGACTTCGTCAGCTCGCGCTGCACGTCCCCGGCAGCCGTGCGGGCGTTGACGATCTCCGTCTCCAGCGCAGCGAGCTCGCCCCGGGCCGCCTCGACCGCAGGGGTCTGCGGCAGCGTCGCCTTCGCGTGGGTGATCTGGTCGAGACGCGTGTCGATGGCCTGCAGGTCGAGCAGGCGCCACTGGCGGGACGGGTCGGCTTTCAGGACACACCTCCGGTTTCGGGAGCCGCCCGGTCGACCCGGGCGGCGTTCGCACCGACGACGAACGTCCACGGCTCGGTGCGGATGGCTGAGACTCTGGACTCGACCCTAGTCGCTCCGGGGACCTGTTCCAGCGCCGTCATCAGCCGCTCGCGGCCGCTGGCGAGCCACAGCGACTCCGTCGCCCAGTGGCCCGCATCGATGAGGTAGGGCGTGCCGCCCCGCGCCTCCTCGCGCGCCTCGAGCACCGGGTGGTGGCGCAGGTCGGCCGTGACGTAGACGTCGGCGCCGCTCGCACGCACCTCGTCGAAGCGGTCGTCGCCCGAGCCGCCCATCACCGCAACGGTCCTCACGACCCCGTCGGGGTCGCCGCTGACGCGCATGCCCCCGGCCGTGTCGGGCAGGGCGGCAGCAACGATCTCGGCGAACTCGACCAGCGTCATTGGCGACGCGAGCACGCCCACCCGACCGATCGCGTTCGCGCCCTCGGTCGACAGGGGGCGCTGGTCGGCGAGGCCGACAGCGTCGGCGAGCACCGTCGAGACACCGGGGTCGGCGACGTCGGCGTTCGTGTGACCCACCCAGAGCGCGACACCGGCGCGGACCAGCGCCGTGACCGAGGCGCCCTTGGCCGACGACGTCGCGACGGAGTGCACCCCGCGCAGCAGCAGCGGGTGGTGCGTCACGAGCAGGTCGGCGCCCCACTCCCGTGCCTCGTCGATGACCGCGAGGGTCGGGTCGAGGGAGAAGAGGACGCGGCGTACCGGCTGGTCGAGGTCGCCGACCACGAGGCCGACGCGGTCCCAGTCGGCCGCGTTCTCGAGGGGGTAGAGCGACTCGAGCGCCGCGACGACGTCACGGAGGCTGAGGGTCGGGGCGAGGTCGTCCACGTGGGCCCGGCCGGGCTCGAACCGACGACACCCGCGGTGTAAACGCGGTGCTCTACCAACTGAGCTACAGGCCCTCACGCGCCGACAGGTGACACGCGGGGCTCACCGGCAGGCGGCGGTCAGCCTACGGCATCGCGCCCAGTCGCGCGGAGCGTCGCGAGCGCCTCGCGGTAGGCCACGAAGTCGCGTCCCTGACCGATGCCGCGGACCTCGGTCCAGACGATGTGTCCCGTGCGGTCGAGGAGGAAGGTGCCGCGCAGCGCGAAGCCGTCCTCGTCGTTGAGGATGCCGTAGCGCCGCGCCACCTCGCCGTGCGGCCAGAAGTCGGACAGGAGCGGGAAGAAGTGCCCCTCGGCGTCGGCCCACGCACGCAGCGTGTACATGGAGTCGCACGAGATGGCGAAGACCTGGATGTCGTCGTCCTGGAAGTCCTCGAGCCCGTCGCGGATCTCGCGCAGCTCGCCGCGGCAGATGCCCGAGAACGCAGCCGGGTAGAAGACGACGACGGCGTTCTTGACGTCGCGCACGGCCGACAGGCGGACGTCGACGCCGTACTGGTCGACGAGGGTGAAGTCGGGCGCCAGCGCGCCGACGCCCAGCGGGGCGGACGCCTGGACCGGGGACTCGGTCGGGTGCGCGTTCGTCATGGCGGCAAGTGTGACACCACTGCCCGGGTGTCGCCGCCACCCTCGACAGCGGGCCGGGGCCCCGGCCCGTCGGGCCGGTCCCGGGCCGGACGTCAGGCGTGGGTCAGCGGCGCGGACCCTTCGGGGGCATGAGCCGGGTGGCCGCCCAGTCGGCGGCGACGTTGACCTGCCCACCGGTCGTGAGCCCCGCCGTGGACGCGGCCTCCTCGACCTCGCTCGCGTCGACGTGGCCCGGCCGTCCGGCCTTCGGCGTCAGCAGCACGATGAAGCCCTGGTCGAAGAGCTTCGTCAGCCCGTCGACCATGAGGTCGACGAGGTCGTCGTCGCCGTCGCGGTACCAGAGCAGCACCCCGTCCGCGCCGTCGTTGAAGTCCTCGTCCTCGAGCTCGGTCCCGATGGCGTCCTCGAGCTCGAACCGCAGGTCGTCGTCGACGTCGTCGTCATAGCCGAACTCCTGGACGATCTGCCCCTTGGCAAATCCGAGCTTGCTCAAGGACGCCGCTCCCGCGGTCTCGCTCACTGTCACCGGTCCTCTCGATCGTTGGCGCGTCGTGTCATGGCGTGGTGCCACGACATCAGTGCACTGGCTCCGACGCTATCGCGCAAGCCCGACCCGGTGGGTGCGCAACGCGCACGCCGCGCCAGAGGGAGCACACGGCATACCAGCGGGTGGGACGGC
Source organism: Terrabacter sp. Soil811 (assembly GCF_001429655.1). Taxonomy (NCBI): domain Bacteria; kingdom Bacillati; phylum Actinomycetota; class Actinomycetes; order Micrococcales; family Intrasporangiaceae; genus Terrabacter; species Terrabacter sp. Soil811. The sequence continues at coordinate 89,929 of NZ_LMSX01000011.1, forward strand.
GGAGACGCCGCAGTGGCCGTCCCGGGGCTGGACCCGAGTGTGACGGCCACCACGGTTTGGTAGAGGATGGGTGGGTGCAGCGCCGTGGCCGACCGGCCGCGGGCGCCGCCTCGCGACGAGAAAGGACCCACGACGTGGCATCCGAGGCCGGACCGATCCTCAACGGCATCCCCAGTCAGCTCCCGGACATCGACCCGGACGAGACGCAGGAGTGGATCGACTCGCTCGACGCCGTCCTCGACGAGAAGGGCCGGACGCGGGCGCGCTACATCATGCTCAAGCTCATCGAGCGCGCGCGCCAGCAGCAGGTCGGCGTCCCCTCCCTGACGGCGACCGACTACATCAACACGATCCCGCCGGAGCGCGAGCCGTGGTTCCCCGGCGACGAGGACGTCGAGCGCGAGATGCGCCGCTACATCCGCTGGAACGCCGCGATCATGGTGCACCGCGCCCAGCGCCCCGGCATCGGCGTCGGCGGGCACATCTCGACGTACGCCTCCGCCGCGACGCTCTACGAGGTGGGCATGAACCACTTCTTCCGCGGCAAGGACCACCCCGGCGGCGGCGACCAGATCTACTTCCAGGGCCACGCCTCCCCCGGCATGTACGCCCGCAGCTTCCTAGAGGGCCACCTCACCGAGGCTCAGCTCGACGGCTTCCGCCAGGAGAAGAGCCACCGCGTCGACGGCACCGTCGAGGCCGTCCCGTCCTACCCGCACCCGCGGCTGCTCCCCAACTACTGGGAGTTCCCGACGGTGTCGATGGGCATCGGCCCGATGAACGCGATCTACCAGGCGCAGTTCAACAAGTACCTCCACAACCGCGGCATCAAGGACACCAGCCAGCAGGACGTCTGGGCCTTCCTCGGTGACGGCGAGATGGACGAGCCCGAGTCGCGTGGCCTGCTCCAGCTCGCGGCCAACGAGGAGCTCGACAACCTCAACTTCGTCATCAACTGCAACCTGCAGCGCCTCGACGGACCGGTCCGCGGCAACGGCAAGATCATCCAGGAGCTCGAGGCGTTCTTCCGCGGCGCCGGCTGGAACGTCATCAAGGTCGTCTGGGGCCGCGGGTGGGACCCGCTGCTCGCCGCCGACCGCGACGGCGCGCTCGTGCACATCATGAACCAGACGAGCGACGGCGACTACCAGACCTTCCGCGCCAACGACGGCAAGTACGTCCGTGACCACTTCTTCGGTCGCGACCCGCGCACGGCCAAGATGGTCGAGGACTGGTCCGACGACCAGGTGTGGTGGGACCTGAAGCGCGGCGGCCACGACTACCGCAAGGTCTTCGCGGCCTACCAGGCGGCGCGCCAGCACACCGGCCAGCCGACGGTCATCCTCGCCAAGACGATCAAGGGCTACGGCCTCGGCTCGCACTTCGCCGGCCGCAACGCCACTCACCAGATGAAGAAGATGACGCTGGACGACCTCAAGGCCTTCCGCGACAGCCTCCGCATCCCGATCACCGACGAGCAGCTCGAGGCCAACCCCTACCAGCCGCCGTACTACCACCCGGGTGCCGACAGCGAGGTCATCAAGTACTCGATCGACCGTCGCCAGAAGCTCGGTGGCACGCTGCCGAGCCGGCGCGTCGACTTCGAGCCGGTCAAGCTGCCCGGCGACGAGGCGTACGCCCAGGTCAAGAAGGGCTCGGGCAAGCAGGAGGTCGCCACGACGATGGCGTTCGTCCGCCTGCTCAAGGACCTGTTGCGCGACAAGGAGTTCGGCCCGCGCATCGTGCCGATCATCCCCGACGAGGCGCGCACGTTCGGCATGGACGCGTTCTTCCCGACGATCAAGATCTACAACCCCAACGGGCAGAACTACACGCCGGTCGACGCCGAGCTGATGCTCGCCTACCGCGAGAACGTCAGCGGCCAGATCCTGCACCTCGGCATCAACGAGGCGGGCTCGCTCGCCGCGTTCACGGCGGCCGGCACGTCCTACGCGACGCACGGCAAGCCGATGATCCCGATCTACGTCTTCTACTCGATGTTCGGCTTCCAGCGCACGGGTGACTCGATCTGGGCGGCCGCCGACCAGATGACGCGCGGCTTCCTCATCGGCGCGACGGCCGGCCGCACCACCCTGACGGGTGAGGGCCTCCAGCACGCCGACGGCCACAGCCCGCTCCTCGCCGCGACCAACCCGGCCGTCGTGCACTACGACCCGGCCTACGCCTACGAGATCGCGCACATCATGCAGGCCGGCCTCAAGCGGATGTACGGCGAGGGCAACACGCCCGAGGAGTCGAACGTCATCTACTACCTCACGGTCTACAACGAGCCGATCCAGCAGCCGAAGGAGCCCGAGGCCGTCGACGTCGAGGGCATCCTGCGCGGCATGCACCGCATCTCGGTCGCCGACACCGAGGGCTGGACGCACGAGGCGCCGCGGGCGCAGCTGCTCGGGTCCGGCGTCGGCGTGCCGTGGGCGCTCGAGGCGCAGCAGCTGCTCGCCGACGACTGGGGTGTGGCCGCCGACGTCTGGTCGGTCACCTCGTGGAACGAGCTCCGTCGTGACGGCCTCGCGGCCGACGAGCAGGAGTTCCTCTCCCCCGACGGCCCGCCGATCAAGCCGTGGGTCACCCAGTGCCTCGAGGGCACCGAGGGCCCGGTCGTGGGCGTCTCCGACTACATGCGGGCCGTCCAGGACCAGATCCGCGAGTGGGTCCCGGGCACGTACGCCACCCTGGGCGCCGACGGCTTCGGCTTCTCCGACACCCGTGCCGCGGCCCGCCGCTTCTTCCACATCGACGGCCCGTCGGTCGCCGTGCGGACGCTGCAGCTGCTCGCCAAGGAGGGCAAGGTCGACGCCGACGTCCCCCGTCGCGCCGCCGAGAAGTACCAGCTCGACGACGTCACCGCCGGCACCTCCGGCAACGCGGGTGGCGAGAGCTGACGCTCCCCCGCTGACGTATGCCGTGTGGCCCGGTCCCTGCCCAGGGACCGGGCCACACGCACACCCGCCCACCCGTCCCACGGCATACGCCGTCGGGGCGATCCGCGCGATTGGATAGGTATGCGCTGCTGTGCATATACTTACATCCATGTCCAAGGTCCTGACCTCGCTCCCCGTCGGTGAACGTGTCGGCATCGCCTTCTCCGGCGGCCTCGACACCTCTGTGGCTGTTGCCTGGATGCGTGAGAAGGGCGCGGTCCCGTGCACCTACACGGCCGACCTCGGGCAGTACGACGAGCCCGACATCGACTCCGTCCCCGGCCGCGCCGGCCAGTACGGCGCCGAGATCAGCCGCCTCGTGGACTGCAAGGCCGCGCTCGTCGAGGAGGGGCTGTCCGCCATCGCGTGCGGCGCCTTCCACATCCGCAGCGGCGGCAAGACGTACTTCAACACGACCCCGCTCGGCCGGGTCGTCACCGGCACCCTGCTCGTGCGCGCCATGCAGGACGACGGCGTCTCGATCTGGGGCGACGGCTCGACCTTCAAGGGCAACGACATCGAGCGGTTCTACCGCTACGGCCTCATGGCCAACCCCAGCCTGCGCATCTACAAGCCGTGGCTCGACGCCGACTTCGTCACCGAGCTCGGCGGCCGGCACGAGATGTCCGAGTGGCTGACCGCACGCGAGCTGCCCTACCGGGCCTCCGCCGAGAAGGCGTACTCCACCGACGCGAACATCTGGGGTGCCACGCACGAGGCGAAGACCCTCGAGTTCCTCGACGAGTCGATCGAGGTCGTCGAGCCGATCATGGGCGTCAAGTTCTGGGACCCGTCGGTCGCCATCGAGACCGAGGACGTCACGGTGCGCTGGGAGCGCGGTCGCCCCGTCGCCGTCAACGGCACGGAGTATCCCGACCCCGTCGCCCTCGTCGACGCGGCCAACCGCATCGGCGGCCGCCACGGCCTCGGCATGAGCGACCAGATCGAGAACCGCATCATCGAGGCGAAGTCGCGCGGCATCTACGAGGCCCCCGCCATGGCGCTGCTCCACATCACCTACGAGCGCCTCGTCGCGGCGATCCACAACGAGGACACGATCGCCAACTACCACGCCGAGGGCCGCAAGCTGGGCCGCCTTCTCTACGAAGGCCGCTGGCTCGACCCGCAGGCGCTCATGGTCCGTGAGTCCATCCAGCGCTGGATCGCCTCGGCCGTCACGGGCGAGGTCACGATCCGCCTCCGTCGTGGTGACGACTGGTCGATCGTGGGCACCGCCGGGCCGGCCTTCAGCTACCACCCCGAGAAGCTCTCGATGGAGCGCACCGAGGACGCCGCCTTCGGTCCCGTCGACCGCATCGGCCAGCTGACGATGCGCAACCTCGACATCGCCGACTCCCGCGCCAAGCTCGAGCTGTATGCCGCCCAGGGCCTTCTCGGCGCCGATGCCCGCGAGCTCGTGGGCGAGCTGACGCCGGGTGGCGCGGCCGCGATCTCGGCCAACCCGGCTGCTGTGGGCGTCGACAACGAGGACGACGCGCTCGACCGCGCCGCCATGGAGTTCGGCACCGACTGAGCGTCCCTGACACCGTCGTTCGAGGTGATCCCGGTGGCCGGCCGGCTGCCGGGATCACCTCGACCCGGTGAGGAGGCGGTCCTGCGAGCACTCCGATCGGGTAGGGGCCCGGTATGAGCGACAACGGAAGAATCACCGTCCAGCGCACCATCGACGCCCCGGCCGCCGAGATCTTCGACGTGCTCAGCAACCCGAAGCGCCACCCCCAGCTCGACGGGTCCGGCTTCGTGCGGTCCGACGAGAAGGCCGAGCGCCTCCAGAAGGTCGGCGACGTGTTCCGGATGAACATGGCCGGTGACCACATGGGGGGCGAGTACCAGACCGACAACTCGGTCTCGGGCTACTCGCACAACTCCCTGCTCGCATGGAAGACGGCGCCGGCCGACACCCCGCCGCCCGGGTGGGAGTGGATGTGGGAGCTGTCGCCGGAGGGCCCGAACGCCACCCTCGTGACGCTGACCTACGACTGGAGCCACGTCACCGACAAGGAGATCCTGTCCAAGGTCAGCTTCCCGCTCGTCGCGAAGAGCCAGCTCGAGGACAGCCTCGGCAACCTCGCGTCAGCCGTCTCGAGCTGACCGACGCACCCGTCGGCGGTCCGGGGGTCTCCCCGTGGCCGCCGCTAGGGTGGCCGGTCATGGACTCGAGCACCCATCTCACCGAGAGCGACCACGTCGCCGGCCAGTACGCCTCCACGGACAACCTCCGCACACGGCGTGACGTCTGGCGCCCGGGCCCCGAGGGCGTGTCCCCCGTGGACGTGCTGCGGACGCTCGTCGTCTCGTCCCAGCCCAGGCGTGTGATCGAGATCGGCTGCGGCACAGGAGCGTTCGCTCGCTCCGTCCTCGACGAGGCCCCGGACGTCGACTACGTCGCGACCGATCTCTCCCCCGCGATGGTCGAGGCGACCCGAGCCTTGGGCGTCACCGCGGAGGTGGCGTCCTCCGACATCCTGCCCTTCGGTGACGGCTCGTGCGACGCCGCCGTCGCGGCCTGGATGCTCTACCACGTGCCCGACCTCGACGGCACCCTCCGCGAGGTGCGCCGCGTCCTGCGCGACGGGGGCACGCTCTACGTCGCGACGAACGGCCGCGAGCACCTCGCCGGGCTGCTGCGCGAGGCGGGCGGTGACGCGCTCGTCACCCAGTTCATGTCGGAGAATGCCGCCGAGGTGCTCGGTCGACACTTCGAACACGTCGTCCAGCGCGACGTCGAGACCCGCGCGACGTTCGCCGACCACGCGACCGCGAGCGCCTACCTCGCCACCTTCTCCCCCGACCTCGCGGCCTCCCTCCCCCACTTCGAGGGTCCGCGGACGTATGCCGGCCACACCGCCGTCCTGTCGGCCCGCTGACCCGATCCTCCCGCCGGGGCCCCGCCCCCGGCCACGACCGTCAGGTGCGCACCCACCGTTTGTGAGCGGCATACAAAGTCGGGGCAGCCGGACACCTAGGCTGGGCCCGTGAGCGGACCGCGGCAGCACCCGAGCGAGGCGACGTCGCGCGCCGTCGAGCGGAGCGCCGGCGAGCTCTCGACGCTGGCTGCCCAGCGCATGGAGGAGCACCTGCGGTGGTACCGCGACCTCTCGGCCGAGGAGCGCTCGCAGGTCGGGCTCGTCGCCCAGGCCGGCATCTCGCAGTTCATCGCGTGGTTCCACCAGGAGGAGAGCCACCCACCGTCGGCCATCTCGATCTTCGCGAACGCGCCGCAGGAGCTGACCCGATCGGTCAGCCTGCGCCAGACGCTCGACCTCGTGCGGACCGTCGTCGACGTCGTCGAGTCGCGGGTCGAGGGCCTCGCCGCCCCCGGGGACGAGCAGCTGCTGCGCGAGTCGGTGCTGCGCTTCTCCCGTGAGATCGCCTTCGCCGCCGCGGAGGTCTATGCCGGCGCGGCCGAGGCCCGTGGCGCGTGGGACGCCCGGCTCGAGGCGCTCGTCGTCGACGCCGTCCTGCGCGGCGAGGCCGACGACTCCATGCAGTCGCGGGCCAGCGCCCTCGGGTGGGGGGAGCTCGCAGACGTGACGTTCGTCGTCGGCAGCACCCCCACCGCGAGCGGCGGAGCGGTACCCGCCGTCGACGACCTGCGCCGGGCGGTCCGGCAGCACGGGGTCGAGGCGCTCGCCATCGTCCAGCGCTCGCGGCTCATCGCGATCCTCGGCGGCACCCGTGAGGCGCCGCGGGTCGTCGAGGCCGTCGCGGACTGCTTCGGGCCCGGACCGATCGTGCTCGGGCCGACCGTCCCGCACCTCTTCGCGGCCGGACGCTCGGCACGCGCCGCCCTGAGCGGGCTCGCGGCCGCGCCCGCATGGCCCGATGCGCCGCGCGTGCTCGAGTCGGACGCCGTGCTGCCCGAACGAGCCCTCGCCGGCGACCCCCCGGCCCGCCGCATCCTCGTCGACCGCATCCACCGGCCGCTGTCCGCGGCCGGTCACGCACCACTCCTCCAGACGGCGACCGCCTACCTCGAGCACGGTGGGTCGCTCGAGGCGACGGCGCGGGTCCTCTTCGTGCACCCCAACACCGTGCGCTACCGGCTGGGGCGCATCTCCGACGTCACGGGCTACGACCTCACGACTCCGCGCGAGGGCTGGGCGGTGCGCATCGCGCTCGCCCTCGGGCGCCTCACGACGACCCCGGCCACTGGCGCAGCCGGATCCGCCGGATCCGCAGGGTCTGCCGGGTCTGCCGGGTCTGCCGTCGTCGGTGCTGCCGGCAGCGAGGGCGACGGCGTCGCGGCCGCGGCGTCGCGGGTGCCCCGGCTGCGGCCGCGCACGACCGATCGTTCTCCCTTGGAGGAAACCTCCAAACTATCCCCGACGACTTCGTGACATTCGGTGGCGAGGTCCTCACCGGTAACCCGGAAAGGTTGAGCACGTGCTAGCGATCGTCTGCCCTGGACAGGGCTCCCAGACCCCCGGCTTCCTCGCCCCGTGGCTCGAGCTCGACGGCGTGCGCGAGCAGCTGTCCTCCCTCGGCCGCGCCGCCGGGCACGACCTCGTGGCCCACGGCACCGAGTCCGACGCCGAGACGATCAAGGACACCGCCGTCGCGCAGCCGCTCATCGTCGCGGCCGGCCTCGTGACCGCCTCGGCGCTCTTCCCGTCACGCGCCGAGCTCGCCGCCACGGGCGCCGTCCTCGCCGGACACTCCGTCGGGGAGCTCACCGCCACCGCACTCGCGGGCGTCATCACCGACGACCAGGCGATCGCCCTCGTCGCGACCCGCGGCCGCGCCATGGCCGAGGCCAGTGCAGTCACCCCGACCGGCATGGCGGCCGTGCTCGGCGGCGACCCCGAGGAGGTCCTCGCGGCCCTCGAGACCCATGGTCTGACGCCGGCCAACATCAACGGCGCCGGCCAGGTCGTCGCCGCGGGCACCCTCGAGCAGGTCGAAGCGCTCCGCGGGGCGGCGCCGGCCAAGGCTCGGGTCATCCCGCTCCAGGTCGCCGGGGCGTTCCACACCCACCACATGTCCCCTGCTGTCGACGCGCTGGCCGCCGCTGCGGCTGACGTGACGCCGTCGGCGCCGACCGTCCGCCTGCTGTCGAACGCCGACGGCGCCACCGTGGCCGACGGACCCGACGCCCTCGACCGGCTCGTGCACCAGGTCAGCAACCCCGTGCGCTGGGACCGCTGCATGGAGACGATGCTCGCGCTCGGCGTCACGGGCCTGCTCGAGCTCGCCCCGGCCGGCACCCTCGTCGGTCTCGCCAAGAGGGCCATGCCCGGAGTGGAGACCGTGGCCGTCAAGACGCCCGACGACCTCGAGGCGGCGCGCACCCTCGTCGCCGCTCACGCGTCCACCTGACGACACCGACGTCCCATGACTGGCGCACCGACCCCGACAGGGGCACGCTCGTGGAGAGGTCCCCGTCCGGCGGCGACCCCGTCTCACCAGGACCTCCCCCGCGCCGCACCACGACCCACCTGAAACCTCACCCTCGAGAAGGCCTCACGTGACATCCACCAGCGCCACCGCGCCGACGCCCAAGGGCACCGGCACCCTCGTCGACACCGGCGCCGCGCGCCACTCGCGGATCCTGGGTGTGGGCGCCTACCGCCCCGCCCGCGTCGTCATGAACTCCGAGATCGTCGACAAGATCGACTCGAGCGACGAGTGGATCCGGGAGCGGTCCGGCATCATCAGCCGCCACTACGCCGCCCACGACGAGAGCGTCATCGACATGGCCGAGGCCGCCTCCCGCCAGGCCCTCGAGCACGCCGGCGTCACGCCGGAGCAGATCGGCTTCGTCCTCGTCGCCACCGTCACGCACCCCTACCAGACGCCGGCCGCGGCGCCCGAGCTCGCCTCTCGGCTCGGCTCGACGGCCCCGGCCCTCGACATCTCGGCCGCCTGCGCCGGCTACTGCTACGGGGTCGCGATGGCGAGCGACATGGTCAAGGGCGGCTCGGCCGACTACGTCCTCGTCGTCGGCGTCGAGAAGCTCAGCGACTTCACCGACCCCTACGACCGCGGGAGCGCGTTCATCTTCGGCGACGGCGCCGGCGCGTGCGTCATCGGCCCGAGCGACACCCCGGGCATCGGCCCGACGGTCTGGGGCTCCGACGGCACCCAGCGTGACGCCATCACCCAGAGGCAGGCCTGGACCGACGTCCGCGAGTCGTGGCAGTCCGCGCAGGCCGACAAGAACGTCTGGCCCGCCATCGGCATGGCCGGTCAGACCGTCTTCCGCTGGGCCGTCTGGGGCATGGCCCCGGTGGCGCAGCAGGCCATCGACAAGGCGGGCATCAAGGCCGACGACCTCGACGCCTTCATCCCGCACCAGGCGAACATCCGCATCATCGACGCTATGGTCAAGCAGCTCAAGCTGCCGGCCGACATCCCCGTGGCCCGCGACATCGTCACCACGGCCAACACGTCCGCCGCCTCGGTGCCGCTCGCGATGACCCGCATGCTCGCCGAGAAGGAGATCCCCAGCGGCGGCCTCGCGCTCCAGATCGGCTTCGGTGCCGGTCTGGTGTATGCCGCGCAGGTCGTCGTGCTGCCCTGAGCACTCCCAGCACGGGCAGTCACAGCACTCCCGCCGGTCCCGACGGGTCATTCGGGCCACGGATCGCCATCCACCACGGATGACAGCCCCGAGCACCACCGCAAGCACGAACCGCCAACACGAACAAGGAGCAGACAGATGGCTCAGTCCGAGCAGGAGATCCTCGAGGGTCTTGCCGAGATCGTCAACGAGGAGACCGGCCTCGACACCGCGTCCGTCGAGATGGACAAGTCCTTCACCGAGGACCTCGACATCGACTCCCTCTCGATGATGACGATCGTCGTCAACGCCGAGGAGAAGTTCGGCGTGCGCATCCCGGACAGCGAGGTCAAGAACCTCAAGACCGTCCGCGACGCCGTCACCTTCATCGCCGGCGCGCAGTCCTGATGCACCCGGTCGGCGCCCGGCACCACCGGGCGCCGACCGAGCCGCACCAGCGGCTCTCGCCACCCACGCAGCACCGCAGCAGCCTCGTCAGACCCAGCACCACTCGCACCACCCCACCCCACTCGACTCAGAGGAGCACGTCACCATGACGTCCAATCGCGACCGACGCGTCGTGGTCACCGGTCTCGGAGCCACCACGCCCCTGGGCGGTACCGCCACGGAGACGTGGGAGGCCCTGCTCGCCGGCCGGTCCGGCGCCCGTACGATGGACTTCGACTGGGTCGCCAAGTACGAGCTCCCCGTCACGTTCGCCGCGACGATAGCGACCCCGCCGATCGACGTGCTCGCCAAGGTCGAGACGCGCCGTCTCGACCCGTCGAGCCAGTACGCCCTCATCGCCGCACGTGAGGCGTGGGCCGACGCCGGCGCCCCTGAGGTCGACCCCGAGCGACTCGGAGCCGCGATCGGCTCCGGCATCGGCGGCGTGTGGACCCTCCTCGACCAGTGGGACGTGCTCAAGGAGAAGGGCCCGCGCCGCGTCTACCCGCTCGCGGTCCCGATGCTCATGCCCAACGGGCCTGCCGCAGCCGTGTCGCTCGACCTCGGCGCCCGCGCCGGGGCCCACACGACGGTCAGCGCGTGCGCGTCCGGCGCCGAGAGCATGGGCTACGCCATCGACATGATCCGCACGGGCCGCGCCGACGTCGTCGTCGCCGGCGGCACGGAAGCCGCCGTCCACCCGCTGCCCATCTCGGGGTTCGCCGCGATGCAGGCGCTCTCGACGCGCAACGACGACCCGGCCCGGGCCTCGCGTCCCTACGACACCGGCCGTGACGGCTTCGTCCTCGGTGAGGGCGCCGCCGTCATCGTCCTCGAGTCGGAGGAGCACGCCCGCGCCCGCGGCGCCCGCATCTACGCCGAGCTCGCGAGTGTCGGCATGTCCGCCGACGCCCACCACATCACCGCCCCCGAGCCCAACGGCTCCGGTGCGGCACGGGCGATGCTGTTTGCGGTCGAGCGGGCCGACCTGTCACCGACCGACATCATCCACATCAACGCGCACGCCACCTCGACCCCCGTCGGTGACGTGGCCGAGTACAACGCCATCAAGCGGGCCTTCGGCGACCACACCGAGAACATGTCGGTGACGGCCACGAAGTCGATGACCGGGCACCTGCTCGGCGCGGCGGGTGCGCTCGAGGCGGTCATCACGATCCAGTCGATCTACCACCGTCTCGTGCCGGCGACGATCAACCTCGACGACCAGGACCCCGAGATCCCCCTCAACGTCGTCACGGGTGAGCACCAGAAGCTGCCCGACGGCGACCTCGCCGCCCTGAACAACTCGTTCGGCTTCGGCGGCCACAACGTCGCCCTGGCGATCCGCAGCATCTGACTCATCGCCACGCCGGAACCAGAGCCCTGACTGCTCAAGAGTGGTCAGGGCTCTGGTGTCCGTTCGTGATGCCATGCCGGAGCCTCCATCGGCGCACGGATACCGACCTCATGGTGCGCCCGAGGATCTCCGCGGTCTCGGCGAGCGATGCGACAGCAGCAGCTCGTCCTGCGCCGCCGTCCACTTCTCTCGCTTGACGCCGCAGCGACCGGCCTTCTCCGGCAGTGGCTGCCACGCCGCGACCTCGGCCGCGGCGCTCGCCTTTCGAGCCATGACCGGCCAGTCCCCCGCCTGCCAGCAATGCCCTGCCATCAGCGCTGCGGACGTGTTGGTCACCATCACGTTGAACACTCGGTCACGGGTGTTCCGCCGTGTGGAGCGTCGTACACCGCAGACCTCCCAGACCTGGTCCTCGAAGAACCGCGCCATGGGCTCGGAAGCGGTCACCAGGCTCACGAACGGCGCACCCGTCCGCGTGAACCCCACCGATCCATCCCCATCGAGCACCCCCCGCAGGTACGCCCTCGACACCAGCCCACATTCTCTCGGTGGAGCCACGTCGCGCTCATGTAGCTCGATGCCAACCTTGCCCTTGTGGTCAACACACCCCGAGTGCCATCCGTCCGTGTGCAGGAGTCCGAGCAGGTAGGAAACCTCGGGTCGGGACGGATCTAGCAACATGATCAGACGCTAGGCGGTGCCACCGACACAGCCTTCGCACTGGCAGGTCTCGGCCGGGTGGCGGCGTCCGTCGGGAGCGCGCCACCCGGCATACGTCCTCGGTGTCAGGCGCTGCGCGCCGTGTCGTGCGCCGACGGGCGCACGTTGCCGGGGAGCTCGGTCGTCGGGCGCCCCTTGGCGAGCAGCTGCCCGCCCCAGACGCCCCACTCGAGGCGCTGCTGCGCCACGGCCAGGCAGGCCTCGGCGAGCGGGCACGCCCGGCACACCGTCCTGGCCTGATCGGCCTCGGCCTCGGTGGCCGGCCAGAAGAGGTCCGGATCCTCCGCCGCGCAGAGCGGCAGGGCGCCGCCCAGCTCGAAGGGATGCTCCGACGCCGCGCGGAAGATCCACGCGTCGAGCGCCTGGCCGCCCCGGGTAGCCGGGCGGAGACCGACCTGTCCGAGGGACTGGGTCCGAAGGGTCGTACGGTTCCTCGTCATCTGGCGGGCTCCTTCCCGAGCTCGGTGACGTGCGTCGCGGTCGATGTGGTCGTCCGGGCGAAGTGCAGGTGCACCCGGGTCGGGACGTAGGGCTCCCAGCGAATCGGCATCCGCGCCTCGTCCGGGGTGCGGTCACCCTTGCGGAGGTTGCACGGCTCGCAGGCCGCCACTGCGTTGGTCCACGACGTCGCACCGCCGCGCGATCGCGGCAGGACGTGGTCCATGGTCGTGGCCGTGAAGCGGCCGCAGTAGGCGCACTGGTGCCGGTCGCGAAGCAGCACACCCTCACGCGAGTAGGCGGCCCGGGTGCGCGAGTAGAGCCACTTCTGCTCGACGTACCGCACCAGCCGCACGACGACCGGCACCTGGTAGGGGCCGAAACGCTCCGTGGCGTGGACCTCGACGGGGGTTGCGACGCCACGCCAGATCATCCGCACGGCGTGCCGCACCGAGACGCGGTGCAGCAGCGTCTCGTCGGCGTTCCACACCTCGACCTGGGTCATGGTCGGTCCTCCTCTCCGTGGTCTCGTCGGGTCGTCGTGGGTCGTCAGGTCGACAGGCGGCACGAGAAGAGCCGCCCCGTCCGGGTCTCCCGGGGGCGGCTCGACGATGGGAGCGGGTGAGGCTCGTCGCGTCAGCGAGGTCGCAGGCGGGGATGCCGTGGCTGGGGGTGCCGGATGCCGCACTCCCCGACGAACGGGTAGGCCACATCGGCGAGGCACAGGCTGCGCTTCGCTTTCATGGTGAGTCCCGTTGCCATGACAGGCCTTTCGTCTGCGGACGGTGAGAAGTATTGGGGCACAGCGGTCGCCGCGCCCCGGTCGATGATGACAGGCCGCAGCACGCGTCGGCCAGTGGTTTTCCGAGGACCGTTCGCTGCACCAGACATGACGAGGGCCCGGGAGCACGAACCGCCCGGGCCCTCGTCACCTCGTGCACCGCGCTGGAGCCGCGGCGGGCGAGACGTCTGGTGGTCAGCCCACCTGGTGCAGCCAGCGCACGGCGGCGCCGTCACCGGCGTAGCGGAAGACCTCGAGCTCCTCGTCCCACGGGACCCCGAGCAACAGGTCGATCTCGTCCTGGAGCGCCTCGACGTCGCCGCGCGTGCGCAGGATCGCCTCCCGCAGGCGGTCCTCCTGGACGACGGCGTCTCCGGACGCCGACGTCATGGCGTGGTGGATGCCGAGCCGCGGCGTGTAGGACCATCGAGCGCCGTCGCAGCCGGGCGACGGCTCCTCCGTCACCTCGTAGCGCAGCCCGTCCCAGCCGCGCAGCGCGCTGGCCAGCTCGGCCCCGGTGCCCGGGGCGCCGGTCCAGGACAGCTCGGTCCGCACCATGCGCGGCGCGGCCGGCTGGGGGATCCAGTCGAACGTCAGCGGCTGGTCCAGGACGGCCTCGATCGCCCAGGTGATGTGCGGGCAGAGCGCGGCCGGGGCTCCGTGCACGAACAGAACCCCGCGTGTCGTGGTGCGCGGCATCGCGACAGCCATCCGAACCTCCTGAAGTTGCAGGGACGTCTTCCCCAACGCCTGCTGCTTCACGTGCCGGTGGACTGACTCGGTGGTGCCGGATGAACGTGCTCGACTGCGAGCACTCGCCCCATTGTGCACCACGAGACACATCGGCACCAGCAGTCTCAGGAACCGATATGTGGCTTTCGCTCCGCTCAGCTACCGGCGGCCACGCCCGGGAAGAGGTGGACCTCGTCGCCCCGGACCTCCACCTTGTGGGTGCGCACCGGCTTCGTCGCCGGAAGGCACATCGGCTTGCCGTCGCTCAGGCAGAAGCGGGTGGCATGGAGCGGGCACTCGACCTCGCCGGCCTCGATCCACCCGTCGGCCAGGGAGGCGTCCTCGTGCGAGCACGTGTCGTCAAGGGCGTAGTACGTGCCGTCGTCGTCACGGAAGAGCGAGATCGGTTCGTCCGTGCCCGTGACCGCCGTGTCGAGGACGAGCGCCTCACCGGGCTCGACGTCGTCGACCGCTGCCACGCGGATGCCGTCACTCATGCTCGTCGTTTCCTCACGTGCCGGGGTCGGTGGTCAACGGCGAGCCTAGAGGTTGGGTGCCCGGCGACCGCGCCCGCCCCGTGCCCGCCCCGCGCCTGCCCAACGCCCGCCTCCACGACGGTCGCCGACCGGTCGCTAGACTCCGACCGATCTCAGCGGCCGAGCCGCTGACGGTCCCGGGGCAGTAGCTCAGCCGGTCAGAGCAGCGGACTCATAATCCGTCGGTCCAGGGTTCAAGCCCCTGCTGCCCCACCGGATACCGGAGGCGCCGGCCCGCCGCCACCGTGGGGCTGGCCGGCGGGGTGCGACCACCGCCGGCCAGTCCTGCACCGAGTGGCCCGCTCGCGGACCGGTCGGTACCCGGACGGTGTTGAGGGGAGAGCACGGACCCCGGGGGTGGGAGTCGGGCCCGGTGCTCGTCGACCACGAGGGCCGCGCCGTCCGCCGGGCCGCGCCGACCCTTCTCCCGAGAAGGGGCCTGCGGGCCCTGCCCCCAGTGTCCACCCGCGCCCGCACGTCCCGTGAGGAAACCCCACAGATCGGGGCAGTCAGGACACCCACCCACCACGGGCCACGACGTCGCCGGACAGCGGTCGGGGCGGGTCCCGCCGACTCCCCCGGCAGAACCCGCCCCGTCCTCACCCCCAGCCGGCTCCCCCGCCGGTCCTACCCCGACCCGTCCCCCCACGGTCCTGGTCGGGCTTCCTCCCCCACAACGACCACTGTGCCGTGCGGACTGCAAGATCGAAACCCCCCAAATGCCGTGGTTTCCGCAAGATTGCCGCAAGCCGGGCGACGGGATCCGTCGTGTCACACGGCCCGGGCCGACCGTTCCGCCGGTCAAACTTCGTGACCCGCCAAGGCCCCGCGGCGACCCCGGCGCCGAGTAGGTTCCGAGAACTGCACGCCGGCGCCACCACAGGGGAGATCACGTATGCCACGCAAGCCCGCCCTCCGCTGGATGGCCGTCACGGCCGCCGCGTTCAGCGTCGTCGCCGCCGGGTCCTCCGGCGCGACGGTCAGCGCCGCTCCGACCGGTGCCAGCCACGCCCCCACGGAGGCCTCGCCCGGTGCGGCCGCGTGCGAGACGGCGCCCGACGTCGCGCGCGTCCGTGCCGGCAGCACCGCCAAGGAGCCGGAGCTGTACTCCACGAACGAGGCGAACGCATACGGCGTCGTCAAGGACGCGCCACGGATGCCCAACGGCAGCGTCCACATCCCGACGGTCTTCCACGTCGTCTCCGACCACGCGCTCTCGGTCACCGAGAAGGCACGCTGGCAGCGACTCATCACCGCGCAGATGATGGTGCTCAACAACTCGTACAGCGGCAGGACCGCCCAGGGCGCGGCCGACTCACCGTTCCGCTTCTCGCTGGCGAAGATCGACTACACCGTCAACGCGCAGTGGTACACCGTCACGCCGGGCAAGACCGAGCGCGACATGAAGAAGGCGCTCTACACGGGCAACTCCGAGACGCTCAACGTCTACTCGGCGAACATCGGCGGGGGTCTGCTCGGCTGGGCCTATTTCCCCAAGGGCTACAACAACGGCCGCGACTTCATCGACGGCGTCGTCATGCTCGACGAGTCGATGCCCGGCGGCACGGCCGGCAAGTACGCCGAAGGTGACA
The DNA here is from genome assembly GCF_001429655.1 of Terrabacter sp. Soil811. NCBI lineage: Bacteria > Bacillati > Actinomycetota > Actinomycetes > Micrococcales > Intrasporangiaceae > Terrabacter > Terrabacter sp. Soil811. The sequence continues at coordinate 106,000 of NZ_LMSX01000011.1, forward strand.
CGCTGACCCACGAGGTCGGCCACTGGCTCATGCTCGAGCACACCTTCAAGGGTGCCTGCTCCGCCAGCGGCGACTTCGTGGCCGACACCCCGCGGGAGGCCGTCCCGCAGTTCGACTGCCCCACGGGGGCCGACACGTGCAGCGCGCCCGGGCTCGACCCGATCCACAACTTCATGGACTACACGCAGGACTCGTGCATGAACATGTTCACCCGGGGCCAGGTCGAGCGGATGAACGACGCCTGGGTCGCCTTCCGCAGGGTCCCGACGACCTGACGGTCAGCGCCCACGCAGCTGCTGGCGTATGCCGGGTGCTGCGGACGTCGGAGCCCGCCGGCCTCGTGGCCGGCGGGCTCCGACGCGTGCGGGTCGGGTCAGAGGCCCGGGAAGACCGCCCGCAGCGCCGGCAGGTGCTCGGCGCCGGTGACGTCGTCGGGCGTGTGCTCGGCGTCGAGGCGGCCGTAGACGAGGCGAACGAGCGACTCCGCGGGCAGCACCACGTCGGTGGTGTCGGCCGAGGGCTCTCCGCCGGCCGTCGTCGCGGCGGCCTCGTCGACGGGCTCGAGGCGGATCGCGTCCGCGCCGACGTCGAGCCGGAAGCGCCGCTCGGTCCCCTGCGTGCCGACGACGACCGAGGTGGGGCCGACGTCCGCCGACGGCCGGCCGGCGAAGGCGACCGTGCCCGGCAACCGGTCGACGAGCAGGTCCACGGCCTCAGGCCCCACGGTCGCGGCGGGGTCGAGGACCACCTCGACGTCCCACGTATGCACGGCGTGCTCGGCCAGCCGGGCGGCGGCGACCCCTGAGAGGTCGGACGGGCCGCCGAAGAGCTCGACCTCGAACGGCGCTCCGGACGACGCGACCTCCTCGAGCCGCTCGACGAAGCGGTCGTTGGCCACGACGCTCTCGCTGACCTGGTCGGCCGGCGTCATGGCGTCCCACCGCGCCCACACGGCCTTGAAGGCGTCGCCGTCCGGGGCGGCGCCGTCGGCGAGACCCGAGTCGAGGAAGAGGCCGAAGATCTCGGCCTGGCTGCCGAGGTGGGACGCGACCTGGGCGATGCTCCAGTCGGCGGGGTAGGCCCTGCTCTCGTACTGCTGCGGCTCGACGCGGTCGAGGACGCCCCGGAGCCTTTCGTGAGACGTGCGGACGGCGTCGATCCAGGCTGCCTGCGGGGTCATTGCTGGCTCCATCTGCTCTACGGGATACGGTCTCATGCGCCAACCGCCCGACGGCGTCCCCGATTCCCGACCGGCCGAGAGACGGACATTGTCCCCATCAGTCACATACGTCACCGATTCCCGACGCATTTTCGCGGGAACCGCCCCCTGCACATCGGCCCGACCTATGGTGGTCGTGACCGGCCGGTCAGGACGTGGGGGCGTTCGTGGGGGCCTTCCGGTTGCGGCGGCGCGACCGCCGGGAGAGTGTCGATGGTGACAGTGGGTGTGCCTCGAGGGGGTGGCTTGACGGTGACAGATGCCAATGAGCGCAGCGGTCCGTTCGTCCTGAACATCAGGATGAGCGGTCGACTCGTGCCTTTCGCGACGATGCTGCTCCTCTTCGCCCTGCTGCCGTTCCTCGGGGGCAGCACCCCCCAGACCCCGACCGCCTCGGTCGTGCTCGCGGCCGGCTCGCCGGCCGCGGTCCAGGACGCCGTATCCGCCGTGGGACAGGCCCGCAAGGAGCTGACCGGCTCGGTCACCGGCTCGCCGACGGTCGCCCTCGCCCCGGTCGACTCCGCGTTCAGCGCCGCCATCGGAGGCGGCCTCTTCATGTTCCCGGCGATCAGCCTGGCACCCGCCACGGCCCAGGCCATCGCGGCCCCGATCATCGGCCGCCCGCTGTTCATCCACCCGGTCCCCGGCGGCGAGACCTCGCCCTTCGGGCCGCGCATCCACCCGCTCCTCGGCCGCCCGATGTTCCACACGGGCATCGACCTCGCCGCCGCCTGCGGGACCCCGATCCACGCAGCCGCCGACGGCACGGTCATCTACGCCCGCGTCTCCGCGTCCTGGGGTGGACGCACGATCATCGAGCACACCCCGACGCTCAAGACGGCCTACGGCCACCAGTCGAAGTTCCTCGTCACCGAGGGTCAGCACGTCAAGCAGGGCCAGGTCATCGGCCTGAGCGGCACGACCGGATGGTCGACCGGGTGCCACCTGCACTTCGACGTCATCGTCAACGACCGCTACGTCGACCCTGCGCCGTACCTCGGCTTCGCGCCGTCAGCCACGGCCTCCGTGCCGTATGCCGTCGTCCCGCACCTCGTGCTCGACCCGGGCGGCCGCGTCATCCGGACCGTCGCCGACGGCGACGTGCCGATCCCCCAGGCGACGCAGGCCCCGAGCGACATGACGAGCACAGGTGGTCGGCCGCCGACCTCGACCCCGACCACGTCGCAGCCCGGGACCACGACGGTCATTCCGACGACGGTCATTCCGACGACGCGTCCCTCGACGACGACGAGCGCCCCGAGCCCGACGACCACGTCGAAGCCCACGACCACCAAGCCATCGCCCACCACGACGACGAGCGCGCCGTCCACGACGGTCCCGCCGCCGACGACCCCCGCTCCGGCCACGAGCACGACGACGACCGCCCCGCCGAGCACGACGACGACCACGGCCGACCCGCCTCCCGTGACCACGAGCGACCCGCCGCCGCCCCCGCCGCCGTCGTCGTCGGTGGCTCCGAGTGCTCCTGCGGCCGCCCCGGTCGCGGCAGACCCCACGCCGACGGCCACCGTGACGGAGACGGCGACCCAGGTCCTGAAGACCGCCACGGAGATCGCGACCGCGATCGCCACGGCCATCGACACCTCGACGAGCCAGCCCACCGACTCGTCGACGACGGCCGCGGTCGGTCCCTGAGCGGGACGCCCAGTGGCCCCGGCCCGCGGGCCGGGTGGCGGCTGACCGGTCCGTTTTCGATCTAGGACCGGGTACGCGTGCTTCGACGGCACTCCTCACGATTCGAGCACGCTCGGCGCGGAGGGTGCTCGACGGTCCCCGGAGCCGATAGCTTTCCGGAATGGACGACGTGAACCCCGACACCGCGGCGCCGAGCGATCGCACCCCGGACACGCCTCGTGACCCCATGGTCGTCATCGACGGCGTCAACAAGCACTTCGGCGACCTGCACGTGCTGCGCGACATCAACCTCACGGTCGGCAAGGGCGAGGTGGTCGTCGTCCTCGGACCGTCCGGCTCGGGCAAGTCGACGCTGTGCCGCGCCATCAACCGCCTCGAGACCATCGAGTCGGGCACCATCTCGATCGACGGCAAGGCCCTGCCCGAGGAGGGCAAGCCGCTCGCGCAGCTGCGCGCCGACGTCGGGATGGTCTTCCAGTCCTTCAACCTCTTCGCGCACAAGACGATCCGCGACAACGTGACGCTCGGACCGATCAAGGTCCGCAAGAAGTCCAAGTCCGACGCGGACCAGCAGGCGACCGACCTGCTCAAGCGCGTCGGCGTCGAGGCCCAGGCCGACAAGTACCCCGCGCAGCTCTCCGGCGGACAGCAGCAACGTGTCGCCATCGCGCGCTCCCTCGCCATGGGGCCCAAGGTCATGCTCTTCGACGAGCCCACCTCGGCCCTCGACCCGGAGATGGTCAACGAGGTCCTCGACGTCATGGTCGGCCTCGCCAAGGAGGGCATGACGATGATCGTCGTCACCCACGAGATGGGCTTCGCCCGCAAGGCTGCCGACCGGGTCGTCTTCATGGCCGACGGCCAGATCGTCGAGACCGGCACGCCGCAGGAGTTCTTCACCCACCCGAAGAGCGACCGTGCCAAGGACTTCCTCGGCAAGATCCTCACCCACTGACCCACCCACCGAACCCACTCACCCCACGGGACCTAGCGACAGGGAGCGGCACGCAGCACCGCGTGCCGCGAGCAACCACTCAGGGAGGAACCCAGATGAAGGCACGACGAATCGGAGCCGTAGCTGCGGCTGCGACACTCGCTCTCACGCTCGCCGCGTGTGGCTCCGGCACCAGCGGGGGCGACGCCGGCAGCGGCGACGCGCTCAAGATCGGCATCAAGTTCGACCAGCCCGGCCTCGGCCTCAAGAAGGGCACCGAGTACACCGGCATGGACATCGACGTCGCCAAGTACGTCGCCAAGGAGCTCGGCACCTCCGAGGACAAGATCACCTGGGTGCAGGCGCCCAGCGCCCAGCGCGAGGACCTCATCTCCACCGGTCAGGTGAAGTTCATCGTGGCGACGTACTCCATCACCGACGCGCGCAAGGAGAAGGTCTCCTTCGCCGGCCCCTACTTCGTCGCAGGACAGGACCTCCTCGTCCGCGCCGACGACACGTCGATCACCGGTCCGGACAGCCTCAACGGCAAGAAGCTCTGCTCGGTCAAGGGCTCGACCTCGGCCCAGAAGGTCAAGGACAAGTTCGCCCAGACGGTGCAGCTGCAGGAGTTCGGGACGTATTCCGAGTGTCTGCCCGCTCTCGCCACCGGCGGCGTCGACGCCCTGACGACCGACGACGCCATTCTCGCCGGCTTCGCGGCCCAGCCCGAGAACAAGGGCAAGTTCAAGCTCGTCGGCAAGCCGTTCTCGACGGAGAACTACGGGATCGGCCTGAAGAAGGGCGACACGGCCCTCTGCCAGAAGATCACGGACGCGATCAAGAAGATGCAGAGCGACGGCTCCCTGCAGAAGGCCATCGACGCCAACCTCGGCCCGGCCAACTACAAGCCCGGCCCGGGCAACCCGCCCACGCCGGCTGCGTGCTCCTGACCGACTCCCACCTCGAGGGCGGGTCGCTCACCACACGGTGCGCGGCCCGTCCTCGGCGGGGGCCGGGACTCCGACCCGTGAACCCCTGACCCACTGACTCGACAGCGGAAAGGAGCGTCGTGCTCGACATCCTCGAGAAGTACGACATCCTCGGCGCGTTCTGGATGACCATCAGGCTCGCCTTCTTCTCGGCGATCGGCGCTCTCGTGATCGGCACCGTGCTCGCAGTGATGCGGGTGTCGCCGGTGGCGATCCTGCGCCGTCTGGGCGCGTTCTACGTCAACACGGTGCGCAACACCCCGCTGACGTTGCTCATCTTCTTCTCCATCGCCGGCCCGTACTACATCCTGCAGATCAGCCTCACCGACAAGAACTCACCGACAGCGCTCGTGGACAACGGCATCCGGTGGGCCATCGTCGCGCTCGCGGTCTACCACGCGGCCTTCGTCTGCGAGGCACTGCGTAGCGGCGTCAACACCGTTCCGCTCGGTCAGGCCGAGGCCGCCCGCTCGATCGGTCTCACCTTCGGCCAGAGCCTGCGCGAGGTCATCCTCCCGCAGGCCTTCCGCGGGGCAGTCGCCCCGCTGGGCTCGGTGCTCATCGCGCTGACCAAGAACACGACCGTCGCCTCCGTCATCGGCGTCGCGGAGGCCTCGCTGCTCATGAGCGAGATCATCGAGAACGAGACGGCGAGCGTCACGGTCTTCCTCGTCTTCGCGCTCGGCTTCGTCGTCCTCACGCTTCCCGTCGGCGTGTTCTTCACCTCGCTCTCGCGTCGTCTGGCGGTGAAGCGATGAGTGCCGAGTCCGTTCTGTTCGACGCCCCCGGGCCCCGGGCCCGGCGGCGGCACGCGATCCTCACCGTCTTCGGCGTGGTGCTCGCCGTCGCCACCATCGGCGCCGTGCTGTGGAAGTTCAAGGCCCAGGGCCAGCTGGAACCCGAGATGTGGACCGTGCTGTTCAGCGCCGACGTGTGGACGCAGTACATCGTCCCGGGACTGATCAAGACGCTCGAGGCCGCCGCGATCTCCATCGTCCTCGCCCTGGCCTTCGGGCTCATCTTCGGCATGGGCCGGCTGTCGCAGCACCGGGCGCTGCGCTGGGTGTGCGGCGTCATCGTGGAGTTCTTCCGGTCCGTGCCTGTGCTGCTGATGATGTACTTCACGTACTCGTACTTCTCGAGCAACGGCGTCTTCACGAGCGAGATCAACCCGCTCGCTGCCGTCGTGACCGCCCTGACGCTCTACAACGGCTCGGTGATCGCCGAGCTGGTCCGGTCGGGTGTGTTCAGCCTGCCGAAGGGCCAGGCCGAAGCCGGCGTATCGATCGGCCTCACGCCTCCCCAGGTGATGCGGTCGATCCAGCTGCCGCAAGCCCTCACCGCGATGCTGCCGGCCCTCGTCGGGCAGCTCGTCGTGATCCTCAAGGACACCGCGCTGGGCACGGCGGTGCTCTACCCCGAGCTGCTCCAAGCGGCCCGCGACATCGGCACCGGATACAGCAACACGATCCCGGCCTACATCTTCGTCGCGATCATCTTCATCCTGATCAACTACAGCCTGACGGTGGTTGCCGGCCGGGTGGAGCGCCGCCTCAGCCGCCGCGGACGCGGGCCCCGCAAGGGCGCACAGGCAACAGGCGTGGTCGGTGCCGACGCGGCGGGGACCCCGAGCCGCTGACGCGAGCCGACGACACGGCATACGAGAAGGGCCCCGACACCAGCGGTGTCGGGGCCCTTCTGCGCGGTGCTCCCCCGATTGGACTCGAACCAATAACCTGCCGGTTAACAGCCGGCTGCTCTGCCAATTGAGCTACAGGGGAATGCTGCTGCGCAACCATAGCAAAGCATCAGCGCCGTCGAGAAATCGGGTTCGGCGGGTCGCCGACGACGTCCGGACGAGCCTGCGGGACGCCGTGCAGGCACCCGTCAGAGCCCCACCTCGGAGCGCAGCCGGGCCATCCGCTCGGCGGCTTCACGAGCCACCTTCGGGTCGCTGAGGTCGGCGCCCTTGCCCGGGATCGTCTGCTCGAGCAGGGCGCCGCTGGCCAGGTCCTGGCGGATCACGACGCGCACCGTGCGGCGCCCGGCGGTGCGGAACTCGTCGGCGAGCACCACGCTCGCCTGCAGCCGCTCACGCAGGGTCTGCTGGAGGAGCGAGGGCTCCGTCAGGTGCCAGCGCGCCGGGACGCCCTGGTCGACCCACGTGACCGTGAGTCGGGACGACTCGCCCTGCCACGTGCCGGACTCGGCCTCGTGCCAGGCGCGGCGCCAGACGAGCCCGCCGTCGGCGTCGACGAGGACCAGGTGGTAGGTCGTCGCGACGACGTGCGAGCCGCTCGTCTCGTCACGGGACCAGGCGAGCACCAGCTCGCCCGGGTCGAGCGGGACGACCGCGCGGACGTCCGCGGGCAGCGCCGGTCGACGCCGCCGTTCGAAGAGTGCCATCAGCCCATCCCCGCCTTGATCGCCGCGAGCTCGCGCTGGAGCGTCTGCAGCTGGATGCCGAGCTCACGGGTGCGCTCGGGCGACGGTGTCTCGGCGTGGTCGAGCCGGCGCATCTCGCTCATCGAGTCGGCGATCTGGCGCGTCAGGGCGATGGTGCGCACCCGGTCGAAGAGCTCGTCGACGTAGCGCGACGTGGGCAGTCCGGTCGAGGCGTCCATCCGCGTCGGCAGGGTGTCGACGGCGAGCTCGCTGACGAGTCCGGCGACGGGCGACGGGGCGGCCTCGGTGACGGCCGAGGTCCAGGCGCGGGCGTTGCCCTTGTCGCCGCTGTGGTGGGCGATGCGGATGCCGTCGAAGACTGCCCGGTGTGCCGGCGCCGAGAAGGCGTCGGGGGTCAGCAGGTCGATGGCCCCCGGCTTGAAGACCGTGGGGAACTGGAGCAGGACCTGGAGCAGCTGTCGCTCGGCGTGGACGACGGGGTCGCGACGGTCGGGCACCGGCATGCCTCCACCGTCGGCCACGTGCGGTTCGGCGTCGTCGCGGCTGTCGCCACGATCGGGGCCGTTCCGCTCGCTCCGTTCGGTCCGCGCGTCCTCGTCGACCTTGATCTTGCCCGCGCGCGAGACCTCGGTGGCGACCTGCTCGACGTCGAGCCCGAGCATCCCGGACACCTCGCGGGTGTATTCGGGCCGCAGCGACTGGTCACGGATCGAGGCGATGATCGGCGCCACCGCGCGGACGGCCTGGATGCGGCCCTCCGCCGTCGCGACGTCGAAGCGCTTGATCGTCGTGCGCACCGCGAACTCGAACATCGGGACGGCGTCCTCGATGAGCGCCTGCACGGCGGGGTCTCCTCCGGCCTGGCGCAGCTCGCAGGGGTCCTTGCCCGACTTCTCGACGGCGACGAACGACTGCGAGGTCCACTTCTCGTCGTCGGCGAAGGCCCGCATGGCCGCCTTCTGGCCGGCGGCGTCGCCGTCGAAGGTGAAGATCACCTTGGCGGGCGCGAGGCCGGCCTCGTCACGCATGAGGCGACGCAGGGTCTTGATGTGGTCCGCGCCGAAGGCCGTGCCACACGTGGCGACGGCCGTCTCGACGCCGGCGAGGTGGCAGGCCATGACGTCGGTGTAGCCCTCGACGACAACGGCCTGACGGCCCTGCGAGATCTTTTTCTTGGCGAGGTCGAGGCCGTAGAGCACGGTCGACTTCTTGTAGATCGGCGTCTCGGACGTGTTGAGGTACTTCGCCTCGATGCGGTCGTCGTCGAAGATCCGGCGCGCGCCGAAGCCGACGGTGTCGCCCGTGATGTCGCGGATCGGCCAGACGAGACGCCCGCGGAAGCGGTCGTAGAGCCCGCGCGCACCGCGTCCGGCGATGCCGCCGGTGACGAGCTCGTCGTCGGTGAAGCCCTTGGCACGCAGGTGGCGCACGAGGTCCTCTCCCCCGCGCGGCGCGAAGCCGATGCCGAACTGCTTGACGTGCTCGCTGTTGAAGTCGCGGGCGCGGAGGAAGTCACGGGCCTGCCGAGCCTGGCCACCGGGCGCGAGGAGCAGCTCGGTGTAGTACTCCTCGGCGACGCGGTGGGCCTCGACGAGCCGGCTGCGGCGGCCGAGCCCCTCCTCGCGCGGGCGGTCGCCGTTCTCGTAGCGCAGCTCCATGCCGAGCTTCTGCGCGAGCCGCTCGACGGCCTCGGAGAAGCTGAGGTGGTCGACCTTCTGGATGAAGGAGATGACGTCGCCGCCCTCGCCGCAGCCGAAGCAGTGCCACGCACCGACGGCCGGGCGGATGTTGAACGACGGCGACTTCTCGTCGTGGAAGGGACACAGGCCCTTGAGCGACCCCGGACCGGCGGAGCGGAGCGTCACGTGCTCGCGCACGACGTCCTCGATGGACGACCGCGCCTTGACCGCCGCGATGTCCTCGCTGTTGATCAGCCCCGCCATCTGCCTCCTGTCGCCATCCGTGATTCTAGGTGCTCGCCCGGGTGCGACCCGTCACCGGCACCACCGGCTGTGGAGGGAGAGCGCCCGGACGTCGGTGAGCGAGGCCACCTGGTCGACGACGACGCGCAGCCGCTCCCCGTCGTCGACGGCGGCCTCGTGGTCAAGCCGGAAGGCCACGTCGAGGCGCTCCTCGGGCGCGGCGGCATACGCCTCGACGACGGCACGCACGACGTCGCGCTGCCCCGACATGATCGCCAGGCGCTCGTCGGTGGTCATGACGAAGTGGTTGGCGATCGCCTTGAGCACGGAGCACTCGGCTCGGGTGTCGTCCGGCACGACGAGGTCGGCCTCGAAGCGACACAGCTCGCCCGGCCCGTGCCGCTCGCGCGTGGCCTGCTCGACGACGAGCACGAAGTGCCCGATGAGCCGGCTGGTCATGTCCTTGAGCTGCGCGAGGTCACCCCGCGAGCCGTCGTATGCCGTTGGCACCGTTCCCGAGGCGAGGATGCGTTCCAGCGCGTCCCCGAGCGCGTCGGCGCCGAGGTCGGGCGCGTAGGTGCGGCCCGCGACGTCGATGACGTCGGCCATGTCGCGCGAGTGGAGCAGCCGGGGGTCGATCCAGCCCGAGGCGATCGCGTCCTCGACGTCGTGGACGGAGTAGGCGACGTCGTCGGACCAGTCCATGACCTCGGCCTCGAGGCATCGACGCTGCGGCTGCGCGCCGTCGCGGATCCACTCGAAGACGGGCAGGTCGGACGGGTAGACGCCGAACTTGTGGGTCTCGTAGGGGCCGTCACCGCGCACCCACGGGTACTTCGTCGTCGCGTCGAGGCTCGCCCGCGTCAGGTTGAGCCCGGCGGACGTGCCGTCGGGGTGCGCCCGTTTGGCCTCGAGCCTCGTCAGCAGGCGTAGCGTCTGTGCGTTGCCCTCGAACCCGCCGATCCCCGAGGCGATCTCGTCGAGGACCGTCTCTCCGTTGTGCCCGAAGGGCGGGTGGCCGAGGTCGTGGGCCAGGCACGCGGTGTCGACGACGTCGGCGTTACAGCCCAAGGCTGCCCCGAACTCACGGCCGATCTGCGCGACCTCGAGCGAGTGGGTCAGCCGGTTGCGGACGAAGTCGTCGTGGCCGGGGGCCAGCACCTGGGTCTTGGCGGCGAGCCGCCGCAGCGACGACGAGTGCACGACCCGCGCCCGGTCGCGGGCGAAGTCGTCACGGTCGGCGCGCTTCTGGGCAGGGTCCTCCGCGACCCAACGCTCCCGGTCCCGACCCTCGTAGCCCACACCGGAACTCTATGCGGCGCGGCGCGGCCGACCACGGCGCCGCTCCCGGGGCGCATACTTCAGGGATGGAGCCGCTCAGGCTTCCAAACTCAGGAGCGCGCCATGGGCGACAAGTCACCGAAGTCCCACATGTCCACGAAGGCCAGATCGCTCAAGGAGAAGCGTGCCGACAAGCACGCGAAGTCCGCCGCCAAGGACCACACCGAGATCATCCCGCCCAAGGCCAAGCGCTGACCACGGTCTGACGCGGGCACGGACCCGGTCCCGCCTCGGCGCGGCTCAACCGAGCTCGGCCTGCATGCGTCGCACCCAGGCCGGCTCGGTGCCGTAGCGCTGCGTCTTGATGAGGCGCAGGTGGGAGCAGTCGTCGACGAGCTCGGCCATGCGCTTGTCGCGGGTGGCCTCCTGCTTCGCCGTGAGCACCCAGTTCGTGGCGAGCTTGCGGTAGGACGGTGTCGCGCCGTCCCAGAAGGCCGACGCGCGGGGGTCGGCGCGCAGCATCGCCTCGTAGTCGTCGGACCAGGTGAGCTCGCGGTTCTCGTAGGCGTAGACGCCGGAGCGGTCCTCGCGTCGCTTCGCGAAGGCGGCGAGCCCGGCCGGACGCATGCGCCCGGCGGCGGTGAGCTCGGCGACGGCGTTGATGTTGATGGCGCTCCAGTTGCTGCCCGACTTGCGCGGGGTCCACCGCTGGCGCACCGCGTCCTCGTCGATGCGCTGGGCCATCGAGTCGATCCAGCCGAAGCAGAGCGCCTCGCGCACGGCGTCGGCCCACTGCAGCCCGCGGGGCTCGACGTGCTTCTTGTTGAGGCCCATCCACAGCTCGCTGGCGCTCTCGTGGTGCGCCTCGAGCCAGGCCCGGAAGTCCTCGGCGTCGTCGAAGAAGGTCGCGGGCCGCTCGCCCGATCCGCCCTGTCGCATGCCCCGATCCTGCCACCGGCCACCGACGCTGGGAGGATCGTCGGCGTGACCGACCGGATCCTGCTCGCCGCCCGCAACAACGCCCTCTGGTGCGACGCCGTCGCTCGCTCGCACGGTGTCGCGTGCACCCTCGACGACGTGGCGTGGACGGCGTCGACGCGCACGCCGCCCTACTACCCCGACGCCGTGACGCTGTCGCCGGACGCCGGCGAGTACGACGTCCTCGCGCGCGTCGACGACTCGGACGGCTGCTCGGTCAAGGACTCGTGGTCGCGTCTGGACCTGTCGATGGAGGACTTCGCCCGGCTCGTCGTGGGCGAGTGGGTCTGGCTCGACCCCTCCGGACCGGCGCAGCCTGCTCCCCCCGGCCGCTGGCAGCGCGTCACGACGCCCGACGCGATGGCGGCCTGGGTGCGCGCGTGGGCGAGCGACCCCGACGCCGAGGCGATCCTGCGCCCGTCACTCCTCGCGGAGCCCGGCGTCGCGTTCCTCGCGCAGCGCGCGTCCGACGACCCGCAGGCCCCTGTCGTCGCGGGTGCGATCGTCAACGTGACGGGCGCCGTCGCCGGCCTCGGCAACGTCTTCGCGCTCGACGGCGACGTGGAGCGGGCCTGGGGCGCTGCCGCTGCCGCCGCACGCGACGTCGTGGGCGGCACACCGCTCGTCGGGTGGGAGGCCGGCGCGAGCGTCGACGCGGCGGTCGCGGCCGGCTGTGAGCGGATCGGCCCGCTCAGCGTGTGGCTGAAGTGAGGCTCAGCCGCCGCTGACCGACAGCTCGGCCTCGGCGATGGTGCGCCGGTGCTCCTCGGAGAGCTCGCGCGACTCGAGCCAGCGATCGGGCAGCGCGACGGTGCGCGACGACCCGGCCCGCCCGCGCTGGCCCTCGGCGGCCTCGCCCGGCCACGGCACGTCGGGGTCGAGCGTCGCGAGCAGGCGGTCGAGCGCCGCCATCGAGTCGACGAGCGCGAGCGAGTTGCGGATCGTCGAGCCGGCCGGAAATCCCTTGAGGTACCAAGCGATGTGCTTGCGGATGTCGCGGCAGGCGCGCTCCTCCTCGCCGTAGAAGTCGCACAGGTAGGCCGTGTGCGTCCGGAGCGTCTCGGCGACCTCCCCGAGCGTCGGGGTCACCCGCGCCGAGGTGCCGGCGAAGGCGGCCGCGAGATCGGTGAAGAGCCACGGGCGCCCGAGGCAGCCGCGCCCGACGACGACGCCGTCGCAGCCGGTCTCGCGGACCATGCGCAGGGCGTCCTCGGCCGACCAGATGTCGCCGTTGCCGAGGACGGGGATGCTCGTCACGGTCTCCTTGAGCATCCGGATGGCGCTCCAGTCGGCAGTGCCCGAGTAGGCCTGTGCGGCAGTGCGGCCGTGCAGGGCGACGGCCGCGACGCCCTCGGCCTCCGCGGTCAGGCCCGCGTCGAGGAAGGTGAGGTGGACGTCGTCGATGCCCTTGCGCATCTTGACGGTCACCGGGATGTCGCGCTTGGCGCCTTCCTCGACGACGGCGCCGACGATGGCCCTGAAGAGGTCCTTCTTCCACGGCAGCGCGGAGCCGCCGCCCTTGCGGGTGACCTTCGGGACGGGGCAGCCGAAGTTGAGGTCGATGTGGTCGGCCCGGTCCTCGCTGACGAGCATGCGGGCGGCGGCGCGCGCGGTGGCGGGGTCGACGCTGTAGAGCTGGATGGAGCGGGGGTTCTCGTCGGGGTCGTGCTCGATGAGGCGCATCGACTCGGGGGTGCGCTCGACGAGGGCGCGGGAGGTGATCATCTCGCTGACGTAGAGGCTCGTCGCGCCGCTGGCACCGCCGATCGCGCGGCCCTCGTTGCCGTACTCGCGGCACAGCCGGCGGAAGGCACGGTTCGTGATGCCGGCCATCGGCGCGAGCACGACGGGTGACTCGATGACGTGGCGGCCGATGCGCAGCGGGGGCAGCACGGCACCCGTCGCGTCTGCGGGGGCGGCCTCACCGGCCTGCGTCACGGGGGTCATCACGTCGGTCACGGGCTCGATTGTCCCCGATCAGGCGCGCTCGGCCGAATCGGTGACCCTGCGCGCGAAGCGCAGGAGGGCATCGGCGAAGGCCTCGGGCTGGTCGAGGCCGGACAGGTGCCCGGCCCGGCCGACGATCTCCTCGCGCGCGCTGGGGCACGCGCGCAGGTAGGCCCGGGCCCCGATCCGCAGCTGGTCGAACTGGCCGTTGAGGAGCAGCACCGGGCACTGCACGTGCTCGAGCATCGACGGTCGGCAGAGCGCCATGACCTCCCGCCAGGCTGTCGCCGTCGGGGCGAAGAAGTAGCCACCGGCGATGACCGGGTCGATGCGCTCGGGCGGGTAGAGCCGGTGCAGGACACGGTCGTTGACCCGCGTCATCCGCTCGGCGCCGAGTCGGTCCGTCAGCGCCGCGACACCCCGGTAGACGGCGGCCCCCGGACCGGTCGGGACCGCGCTGGACCCGGCGAGGACGAGCCCGTCGAGCGTGTCGTGGCGGGCGGCGGCATACGCCATCGCGGCGTAGCCGCCGAGCGAGTGACCGACGAGCACGACGGGGGTGCCGGCGGGGACGGCCCCCACCGCTTCGCCGATGACGTCCGCGCACCGCGCGAGCGTGAAGTCCTCGTCCGCGCGGGCGCCGTGCCCGGGCAGGTCGACGAGAGTCAGGTCGACGTGGTCGCGCAGGAGCGGCACCTGGGGCGCCCACTGGGTGCTCGACAGGCGCGACCCGTGCACGAGGACCAGGTGAGCACGCACACGGCGAGGATGCCACGATGGCCTGGTGACCCACCTCATCACCGCCACCGAGCTCGCCCACGAGATCGAGGACGTCGTCGTGCTCGACGTCCGCTGGGCACTGACGACGGCCAACACGTCTGCGGGGCGGACCGACTACGACGCGGGCCACGTGCCCGGTGCCTACTTCGTCGACCTCGACGCCGAACTCGCCGCACGCCCGGGCGACGGCGGGCGCCACCCCCTCCCGGACCCCGCCGTCGTCGAGGCGATGCTCCGCCGCGCCGGCATCAGCGCGCACACCCGTGTCGTCACGTACGACGGCAAGGAGTCGTATGCCGCCGCGCGGGCCTGGTGGGTGCTGCGCTGGGTGGGCATCGCCGACGTCCGGGTGCTCGACGGGGGGTATGCCGCGTGGCTGGCGGCCGGACTTCCCGTCTCGACCGAGGAGCCCGCCGACCGGCACGGCGACGTCGAGGTGCGGCCCGGTCACCTGCCGACGCTCGACGCCGCCGGTGCGGCCGCCCTGGCCCGCGACGGGCTGCTCCTCGACGCTCGGGCGGCTGAGCGCTACGCCGGCGAGACCGAACCCATCGACCCCGTGGCCGGACACGTCCCGGGATCGCTCAACAGCCCCACGGCCGCGTGGATCGCCGCCGACGGCACCTTCCGCCGGGACCTCGCCGAGCACTGGGAGCGGGTGCGCGCCGGTCACGACGTCGGAGGCGGCGCCGTCGGCGTCTACTGCGGGTCGGGGGTGACCGCGGCCCACGAGATGCTCGCGCTGGCCGAGCTCGGCGTCGACGCCGTGCTCTACCCCGGCTCGTGGAGCGAGTGGATCCGCGATCCTGCGCGGCCGGTCGCGACCGGCCACTCCCCCGGCTGAGCTCCTCGCCTGTCGGAACCTGCTCCGCTCTCCGGAGCAGGATGCGACGGGTGACGGGCATGGCGCTTGCCCTCTGGTGGTTCAGAGGTCGCGGTCGAGGCGTCGCTCGAGCCTGCTGAGTGCTCGCGCGGCCGCGGCGCAGACGGTCTCGTCCGGGTCGTCCAAGGCCTCGTGCAGGGCGGCGGCGTGCTCTCCCTCGCCGGTGACCGCGAGGACACGTGCGGCGGCAGCCCTGACCCTGGGTACGGCATCCGTCCTCACGAGGTCGGCGCAGGCCTCCGCCGCGGGACCCACCTCCCAGCGGGCCGCCACCTTCGCGCACATCTCGCGGACCCGCCAGGCCGGATCACCCAGTCCTGCAACGACATCCGGTCCGGACCGCTCGGTCCAGACGTAGAGCAGGGTGCGGGCGGCCCACACCCGGGACCAGTAGCGGGTGGCGTCGTCGAGGTGGTCCGGCGAGCCCCAACCGGACGCGACCTGGCCGCCGACCCAGCCGATGTCGGGCAGGTCGGGGTCGCCCCACGCCGCCCGCCCGGCGAGCAGGTCGGCGCACCATGACGTCAGCACCTCGTCGCCGAGCGCATCGGCGGCCGCTCGCGCCCGGTCACCGGGCGTCGCGCGCAGCACCTCGTGCTCGACCATGCCGGCAGTATGCCGCCGATCCCGGACGTCCTGCGCCCGGGACGGGCCGGACCGCGGCGACCTCGCCGACCGACCCCGCCGCTGGCACGGCACCACAGGCGCACGTATGCCGCCCACCCGGGTGGGCGGACGGCATACGTCAGCGGTGCGGTGGCGTCGTGTCAGCAGCCGATGAGGCGCTGCGCGAGGTAGCCCTCGACCTGGTCGAGGGCGACGCGCTCCTGGGCCATCGAGTCACGCTCGCGGATCGTCACGGCGTGGTCCTCGAGCGTGTCGAAGTCGACGGTGATGCAGAACGGCGTGCCGATCTCGTCGTGGCGGCGGTAGCGCTTGCCGATGGCGCCGGCGTCGTCGAAGTCGATGTTCCAGTGCTTGCGGAGGGTGGCCGCGAGGTCACGCGCCTTGGGCGAGAGGTCGGCGTTGCGCGAGAGCGGCAGCACCGCGGCCTTGACCGGCGCCAGGCGCGGGTCGAGGCGCAGCACGACGCGCTTGTCGACGCCGCCCTTGGTGTTGGGGGCCTCGTCCTCGTGGTACGCGTCGACGAGGAAGGTCATGAGCGAGCGCGACAGACCTGCTGCGGGCTCGATGACGTAGGGGGTGTACTTCTCGCCCGTCTGCTGGTCGAAGTAGACGAGGTCGGTGCCCGAGTGCCTGCTGTGCGTCGACAGGTCGAAGTCGGTGCGGTTGGCGATGCCCTCGAGCTCGCCCCACTCCGAGCCGGCGAAGTTGAAGCGGTACTCGATGTCGACGGTGCGCTTCGAGTAGTGCGAGAGCTTCTCGGGTGCGTGCTCGTAGTGGCGCAGGTTGTCGGGGTTGATGCCCAGGTCGACGTACCAGCGGGTGCGCTCCTCGAGCCAGTACTGGAGCCACTCGTCGTCCTCGCCCGGCTTGACGAAGAACTCCATCTCCATCTGCTCGAACTCGCGGGTGCGGAAGATGAAGTTGCCCGGCGTGATCTCGTTCCGGAAGCTCTTGCCGGTCTGGGCGATGCCGAACGGCGGCTTCTTGCGCGAGGCCTGCATGACGTTGTTGAAGTTGACGAAGATGCCCTGGGCGGTCTCGGGGCGCAGGTAGTGCAGGCCCGACTCGTCCTCGATGACGCCGAGGTAGGTCTTGAGCATCATGTTGAACTCGCGGGGCGCGGTCCACTGGCCCTTGGTGCCGCAGTCGGGGCACACGATGTCGGACATCGGGATCGAGTCGGGGTCCTCGATGCCCTTCTTCTCGGCGAGCGCCTCCTGGAGGTGGTCCTGGCGGCGGCGCTTGTGGCAGCTGAGGCACTCGACGAGGGGGTCGGTGAACGTGCCGACGTGGCCCGAGGCGACCCACGTCTCGCGCGGGAGGATGATCGAGGAGTCGAGGCCGACGACGTCGTCGCGGCTCGTCACCATCGACTTCCACCACTGACGGCGGATGTTCTCCTTGAGCTCGACGCCGAGGGGGCCGTAGTCCCAAGCAGACCGGGTGCCTCCGTAGATGTCACCGCTCGGGAAGACGAAGCCCCTGCGCTTGCAGAGGCTGACGACGGTGTCCACGATGGAAGTCTGCTTGGCCATGCGGGACAGGTTATCGGGCCGCCGCCACTGCTTTGCCACGCGTCCGGGGTATGCCGTCGCGTCCCCTAGGCTCGTCGCGTGGCCCTGAGCTTCCGTTCCCGTCTCGAGCACGCCTCCTACCCGTGGGTGGAGCGCCTCAACGCCGTCCCGCGTCCCGTCGCGCTCGGCGGCCTCGTCGTCCTGCTGGCGGTCGGCATCCTCGCGCCACGCCCGTGGGGCGGCATCGCCTTCCTCGTCGTCGCGGCCTTCGTCGGCTGGCTGCTCTTCCTCACGTGGCAGCGACTGACCCTGCCCGAGCGGCTGATGCGCACGGCGGTGCTCGTGCTCGCCGTGGCCGTCGCCGTGGTGAGGATCGTCCCGGCCGGCTGACAGCCGCACCGTTCGCGAGAACGGTTTTGACAATCATTCTCACTTTGAGAATGATGGGTGTCATGCCCCCCGCTCCCCCACGCCGCGCCCTGTCCGCGATCGTCGCCGCGACGGCACTGGCGCTCACGACGGCCGCCTGCCAGAGCGGTCCTGACACCGGATCCGGCGCCGGCTCCGCGGACGGCTCGATCGTCACGTCCTTCTACCCCATCCAGTTCGCGACGCAGCAGATCACCGGTGGCCGGCTCCCGGTGACCGTCCTGACGAAGCCCGGCGCAGAGCCGCACGACCTCGAGCTGGCGCCGCAGGATATCGGTGGCATGACGAAGGCACGCCTCGTCGTCTACGCCGACGGCTTCCAGCCGGCGGTCGACGAGGCCGTCGGGCTCGTCGACGCCGCGAAGGTGCTCGACGTCGCTGATGTCGCGAAGCTCGTACCCGCGTCGACCGACGGCAGCGACCACGCTGACGAGTCCGGCACCGAGACCGAGCCGCACGACACCACCGACGCCGGTGACGGGCACGACGGCCACGACCACGGGGCGGACGACCCCCACTTCTGGCTCGACCCGTCGCGCTACGCCGCCGTGGCCGAGGCCGTCAGCGCGCGCCTGTCGCAGGACGACCCGGAGAACGCCGCGACCTACGCGAAGAACACCGCGGTCTTCGTCGAGAAGCTATCCGAGCTCGACGACGAGATGCGGACAGGCCTGCGCCAGTGCACGGTCAAGGAGCTCGTCACGAGCCACGCCGCCTTCGGCTACCTCGCGGCGCGCTACGGCTTCCACCAGCGCGGCATCACGGGCGTCTCGCCCGAGGCCGAACCGAGCGCGGCAGCCCTCAAGGCCGTCGGTGACCTCGTGAGGTCTGCCGGCGTGACCACGATCTACCAGGAGACGCTCGTCGAGCCGCACTTCGCCCAGACCGTCGCGGAGTCGACGGGTGCGAAGGTCGCGACGCTCGACCCCATCGAGGGGATCACGAGCGCCTCGGTCGGCACCGACTACTTCGAGGTCATGCGGAGCAACCTCGTGGCCCTGCGCGACGGTCAGGAGTGCTCATGAGGTCGGCACCGCTCGTCCCCCGGGATGCCGCACAGTCGGACGCGGTCGTCACCCTGCGCGGCGCGAGCTTCGGCTACGGCGACGGCACCGTCCTCAGCGACGTCGACCTGTCCATCCGCAAGGGTGAGATCGTGGCGATCGTCGGACCGAACGGGTCGGGCAAGTCCACGCTCATGAAGGGCGTGCTCGGCCTCAACGAGAAGGTCGCCGGCACGGTGACGCTCTTCGGCATCGACAGCACCGAGTTCCACGACCGCGCCCGCCTCGGCTACGTGCCCCAACGGCATACGCTCTCGGCGTCCGTCCGGGCCACCGCCGAGGAGATCGTCGCCACGGGGCGACTCCCCCGCATCGGCTGGCTCGGCCGGCTCCGCGCCACCGACCGGCAGATCGTGGCTCGTTCGCTCGACGTCGTCGGTCTCGCCGACCGCGCCGCGACCGAGGTGAGCACGCTCTCGGGCGGCCAGCAACGCCGGGTCCTCATCGCCCGCGCCCTCGCCGGGCAGCCCGACGTCCTCATCATGGACGAGCCGACCGCCGGGGTCGACGCCGCGAACCAGCACGTGCTCGCCGACGTCCTCGACCGCCTCGTCGAGCGCGACGTCACCATGGTCATCGTCACGCACGAGCTCGGAGCGCTCGAGCGCCTGCTGACCCGCATCGTCGTCATCGACGGCGGACGCATCCGCTTCGACGGGACACCCCGCGCGTATGCCACGGCGCGCGACAGCGTCCACCACGACCACGACAGCCACCACCACGACCTCGAGCTCGAGGGCCACCACCCGTCGCTGTCCCACGGCCCGCTCGACGTCGACCGCACCGACAGGAGCCGACCGTGATCGACCTGCTCTCCGTCGACTTCATGCAGCGGGCGCTCATCGCCGCCCTGCTCGTGGGCACCGTCGCGCCGATGGTGGGGATCTTCCTCGTCCAGCGCCGGCTCTCGCTCATCGGCGACGGCATGGGCCACGTCGCCCTCGCCGGGGTCGCGATCGGCCTCGTGTCCGGGGCCGCGCCGGTGCTGACGGCGCTCCTGGCCGCGGTCATCGCCGCCGTCGTCATCGAGCTGCTCCGCGCCCGCGGCCGCACCAACGGTGACGTGGCCCTCGCGGTCATCTTCTACGGCGGCATCGCCGGCGGCGTCGTCATCATCAGCAAGTCTCCCAGCGGCACTCCCGCGAACCTCATGAAGTACCTCTTCGGGTCGATCCTCACGACCCAGCGCACCGACCTCTACGTCTTCGCCGGGCTCGCGCTGCTCATCTCCGTCACGACGTGGGCGCTGCGGCCGCGCCTCTTCGCGGTGGCCAACGACGAGGAGTACGCCCGCGCCGTCGGCCTGCCCGTGCTGCCGCTCAACATCGTGCTGGCCGTGCTCACCGCGACCACGGTGGTCGTCGCCATGCGCGTCGTCGGGCTCCTGCTCATCAGCGCGCTCATGATCGTGCCCAACGCCGCGAGCCAGCTCGTCGCACGGTCCTTCAGCGGCGGCGTCCGGTGGGCCATCGCCTTCGGTCTCGTCTCCTCGGTCGGCGGCGTGGCGCTCTCCTACCCGCTCGACACACCGTCCGGTGGCACCATCGTCCTGCTCGCCGTCGCGCTCTTCGTCGTCACCGCCGTCGTCACCAGTGTGCTGGCCAGGGTCGGCGGGAGGAGGCACGACGTCGCGGAGACCCACGCGCACGAGCACGGCGCCGAGTGCGGTCACCCTGCGGTGACGCACGGCGACCACGTCGACTACGTCCACGACGGGCACCTGCACGCCGCCCACGAGGGCCACTACGACGAGCACGGCGTCCATCACGACCACCCCGCCCCGCCCGGCCCGGAGACGGCGGGCGCCGGCCCGGCCGGCACTACCTCCGGCACGACCTCCGGCCCGACGACAGGATCGAGATCATGACGAGCAGCACCAACACCTCGGGCTCCGCGGCGACCTCACGCAAGCCGACCCGGCAGCAGGTGGCCGTCGCCGAGCTGCTCGAGCGCTCCGACGACTTCACCTCCGCCCAGACGGTTCACGCCCGGCTCCGCGACGCGGGAGCCGGCGTCGGGCTGGCGACGGTCTACCGGACGCTCCAGTCGATGGTCGAGGCCGGCACCGTCGACGTGCTGCGCACCGACGACGGCGAGGCCGTCTACCGGGCCTGCTCGACCCACCACCACCACCATCTCGTGTGCCGGGCCTGCGGTCGCACCGTCGAGGTGGAGGGCCCGGCCGTCGAGAAGTGGGCCGACAAGATCGCGAGCGACCACGGCTTCAGCGGTGTGACGCACACCCTCGAGATCTTCGGCACCTGCGCCGACTGCACCGCCACCGCCGACTGAACCCAGCAGCTCTCCGCACCGAACGCCGCGTTCGGTCTCGAAAGCCGTGTTCTACCGAGGTTTTCGACACCGAACGCGGCGTTCGATCGAGAAGGCTGCGTGCCGCTGCCGTCAGGAGCTGGCTGTCGGGGCGTCGACGGCTCCGCCGTAGCGGCGGTCGCGGTCGACGTACTCCTCGATCGCGGCCCAGAGATCGCGACGGTCGTAGTCGGGCCACAGCCGGTTCTGGAAGACCATCTCGGCGTAGGCCGACTGCCACAGCAGGAAGTTGCTCGTGCGCTGCTCTCCGGAGCTGCGCACGAAGAGGTCGACGTCCGGCATCGTCGGCTCGTCGAGGTAGCGCTTGATCGTCTTCTCGTCGACCGAGCCCGGTCGGAGCCGACCGTCCTTGACGTCGTGGGCGATCCGTTGCACGGCGTCGGCGATCTCGGCACGCCCGCCGTAGTTGACGCAGAAGTAGAGGGTGAGCCCGGTGTTGTGCTGCGTCAGCTCCTGGGCGATCTCCAGCTCCTTGATGACCGAGCGCCACAGGCGCGGCGCCCGACCCACCCAGCGCATCCGCACGCCCCACTCGTGGAGCTGGTCGCGTCGTCGGCGGATGACGTCGCGGTTGAAGCCCATGAGGAAGCGCACCTCGTCGGGAGACCGCCGCCAGTTCTCGGTCGAGAAGGCGTAGGCGGACAGGTGGGTCACGCCGACGTCGATGGCTCCGGCCACGACGTCGAGCAGCGACGCCTCCCCGGCCTCGTGGCCCTTGGTCCGCGGGAGCCCTCGCGCGTTGGCCCACCGGCCGTTGCCGTCCATGACGATCGCGACGTGCTGGGGCAGCAGGGCAGGCGCGATGACGGGCGGGGTGGCGCCGGACGGGTGCGGGAAGGGCTTGGCGTACATGGGGCTCCGGTCGGTCGGGATCGGGTTCGCTGCTGGCTCAGGCGCGCTCGACGAGGCGCAGCGACCGCAGCCCTCGCTCGATGTGCCACTGGAGGAAGGCGGAGACGAGGCCGTTGCCCTGCCTGCGGCACCGCTCGTCGCTCGCGTCGGCGACGTCCCAGTCGCCGGTCAGCAGTGACGCGAGCAGCTCGAAGGTCTCGGGGGCAGGGGCGCTCGAGCCGGGCGGACGGCATACGGAGCACACGGCGCCGCCGGCCTGCACGTTGAAGGCCCGGTGCGGGCCCGGGGCGCCGCACTTCGCGCAGTCGACGAAGCTCGGTGCCCAGCCGGCGACGGCGAGCGAGCGCAGCAGGTAGGCGTCGAGGACGAGCCCGGCGTCGTGGCTGTGCTCGGCGAGGGAGCGCAGCGCGCCGGCGAGCAGGAGGTACTGCTGCGTCTGCGGCTCGTGCTCCTCGGTGAGCTGCAGCGCCGTCTCGAGCATCGAGGTGGCGCACGTGTACGCGATGTAGTCGCGGGCGATCGCGTCGCCGTAGGGCGCCAGGGTCTCGACCTGCGTGACGGTGTCGAGGTTGCGACCCTCGTAGCACTGCACGTCGATGACCATGCCCGGCTCGAGGCGCGACCCGAAGCGCGACTTCGTGCGGCGCACCCCCTTGGCGACGGCGCGGACCCGACCCCGCGTGCGGGTCAGCATCGTGATGATGCGGTCGGCCTCGCCCAGCTTGTGGGTGCGCAGGACGATCGCCTCGTCACGGTAGAGGGGCATGGGTCCATTGTCTCCCCCGCCGAGGCGTCGGCGGCACCGCACGCGCCGGTGTCCACGAGGTCGACGCGAAACACCGCCGGGAGTCGAACACCCGTTCGACCCATGGGCTATCGTGGGGCCATGGACCTCTCTCTCCAGGGTTCGCTCCTCGACCTCACCGACGCGATGACGCTGCGCGACGTCGGCACCGGGAAGACCCGCCACCACCTGGCCCACGGCGCGTGGGTCGACGTCCGTCCCGGCTGGCTCGCGGCCGGCGACGAGCTCTTCACGGCCCTGCTGCGTGACGTGCCGTGGCACGCCGAGCGCCGGCAGATGTACGACTCCGTCGTCGACGTCCCCCGGCTGACGAAGTTCTACGCCGGCGACGAGAGGCTACCCCACCCGATGCTCGTCGAGGCCCGCGACGCCCTGAGCCGTCACTACGCGCCCGAGCTCGGCGAACCGTTCGTCACGGCCGGCCTGTGCCTCTACCGCGACGGTCGCGACAGCGTCGCCTGGCACGGCGACCGCATCGGGCGCTCGCGCGACAGCGACACGATGATCGCGATCCTCTCGCTCGGTTCCGCACGCACACTCGCCCTCCGTCCCCGTGACGGTGGACCGATCCCCGGCTCGACGACAAAGAGCTTGCGCTATCCCCTGGGACATGGTGACCTCGTCGTGATGGGCGGCTCGTGCCAGCGGACGTGGGACCACTCGGTCCCCAAGACGTCCGAGCCGATGGGGCCGCGCATCTCGGTGCAGTTCCGTGTAGCCGGCGTTCGCTGACAGGAGACCCACGTATGCCGTCCAGCCGCTCAGGTGGCCCCCTTCCCTTCCTCGACCACCTCGCGGCCGACTCGGCCCGCTTCCGGACGGTGCTCGCGACGGCACCAGCCGACGCCCGGGTGCCGACGTGTCCCGACTGGAACGCCGACGACCTGCTGTGGCACCTCGGTGAGGTGCAGTGGTTCTGGGGCGAGATCGCCGAGCGCGGGCTCACCGACCCGGCCGACCTCGACGCGATGAACGCGACCCGTGAGCAGCGTCCGGGCGACCGCGCCGGGCTGCTCGCCTTCTTCGACCGCTCGAGCGAGCGGCTGCACCGGGTGCTCAGCGGCCTTCCGCCCGAGACGCCGCTCTGGATGTGGTCCGACGACAAGACCGCCGGCTACATCCGTCGGCGCCAGGCCCACGAGGCGATGGTGCACCGCGTCGACGCCGAGCTCACGGTCGGTGAGCGGAGCCCGCTCGACTGCCGGCTGGCCGCCGACGGCATCGACGAGGCCCTGCGGATCATGCGCGGCCACGAGCCCGAGCCCGACCTGACGCACGTGCCGGTCTCGGCGCCGGTGACGATCGCGACGGTCGATGCCATGCACGCGTGGACGGTCACCCCGGTGCGCGTCACCGGCACGTGGAACGGCGACGAGATCGACGTGCAGCGCTTCCTCGTCAGCGACGGACCGGACGATGCCGCGGCGGCCGAGATCAGCGGGTCCGCAGCCGACATCGACTGCTGGCTCTGGAACCGTCCTGTGGAGGGCGAGATCACGCGCGACGGCGACGCGGCAGCGCTGGCCGCGGTCGACGCCGTGCTCACCGACTCGATCGACTGACCCGGACGGCTCAGCCGGTGCGGCGCCCGAGGCGACCTGCTCGCCTCGGGCGAGGGAGCCAGGCGTGGACCATCGCGGCCAGGACGACGACGAGAGGGACGAACGCGAAGAGGTAGCGCGAGCGTCCCTGGAGCACGAGCGTGAAGGCCGCGATGCCGAGCAGCGAGGCGGCGACGAGCAGCGTCTCCCGCCGGTAGGGCGCGCGCAGCAGCCCGACGCCGGCCACGAGCAGCACGGCCAGCCACACTGCCTGGGTCACGTCGGCGCGCAGCTGGTAGCCCGACCCGTGGAAGCCGTTGAGGTCGTGGACGATCCCGGTCACGCCGGTCGCCGGCGCGAGCGTGCCGGGCAGCGAGTCGGGGCCTTCGCCCCACGCCCAGAACATCCCGTCGCCCCAGTTCCAGGCCGCCTTGCTGCCGTAGAAGGCGAGCGTGCCGCCGAGACCTCGCTCGGCCCACCGGTCTGCGAAGGCGCCTGCAGCATACGTCTTCATCTCGGCCTGGCTGCGGCCGGTCACCGCGTCGACCATCTCCCGTGAGAACGCGCCGTAGCTGACCACGCCGGTGGGCGAGTGCTGCTCGTCGGCGCCGAGCGCAACCCACCAGAGGATCGGGGGCGAGACCGCGGTGTCGATGCGCGCGGAGTCGACCCCGGAGGCCGCGGTGGCCGCGGCGCCGAGGCCCACGCCGAGGACGACGAACGCGAGGGCGGAGGCCGCGCAGGCGGCGATGACGCCCGCGCGCCGGGCCGGGAGGAGGTCGTGGTCGAAGATCGCCACGACCGCCGTCAGGACCGCCGCGATGGCGATGACGACCGGCGTGGTCTTGATGGAGTAGGCCACCGTGACCGACACGATCGCGAGCAGCCACAGGACGACTCGTCCCGTGCGCGGCCGCGGCGTCATGGCGCGGACGGCCAGGGCCACTCCCCCGACGACGAACGGCATCGCATAGAAGTCGGTGTAGGGCACCGCCAGCCACGGGCTCGTGCCGACGAGGACGAGGGTCGCGAGCTGGGCGCCGAGGGAAGGACCGCGACCCGCCACGCGCCCGACGAGGTCGTGGACGGCATACAGCGTCAGGCCCACGCAGATCCCGTTGAGCGGGATGAGGACGGCGTCGGGTGCGAGCGAGAACGCCTGTCCCACAGCGACGCCCATTCTGTCGATGGCGAGCAGCGGCAGGTTGTTGGGGTAGAGGGAGAGGTAGTCGTACTCGCCCTGGCTGAGCCGTCGCCCTGCTTGGAGGCTGCGTGCCATGTCCATGACGATCCGCGCGTCCCAGCCGTAGCGGTAGCGCGTCATGAGACCGACGAGCGTCGCGACGAGGCCTCCGCCGATCGCGATCACCACCGGCACCCAGCGCCGCTTCGCCCACGCAGGGACGCGGACGACCGCAGCGAGCAGCACCAGCCCGAGGGTGACGGGCACGACCACCTGCCAGCGGTGCTCGACGTTGACCGGTCGGGGCGCGACGAGTCCGACGACCGCGACCGCGACGAGCGAGACCCCGGCCAGTCGAAGCAGCGCTCGACCGACCGGGGACTCCATGGCGCCAGACGCTACCCCACGCGGGTGGGCGTCAGATCAGGCGTCCGACGAGGGGCTCGGAACGGCGTCGCGGTGGGCGCGGTTGACCGCCGAGACGATCGCCTTGATGGACGCCGTGACGATCGACGGGTCGACGCCGACACCCCAGAGGACGCGGTCGCCGACGGCGCACTCGACGTAGGCCGCGGCGCGCGCGTCGCCACCCGCGGAGAGGGCGTGCTCGGCGTAGTCGAGGACCCGGACGTCCGGGGTGCCCTCTACGGTCGAGAGCGCATCGACGAAGGCCGCGATGGGGCCGTTGCCCGTGCCGGTGACGGTCAGGGACTCGCCACCGTCGCGGACGGTCGCCTCGATCGTGCTCGCCCCGTCGACGGTCGAGTCGGTGACGACGTTGACGAGCTCGAAGCGGCCCCATGCCCGGCTCGGGTCGGGGAGGTACTCGTCCTGGAACTTCGCCCACAGGTCGGCTGGAGCGACCTCGCCGCCGTCCTGGTCGACACCGCGCTGGACGACACCGGAGAACTCGATCTGCAGCCGACGCGGCAGGTCCATCTGGTGCTCGGTCTTCATGATGTACGCGACGCCGCCCTTGCCGGACTGGCTGTTGACGCGGACGACGGCCTCGTAGGAGCGGCCGAGGTCGTGCGGGTCGATGGGGAGGTAGGGGACGCCCCAGACGAGGTCGTCGATCCCCGTGCCCTTCGCCTCGGCCTCGGACGCCATGGCCTCGAAGCCCTTCTTGATGGCGTCCTGGTGCGAGCCCGAGAAGGCCGTGAAGACGAGGTCGCCGCCGTAGGGGTGGCGCTCGCCCACGGGCAGCTGGTTGCAGTACTCGACGGTGCGGCGCACCTCGTCGATGTCGCTGAAGTCGATCTGCGGATCGACGCCCTGGCTGAAGAGGTTCATCCCGAGGGTGACGAGGCAGACGTTGCCGGTGCGCTCACCGTTGCCGAACAGGCAGCCCTCGATGCGGTCGGCGCCGGCGAGGTAGCCGAGCTCGGCCGCGGCCACGCCGGTGCCGCGGTCGTTGTGGGGGTGCAGGCTCACGACGATCGACTCTCGGCGCTCGAGGTGGCGGACCATCCACTCGATCGAGTCGGCGTAGACGTTGGGCGTCGCCATCTCGACGGTCGCCGGCAGGTTGACGATGATCTTGTGGTCGGGCGTCGGGTCGATGACGTCGACGACGGCGTTGCAGATCCGCATCGCGAAGTCGAGCTCGGTGCCGGTGTAGGACTCCGGTGAGTACTCGTAGTAGATCGTCGTGTCGGGGATCGTCTCCTCGAGCTTCTTGCACAGGCGCGCGGCCTGGACGGCGATGTCGATGATGCCGTCCTGGTCGAGGCCGAAGACGACCTTGCGCTGCAGCGCCGACGTCGAGTTGTAGAAGTGGACGATGGCCTGCTTGCTGCCCCGGATCGCGTCGTAGGTGCGCTCGATGAGGTGGTCGCGACACTGCGTCAGCACCTGGATCGTCACGTCGTCGGGGATGTGTCCGCCCTCGATGAGCTCACGGCAGAAGTCGAAGTCGGTCTGGCTCGCCGACGGGAAGCCGACCTCGATCTCCTTGTAGCCCATCTTCACGAGCAGCTGGAACATCCGGAGCTTCCGCTCGGAGTTCATCGGGTCGATGAGCGCCTGGTTGCCGTCGCGCAGGTCCACGGCGCACCAGCGCGGGGCCGACGCGATGCGTTTCGTCGGCCACGTGCGGTCCGGGAGCTCGAACGGGATCTGCTCGTGGAAGGGGACGTACTTCTGGAACGGCATTCCCGACGTCTGCTGGGGATGGATCATCGCGTCACTCTCTCGTCTGCGTTTCGCTCGGTGTCCGGCCGGACACGGGAAACTCCGCGACGAGGAGGGCCGGGGTCAGGCCTCGTCGCGGCAGAGAAGAAGGAGGCTCACCGCTCGCACCCGTTCACCGTATGCCGGTCGCTCCGCTCGCGTCCACCCCTCGGGACCGCTGCCCGGATCGTGAGACACGGGGCTGCTCAGGGAAGCGGCATGCCGTCCGGACCGGTGTTCGCCACGGTTCCGCGCGTGCCCGGCGGATCGGTGACGCCATAGCTGACGTCGTCGCGGTCAGAGCCCATCGCCGCCCATCCGAGCTCCACTCCGAGCGGAAGGGCGCCTCCTCCCGAGGCCCGTTGGTCCCGAGCCTCGCTGGGTCCCTTGCCGAGCGACCGCCAGACGCGCGCCTCGGACGCGACGATGTCGAGATCGGTCCATGCGTGAGCCTGCTCCGGCGTGAATCCTGCAGCGACCCAACGGTGCCGGACCGACGGGTCGATGCCCGAGGCATCGAAGGCACGTGCCTCAGCCGGGGTGAGGGTGGGATCGGCGAGAACCAGCTCCCGCGCCTCGCGCGCGCCGAAACCCGCATCGCTCCACCGCCGGGCCCGCTCGAGGTCATCTCCCTGCCACACAGCGACGTCGTCGACGGTGAGACCGGAATCGAGCCAGTGCGCCACGTCGCCCGGGTCTCGCTCGAGCAGGACCATGCCGAGCCGTTCGACATCGGCATCTGCAGGCAGCCCGGCCCGCCGCCAGTCGATGATGTGCCGGACCACGTGGGCACCCGGCTCCTCGCGCATCGCGATCACCTCGGCCCAGGCCCGGGCCTGCTCCAGGTCGAGCCCCGCGCCATCGCCCTCGAGAGGTGCCAGCAGGGTCTCCACGTGACGGGGACCCAGCCCCAGCCTGATCCAGTGCTCAGCGCCCCGCGGTCCACGCTCCGTCCCGATCCAGCTGCGCGCGGCGTCAGCCTGCCGTCCGGTCCACATGGCCCAGACCTCGTCCTCGGTACGCGACAGGAGGTCCTGAGCAGCCCGCATGTTCGCGAGGGAGTCCCAGCCGAACCCGTTCCGGTCACGGTGCTGGCCGATGACGAGCAGCAGGCTCGACAGCGGGATGGTCGCCCAGGGCGAGCGCAGCAGCCAGATACGGTCCCGGGGCGGGGGCGGGAGGTCGACGGACCGGGCCATCCGCGCGAGCATCCACCGCTGGTGGGCGTCACGTCCCGTCTCGGGGCCGAGCCGGGTCTCCTCGTCGTCGTAGGACATGAGTCCGAAGCACGGCATGCGGTCACGGACCCACCGACGGTGTTCTCTCGGCCAGATCGCCGGGAGCAGCGCCCACTCGAAGCCCATGAACCCGGCGGGCAACGGCTCCCAGCCCTCCGCAGCGAGGCTCGCGATCTCTGGCAGATCGGCCAGCCCTGGAAGCGTGAGCCGTTCGCCCGGGGCGAGCACCCGGTCCTCACCGATCTCGAGCATGGCCTCGATGTCAGCCAGGGCAGGAGGCAGCGGCTCGAGATCAGCCTCGGCCACCGCTGGTGCCTCGGCTCGACCCCACGGGTCGTCGTCCCTCACGCTGTCGCACCAGAGCCGGTGGTGTCCGCCTCGGTCGATTCCTCGCGGGCATCGGCGATCTGCTCCTCCGGACGCGGCGGCACCGTCTGGTCCTCCTCGAGGACCTCGAGCTCGTGGTCGTGCGCTGGCTGCTCGGACATGTCTGCCTCCTTGCCCGGAGTGTAGGGCGAGACGCTGACCTCAGGCGCCCTGGCAGACCATGAGCGCGTTGCCGTCAGGGTCCTCGAACTGCACGAAGACGACGACGCTGCCGACGTCCTCGACGTCCGAGGTGATCCTCACGCCGAGCGCCTTCGGGGTCTGCCCGTCCGTCGGGATGTCGTAGATCGTGCCGTCGTGGGAGGTCACGTCGGTCTCGAAACCGAGCACGGCGGCATACCACCGGATGGCAGCGGCCATGTCGCGGACCGGGAAGAAGACCTGACCGACGCGGCGCTGGATGGGGCTGCTCATCGCGGCAGGCTGGAGGACCGGGCCACGAACGAGAAACCCGTTGCGTTGCAGTGCCCGTCGCAGGTCAGAAGCCGAGGCGCTGGAGCTGCTTGGGGTCGCGTTGCCAGTCCTTGGCCACCTTGACGTGGAGGTCGAGGTAGACCTTCTGCCCGAGGAGCGCCTCGATGCCCTTGCGGGCGTTCGTGCCGACCTCGCGCAGCCGGGAGCCGCCGCGTCCGATGACGATGGCCTTCTGGCTGGGGCGCTCGACGAAGACGTTGACGCGCACGTCGAGCAGCGGCTTGTCGTCGGGCCGCCCCTCGCGCTGCACCATCTCCTCGACGACGACGGCGAGCGAGTGCGGCAGCTCGTCGCGCACGCCCTCGAGCGCAGCCTCCCGCACGAGCTCGGCGATCATGACCATCTCGGGCTCGTCCGTGAGCATTCCGTCGGGGTAGAGCTGCGGCGAGCGCGGCAGGAAGGACGCGAGGACGTCGCGCACCTCCTCGACCTGGCTCCCGGAGACGGCGGAGCACGGGATGATCGCGTCCCACTCCCCCAGCTGGTCGATGGCGATGAGGTGCTCCGCGAGCCGTTCGCGGTCGACGGCGTCGGCCTTCGTGGCGATGGCGACGACCGGACGGCGCCGGACCGAACGCAGCTCGGCGAGCTCGTGGGCGATGAAGGTGTCGCCGGGGCCGATGCGCTGGTCGGCCGGCAGGCAGAAGCCGATGACGTCGACCTCGAGGAGCGTCTCGCGGACGAGGTCGTTGAGGCGCTGGCCGAGGAGGGTCCGCGGCTTGTGGAGACCGGGGGTGTCGACGAGGATCAGCTGGGCCGTCGCGGTCGTGGTGACGCCCCGGATCGTGTGACGGGTCGTCTGCGGTTTCGAGCTCGTGATCGCGACCTTCTGGCCCACGAGCGCGTTGGTCAGCGTCGACTTGCCCGCGTTGGGCCGCCCCACGAGGCAGGCGAAGCCCGCCCGGTAGTCGGCGGACCGGTCGGTCGTCCCCGAGGCCGCGGTGTCGCCGTGCGTCGGGTCAGCGTCCTGGGTGCCCATGGGCGTCCTCCGTCTCGGTGTACGCGGCGTCGTCCTCCGGCACCGAGGCCCGGTGCACGATGACCGACGCGACGCGGTGGCGGCGTCCGGCCATGCGTTCGGCCGTCAGCTCCAGCCCAGCGACCGTACCGGACGACCCGACGATCGGGACCCGGCCGATCACCTTGGTGAGGAGTCCGCCGACGGTGTCGACGTCCTCCTCGTCGATGCTGACGTCGAAGAGCTCGGCGAGATCGTCGATGTCCATCGACGCCGGCACCCGCAGGGTGCCGTCCTCGAGCTGCTCGATGCCGGGCGCCTCGCGGTCGTGCTCGTCGGCGATCTCGCCGACGATCTCCTCGATGATGTCCTCGATCGTGATGAGGCCGGCGGTGCCGCCGTACTCGTCGACGACGATGGCGAAGTGGTTCTGGTCGCGCTGCATCTCGCGCAGCAGGTCGTCGACCGGCTTGCTCTCGGGCACGAAGTGCATGGGCCGCATGACCTCGGTGGCGGGGTGGCGGCCGTCCTCGGGGGCGGCGTTGAGCCGACGGGCGACGTCCTTGAAGTAGAGCAGGCCCCGGACGTCGTCGCTGTCCTCGCCGACGACCGGGATCCGGGAGAAGCCCGAGCGGAGGAAGAGCGACATCGCGCTGCGCAGCGTCTTGTCCGCGTCGAGGACGACCATGTCGGTGCGCGGCACCATCACCGCGCGGGCGAGGGTGTCGCCGAGCTCGAAGACCGAGTGGATCATCTCGCGCTCGTCGGCCTCGATGACGTCGGAGTCACCGGCCATGTCGACGAGGTCGCGCAGCTCGGACTCGGTCTGGAAGGGGCCGTCGGTGTAGCCCTTGCCGGGCGTGACCGCGTTGCCGAGGACGACGAGGAGCTTGGCCACCGGCCCGAGCACGCGGCGCAGGCCGACGGCGAAGGGGGCGCTCCACAGCGCGACGGTGTCGTAGTTCTGCCGTCCGAGGGTGCGCGGCGAGACGCCGACGACGACGAACGACACGACGGCCATGATCGTGATGCTGATGAGGGCGCGGCTCCACGTCGACTCGAAGCGCCCGGCGACGGCCAGGGTGACGAGCACCGCCGCGGTGGCCTCGGCGACGACGCGCAGGAACGCGATGACCGAGAGGTATGCCGGTGAGTCGCCGACCACGGTCATCAGCGACTTGGCGCCCGACCGACCTTCGTCGAACAGCTCCTGGGCGCGCACGCGGGACATGCGGAAGATGGCGGCCTCGGCGGCCGACAGCAGGAACGCCACGACGATGCTGATGAGGGCCGGGAGCGCGAACTGCGGGAACATCTCGGTCTCTCGTCCGCGGTCAGGCGCTCGGGCGGTTGCGCGTGGCGAGGAAGGTGAGCAGCAGCTGACGTTGCAGCTCGAACATCTCGCGTTCCTCGTCCGGCTCGGCGTGGTCGTAGCCGAGCAGGTGGAGGATGCCGTGCGTCGTGAGCAGCAGCATCTCCTCCATCGGCGCGTGACCGGCATCGAGCGCCTGCTTCGTCGCCACGGACGGGCAGAGCACGATGTCGCCGAGGGTGCCCTCCTCGGGCTCCTGGCCCTCGCGACCCGGTCGCAGCTCGTCCATCGGGAAGCTCATGACATCGGTGGGCCCGGGCAGGTCCATCCACTGCACGTGGAGGACCTCCATGGCGTCCTCGTCGACGAGCTTGATGCAGAGGTCGGCCTGCGCGTGGACCCGCATCTGCTCCATGACGTAGGCGGCGCAGGCCAGCAACTCGAGCTCGTCGACATCGCGGTCGGTCTCGTTGAGGACGTCGATGCTCACGCGCCGGCCTCCGTGGCGTCACGGCGTCCGCCGTGGTCGTCGCGGTCGTCGCGGTGGTCGCGCCCGTGGTCGTCGCGGTCGGCTCCCCGGTCCGGGGAACGGTCGGAGTTCCGCCGCGACCCACGGTGGTCACGGTGGTCGCCCGATGCGGCCCGGGACCGGGCCCGACGCTCGGCACGCACCTCGTCGCGCTCGTAGGCGTCGACGATGGCGCTGACGAGGCGGTGGCGCACGACGTCGTGCGAGGTCAGCTCGGCGAAATGGACGTCCTCGACGCCCTCGAGGATGTCGCGCACGACCCGCAGACCCGACCGGGTGCCACCCGGGAGGTCGACCTGGGTGATGTCGCCCGTCACGACCATCTTCGAGCCGAAGCCGAGACGCGTGAGGAACATCTTCATCTGCTCGCTCGAGGTGTTCTGGGCCTCGTCGAGGATGATGAACGCGTCGTTGAGCGTGCGACCGCGCATGTACGCGAGCGGGGCCACCTCGATCGTGCCGGACGCCATCAGCCGCGGGATCGTCTCGGGCGAGACCATGTCGTGCAGCGCGTCGTAGAGCGGGCGCAGGTAGGGGTCGATCTTGTCGTTGAGCGTGCCGGGCAGGAAGCCGAGACGCTCGCCGGCCTCGACGGCGGGGCGGGTCAGGATGATGCGGTTGACCTGCTTGGCCTGCAGCGCCGCGACCGCCTTGGCCATCGCGAGGTAGGTCTTGCCGGTGCCGGCGGGGCCGATGCCGAAGACGACGGTGTGCTCGTCGATCGCGTCGACGTAGCGCTTCTGGTTCAGCGTCTTCGGACGGATCGTGCGACCGCGGCTGCTGACGATGTTCATCGTCAGCACGTCGGCCGGGCGCTCGGCCGTCTGCCCGCGCAGCATCGAGATCGACCGCTCGACGGCGTCGCGGTTGAGCGGCTGGCCGGTCGAGACGATCGTCAGCAGCTCGTCGACGAGGGTGTCGATGATCTCGAGCTCACCGGCGGGTCCCGCGAAGGTCATCTCGTTGCCGCGCACGTGGGTGTCGACGAGCGGGAACTGGCGCTCCATGGTGCGCAGCAGCTCGTCGCGGGGACCGAGAAGAGTCACCATGTCGATCGGCGGCGGGATCTGCCGGGTCAGCACCGGCGTGTCACTGCCGCTCTCGGCTCCCACGGGGAGCTGCGTGCCGTCAGGGGCGTCAGGGCCGTCGCTGTCGGATGGTCGAGGTTGCGCGTCATTCATCGTGGTCACGAGTCTACGTGTCGCGGCCCGAGCTCCTCACCACGAATTCCGCAAGGTCCTTGCTCTGCTGCACGCGTGACGGCTCGTGGACGTACATCATGTGGCCGGCCTCGTAGTAGGCGTGCTCGACGTTCGCGAGCCGGTCGGCAGGAAGCTGCAGGTGGGCCACCACGTCCTCCGCTGCGAAGTGCGGCGTGGCGCCGTCGTAGTAGCCGTAGGCGATGTGGACCTTGAGGTGCGGGTTCTGGCGCATCGCGCGCTCGAGCTTCGGGGACACGTCGATGGGCCGCCCCTCGAAGTCCTTGAACGACCACGGGTGCACGAGACGCGAGATCTGCTCGTAGTGCAGGTCGCTGACGTAGCCGAGCTCGTCGCGGACGTAGTGGTTCCAGGCCGCGGCGTAGGGGCCGGCGATGGCGTCGTGAGACGGGTCGGCGTCCATGTTCTCGGCGATGGCGGCGGCGGCCGGTCCCGTGAACCGGGCGTCGAGCCGCCCCACGGAGAGGCGCTCGTCGCGCAGCAGCTCGGTGAAGTAGCGCCAGTGCTCGATGCGCAGGTCGGCGCGGTCGACGTAGTCCTCGGTCAGCCCCGAGAGCCGGGCCAGGGTCGAGACCGCCTCGGCGCGCTCGGCCTTCGTCAGCCGGTGGCCACGAGAGAGCACCCACGGGTAGTCGCGGGCGGCATACGCCTCGGCCTCGTCGAGGACGGACCGCAGCGAGCGGCGGCCGTGCTTGCCGTGGAAGTGGGCCACGGCGGCATACGTCGGCAGGTAGAGCGCGTGCGCGCGGTCGTTGCGCTGGTTCTCGAAGTCGACCGAGCTGAGGTCGAGGACGCTGCTGATGAGGACGAGCCCGTTGAGGTACATGCCGTAGCGGGACTGGAGGTGCTCGGCGAGCGCCGCGCCGCGGAGGGTGCCGTAGGACTCCCCCGCGACGAACTTGGGCGACATCCAGCGGCCGTTGCGCGAGGTCCAGAGCCGGATCAGCTCGCCGACGGACTCGATGTCCTTCTGGTAGCCGTGGTAGTCCCCCGGCTTGCCGCCCTCGACCGCGCGTGAGTAGCCGGTCGACATGGGGTCGATGAAGACGAGGTCGCTGACCGCGAGGAGCGACTCGGGGTTGTCGACGAGGTCGTACGGGGGCGGCTGGAGGGCGCCCACGTCGCCGCTGACGACGCGGCGCGGACCGAGCAGGCCGAGGTGCAGCCAGACGCTCGAGCTGCCGGGACCACCGTTGAAGGCGAAGGTGACCGGACGCGTGCGCGCATCGGCGTCGTCGAGGACGTAGCTCGTCATCGACAGCTCCGCGCGCGCCTTGTGGCCGCCGAAGGTGCCGTCCTTGTGCTCCTCCTCGCGGAGCACGACCCGCCCTGTCGTCGCGGTGTAGCGCAGCCGACGCCGGCCGATCTTGAGCGTGTGGTGAGTCGTCACGAGGTCGTCGACGGGGTCGACCGGCTTCGCCTCGGCGGCATCGGTCTTCGGCTTCTCGGCCGCCGATCCCGTTGTCGCGTCGGGCTTCTCGTCGATGGTGGAGGTCTCGTCGCTCACACCATCCTCCCCTCGGTGAAGGCCGCGCCGGCGAGCAGGTGGACGTGTGCGTGGAAGACGGTCTGGCCGGCGCCGCTGCCGGTGTTGACGATCATCCGGTGGGCGTCGGTCACGCCCTCCTGCTCCGCGACGCGGGCCGCGAGCCGGAAGACGTCGGTGAGGTCGTCACCGGACGCCGCCGCCAGGGCACCCACCGTCGGCTCGTGGCGCCTCGGCACGACGAGGACGTGGATCGGCGCGGCGGGGCTGATGTCGCGGAAGGCGATCGACCGCTCGCTCTCGGCGACCCGGTCGGACGGGATCTCACCGGCGACGATCTTGCAGAAGAGGCAGTCACTGGGGGTC
Organism: Terrabacter sp. Soil811; assembly: GCF_001429655.1. NCBI lineage: Bacteria > Bacillati > Actinomycetota > Actinomycetes > Micrococcales > Intrasporangiaceae > Terrabacter > Terrabacter sp. Soil811. The sequence goes on from NZ_LMSX01000011.1 coordinate 141,483, forward strand.
TGCGAGGTCATGACTGCACCCTAGGCACGACGTGGTCGGCGCGCACCCGTGCGGCCCGGCGCGGCGCTGCTCGCCCGCACGACGAGCTGCGTCGGCACGAGGGTCGTGCCGGTGGTCGGCCCCGTGCCCCGCACCTGGCCGAGCACCTGCTCGACGCAGAGCCGGCCGATCTGCTCGAAGTCCTGGCGCACCGTGGTGAGCGGGGGGATGTATGACGCCGCCTCGGGCACGTCGTCGAACCCGACGACGCTCACCTGCTCAGGGACCCGCAGGCCGCGGTCGTGGAAGGCTCGGAGGAGCCCGAGTGCCATCTGGTCATTGGCGGCGAAAACCGCTGTGCAAGAGGGCTCGTCGGCCAGCCGAAGACCGATCTCGTAGCCGGACTCGGGCGTCCAGTCACCGTGCAGCACCCGAGGCACCTCGAGCCCCCTGGCCACGAGCCGCGCCCGCCAGGCATCGCGACGCCGCTGGGCGGCATACGAGCTCTCGGGGCCGGCCACGTGCCACACGGTGCGGTGCCCCAGGTCGAGCAGGTGGTCGGTCGCCGAGGCGGCGCCCGCCGCCTGGTCGGTGTCGACGACGGGGTGACGGTCGCCGGCGTCGTCGGAGTCGGCGACGACGACCTTGAAACCGGGCGGGTAGGGCGCGGGGGCGTCGCTCGCGAGGTGGGTCTCCATGATGGCGACCACGGCGTCGACGGCGAGCTCACCGGCCCGCGTGAAGGCTCCGCGGACGGCGTCCTGGGAGGGGGCGTTGACCGGGATGAGGGTCACCGCGTAGTCGTGCACGGCGGCCGCCGCGACGATGCCCTCCAGCGTGCGCACGTTTCCGGTCGTCGACAGGGTGAACGTCATGACCCCGATGGCGCGGAACGCCCCACGCTTGAGGGCTCGCGCCGCGCTGTTGGGACGGTAGCCGAGCTCCTCCATGGCGCGGAGCACCGTCTGGCGCGTGCTCTCGACGACGCTCGTCTCGCCGTTCGCCACGCGGGACACCGTCTGCGACGAGACGTTGGCGAGGCGCGCCACGTCGGCCATCGACACCGCTCGTCGCTCCCCCACCGTTCCTCCTGCTCGTCCCATTCGTCCTGCTCGCGTATGCCGTCCGCTTCCGACGCCATCCTGCCAGCCGCCGCGAGACGGCCCCTTGACACCCGTCCAGCCCGGCTGGGACCGTGTCGGCGGCCGATGTTTGCGCAAACATACGCTCATTCCGGGCGTGGGGTGCGCATTCACCCCGGACCGCCACCGCCGTCGCTCCAGGAAGGCACCAACCCATGAGACCCCGTCCCACCCGCGTCGCCTCGGGCGCCCTGGCGACCGTCACGGTCGCCGTCGGCTCGCTGCTCGCCGGTTCCGTCGCCGTTGCGGCGCCCGCACCGGCCGCTGCTTCCACGACCTCCGCCAAGGCCGCCTCCCCCAGCGGCGACGGTGTCCCCGTCGTGCGCCTCACGCCCGACCCGTCCTACCAGCAGCCCGCCTTCGAGGGCTGGGGCACGAGCCTCGTGTGGTTCGCCAACGCGACAGGCGACTACCCCGACGCCGTCCGCAACAAGCTCGCCGACCTCGTCTTCGGCAAGGACGGGCTCGCGCTCAACATCGCGCGCTACAACATCGGCGGCGGCAACGCGCCGGACGTCGAGGACTACCTGCGTCCCGGCGGCGCCGTGCAGGGCTGGTGGAAGGCACCGGCGGGCACGACGCGGACCGACGTCGACTGGTGGTCGCCCGACGACGCGGCCGACTGGAACTGGGATGCCGACCAGACCCAGCGCTGGTGGGTCGACCGCATCAAGGGCGGCATCACGAAGTGGGAGACCTTCAGCAACTCCCCGCCATGGTTCATGACCGAGAGCGGCTACGTCTCGGGGAACTACAACGCCGGCCAGGACCAGCTCAAGCGCACGAGCATCGGCGACTTCACGGCATACCTCGTCAAGGTGACCGAGCACCTGGAGGCGGCGCACGGCATCAAGGTGGACACCATCGACCCCTTCAACGAGCCGAACACGAGCTACTGGGGCACCCAGCTCGGCGCCGACGGCCGGCCCACCGGCGGCCGCCAGGAGGGCGCCCACATCGGACCACAGCTGCAGCAGGACGTCGTGCGCTCGCTCGACCAGCGCCTCGCGGGCTCAGGGACCGACGCGAAGATCGCGGCGATGGACGAGACCAACCCCGGGACCTTCGTCACCAACTGGATGAGCTACCCGGCCGACGTCAAGGCCGCCGTGTCGCGGATGAACGTCCACACCTACGGCACCGCCCAGCGGACGGCCGTGCGTGACCTCAGCAAGTCCGACGACAAGCCTCTGTGGATGTCCGAGGTCGAGGGCAGCTGGGGCAACGGCCAGAGCTTCACCTCCATGGAGCCCGGTATCGGCATGGCGCAGCGGATGACCGACGACCTGCGCGAGCTCGAGCCCTCGGCGTGGGTCTTCTGGCAGCCCGTCGAGGACTACGACAACATGAAGCCCGGCGGGGAGAGCGCGGCGGGCGCCAACTGGGGCAGCATCCAGATGCGCTTCGACTGCACGGCCAAGGACACGCTGGCCACCTGCCCCATCTACACGAACCAGAAGTTCAACACCGTGCGCAACTTCACGCACTACATCCGTCCCGGCGACCACGTCGTCAAGGTCGACGACACGAGCACGATCGCGGCGATCCGTCCGGACGCGCGCACCGCGACCCTCGTGCACACGAACGGATCGACGACAGCGCAGGACCTCGCGATCGACCTCTCGAAGTTCGGCAAGATCGGCCCCAAGGCCAGCGTGACCGTCGTCGTCACCGACGCCGACGGCGCACTCCGGTCGCAGACCCCGGTGGCGGTCGACGGCACCTCGGCCACGGTGCGAGTGCCGGCCCAGTCCGTCACGACCCTCGTCGTCTCCGACGTCCGTGGCGTCGCCACGGACGCGCCGACCTTCCAGGAGGGCCACGTGTACCGCTTCGTCGGCGTCCAGAGCGGGCGCTCCCTCGACGCCGAGCAGACCGGTATCGCGATCCGCACGACGGACACCGCGAGCGCCGACCAGCTCTGGACCGCGACGAAGGTCACGGGCGGCGACACGAACCGTGAGCGCTACCAGCTGCGAGCACTCGACGGTCGTCAGGTCGCCCTGCGATCCGGCGCTCTGGTCCTCGAGGCGGCGCAGACCACGCCGGACGCAACGGCACAGTGGTACCTCTCGACCACGGGCGACGGCACGTGGACGATCTCGAGCGCGACCGGTCCCGGCAACGTCGAGGTGGGCGGACAGGCCACGGCCGACGGCTCGTCCGTGGGGGTCTGGCAGCCGAACGCCGCCGCGAACCAGCGGTGGCGACTCGTCGACGAGACCGTGCGCGGCGTCGCCGACGTCGCGGTCTTCACGATGCCCGGAGTTGCTCCGACCCTTCCCACGGCGGTGACGCCCGACCGCGTCGGCGCCGCGACGGCCGCCCTGCCCGTGACGTGGCGCCCCGTGCCCGCGGTGCGGTGGGCCCGCCCGGGCCAGGTCTTCGTCTTCGGCACGGCCACCGACCCCGCCACCGGGCGGGAGTACGCGGCGCGGGCCGTCGTCACCGTTGACGCCATCTCGTCGACCACGCCGGCCGCGGCACGCACGTACGTCGGCGGCACGCCGGACCTGCCGGCAACCGTCACGGCGACGTCGGACCGCTACGACGTGACGGTCACCCTGCCGGTGGCGTGGGACACGACCGGCGCGGCGTACAACTCGGTCGGCACGGTCACGCTGCCCGGCCGAGCCACCCTGCCCGACGGGTCCACCGCACCGGCCACGGCGGTCGTCACGGTGACCGAGCCGGTCGAGGCCAATGCGGCCCTCGCCCCGGGCACGACGGCCTCGGCCACCTTCACGGAGCCGGGCTACTCCGTGCAGGGCATCGTCAACGGCGTGCTGACCGACAAGGCCTGGTCGAACTGGCGCTCGGGCACCCAGCGTCCCGGCGACACCCTGACGGTCACACTGCCCGGCGCTCGGGACGTCACCCGGGTGACGACCCGCTTCTACCAGGACGGCGGGAACGTCAGCTACGCCCGGACGCTCCACGTCGAGGCGCTCGTCGGCAGCACCTGGACCCCCGTGTCGAGCGAGGTGACGGTGGCTGCGAGCGGACCAGCCGCACCGGTGGTGACGGTGCCGATCACCCCCACACGTACCTCGGCAGTGCGGGTCGTCATGACGGCGGCGAGCTACATGACCGTCAGCGAGGTCGAGGTCCTGGCCAAGGCGGCCGGCTGACCCGACCGGTCGCTCGAACCGCAGGTCCACGGCAGCCCCCGGGCAGCCGTGGACCTGCGGCGCATTCCGGACCCTCACGCCTCCGACGTGTCAACCCTGTGCTCCCGTTGCGCGTCATCTGTCCGTGAGAACGTTGGGTATGCCGGCCGGCCAGCTCAGCGACCCCGCGGCCTCCGGGGCCGCTGGTCGTCCCGCCACTGGCGGTGGTGGGGCTCCCGCCCCGGACGCGGCGGGGGTGGTCACCCCCGGCGGGTCCGAGCTGCCGACCGACCCCGACGTCGCCATCACCGAGCTCTACCACGCGCACTGGCACCGGCTCGTCCGCCTGGCCTGGCTGCTGCTGCGCGACCAGCTGGCAGCGGAGGACGTCGTGCAGGACGCGTTCGTCGCGACGCACCGCAGCTGGTCGGCCATCCGGGACGGCGGCCGCGTCGTCGGCTACCTCCAGACCGCCGTCGTCAACGGGTGCCGGTCGGTGCAGCGGCACACCGTCGTCGTCGACCGCCAGAACGTCCGCGACGCGGGCGCCGCCGACGCCCCGGGTCGAGGCACCCACGGCAGCGCCGAGACCCAGGTGCTCCACACGGCCGACCGCGACGCCGTCCTGGACGCGCTGCGCACCCTGCCCTCCCGGCAGCGGGAGGTGCTCGTGCTGCGCTACTACTCCGACCTCTCCGAGGCCCAGATCGCCCACACCCTCGAGATCTCCCCCGGCGCCGTGAAGACCCACGCCCACCGCGGCCTGACGGCCCTGCGCCGCACCATCGACCCCCTGGAGCTGTCATGAACACCGAGCCGACGCGACCGGGCGAGACGCCCGGCGAGGAGCCGACCCTCATCGGTGCCGGCCTGCGCCCCGTCGAGGACCGGGTGCGCCGCGCCCTCGATGCCGAGGCGCGGTCGATCACCCCGACCGACCGACTCGGCGCGATCCTCGCCGACGCCCATGCGTCGGACGAGTCGTCCTGGGGGGCCGGCACCGGCGCCGGCCCCGGGTCCCGGCGCCACCGGTGGCTCGTGCCTGCGGTGGCGGCGGCCGCCGCCGTCCTCGTCGCCGGCACCGTCTGGGCCGTGAACCGGCCGTCCGCGCCGACACCACCGGTCGCCGGGACTCCGACCGCCGTGGCCACCTCGACCGCGCGGGCGTCGACCCCGACCTCGTCCGGCGCACCGTCGAGCGTCCCGACCCGGACCGCGCAGCGGCCGACCTCCCCGGCGACGACCGCGCTCCCGCCTCCGGCCACGACGACCGCGAGCGTGCCGGTCTACTACCTCGGCCCGGTCGTGGCCGGCAGCGACCAGCTCCGTCTCTTCCGCGAGTTCGTGTCGACCGGTGTCACGACGCCCGTGACCGGTGAGGCCAGGGCCCTGGCCGCGCTCCGCCTCGCGACGGGCACCCCGCCGAAGGGCTCCTCCTACGCGTTCGCGTGGTCGGGGGTGACCGTGCAGTCGGTGACGATCGGTCCGGGCGCGATCACCGTCCGCCTCTCGTCGGGCACGACCAGCACCGACTCCCTCGCCGCGGAGCAGCTCGGCTGGACCGCACAGGCCGCGGCGGGCACGGCACGGCCCGTCCGCTTCGAGCTCGCCGACGGCGGCAACGAGGTCTCACCGGGCCACCCCGTCTCGGCGTCCTTCACGCGGCCCACCGACCCGATGACGGTCCTCGACCAGGTCGCACCCGTCTGGGTCGACGAGCCGGCCCGGGGCTCCGCCGTCAAGGCCGGCGCACGGCTCACCGTCAAGGGCGTCGCCAGCACGTTCGAGGCCACCGTCGAGTGGGAGCTCCTCCGCGACGGCCAGCGCGTAGACCACGGCTTCACGACGGCTTCGGTGGGTGCCCCGGACCGCGGCACGTACCGGTTCACCACGAAGACGTCGCTGGCGCCCGGCGCCTACGTCGTCCGCGTCTTCGCCAGCAGCGCGAAGGACGGGTCGCCGATCGCGGAGCAGCTCGTCCCCGTGACCGCTCGCTGACCGGACCCGCTCCGCCCCGTTCGAGGTGATCGCGGCACCCAGACCCCTGACGGGATCACCTCGAACCAGAGGGCGTATGCCGTCAGGTCCAGCGGGTGCGTGCACTGAGGACGGCGAGGGCGGCGGGACCGGCGGACGACGCCCGCAGGATCGTCGACCCGAGCCGGACCGGTCGCGCTCCCGCGGCGCTGAGGGCCTCGATCTCGCGGTCGGTGATGCCACCCTCCGGACCGACGACCACGAGCACGTCGCCCGATGCGGGCAGCTCGACGGACGCGAGCGGCTCGGTGGCGTCCTCGTGGAGCACGAGCGTGAGGGCGGCCTCCCCGACACGGGCCACGAGCGGAGCGAGCCCGATCGCGGGGGACGTCACCGGCACACGCGACCGGCGTGACTGCTTGGTCGCCCGGGCCACCACCGCGGCCCACTTGGCCAGTGACTTGGCGGCGCGGTCTCCGCGCCAGACGACGACGGAGCGCTCCGCCTGCCACGGCACGACCTCGTCGACACCGAGCTCGGTGGCGGCCTCGACGGCCTGCTCGTCGCGGTCGCCCTTGGCGAGGGCCTGGACGAGGACGAGGCGTGGGGCCGGCTCGGCCTCGTCGCTGACCTCGATCACGCGGCCCCGCACCCACGCCCGGTCGACGTCGGTGGCCTCGAGCAGGGCGCGCCGGCCCGCACCGTCGGCGACGAAGTAGCGCTCACCCGGTCGGATGCGCACGACCGTCGCGGCGTGGCGCCCCTCGGCACCGTCGAGGAGCAGGGACGCCCCGACCACGGCGCCGGCGACCTCGGACGGCTCGCCGAGGAAGAGCTGGTGGGTCACCGGGCGCTCACGTGGGGGTCACTTCTCCTTGAAGGCGTCGCGCAGCTTGCCGAACAGCCCCTTGTTGGCGGGGGTGAGGCGACCCTCGTGCCGCTCCTCGCCGCGCAGGGTCGCGAACTGGTGCAGCAGCTCCCGCTGCTCCTCGGTCAGGCGGGTCGGCGTCTGCACCGTGGCGTGCACGAGCAGGTCGCCGCGACCCCCGTGGCGCAGGTGGGTGACGCCGAGGCCGCGCAGGGTCAGCACGTCGCCGCTCTGCGTGCCGGGCTTGATCTCGAGGTCCTGCATGCCGTCGAAGGTGGACAGCTTGAAGCTCGTGCCGAGCGCGGCCGCGGCCATGGGCAGCTCGACGTTGCAGTGCAGGTCGTCACCGCGACGGGTGTAGGTGTCGTGGTTGACGACGCGGATCTCGACGTAGAGGTCGGCCTTGGGCCCGTTGCCGGGGCCGACCTCGCCCTCTCCGGTCAGCTGGATGCGGGTGCCGGTGTCGACGCCCGCGGGCACCTTGAGCTTGAGCGAGCGACGGGTGCGCACGCGGCCGTCACCCGAGCAGTCGTGGCACGGGTCGGTGAGGGTCGAGCCGTAGCCCTGGCAGTTGACGCACGGGCGCGAGGTCATGACCTGGCCGAGGAAGCTCCGCTGGATCTGCTGCACCTCACCGGCGCCCTTGCAGATCTGGCAGGTCTGGCGACCGGTCCCGGGCTCGGCTCCGTCGCCGTCGCAGCGCTTGCAGCCGACCGCGGTGTCGAGCGTCAGCTCCTCCTCGGAGCCGAAGACGGCCTTCGACAGGTCGATGTCGAGGCGCACGAGGGCGTCCTGGCCGCGCTGCACGCGGGCCCGGGGTCCGCGCGTGCCGGCCTGGGCGCCCGCGCCGAAGAAGGCGTCCATGACGTCGCTGAACGAGAAACCCTGTCCCGCACCGAAACCGGCGCCACCGCCCGAGGCGAAGGGGTCGGCGCCCATGTCGAAGGACTGGCGCTTCTGCGGGTCGGAGAGCACGTCGTAGGCCTGCGAGACCCGCTTGAACTCCTCCTCGGCCTCGGCGCCGGGATTCACGTCCGGGTGCAGCTTGCGGGCGAGCCGACGGTAGGCCTTCTTGATCTCCTCCTGGCTCGCGTCGCGCGAGACCCCGAGGACGGCGTAGTAGTCGTTCAAGCTGAGATTCCTTTTGGTACGTGGTGCTTTCGGTTCCGGCGCGGCGCTGCGCCGGCGGACTGGCCGCTGTGCTGCAGGTGGGTCAGGTGGCCTGGTTCTCGTCGAGGATCTCGGAGACGTAGCGCGCGACGGCGCGGACCGAGGCCATCGTCGTGGGGTAGTCCATGCGGGTCGGGCCCAGCACTCCGAGGCTCGCGACGCGCTCGGCACCGGAGCCGTAGCCCATCGACACGAGGGACGTCGACTGGAGCCCGGTCACGGGGTTCTCGGACCCGATGCGCACGGAGACGAGGTCGGGGTCGTCGCCGAGCTGGCCGAGCAGGCGCAGCAGCGTCACGTGCTCCTCGAGGGCCTCGAGGATCGGGCCGATGGTGCGGGGGAAGTCGGTGCCGGCGCGTGCGAGGTTGGCCTGACCGGCGAGGACGACGCGCTCCTCACGCTCCTCGACGAGGGCGTCGCCGAGGGCGGACACCACGGCCTCCATGGCGGCACGGTCGGCCTCGTCGGCCTCGTCGACGAGGCGCCGAAGGCGGGTCGCGGCCACGGTGAACGGCACGCCGGCCGCCACCTCGTTGATGCGCGCGCGGATCGAGGCGACCAGCGCCTCGCCCGTGCCGTCGGAGAGCACGCGGCCCGTGTCGACGACGCGCTGCTCGACGCGCCCGGTGTTGACGATGAGCACGATCATCAGGTGCGAGGAGCCCATCGGCACGAGCTCGATGTGGCGCACCGTCGACCGCGTGAGCGAGGGGTACTGCACGACGGCGACCTGACGGGTCAGGCTCGCGAGCAGGCGCACGGTGCGGTCGACGACGTCGTCGAGGTCGACGGCGCCCTCGAGGAACTGGCCGATGGCCCGGCGCTCGCCCGACCCGAGGGGCTTGACGGCGCTCAGCCGGTCGACGAAGACGCGGTAGCCGGCATCGGTGGGCACGCGCCCGGCCGACGTGTGCGGCGCGTGGATGAGGCCCTCCTCCTCGAGCAGGGCCATGTCGTTGCGCACGGTCGCGGCGCTGACGCCGAGGTGATGGCGCTCGACGAGGGCCCGGCTCCCCACCGGCTCGGAGGTCTGGACGTAGTCCTGCACGATCGCGCGCAGCACCATCAGCCTGCGGTCCTCGCTCATCGCGTCCCCTCCTTCACGGGTCTGGCACTCTCGATCGACGAGTGCCAAGTCTACGTCGTGCCTCGCGGATCTCCGATTTCATCCAACCGTATGCCGTCGGGGCAGCTCCGACCCCGCCCGCGTGGCGGCTGCGTCCGGGTCCACCAAGCGGCATACCCTCCCTAGTCGTGTCCCCCAACGATCGCTACGGATCCGACGTGCTCAGCGGCGACTGGCGTGCCCCGCGCCGCGGCCGGTCGACCCCGACCCCGGCCGAGCCCGACCTCGTCGTCGAGGAGGTCGAGACCGGCTGGGTCGGCGCCGTCGTGCGGGTCGAGAAGGCCGGCGGCATGCACGTCGTCCACCTCGAGGACCGCCGCGGGCGCACCAAGGCCTTCCCCCTCGGCCCGGGCTTCCTCGTCGACGGCGCCCCGGTGACACTCACTCCCCCGCAGGCCGCCGCCGGCGCTGCCCTCGCCGACGCCCGCCGGGCCGCGTCCCGGACCGCGAGCGGCTCGGTCGCCGTCGAGGGAGCGCGAGCGCGCGTCGCGAGCGGGTCGCGGATCTACGTCGAGGGTCGTCACGACGCCGAGCTCGTCGAGAAGGTCTGGGGCGACGACCTGCGCGTCGAGGGCGTCGTCGTCGAGCTCATGGACGGCGTCGACGACCTCGCCGGCATCATCTCCGAGTTCCAGCCGGGACCCGGTCGGCGCCTCGGCGTGCTCGTCGACCACCTCGTCCCCGGCACCAAGGAGGCCCGCATCGTCGCGCAGGCCCAGGCGCTCCCGGGCCTGTCCCAGCACGTGCGCATCCTCGGCCACCCCTACGTCGACGTCTGGCAGTCCGTGCGCCCGGAACGGCTCGGCTGGCAGCAGTGGCCGGTCATCCCGCGCGGGACGTCGTGGAAGCACGGCATCTGCGCCGAGCTCGGCTGGGCCCACGCGAGCCAGGCCGACATCGCCAACGCGTGGAAGCGGATCCTCGGCACGGTGCGCACCTACGCCGACCTCGAGCCGACGCTGCTCGCGAGCGTCGAGGAGCTCATCGACTTCGTCACCGAGCCCGGCGCCTGAGCGGCGACGGGCGCCCGGGACGCCGTGGCGGGCAGGGCGCCCAGGTCGCCCAGGTCGCCCAGGTCCCCCAGGTCACTTCTTGAGGTAGCCCTGGACGTCGACGACGAGGTAGGACGCCGCGCTCGTGTGCACCGTGATCGCCCCGTCGGCGCCGACGGGGACGACGACGGCGTTGACCCGGGCGCGGCCCGAGGCCACGGTGACGTTCGCGGGGGTCGGTCGGGTCGTGCCCGAGGCGTACGCCGTCACGGCGGTCGTCGCCGTCGGCGCGATGGGCGTCAGGGTGATCGACACGGCCGCCACCCCGACGGTGGGCACCCCGGCCCGGCCGAGGACGGGCACCGAGACGGTCGAGCCCGCCGCGACGCGCCCCGTCGGGGCACCGAGCCCGATGCGCGTGTCGAGCACTCGTGACGGGGCGAGCGCGACGTGGTCACCGCCCGTCCTGAACCAGCCGACCACGTCGACGAGCAGGTCGGTCTCGGCCGTGGACTGGATGGTCACCTTGCCGCCGGTGCCGATCCGCGACACGACGACGCCCGTCATGGCGGCGTCCGCGTCGTAGCGCACGTGCGCGGTCGTCGGCCGGGTCGTCCCCGTCGGGTATGCCGTCAGCCAGCCGCCCGCGCTGGGCGCGGCCGCCGAGACGGCGAGGACGACGGCCGACGCCCCCGTGCTCGGGACGATGCCGGCGCCGGCCACCGGCAGGTCGACGCTGCCGTTCGCGGGCACGCGCACCTGGGCGGTGCCGAGACCGGTGCGCGTGTCGAGGACACGGGCCGGCGTGACGGAGACGAGGTGCCCCGTCGTGGGGTACCACCCGACGACCTCCGCGACGAGGTGCGCCGCCGCCGAGGTGTAGAGCCGGACCTTGCCGTCGGTGCCGAGCCGGGCCGGGACGAGCTCGCTGATCGTGCCGGCGGCCGGGTAGGTGACGCTGCGGGAGCCGGGCCGGGTCACACCGGACGGGTAGCTCGTGAGGTAGCCGGCCGCGGCGGGCGCGGTGACCGTCACGTTGAGGAACGCGGTGCCGACCCCGCCGCTCGGGACGCCGCCTCGGCCGCTGACCTGCAGGCCGATCGACGTGCCGGCCGCGACCTTGGCGGCCGGAGCCCCGAGGCCGGTGCGGGTGTCGAGCAGCCGGGTGGGGGTCACGGGGCGGTAGACATCGGTGTCGACGACCGTCGCGCCCTGGTCCTTGAGGTGGATGAAGCCGTTGGGCCACTTGCCGCCGGCCCGGGTGACCTTGCGCCACTTGAAGTCGCCACCCCAGTTGTCCTCCGACACGAGGATCTCGTCGGCCGACACCACCTTCTCGACGTAGGCGACGTGTCCAGTCGAGGAGAAGGAGGTGTTCCACCAGGCGACCGAGCCGACGGCAGGGTCGTCGTTGGTCTGGCTCGGGAAGGCCGGACCCCAGTTGTAGGCGTTGCCGGACAAGGTGGCGGGCTTGGTGTTGGGCAGGCCGTTCTTGACGAGGCGGTAGGCGACGTAGTTCGTGCAGTTGTGCCCCGTCGACTGGCGCCAGTAGCTCGTGGCGCTGTTGTCCTTGTAGCCTGAGTTCGGGTAGCCGGCCGCCTGGCACGGGTCGTAGCCGGTGCACAGCACGATCCACTCGGCGGAGCGGGCCGGTCCCGCCCGACCGACCGTCCCGACGGCGCCGAGCAGGAGCGCGACCAGCGCGAGGAGCACGGCGCCGGTGCGCGTCCGTGCGGGACGGCACCCCCGAGCGGCGGCGGTGCCGGGCCCGGAGAGACGTGGCTCGGCCATGGGGTCGCGCTCGAGTGGCATCGGTGTCTCCCGTGGTCGCCGTGGGTGCTCTCGGCAATCTAGGACAATCGGGCCACACGATCACTGGTTTCCCAGAAATCCCATGCGACACGCGAGAGATCTACGTGACCTCGGACCACTCCTGTGTTAATGACACGGCTGTCATTTGTGCTGCTGCGGCTCCGAGCGGTCCTCGCGTCGCCGGCGGCCGGGGACGGCGAGGCGGGCGATGACCTGCTCCTTGAGCGAGGTGAAGGGCGGTCGCACCCAGACCGTGGTGTCGGGCCTGGTGGGCAGCGTGAGCACGGCCTTGTCGTGCGAGAAGAGCGCGACGGACCGCTCGCCGTGGTACGCGCCCATGCCGCTGGGCCCCACCCCACCGAAGGGCAGGCCGGGGACAGCGAGGTGCGCGAGGGGGATGTTGAAGCCGAGCGCGCCGGACGAGGTGTCGCGCACGAAGCGCTGACGCACCTCGTCGGAGCTCGTGAAGACGTAGAGCGCCAGCGGCTTGTCACGGCGGTTGACGACGTCGATCGCCGCGTCGAGCCCGTCGACGGCGACGAAAGGCAGGACGGGCCCGAAGATCTCCTCACGCATGACGAGCTCACGCGGGTCGTCCGCGTCGTCGACCTCGACCAGAGTCGGCTCGAGGTAGCGCGTGGACGCGTCGGACCGACCGCCGGCAACGACCCTGGCCGGGTCGACGAGAGCGGTGAGCCGCTCGAAGTGGCGCGCGTTGACGATCCGGCCGTAGTCGGCCGATGCCGACGGGTCGTCACCGAACGCCTCTCGGATCGCTTGCCTGAGAAGGGGTTTGAGGGCATCGAGCGTCGAGCGGCTCGCGAGCACGTAGTCGGGCGCCACGCACGTCTGGCCGGCATTGGTGAACTTGCCCCAGACGAGCCGCCGGGCGGTCACCTCGAGGTCGGCATCGTCGGCCACGTAGGCCGGGGACTTGCCCCCGAGCTCGAGCGTCACCGGCGTCAGGTGACGGGCGGCTGCCTCGAGGACGACCCGGCCGACGACTCCGTTGCCGGTGTAGAAGATGTGGTCGAAACGCTCGGCGAGCAGGGCGGTCGTCTCCGGGACCGCACCCTCGACGACGTGGACTGCCGCGGCGTCGAGCTTCAGGGGCAACAGGCGTGCGAGCACCCGCGAGGTGGCGGGGGCGACCTCGCTCGGCTTGAGGACGACGGCGTTGCCGGCGGCGAGCGCGCCCACGAGCGGGGCGAGGCACAGCTGGACCGGGTAGTTCCACGGCGCGATGACGAGGACGACACCGAGCGGCTCCCGCACGACCTTGGCCCGGCCGGGTGCGAGCGAGAGCGGCACCGGCACGCGGCGCGGGGCGGTCCACGACCGAAGGTGTCGCAGCGTGTGGTCGATCTCGCGCACGACGAAGCCGGTCTCGGTGACCCAGGCCTCGGTGGCGCTCTTGCCGAGGTCGGCGTGCAGCGCCTCGGCGAGCTCGTCCTCGTGGTCGACGAGCAGCGAGCGCAGGGCCCGCAGCTGGGCAACGCGCCACTCCCGGGGCTTGGTGACCCCGTCGTCGAAGGCGCGTCGGGCCGCGGCGACGACCTCCGCGGCGTGGGACACCGCTCCGCGGCTCGCGTGGGAGTCCGCCGCGTCACCGGTGGTCGTCGACAGGGTCTCGCTCATCGGGGGCCTTCCTCGTCGAGGGCTCCTCAGGAGGCGAGGAGCCGGTGCACCACCGTGTCCGCGAGCAGGCGCCCGCGCCGGGTCAGGACGAGACGCGAGTCCCGCAGGACGGCCGTGCCGTCGAGCAGTCCGTCGGCGATGAGGCCGGCCACGGCGGTGCGACCCGATCCTCGCAGATCGGAGACCGGCAGTCCCTCGACGAGGCGTGTGCCGAGCAGCACACGCTCGTCGTAGCGCTGGTCGTCGGTGAGCATCTCGCGCGCTTGGGCGGGCGACTCCCCCGCACCCAGCCGGGCGGCATACGCACTGGGGTGCTTGACGTTCCACCAGCGGAGGCCGCCCACGTGGCTGTGGGCGCCCGGCCCGACGCCCCACCAGTTCGTCCCCGACCAGTAGGCGACGTTGTGGCGGCACCGGGTCCGCTCCGAGCGCGCCCAGTTGCTCACCTCGTACCACCCGAACCCGGCGGCGGAGAGCAGCTCGTCGGCGAGCTCGTACTTGTCGGCCTCGTCGTCGTCCTCCGGCGCGGGCACGAGCCCGCGGCGCACCTGGGCCGCGAGCTTGGTGCCGTCCTCGACGACGAGCGCGTAGGCCGAGATGTGGTCGGGCTCGAGGGCGACGGCGGTCTCGAGGCTGCGTCGCCAGTCCTCGTGCGACTCCCCCGGCGTGCCGTAGATGAGATCGACGCTGACCTGCATCCCGGCCGCCTTCGTGGCGGCGACGGCTCGCGCGACGTTGTCGGGGTCGTGGGTGCGCTCGAGCGTGCGGAGCACGTGGGGCACCGCCGACTGCATCCCGACGGAGACGCGCGTGAAGCCGCCCTCGGCGAGCTCCCGGAGCGAGTCGGGCGTCACGGAGTCGGGGTTGGCCTCGGTCGTGACCTCCGCGTCGGGGGCCAGTCCGAACCGCGTGCGTATGCCGTCCAGCACCGTCACGAGGTCGGCGGACCTCAGCATCGTGGGAGTGCCACCACCGACGAACACCGTTGACACCGCGGGCGCTTCGTCGCCCAGGACCGAACGGGCGAGGTCGAGCTCTCGCAGGGCGGCGTCGGCGTACGTGTCGATGCCGATGCTCGCGCCCGGGCCGCCGAGCTCGGTCAGCGTGTAGGTGTTGAAGTCGCAGTAGCCGCAGCGGACCGTGCAGAACGGCACGTGCACGTAGATGCCGAGGTCGGTGCCCGGGAGGTCGGCCAGGGCCGCGGCGGGCAGCTCACCCGTGCTGGGAGCGGGGTCGCCGTCGGGGAGGGCTGAGGGCGGCATACGTCCATTGTCCCAGTCCGGAAAGCATGTCCCGTCCACTCCGCCGGTCGTACGCTGCCCCCATGCCCGAGGCGCCCTCGTCGCGACGCAGGAACGTGCGGTTCCTCGCGACGGTCACGCTGGTCGTCGCCGCACTGGCGGTCGCGCTGTACGTCGCCGTCGTCGCACTGCGCGGCGGGGAGCCGGCATCCGCGCCCGCCGCGGACGGGGTCTCGTGCACGGCTCCCCCGCTACCGCCCTCGGCGTTCCCGACCTTCACGGCAGCTCCGGACGCGTCCGTCGCAGCGGGCTCGAGCTGGATCGCCGACGTCCGCTCGACGTGTGGCGACCTGACGTTCCGCCTCGACGGGAGGCGCGCCCCCAGGAGCGTCGCATCGTTCGTCACGCTGGCCCGGGCGGGCTACTGGACCGACAGCGTCTGCCACCGGCTCACCACGGACCCGGCGCCGACCGCCTTTCTCCAGTGCGGTGACCCGTCAGGACGCAGCACGGCCGAGCCCGGCTACGACCTGCCTCTCGAGAACGTGCCCGCGGATCGGACCTACCGGGTCGGCGACGTCGGGCTGGCCCGGGGGGACGGCTTCCCCGGGACCGCCGGTGAGTTCTTCGTCGTCCACCGCGACTTCACGGTGCCGGCCGGGGCACCGGTCTACTCCCTCATCGGCAGGGTCACGTCGGGGCAGGAGGTCGTGCAGCACATCGCGGGGCTCGGCGGCGAGGACTTCCGGTCGGACGGGCCCCCCTTCACCTCGATCAGCGTGCTCTCCGTCGGAGTGCACGCCGGTTGAACGCCCTCAGCCGCGCCGTCGGGACAGCGGCCCGAGGGAGTCTGCGCGGTCGAGCCGCTCGGCGAGGAAGCGACCCTCGTCGTCGAGGTCGAAGGTGAAGCTCGACGCGAACGCCTGCTGGGTCCATGAGCCCTCGGGGTGCTCGAGGTCCGACCGGCTGCGCACCGCCGTGAGGTCGTGACCGCGCAGGGCCGAGATGAGGTACTCGTTGCGGGCCGTGTAGGCATCGGGTCCGAGCGCGAAGACGCGCTTGGGCGTCCGGCAGAAGGCCAGCGAGAAGAGGCCGCTGCCGGCGAAGCCTGCGATCGTCCCGGCGGCGCGGAAGAGGGCCACCTGCTCGGCGAGCGGGTGGTCCTCGGGGTGGACGACCTCGAAGCCTCGATCGACGAAGAACGCCTCCACCTCGGCGACGTTGTGGCACGAGCGCTTGAGGGAGGGCCGACGGGAGACGAAGATCCGGCGAGGGCGCTCGCGCTTTTCGGCCGAGGCGACGACGTGGTCCCCGACGCGGTCCCAGATGGCCGCCATGGAGGGGTGGACGAAGCGCGGCAGCGAGAACATGCCCGTCGAGGTGTAGAGCCGCTCGGGTCGGCAGGGGGCCGTGAAGACGTGGATGTCGTCGGGCGTGATCCCGAACGCACCGAGGATGTCGATCTCGAAGGGCGCGAGGACGGCCGGCTCCCGGTCGTGCTGGAGCGTCAGGAGCACCTTGACGTCGGGTTCGAGCTCGCGGACCCGCTCCCAGGCCCACATCCGGCTCAGCTGCTCGGTCATGAGGTGACCGAAGTGCCCCGGCCACTCGGAGTCGAGGTGGAACCAGGCACCGGGCAGCTCGTCGGGGGCGCTGATGTCCCGCCGCACCGTCCCGAACCGGGGCGCGCGCTCGACGACGTAGACGTTGGCGATCCGTTCCATCCAGCTCTGGCGGAACGTCTCGGGAAAGAGGATGTCGTCTCGCGTCACGATCTGCCCGCGCGAGCACGTCGGGGCGTCGTAGCGCCGCAGGACCATCTCGGGTACGGCGAGGCGGGACTGGATGTAGGGGTCGGCCTCCCGGTTGACGTCGTAGGCGCACGTCGCGGTCCACGTCACCGGCGGCAGGGCATCGAGCCGCTCCCCGAGCTCCGGCCGCCCTGCGAGGACGGCGTCGACCTCCGCCTCGCGCAGCTTCGGGGCGACGCGCACGCCGTTGACGACCCGGAGCACCTTGCTGTGGACGTGGACCTGCTCGAGCGAGCGCCCGAGCCCCTCGACGTCCCGGTAGGCAGGCGCCTCGACCCGGTCGTCGTGGAAGTCGCGGGTGCGCGCCTCCAGCGCTGCGGCCACGAGGCCCCACAGGTCGCCGGCATAGGCAGCCTCGGGCGGCAGGTTCTCATTGGGCAGGGCGTCGTCGACCGCGATCCGGGTGCCGCCGTCCGATGCCGTCAGCGACGCGGAGAGACGCTGCAGGAGCAGAGCCTCCGGGCCCGGAGTGGCGGCGGAGTCCTCGACCGGGTGCGGGACGAGCCGGCGGGCGACGTACTCGCCGCCCCGGCGCAGGTGCATGAAGACCCGCTGGAAGAGCAGTGCCTGGTCGTTGCCGTCCTCGTCGGACGCGTCGACGACGAGGTCGAAGGGTCCTTCGACGGTGAGCCGCGCATGCGTCGTCGAGGCGTCGTCGGGCAGCTGCACCGTCGACACGCGCAGGCCCGGCCACTGGCCCGCGAGGATGGTCGACCACGGTGCGGCGTCAGGGCCGCCCACGACGAGCACGGCGCCGTCCGTGCGCCCCTGCAGGGCGTCGACGACGACCTCCATGGCGGCGAGGTGCGGCCGCACGTCGGCCCACCGCTGCTGGTCGGCGCGCCGGACCAGCTCGCTCGCCGGGTGCACCGCCGGCTCCCCCACGGCGGGGTCGGCGGCATCACCGTCCGTGGGTCGCGTGGCTGGCACAGGGGACATCCAAGCACGCCCTCGCCACCGGGAGGGTCAGGACGGGACGGTTGCCGGAGAGCTCACAGGCCGCGCTCAGCCCGAGTGCGTCGTGACGCCGTAGCGGCCCCGGGAGGCCAGCGCCCAGCGGGCCGCGGGCACCGACACGAGCGCGATGACGACCATGGAGGCCGCGAGGACCAGCCAGCCGGTCTCGCCGAGGTCGACACAGAGGTAGGTGACGACCGGCGGCGCAACGACCGCGAGGACGCTGAACCCGAGGCCGGCGAAGCCTTGGTACTGACCCTGCCGCTCGTGCGGCGCGAGGCCCATCTGCAGTCCCCACTGCCCACCCGAGCCGATCATCTCGCCGACGACGTGCACGAGGGAGCCGGCGACCAGGGCGGCGACGGCGAGCCACGTCGACCCCCTGTCGGCGAGGGCGACGATCGCGAAGCCTCCGGCGATCCACCACGCCCCACGCACGAGCGCCCGGGCGCCGGCCACGACGGAGTCGGCGCGACGTGACAGCCGGACCTGGAAGAGCGCGACGGCTGCGGTGTTGATGACGAGCAGGACGGCCACCATGACCGTGGGCGCGGCCGTGTGGGCCGAGACGTAGAGCGCGAGGCCGAGCTCCATGACGAAGAAGTGGAGGGAGAAGAGCCCGGTGATGACGGTGATGACGACGTAGGGCCAGTCGCGGATGACCGCGAGCCGCGGCTCGCCGACGGCACGCGCGTGCGGGGCGATGTCGGGCAGCCGCGTCGAGTTCCAGGCGGCGAACCCCGTGAAGACGGCGTTGAGGACGAAGACGGTGACGTAGGCCCACCGCTCGTCGATGATGAGCGCCGCACCACCGAAGACCGACCCTAGGCCGAGCGCCGTGTTCGTGACGGCCCGGAGGTAGGCCTTGAAGAGCACTCCCCGACCACCGGTGGCGAGCTGGGCGATGACGCCCTGGTTGACCGCGCCCGCACCCCGTTCGAAGAACGCGAGGACGCCGAGCAGCAGCGCCAGCATCCACGGGGTCGTGGCCAGGACCGGCGGCGCGCTGAAGACGGCCGCGCCGACCATGAACGCCGTGAGCACCCGGCGCGGGCCGCGCGTGTCGCCGAGGTGCCCGGCCGGCACCTGGACGACGATGCCGACCACCGCCGACACCGACATCGCGAGCGCCACCTCGGTGGCGCTGAAGCCGACCTGGCGGGTGAAGTAGAGGGCGCTCGTCGTGAGGACGGCGCCGGCGCCGAACCGGTTGGCGAACGACCCCAGCGCGAGGATGCGCAGGTCGCGGTCCACCGGGATGCCCCGCCGGGTCAGCGGTTGGGTCGTCGTCGACGTCATGACACTCTCCTCGTCCCACATTTCTCTCGACGTCAAGATATCTGGCGGTGGGCACATCGGTGCAAGTCGTTATCGACCGTCGCATATGGTGCTGGGGTGTACCGCCCCAACTGGATCGAGCTCGACGGCGTCGTCAACATGCGTGACCTGGGAGGCATGGTGACAGCCGGTGGCGACACCGTCCGACCGCGCCGGCTGCTGCGCTCCGACAACCTCCAGGACCTCACCCCCGGCTCCGTCGACGCCCTCGTCAACCGCTACGGCGTCAGTGACGTCGTGGACCTGCGCACCGACGTCGAGGTCGCCAAGGAGGGCGACGGCCCGCTCCGCGCGCTGGACGGCATACGACACCACCACCACACGCTCTACCGCGAGGACACGACCGAGTCGGGCATCCCGGCCGCGGAGCGCGCTCTCCCCTGGGAGACCGACGAGCGCCGCGACGCCGCGGCGGCCGACGCCGCCGAGCGCAACGGCGGCCACCGCCCGAGCCACGACCAGTTCTGGTCGGAGCACTACCTCAGCTACCTCGCGAGCCGCCCCGACTCGGTGGTCGCGGCGCTGCATGCCATCGCCTCCAGCCAGGGCGCGGCCATCGTGCACTGCGCCGCCGGCAAGGACCGCACCGGCACGGTCGTGGGACTCGCGCTCAAGGTCGTGGGCGTGCCCGACGACCTCGTCGTGGCCGACTACGCGGCGTCGGCCGAGCGCGTCGCCGCGATCATGGACCGGCTGCGCGCCAAGGAGGCGTACGCCGCGAACCTCAAGGACAAGACGGTGGCGCAGCAGTCGCCGACCACCGACACGATGCGCCTGCTGCTCGCCACGCTCGACGAGCGCTACGGCGGCCCGCTGGGCTGGCTCGACTCCCAGGGCTGGACGGCGGCCGACACGGAGCGCCTGCGCCGCAAGCTCCTCGAGGCCTGAGCCGCCACGGCCCATGGCGTTGGGGCGACAGCCCGACGGCACCACAGAGGCTGCGGCTGTGGCTACTTCTTCTTGTCGCCCTTGTCGCCGTCGCTCGACAGCGCAGCGACGAAGGCCTCCTGCGGCACCTCGACCCGTCCGACCATCTTCATGCGCTTCTTGCCCTCCTTCTGCTTCTCGAGGAGCTTGCGCTTGCGGCTGATGTCGCCGCCGTAGCACTTGGCGAGCACGTCCTTGCGGATGGCGCGGATGTTCTCGCGGGCGATGATCCGCGAGCCGATGGCGGCCTGGATCGGGACCTCGAACTGCTGGCGGGGAATGAGGTCCTTGAGCTTGCTCGCCATCATGACGCCGTAGGCGTAGGCCTTGTCCTTGTGGACGATGGCCGAGAAGGCGTCGACGGTCTCGCCCTGGAGCAGGATCTCGACCTTGACGAGGTCGGCGACCTGCTCGCCGTCGGGCTCGTAGTCGAGCGAGGCGTAGCCGCGGGTGCGCGACTTCAGCTGGTCGAAGAAGTCGAAGACGATCTCGGCGAGCGGCAGCGTGTAGCGCATCTCGACGCGGTCCTCGGAGAGGTAGTCCATGCCGCGCAGGTTGCCGCGCTTCTGCTGGCACAGCTCCATGATCGCGCCGACGAACTCCGACGGCGCGAGGATCGTGGCGCGCACGACCGGCTCGCTCACCTCGCGGATCTTGCCGTCGGGGTACTCGCTCGGGTTGGTCACGTGCACGGCCTTGCCGTCGTCCATCGTGACGTCGTAGACGACGTTGGGCTGGGTCGAGATGAGGTCGAGGTCGAACTCGCGCTCGAGCCGCTCGCGGACGATCTCGAGGTGCAGCAGGCCGAGGAAGCCGACGCGGAAGCCGAACCCGAGAGCCGCCGACGTCTCGGGCTCGTAGACGAGCGCGGCGTCGTTGAGCTTGAGCTTGTCGAGGGCGTCGCGCAGGTCGGGATAGTCCGAGCCATCGATGGGATACAGACCCGAGAAGACCATCGGCTTCGGGTCGCGGTAGCCGCCGAGGTCCTTGGAGGCCGGCTTGCTCGCGTTGGTCACCGTGTCGCCGACGCGCGACTGTCGCACGTCCTTGACGCCGGTGATGAGGTAGCCGACCTCGCCGACGCCGAGACCCTTGCCGGGCACCGGCTCGGGGCTGATGACGCCGATCTCGAGCAGCTCGTGGGTCGCCCGGGTCGACATCATGACGATCTTCTCGCGCGGGCTGAGGTTGCCGTCGACGACGCGGACGTAGGTCACGACACCGCGGTAGGTGTCGTAGACCGAGTCGAAGATCATGGCGCGCGCCGGGGCGTCGGGGTCGCCGACGGGGGCAGGCAGCGTGCGGACGATCTTGTCGAGGAGTGGCTCGACGCCCTCGCCGGTCTTGCCCGAGACCCTGAGGCAGTCCTCGGGCTCGCAGCCGATGAGCTTGGCCAGCTCCTCGGCGTACTTCTCTGGCTGGGCCGCCGGCAGGTCGATCTTGTTGAGGACCGGGATGATCGAGAGGTCGTTCTCCATCGCGAGGTAGAGGTTCGCGAGGGTCTGTGCCTCGATGCCCTGGGCGGCGTCCACGAGGAGCACCGCACCCTCGCAGGCGGCCAGCGACCGGGACACCTCGTAGGTGAAGTCGACGTGCCCCGGGGTGTCGATCATGTTGAGGGCGTACGTCGTGCCGTCGAGCTCCCACGGCATGCGCACGGCCTGGCTCTTGATCGTGATGCCGCGCTCGCGCTCGATGTCCATCCGGTCGAGGTACTGCGCGCGCATCGCGCGCGCGTCGACGACGCCGGTCAGCTGCAGCATGCGGTCGGCCAGCGTGGACTTGCCGTGGTCGATGTGCGCGATGATGCAGAAGTTGCGGATCAGGTCCGGCGGCGTTGCGTTGGGTGCCAACGCGGATCGGGCCATGGGCGACACGTGGGACGAACCTCGCAGAGTCAGGGTGACGGGGATGGTGCTGGTCGGTGGGCGGGCGGCGCTCGAGTCAATCGAGCCGCTCGGAGTGCCCCCGCAGCCCCCACAGTCTCCCATGCTTTGGGGATCTGCCGCTCACGCCCTCGTGGCCCGCGCCGACCACCGACCCGAGAGGTGACGCACAATGGCGGCCATGCGCGCCCAACCCATGCAGGTCCTGCCCGTGGCCCCCGGGTCGCACGTGCCGCTGCGCCGTCACGTGCGGCACCCGCGGGAGATCCTGACCCTCGTCGTCGCGATCATCGCCTCGCTGCTCCTGCTCCTGGCCGCCTTCGCAGAGGTGTCGGCCGCCATCGACGAGCAGCGCACGCCGGACGTCTACGCGCTGGCGCTCGTGTTCGCCCCGCTGCTCGTCTGGTTCGCGCGCGGGCAGCTGTGGGCGCAGCAGCGGCTCACCGGCATCAAGCTGACCCCCGAGCAGTTCCCCGAGGCGTACGCGATGCTCGTCGACGCCGCGAGCCGCTCTGGCCTCTCCTACGTGCCCGACGCGTACGTCGTGCTCGGCAACGGTGTCATCAACGCGGCGGCGTCCGGCCACGGCTTCCGACGGTTCGTGTTCGTCAACAGCGACCTCCTCGAGGTCGGTGGAGCAGCACGCGAGCCCGACGCGCTCCGGTTCGTCATCGCCCACGAGGTCGGGCACATCGCCGCGGGTCACGTCAGCTACTGGCGCATCCTCGGCACGTTCGCCTCCCAGTGGATCCCGCTCGTCGGGTCGACGCTGAGCCGGGCCCAGGAGTACACCGCGGACAACTACGGCCACGCTCTCGCACCGCAGGGTGCCCGGTCGGCGATGGCGACGCTCGCCGGAGGCAAGTACCTCGGCCGGTCGGTCGACGTCGACGCGATGGCCGACCGCGCCGTCACCGAGCCCGGCTTCTTCGTGTGGGTGACCAACGCCGCTGCGAGCCACCCGGTGCTGCTGTGGCGCATGCACGCCCTGCGCGACCGACGCCGTCCGGGGCGGCTGCTCTGGCGCCCGAGGGAGCCGTGGCTGTGGGGCACTCCCGCGGCGCCCGGCGCCTACGCCCTGCCCGCCATGGTCGGCTTCTCGCCGACGCCGCTGGCCGAGGTGCTGTCCACCCGGCAGGTGGCCGATCGCGTCCCCGTCGACGCCGTGGCCAACACCGCGTCGGGTGCCCTGTCCAGCGCCGTGCCGTATGCCGTGCCCGCCGTGGTGACTGAGGGCGCGGACGCGGCCCCGGAACCTCGTCGCGACCCGACCGGCCAGCCGGAGCCGGTCCGTGACGACGACCGCTGGCGCCCCTGACCCGTCGGGCGAGCGCCCCGCCGCAGTCGAGCTGGGCGCTTCGCCCCAGTCGAGTGAGCGCACCGTCCCAGTCGAGTGAGCGCCCCGTCCCGCCGTCAGGCGTTCGTCGTGGCCGACACGGCGGCAGCGTGCTCGACCTGACGCCCGGAGCCGGTGGCAGCAGCACTCGCGCGGCGCTCGAGCACCGCTGACAGCACCGCCACGCCGACACCGAGCACGGCGAGACCGGCACCGACGAGGCTCGGCGCGCCGTAGCCCCAGCCCGCCGCGAGTACGATCGAGCCGAGCCAGGCGCCGAGGGCGTTCGCGGTGTTGAGCGTCGAGTGGTTGAGCGCGGCCGCGAGCGACTGCCCCTCGTGCGCGACGTCCATGAGGCGCGTCTGGAGCAGCGGCACGACGATCGAGGGCAGCAGACCCAGGACGAAGACCATGACGACCGCGAGCCAGAGGATCTGGGCGGCCCACCCGAAGAGGGCGAGGAGCACGGCGATGGCCGCGAGCGCCCCGATGATCCCCTTGAGCACGCCGACCCGGTTGGCGACCCGGCCGGCGAGCACCATGCCGACGACCATGCCGACGCCGTAGGCCGCGAGGACCCACGGGATGTAGCGCTCGTCGAGCCCGGCGAGCTCGGTCATGGTCGGGGTGATGAAGGAGTACATCGCGAACATGCCGCCGAAGCCGACGACGCCGATGAGGAGCGCGAGCCAGACCTGAGGCCGGCGCAGCGCCTGCATCTCGGCCCGCATCGACTCCTCACCGCTCGGCGGCTGGTGCGGCAGGAAGACCGCGATGGCCGCGACGGTGAGGGCGGCGATGACGCCGACGAGGACGTAGGGCAGGTGCCACGAGAAGCGCTGCCCGAGCAGGGTCGCGAGCGGCACGCCGACGACGTTGGCGACACCGAGGCCACCGAGGATGGCGGCGACGGCCGCCGTGCGGCGCCGGTGCGACACGAGGGACGCGGCGACGACCGAGCCGATGCCGAAGAAGGCACCGTGCGGCATACCCGCGAGGAAGCGGGCAGCCATGACCGTCGGGTACGTGTTCGCCGCGAGGACGGCAAGGTGCGCGACGGCGAAGAAGGCCATGAGCCCCATGAGCAGACCCTTGCGCGGCGCCTTGGCGAACGCGATGGCGATGAGCGGCGCACCGACCACGACGCCGAGGGCGTAGGCGGAGACGTAGTGACCGGCGGTGGCGATGCCGACCCCCGTCCCGTCGGCGATCTGCGGCAGCAGGCCCATCGTCACGAACTCCGTCGTGCCGATGGCGAACCCACCGACGGCGATGGCGAGGATGGCGAGGGTCGTGCGGCGTGCTGCGGGACTCACAGGGCTCTCCGGGTTCGGTCGTTCGTCGGCATCCACGATGGTGGCGGCGGGCATGAGTGGTGCGGATCGCCGTCGACCCGGTCTCGGACCCCAACGGTAACGGTGCCGCGGCTACGGTGATTCCCATGCCCAGCACCTTCGAACGCCTGGTCGGTCGCCTGCGCGGCCTCGTGCGAGCCTCGCCCTCAACGACGCGCACCCGTTCGTCCGCGCCCAGCGCGCCGCAGCGTCCGGCTGCCACCTCGACTCCGTCCGCCACCGCGAGGCCCTACCCCGGCGACGCGACGACCTTGCCGGACACCACGTATGCGCCGCGACCGGACGGCCGCCCCGATCCCGGCGAGATCGTCTGGACCTGGGTGCCCTACGAGGAGGACCACAGGCAGGGCAAGGACCGGCCGGTGCTCGTCATCGGGCGCGAGGGCGACTGGCTCGTCGCACTGCCCCTGACGAGCAAGGACCACGACCGCGACGAGCAGCAGGAACGACGCTCGGGCCGCGAGTGGGTCGACGTCGGCACCGGCGCGTGGGACGGCCGAGGGCGCCCGAGCGAGGTCCGGGTCAACCGGCTCGTCCGGGTCGACCCCGACGGCGTGCGCCGCGAGGGTGCCGTGCTCCCCCGCGACCGCTACGACGAGGTCGTGGCCGCTGCGCGCGCCCACCACGGCTGAGACGCAGATCGGGCCCGCCACCACGAGGTGACGGGCCCGTTCAGACGAGAGGGTGGTGCGTCAGAGCGACGCGACCTTCTTCGCCAGCGCCGACTTCTTGTTGGCAGCCTGGTTCTGGTGGATGACACCCTTGCTGACAGCCTTGTCGAGCTTCTTCGAGGCGGTCTTGAGGGCCTCGGCAGCAGCGTCCTTGTCGCCGGAGGCCGTGGCCTCGCGGACCTTGCGGACCCACGTGCGAAGCTCGCTCTTGACGGCCTTGTTGCGCTCGGTGCGCGTCGCGTTCGTCTTGATGCGCTTGAGCTGCGACTTGATGTTTGCCACGTTGATGGTTTCTTTCGTTCGGTCGGATGGTTGCCGTTAGAGGGCGGCAAAGCTGCTCGGGACCGGGCGTGGGGACACCCTGCGTGAGCGGCTCTGGATGGTGCATGCATGCGCGCACGACCTGAGCGCGCACGCAAGGGTCAAAGTTACCAGCGGGCGGGGCGCTCGACCAAACCGGAGGTATGCCGTCCGGCGCGGTCCGCGCGGTCGTCCGGTGAGCTCGACCTCAGCGGGCCGCTCGCGCCCGGGAGATGGTCAGGATCGCCCGCTCGACGGCGTACACGGGGTCGCGGCCGCCGCCCTTGACCTCGAAGTCCGCGGCTGCCACCGCCTGCACGGCGACGGCGAGCCCGTCCGCGGTCCAGTGGCCGACGGCGCGGCGGGCCTTGTCGATCTGCCACGGGGCCATGCCGAGGCTCTTGGCGAGCTGGGCCGAGCTGCCCCGGCCGGCCGCGCCGACCTTGATGAGCTGACGCAGCTGCGAGGCGATGACGGCGACGATCGGGACCGGGTCGACCCCGGTGGCGATGGCGTGTCGGAGCAGGCGCAGCGCCTCGCCGGACTGCCCGGCGATCGTCGCGTCGGCGACCCGGAAGCCCGTGGCCTCGACCTTGCCCCCGTGGTAGGTGTCGACGACGGCGTCGTCGATCGTGCCCTCGGTGTCGGAGACGAGCTGGGAGCAGGCCGCGGCGAGCTCGCGGACGTCCTTGCCCACGGCCTCGATGAGGGCCCGCACGCCCTCGCTCGTGATCTTGCGCCGGGCCGCTGAGAACTCCTTCATGACGAAGTCGGTCTTGTCGCGGTCGGTCTTGATGGCCGGGCACTCGATGACGCGGGCCCCGGCCTTCTTCATCGTGTCGAGGACCTTCTTGCCCTTCATCCCTCCCCCGTGCGCGACGACGAGGCCGACGTCGGGGTCGGGCGCCGCGAGGAGCGCGAGCAGGTCGAGCTGGAGCTCGTCGGGCGACTCATGGAGGTCGCGCACGACGATCGTCTTGGCGCCGCCGAAGAGCGAGGGGCTGGCGTGCATCTGGAGGGCGCCGGACTCGTAGGTCGCGGCCTCGATGCGGATGACCTCGACGTCGGCCTCCTTGGCGCCGGCGAGGACGCCGGCGACGGCCCGCTCGACGAGGACGCCCTCGGGGCCGGTCACGAGCACGAAGGGAAGGATGGCCGGGTCGGTCATGGCCGCAACTCTGCCATGCGACGGCGACACCGCGGGACGCCCGGGATCCCGGCAAGCCCGCTGACGCGTGTCAGTCGAAGAGGGCGCCCGACGCGATGGTCAGCCCGAGCTGCTCGACGCGAGCGGCGATCGTCTCCTCGGGCAGCTCGAAGTGGTCGACGAGCTCGTCGAGCTGCATGCCGGTCTCTGCTGCGTCGCGCAGCTCCTCGTCCTGCTCGTCGGTCCACGCGTGCCCGGACGTCACCGCGCTGCGCGAGGAGACCGGAGCCGGCGGGGCCACCGCGACCGGCCTCGGGTGCTCCGTGCCGTCGGCGTCGGACCGGGCCCCGGTGAGCGACCGCAGGGCCGGCTCCTCGACGGCGACGGGCGGCGGCGCCATGGCGTCGAGCCGGGCCAGCGCGGAGAGCACCATCTTCCTGTCGGTCGTCGGGTAGAAGGGGGGCAGCGAACGCTGGAGGAAGCCGGCATACCTCGCCGTCATCATCCGGGAGTCGAGGAAGGCCACGACGCCGCGGTCGTCGGCACGGCGCACGAGACGTCCGGCGCCCTGGGCCAGGCGCAGCGCGGCGTGGGTCGCCGAGACGGCCATGAAGCCGTTGCCGCCCATCCGCGCGATCGCCTGCGACCGGGCGGAGGCGAGCGGGTCGTCGGGTCGCGGGAACGGGATGCGGTCGATGATGACGAGCTGGCACGACGAGCCCGGCACGTCGACGCCCTGCCACAGGGTGAGCGTGCCGAAGAGACAGGTGCGAGGGTCGCGCGCGAACTGGCGCACGAGGGTCGTGATCTGGTCCTCGCCCTGGCAGAGGACCGGGATGTCGTCGCCGAACCGCGCGCGCATGACCTCGGCGGCCGTCTGGGCCGCCCGCATCGACGAGAAGAGACCGAGGGTGCGGCCTCCGGCAGCACGCACGAGCTCCTCGATCTCGTCCAGCGTGTCGTCGCCGGCGCCGTCACGGCCGGGCGGCGGCAGGTGGGCGGCGACGTAGGCGATGGCCTGCTTCGGGTAGTCGAAGGGGCTGCCGACGTCGAGGCCCTGCCACGTGGGAGCGCCCTCGCCGCGCAGCCCGATCGTGCCGGCCACCGCGTCGAACGTGCCGCCGAGCTCGAGCGTCGCGGACGTGAGGACGACGGTGCGCGCCTCGAAGACCTTGTCGCGCACGAGCATCGCGACGCTCATCGGCGCGACGCGCAGGACCGGCCCGCGGCGCTGGTCGCGATTGAGCCAGACGACGTCGAGCTCGCGCTCCTCGAGGATCCGCTCGGCGTTCTCGTGGATCTCGTCCACGGCGGCACGGGCCACCTGGCGGGCGCCGTCGGCCTCCTGGCCGGGCGGTGGCTTGAGGTCGCTCTGGACGGTGCGGGCCGTGTCACGCACCCGGGCGAGCGCGAGGCCGACGGAGTCGGGGATGCCGAGCATCCGCCCCTCCTCGAGCGGCTCGAGCGCCTGGGCGAGCATCTCCCCCGCCTCGTCCATGGCGGCGGTGTTGTCGGACATGCGACCGGCCTTCTTCGCAGCCGTCATGACCATGGTGCCGGTCAGCTCGTCGGTGATCGTCGCCGTGACGCGGTCGACGAGCTCGTGGGCCTCGTCGACGACGAGCACGTCGTGCTCGGGCAGCATCTGCCGGCCCTCGAAGGAGTCGATGGCCATGAAGGAGTGGTTGGTGACGATGACGTCGACGTCCTTGGCGGCCTCGCGGGCGCGCTCGACGAAGCACTCGGCGACGAGCGGGCACTTGCCACCCATGCACTCGTGCGCCGACACCGAGACCTGCCGCCACGCGCGCTCCGAGACGCCGGGCACGAGCTCGTCGCGGTCACCGGAGTCGGTCGTGCTCGCCCACTCGCGCAGCCGGACGACCTCCTGGCCGAGACGGCCGACGGCGGCGTCGACCTGCCCGACCGACAGCAGTCCGTCCTCGTCGTCGGGGAAGCCACCCTCGAGCTTGTTGAGGCACACGTAGTTGCGCCGCCCCTTGACGAGGGCGTAGGTCGGTCGTCGCCCGAGCACGGGCGCGAGCGCATCGGCGACCCGCGGCATGTCGCGGTCGACGATCTGTGCCTGCAGCGCCAGGGTCGCGGTCGCGACGACTGCCGGCTTGCCCGCCTCGAAGGCGTGCGCGACGGCGGGCACGAGGTAGGCGAGCGACTTGCCGGTGCCGGTCCCGGCCTGCACGAGCAGGTGCTCGCCGCCGTCGATGGCGTGAGCGACGGCCTTGGCCATCTCGACCTGCCCGGGGCGCTCGGCACCGCCGACCCCCGACACCGCTGCGTGGAGGAGGTCGTCGAGCGCGGGTCGCTGAGGCATTGGATCAGCGTATGCCGCAGGGCCGACTCGCCGTGCCACCCGTCCCCCGCGTCGCGTGACCCGCGGTCCGGTCCGCGCGCAGGGGCTGTGGCTCGGAGGCTCGGAGGCTCAGTGACTCCGTGCCCAGCGTTCGCCGAGCTCGGTGCCCGTCGGCGCGGTGGCGTCGAGCGTCGAGGGCTCTGGCGTGCACAAGGCGTCGAGCTGCAGGCCGAGGTAGCGGCGCCGGAGGGCGACGGTCCGCTCGGGGTCGTCGACGCGTACGGCGGTCAGCTGCTCGAGCAGCATGGGGACGTCAGCTGCCTCGACGTCGCTGCGCAGGCGACCGGTGGCCTGCGCCCGCTGCACGAGAGTGTCGACGAGGTCGCCGCCGCGGACGGCGAGGTCGCGCAGCTCGACCGTCGACCGGAACGTGCCGGCCAGCCGGACGGTCAGGGCGTGGACGTCGGCCTCGACCACGTCGGCGAGGAAGGCCTCGAAGGCTGACCACGCGTCACGGTCGTCGGCGAGCGCCCGCTCGGCCAGCTCGACGAAACGGCGTAGCCCGTCGCCGCACACCCGCTGCAGCAGCTCGTCCCGGCCGGCATAGCGACGGTAGAGACCACCGACACCGACTCCGGCCGCCTGCGCGACCGCGGCCATCGAGGCCTCCGGATCGCGCAGCAGCACCTCCCGCGCCGCCTCGACGATGGCAGCGTCGTTGCGCGCCGCCTCCGCCTGGCGACCGCGTCGCGGGCGGTCCCGCGCGTCGTCGGCGTCGGGCTCCCCTGGCGTGCGGCTCGGCATGGACCGACCGTACCACTTGAACGGAACGCACCATTCCGTTAATGTCTATACGGAACGAACCATTCCGATAGAGAGGCACCCCGATGGACACGACGCAGACCGCCTGGACGATCCTCGACGCGGCGCACGCGGCCCTGCGCGACACCGTGACCGCGGTGCGCACCGACGAGTGGGACGGCCCCACCCCGTGCTCCGACTGGACCGTGGCGCAGGTGCTCCAGCACGCAGCCGGCGACCAGCAGGCCTACGCCGCGTTGCTCGGCGAGGGCGACTTCCCGGCATACGACCCCTTCTCCCCCACGGGCACGCTGGAGACGAGCGCGCTCGAGCTGCTCGACCCGCCGCTCAGGGCATCCCGCCTTGCCTTCTCGCGCGTCGGCGCGGACGACCCCGCGGTCGCCGTGCCGCTCCCGCAGGCACGGCTGGTCGCTCCGGTCGCCGTGGGCGCGGCCGCGCTGGACGCAGCGGTGCACGCCTGGGACATCGCGGTCGCGACCGGCCAGCCGTCCCCCATGGACGCCGGGCTCGCCGCGCAGCTGTACGCCGTGGCTGTCGAGATCGTCGAGCCCCTGCGCGGATTCGCCTATGCCGCAGCACTGCCCGGCGTCCAGGGTGATGCCGTCGACCGGCTGCTGCGCTACCTCGGACGAGACCCCAGCTGGTCCCCGACGCGCTGAGCCGCAGCCGTCCGTCTCCGACCGTCCGTCCGGACGTGCCGGCCTGGGACGGACGTCACGCCACCGACTGCGCCGATCTCGTTGTGCCGAGGCAGGTCCGGGGGTTGTATCGAGGTATGAGCGCACCCCTGCCCACCGACCTCGACATCGCGAACGCGGCGACCCTGCGTCCGCTCGCCGACGTCGCCGCCGACCTCGGCGTCACGTCCGACCACCTCGAGCCGTGGGGGCGTGACGTCGCGAAGATCGACCTCGCCGTCCTCGACGAGCCACCCCACCAGCCCGACGCGAAGTACGTCGTCGTCACCGCGATCACGCCGACGCCGCTCGGCGAGGGCAAGACGACGACCTCCGTCGGGCTCGCCCAGGCGCTGCAGCGGCTCGACAAGCGTGCCGTCGTCGCGCTGCGCCAGCCCTCGATGGGTCCGACGTTCGGGATCAAGGGCGGTGCGGCCGGCGGCGGCTACAGCCAGGTCGTCCCCATGGAGCGGCTCAACCTGCACCTGACGGGTGACTTCCACGCCGTCACGTCGGCCCACAACCTGCTCGCCGCGATGATCGACAACCACCTGCACCACGGCAACGCGCTCGGCCTCGACGTCCGCAACATCACGTGGCGCCGGGTGCTCGACGTCAACGACCGGGCCCTGCGCAGCGTCGTCATCGGGCTCGGTGCACGTCAGGACGGCGTGGCCCGCGAGACGGGGTTCGACATCACGGCCGCGAGCGAGGTCATGGTGCTGCTCACCCTCGCGACCTCGCTGCGCGACCTGCGCGAGCGCCTCGGCCGGATCGTCGTCGGCTACACGACCGAGGGGAAGGGCGTCAGCGCCGAGGACCTGCACGCCGCCGGAGCGATGACGGCGATCCTCGCGGACGCCCTCAAGCCCAACCTGCTCCAGACGCTCGAGGGCGGGCCGGCCATCATCCACTGCGGGCCGTTCGGCAACATCGCGACGGGCACGTCGTCCGTCACGGCCGACCTCATCGCCATGCGCGGCAGCGACTACGCCATCACCGAGGCCGGCTTCGGGGCCGACATGGGAGCCGAGCGCTTCTTCGACGTCAAGTGCCGGGTCAGCGGGCTCAGGCCCGACGTCGCCGTGATCGTGGCGACGGTCCGCGCGCTCAAGACCCATTCGGGGAGGTATGCCGTCAAGGCCGGAAAGCCCCTGCCCGCGGGCCTGCTCAAGGAGAGTCCCAAGGACGTCGAGGCCGGGTTGGCCAACCTTCGCAAGCACGTCGAGATCGTGCGTCGCTTCGGCGTGCAGCCCGTCATCGCGATCAACGCCTTCCCCGACGACCACGACTCCGAGCACGCCGTCATCCGCCGCTTCTGCAACAGCCTCGGGGTCCGCTCAGCGGTGACCCGTCACGTCGCCGAGGGCGGGGCGGGAGCGCTGGAGCTCGCCCAGGTCGTCATCGAGGCCGCGCACGAGCCGACGAGCTTCGAGTTCCTCTATCCCCTCGACCTGCCGCTCGAGCAGAAGATCGAGGCCATCGCCACACAGATCTACGGCGCCGACGGGATCGACGTCAGCCCGGCGGCGGCCAAGGCGCTCAAGGACTACGAACGGCTCGGCTACGGCGGGCTGCCCGTGGTCATCGCCAAGACGCACCTGTCGATCTCGTCCGACCCCTCGCTGCGCGGAGCCCCACGCGGGTGGCGGATGCCGGTGCGCGAGGTCCGGGCAGCGGTCGGGGCCGGCTACGTCTACGCGATCTGCGGAGACATGCGGACCATGCCGGGCCTGCCGACCTCCCCCAACGCCGAACGCATCGACATCGACGAGAACGGTTCCGTCACCGGCCTGTCCTGACCCCGGTAGGCCTCCTCACGACCGCTCCGACCGCCGCGGCACCGTCTCGTCGGAGCTCGGCCGAGCTCGTCACCGGTCAGTCCAGGGGCAGGCCGTCGACGCGACGGGCCATCGCGACGTCGTCGCGGTAGTCGGTGGCGGTGAGGCGGAGCCCGCGTGGCACCCGGCCCACCTCGGTCCAGCCCGACCGCTCGTAGAACTCCCCCAGACCGAGGCCGTCGCGGTAGTCGAGGCGCAGCAGCTCGACCCACGGCAGCTCGCGTCGGGCGATGCCGACCATGCCGCCGAGGAGGATGCGGCCGAGGTTGCGCCCGTGGGCGGCCGGGTCGACCATGAGCCGCTTCAGCCCGGCGACGTGGTCGTAGGGGAAGCCTCTCGAGTGCTCCCAGAAGCCGATGCCGAGCAAGGAACCGCCGGGATCCCTGAGCACACAGAGCAGCGAGCGCCGCGCCCGGACGTCGTCGAGGTGCCCGTCGAGCGCGGCCGCCACGTCGTGCCGGGTCGCGCCGGGCAGGAAGCCGACGGAGCCACCGGCGTCGTTGACGCGCACCCAGAGGTCCACGACGGCCTCCCGGAGCTCGGCGCCGACCGCCTCTCGAGGCACGGACGCGACCTTCGGCGCCTCGAAGTAGGGCATCGGCTCGCTGTCCGGCTCGCCCTTCATCCGCCGGGTGCCGACCTGGACGAGTCCCGCCGACACCGCCGTGCGCATCGACGCCGCATTGACGGCGTCGACCATCGCCGTCACGAGCGCGTCCGGGCGGTGCTCGACGCCCCACGCGACGACCGCGCGCGAGATCTCCCGCCCGAGACCTGCACCCAGGCGGTCGTGCGCGAGTCGGTAGTAGAGGTTGAGGCTCGAGGCGTCGGAGTCCTTGTGCCGCAAGCCCGCCCACCCGATGACCTCGCCGGTCGCGCGGTCGACGACGGCGGCATACCCCAGCTCGTCCCGCTCCCAGTCGGCGACGTCGTCCGCGAGACGCTCACGGCACCGCTCGGGGCTCGGCATGCTCGAGGGCGAGTGGGCATACGTGCGCGGGTCGCTGTGGAGGCGGACGTAGTCGTCGAGGTCATCGGCCCGCGGACGGCGCAGGACGAGCCGCTCGGTCGTCAGCCAAGCTCCCCCGTCGTCGGCAGCAGCGGTCACGGCGCCTGTCGCTCGGGCGCGCGCGTCTCGCAGGCGGCCAGAGGCGCGCCGTCGCAGCAGGGCTCGATGTAGAGGCACTTCGGGCAGCGGTTGTGCGCCTGCTCGGCATACATCTGGGTGCCGCAGTAGGGGCACGGGATCTCGAGGGCCATGCTCCTCATCCTCCCCGACACCCCCGACGGCCGGGCACCGACATGCCGAAGGGCCCGGTGAGGGGCCCTTCGGCGGTGTCCGTCAGCTGGCGACGACGGCGTAGGCCGCGAGGTCGGGCTCCATGCTGGGCGTGACCTTGGCGCGCAGCCGGGTCCCTTCGGCCACGTGCTCGCTCTCGAGGATCTCGCCCTCCTCGTGGAGGCGCGAGATGAGGTCGCCGCGCTCGTAGGGCACGAGCACCTCGACCTCGATGTCGGGCTTGGGCAGCTCGTGGTCGATGAGCGCGCGCAGCTCGTCGAGCCCGGCGCCGGTGCGCGCCGACACCGTGATGCAGTGCTTCTCGTGGCGGCGCAGCCGGTCGAGCACCTCCGGGTCGGCGATGTCGGCCTTGTTGACGACGATGATCTCCTTGATCTGGTCGCCTCCGACCTCCGCGAGCACCTCGCGCACGGCCGAGATCTGGCCCTCGGGGTCGGGGTGCGAGCCGTCGACGACGTGCAGGAGCAGGTCGGAGTCGCCGACCTCCTCGAGCGTCGAGCGGAACGCCTCGACGAGCTGGTGGGGCAGGCTGCGCACGAAGCCGACCGTGTCGGCGAGCGTGTAGACGCGACCGTCCTCGGTCTCGGTGCGGCGCACCGTCGGGTCGAGGGTCGCGAAGAGCTGGTTCTCGACGAGGACGCCGGCGCCGGTGAGGCGGTTGAGCAGCGAGCTCTTGCCGGCGTTGGTGTAGCCGGCGATCGCGACGGACGGAACGCCGCCGGCGCGGCGCGAGTGGCGACGGGTGTCTCGGCTCGTCTTCATGCCCTTGATGTCGCGGCGCAGCTTGGCGATCTTCGTGTTGATGCGACGGCGGTCGAGCTCGATCTTCGTCTCACCGGGTCCACGCGAGCCGATGCCCTCACCGCCGGCGACCCGGCCACCAGCCTGACGGGACATCGACTCGCCCCAGCCACGCAGGCGCGGCAGGAGGTACTGGAGCTGGGCCAGCTCGACCTGGGCGCGGCCCTCACGGCTCTTGGCGTGCTGGGCGAAGATGTCGAGGATGAGCGCCGTGCGGTCGATGACCTTGACCTTGACGACGTCCTCGAGGGCGCGCCGCTGGCTCGGGGCCAGCTCGCCGTCGCAGATGACGGTGTCGGCGCCCTCCTCGACGACGATGTCGCGCAGCTCGATCGCCTTGCCCTTGCCGAGCCAGGTCGCCGGGTCGGGCTTCTGACGACGCTGGACGACGCCCTCGAGCACGGTCGAGCCGGCGGTCTCGGCGAGCGCCGCGAGCTCACGGATGGAGTTCTCGGCGTCGTCGGCGGTGCCCTCGGTCCAGACACCGGCCAGCACGACCCGCTCGAGGCGCAGCTGGCGGTACTCGACCTCGGTGATGTCCTCGAGCTCGGTCGAGAGGCCCTGGACGCGGCGGAGCGCGGCGCGCTCCTCGCGGTCGAGCTGGTCGCCGTCGTAGAGCGGGTATGCCGTCTCGTCGGTCTCGTGGAGCTCCTCGGCCAGCGCGTCGGCGCGGGTGGCGAAGAGTGTGCGCTCCCGCTGCACGGCGCGGTCGGTGTCGCTGGGGTGGTTCGTGTGGTTGCTCGTCATGTTCTCCCTATGGTCCCACCCCTAGAACGCCACGAGCCACTCGTTTGTGCCCGAACCGGCGTGCAGGGCACGGCGGGTTGGGTGCCGCGGACGACGGGCCGGGGCCGATACGGTGACCGTGATGAGCGAGCCGACCGACCACTACTTCACCGCCGAGCCGGCCACCCCGGAGGAGCGTCGCACCA
This sequence comes from Terrabacter sp. Soil811, assembly GCF_001429655.1. Classification (NCBI taxonomy): domain Bacteria; kingdom Bacillati; phylum Actinomycetota; class Actinomycetes; order Micrococcales; family Intrasporangiaceae; genus Terrabacter; species Terrabacter sp. Soil811. Next base: position 176,950 of record NZ_LMSX01000011.1, read on the forward strand.
TCGAGGTCACCCTCGACGGGCACCGGTACACGCTGACGACGGCCCGCGGCGTCTACTCCCCCGACCGCCTCGACCCGGGCACGGCCGTGCTGCTCCAGGGCGCTCCCGACCCGAGCCCGACCGGCGACCTGCTCGACGTCGGCTGCGGCTGGGGCCCGATCTCCCTGACGCTCGCGCTCCGCTCCCCCGGCTCCAGGGTCTGGGGTGTCGACGTCAACCGCCGGTCGCTCGACCTGGCGCGGACCAACGCCGCGGCGGTGGGGGTCGACAACACGACCTTCTGCGAGCCGGACGACGTGCCCGACGACGTGCGCTTCACGACGATCTGGTCCAACCCGCCGATCCACGTCGGCAAGGCCGCCCTCCACGCCCTGCTCGAGCGGTGGCTCCCACGCCTGGCCGACGACGGCGTCGCGCACCTCGTCGTCCAGAAGCACCTCGGCTCCGACTCGCTCCAGCGGTGGATCACCGAGCAGGACTGGGGCCTCAGGTGCACCCGCCTGTCGTCCGCCAAGGCCTTCCGGATCCTCGAGGTGCGCCGTTCCTGACATGGACGGGGCCGTCGACGACGCGCGTGCCCTCGTGGCGCACTGGTTCCCCGAGGCGCGGGCTGCGTGGCTCGGCGGGAGCGTCGTCCTCGGCTCCGCCACCCCGGGCTCCGACCTCGACGTGACCGTGCTCCTGCCCGGGCCACCAGCGCCGTACCGCGATGCGCGGCGCTTCCGCGACTGGCCGGTCGAGCTCTTCGTGCACACCGAGACGTCGCTCGGCCACTACGTGCGGCGCGACGTCGCCGGCGGGCGGCCCACCATGGTGCGGCTGCTCGGAAGCTCGGTCGTCCTCCTCGACAGCGACGGGTCCGGTGCCCAGTGGCAGCGGACGGCGCAGCAGCTGCTCGCCGCGGGACCTCCCCGGCTCACCGGCGACGACCTCGCCACGATGAGGTATGCCGTCACCGACCTGCTCGACGACGTGACCCACGCGCACGACGCCCACGAGCGGCTCGTCTGCGCCGTGCTGCTCGCCGACGAGGCCGCCCACCTGCTCCTGCACGGATCGGCTCACTGGTGGGGCCGCGGCAAGTGGGTGGCGCGCGAGCTGGCCGACTTCGACGAGCGCGAGAACACCTCTTGGCGGGAGAGGCACGAGAAGGCGCTCGTCACGGCGGCTGCCGGCGACGTGTCGCTGCTGCTCGCCTTCGCCGACGACGTGCTGGCCCGCCATGGCGGTCCGCTGTTCGAGGGCTTCAGGCTCTCCGGCACCGACCCTGCTGCGCCACCGGCTCCCGGTTCGACCTGATCCCGAGCCCCGGGTGGCTGCCGCCACCACCCGAACGGGAGCCGACGGTCGTCAGAGCGGGAAGTCCCCGTCGGCGACGAGCACCGCGGGTCCTGCGAGCTCGACCCGCTGGCCGGCCAGGGGCGTGACGGTGAGGCGCCCACCCGGCACGTCGACCGTCCACGGGCTCAGGTCCTCCACCCCGGACCAGAAGCGCGTCGCAAGGGCGGCCGCAGCAGCGCCCGTGCCGCACGACCGGGTCTCGCCGACCCCACGCTCGTGGACGCGCATGGCGATGTGACCGGGTCCGACGGCTCGGACGAACTCGACGTTGGACCCGTCGGCCGGCTCCGGATGCAGCTCGGGCGCCTCACCGAGGTCGAGGTTCTCGAGGGCGATGCCCTCGGGCAGCATGACGACCGCGTGCGGGTTGCCGAGGTCGAGGGTCAGCGCCGGCACGGGCTTGCCGTGGCGCGGCTTCACCATGACGTCGAAGCCGTCGCGGCGGGCACCCTCCTCGTCGCCGAGACGCCACGGACCAAGGTCGACGGCATACCCCTGCTCGACGACGCGCACCGTCTTGACACCGGCACGCGTGGCGATGCTGAACGTCGAGCCGAAGGCGAGCCCCTCCCGGCGGAGGTACTCGGCGAAGACGCGCGTGCCGTTGCCGCACATCTCCGCCAGCGAACCGTCGGCGTTGCGGTAGTCCATGAACCACTCGGCCTCGCGCGACTGGGCGCGGACGGCCTCGTCGGTCGACAGCGCCGTGCGCACGACCCTGATGACGCCGTCGGCCCCGAGGCCGGCGTGCCGGTCGGCGATGCGCTGCACCTGGGCGGGGGTGAGCTCGAGCGAGCCCTCGAGGTCGGGGACGAGGACGAAGTCATTCTCGGTGCCGTGGCCCTTGGTGAAGCGCGTCATGTCAGTCATTCTCCGGTATGCCGTCGCGCACCCGCGCATCCGCCTCACGAACCGCCGCGAGGGCCCGGTCGAGCAGGTCCGGGTCGGTGGCATCGAGCCACACGATTCGGGGGTCGGGCCGGAACCACGACTCCTGCCGGCGGGCGTAGCGGCGCGTCGCCTGGGCCGTGTCGCTGCGCGCCGTGGCCTCGTCGAGGGCGCCGTCGACGACGGCGATGGCCTGGCTGTAGCCGATGGCCCGACTCGCGGTGACGCCGTCGCGCAGACCCACGGCGAGCAGGGCCTCGGTCTCATCACGCAGCCCCGCCTCCCACATGCGCTCGACACGCCGCTCGATGCGTTCCACGAGGACGTCACGGTCGACGCGGAGGCCCAGGACCACTGCCGGAGAGACGAACTCACGCGTGGGCATCGACGCACTGAACGGGCGGCCGGTGAGCTCGATGACCTCGAGGGCCCGGATGACCCGTCGGCGGTTGCCGGGCAGGATCGCGGCGGCGGCCCGTGGGTCGAGAGCGAGCAGCCGCGCGTGCATCGCGTCACCACCGACCACCTCGGCCTCGGCCTCGAGGCGCCCGCGCACGGCGGCGTCGGTGGGCGGGATCTCGAGCCGGTCGAGGGCGGCTCGGACGTAGAGCCCCGAACCGCCGACGAGGAGCGGCCGGTGGCCCCGCCCGCGGATCGCGGCGATGTCGACGCGGGCCGCCGCCTGGTAGCCGGCGACGCTGGCCTCCTCGGTCACGTCGAGGACGTCGAGCTGGTGGTGGGCGATGCCGCGCCGCTCGGCGGCGGGGAGCTTGGCCGTGCCGATGTCCATGCCGCGGTAGAACTGCATGGCGTCGGCGTTGACGATCTCACCACCGAGCCGCGCGGCGAGGTCGAGGGCCAGGTCGGACTTGCCCGTCGCCGTCGGCCCGACGACCGCGACCACGGGCGCACCGACCGTCGGCGCGTTCTCGGGCGTCACGGCGTACGGGACCGGAGGCCGGGCGGGTCCGTCACGAGGGGCGCGCGCTCAGCCGATGAGGTCGTCGGCGTACTCGTCGACCTCGTCCTCGTCGTGACCGAAGGGGTCCTTGTCGACGCCCGGGTGCCACGAGCTGCCGGGCTTGCCCCACCCGTTGCGCTTGACGGCCTTGCGGGCCTTCTTGGACTGGCGGTCGTCGAGACGGTCGACGTAGAGCGTGCCGTTGAGGTGGTCGTACTCGTGCTGCATGCACCGGGCGAACCAGCCGGAGGCGTCGAACTCGACGCGGTTGCCGTCGATGTCGAAACCGATGACGTGGGCGCGGTCGGCGCGCTTGAGCGGGAAGGCCTCACCGGGCACGGAGAGGCAGCCCTCGGTCTCCTCGTCGGGGTTCGGGCGCTCCTGCGGGATCTTCGAGGTGGTCACCGTCGGGTTGATGACGTGTCCCTGCTCCGGGACGCCGTCCTCGTTGGCCATCTTCCAGATGAACACCCGCAGCCCGACGCCGATCTGGGGTGCCGCGAGCCCGACGCCGTTGGCCGCGACGTTCGTCTCGTACATGTCCTCGACGAGGGTGCGGAGCTCGTCGTCGAAGTCCGTGACGAGGGCGGCGGCCCGGTGCAGGACGGGCTCACCGGTGATGACGATGGGGCGCACACTCATGCACCAAGTCAAGCACGTGGGGACGCGCTGACCCGAATCGGCTCAGACGACAGAGCAGCCCGACGCCACCGGGGTGACGGCCGGTCGACCGATGGACGGCATGCCGAGGCTCACGGCCGGCTTGCCCGTGCCTTGCGGCGCGTCCTGGAGCGCCGCCCAGGCGTCACCCCCGGGGGTGCGCCGGACGGCATACGTCCCGCCCTCGAGGCCCGAGTCGGCCACGAGGTGGTGCGGCGCGCCGTACGTGACCTTCACGGTGACCATGTCGCCGGGGCGGGGCACCTCAGCGCCCTCGGGAACGGCGAAGTGGACGAGCCGGTTGTCGCGGGCCCGCCCTGACAGCCGCTTCGTCTCGACGTCCTTGCGACCCTCCGACGGCGCGACGAGCACCTCGACCTCACGGCCCTCGACGGCGCGGTTGCCGGCCCAGCTGAGCTCCTCCTGCAGGGCGATGAGTCGCTCGAAGCGCTCCTGCACGACGGCCTTGGGGACCTGGTCATCCATCGTCGCAGCGGGGGTGCCGGGCCGGATGGAGTACTGGAAGGTGAAGGCGCTGGAGAAGCGTGACTCGCGGACGACGTCGAGCGTGCCCTGGAAGTCCTCCTCGGTCTCGCCGGGGAAGCCGACGATGATGTCGGTCGTGATCGCCGCGTCCGGGATGTGCTGGCGGACGGTCTCGATGATCCCGAGGAACTTCGTGCTCCGGTAGGAACGGCGCATGTCCTTGAGCACCTTGTCCGAGCCGGACTGGAGCGGCATGTGCAGGCTGGGCATCACGTTGGGCGTCTCGGCCATCGCGAGGATGACGTCCTCGGTGAAAGCAGCCGGGTGCGGGCTCGTGAAGCGGACGCGCTCGAGGCCCTCGATCTCGCCGCAGGCACGCAGCAGCTTGCCGAAGGCGAGGCGGTCGCCGAACTCCACGCCGTAGGTGTTGACGTTCTGGCCGAGCAGGGTCACCTCGACGACGCCCTGGGCCACGAGCGCCTCGATCTCGGCGAGGATCTCGCCGGGGCGACGGTCCTGCTCCTTGCCGCGCAGGCTCGGCACGATGCAGAAGGTGCACGTGTTGTTGCAGCCGACCGAGATGGAGACCCAGGCGCTGTAGGCCGAGTCCCGACGGGTCGGCAGGGTCGAGGGGAAGACCTCGAGGCTCTCGAGGATCTCGACCTCGGCGCGCTTGTTGTGGGCCGCCCGGTCGAGCAGGGCGGGCAACGACCCGATGTTGTGGGTGCCGAAGACGACGTCGACCCACGGCGCGCGCTGGACGATGGTGCCACGGTCCTTCTGGGCCATGCAGCCGCCGACCGCGATCTGCATGTCGGGGTTCTTCTGCTTCGCCGGGCGCAGCTGACCGAGGTTGCCGTACAGCTTGTTGTCGGCGTTCTCGCGCACGGCGCACGTGTTGAAGACGACGACGTCGGCGACCTCCGGCCGCTCCCCGGTCGGCAGGCTCGCGAGGTCGACGTAGCCCGCCGTCTCGAGCAGCCCGGCGAGTCGCTCGCTGTCGTGGACGTTCATCTGGCACCCGTGGGTGCGGACGTCGTAGGTGCGGGGCGAGCCGGCGGGCGCGGTCGTGGCGGCCTCGGGCGTGGGCGCGAAGTTCTGCATTGTCATGGCACCGACAAGGGTACGTCGTGCAGCGCGCTCCCACGGCCGGGCGCCGTCGACGCTCTGGTCCGGCCTCGATCCCAGCGCGCGAGACGAAGGAATAGGGGCGACGGTGGACCTGTTGACCCCATTGCTTGACAGTTCAACAACTTGGGTGAATCATAGTTGTTGAAGATTCAATAACCTACTCCGAAGGACACATCATGGGCCTGTTCAACCGCACCAAGGACGAGACCGTCTCCGAGACCCCCTCGGTCGCTGTCGAGAACATCTCCGGCGACTACACCATCGACCCGAGCCACACGCGCATCGGCTTCTCCGCCCGCCACGCGATGGTCACGAAGGTCCGCGGCCACTTCGACGAGTTCGAGGGCTCGGCCCACGTCGACACCGTGACGCCGGCGAACTCCTCGGTCACCGTGACGATCCAGGCCGCCAGCGTCACCACGGGCAACGAGCAGCGCGACGGTCACCTCAAGACCCCTGACTTCTTCGACATCGCCACCTACCCGCAGATCACGTTCGTCTCGACGAACGTCGAGCGCGACGGCGCCGAGTGGGACATCACCGGCGACCTGACCATCAACGGTGTCACCAAGTCCGTGACGATCCCCTTCGAGGAGACCGGCTCGGCCAAGGACCCGTTCGGCAACACGCGCGTCGGCTTCGAGGGTGACGTCACCATCGACCGCACCGAGTGGAACCTCTCCTTCAACGCGGCCCTCGAGACCGGTGGCGTTCTCGTCAGCGAGAAGGTCAAGCTCGAGTTCGACGTCTCCGCGATCGCCAACGTGCCCGCCGAGGTCTGAGCAGCACCGCACCACAGCACACCCAAGGGGGTGAGGACCACACGGTCCTCACCCCCTCGTGGTGTCCGGAGGGCATGCCGTGAGCACCGCGACGCTCCTCAGTCACGACGGTGCTCGGGCAGCCCGTCGACCGCGTCGCGGATGATCGGCCACGCGACCTCCCCCGAGTAGCCCTTGCGAGCGAGCAGCCCGGCCAGACGTCGGGTCTGGACCTCGGGAGCCAACCCGCGCATCGAGCGCAGCTTCTTGGCCACGAGCTGCTCGGCCCGAAGCCTCTCGTCCCCGGCACCCACCTGACCGAGCGCCTCGTCGGCGATCTCCTGGTCGATGCCCTGCTTGCGCAGCTCGTGCGCGAGCGCGCGCCGGGCCAGGCCCTTGTCCGACTGCTTCGAGCGGACGAGCATCTGGGCGTACGCCTCGTCGTCGATGAGACCGACCTCGGCCATCCGGTCGAGGACCTTTGCCGCCACGTCGTCCTCGCAGCCGCGCTGGCGCAGCTTCTTCTCGAGCTGGGCACGGCTGCGCGGCGCCATGCTCAGCTGTCGCAGGACGATCGCGCGTGCCACCGACTCGGCATCGGCCTCGGGCACGGCCGTCTCGACGTCCTCCGGCGGGGGCGCCCAGTCGGGTCGCTCCCCCACGTCAGCGGAACCCCAGCCGGAGCGCGGTTTGGCAGACCGGCGCCCCTGACGGCCGGAGCCGCTGGCACCGCCCGACCGGCCCGAACGCCCGCCGCCGCGGGACCCTCCCGACGGGCTCGACCCGTCGGATCGGGTCATGCGTGTGCTCGCGGGCCGCGCGCTCTCATGCCCGGTCGGCTCGGCGCGGACGGGCACGGACCACGGCAGTACGGACCGGCTCGCACCGGCCTCGGCCGCCGACTCCCCCGAACCTGCATCCGAGCCTTCCGCCGACGCACCGCCGGCTCGCACCCCGGCCACCCCCTCGGCCTCAGCCAGGGCGGCCGCGGCGCGAGCCAGACGGTCCCGTGCGGTCTCCTGTTCGGAGAGACCCATGATCAGAAGTCGACAGGCACGTCCGAGACCTCGGCGGGCTGGTCGACGCGCGGCCCGACGCCGAGCTTCTCCTTGACCTTCTTCTCGATCTCGTCGGCGAGGTCGGGGTTGTCCTTGAGGAAGTTGCGGGCGTTCTCCTTGCCCTGGCCGAGCTGGTCGCCGTCATAGGTGTACCAGGCACCGGCCTTGCGGACGAAGCCGTGCTCGACGCCCATGTCGATGAGGCCGCCCTCACGCGAGATGCCGTGGCCGTAGAGGATGTCGAACTCGGCCTGCTTGAACGGCGGGGAGACCTTGTTCTTGACGACCTTGACGCGGGTGCGGTTGCCGACCGGCTCGGTGCCGTCCTTGAGGGTCTCGATGCGACGCACGTCGAGGCGGACCGAGGCGTAGAACTTCAGCGCCTTGCCACCGGTCGTCGTCTCGGGCGAGCCGAACATGACGCCGATCTTCTCGCGGAGCTGGTTGATGAAGATCGCCGTGGTGCCGGTGTTGTTGAGGGCGCCGGTGAGCTTGCGCAGCGCCTGGCTCATGAGTCGCGCCTGCAGGCCCACGTGGCTGTCGCCCATCTCACCCTCGATCTCGGCGCGCGGCACGAGGGCCGCCACGGAGTCGATGACGATGATGTCGATGGCACCCGAGCGGATCAGCATGTCGGCGATCTCGAGCGCCTGCTCGCCCGTGTCGGGCTGCGACACGAGCAGGGCGTCGGTGTCGACACCGAGCTTCTTCGCGTAGTCCGGGTCGAGCGCGTGCTCGGCGTCGATGAACGCCGCGATGCCACCGGCCTTCTGCGCGTTGGCGACCGCGTGGAGCGCGACGGTCGTCTTGCCCGAGGACTCCGGGCCGTAGATCTCGACGACGCGTCCGCGCGGCAGACCGCCGATGCCGAGAGCGACGTCGAGGGCGATCGATCCGGTGGGGATCACCTCGATGGGCGGACGGATGTCGTCGCCGAGGCGCATCACCGCACCCTTGCCGTAGCTCTTCTCGATCTGGCCCATCACCGAGGAGAGGGCCTTGTCCTTGTCCTTTTCCTGCACCGAAGCCATGTCGGTCACCTATCTGCCGTCTGCGTTGCGGTCGTCTACCTTCGACCCGGGCCACGGCCTCGTGCTGCGAGGTCCGCTGTCGGGTCAGACGCTAGGTGCCGGCGCCGACATCGGGAGGATCCACGAGACGGCCTGTGGACGATGCGGGTGGTGGCGCAGGACCTGTGGAGAACACTACCGAACAGGTGTTCGAAGTCCGTACGACACGCCGATCCCGGGTCAGCGTGTCGCTCTCAGCCGCGTCAGCGCCCGGTCGAACGCGGCGTAGGCCGTGTCGGAGAAGAGCCAGAACCGCGCCTCGCGCACCCCGCCGTGCACCGTGAGCGCTCCCGCCAGCGCCTCGAGCGACACCACCGCCGCCGCGTCGAGCGGGTAGCCGTAGACCCCGCACGACACGGCGGGGAAGGCGAGCACCGCGCAGTCGGCGGCGTCGGCGACCTCGACCGACCGCACGTAGCAGCTCGCCAGGAGCTCCGGCTCACCGTCACCTCCCCCGCGCCAGACCGGGCCGACCGTGTGGATGACGTGCCGCACGGGCAGCCGACCGGCGCCGGTGATCTTCGCGTCGCCGGTGTCGCACCCGCCGAGCAGCCGGCACTCGGCGAGCAGAGCCGGCCCCGCTGCCCGGTGGATCGCCCCGTCGACACCGCCGCCGCCCAGCAGGGACCGGTTCGCGGCATTGACGATGGCGTCGGCCGAGGCGTCGCTCGTGATGTCGCCGTGCCGCAGCGTGATCCGCGACAGACCGGGGTCGAGCGACGCCGGCATCAGCGACCGGCCTGACCGCCCTGGGCTCCCCGGGCGACACGGGTGTCACGTCCGAGACGTCGCTCCGGTGGCACGTCCATGTCGACGCACAGCGCTTCCCACACCGCACGCGGCGCCTCGCCATCGGCGAGGGCCTGCACGACGGTGCGGTTGCCGAGCGCACCCAGCACGTGGTCACGGGCGAGCGACCCGGCATACGCCGCGCCGAACTCGTCGTCCATCAAGGTCCAGAAGTGGCTGATCCGCACCACTGCAGTGTGCCACCCGGAGCACCGGAACCGTTCCGCGCGAATCCGTCGTCGGAGCGTTATCGCAACCGGCCGCGGACGTCCGGCGCTGCCGGTATCGTCCTCTCGTCCCGCGCGCAACCGCAGGACGCACCGAACTCTTCAGGGGAGCACACCATGACCGAGCCCACCGAGCCCACCGAGCCCACCGAGCCCACCGAGCCCACCGAGCCCACCGAGCCCACGCACGGGGCGAGCCAGCCCTACACCTACCCGACGCCCGCCGGAGCGGCCGAGACCGTTCCCGGCGAGGTCACCCTCTCCGACGACCCGCAGCCGCCGACGTCCGGGGGCCGCAAGCGCACGGGTCTGCTCGTCGGTGGCGTCGTCACCGCCCTCGTCCTCGGTGGCGCCGGCGCCTTCGCCTTCCAGACGCTGAGCGGCGGCGGTTCGCAGCCCGCTGACGTGCTGCCCGGCGACGCCTACGCCTACGTCCGTCTCGACATCGACCCGTCCGCCGGCCAGAAGATCGCCGCCGTGCGCTTCTTGGGCAAGCTGCCCCAGGTCAAGGACACGCTCGGTGCCGACGACCCCCGCAAGCAGCTGTGGCAGCTCGCCTCGAAGGACGCGAGCAACGACTGCGTCGCCAGGTTCAGCTACGACACGGACATCGCGCCCTGGCTCGGTGACCGGGTCGGCGCCGCGATCCGTCCCGGTGGCACCGCGGACGCGCCCAACGTCGCCATCGCGATCCAGGTCAAGGACGAGTCCGCGGCCAAGGACACCCTGACCAAGCTGTTCGCCTGCGACAAGGGCGGGTCCGACACCGAGCTGCGGATGAAGGACGGCTACGCCATCGTCACGCCGCCCGGCGTGGGCGACGCCACCCTCGCGGCTGCCGCCAAGGGCACGCTCGCGCAGAACGCCGACTTCACCGCCGACATGGCGGCCCTCGGCGAGCAGGGCATCCTGTCGGCCTGGTTCGACATGGGCACGGGACTGAAGGAGATCCAGAAGTTCAGCGGCACGACCGGCATGGACGCGACGGCCCTGGCCTCGGCCAAGGGACGCTTCGCGACGGCGGTGCGCTTCGACGCCGACTACGTCGAGATGGCCGGCGTCGTGCGCGGCGCCGACGCGACGAAGTCCGTCAAGGGCGACGGCAGCGAGGTGGCCTCGCTGCCGGCCAACACGATGGCTGCCTTCAACGTCTCCGGCGCCGACCAGATGCTCGACTCGGCGTGGCCCCAGCTGAAGAAGCAGATCGAGAGCCTCGCCGCCGCCGACGGTGAGTCCGACCCGATCGGCATGGTCGAGCAGCAGCTCGGCATCAAGCTGCCCGACGACCTCAAGGTGCTGCTCGGCCGCTCCTTCACCCTGGCCATGCCCGAGCAGGACCTCAAGAGCGACGTTCCGGTCCTCGGGGCCAAGGTCGTCTCGAGCGACGCCAAGCGCGCCGACGAGCTCGTCGGCCGACTCATGGAGTCGGTCGGCGTCGGCGGCGACGTGCTGACCCACAAGGTCGAGGGCGACAAGGTCTTCGTGGCGACGACGCCCGACTACGCCGACGACCTCAAGTCGGGCGGCAAGCTCGGCGACAGCGACACCTTCAAGGTCGCGGTCGGTGACGTCAGCAACGCGACGGCGACGCTCTTCGTCGACCTCGACAAGGTCGACGCCATCGTCAAGGGCGACGTCCACGGCGAGGCCAAGTCCTTCCTCGAGTCGCTGCGTGCCGTGGGCTTCACCGCCACCAACACCGGCAACGGTGAAGGCTCGTTCACGTTGCGCGTCCTGGGCGACTGACACCACCTCGCACGCACGAAGGGCCCCGCTCCGGCGGGGCCCTTCGTGCGTGCGGTGTGCGGTGGGTCAGTCGTGGTGGACGAACCCGCTGATCCCGAGACCGCCGGTCATCGGCACACGGATCTGGTTGCCCGAGTAGGCGATTCCACCCACGACGGGTGACGTGACCGACCACCATGCGGCGTCGAGGTCACTCACCTCGGTCGTCGGTTCGGCAGCCACGAGCGCTGCCGCGGCCCCGACCCCGACGTGGCTCTCCATCATCGAGCCCACGATGGTGCGCAGGCCGACGTCGTGGGCGCGGCGCAGCATGTCGCGGCCCACGGTGAGCGATCCGCACTTGGCGAGCTTGACGTTGACGAGGTCCGCCGCGCCGAGCCGGATGATCCGTTCGAGGTCGTAGGGCCCGTAGCACGACTCGTCGGCCATGACCGGCAGCCCGACCCGCTCCCGCACCCAGGCCAGGCCCTCGACGTCGTCGGCCACGACCGGCTGCTCGACGAACTCGACCCCGAGGTCGGCGACCTCGAGTGCGCGGATGACCTGGACGGCCTCCTCGCGCGTCCACCCCTGGTTGGCGTCGAGCCGGATGCCGACGTCGGGTCCGACGGCGTCGCGCACCGCCGCGACGCGCTGCACATCGGTGCTCGCGTCGGTGCCCACCTTCATCTTCAGGGTGCGGAAGCCGTCGGAGACGCGCGCGCGCGCCGTGGCGGCGAGGGCGTCAGCCGCACCTGCCGACAGGGTGACGTCGGTCGTCAGCACCTCGCGTATGCCGTCGGGCCGGGTCGCGAGCAGCGCCGCCACCGACGTGCCCTCCGCCTGGGCGACGAGGTCGTGCAGGGCCGCGTCGACCGCGGCCTTGGCACCGAAGTTGCGGGCGACGGACCTCTGGACGACGGCAGCGGCAGCGGCGAGGTCGCTGCGGTCGTCGAGCCGGTGGCCCGTGACGGCAGGCGCGAGCATCTGCTCGATGCACGCCGTGGCGCTCGCGAGCGACTCCCCCGTCACCTGCCACACCTGGGGCGCCTCGCCCCAACCCGTGCGGCCGTCGCTGTCGGTGATCGTCGCGACGACGGTGTCGGTGGTCTCGGTGCGGCGCAGGGCCGTGACGAACGGGGTGTGGAGCCGCACGGACGAGGTCGTCGTCGTGACCCGCGCGACGGTCGTCATGCCTGCTCCCCCTCGGACCCCGGCTGCGCCGCGAGGTCGGTCACGGACTCGGTCACGGACTCGGTCACGGGCTCGGTCGGGTCGTCGGTCGGGTCGTCGGTCGGGTCGTCGGTCGGGTGCTCGGCACGCCAGACGTCCCGGGCGATGCCGGCAACGAAGACGGCGGCCTCCGTCTCGTCGAGGTCGATCGTCGTGCAGACGGCGATGACGAACGGCTCCTCGCCCACCGGCCGCACGAGCGCGACGTCGTGGGAGACGCCCGGGATCCAGCCTGACTTGCTCGCAGTCGGGGTGCCCGGGGGCAGGCCCGCCGGCGCCTGGTCGACGTGCTCCTGCCGGGCCAGCATCGCCTCGACGGGCGCCAGCACCTCGTCGCCACCGAGCGCGGGCTCGCGGCGCCCGACCGCGGCCATGACGAGCCCGAGGTCGGCGGCGGTCACGGTGTTGGTGATGCCGGCTCGACGGGCCACGGCGTCCTCGATGCCGCGCCCGACCACGGTGGCCGGCGAGCAGCCGACGATGCGCAGCACCTCGGCGACCTCGTCGAGACCGACGACGTCGACGAGCAGGTTGGTCGCGATGTTGCTCGAGTGGGTGATGGCCTGCTCCGCCAGCTCTCCCAGCGTGCGGGTGCCGCCGAGCGCCGCCCAGGTCTGCGGGTCCTGGTCCTCGGCCTCGTCGAGGTCGAACGGGGAGCCGTCGAGCACCGAGGCGAAGGTGCCGGTCACCGCGACCGGCGCGTCGAGGTCGAGCTCGCCGCGCACGACGCGGCGGAAGGCCGCGATGACGAGCGGGAGCTTCATCGTGGACGCGGCGTAGTGCGGCGCGAACGCGTCGTGCTCGTAGCGGGGCCGTCCGTCGAGGTCTCCCAGCCACACCGACACCGTCGCGTCAGGGTCCGAGGGGTTCGTGGGGTTCGTGGCTTCCGAGGGGTCCGAGGCCGAGACGGCCCGGTCCAGTCGTGAGTCGAGGTCCGAGAAGGGGCTGGGCACCCCAGCACGGTAGACGATCAGGCAGCGGAGGCGGACACCACGTCGCCCGACGGGACGGGCAGCGAGACGGTCGGGGCGAGGCCCTCGCTCTCGGCCATCCGGTTGGACACGTCGATGAGGACCTGCGACAACGGCAGGGCCAGCGCCCCGCAGATCGAGGCGAGCAGCTCGGACGAGGCTTCCTTCTCGCCGCGCTCGACCTCGCTGAGGTAGCCGAGGGAGACGGAGGCCGTCGCGGAGACCTCACGGAGGGTGCGGCCCTGGGCGCGTCGGCGCTCACGGAGGACGTCGCCGAGCTCGCGCCGCAGCAGTGTCGTCATGTCGTCCTCCTTCAGGTCGCTGGTGTCGTGCGTTCGGGTGCCGTGCCGTCGTCGGGGTGACCCGACAGCCCTACCGTACCCCGAGGGCCCTACGGCGGCGCAGGTGTTTGGCGCGTGGCGCCCGTCTCCTCCACCGCGAGCCGGAGCACCGCGTCGACGGTGGCCGACCGGATCTGGGCCCTGGTCCCGTTCAACTCCAGGGCACGCGTCACTGTTCCCGACGGGCCGGAGACTGCCACGTGGACGGTGCCCGCGGGCTTGCCCTCCGACGGTCCCGGGCCGGCCACACCGGTCGTCGCGAGGCCCCACGTGGAGCCGAGCCGACGGCGTACGCCCTCGGCCATGAGGGCGGCCACCTCGGGGTCGACGGTGCCCACCCGTGCGACGAGCTCGGCAGGCACGTCGAGCAGCGCCGTCTTCACCGCGGCGGCATACGCGACGACCCCACCGAGCAGCACCACGGACGCGCCGGGGGTGTCGGCCACGGTGGCGGCGACGAGCCCCGCGGTCAGCGACTCGGCACAGGCCACGGTCTCGCGTGCCTCGGTCAGCCGGGCCACGAGACGTGCCCCCGGCGCCTCGGACACGTCGTCCACGTCAGTCCCGCTTCGCCGTCCGGGGTGGCGCCGGGTCGCCGGTGGACCCGTCCGGCGTCTCGGACCTCGCCTCCCGGGCGGCGGCGCGGGCGGCCCGCCGGGCCAGCGTGCGCTCACTCGTCTCGCGCAGCCGTGCCGCCTTGAAGACGTAGTCGATGCCGCTGACCACGGTCATGACGAGCGCCGCCCCGAGCACGACGTAGGCCACGAGCAACCACGCGCTGCCGAACGGGAGCACCCAGAGCGGGAAGGTCAGGGCCCCGAGCGACAGCGTCTGGAGCATCGTCTTGAGCTTGCCGCCACGGCCGGCCGGCATGACGCCGTGCCGGATGACGACGAAGCGCAGCACGGTGATGCCGATCTCGCGCACGAGGATGACGACGGTGACCCACCACCAGACGACACCGAGCACCGACAGCCCGATGAAGGCGGTGCCCGTCAGCGCCTTGTCGGCGATCGGGTCGGCGACCTTGCCGAAGTTCGTGATCTCGCCCCGGCGGCGGGCCAGCTTGCCGTCGATGCCGTCGGTCACCGCGGCGAGCGCGAAGACGACCCACGCCCAGAAGCGCCACCAGGGGTCGCCGCCGCCGTCCAGGAAGAGGAGCACGCCGTAGACGGGCACGAGGAGGAACCGGAGCACCGTCAGGGCGTTCGGCAGGTTCCAGTCGGTGGGGCGGGGCGCGGGACCCTCCCCCCGGTGGAAGGTCTGCGGGGTCATCGCGGCTCCGCGACGAGGTCGATCCCCTCGGTGCCGACGACGACGGCCCGCACGAGATCGCCGACCTGCGGCGCCGGGGCGTCGCCGAGGACGCGCACGATGGTGACGCCGTCGACGTCGGGACCCTGGAACGCGGCTCGGCCGACGACCGAGCCGTCCTCGTCGTCGATCTCCTCCACGAGCACCTCGACGTGGTCGCCGACCCGCTCCTCGGCGCGCTGCGCGTTGAGCTCCTCGACGAGACGCGTGAAACGGTCGAGACGCTCGGCGACGACCTCGGGAGCCAGCTTGCCGACATACCCCTCGGCCTCGGTGCCGTCCTCGTCGGAGTAGCCGAAGACGCCGACGACGTCGAGACGGGCCTCCGTGAGGAAGGCCTCGAGCTCGTCGAGGTCGGCCTCGGTCTCGCCCGGGAAGCCGACGATGACGTTGCAGCGGATGCCGGCCTCGGGTGCGTCGGCACGCACCCGCCCGAGGAGCTCGAGGAAGGCCTCGCGCGAGCCGAACCGGCGCATCGAGCGCAGGAGCGGCTCGGACGCGTGCTGGAAGGAGATGTCGTAGTAGGGCACGACGCCGGGGGTGTCGGCCATGGCGCGCAGCAGGCCGGGCCGGATCTCGGCCGGTTGGAGGTAGGAGACGCGGACGCGCTCGATGCCCTCGATCGCGGTCAGCTCGGGCAGCAGCTTCTCGAGCAGGGCGAGGTCGCCGAGGTCCTTGCCGTAGCTCGTGGAGTTCTCGGAGACGAGGAAGAGCTCCTTGACGCCCTGCTCGGCGAGCCAGCGGCCCTCGGCGACGATGTCGGCGGGACGGCGCGACAGGAACGCGCCACGGAACATCGGGATGGCGCAGAACGAGCAGCGACGGTCACAGCCCGAGGCGATCTTGAGCGGCGCCCACGGACGACCGTCGAGGCGCGCGCGGATGACCCGGGGACCGGAGGCGGGGGTCGGCACGTCGTCGTCGAGGTCGGGGCGGGGGTCACCGTGGCCCGGCAGCGCGACGGACGCGGAGCCCTGCTGGCGCTCGACCGGGGTCAGCGGGAGCAGCGTGCGGCGGTCGCCCGGCGTGTGGCTCTCGACGTGTCCACCCGCGAGGATCGTCTGCAGGTGCGTGCTCATGTCGCGGTAGGAGTCGAAGCCGAGCACGGCGTCGGCCTCGGGCAGCTGGTCGGCGAGCTCCTTGCCGTAGCGCTCGGCGAGGCAGCCGACGGCGACGACCTTCTGCGTGCGGCCGCCCTCGCCCTTGAGGTCGGAGGCCTCGAGCAGCGCGTCGATGGAGTCCTTCTTGGCCTGCTCGACGAAGCCGCACGTGTTGACGACGGCGACATCGGCCTCGGACGCGTCGTCGACGAGACGCCATCCCTCCGCGAGCAGCCGACCGGCCAGCTCCTCGGAGTCGACCTCGTTGCGCGTGCACCCGAGGGTGACGAGTGCGACGCTCTTGTCGGCGCTCGGGTGGGGAGGGGTCATGCGTCCACTCTAGATGCCGGGGTGTTCAATGGCCGACATGCTCGGAACCGCCCCACACGGCCACGACGACCTGCTCACGAGGGCACGCGACCTGCTGCGGGCGCACCCCCTCGTCGACGGCCACAACGACCTCCCCTGGGAGGCGCGCGAGCAGACCGGCTACGACTTCGAGGCCCTCGACATCTCCGGCCGCCTCACGACGACGCAGACCGACCTGCCCCGCCTCACCGAGGGCGGGGTCGGCGCGCAGTTCTGGTCGGTCTTCGTGCCGAGCACCCTCCAGGGCGACTCGGCCGTCACGGCGACGCTCGAGCAGGTCGACGGCGTGCACCGGATGATCGGGTCGTATGCCGACCGGCTGGCGCTCGCCCGCACCGCGGACGAGGTGGAGGCTGCCACCGCGACGGGCCGCGTCGCGTCGCTCCTCGGCGCCGAGGGCGGACACTCCATCGGCTGCTCGCTCGGGACCCTGCGGATGCTCCACGTCCTCGGCGTGCGCTACCTGACGCTGACGCACAACGACAACACGCCGTGGGCCGACTCGGCCACTGACGTGCCCGTCGTCGGCGGCCTCAGCGAGTTCGGCCGCGAGGTCGTGCGCGAGATGAACCGCCTCGGGATGATGGTCGACCTCAGCCACGTCGCCGCGACGACGATGCGGGACGCGCTCGAGACCACCGACGCACCGGTCATCTTCAGCCACTCCTCGGCGCTGGCCCTGTGCGACACCCCCCGCAACGTGCCTGACGACGTGCTCGGCGCGCTGCCCGCCAACGGCGGCGTGTGCATGGTGACCTTCGTCCCCGAGTTCGTCTCGCCCGCGACCGCCGCCTGGCGCGTCGAGGCCGCCGCCGCCGCGGCGGAGGTCGGCGTCGAGGCGCGTGACTGGGAGGCGTTCGGCCGGTTCACCGCCGGGTGGCAGCGTGAGCACCCCAAGCCCGACGCGACGGTCGAGCAGGTCGTCGCCCACCTCGAGCACGTCCGCGAGGTTGCCGGCATCGACCACATCGGCATCGGCGGAGACTACGACGGCACCGACACCTTCCCGGTCGGGCTCGAGGACGTCAGCGGCTACCCGCGGCTCGTCGCGGCCCTGCTCGCACGGTCGTGGTCCGAGGCCGAGGTCGCGCAGCTCGTCCGCGGCAACACGCTGCGCGTCATGCGCGACGTCGAGGCCGTGGCCCGCGACCTCCAGACGACCCGCACCCCGAGCCTCAGGACGTTCGCCGAGCTCGACGGCACCCGCTGAGCAGCTGAGCCCGACCCGGGCACACGGCATACGCCCTCGGTGGGCGCAGCCCGCTACTGACGGAATCGGGCGATGGTGAGCCCGACGAGGCGGGCGACGACGAGCGCGACGTAGAGCATGCCGGCGATCTGCTGGAGCAGCACGAACGACCGCGCGTGCGGGGTCACCGCGTAGATGTCGGAGAGGCCGGTCGAGGTCATCGTCGTGATCGAGAGGTAGAGCAGCTCGTACCAGGTGCGCACCCCCGGCAGGGTCTCGCCGTAGATGGTGAACGAGTTCGGCCAGATGAACTGCACGGCGACGTAGAGGTAGGCGAAGCCCCAGGCGACGACGGTGAACGTCGCGCCCGTGGCGTAGAGCTCGTCACGGGTCACCCAGTTGTCGGCGAACATGTACCGCAGCAGGCCGTAGCCCGTGTAGAAGTAGAAGAGCGCGTGCAGCAGGGCGCTCCAGAAGGCGATCGGGCTGTTGTCGGGCCACACGGCCTCGGCCACGGTGAGCAGGACCACCGGCCCGCCCAGCACGACGGCGACCCACGTCAGCGCCGGGGTCGCCCGCACCGCGCGCACGGCGAGGAAGAGCACGAGCAGGCCGATGAGGCCGAAGACCGCGCGTCCCGCCTCGCGGTAGTCACCGAGGGTCGCGGTCTCGACGAAGGGGTAGGCCAACAGCGCACCCAGCTGGACGAAGAGGAGCAGGGCGCACGGCAGCTCGTTGACCTTGCGCCGCAGCTGGTCGAGCCGTGAAGGCGGCCCGGCGCGACGGGGCGATGACGGCCAGAGCTCCAGCGACGCACTCACGACTCGGACTCTAGTGGCGGGCCCGTCAAGAACGCGTCAAGAGCCGTCAGCGCGCGGTCAACGGCTGCAGGGCGCCCGGCGGGCGACCCTAGGAAGGAGTCATGTTCACCTCCATCCTCCTGCTCGTGGTCGGCGTCGCCGTGCTGGTGTACCTCGTCCACGTCCTGCTCCACCCGGACCGGTTCTGATGAGCGACACCGTCAGCGGGCTGCTCACGATCGCCGTCCTCGTCGCCGCGCTCGCCGCCGTCCACGTGCCACTCGGGTCGTGGATGGCACGCGTCTTCACCGACACCCGGGACTGGCGCGTGGAGCGCCTCGTCTACCGCCTGTGCCGCGTCGACCCCGCGTCCGAGCAGCGCTGGAGCACGTATGCCGTCGCTGTCCTCGGCTTCTCCGTCGTCGGCGTCGTCCTGCTCTTCGCGCTCATCGCCCTGCAGGGCTTCCTGCCGTTCGCCCGCGGTGCGTCGATGAACCTCGACACCGCTCTCAACACGGCCGTCTCGTTCGTGACGAACACCAACTGGCAGTCGTATGCCGGGGAGTCGGGCACGTCGCCGCTCGTCCAGACGCTCGGGCTGACCGTCCAGAACTTCGTCTCGCCGGCGGTGGGGCTGGCGGTGGCCGTGGCGCTCGTGCGCGGCCTCGCCCGTTCGAGCGGGGCCGAGATCGGCAACTTCTGGGTCGACCTCGTGCGTGGGTCGCTGCGTGTCCTGCTGCCCCTCGCCGTCGTCGGGGCCGTCGTCCTGCTGCTCGGCGGCGTCATCCAGAACCTCACGGCGCCGACGGAGGTCACGACGCTCTCCGGCGGGTCGCAGGTCGTCCAGGGCGGCCTCGTCGCGTCGCAGGAGGCGATCAAGGAGCTCGGCACGAACGGCGGCGGCTACTTCAACGCCAACTCCGCCCACCCCTTCGAGAACCCGAACGCCATCACGAACCTCGTCGAGATCTTCCTGCTGCTCGTCATCCCGTTCTCCCTGCCGCGGACCTACGGCATCCTCGTCGGCGACCGGCGGCAGGGCTGGGCAGTGCTCGGCTTCATGGCGACGCTCTGGGGCCTCATGGTCGCGGCCGTGACGTGGGCCGAGGTGAGCGCGGCGAGCGGCCCGCTCGGCGGACTCGAGGGCAAGGAGGTGCGTTTCGGCGTCTGGCCGTCCGCCCTCTTCGCGGCGAGCACCACCGGCACCTCGACCGGCGCCGTCAACTCGATGCACGAGAGCTACAGCCCCCTCGGTGGAGGCGGTGCGCTCGTCCACATGCTCCTCGGCGAGGTCTCCCCCGGCGGTGTCGGGTCGGGACTCTACGGCGCCTTGCTCCTCGCGATGCTGACCGTGTTCATCTCCGGGCTCATGGTCGGGCGCACGCCCGAGCTGCTCGGCAAGCAGATCGGTCGGCGCGAGATCACGCTGGTCGCGCTGGCCCTGCTCGTCATGCCGGCCCTCGTGCTCGTCTTCACGGGGATCGGCATGGTGGCGCCCCTGGTGTCGTCGCAGATGCTCGCGAGCGGCCCGCACGGGCTCACTGAGGTGATGTACGCCTACGCCTCGGCCGCCAACAACAACGGCAGCGCGTTCGCCGGCTTCTCGGCCGACACGCCGTACACGAACCTCACCCTCGCCCTGTGCATGTTCCTCGGCCGCTTCGTGCCGATCGTCCTCGTGCTGGCCCTTGCCGGTTCCCTGGTGGCGCAACGACGTCGGCCAGCCAACGCTGGCACCCTTCCCACCCACACACCCACGTTCGCGGGCCTCTTCGTCGGGGTGGCGATCATCGTCACCGGACTCACGTTCTTCCCTGCCCTGGCCCTCGGTCCCCTCGCGGAGGCACTGTCATGACCCCGTCCCCGACGACGACCCCGTCGTCCCCCGACACCACCGACCCGCGCGCCCCCGGCGCCCACGGCGGCTCGGCCCACCGGCGCGGCGGCTCCGGCAGCGAGATGCCTCTCATCAGGGCGGGGAAGGCCCCGCTGTCGCTCGGCACGCTCGCGCGCCAGCTGGTCGCGACCTTCCCCGAGGCCGTGCGCAAGCTCGACCCGCGTCACGTGTGGCACAGTCCCGTCGTCTTCGTCGTGTGGATCGGCTCGCTCCTGACCACCGTCGTCGCCATCGTCGACCCCTCGTGGTTCGCGTGGAGCATCACCCTGTGGCTGTGGGCCACCGTCCTCTTCGCCAACATGGCCGAGGCCGTCGCCGAGGGCCGCGGCAAGGCGCAGGCGGCCACGCTGCGCGCCACCCGGACCACGACGACGGCGCAGCGCCGGAGCGCCGACGGCTCCGTCGAGACCGTGGCTGCCTCCGACCTCACGATCGGCGACGTCGTCGTCGTGCGTCCCGGCCAGGTCATCCCCGGTGACGGGGACGTCGTCGAGGGCATGGCCACCGTGGACGAGTCGGCGATCACCGGCGAGTCCGCTCCCGTCATCCGTGAGTCCGGTGGTGACCGGTGCGCCGTCACGGGCGGCACGACAGTGCTCTCCGACGGCATCACGGTGCGCATCACGACCAAGCCCGGTGAGACCTTCATCGACCGGATGATCGCCCTCGTCGAGGGCGCGGCACGGCAGAAGACGCCCAACGAGATCGCGCTGACCATCCTGCTCACCACGCTGACGATCATCTTCGTCCTCGCCGTCATGGCGATCCAGCCGCTCGCCGTCTACTCCGGCCAGGAGCAGTCTGTCGTCGTGCTCGTGGCCCTGCTCGTCTGCCTCATCCCCACGACGATCGGGGCGCTGCTCTCCGCGATCGGCATCGCCGGCATGGACCGGCTCGTGCAGCACAACGTCCTCGCGATGTCGGGCCGTGCCGTCGAGGCAGCGGGCGACGTGTCGACGCTGCTGCTCGACAAGACCGGCACCATCACGTTCGGCAACCGCCGTGCAACCGAGCTGCTCGCGGCCCCCGGCCTTCCGGACGTGGAGGTCACCGAGGAGGCATACCTCTCCTCACTGGCCGACGAGACGCCCGAGGGGCGCTCGATCGTCGAGCTGTCCGCGCGGGGCCTCGCCGACGAGACGCGTACGCGCTTCGACGGAGTCCGGCGCGAGGGTGCCACGTTCGTGGAGTTCACCGCGCAGACCCGCATGTCGGGGATCGACCTGCCCGACGGCACGGCCGTGCGCAAGGGCGCGTCCGATGCCGTGTGCCGCTGGGCTTCCGACCACGGAGGTGGCGTTCCGTCCGGGGTGCTCACCGAGGTCGCCGGGATCGCCAGCTCCGGAGGGACCCCTCTGGTCGTCGCGTCGAAGCAGCCGGGCGGGCCGGCCCGGGTGCTCGGCGTCATCCACCTCAAGGACGTCGTCAAGCCCGGCATGAAGGAGCGCTTCGCCCAGCTGCGCGCGATGGGCATCCGCACCGTCATGATCACGGGCGACAACCCGCTCACGGCGAAGTCCATCGCGGAGGAGGCCGGGGTCGACGACTTCCTCGCCGAGGCCACACCCGAGGACAAGATGGCCCTGATCCGGAAGGAGCAGCAGGGCGGCCGTCTCGTGGCGATGACCGGCGACGGCACGAACGACGCCCCCGCTCTGGCCCAGTCGGACGTCGGCGTGGCGATGAACACCGGAACCTCGGCGGCCAAGGAGGCGGCCAACATGGTCGACCTCGACTCCGACCCGACGAAGCTCATCGACATCGTCTCCATCGGCAAGCAGCTGCTCATCACCCGCGGGGCGTTGACGACCTTCTCGATCGCCAACGACATCGCGAAGTACTTCGCGATCATCCCGGCGATGTTCGTCGTGCTCTTCCCCGGCCTCGAGGCCCTCAACATCATGGGCCTCTCGACCCCGAAGTCGGCAATGCTCTCGGCCGTGATCTTCAACGCCCTCGTCATCGTCGCGCTGATCCCCTTGTCGCTGAGGGGGGTTCGCTACCGGCCCTCCGGAAGCACTGCCCTGCTGCGGCGCAACATCCTCATCTACGGAGTCGGCGGCGTCATCGCCCCGTTCATCGGCATCAAGCTGATCGACCTCGTCGTGAGCCACCTCCCCGGAATGATGTGAGACACGTGGACAACGTCATCAAGCAGTCCCTCGCGGGCCTTCGGGCCATGCTCGTCCTCACCGTGCTGTTCGGCGTGCTCTACCCCGCCGCAGTGTGGGGCGTCGGCCAGGTTGCCGGACGCGACCAGGCGGCCGGCTCGCTCGTCTCGTCCGGAACCAGGGTCGTCGGCTCGAGCCTCATCGGCCAGCAGTGGCAGGGCGACGAGTGGTTCCACGGTCGCCCCTCGGCCAGCGACTACGCCGGCGACACGAGCGGTGGAACCAACCTCGGGCCCGGTGCTGACCTCGAGGCCGAGGTCGCCAAGCGCGTGGGGGCAGCGGGTCTCGACCCTTCGACCGCTCCCGCCGACGCGCTCACCGCATCGGGCAGCGGGCTGGACCCCCACATCACGCCGGCGTATGCCGTCGCCCAGGTCGAGCGCGTCGCCGCAGCCCGCGGTCTCGACGTCACCCGGGTCCGGGCCCTCGTCGAGGAGCATTCACAGGACCGCATCGCCGGCTTCCTGGGCCAGCCGCGGGTCGACGTCCTCGAGCTCAACCTCGCCCTTGCGCGTCTCTCGGCGCCGAGCGCCGGGTGACCTGAGAGGATCAGCGCATGGGTCGAGGGTCGCTTCGGATCTACCTCGGGGCCGCGCCCGGAGTCGGCAAGACGGTCGCGATGCTCGACGAGGCGCACCGGCGCCTCTCGCGGGGCACGGACGTCGTCGTCGGCTACGTCGAGACGCACGGGCGGTCCCACACGGCGGCCATGCTCGAGGGCCTCGAGGTCCTCCCTCGTCGCACGGTCGAGTACCGCGGCAACCGGCTCACCGAGCTCGACGTCGCCGCGGTCCTCGCCCGACACCCTCACGTGGTCCTCGTCGACGAGCTCGCCCACACCAACGTCCCCGGCTCGGGCGCCCCGTCGGGCGGCGGGGCCGGGGACGCGTCGCGTGGCGGGCACGAGAAGCGCTGGCAGGACGTCGAGGAGATCCTCGAGGCCGGCATCGACGTCATCTCGACCGTCAACATCCAGCACCTCGAGTCGCTCAACGACGTCGTCGAGTCGATCACGGGCATCCGACAGCAGGAGACCGTCCCCGACGAGGTCGTGCGCCGGGCCGACCAGGTGGAGCTCGTGGACATGTCACCCGAGGCGCTGCGCCGTCGGATGGCGCACGGAAACATCTACGGACCCGACAAGGTCGATGCCGCCCTCGCCAACTACTTCCGGACGGGGAACCTCTCCGCGTTGCGCGAGATCGCGCTGCTGTGGCTCGCGGACCGGGTCGACGAGGCGCTCGAACGCTACCGGGCCGACCAGGGCATCAGCGAGCAGTGGCCGACTCGCGAGCGCGTCGTCGTGGCCCTGACCGGCGGCGCCGGCAGCGAGACGCTGCTCCGGCGAGGTGCCCGCATCGCCACCCGCGCGGCCGGCGGTGACCTCATCGCCTGTCACGTCCGGTCGTCCGAGGGCCTCACGTCGACCGACCCTGCCGTGCTGGTTCGGCTGCGGCAACTGGCTCGCGACCTCGGGGCGGAGTTCCAGGACGTCTCCGGCCAGGACGTCGCAGAGGCGATCCTCGACCACGCCCGCGGCGTCAACGCGACGCAGATCGTCGTCGGCGTCAGCCGGCGAGGCCGGTGGCAGCAGATCCTGCGTCCGAGCATCGCCTCTGAGGTGGCCGACGGCTCGGGCGACATCGACGTCCACCTGGTTCCTCACGAGGGGTCGAAGGTTGCCAGCCGTCGCCGGAACGCCACTGGCCTGCCCGCCCGCCGGGTCGTCGGCGGGATGCTGTTCGCCGTCGTCGCCCTCGTCGGGCTGACCGCCGTGCTCGTCGCCACCCGGGAGGGGCACACGCTCTCGCTCGACCTGCTCCTCTACCTCGCGCTGACCGTCGTGTGCGCCCTCGTGGGTGGCATCTGGCCGGCGCTCTTCTGCGCCGTCGTCGGCTCGCTCGTCGTCAACTGGTTCTTCACCGAGCCACGGGGCACGCTCACCATCAGTGACCCACCCAACGCCCTGGCTCTCGCCGTCTTCGTGCTCGTGGCCATGGCGGTCTCGTCGGTCGTCAACGTCGCAGCCCGGCGCACCGAGCAGGCGGTCTCGGCCGAGCGCGAGTCGTCGGCGCTCGCCGCGATGAGTCGCGACCTGCTCGCCGAGCCGCGACCCCTGCCGGCCCTGCTCGACCGTGCGCGCGACGACCTCGGCATGCGCGCTGCCGTGCTCACCGAGTCGCACCCGGACCAGCCATCGACCGTCGTCGCCTCGACCGACCCCCACCTGCCCGCGGGCACCGTGCTCCCGGCCGGCGCCGTGTGGGCTCTGGACATCACCGTCGACGACGGTGTCCACCTGCTGCTCGACGGACCGCCCGTGGCGGCAGAGGACCAGCGCGTCGTCAACGCGTACGCCACCCACGCCGCGATCCTGCACGGACGCGAGCAGCTCGTCCGGGCCGCGCGCGAGGCGGCCGGGCTCGCCCGCGACAACGCCGCGCGCACGACCCTGCTCGCCGCCGTCTCGCACGATCTGCGCACGCCCCTCGCGAGCATCAAGGCGGGGGTCTCCACGCTGCGCCAGTCCGGTCTCGACCTGACGGCCGACGACGAGGCAGAGCTGCTCGAGTCGATCGAGGAGAGCGCGGACCGCCTCGACGCCCTCATCGGCAACCTCCTCGACCTGTCCCGGCTCGAGACCGGTGCCGTGCGCGCGCACCACCACTCGATCGACCTGCTCGACGCCGTGGTGTCGACGGTGCGCACCACCTCCGCCCCCCAGCGCGTCGAGGTCGACCTCGAGCCGGACCTCCCCCTCGTGCGGACCGACCTGGGACTGCTCGACCGCGTGCTCGCCAACGTCGTCGAGAACGCCCTGAGGCACAGCGGCGACGCAGAGGTGCGCCTCACGGCAGGCCGGATCGGAGACACCGTGCAGCTGAGGGTCATCGACCGCGGACCGGGCGTGTCCGATGCCGACAAGGAGCGCATCTTCGCTGCGTTCCAGCGGGCCGGGGACGCCCCGCAGGGCGACGGCCTCGGCCTCGGCCTGGCCGTCGCCCGGGGACTGATGACCGTGCTGGGCGGCTCGCTCGTCCCGGAGGACACCCCCGGCGGTGGCCTCACGATGGTCGTCGAGCTGCCCCTCACCCCGACGGTCCCCTCGGTTCGAGGTGATGACGGCACCGACGTGGCTGACCGCATCACCTCGACCGAGCCGGCCGGGCCTGCCGAGCCTGCCGAGCCTGCCGAGCCTGCCGAGCCTGCCGAGCCTGCCGAGCCTGCCGAGCCTGCCGAGCCTGCCGAGACGAAGGAGGACGCGTGACCCGAGTGCTCGTCGTCGACGACGACCCGCGGCTGCAGCGCACCCTGACGATCGCGCTGCGGGCCCACGGCAACGAGGTCGTCACGGCCGCCGACGGTCGCACCGCGGTTCAGTCGGTGCTCGAGGACGCACCCGACGTCGTCATCCTCGACCTCGGGCTGCCCGACCTCGACGGCACCGAGGTGCTCCGCCGCATCCGCGCCGCCTCGGTCGTCCCGGTCATCGTCCTGTCGGCACGTCACGAGTCCGACGACAAGATCGAGGCGCTCGACCTCGGTGCCGACGACTACGTCACGAAGCCCTTCGGCGTCGAGGAGCTCCTCGCTCGGGTGCGCGCGGCCGTGCGCCGCGGCGGCGACCTCGGCCGGCACCTCGGGCCGGTCGTGACCGACCACTTCGTCCTCGACTTCGCCGAGCGGAGGGCGACCGTCGAGGGCGAGGACGTCCGTCTCACGCCGACCGAGTGGCGGGTGCTCGAGGCGTTGTGCCGCGAGCCCGGTCACCTCGTCCAGCAGCAGGACCTGCTCCGAGCCGTCTGGGGCCCTTCGTACGGGCGCGAGTCGAACTACCTGCGCGTCTACGCCAACCAGCTGCGCCGCAAGCTCGAGCCCGACCCGACGAACCCGCGCCACCTCGTCACCGAGCCCGGTCTCGGCTACCGCTTCAACCCCTGAACCGCCGGGGCGGGCGGGACTCGCGGCTGTCGGGTGTCGGGCCCTCGGGGGTCAGTAGCGCTCTCGGCCGCCGCGGTCGGTGAGGTTCCAGGCGTCCTCGGACTCCTCGTCGTGCTCGTCGACCGTGCGCGTCATGTCGCCGGGCGTCCACCGCGCCATCGGGACCGCGGTGGTCTCGTCCTCGTGGGCACGCTGCTCACCGCGCTCGGCGACGAGCGAGGCCGTGCGCTGCGGCGCGACCTCCTCGTCGGGCTCCTCGGCGTAGCCGGCCGACGCTTCGGCAGGCTCCACGTCGACGGGCGGGGCGGCATACGGCTCGGCGGGCTCGATGATCTCGGCGAGGTCATCGGCGTCGACGGGCTCGTTGGGGTGCGGCACGTCCTCGCCGCGCAGCAGCGCGAGCGTCTGCTCGAGGTCGTCCGGGCGCACGAGCACGTCGCGGGCCTTGGAGCCCTCGCTCGGGCCGACGACGCCGCGCGACTCGAGCAGGTCCATGAGCCGTCCGGCCTTGGCGAAGCCGACGCGCAGCTTGCGCTGGAGCATCGACGTCGAGCCGAACTGGGTCGTGACGACGAGCTCGGTGGCCTGGAGCAGCACGTCGAGGTCGTCGCCGATGTCGTCGTCGATCTGCTTCTTGGGCGCCGCGACGGTGACGTTCTCGACGTAGTTGGGCTTGAGCTGGGTCGTGACGAACTTGACGACCTCGTGGATCTCGGACTCGTTGACCCACGCGCCCTGGACACGCATCGGCTTGCTCGCGCCCATCGGCAGGAAGAGCGCGTCACCCTGGCCGATGAGCTTCTCGGCGCCGGGCTGGTCGAGCACGACGCGGGAGTCCGCGAGCGAGGACGTCGCGAACGCCATGCGCGAGGGGACGTTGGCCTTGATGAGGCCCGTGACGACGTCGACCGACGGACGCTGCGTCGCGAGGACGAGGTGGATGCCGGCGGCACGGGCGAGCTGGGTGATGCGCACCACCGACTCCTCGACGTCGCGCGGGGCGACCATCATGAGGTCGGCGAGCTCGTCGACGACGACGAGGAGGTACGGGTAGGTCGTGATCTGGCGCTCCGAGCCCGGCAGCGGCTTGACCTTGCCGGCGCGGACCGCCTTGTTGAAGTCGTCGACGTGCTTGAAGCCGAACGCCGCGAGGTCGTCGTAGCGCTGGTCCATCTCCTTGACCACCCACGCGAGGGCCTCGGCGGCCTTCTTGGGGTTGGTGATGATCGGCGTGATGAGGTGCGGGATGCCTTCGTAGGCCGTCAGCTCGACGCGCTTCGGGTCGACGAGGATCATCCGGACCTCCTCGGGCGTCGAGCGCATGAGGATCGAGGTGATCATCGAGTTGACGAAGCTCGACTTGCCCGATCCGGTGGCGCCCGCGACGAGCAGGTGCGGCATCTTCGCGAGGTTGGCGATGACGTAGGCGCCCTCGACGTCCTTGCCGACACCCATGACCATCGGGTGCTCGTTGGTGCGGGCCGTGTTGCTGCGCAGCACGTCGCCGAGGGACACGTTCTCGCGGTCGAGGTTCGGGATCTCGATGCCGATGGCGGACTTGCCCGGGATGGGGCTGAGGATGCGCACGTCGGCCGAGGCAACGGCATACGCGATGTTCTTGGAGAGCGCGGTGACGCGCTCGACCTTGGTGCCCGAGCCGAGCTCGACCTCGTAGCGCGTGACCGTCGGGCCGCGGGTGAACCCCGTGACGGCGGCGTCGATGTCGAACTGGTCGAAGACGTTGGTCAGCGACTCGACGACGCGGTCGTTGGTCTCGCTGCGCGTCTTGTGCGGCGGCCCCGGCGTCAGCATCGCGTGGTCGGGCAGCTGGTAGGTGATGTCGCCGCCGAGACTGAGCTGCTCGACGCGAGCCGGCAGGTCGGACATGGGCGGGGGGATGAGCTCGGCCTTGGGTCCGACCTTGCTCGTGTCGGGCGCCCCGAGGGTCTTCGGGTCGGTGGCGTCGATGACCTTCTCGCCGCCCTTCTCGCCGCCGGGACGGGGAGCCAGCAGCCCGGGAGGCGTCGGGCGCTTCTCGCCGGGTCGCAGCTGCGTGGTCGCCTCGTCCTCGAGGGCCTTCTGCGCGGCCTGGCGGAACGCCTCGTCGCCGTCGCGGTCGGCGAGGTCGACGGCCTTGCGGCGCGCGCGCTTCACCGCTGCGGCAGGGGCGTCGAGCGCCTCGTCGGGCTGCTCGTCGACGTGGTCGCGGTCGATGACGAGGGCGCGCAGCTGGCGCAGGCGGGTCGGGATCATGTTGACCGGCGTCGCCGTGATGACGAGCAGGCCGAAGAGACCGAGCAGGACGAGCAGGACGAGCGCCCCGTAGGTCGAGACGGCCGCCGCGAGCGGGCTCGAGGCGAGGAAGCCGAGGATGCCGCCGGCGGCACGCATGCCGTCGGCGCCGTCGGGCGGGTTGGGGATGCCGTCGGCAAGGTGCGACAGACCGCACGCGGCGAAGGTCAGGGCGATGGTGCCGACGACGACGCGGTTGGTCGCCGCGTCGTCCTGGGGAGCTCGAAGCATGCGCAGGCCGAGGGCGAGCAGCACGAGCGGGACGGCGTAGGCGACGCGGCCGAAGGTGCCGGCGAAGACGGCGTGCACCACCTGGCCGAAGGTGCCGGAGACGCCCCACCACTCACGCGCGGCGACGACCACGGCGAGCGCGATGAGCGCGAAGCCGATGCCGTCGCGGCGGTGCTCCGGCTCGAGGTCGGCGGCGCTGTGCCCGACGCGGCGCACCGCTCCCCCGGCCATGTGCGAGACGCCCATCCAGGTGTTGCGCATCGCGCCGAACGGGAAGGGGAGGCCTCCGCCCCGCGTCTTGGACGCGGTCTTGGCGGCGGGCTTGCGGGCCGCGGGCTTGCGCTGCGCGGGCCGGCCGCCCCGGGCTGCGGGAGGGCGTGACGAGGCGCTGCCCGCGGACCCCTTGGCGCGGGTGGCCGCGGCGGAGCTCGAGCGCTGGCTGGTGGACGGACGTGACGCCATGCTCGCACCGTACGTCAACGCACCGCTGAACTCACGCGTCACACGCGCAACAGGGCTGACCAGTCGGACGCGGCTGCCGTATGCCGTGGGCGCGCCCGTCACCGTCCCGCGAGGTCCCCGGCGGGGTCGGCGTCTCAGATCGCGACACCCGGGGACCGACCGGTGGACAGCCGGTGACCGACCCCTTTATCGTCGTGCGCAGGTCATGAGTGCCAGTGACAAGCCCCGGCTCGCTGGCCAGCAACCCTCCTCCGCGGTGGGGTGCTCCGGGTGACGACCAGGCCACCCTCGGTCTGAACGCGTGATCGAGGTCGGCAAGCGCGGACCTGCACCGGGTGGGTCCCATGACCCAGGAGCACTCCCATGTCGGTCCTTCCCTCGACGCACCCAGCGGCCTCCCTCTGTGGCGGCTCCCCCGCACCCGTCGTGCGCACCCGCGCCCTGCACGTCGTGCCCGAGGCGCGCACCCTGCCCACCGTCGTCGGCGCCGGACTGCGCGTGCCCACGCTCCACGGCGACACGGCATACGCCAACCTCGACCACGCGGCCTCGACGCCGGCGCTCGAGACGGTCCAGGCGGCCGTCGACCGCGCCCTCGAGACCTATTCCTCCGTGCACCGCGGCGCCGGGTTCGCCTCGCGGCTGACGAGCGCGTGGTACGAGCAGGCCCGCGCCGAGGTCGCCGCCTTCGTCGGCGCGCGTGAGGGCGACTCCGTCATCTTCACCCGGACGACGACCGACTCGTGGGCCCTGCTGAGCAAGGCGCTGCCGAGCCGCACGACGGTCTTCGTCTTCGGCACCGAGCACCACTCGACCCTGCTGCCCTGGGGCCGCTTCCGCACCGTGCGCCTCCCCGTCCCGCAGACCGTCGAGGACGCGCACGCGCTGCTCGAGGAGGCGCTGACCGACCACCCGTCGCGCCACCGCCTCGTCGTCGTCGCGGCCGCCTCGAACGTGACGGGAGAGGTCTGGCCGGTCGAGCGCTTCGCCACCCTGGCGCACGAGCACGGCGCCCGGATCGCCGTCGACGCGGCCCAGCTCTCGGCGCACCGCACCATCGACCTCGCCGCGTGGGACGCCGACTACGTCGCGTTCTCGGGGCACAAGACGTACGCCCCCTACGGCGCGGGCGTCCTCGCCGGGCGCTCCGACTGGCTCGACGCCGGCAACCCCTACCTGCTCGGTGGCGGCGCGACGCGCTCGGTGACCGAGGACGGCACCACGTGGGCGACCGGGCCGGCGCGCCACGAGGGCGGCAGCCCCAACGTCATCGGAGCCATCGCCCTCGCCGCGGCCTGCTCGACGATCAGCCGGCACCGCGACGCCATCGAGGAGCACGAGACCCGCCTCCTCGAGCGGCTCCGCGCCGGACTCGACGACGTCGCGGGCGTCGAGGTCCTGTCGATCTTCGGTGACGACAGCGACCGGGTCGGCGTCGTCGCCTTCACCATCGACGGCTGGGACTCCTCGCTCGTGTCGCAGGTCCTCTCCGTCGAGCACGGCATCGGCGTGCGGGACGGCAAGTTCTGCGCCCACCTGCTCGTCGACGAGCTCCTCGAGGACCCGTGGGGCGAGCGTTCCCCCACCGCGGTCCGCGCCAGCATCGGCCTCGGCAGCACGCTCGAGGGCGTCGAGCGTCTCGTCGCCGCCGTCGCGCGGCTCGTCGAGCAGGGCACCGACGCGGAGTGGTCGCTCACGGAGACCGGATGGGCGCTCGAGGGCACCGACCCGCGCGACGTCGAGGTCGAGCGACCCTGGTGACCGCGGACGTACGCCGCTGAGCGGGTCCGTGCCCGAGCGCGGGCGCGCGGTCGGTGCGCTCGAACGCTCAGGGTCGGGTCAGCGCGCCGGCAGGGCGTAGCTCGCCCAGACCGCGGCGTGGTCGGCGCGATTGAGAGCCACCTGCCCGGCCTCGACGACCGTGAGGCCGCGGCTCAGCAGGTGGTCGAGCTGGACGAAGGCCGGAAGCCGGTTGCCCGCGAAGGGCCAGGTGCGCACCCACCCCTGTCCGTCGGTGCGCTGCGCGTCGTCGAGGCCCGCGGCGAGGTCGCGGAAGCCGGGGTGGCCGAAGCCGGCGTTGAAGTCGCCGGCCATGACGAGGAGCTCGTCGCCGTCGAGACGCTGCTTCCACGACTGGAGCGCCCGCAGGCCCGCGCGCCACTCGACGGTGTCACCGCGCAAGGGCGCCGTGGGATGGGCGACCTTGAGACGCACCGTGCCGTTGGGCACGGTCACGTCGACCTCGGGCTGGACGCTCCGGGTGCCCTCGAGCGCCGGGTCGGTGCCGAGGCTGCGCACCGAGAGCGGGTAGCGCGACAGGACCATCGTCCCCGTGTAGGTGCTGGCCCGGGCGACGCCCTCCCGCTGGCTGAAGTAGTCGGCCGCCCCTTCGGCGTCGAGCCGCCGCAGGATCGCGGGCGTCGCCTCGGTGAGCACGAGGACGTCGACGGAGTGAAAGCGCACGGCGTCCATGAGCTGGCCGGCGTTGGCCGACCCGATCCAGACGTTGGCCGACATGACCGTGAGGTCGCGGTCGGCCTTCGGCGAGGAGGTGGCCCGGAAGGCCGGCGCCGCGACCGTCGCCGCCACGACGAGCGCGACGACGACGGGGACGAGCATCCACCACCGCCGTAGCACGAGCGTCGCCACGGCGAGCAGGCCCAGGCCGATGACGACGAAGGGCCCTGCCGTCTGGAGCACGACGACGACGTATGCCGTCGAGTCGTACCAGCGCAGCGCCCCGACGGCGACGAGCCCGAGCAGGACGACGCCGATGACGACGTCGACCCAGCGCCGGCGGGGACGACGCCCGGCCGGCTCCCGCGTCGACGACTCGGCGGGCTCCCCCGGACGACCGGAGGGCCCGTCGTGGCCGTCGTCGCTGTCGAGGTGCCCCCGGTCGGCCTCCTGCACCGTCACGTCAGGCCTGCAGCACGACCGGGATGATCATCGGCCGGCGGCGGATCTTGCCACCGACCCACGAGCCGACCGCGCGCCGGATGACCTGCTGGAGCTGCTGGTCGTCGCGGACACCCTTGGCGACGGCCTCCTCGATGGCCCGCTCGACCTTGGGGATGACCTGCTGGAAGATCTCGTCGTCCTCGACGAACCCGCGGGCCGTGATCTCCGGGCCGCTCGCGATCTTGCCGGTGGCCGCGTCGAGCACGACGACGCAGGTGATGAAACCCTCGTCGCGCAGGATCCGACGGTCCTTGAGCAGCGCCTCGTCGGCGCCGCCCACGCTGCTGCCGTCGACGTAGACGTAGCCGCACTCGACGACACCGGTCACCTCGGCGACCCCGTTGACGAGGTCGACGACGACGCCGTCCTCGGCGAGCACGACGTTGTCCTCGTGGACGCCGGAGGCGATGGCGAGCTGGGCGTTGGCATACATGTGCCGCCACTCGCCGTGCACGGGAAGGACGTTGCGCGGCTTGACGATGTTGTAGCAGTAGAGCAGCTCGCCCGCGCTGGCGTGGCCCGAGACGTGCACCTTGGCATTGCCCTTGTGCACGACGTTGGCGCCGAGGCGCATGAGGCCGTTGATGATGCGGTAGACGGCGTTCTCGTTGCCGGGGATGAGGCTGCTCGCGAGCAGCACCGTGTCGCCGGGGCCGACGTCGATGCGGTGCTCGCGGTTCGCCATCCGCGAGAGGGCCGCCATCGGCTCGCCCTGGGAGCCGGTGCAGATGAGGACGAGCTCGTCGTCGCGCAGGCTGTCGATCTTCTTGATGTCGATGAGGATGCCGTCGGGCACGCGGAGGTAGCCGAGCTCGGCGGCGATGCCCATGTTGCGCACCATCGAGCGCCCGACCATGGCGACCTTGCGGCCGGCCTTCTCCGCGGCGTCGAGCACCTGCTGCACGCGGTGCACGTGGCTGCTGAAGCAGGCGACGATGACGCGGCGCTGGGCGTGACGGAAGACCTTGTCGATGGCCGGAGCGATCTCGAGCTCGGGCGTCGTGAAGCCGGGGACATCGGCGTTCGTCGAGTCGGTGAGGAAGAGGTCGACGCCCTCCTCGCCGAGACGGGCGAAGGCACGCAGGTCGGTGAGGCGACCGTCGAGCGGCAGCTGGTCCATCTTGAAGTCGCCGGTGTGCAGCAGCGTGCCGGCCTCGGTGCGCACGAAGACGGCGAGCGCATCGGGGATCGAGTGGTTGACCGCGACGAACTCGAGGTCGAAGACGCCGAGCTTCTCGCGCTGGCCCTCCTTGACGGCCATGGAGTACGGACGGACCCGGTGCTCCTTGAGCTTGGCCTCGACGAGCGCCAGGGTCAGGGTCGAGCCGATGATCGGGATGTCGCCCTTGAGCTTGAGCAGGTAGGGCACGGCGCCGATGTGGTCCTCGTGGCCGTGGGTGAGGACGATGGCCTCGATGTCGTCGAGCCGGTCGGCGATGTAGGTGAAGTCCGGCAGGATGAGGTCGACTCCGGGGTGGTGGTCCTCGGGGAAGAGCACGCCGCAGTCGATGACGAGCAGCTTGCCCTTCGTCTCCAGCACGGCCATGTTGCGGCCGACCTCGCCGAGCCCTCCGAGCGCGACGACCCTCAGGCCGTTGTCGGGGAGGGCTGGCGGCGTGGTCAGCTCGGGGTGGGGGTGGCTCACAGGTGTCCTGTCATTCGGTGGTGCTGCCGGGCCGTCGAGGGCTCCGGTCAGAGGTCAGCGGGGCGGTCATCCGACCGCCGGGTGGGCCGCGGTGGCGGCGAGAGCGGCGAGAGCGGCCCGGACGAGGGCGGTCTGCTCCTCGTCGGCGGGCACGAGCGGCAGCCGCACGGCCGTCGACTCGATGATGCCCTGCTCGGCGAGGCCGGCCTTGGCCATGATGGCGCCCTGGGTGACGTTCATGACGGCGTTGACGATCGGGGTGAGGCGTCGGTGCACGGCTCGGGCGTCGTCCCAGCGCCCGTCGACGACGGCGTCGGCCATCTCCCGGTAGGCCGCCGGGGCCACCTGGGACGTGACGCCGACGAAGCCGACGGCCCCGTTGAGGAAGTGGCCGAGGTTCATGGCGTCGTCGCCGGAGTACCAGTCGAGGCCCGTCTCCTGCATCATCTCGCTCGCGAACCAGAGGTCGCCGCGGGCGTCCTTCACGGCGGCGATGCGGTCGTGCTCGGCGATGCGCAGGTAGGTCTCGCGCGCGATGGCGATGCCCGAGCGGCCGGGGATGTCGTAGACCATGACGGGCAGGTCGCTCGCGTCGGCGAGGGCCGTGAAGTGGGCGACGAGGCCGGCCTGCGGTGGCTTGTTGTAGTACGGCGTCACGGCGAGCACCGCGTCGGCGCCGGCCTTCTGCGCGTGGCGCACCGCCTCGACGCTCTTGGCGGTGTCGTTGCTGCCGGCGCCCGCGATGACGACGCAGCGGTCGCCGACGGCCTCGATGACGGCGCGGAGCAGCTCGTCCTTCTCGTCGGACGAGGTGGTGGGCGACTCGCCGGTCGTGCCCGAGACGACGAGGCCGTCGTGACCAGCGTCGACGAGGTGGGCCGCGACCCGCTGCGCGGCGTCGAGGTCGATCGAGCCATCGGGCCGCATGGGCGTGACCATCGCCGAGAGAACACGTCCGAGGGCGGGTGCGTCAGCCATGAGGCCAAGGTTAGCGCCCGGGCCCTCGCTCACGACGCCACGCCCACGCCGGAGACCCGGGCCGGTTCGCCGCGGGCACGAGAGAGGCGAGGCACTACTCGCTCGGGGGTCCGAGTAGTGCCTCGCCACCTCCTATATCGGCGGGTTCGCCCGGGCGTTACAGCCCGATCCGGGCTTTCTTTCGAGTGATCGCGTATGCCGTGTCAGCCGCGCCGCTCGTAGGTGACCCAGGCGAAACCGGGCTGCTCGTCGCGGGCGGTCTCGGTCCAGACGGCCGGGTCGATGGCCGGGAAGGTGACCGGGCCCTCCGGGGACTGGTCGACGTCCGTCACGAGGAGGCGGACGGCATACGCCATCGCCTGTCGGTAGATCTCTCCCCCGCCGACGACGAAGACCTGCTCGGCCTCGGCCACGAGCGCGAGCGCCTCGGGGAGGGAGTGCGCGACCTCGACGCCGGGAGCGCTCCAGTCGCGCTGGCGGGTGACGACGACGCTGCGCCGGCCGGGGAGCGCGCCCATCGAGTCGAACGTGCGGCGGCCCATGACCATCGGGTGGCCCATCGTCGTGCGCTTGAAGAACTTGAGGTCCTCGGACAGGTGCCACGGCATCGTCAGCCCGTCACCGATGACGCCGTTGCGTCCGACGGCGGCGATCATCGTCACGTTCGGCAGCGCGGTGGTCATGGCGCCAAGGCTCCCAGACCCGGGCCGCTCAGACGGCGATGGGGGCCCTGATGCCCGGATCGGCGACGTAGTCGACGAGCTCGAAGTCGTCGAGGTCGAAGTCGTCGATGTTCGTCTTGCCCGGCGTGATGCGCATCGTCGGGAGCGCGTGCGGGGTGCGGGTCAGCTGCAGGCGGGCCTGGTCGAGGTGGTTGAGGTAGAGGTGCGCGTCGCCGAGCGTGTGCACGAACTCCCCCGGCTCGAGGTCGGTCAGCTGGGCGACCATCTGCGTCAGCAGGGCGTAGCTCGCGATGTTGAACGGCACGCCGAGGAAGATGTCGGCGCTGCGCTGGTAGAGCTGGCACGAGAGGCGCCGGCGGCCGTCGGGTCCAGGCGGCGAGACGTAGAACTGGAACATCGTGTGGCACGGCGGCAGGGCCATGTCGTCGACGTCGGCGACGTTCCAGGCCGAGACGATGAGGCGGCGACTGTCGGGGTTGGTGCGGATCTGCTCGATGACCTTGGCGATCTGGTCGACGCGTCGGCCGTCGGGCGTGGGCCACGATCGCCACTGGTAACCGTAGATCGGGCCGAGGTCGCCCGTGGCGGGGTCGGCCCACTCGTCCCAGATCGAGATCCCCCGCTCCTGGAGCCAGCGCACGTTGGTGTCGCCGCGCAGGAACCACAGCAGCTCGCCGATGATCGAGCGCAGGTGCAGCTTCTTCGTCGTCACGGCCGGGAAGCCGTCGGCGAGGTCGAAGCGCATCTGGTGGCCGAACACGCTGAGCGTGCCCGTGCCCGTCCGGTCGGACTTCTCCTGACCGTGGGTCAGGACGTGGTCGAGGAGATCGAGGTACTGCCGCACGATCCGCAGCCTAACCCGTAGGCCCTGCAGCGGCCCGACGCCGTGCCGCCACCCGCTGTCCGAGCGCGTACGTGTGCAGGAGGCGCCCCGTGCAGGGCCGCCGGCGCACACGGAGCCCTTGCCTGCAGGGCGTCGGCTGAGGCTGTGGATGGGCTACGCACCGGAGGCTCCTGCGCCGACAGGCTCATGTCATGGATCCTCTGCTCGCGGCCCGCATCCGGGGACAGTCGGGCCTCGTGACGCGCGAACAGGCTCTGGCGGCGGGACTGACCGAGAAGGCGATCCGCTGGAGGGTTCACTCAGGTCGGTGGACCGTGGTGCACCCGCGCGTGTTCCTCACCGAGCCGGGCCGGTCTGGTTGGGACCTGAGGGCCGTCGCCGCCCTGCTGCACGTGGGTCGGCCGGCGGCGCTGCACGGCGTCAGCGCAGGCCACGCCTGGACGCTGCTCAACCGCCCGGATGACCCGATCGAGGTCGTCGTTCCGCTCGGGCGGTCGGGACGCGCGCGCGACGGCATCACGATGGTGCGGAGCCGGCACTTCGACGAACGCCTGGACCCCACTGCGTGGCCGCATCGGGTCACGGCCGCGCACACCGTCTTCGACCTCTGCGCCGGCCAGACCCTCGATCGTTCGGTGGCCGTGATGGCCAAGGCGCAGCAGCTGCGCCTCTGCACACCGGAGCAGCTCCTCCGTGCCCTCGCAGCGCGGCCGCGGCAGCCGCGGCGGAGGATGTTGCTCGAAGCCCTCGGTGAGGTCCGAGACGGCGTCGAGAGTGCAGCGGAGTATCGCTACGTTCGCGACGTCGAGCGTGCGCACCGGCTCCCCGTCGGACGGCGGCAGGCACCCGCTGCCGGACAACGACACCGGGACAGCGCCTACGACGAGGTGAAGGTCGTCGTGGAGGTGGACGGTCGACTCGGGCACGAGGGCTGGGCCGCCCAGTCCGTCGACCGGCGGCGAGACCTCGACGGCGCGGTCGCGGGCTGGCTGACCGTCCGCCCCACATGGCTCGAGGTCGCTCATGCACCGTGCGGGCTCGCGGCCGACCTCGACGCGATCTTCAGGGACCGGGGGTGGGCCGGCAGGGCCGAGCCCTGCCACCTCCCAGCGTGCCTCGTCACCCGGCAAAGGCTCGGATGACGGTCGTCAACCCGACTCCGTGTGCAGATGCAGCCCTCAGAAGGGCAGCGAATGCACACGGACCCGCGCTGGCAGGCGGCCCCGCCGCGGTCAGGCGTCGTAGTCGAGGCTGACCTCGTCGGTGACCGGGTGGCTCTGGCAGGCGAGCACGATGCCGGCTGCCACCTCCTCGGGTTCGAGCGCGTAGTTGCGGTCCATCCGGACCTCGCCCGAGACGAGCCGGGCACGACAGGTGCCGCACACGCCGCCCGTGCACGAGTAGGGCGCGTCGGGCCGGGCGCGCAGGGTCGCGTCGAGGATCGTCTCCTCGCGGCTCGGCATCGGGATGACCGTCGTGCGGCCGTCGAGGTTCACCGTGACCGTGGCCTCGGGCGGTGCGCCGGCGTCGACGACGACCTTGCGCCTCGGCTCCGTGCCGTCGTCGACGTGGAAGATCTCGTGGTGGATGTGCCGCGGGTCGACGCCGCGCCCGGTGAGCAGCGCCTCGGCGCCGGTGACCATGCCGAACGGCCCGCAGAGGTACCACTCGTCGACGGATCCGACCGGCAGCAGCGTGCCGAAGATCGCCTCGAGCCGCTCGCTGTCGAGCCGCCCGTGGAAGAGCTCGACGTCCTGGGCCTCCCGGGACAGGACGTTGACGAGGTGGAAGCGCCCCGGGAAGCGGTTCTTGAGGTCCTCGAGCTCCTCGAGGAACATGATCGAGCTGGTGCGCCGGTTGCCGAAGAGCAGCGTCGCGCGCGACCCGGGCTCCTCCTCCAGCGCCGTGGTCAGCAGCGAGATGACGGGCGTGATGCCCGAGCCGGCCGCGATCGCGACGTGATGGCGTATGCCGTCCGGCCGGGTCGGGCACGTGAAGGACCCCTGCGGGGTCATGACGTCGACGACGGCGCCGGGCGAGACGCCGTCGTTGAGCCAGTTCGACATACGACCCTCGGGCACGCGCGCGGCCGCGACCCGCAGGCTGCGCCCGGCCGGGTCGGTCCGACGTGACTGGCAGATCGAGTAGGACTGGCGCACGTCCTCACCGCGGATCTCGGCGCGGAGCGTCAGGTGCTGGCCGGCCTCGAAGACGAACTCGTCGACGAGGTCCTCGGGCACGGCGAAGGTGACGGCGACGGCCTCGTCGGTGAGGCGCTCGACCGACGAGACGGTCAGCGGGTGGAAACGCGCGCGGTGTCGGGCGCTCGTGGCCTGGGCAGGGGCCGGGTCCGCGGCGGGGTCGGCTGCGGTCGGGGTGGAGACGTCGGTCATTCAGATGGCCTTGAACTCGTCGAAGGGCTCGAGGCACGCGTTGCAGCGGCGCAGGGCCTTGCACGCGGTCGAGCCGAAGTGGGCGATCTCGGTCGTGTCGGCGGAGCCGCAGCGGGGGCAGGCGACGACGTGGCGGCTCAGGGTCACGGCCACGGGACCGTGCGGCTCCCCCACCGGCACCGCGCCGGGGGGCGCGATCCCGAAGCGCAGCAGTGCCGCTCGCCCGTCGTCGCTCATCCAGTCGGTCGTCCACGCCGGCGACAGCTGCGTGCGGACGTCGGCGGCATACCCCTGACGTGCGGCCTCGAAGACGATGCGTGACGCGATCGCCTCCATGGCGGGGCACCCGCTGTAGGTCGGGGTGATCGTCACGGCGACGGTGTGCGCCTGCTCGTCGACGTCGACGTCTCGCAGGATGCCGAGGTCGGCGATGCTGATGACGGGCACCTCGGGGTCAGGGATGCGCGAGATCGCCTCTGCGACAGCGGACTCCATGGCCACGGCGGTCACCACGTCGCGCCGGGATGCGACCGTGCGATGTGTTGCATCTCGGCCAGGAGCGAGCCCATGGGACGCGAGTGGATGCCGGCACGACCTCCGCGCGAGCGCCACCGCGAGCCGTCGGGCAGCGTCAGGGTCCCCTGCTCGACGACGCGCGCGACCCGGGCCACGACGGCGTCATGGAGGGTCGAGGGCAGCACGCCGACCTCGAGGTCGGCCGCGAGCACCGAGGCCTCGTCGTCGTCGAAGAGCTCGGCGAGATGCGGCAGCACGCGCTCGAGCGCCGCCTGCATGCGTCGGTGGGACTCTGCGGTGCCGTCGCCGAGGCGCACGACCCAGAGCGAGGCGTGGTCGAGGTGGTAGCGGACCTCCTTGAGGGCCTTGCCCGCGACGCCCGCCACGACGTCATCGCCCGAGCCGGTCAGGGCCGTGTGCAGCTCGACCTGGTAGGCGGAGAACCAGAGCAGCCGGGCCATCTCGTCGGCGAAGTCACCGCGCTCCTGCTCGACGAGGTGGACGTTGTGCCACTCCCGCTCGTCGCGCTGCATGGCGTAGTCGTCCTCGCCGCGACCGGTGCCGTCGATGGAGCCGATGTAGGGGTAGAGCCCACGCGCCTGACCGAGGAGATCGAGCGCGATGTTCCCCAGCGCCATGTCCTCCTCGATCTGCGGCGCGTTCGTCATCCACTCGCCGAGGCGCTGGGCGTAGACCATGGCGTCGTCGGCGAGCCCGAGGAGGTAGGCGGCGTACGGCTTGGCCCCGGGGGCGGCGCCGGTGTTCTCGGCGGCGCCGGGCAGGGACTCACGCTGCGCGGACTCCGAGGCAGAGCTCACGGCGCCGGTGACCGGCTCGGTGACCGGCGTGGTGCCGGTGTCGGTCGAGGGCGAGCTGGCTGAGGTGCTCACAGGTACTCGACATCCTCGGGCACGTCGTAGAAGGTCGGGTGCCGGTAGATCTTGTCGCCGGCCGGGTCGAAGAAGGAGTCCTTCTCGGACGGGCTGCTCGCGGTGACGTCGTCGGCCTTGACGACCCAGATCGAGACACCCTCCTGGCGGCGGGTGTAGACGTCGCGGGCGTTGCGCAGCGCGAGCTCGGCGTCGGGCGCGTGGAGCGAGCCGACGTGCACGTGCGACAGTCCGCGCTTGCCGCGAACGAACACCTCCCAGAGGGGCCAGCTGCGCTCCCCCTGGGCAGGCTCGGACGGGGCCCCGGCACCGGTGGTCGGGGTGGTGGCTCCGCTCACGCGGCACTCTCCTTCTGCTGCTGCTCCCGCTCGCGGGCGGCCTGCTTGGTGGCGTACGCGTTGGCGGCCTCGCGCACCCAGGCACCTTCGTCGTGGGCCCGGCGGCGGTGCTCGATGCGCTCGGCGTTGCACGGGCCGTCGCCGCGCAGCACCTGCCAGAACTCGTCCCAGTCGATCTGGCCGAAGTCCCAGTGGCCGCGCTCCTCGTTCCAGCGCAGGTCGGGGTCGGGCAGGGTGAGGCCGAGCTTCTGGGCCTGCGGGACGGTCATGTCGACGAACTTCTGGCGGAGGTCGTCGTTGCTGAACCGCTTGATGCCCCAGGCCATCGACTGCTCGGTGTGGCCACCCTTGGCAGCGTCACCGGTGTCGGGCGGACCGAACATCGCGAGCGCCGGCCACCACCAGCGGTCGGCGGCGTCCTGGGCCATCGCCTTCTGGGACTCGGTGCCGCGCATGAGGTTCCAGAGGATCTCGAAGCCCTGCCGCTGGTGGAAGGACTCCTCCTTGCACACGCGGATCATGGCGCGGGCGTACGGGCCGTAGGAGCACCGGCACAGCGGCACCTGGTTCATGATCGCCGCACCGTCGACGAGCCAGCCGATGGCGCCGCAGTCGGCCCACGTCAGCGTCGGGTAGTTGAAGATCGAGGAGTACTTCTGCTTGCCGTCGTGGAGCCGCTCGAGCAGCTCCTGCCGGTCGATGCCGAGCGTCTCGGCCGCGGAGTAGAGGTAGAGCCCGTGGCCGGCCTCGTCCTGCACCTTGGCGATGAGGATGGCCTTGCGGCGCAGCGACGGGGCGCGCGTGATCCAGTTGCCCTCGGGCTGCATGCCGATGATCTCGGAGTGCGCGTGCTGGGCGATCTGGCGGATCAGCGTCTCGCGGTACTCGTCCGGCATCGCGTCGCGGGGCTCGATGCGCTGGTCGGCCGCGAGCAGCGCGTCGAAGTCGCCACCGACGGTGTCCCGCCCGCCCCGCTGGTCCTCGTGCTCGGCCGCCGCGTCGTAGGCGCCGGTCTCGGCCGCGTTCAGCGGTTCGTTCGGGTCGATGACGTCATTGCCATACATGAGTCCAGTATGCGAGATGCAGCCGAGGGCGTCCAAAGCCGGGGTGCACCGGGGTGGACATCGGGCGCGTCCACGCCTGAGAGGATGCCGGGGTGGCACACGAGGACGCGAACGCACATCAGCACGGGCACGACCACGGACCCGACGACGGACACGACCACGCGCACGACCGCGGACCCGTCGCCGACGCGTCGGTCCGGGTCGCTCGCGGCTCCGACGCCCCCGCGGTGGGCCTCGTGCAGGCCGTCGTGTTCCGGGAGGCGTATGCCGCCGCGCTCGCTCCCGAGGTGCTCGCCACGTTCGAGCCCCGGGCGTTCGCGAACGCCTGGCGTGCCACGCTCGAGGGCGAGCGGTCCGGGGACGGCGTGCTTCTCGTGGCGTGTGCGGGCGAGCAGGTCGTCGGCTTCGCCGCCGTCGGCGCGTCCGACGACGCGGACACCGATGCCGGCACCGCCGAGCTGATCGTGCTCGGGGTCCACCCCGACGCACGTCGTCAGGGGCACGGCTCGCGCCTGCTGCACGCGGTCGTCGACACGGCCCGGGCACGTGGCCGCTCCGCGCTCGCCGCGTGGCTGCTCGCCTCGGACGACGCGACCCGCGGGTTCCTCACGGCTGCCGGGATGGTGGCCGACGGGGCGCACCGCCAGCGCGTCGTCTCACCGGACGGCAACACGGCGGGTGAGGTCCGCCTGTCCGCGCTCCTCGCCGACGACTCCGACGCCGCCGACGCGGCCGACGCGGCCGACGCGGCCGACGCCGCCCCCGTGCCCGCGCCCGCCGAGGACTCCGCAGCAACCTCCGCCGACGACAGAGCACCGGCCGCCGACGACGTCAGGGCCCCGGAGGGCCCGTGACCGCGACGGCCGACCCGGGCCCACGACGGGACGTCGTGCGCCAGAGCCTGTCGGTCGGGGTCGCCACCGGCGCCTACGGCATCAGCTTCGGCGCCCTCGCCGTCGCGGCCGGCCTCGACACGTGGCAGGCGATGGCGCTCTCCCTGCTGATGTTCACCGGCGGCTCGCAGTTCGCCTTCGTCGGCATCATCGCGAACGGTCTCCACGCCGCACCCGCGGCGATTGCTGCCTCGTCGATGCTCGGCGTCCGCAACGGCCGCTACGCCCTCGAGCTGACGCACGTGCTCGGTGTCCGTGGCACCCGCCGGGTCGCGGCCGCCCACCTGACCATCGACGAGTCGACCGCGGTCGCCGTGGCGCAGGACGACGAGCGCACGTCGCGGCTGGGCTTCTGGCTCACCGGCCTCACGGTCTTCGCCCTCTGGAACCTCAGCACCCTCGCCGGGGCCCTCGTCGGCGGTCACGTCGGCGACCCGCGCACGTACGGCCTCGACGCCGCGGCGTGCGCCGCGTTCACCGCCCTGCTCTGGCCGCGGCTGCGGGACCGCGACGCGGTGGCCGTCGCCGTCGTCGGCGCCGTCGTTGCGGTGCTGCTGTCGCCGACCATGCCACCCGGCATACCCGTCGTGGCGGCAGCCGCGGCCTCGCTGCTCGCGTGGCGCACCCCGAGGAGGGAGCAGGCGTGAGCCTCTGGACCGCCGTCCTCGTCTCGGCCGCGATCGCCTTCGGGCTCAAGCTCGCCGGGCACCTCGTGCCTGCGCACCTGCTCGACGCGCCACGGGTCCGCCGCATCACGGCCGCCCTGCCGATCGCGCTGCTCGCCGCCCTCGTCGCGACGCAGGCGTTCACCCGTTCCGACGGGTCGTTCGTCCTCGACGCCAGGGCCGCTGCCGTCGGGGTCGCCGTCGTCGTGCTCCTGCTGCGCGCGCCGTTCATCGTCGTCGTCGTGCTCGGCGCCGCCACCGCCGCCCTCCTGCGCGCCGTCGGCTGGGCCTGACCCGTGGCCGACGCGGACGACGTGCGACGACTGGCCCTCGCGCTGCCCGGCGTCGAGGAGATCGCCAGCGCGCGGGCTTCGACTTCCGGGTGGGCGGCCACGGCTTCGTCTGGTCCTATCCCGAGCGCGTCCCCGGACAGCGGCGCGTCATCCGCACCGACGTCGCCGTGCTCTACGTCGGAGACGAGGCCGAGAAGCAGGCCCTGGTCCTCGGCGAGCCGGACCTCTTCTTCACGACTTCCGCCTACGACGGCTCTCCGCTCGTCATGGTCCGGCTCGAGCGCGTGGACACCGACCGGCTCGACGAGCTCGTGACGGACGCGTGGCGCATGCGAGCACCCTCGGACCTGGTCGCCGAGGCCGACCTCGGCACTGACGGCACGGGCCATCAGAACGCCTGATCCGAGGCGGGGCGCAGCACCCCCGCACGGCGGTGCCGGGACCGGCCGGGTTGCCATGTCCCGCAGGACGCTCAGGCGTGGGCGTCGCAGACCGGCTGGAGCGGACGACCCGGCAGGTCCTCGCGGTTGTGCATCCGGCTCGTCGGCGTCCCGCAGACGTGGCACGCGGCGAGGTGGACGGCCTCGTCGCTGAACCCGACGCTCATCCGCTCGTCGAAGACGTAGAGGTGGCCCTCCCAGAGGCCGCGGTCACCCCGCTCCTCGCCGTAGCGCACGATCCCGCCGTCGAGCTGGTAGACCTCCTCGAAGCCCCGCGAGCGCATGAGGCTGGTCAGCACCTCGCAGCGGATGCCGCCCGTGCAGTAGGTGACGACGGGGCGACCCTTGAGCTCGTCCCACCGGCCGGCGTCGAGCTCGCGCACGAAGTCGCTCGTGTGGCGGATGCCGGGCACGACGGCTCCACGGAAGCGCCCCACCTCTGCCTCCACGGCGTTGCGCCCGTCGAAGAGCACGACGTCGTCGCCGCGCTCGGCCACGAGGGCGTCGAGCTCGGCCGGGCGCAGCCGAGTGCCTCCCCCGACGATGCCCTGCTCGTCGACGACGACCTCGTCGGGCACGCCGAACGACACGATCTCCTCGCGCGCCTTGACGACGAGCCGCGGGAAGTCGAGGCTGCGGCCCTCGGCGTCGAGCCCGGT
Source organism: Terrabacter sp. Soil811 (assembly GCF_001429655.1). NCBI lineage: Bacteria > Bacillati > Actinomycetota > Actinomycetes > Micrococcales > Intrasporangiaceae > Terrabacter > Terrabacter sp. Soil811. The sequence goes on from NZ_LMSX01000011.1 coordinate 221,621, forward strand.
GCCGTCGCTCCACCGGACGTCGACGTCATGGAAGGGCGCATACTCCCTCGTCTTGCGTACGTACGTCTTGAGCACGGAGACATCGCCACCCACCGTCGCGTTGATCCCGTGGCGCGAGAGCAGGATCCGCCCGCGCAGGCCGAGTCCCTCGCAGAGGTCACGCTGCCAGAGGCGGAGCGCGTCGGGGTCGACGAGCGGCCGGAACGCGTAGAAGAGGACGACCTTGGGGATGGCCATGTCGGTCTCGTCGGCTGCGCGGCGGCTCAGTCGAGACCGAGGTAGTGCTCGAGCCCGACCGTCAGGCCGGGGTGGTCGGCGACCGCGCGCACCGCTGCGATGACACCCGGCATGAAGCTGCCGCGGTCGAAGGAGTCGTGTCGCAGCGTCAGCATCTCCCCCGCATTGCCGAGCAGCACCTCCTGGTGCGCCGTGAGACCGCGCAGCCGTACGGAGTGCACGGGTATGCCGTCCACCCGGGCGCCGCGGGCACCGTCGGGGTCGTGGGTCGTCGCGTCGGGCACCGGCGAGCAGCCGGCATCGGACCGCGCCCGGCCGATCATCACCGCGGTGCGCGCGGCGGTGCCGGACGGCGCATCGACCTTCGCCGGGTGGTGCAGCTCGATGACCTCGACGGACTCGAAGAAGGGAGCAGCCTTGGCGGAGAACGACATCATGAGCAGCGCGCCGATGGCGAAGTTCGGCGCGATGAGGACGCCGACCCCGGCACCCGACGAGGCCGGGGGTGCGTCGGCGAGCTGGCCGCGGAGCGCCTCGAGACGTGCGTCGTCCCAGCCGGTCGTGCCGACGACGACGTGGACCCCGTGCTCGACGCAGTGGGCGACGTTGGCGGGTGAGGCCGCGGGGACGGTCAGCTCGATGGCGACCTCGGCCCCACCGAGGTCACCGAGGTCGTCGCCCGAGCCGTACGCACCGACGAGGGTCAGACCGGCGGCGCCCTCGACGGCACGCACCGCCTCCGACCCCATCCGGCCGCTCGCACCGATGACGGCGACCTTGGTGTCGCGGGACGGCTGGCCTGTCGTGTCGCTCACGCGGCCAGCCTAACGAGCCCACGGAGGCGCGCGACGCGGCACACGGCATACGGACTCGTGCGTCACGAAGCCGTGCTGGGAGTCGGCTGTGCGGCGCACACTGGAAGGGATCGAGGAAGTGGTCGCATGTCCGTCCGTCCGCGCAGCAGCACCGTCGTGGGCCGGCTCCGTCGCCTGGCCCTGGCCCCTCTCGCGGCCATCGGGCTCATCATCGGTCTCCTCGTCGCGCCCAGCGCCCAGGCAGCGGTCCTCCTCGGGCACGACATCTCGTGGCCGCAGTGCCCCTCGACGTTCCCGCCGACGTCCACGCAGTTCCTCGTCATCGGCCTGACGAACGGCCTGCCGTTCACGGAGAACCCTTGCGTCGCAACGCAAGCCGCCTGGGCAAGGGACCACGCGAAGCCGACCCACGCATACACCATGGCGGGCTTCCCGACGGCCGCGCAGCTGACGACCTACGGCGGCAGCGGCCCGTGGTCGTCCTCGACGCGCGCCGGGCGCCTCAGCAACGTCGGCTACGCCGAGGCGACGTATGCCGTCGCGACCGTGCACGACGTGCCCGGCTGGGCACCGCGGATGGTCTGGGTCGACGTCGAGCCGAGGGCCGCCCAGCCCTGGCCCACGTCGACCACCGTGCAGCGCCTCGAGAACCGCTACGTCGTCGAGGGCATCATGCGTGGTCTGCGGGCCGCGGGCTTCTCCTACGGCGTCTACTCCAACGCCTCGGGGTGGCAGTCGATCACTGGCTCGTGGTGGCTGCCCGGCGTCCCCGTGTGGGCGACGGCCGGCACCCTCGACCACCCGACCGAGGCGCTCGAGCGGTGCACCCAGCCGAGCTTCTCGGGCGGCAAGGTCTACCTCGCCCAGTGGTGGGACGCCACGTGGGACTACGACCGCACGTGCGACCCGTACGCCTTCACGCGCCTTCCCGTGGCGCCGGCGTCGCTGTCGGGTGGCACCGGTGACTTCAACGGCGACTGGAACAACGACGTGCTGGCGCGCTGGACCGCGACCGCGGCTCTCAAGCTCTACGCCGGCACGGGCACGGGGAGCCTGGGCCTCGGCGCCCAGGTCGGCACCGGCTGGGGTGGCATGTCCGCTCTGGAGACCCCGGGCGACCTCAGCGGGGACGGCGCGCAGGACGTGCTCGCCCGGGAGACGTCGACCGGCGACCTCTGGACGTACAAGGGCAACGGGTCGGGCGGTTGGCGTCTCCCCCGCGTGCGCGTCGGGACCGGCTGGCAGGTGATGAACGCCATCGTCGGGGTCGGTGACCTCACCGGCGACAGCCGGATGGACATCGTGGCCCGGCGGGCCACGACCGGCGAGCTCTACCTCTACCCCGGCACCGGTAGCAGCGGCTGGAAGGCCCGGTCGAGCCTCGGCACCGGCTGGAACCGCTACAACGTCCTCGTCGGTCCGGGTGACCTCACCGGAGACGGCCGACCCGACCTCCTGGCCCGGGAGCCGTCGACCGGCATCCTCTGGCTCATGCCCGGGGCCGGCGCCGGCACGCTGGGCACCCGCGTGCGGGTCGGCACGGGCTGGAACGGCATGACGGCGATCATGAGCCCCGGCGACCTGAACGGCGACCGTGTGCCTGACGTGCTGGCCCGCGACACGAGCGGGCGGCTGTGGCTCTACCCGCGGACCGCCGCGGGTGGCTGGAGCCCGCGTGTGCTCGTCAGCACCGGCTGGAACATCGTCAACGCGATCTTCTGACCCGACGGGTCAACCGACAGGACGCTGCGCTCCGGACCGGGGTCTTGGCCCCGACCGGCGCCTGCATCCTGTTGCTCGACCCGTCGCCGAGACGACGGAGCGGCCCGCCACCCCCTGAGGGGTGACGGGCCGCTTCGTGACCAGGAACGGTCGACCGGTTCGGTCAGGCGTCGGCAGACTCCGTGGCCGGCGCGTCGGCCTCGGCGGCCGAGTCACCGTTGTCGCCCTCGGCGAGAACCGCAGCGAGGCTGAGCTTGCCGCGCGGGTCGATCTCCTTGAGCTCGACCTGGACCTTCTGGCCGACCTTGACGACGTCGTCGACGCTGTCGATCCGCTTGCCGCCGACGAGCTTGCGCACCTCGGAGATGTGCAGCAGGCCGTCCTTGCCGGGCAGCAGCGAGACGAACGCGCCGAACGTCGTCGTCTTGACGACGGTGCCGAGGAAGCGCTCGCCGACCTCGGGCATCTGCGGGTTCGCGATGGCGTTGATCGCCGCGCGAGCCGCCTCGGCCGAGGGGCCGTCGACCGCACCGATGAACACGGTGCCGTCGTCCTCGATCGAGATGTCGGCGCCCGTGTCGTCCTGGATCTGGTTGATCATCTTGCCCTTCGGGCCGATGACCTCACCGATCTTGTCGACGGGGACCTTCACCGTGATGATGCGCGGGGCGTACGGGCTCATCTCGTCGGGCACGTCGATGGCCTCGGCCATGACGTCGAGGATGTGCAGACGCGCGTCGCGGGCCTGGGTCAGCGCGCCGGCGAGGACCGACGCGGGGATGCCGTCGAGCTTCGTGTCGAGCTGGATGGCCGTGACGAACTCCTTGGTGCCGGCGACCTTGAAGTCCATGTCGCCGAAGGCGTCCTCGGCACCGAGGATGTCGGTGAGCGCGGCGTACTGCGTCTCACCGTCGACGGTGTCGGACACGAGGCCCATCGCGATGCCGGCGACCGGGGCGCGCAGCGGCACACCGGCGTTGAGCAGCGACAGGGTCGAGGCACAGACCGAGCCCATCGAGGTCGAGCCGTTGGAGCTCAGCGCCTCGGAGACCTGGCGGATGGCGTACGGGAACTCCTCGCGGGTCGGCAGGACCGGCATGAGCGCACGCTCGGCCAAGGCGCCGTGACCGATCTCGCGGCGCTTCGGCGAACCGACGCGGCCGGTCTCACCGGTGCTGTAGGGCGGGAAGTTGTAGTTGTGCATGTAGCGACGGCGCGTGACGGGCGACAGGGTGTCGACCATCTGCTCCATCTTGAGCATGTTGAGCGTCGTGACACCCATGATCTGGGTCTCGCCACGCTCGAAGATCGCCGAGCCGTGCACGCGCGGCAGGACCTCGACCTCGGCGCCCAGGGCGCGGATGTCGGCGAGGCCACGGCCGTCGATGCGGACCTTGTCGCGCAGGATGCGCTGGCGGATGAGCTTCTTCTGCACGGAGCGGAAGGCGGCCGAGACCTCCTTGTCACGCCCCTCGAACTGCTCGGCGAGCTGCGCCTTGACGGCGGCCTTGATCTCGTCGAGGCGCTCCTCGCGCTCCTGCTTGCCCGCGATGGTGAGGGCAGCGGTCGTGTCGGCCTCGATGGCGGACTCGACGGCGGCGTACACGTCGTCCTCGTAGTCGAGGAAGATCGGGAAGTCCTGGACCGGCTTGGCGGCCGCGGCAGCGAGCTCGGCCTGGGCGTCGCACAGGACCTTGATGAACTTCTTGGAGGCCTCGAGGCCCTCGGCCACGACCTCCTCGGTCGGCGCCTGCTTGCCCTGGTTCTTGACGAGGTCCCACGTCGACTCGGTGGACTCGGCCTCGACCATCATGATGGCGACGTCGTCACCGACGACACGACCGGCGACGACCATGTCGAAGACCGAGCGCTCGATGTCGGAGAAGTTCGGGAAGGCGACCCACTGGCCGTCGATGAGCGAGACGCGCACGCCACCGATCGGACCCGAGAACGGGAGGCCGGAGATCTGCGTCGAGGCGCTGGCCGCGTTGATGGCGAGCACGTCGTACTGGTGGTCGGGGTTCAGCGAGAACACCGAGATGACGACCTGGACCTCGTTGCGCAGACCCTTCTTGAAGGTCGGGCGCAACGGGCGGTCGATGAGGCGGCAGGTGAGGATGGCCTCGGTCGAGGGACGGCCCTCACGACGGAAGAAGCTGCCCGGGATCTTGCCGATGGCGTACATGCGCTCTTCGACGTCGACGGTCAGCGGGAAGAAGTCGAACTGGTCCTTCGGCTGCTTGCCGGCCGACGTCGTCGACAGGAGCATCGTGTCGTCGTCGAGGTAGGCCGTGACGGCGCCGCCGGCCTGACGGGCCAGGCGGCCGGTCTCGAACCGGACCGTGCGGGTGCCGAAGCTGCCGTTGTCGATGACGGCCTCGGCGAAGGTGATGTCTGGACCCTCCATGTGGGCCCTCGCTTTCTTTTTCTCATGTGCCCGCGCACATCGTCGTTGTGTGCGTGGTTTCCTTCTTCGGGCCGGCTGGCCCTGGTGCGGCGGACGACGGGCGTCGCCCGCCTGCACCTACGACGAAAGGCGGTCTCCGCAGGACGCGGTGACCGCCTTTCGTCACGAACTCATCGACGCAGGCCGAGTCGCTTGATCAGCGAACGGTAGCGCTCGATGTCGGTCGCCTCGAGGTAGCGCAGCATGCGCTTGCGGCGGCCGACCAGCAGGAGGAGACCACGACGGCTGTGGTGGTCGTGCTTGTGGGCCCGAGCGTGCTCGGTCAGGTCCTTGATGCGCTGCGTCAGCATCGCGATCTGGACCTCGGGAGAGCCGGTGTCGCCCTCGACCGTGGCGTACTCGGTCATGATCTGCTTCTTCACGTCAGCGTCCAAAGGCATGGATGAACCGACTCCTTCTCATCTCGTTGCGCGGTGCTCCAGGGCATGTCCACCTGGGCGCTATCGAATCCGCGGCCGTTCGACGGCGTCTCCAAGCGTAACAGCGGGGTACCTGCCGCCCTAATCGAGCCTCGGAGAGCGGGCCGCACGACCCTCCGGAGCGCGTGACCGTTTCGTGACCGTCCCCGTGTTGGGTGGGCCCGGCCCGCGGGTACGACAGAGATTGCTCGGGGAAAACCTCTTGAAGGAGACAAGCGACACCATGATCGTTCTCGGACTCATCCTGCTGCTCATTGGCATCTTCGCCAAGATCAGCATCCTGACCACGATCGGCATCATTCTTGTCGTCGTGGGCGCGGTGCTCTTCATCCTCGGCGCGTCGGGTCGCGCCATCGGTGGCCGGAAGCACTGGTACTGATCGGTCGCACCACCAGCTGGAACCAGACGCCCCCGCGGACTTCCGCGGGGGCGTCTTGCATCCCCGGCCGGCACCGGGCGTATGCCGTGCAGGCCGGGTCGAGTGCCCTGCGCCACGGTCGTATGCCGTCCGCCCCGGCCGCGCCCCACGACCCACCCGTCCGGCGGGCGTTCAGGACGTCCGCAGCCGCTCGAGGGTGACGCGGACCGCCCGCTCGGTGCTCGTGGCCGACCACGCACCCCCGTCGAGGGCCACCCAGACAACCCGGTCCGACTCCGTGACGAGCAGGGTGCGCACGGGATCGGCGCCGACGAGGCTCTCCTGGCTCGCCACGAAACCGGTGACGCCGCCGAGCGTGCCGGACCTTCCGCCCCCGCACCGGCGCATTGCGTCCTCGAGGTGCGCCCGGGTCACGGCGAGGCGTGAGTCACCCTGGCGGAAGCGCAGACTGACGTAGCCGACCGAGAGCGAGCCCTTGCCGGCGTCGGAGGATGCAGCCACCCGGGCCCCGGCGAAACCCGACAGCACGCGGTCGGCACCGGTCCACCCGAGCAGCTCCTCGTTCGTCGAGCTCGACCACGCGAAGACCGGCAGGCCGCAGTCGGGTTCCGGCGCAGGCACCGCGGGGCAGGGCTCGCCGGGGCGAGCCCGCACCTCGGTCGCTCGCCCGCCCGTCACGGAGGCTCCCGGCCACAGGTCGGCGGCCCGTACCGGCAGGCTGGCGCCGCGGTCGGTCCCGGCAGCGCAGGCCGAGTCCTCCGGGACGGCGGTCATGTCGTCGCCGAGCGTCGGTGTTCCCATCGCAGGGTCGCCCTGCTGGACCCCCGGTGGGGTGCCGAACCACGCGCCGGTCGGGCCGCGTTGCGCCTGTGTCGGATCCGTCGTGCAGGCGGTCGTCCCGAGACAGAGCGCGAGGGCACCCCCCACGAACGGGAGTGCCCTCGCGAGCCGGCCGGACGGCATACGCACGCCTGTCCGGACGATGCTCAGAAGTTGATCATGTGGCCGGCGATGCCGTGGACGGCCTCCTTGACGGCCTCGCCGAGCGTCGGGTGCGCGAAGACCGTGCGCGACACCTCGTCGGCGGTGAGGTCCCACGTCTGCGCGAGGTTGAGGACCGGGAGCAGCTCGGTGACGTCGGGACCGATCATCGCCGCGCCGAGGATCTCGTTGTGCTCCGCGTCGGCGATGACCTTGACGAAGCCGACGGGCTCACCGAGGCCCATCGCCTTGCCGTTGGCCGAGAAGGGGAACGTCGCCGTCTTGACGTCGTGGCCGGCCTCCTTGGCCTGCGCCTCCGACAGACCCATCGAGCCGATCTGCGGCTGGCAGAAGGTCGCGCGCGGGATGAAGGCGAAGTCGATGGCCATGGTCTCGACGCCGGCGATCGTCTCGGCGGCGACGATGCCCATGGCCTCGGCGACGTGGGCGAGCATGAGCTTGGCCGTCACGTCACCGATCGCGTAGACGTTGGGGACGTTGGTGCGACCGTACTCGTCGATGGCGATGGCGCCGCGCTCGGTGAGCTCCACGCCCGTGGCCTCGAGGCCGAAGCCCTCGGTGCGCGGCGCGAAGCCGATGGCCGACAGCAGGCGGTCGGCCTCGAGGACCTGCTGGTCGCCGCCGGCCGCCGGGCTGACCGTGACCCTGACGCCGGAGCCGGTGTCCTCGACGGACTCGACCTTGGTGCCGAGCATGACCTTCACGCCGAGCTTCTTGTAGTGCTTGAGCAGCTCCTTGGACACGTCGGCGTCCTCGGTGGGGACCATGCGGTCGAGGAACTCGACGATCGTCACGTCGACGCCGAAGTTCTTCATGACGTAGGCGAACTCGACGCCGATGGCGCCGGACCCGGCGATGATGATCGAGCCGGGCAGCTCGGGGTCGAGGATCTGCTCCTCGTAGGTGACGACGTTCTTGCTGACCTCGACGCCGGGGATCATGCGAGTGACCGATCCGGTCGCGAGGACGAGGTTGTCGAACGTGATCGAGCGCTTCTCGCCGGAGTTGAGGGCGACGTCCATCGAGGACGCCGACGTCAGCGTGCCCCAGCCGTCGATCTCCTCGATCTTGTTCTTCTTCATGAGGAAGTGGACGCCCCTGACGATGCCCTCCGAGACCTTGCGGCTGCGGGCGTGCGTCGGGCCGAAGCTCATCGTGGCGTCGCCCTCGATGCCGTACTTCGCCTTGTCATGGGTCAGCGTGTGCGCGAGCTCGGCGTTCTTAAGCAGGGCCTTGCTCGGGATGCAGCCGACGTTGAGGCAGACGCCGCCCCAGTACTGCTTCTCCACGACGGCGACCTTCTTGCCGAGCTGGGACGCGCGGATCGCCGCGACGTAGCCACCAGGACCGGCACCGAGCACAACGACATCGAAATCAGCCATGGCCACAGCCTATCCGTGAGCGAGAGCGCAACGAGACGGCGTCCGCCCGCACATCACGATCTGCACAGAACTGCGCAATTCACTGTGTCGCAGAGCACATGGGCCGCCGTGGCGAGAGTAAGTTTCCGCGACGCACGGCCGCACTCGTCCGGCCCGACCAACGGAGGTCACCCGCGTGAGCACCACTCCGCACCGTCACGAGGCGCCACCGGCGAACAAGGGTCTGCTGGCCCTCGCCGGCGTGCTCCTCGCCATCCCCATCGTCGCCCTGCTCCTCGTCGGCACCTACGCCAAGGACGAGCCGCGCGTGTTCGGGTTCCCCTTCTTCATCTGGTACCAGTTCGTCTGGGTGGTCCTCTGCTCGGCGCTGACCTACACCGCCTACCGCATCGTGCTGAAGGCACGCCCGCACGTGCCGATGAGCCGTGAGGGCGACTCCTTCGACGACGACATCACCCGAGAGGACGGCCTCCGATGACCGCCATCGCACCCTCCCTCGCCCCGGCCGTCGCGCCCGCGGCTGACACCGGTGGTGTCAACGGCGTCGCCCTCACCGTCCTCATCTTCTTCTTCGTCATCGTCGCCGGGGCCGGCTTCTGGGCCGCCCGCTGGCGTCGCCCGGAGAGCATGGAGAGCCTCGAGGAGTGGGGCCTGGGCGGTCGCTCGTTCGGCACCTGGATCACGTGGTTCCTGCTCGGCGGCGACCTCTACACGGCCTACACGTTCGTCGCCGTCCCGGCCGCGATGTGGGCCTTCGGCGCCGTCAACGGGTTCTTCGCCGTGCCGTACACGATCATCCTGTACCCCATCATCTTCGTCTTCATGTCGCGCCTCTGGTCGGTGTCGCACCGTCACGGCTACGTGACGCCCGCCGACTTCGTCGAGGGCCGCTCCGGGTCCAGGGTCCTGTCCCTCGCGGTCGCCGTCACCGGGTTCCTCGCGACGATGCCCTACATCGCCCTCCAGCTCGTCGGCATCCAGGCCGTCCTCGAGGTCGCGGGCGTCGGCGGCGGCAACAACTGGGTCGCCAAGGACCTGCCGCTCTTCATCGCGTTCCTCGTCCTCGCGCTCTACACCTACACCTCGGGGCTGCGCGCACCGGCGATCATCGCGTTCGTCAAGGACATCCTCATCTACCTCGTCATCATCGTCGCGGTCATCTACCTTCCCTCGAAGGTCGGCGGCTGGGGCCACGTGTTCGACTCCGCCAAGGAGAAGATGACGACGACCACCAACCCGGCGACGGGCAACCCCAACGTCTTCATCCCGGGCCCCAAGGCCTACTGGGCCTACGGCACGCTCGCCCTCGGCTCGGCACTGGCGCTGTTCATGTATCCCCACTCGATCACGGCGACGCTGTCGGCCAAGAGCCGCAACACGATCCGCAAGAACGCCTCGATCCTGCCGGCCTACTCCTTCCTGCTCGGCCTGCTGGCCCTGCTCGGCTGGGTGGCCATCGCAGCCGGCACGAAGCCCGTCGGCCTCGATGGCAAGGTCAACGGGCAGCTGGTCATCCCCCAGCTCTTCGAGGACATGTTCCCGTCGTGGTTCGCGGGCGTGGCGTTCGCGGCGATCGCCATCGGCGCGCTCGTCCCGGCGGCGATCATGTCGATCGCGGCGGCCAACACCTTCACGCGCAACATCTACAAGGCGTGGATCAAGCCCGACGCGACCGTGCAGCAGGAAGCCAAGGTCAGCAAGCTCACCTCGCTCGTCGTCAAGGCGTTCGCGCTGATCTTCGTGCTCACCCTCGACAAGAGCAACGCGATCAACTTCCAGCTCCTCGGCGGCATCTGGATCCTCCAGACGTTCCCCGCCCTCGTGTTCTACCTCTACACGCGGTGGTTCCACCGGTGGGCACTGCTCGCCGGCTGGGCGGTGGGGATGGTCTACGGCACGGTGGCCGCGTACAACGTGACGAACAAGGCCACCGGTGCACCGTTCGCGGGCTCGGTCGCGAACATGCCGCTCATCGGCCAGCTCGGCTACATCGCGGTGACCGCCTTCGCGATCAACGTCGTCGTCGCCGCGATCCTCACGCTGGTGCTCCGGGCCGCCAAGGCGCCGGAGGGCAAGGACGCGACGATCCCGGCCGACTACTTCGCCGAGGCCGGTGACCCCCGCGTCGAGAAGCTGCCCGTCGGACCCCACGAGCTGACGCCGTCCGCCTGACGCGCCAGCGCACGTATGCCGCAGGGCCGGGTCCGCAAGGACCCGGCCCTCCGCGCGTCGCGACTCCCCACGCCGCGCCGTCGAGTGAGCGCGCAACCACACTCGAGTGAGGGCGGTCTCAGATCGTCTGCGCAACACGGATGTCGTGTGAGGCGGGACGATGACTGCAGGGCTGAGGCGGTATTCGTGGGGTCAGCGGGAGCAGGCG
>NZ_LMSX01000012.1:0-231061 GCF_001429655.1 Terrabacter sp. Soil811
GGCGGGGGCGGGGGCGGGGGCGGGGGCGGGGGCGGGGGCGGGGACGGTGCTCGCCGGCGGCGGTCCGGTCGAGATGAGCGGGGTCGCCTCTGGTGCGCGGACGCCGGGGGGCGGGGTGTTCATCGGGGGGAGCAGGCTCGGGGCCGGCGGCGGCGTGTGCCGCCCCGAGAAGGTCGGGACCTCCGGCTCCGGCTTGGGCACCTCGGCGGCCGGGGTGGACCGCGCCCACGGCACGGAGGAGATGAGCCCACCCTCGGGCACGACAGGCGCCGACGGGATGGGCCGCGCCGGCACCTCGGGCGCCGGGGCAGCGTTCGTGACCGGCGCGTCGGACGCGTCGGCGACGGACGGGACGGACGGGTTGGGAAGGTGGTCGTCCTCGTCGTGCCCGGCCTCGTCCTCGTCGGACCGCGTCAGTGACGCGAGCACCTTGCGGTGCTCGTCGGCGGCCGTGGTGTGGCCGAAGAGGTAGTCGTAGCTCGGGGGCGCAGCGGGCTGGTCGTCGTCCGCGTCGTCCGTCTCGTCAGGGTCGTCGAGTGCGGAGGTGGTGGGCCCCGCGGCCGGACGACGGACTGCTCCGGCGACGGGGGCGGACGGAGCCGTCGACGTCGGGGACGCGTCGGGCTCGAGCACCGGGCGGGCGGCCCACGTCGAGTCGACGTCACGCGGCGCCGCCGCGGGCAGGTCGTCGGCCACGGGCGCCGGCGCTGTCGGCCCTGTGGGCGCTGTCGGCGCTGCCGGTGGGGGTGTCGGTACGGGTGTCGTCGCCGGTGCCGTCGTGGCGACGGGTGCCGGGGCCGTCTGCGCCACGAGCGGGGTAGACGGCGAGGCCGCCGGAGCAACGGCCTCGGTCGGCGAGGAGGCCGACGGCTGAGTCGGCGGCGTCACCGGCTCGGACGGCACGGACGTGTCGTGACCGGATGCAGCGGCGGGGGCGGGTGTCTCGCCGGACGCACTGGCCCCGTCGCCCAGGAGGTCGCTCGACGGGGTGGCACGCACCGGCACGGCCGGGGTGACCGAGGTCCACGAGCGGAGCGCCGGCAGCGGAGCAGGGAGAGGCTCTGTGGCGACGACCTCCGGCGTGCGGGACGGCTCGGCCGCACTCTTGGAATGACCTTGCGCTGCAGGCTCTTCCGCACCCGACGTGTCGGACGTCGCTGCAGCAGAGGTGGATTCGTCGTTCGAGGCGCCGACATCGGATGTCGTCGGCGGAGTGCCACCCTGGGCCCAGCTGCGTTCCCACGTCGAGCGGCCAGGCAGGCTCCGTGCGTCAGGACGGTCCGAGGCCGCACTGCCGTCCGCTGTCGACGTGGCGAAGGTCGGGATGCCCGGCCCCATGGCGTCTTCGCGCCCGGGCGCCACCTCCGGCTCGGACACGGCCGCTGCGTCGGGAGGGTCCACGTGCTCCTCGCTCACCACCGGCGCACCGGCCCCACCGGTGGACGCCGCGGTCTGCGGCGGGGTCGCGTCGGCGGCCTCGTCCGGCACGGTGGGCTGCGCCGACTCGCCGCCGAGCGCTGCAGGGGATGCGGTGCCGGGCGACGGCGATCCGGCCGCGAGGCCCTGCGTGGGCACGGGCTGCGCCCGCTCGGCCTCCTCGAGCACGCGGAGCACGACCCGGTCGGGATGGTCGGGCAGCTCGAGGTCCGTCCAGACCTTGCTGCTCGTGGCTCGCACGTCGTGCTCGGTGCCGTCAGCGAGGGTCACGAGGGCCGAGACCGGCCCGAAGGCGACGATGCGCGTGCGGGGCTGCCAGTGCACGCCGACGAAGTGGTGCGCCTTGCGCATCCCGCCGACCGTCAGCACCTCGACGACGTCGTCGATGTCACCGCCGTCGGCAGCGTCGCTCGCGGCGATGGTGCGCTCGTCGTCCTCGTCGAGTCCGATGAGCAGGTGCATGCCGGGGCCCCCGATGTGCGTCCACCCTTCGGGGGCCCGGTCGACAACCACGGACGGGCCACTCACGTCTACGACCTGCTCTCCCCTGATGAGCCGTTCACGTTCTCGCGCGGGGTCGTGTCCTCGTCGACGTCCGAGTCGGAGTCCTCGCCCTGTACGGCGACGACGATAGCAGTGACATTGTCGCGGCCACCGGCTGCGACACCACGTCGCACGAGCTCCTCGGCGGCCTCGTGGGCGTCGGGGTGATCGGCGAGGACGGCCTCGATCTCCTCCCGGGTGAGCTCGTTGGACAGACCGTCGGAGCAGATGACGAACGCCTCGCCGGGGTAGGGCGGGAAGACCCACGTGTCGACGACACCCATCGGGTCGCGCCCGAGCGAGCGCGTGACGACGTTGCGCCCGGGGTGGCGGTGCGCCTGCTCCGGGGTGAGGAGGCCCCGCTCGACGAGCTCCCAGACCTCCGAGTGGTCGACGGTCACCTGCGAGAGCCGGCCGTCGAGGCAGCGGTAGACGCGGGAGTCGCCGATGTTGAAGACCGCCCAGTGACGCGACCCTCCGACGGACACGAGGGCGAGGCCGGCGACGGTCGTGCCCATCCCGGTCTGCTCGGGGTGTCGCGCGGCCGACGCGAGGATGCGGCGGTTGGCCTCGCCGACCTGGGCGACGATGTCGCGCACCTGCACGACGGGCCGGTCGGCGAGCTCGGCGACGGTCTCGGCGGCGATCCGGCTCGCGACCTCGCCCGCAGCATGGCCACCCATGCCGTCGGCGACGACGTAGACGGTGCCCCGCGTGCACGCGGAGTCCTCGTTGTGCGCCCGGACCCGACCGACATCGGTGGCCAGGCCTGCCGAGATGGCCGGCAGCGTCGTGCTCATGCGTCCACGTCCAGGTCGGTGGCAGTGGTGGCAGCGCCGGCGTCCGTGTCGTCAGCGGAGCCCCACGGGGTGACGCGCGCCGTCGTCAGCACCTGGCGGATGAGCTCGTAGTCGGCCACGGCGTCGGCGCCACCCACGGCGCCGGTCAGCTGGACGAGGTGTGCCGGGGCATCGGCCGCGGCGGACGCCCCGGAGGTCACGAGGTGGAAGAGGTTGGCCTGCAGGACGGTCTCGACGTCTGCGTCCGGCCACGTCGCGTCGCAGCCGACGAACTGCGCGCCCCCGAGGTCGGCGGCATACGGCTCGGAGACGGCTCCGCCCCGCGAGGTGGCCAGAGAGGCGATCTGCTCGAGGGAGTCCTCGATGCGGAAGGACGGCCCGCACTGCTCGATCGTGACGACGACGTTGGGTGCGAAGGCCCCCTCGCGCGGGAGTCGCGCCGCCATCGTCGTGCCCGGCGCGTGCGCGGGCTCCCAGCCCTCCGGCACCTCGAGGGCCACCGACGGCTGGCCCGGGAAGTCGGCGCTCGGGTAGGCGAGGGTGCTCATGGGCTCGTTCCTTTCGGTCGTTCCCGCGGGGGTCGGGGACGGCGCGGTCAGTCAATCATTCACGGCATGCCGTGTCAGATCGGGTGACGCACCGTCACGGCGGCGATGGCGGCGCGGGAACGAGGTCCCGTCGAGCGTACGACCGCACCACCGGCGCCGCGATGGGGAGAACTCCCCACCGCAACATGGGCGGCCGCTCAGGCGCAGCCCACGCGGCGCAGCCCGCTCAGGCGCGGACACAAGGGGAAGCCCGACGGCCGCGAACCGTCAGCCCACCGACTCGCGGGCGGCCCACCAGGCGAGCAGCTTCTCGCGGGCGGCGTCCTTGCCGATGGGTCCGTCGTCGAGGCGGACCGACAGGAGGAAGTCGTAGGCCTCCCCCAGCACCGGACCGGGACGGATGGCCAGGGCCTCGGCGATCTCGTTGCCGTCGAGCTCGGGACGGACGCTCGCCAGCTCCTCCTCGGCCGCGAGGCGCTCGATGCGCTTCTCGAGGTCGTCGTAGGCCCGCGACAGCCGCTGCGCCTTGCGGGCGTTGCGCGTCGTGCAGTCCGACCGCGTCAGCCGGTGCAGGCGCGTGAGCAGTGGCCCGGCGTCGTTGACGTAGCGCCGCACGGCCGAGTCGGTCCACTGCCCGTCGCCGTAGCCGTGGAAGCGCAGGTGCAGCTCGACGAGGCGCGCGACCTGCTTGGTCGTGTCCTTGTCGAAGCGCATCGCCTTCATCCGCTTGCTCGCGAGCTTGGCGCCGACGAGCTCGTGGTGGTGGAAGGAGACGCCGCCGCCGTCCTCGAAGCGCCGGGTGGCCGGCTTGCCGATGTCGTGGAGCAGGGCGGCGAGACGCAGCACGAGGTCGGGGCCCGGCACCGACTCCGGCGGACCGTCGGCGGGGCCCTCGAGGTCGATCGCCTGCTCGAGGACGATGAGCGAGTGGTCGTAGACGTCCTTGTGCCGGTGGTGCTCGTCGAGCTCGAGGCGCAGCGCGGGCAGCTCGGGCAGGAAGACCTCGGCGAGGCCGGTGTCGACGAGGAGGGTCAGACCGAGCCGGGGCCGGGGCGACAGGAGCAGCTTGGTGAACTCGTCGCGGACCCGTTCGGCCGAGATGATCGAGAGCGTGCCGGCCCGCTCGACCATCGCGGCACGCACCTCGGGCGCGACGTCGAAGCCGAGCTGCGAGGCAAAGCGCGCCGCCCGCATCATCCGCAGCGGGTCGTCGGCGAAGGACTCCTCCGGCGCGGCCGGTGTCATGAGGCGCTGCCGCACGAGGTCGGAGAGCCCGCCGTGGACGTCGACGAACTCGAGGCTCGGCAGCCGGATCGCCATGGCGTTGACGGTGAAGTCGCGCCGGACGAGGTCGCCCTCGAGGTGGTCGCCGAACATCACCTCGGGCTTGCGTGACGTGCGGTCGTAGGTGTCGGCGCGGTAGGTCGTGATCTCGATGACGTGCGCACCCTTGCGCAGGCCGATCGTGCCGAACTCGCGACCGATGTCCCAGTGCGCGTCGGCCCATCCGACGACGAGCGCCAGGATGTCGTCGGGACGGGCGTCGGAGGTGAGGTCGAGGTCGGGTGAGACACGCCCGAGGAAGGCGTCGCGCACCGGGCCGCCGACGAGGGCCAGCTCGTGCCCGGCGGCGGCGAACCGCTCCCCCAGCTCGGTCAGCATGGGCAGGACGGGTGCGAGCCGGGCGACGGCGGCCCGCAGGAGCGGGAGTCCGGCGTCGACCGGCTCGTGGCTGTCGGCGAGGGGCGTGTCGGAACGGTCAGGCACCCGACCAGCCTAGTGAGCGTTCGCGCTGCTCCTGACCGCGCGCGTACGCGAGGGGTGGGCCACGCATACGCGCCCGGGAATCGCCCGGGACCCGACGGGGACCCGACCGACCCCGCCCCGGGCCCGCCGGTCGGCACCCCTCGCGTGCGGGGTCTCCCCGACGACGAGAGAGCTCCGGGCCTTGCCCGTTATGGTGGCGATGTGAGCGCGCAGCCCGTCCCCAGCCCCGTGCCGGGGAGGCGTCTGCCCGCCGTCGAGGAGCGTTCTGCGGGCGGCATCGTCGTGGACGTGCAGGAGGGCCTGGCCCTCATCGCGATCATCGCTCGCCGCAACCGGGCCGGCCGCGTCGAGTGGTGTCTGCCCAAGGGGCACGTCGAGCCGGGCGAGACGCTCGTCGAGACGGCCGCGCGCGAGGTGGCCGAGGAGACCGGCATCGTGGGCCGCGTGCTCGTCGAGCTCGGCACCATCGACTACTGGTTCGCGACGTCCAACAAGCGCGTCCACAAGTTCGTGCACCACTACCTCCTCGAGGCCACGGGCGGTGAGCTCTCCATCGAGAACGACCCCGACCACGAGGCCATCGACGTCGCCTGGATGCGTCTCGACGAGGTGCACCGCAGGCTCACCTTCCCCAACGAGCGCCGCATCGCGCAGGCGGCGTGGAACCGGCTGGCGGGGACGGCGTGATCCTTCGAGGGTCGCGGCGTCCCGACACGAGGGGGCGCCGCGGGAGCCACCTCGTGCGCCGGCTGACCGCCACGGCAGCGACGCTCGCGGCACTCGGCCTGTCCGTGGGCCCGGCCGCGAGCGCCGTCCCGTCCCCGGCCGGAGCGAGCACGTATGCCGCCCGGCCCGGTTCGTCCGCCACCCACCGAGCCGCCGTGGTGCCCGCCAAGGACGTCGCCGTCGTCGTGCTCGACACGCTGACACCCGCCGTCGTCGGACCCGGCGCGGACGTCACGATCACGGGCACGGTCACCGCACCGCTCACCGGACCGCTCTCGGGCCCGGAGGTCCGGGTCGTGCGCGGCGACGTGACGGTCAACCAGCGCAGCGCCCTCGACGACTGGGCCACGGGCCGCACCGAGACGTCCGGCCGCACCGTCGACACGACGTCGCTGGCCACGGTCGCCGCCGGTCAGACGCAGCCCTTCACCGCGACGGTCCCGTGGGAGCGGCTGCGGTCCGACGATGCGTTCGCGGCGCTGCCGATCTCCGTCGAGGTCGTCCAGGAGGGCGCGAGCGAGCCCACCGGCATGACGCGCACCTTCATCGCCTGGAACGGCCGCAAGGAGTACGTCCCGCTCAAGGTCGCGACGGTCCTGCCCGTGACCCTCCCCCCCACCGTCGCGCTCGCCGCGCGCGACGACGCGGCCCGCCTTGCGGCCTGGGAGCAGGCGATCGGCCCCGACTCGCGGGTGGCCCGCATCCTCGAGGGCACGCGTGGCACGCCGGTCGACCTCGCCGTCGACCCGTCGGTGCTCGGTCCCGACCTGGGCGCCGGCTCCGGGACGACCGGTCCGACGCCGAGCGGGACGCCGACGCCCGGCGGCACCGGCACCACCGCTCCAGCGCCCTCCGGCACCTCGGGCACTCCCGCCCCGTCCGCCACGGGAGCCACGGGCACCACGGGCACCCCGGCCCCGGCAGCCGGGACGAGCGCCCCCGCCCCCGCTGGCACCACCCAGACCCCGTCGACCCCGCCGACGACGTCGACCCCGCCGCCGGCCGGCGCCCCGTCCGAGGCCACGCTGGCCATCGCGCGCCTCGGCGACGACGTCGTCACGCAGCTGAGCGGGCGGAGCGTCTGGGCCCTGCCGTACGCCGACGCCGACGTCGCCGCCACGGTCGGCGTCGACCCGGTGAACTCCCTCGTGCGCGACCTCGTCAGCCGGGCGTCCACCCTCGCGGGCCGCCTCGGGCAGCCGGCCCGGGCCGACATCGTCTGGCCCGTCGACGGCCTCCTGCCCGCCGGGCGCGAGCAGGGCATCAAGACGCTGCTGTCCGGCACGACGGTCAAGAAGCCCGCCGGCATCGTCGTCAACGCCGCGGCTGTGACGAAGGAGACGGCATACACCCCGACCGCGCGGCGGGTCACGGCGAGCGGGACGCGGCTGCTCGCGTACAACACGCGTCTGTCCGCACTGCTCCCGAAGCGCACCGAACCCAGCCCCGTCCTGTCGGTGCAGCGCTACCTCGCCGAGACGCTCGTGCTGCTCGGCGAGCGTGCCGGCACGCCGCGCTCCGTGCTCGTCACCGCGCCGCGCACCTACGACCCTGACGCCGCCGACCTCGCGACCTTCCTCGCGGCCACGTCGAGCGCGCCCTGGCTCGAGACCGTCGACGCCGCGTCGCTGCTCACCGACAGCGGCAACGACAAGGCCGTGCCGCAGACGAGGCCGACCACCGCCGTGGCCTCCGCCGCCCCGAAGCCCGTGCTCAACGCGCGCCGGCTCGCCCGGATGGCCGACCAGCGCGACACGCTCCTCAGCGTCTCGTCGGTGCTGCGCGACGGCGAGGAGTTCGAGCGCACCTACCGCGAGGTGCTCGACGGGCTCGCAAGCGCCCGGTGGCGCTGGAACCCTGCCGGGTGGGTCACCCTGGCCAACTCGGTGGACGCCGACATCAAGGCCGCCACGAGCGCCATCCGGGTCGTGCCGCGCACGAGCACGATCAACCTGCTCGCCGAGAACGGCACGTTGCGCATCACGGTCGAGAACGGTCTCGACTACACCGTCGAGGACATCCGCCTGCGGCTCGTGCCCGACAACCCACGCATCCGGATCGTCGAGCAGCCCGACCCCGTGACGATCGGGCCGTCCTCGCGCACCAACGTCCCCGTCGAGGTCGCCGCGGTGGCCGCGGGGCGCGCCGAGATCCGTGCCTTCCTCACGACCGCCGACGGCACCCAGATCGGCTCGCCCGCCACGATCCCCGTGTCGGCCAACCCGCTCGACGCCGCCATCTACTGGGTCGGCGGCATCCTCGTCGGGCTCGTCCTGCTCGCCGGCGTCATCCGCGCCGTGGTCAAGGGCACCTCGCGTGTCGACGAGATCGCCGACATCGAGGCCGTCACCGCGGCACACGAGGCGCTCGGCGATGCGGACGACCGGGATCACGACTGAGTCGGCCTAGGATGGGTGGCGAGCCACGCATCCGCGCACGACATGACGAGGGAGGGTGACGCACGTGCAGGGAGTCGGACCCGGATCCGTCCTGGGCGGCCGCTATGCGGTCACGCTGCGCACCTCCGAGGGCACCCACCACGAACGCTGGCGTGCCAACGACCACACCCTCGAGCGCGAGGTCGTTCTCGTCTGCTTCCCGGCCGGTTCGTCGGTCGCCGCCGCCGCCCTCGATGCGGCCCGCCGCGCCGCCGGCATCGAGGACTCCCGTCTCGTGCGGGTCCTCGACGTGGGCACCGACCAGGGCGTCGGCTTCATCGTCGAGGAGCCGCTGACCGGTGCCGCGCCCCTCTCGCACCTGCTGCAGAGCGGTGGCCTGTCACCCGACGAGGTGCGCCGCCTGACGGGCGAGGCCGCCACCGCCCTCGACAAGGCGACCCATCGCGGCCTGCACCACCTGGCCCTGACGCCGAGCTCGCTCCTGCGCATGTCCGACGGCGCCGTCAAGGTGCGCGGCCTCGCCACCGAGGCCGCCCTCACCGACGCCGACCGGCTCTCCGACGAGCGGGCGTCCCGCGCCGACGCGGTCGGCCTCGTCAAGATCGCGTATGCCGGCCTCACCGGTCGCTGGCCGATGGTGTCCGTCGACGACGGGCTGATCCCCGCCGGCGGGCCGGTCGGGCTCGAGGCCGCCCCGACGATCGTCGGCGGCGTGGCCGCCCCCTCGGAGATCGCCGTGGGCGTGCCCAACGACCTCGACCTCATCTGCCGGATGACCCTGGGCAGCGGCCGGCGTGGACCGGTCTCGCCCGGCGACCTCGCCCTGCAGATCGCGCCGTGGCCCAGTGAGCAGGCGTCGTCCGACGGCGCCACCGGCATCGGCCTGCGCAGTCGTGACGACCGCGAGTCCCTCGAGCCGACGCGCGTCATGCCGTCGGTGCGCGCCGGCGCCGCCGCGGTCGGCGCTGCAGGCGCAGCCGGTGTGACCGGTGTGGCCGGGGGATCGATGGCGGGCGCTGCCGGCGACTCCGGCCCGTCCAGCACGATCTTCTTCGACAGCGTCCCCGACGCACAGTCAGGCACGACGCCCGCCCGCGGCGCCACCACCGAGCGGCTCCAGGGCGGCGTCGCCGCGGCCGGGGCGGCAGCAGCCGGCGTGGCCGGAGCCATCGGCGACAAGGTCGGCTCGTTCGCCCGCGCCGCCGCCGACAAGGCCGCCTCCCGGGCCGCCGAGCGCCGTTCAGCGCACGACGACGACTTCGACGGCGAGGACATCGGCCTCGTCGACGCGCTCGACGAGGCCCCCGCGACCCGCCTCGAGCCGCCCCTGCCCGTCTTCGGCCGCGAGGCCCCTGAGGCCCCCAGTGGTGCCCAGTCCCGCATCGCGCTCGCGATCGTCGGGGTGCTCGTGCTCATCGCGCTCTTCATCGGCATCAACAACGTCATGAAGATCGGCCAGCACGACGGCCCGGCTCCCGCCGTCACGGTGACCAAGACGCGCACCCCCGCCGCCACGCAGACGCAGGGCACGACGACCCAGGCGCCGCCGAGCACGACCCAGGCGCCGCCTGCCGCCGCCGTCAGCGTCGTCGGCGGCACGGGCTTCGACCCCGAGGACGGCACCGAGGCCGACCAGAACGTCAAGCTGACCTTCGACGGCGACCCGAGCACCCAGTGGCGCTCCCGCTGGTACGGCACTGCCTCCTTCAACGGGAACAAGGACGGCGTCGGGGTCCTGCTCGACCTCAGCGCGCCCACCGTCGTCAAGGAGGTGGAGCTCGTCCTGCCCGCCGAGCAGAACGTCACCGTCTACGCCACCGACTCCGGCTCGACGAAGTCGCTCGACGGCGCGCAGAAGATCGGCTCGATGAAGAAGGCCAACGGCACCGTCGTCATCAAGACCAGCGGCCAGCTCCAGCCGGCGAGCAAGATCCTCGTCATCGTCACCAAGGCGGCGCCCGCCGAGGCCGCGAACCACTACCGCGCGCAGATCAGCGAAGTGACGGTGCGCTGACCGTGAGCCCGGGGGTTGCCGCCCCGATCGCTGATCTGAGCGACCGGGAGCTGCTGGCACTGCACGTCGACGGCGACGACCATGCCTTCGCCGAGCTCTTCCGCCGGCACAAGGACCGGATGTGGGCCGTGGCGCTGCGTACCGTGCGTGATCCCGAGCTCGCGGCCGACTGCCTCCAGGACGGCTTCATCGCGGCCTTCCGCCGTGCCGAGTCCTACCGCGGCGAGGCTGCCGTCACGACGTGGCTGCACCGCATCATCGTCAACGCCTGCCTCGACCGGCTCCGTCGGCGCAAGCCGACCGCCGAGCTGCCCGAGTACGAGCTCGCCGACCGGCACGACCACCACGCCTCGACGGAGGTCCGCCTCGACATCCAGGAGGCCCTCGCCAGGCTCCCCGAGGGGCAGCGGGCGGCGCTCGTGCTCGTCGACATGCACGCCGTTCCCGTGGCCGAGGCCGCCGTCATCCTCGGCGTGGCCGAGGGGACCATCAAGTCGCGGTGCGCCCGCGGACGCGCGGCCCTGGCCCAGCACCTCGGGCTCACGCCGGGCGTCCGTCCCGTCGAGCAGGACTGACGGCGGTCCACGTCCGGCCCCCATGGGGTACGGGACGACCGGTGACCGGTCGGCCCCTGGGCTCGCTGGGCCACCGCTCGGGCACCGGCCTAAGAATGGTTGAATCCGGTGGAACCCGACGGCCACAGGGGGCCGTCGAAACCACGGCGACCGGCATACCCCTGCCCTGCCCGTACGACCACCGCACGCTCTGCCCGAAGGACCACATCCGTGGACGAGTCCGCGCACACCCCTGAGCACGACCCTCGCGTCCGTGACCCCGACGGACGTGCGGCGACGGAGCCGGCACCTCCCGCCCAGCTCGACGGGAGCTACGGGCTCGACGGGCACGAGGTCGCGGACGACGCCCCCCTGACCCGCCTCGACGCGGACGTCGAGCAGCACGTGCGCACGCTGCTCGCCGGCGCGGCCGACCCGGGACCGATGCCCGACGCCGTGTCCGAGCGCATCTCGGGCGCCCTGCTCGACGCGGCCCGGCTGCGGGTCGACCCCGGACCGCTGTCCGCCTCACGTTCCGGCTCGGACGCCATGGGGACGGACGACGCGGACCACGGCACCGTGCTCGCGATGCCGACTCGCGCCGTCCGTCCCAAGCCGATCTACCTCGTGACCGCGGTCGCCGCGGCTGCCGCCGTCGTCGCCGTGGGCGCTTCGGCCCTGCACGTGACCAAGCGTCCCAACGGCGCGGCGGTCGTCGGCGACACGTACGCCTCGGGGGCCACGACGTCCCCGCCCAGCCCGCCGGGGACCTCCGGTGGGCTGCACATCCAGCTCAGCACGACGGCATACACCGCCGGCACGCTCGCCACGCAGGCCCGAGCGCTGCTCGACCACCCCGGCCAGCCGATCCGCGACCTGGCGGCCGAGTCTCCGGGTATCGGGCCGATCGCGACGCCGATCGGGCTGGAGGCGTGCCTCGAGGAGATCGGCGCGATCGGGGCGGCCGACCCGGCGCCCGACGCCGTGTCGGCAGACCTCGCCACGTTCGCCGGACGTCCAGCGGTCGTCGTCGTCGTCACGAGGGCCGGCGCCAGCACTGCCTGGGCCGTCGAGCGCAGCTGCACGACCGGGGCGCCGGGCCTGCTCGCGGGTGCCACGCCCGTCCCCTGAGCCCCACGAGCGCACTCGCACCACGCGCTGTCCCGCCACGCGGGCGCACCCGCGCAGGCTGACAAGCGCGGGAACAACAACCGCCTAGGATCGGTTGAGGCCTATGCGGCTCGCGGCCTCCCGACGTACCGGTTCCAGTCGGTCACCGGGCAGGGACGAGCGGCCACGACACGAGTTTCACGAGGAGCAGCCCACATGTCCGACGTCCGCAACGTCATCATCATCGGCTCAGGCCCGGCGGGGTACACCGCCGCCGTCTACGCCGCGCGCGCGAACCTCGCGCCCCTCGTCTTCGAGGGCGCTGTGACCGCCGGTGGCGCGTTGATGAACACGACCGAGGTCGAGAACTTCCCCGGCTTCAAGGACGGCATCATGGGGCCCGACCTCATGGACGGCATGCGCGCCCAGGCCGAGCGCTTCGGCGCCGAGCTCGTCACCGACGACGTCACGGCCGTCGACCTGACCGGCGAGGTCAAGACCGTCACCGACGGCGAGGGCACCGTCCACCGCGCCCGCTCGGTCATCCTCGCCATGGGCTCGGCCTACCGCGAGCTCGGCCTGCCCCGCGAGAAGGAGCTCTCGGGCCACGGCGTCTCGTGGTGCGCGACCTGCGACGGGTTCTTCTTCCGCGACCAGGACATCGCCGTCGTCGGCGGCGGCGACTCCGCCATCGAGGAGGCGACCTTCCTGACGAAGTTCGCCCGCACCGTGACGATCATCCACCGCCGCGAGGAGCTGCGCGCCAGCAAGATCATGGCCGACCGCGCCTTCGCCAACGACAAGATCCGCTTCGCCTGGAACTCCGAGGTCGCGCAGATCCACGGCGAGGGCAAGCTCTCCGGCATCACGCTGCGCGACACCGTCACCGGTGAGACCCGCGAGCTGCCCATCACCGGACTCTTCGTCGCCATCGGTCACGACCCCCGCAACGAGCTCCTCGCGGCCGGCGACGGCGTCACGGTGTCTCTCGACGACGCCGGATACGTCCTCGTCGACGGCCGCTCGACCCGCACCAACGTCCCCGGCGTCTTCGCCTGCGGCGACCTCGTCGACCACACCTACCGCCAGGCCATCACCGCGGCCGGGTCCGGCTGCGCCGCCGCCCTCGACGCCGAGCACTACCTCGCCGCGCTCGAGGACACCACGTCACCCGCCGAGGCCGCTGCCGAGGCCGCCGTCATCGACGAGACGGACTCGGGCGAGATCCCCGACCCGCGCGTCACCGTCGGCGCCGACGCCTAACGTCGATCCCGACGCCCGAACTCACGACCCAGCCCCGCCGCCCCCGCGCCAACCACGAGAAGGAATCTCCATGGCACTGAAGAACACGACCGACGCCACCTTCGCCGACGACGTCCTCATGAGCGACAAGCCCGTGCTCGTCGACTTCTGGGCGACGTGGTGCGGCCCGTGCCGCAAGGTCGCCCCGATCCTCGAGGAGATCAACGAGCAGTACGGCGACAAGATCGAGGTCGTCAAGCTCGACACCGACGCCAACGTCGACACCGCCGCCCGCTACGGCGTCGTCTCGATCCCGACGCTCAACGTCTACGTCAAGGGCGAGGTCGTCAAGACGATCGTCGGCGCGCACCCGAAGCCGAAGCTCCTGCGTGAGCTCGAGGAGTTCATCGCCTGACAGCCAAACGTCGAAGGGGTGGTCCACCGTCACGGTGCCACCCCTTTCGCGTACTACGCTGCTGACGGCGCCCGACCGCTCCGGACTGACGCACAGCCACCCGCGACCCCCTCCGGAGCCCCTCAAGGAAAGGAGCCGAGATGACCCCACAGCAGTCAGTCGTGCTCCGGCGCGGTGACTCCGGCCCGGCCGTGGCCGCCGTGTGCGAACGCCTCGTCCTCTCGGGCGACCTTCCCGGCGGCTCGGGGCACAGCGACCGCTTCGGCGACGCGGTCTACGACGAACGCGTCGAGCAGGCCGTCAAGTCCTTCCAGCAGCGTCGTGGCCTCATCGTCGACGGCATCGTCGGTCGCTCCACGTATGCCGTCCTCGACGGCGCCCGCTGGGCGCTCGGTGACCGGGTGCTGCGCTACGTCCCCGAGCACTTCGTCGAGGGTGACGACGTCGTGGCCCTCCAGTCCCGGCTCGTCGAGCTCGGCTTCACGCCCGGCAAGGTCGACGGCCTCCACGGACCGAGCACCGACGCCGCGCTGCGCGCCTTCCAGGCCGCGGTCGGGCTCGTCCCCGACGGCACCGTCGGACCCGAGACGATGCGGGCCTTCGCGGGGCTGCGCCGCTCGGTCAGTGGCGGATCGGCCAACGCCCTGCGCGAGCGCGAGCAGATCCGTCGCAGCGGCTACAGCCTCAGCGGGCGCACCATCGTGCTCGACCCCGGACACGGCGGCGGCGACGTGGGTGCCCAGGGCCTGCGTGGGCTGGCCGAGGGCCGGCTCGCGCTCGACCTCGCCCGACGCATCGAGGGCCGGCTCTCCGCCCACGGCGTCAGCGTCGTCTTCACCCACACCGAGGCCACCGACGGCGGCACCGACGAGGAGCGGGCGGCCTTCGCCAACTCCTGCGAGGCCGACCTCGTGCTCTCGCTCCACACCGACCACTCCGTCACGGGCTCGGCCCACGGAGCGGCCACCTACTTCTACGGCCACCCCGACAACGCCGCGCACGCCGACTGGTCGGTCATCGGCGAGAGCTTTGCCGACCTGCTCCTGCGCGAGGTCGTGGCCCGTACCGGCCTGACCGACTGCCGCGCTCACGCTCGCACGTGGCCGCTCCTGCGACGCACGCGGATGCCCGCGGTCCGCCTCGACTTCGGCTACCTCAGCCACGAGGGCGACGCCTCGGCCCTGGCCAGCGCGCAGACCCTCGACCACGTGGCCGAGGCCGTCGTCGTGGCCCTCCAGCGCGTCTACCTCGGCGAGGCCGACACGTCGCGCACCGGGGTCCTGCGTCTCGACGACCTGCGTCGCCACCTCGAGACCATGCGCGCGCAGCAGGTGGGAGCCGAGCGCACGGTCGGCTGACGCGCGGCAGCCGTCTCGACGGCTCAGCGGCGGTCGGTCACGTGCGCGTGGCTCGACCCGTTGGGGTGCGTCTCGGGCACCGGCCGCACCCGGGGCACCCGGTCCAGGGCCCGGACGATCGCTGCCGCCGCCCCGTCGCGCAGCGTGACGACCGTGCGCAGGTCGATCCGCAGCCGCGGGTATGCCGGGTGGTCGCGCTCGACCCGGAAGCCGACCTTCTCGAGGAAGGCGACGTCGAGCACGCAGGCGTGCCTCGAGACGGCGAGCGGGCGCGCCGCCACCGCCTCGAGGGATCGCGTGCGGTGCCGCAGGGCGTCCTTCGCGGCCGACTGCACGAGGGCCTTGCGCAGTCCCCGGCCTGCGTAGCCGGGCCTCGTGACCGCCGTGACGAGCATGAGCGTCGACGGGTCCTGCGGCGACGTCGGGAACGCCGCGAGCCGCGCGACGTGTCGCGCCGGGGCGAGGACGACGTGACCAGCCGGGGTGCCGTCGACGTAGGCGATCCGACCCGGAGGTCCCCAGTCGGCCGTCACCGTCTCGACCCACTCGGCCAGCGCGTCGAGCGGGTCGTCTTCGTCGGAGTGGCCGTTGCGCGGCACCGTCTGCCAGAACGTGCACGGCGCACACGCACCGACCAGGTCGCCGACGGCGTCGGGCGTCAGGGGCCGGAGCTCACGCATCGCGTCTCCTCACAGCCCTCATGCTCCCCATTCTGACCCGCCGCCCCCCGGTCGGCAGCATGACCACGAGAACCGCCGTGTCGAGGTGGTGTAGACGCGGCGTCGAGGTGGCTCGGGGTTCGTGGCGAGTTCGCCACGTGGCCCTGTCGAGAGTTGCCGAGGCCGCTCCCCGGGCCACGCGGCATACCGAATTAGGGTGGGCAGCATGAGCGAGCCGGGCACCTACGTCGAGAAGAACTTCAAGCGCGACACGAACTACATCACGACCCGCATCACGGCCGACGGTCGGGACGGCTTCGCCGTCGAGGCGGGCCGCTACCGCCTCGTCGTCTCCCGGGCGTGCCCGTGGGCCAACCGCGCGATCATCGTGCGCCGCCTCCTCGGGCTCGAGGACGCCCTGTCGATGGGGATCTGCGGCCCGACCCACGACCGGCGCAGCTGGACCTTCGACCTCGACCCCGGCGGCCTCGACCCGGTGCTGCAGATCCCCCGCATCCAGGACGCCTACTTCACGCGCGACCCCGAATACCCCCGCGGCATCACCGTTCCCGCGATCGTCGACGTGCCGACCGGCGCCGTGGTGACCAACGACTTCAAGCAGATCACCGTCGACCTCGAGACCCAGTGGCGCGACTTCCACCGCGAGGGTGCACCCGACCTCTACCCCGAGGCCCTCGCCGACGAGATCGAGTCGGTGAGCGAGCCGATCTACCGTTACGTCAACAACGGCGTCTACCGCTGCGGCTTCGCCGGCACCCAGGACGCCTACGACAAGGCCTACCGCCGGCTCTGGGAGAACCTCGACCTGCTCGAGGAGCGCCTGTCGACGCGCCGCTACCTCGTCGGCGACCACATCACCGAGGCCGACGTGCGCCTCTTCACGACGCTCGTGCGCTTCGACCCCGTCTACCACGGCCACTTCAAGTGCAACCGGAGCAAGCTCATCGAGATGCCGGCTCTGTGGGGCTACGCGCGTGACCTCTTCCAGACGCCCGGTTTCGGCGACACGGTCGACTTCACGCACATCAAACGGCACTACTACGTCGTGCACAGCGACGTGAACCCGACAGGGGTCGTGCCCCTCGGCCCGTCCCTCGAGAACTGGGCGACGCCGCACGGCCGTGAGGAGCTCGGCGGTTCGCCCTTCGGTGACGGCACGCCGCCGGGGCCGCCGCGTGAGGTCGTGCCGCCGGAGCACAACCCCGTGCTCGCCCTGCTCGCCGGCTGACGAGTCCCTCGACGGCGTATGCCGTTGGGTTGCCTTGTCACACAAGGCAACCCAACGGCATACGCGCGTCAGGAGCGATAGAAGTCCGCGAGGACCGGGGCGAGCACCGCCGCGGGGACCTGGTGGAACTCGCCGGAGAGCTCGACCGCCCGGGCGTCAGGCAGCGCGTCGGCGAGGACTACGGCCGAGTCGTGCAGGGCCGGCATCATCGTGCCGCTGCTGCAGACCGAGAGGAAGGGCACCGTCACGCGGCCCAGGGTCTCGGTGGGCAGGTTCTGGTCGTCACCCCCCAGGCAGAGGCCGTCGTACTTGACCGTGTAGGTCATCGCGAGCATCGGATCCCACATCGGTGTGCCCTTCATCCCCTCGACCATCTCGTCGGGCATCCCGACGACGATGTTGTTGAAGTAGCGCAGGATGCCCTCGCGGTCACCCGCCGCTTCGAAGCGCTCGAGGGTGCCGATGTAGTCGTCCGGTGCCGGCCAGGCGTCGCTGCGGTAGGGCACCTCGATGGCCGACCCCTTGGCGATCGGTGCGCCCGCGGCGATGGCCTCGACGACGAGCGCGCCGCCAGACGAGGCGCCGAAAGCGTAGGCGGGAGAGGCGGATTCACCTGCTGCCGCGATGACGGCGTTGAGATCCTCGACCTCGCGCGCAACCGCGTACGGCTGCGTGTCTCCACTGTCGCCGCGTCCACGACGGTCGTACGTGACGCCCGTCAGTCCCAGCTCGCCCAGCGCCTGGGCGAGGTCCCGGAACGCGCCGCGGTCACAGAAGGCGCCACCGACGACGACCGCGACGGGTCCCGTGCCGTAGGCCTCGAAGGCGATGGTCGTGCCGTCTGCGGATGTGGCCTTCTCGACCTGGCTCATGTCTGACTCCTAGCTGCGTGCGGCCCGCGTGTCGGACCCTCACTCCCATGTCGATCGGGGGTCACCCTTCTCGACACTTCGATTTTCGAAAGGGACATCTGGTCACGTGCGCTTCCGGGAGAAGACCTCGCGGCGGTCGGCCTCCGGCACCGTCTCCATGAACTCCGTGACGGCCGCCGAGAGCGCGGGCCACGTCTCGTGTTGCTCGATCGGCACGACGGTGGCGACAACCTGGTCGGCGTGCACCTCGACGAGGTTCCACGACTGGGGACCGTCGACGCCCATGAGCAGCTCACGCGGCGCTCCGACGTCGTCGACGTAGCTGACGCCACCCGCGACGATGACCGGGACCGAGCCGAGCGTCCCGAAGCTCGTGACGTGGAGGTGGCCGCTGAGGACCGCGCGGACGTCGCTGCCCTCCACGACCGCGCGCAGTCGATCCACGTCGTCGAAGTCGAGCAGCTGCATCACCGGAGATCGGTAGGTGATGGGGGCGTGGTGGATGACGAGAATCGTGCCGTGCTCCGCCGGTGTGGCCAGTTCGTTTGCCAGCCAAGCATATTGGTCGTCGGAGAAGCCGCCGTGGTGATAGCCCGGCACCGCGGAGTCGATGGCGATGACACGCAGCCCCTCGCAGTCGGTCACGGTGTCCTGCGGGGCATCCGTGTCGATGCCGTGGAGCGTGCGGGCCATCGGGCGACGCTCGTCGTGGTTGCCGCCGGTCAGGACGAGGGCGCAGCCGAGCCGCGCGACGACGGGGTCGACGATGTCGCGCAGCAGCTCGTACGCCGCGGGGTCACCGCTGTCGGCGAGGTCACCCGAGAGGACGAGGGCGTCGACCCGCTCCCCCGACGACTCGACCCGCGCAAGAGCCTTGCGCAGCTGCGCCTCGGTGTCGATGTGGCCGGCGAGCAGTCCGCCGGCGGCGATGAGGTGCGTGTCGGACAGGTGGGCGAGCACGTGGGTCGGCGCCGGCCGCGATCCGGTGAGGGCCATGGCGCCAGCCTAGGCGGGCGCGGGCCCGGCAGAGACAGGTGGAGTGTCTCTCTGTCGTCAGGCCCGGGGGAGACGTTCCGGGGTGCCGGCAGGCGTCGCGGGTGCGAGGCTGGGGGCGGAGGTCCCGATGCCGATCCCTCGTGCGGTCACGCAGCTGAACAAGAAGGTTCTCAACAAGGCCCTCGTCCACCTCGCCGGCCATGGCTGGTTCGTCGAGCTCGAGCACGTCGGCCGACGGTCGGGGCGCACCTTCCGGGTGCCGATGATGGCCTTCGACCGCGGCGGTGTCGTCACGGTCGCCCTGACCTACGGTCGCAGGGTCGACTGGCTCGCCAATCTCAGGGCCGCAGGCGGCGGGCGCATGCACCTGGGTGACGAGGTGCTGACCCTGGGCGCCCCCGTCGACCTGGCCGAGGACGAGGGCCGGTCCCGGATGCCCCAGCCGCCCCGGATGATGCTGCCGGTGCTCGGTTGCCACGACTACGTCGAGATCCCCGTCCTGGCGCGTGCGCCGTTCAGGGGCTGGTGAGTCGCGCGGGTCTCAGTGCCGCACCTGGCACGCCAGGCACCAGTAGAGTCGACGTCCCGCAATCTCCCTCTCCTGCAAGGGATTCGAGCACCTCGGGCACGGTTCTCCGGTGCGCTTGTAGACGAGGAACCTCCGGTCGAAGGTGTCACCGAGCCGCTCCCCCGTCAGCCGTCGGCTGATCTCCCGAGCCCGCCCCGAGCGCTTGGCGCGGGCGGCGGCCTCCACCTGGTCCGGGACGGTGAGGATCTGCGAGAACACCCGACCGAGCGGCATGAGGAGGACGAGGTCGGCCCAGATCTCGCGCCAGACCTCCTCGGACACATCGACGCCTCGCGTGAGCGGGTCGACGGCGAGACGATGGAGCACCTCACAGCGGTAGACGTTGCCGACCCCGGCCACGACGGACTGGTCCATGAGCAGCTCCGCCACGGTGCGACGGCTCCGTCGCACCCGGTCCCACCCGGTATCTGCACGTTGGCCACGCCGCAAGGGGTCGGGTCCGAGCGTCCCGACGATCTCGCGTTGTCTCGCCCGGTCGACGAGGGTGCAGATCATCGGCCCGCGGAGGTCGGCCCAGTGCTCGGGACCCACGAGCCGCAGCCGGACGGCTCCCACCGGGGCCGGTGGGACGGCAGCGTCGAGATGTTTCACGGGAAACATGCCGATCAGTCCGAGATGGACGTGCAGCGTCGCATCCCCGATCTCGACGAAGAGGTGCTTGCCCCACGCCTGGGCCCGCTCGAACACCCGTCCGTCCAGGCGCTCGGCGTCGGCCGCGAACCGGCCCTGCGGACTCGACGCCTCGACCTCGTGGCCCCGGAAGGCCCGGTCGAGGCGGTCGGCGAGCGCGTGGATGGTGTGACCCTCGGGCATCCTCGACCTCCCTGTGCCCCTCGTTGCCCCGGTGGCTCGATCCTGCACGACGTACCCGATCCGCGACGCACCGGGTCCTGGCATCGACGTACCAGTGACCGTGCAGGTGCTGGGGCTACCGTGGTGCGGGAGAGCAGAGTCAGGGGCTGTGCCCGTATGTTCGACCCCACCGGACCCAGGGGGCCGCATGACCCACACCGCCAGCGTGACGGCGGAGCCGGCGACGAGGGAGCGCTCGTCGTGGCGCCCTCGGCGCACACCGCCCGACCGGCTCGTGGTCCTCGGCGCCCTGTGCCTCGCCCTGGTCGTCACCGGAGCGGTGCTGCAGGTGGCACACCCGTTCATCCGGCACGACGACTGGTCGTTCACTCTTGGTCGCCACGAGCCGGGATCAACGGCACAGCTCATCCGCAACCTCTACGAGGGCCGCTGGCTGAACACCGTCTACTGGTACGTCATCGGACAGCGCACCTCGATCGTCGTGGCCTCCACGGTCTTCGTCGTGGCCTACTCCGCCTTCGTGTGGGGGTTCGTCCGCGCGCTGGCGCCGCCCACCCGGCTCTCGACGTTCGTCCTGACCTTCGCCGTGTTCGTGTCGGCGATCTGGATCCGCCTCATCTACTGGCCCGGCACGCTCTCGGCCTCGATGATCGTCGCCGCCACGGCCGTGTGGACGCTCCCCTGGGCCCGGAGACGCCGCTGGATGCTCGCGGTCTGGATGGTGGTCTTCGTCGTCCTGTCGATCCTGTCCTACCCGCCGGTGGCCGCCCTCGTGTTCCTCACGTTCGTCGTCACGGAGCTCGGTGAGTCCACGCGCCGCCTGCTCGTCGGGGCCGTCGCCTTCGTCGCGTCGTACGGCATCGGTGTCCTGACGGTGTACGCCCTCAACTGGCTCGCGTTCGGCACGTTCGGCCTGACCATCTCGGCCTGGCGTCGGCCGAACCCGCTCAGGAGCCTCGACGACCTCACGACCAACGTCGGGCGCTACGGCACCCAGTTCGCCTCCCTCGTGGCTCTTCTCGGATGGGCGGCCGTCGTCGCGGCCGTCTGCGTCGTCTGGGCGCTCGTCGACTCCACGACGCGACGCGCGGCCGTCATCGTGCTCGGCGCCCTCGTCATCGTCGTGGCACTCGAGGCGGGGCTCACCGTCTACTCCGGCGTGGTCACCGGCACGAGGGCATCGCTCTGGGCCTGGCCCGCCGTGTGTTTGCCGGCGGCCTTGCTGCTCAAAGGAATTCGGCCGTCACGAATCGCCGGCCTGGTGGCGCTGGCGCTCATCGCCGTCGTCGGCGTCGTCTCTTGGCGCACCGACCTCGGGGCGCACCGGGTGACGCGTGACCAGTACGACGTCATCGTCAGCGACACGGCAGCCCTCGTGGGCCAGCACCCCGGCGACACCGTCGTCATGTGGATGGAGCCGCGCTGGAAGGCGACGGCCCGGGGCTCGATGACCGCCGTCACCGTGCGGTCCATGCTCTACGACCAGCAGGGTCTCTACCCGCGGTGGTGCGAGCCGGCCGAGTGCGCGTCCATCGCCCAAGCCGTGCAGCAGGATCCCCACGCCGACGTGCTGCGCGTCGGCGGGCTCACCGTCGTACGCATCCCCCGTCCGCCGGCCTGGCTCTGACGGACGGTGTGCGTCAGTCGCGCGCCGGGGACGACATGCCCATGAGCCCGAGGATGCGGCGCAGGTCCTCCATCGAGGCGAACTCGACCGTGATCTTGCCCTTGCGCTGACCCAGCGCGATCGCGACCCGGGTCTCGAGGTGGTCCGAGAGTCCCGAGGTGAAGTCGTCGAGCTGCGGGTGGCGGCTCCCTGCACGCGGCCGACGGGGCTTGGGGGCGTCATTGCCCTCGCCGAGCGCGACGAGCTCCTCGATGTTGCGCACGGACAGGCCCTCGGCCACGATGCGCTGGGCCATCCGCTCCATAGCCGCACCGTCGGCCATGCCGAGCAGGGCGCGGGCGTGGCCGGCACTCAGGACACCGGCCGCCAGGCGTCGCTGCACGAGTGGCGGGAGCTTGAGCAGCCGCAGGGTGTTGGAGATCTGCGGTCGGGAGCGACCGATGCGCGTGGCGAGCTCCTCGTGGGAGCACCCGAAGTCGTCGAGCAGCTGCTGGTAGGCCGCGGCCTCCTCGAGCGGGTTCAGCTGGCTGCGGTGCAGGTTCTCGAGCAGTGCGTCGCGCAGGAGGTCGTCATCGCTCGTGTCCTTGATGATGGCCGGGATGACGCCCAGGTCCGCGGCCTGCGAGGCACGCCAGCGGCGCTCACCCATGATGAGCTCGAAGGTCTTGCCCTCGGCCTCGTCGAGCTGGTCGGCGGGGATGCGCCGCACGACGATGGGCTGGAGCACGCCGATCTCACGGATGGAGTGCACCAGCTCGCCCATGTGGTCCTCGTCGAAGACCGTGCGCGGCTGCTTGGGGTTCGGGCGGATCGAGTCGATGTCGAGCTCGGCGAACTCGGCGCCGGGGACGACGGCGAGTCCACTGCTCGTCGTCTCCGCTCCCTGGACCGCAGCGTCACTGCTGGATGTCGACGTGCTCGGGGCGGCCGTGCTCGGCGGCGTGGTCAGATCGGCAGCCCCGTCGGGACCGGCCGGTGCACCCGGCGCCTCGGCCGTGGTGGGCCCTGCCTGCTTCTGCTCGGTGAAGAAGACGTCCACGGGTCGACCGGCGCCTCCGCTCGGCGCGCTCGGGATGAGTGCCCCGAGGCCTCGACCCAGTGCTCGACGCTTCTCCGCCATTCGCCAACCCCTCGCCATCGCCGACGCGGCCATCGCGTCCGTCGGTCAGTCTAGGTGCACGTGACCACTCCGCCCGCCCACCTGACCTCATGTCGCGCTATCACGTCGACAGGCCAGCGGCGACGTTCCACGTGAAACGACGCCGGTCGCTCCGAGTCTCACGACGTTTCACGTGGAACGGTGGGTGGCCGTGACAGGCCCGTCGTCCCCCTGCTGGAGAGTGCGCCTGGACGCCCGGGTCCTCTGACGCCGAGCCGCGTCCGTCTCGTTTCACGTGAAACGAGCGTCGACGGGACTGGCAGTGACACGCCTACCCCACCCTGTCGAGCCGCTCAGCGACTTCTTCTTGTTTCACCTGGACTCTGCGACGTCTCGAGGTGCATCGAGCGGCCGCCGGGCGCAGCGCTCCTCAGCTCAAACGGGATGCCAGTGCGCGTTTCACGTGAAACGGGGCCGTCACCAGACGGTGACGGCCCCGTTTCGGGACGAGGATCGTGTCGAGGTCAGGTGCGACCGGCGGCTCCGCGGTCGGCGATCTCACCCGCCGCCTCGAGGTACGCGAGAGCCCCACTGCTGGCCGGGTCGTAGGTCATCACGGTCTCGCCGAAGCTCGGCGCCTCCGACACCCGGACCGAGCGGGGCACCGACGTCCGGAGCACCTCCGTGGGGAAGTGCTCGCGGACCTCGTCGGCGACCTGGGCCGACAGGCGCGTCCGGCCGTCGTACATCGTCAGCAGGATCGTGGAGACGTGCAGCGCCGGGTTGAGGTGACGCTTGACGAGGTCGATGTTCTTGAGCAGCTGCGAGAGACCCTCGAGGGCGTAGTACTCGCACTGAATGGGGATGAAGACCTCGCTGGCGGCGACCATGGCATTGACGGTGAGCAGGCCCAGACTGGGCGGGCAGTCAATGAGGATGTAGTCGAACTCGTGTCCGGCCTCGGCTGCGGCAGTGATCGCCTTCTGGAGGCGCGACTCACGCGCCACGAGCGAGACCAGCTCGATCTCGGCACCGGCGAGGTCGATCGTCGCCGGTGCGCAGTAGAGGTTCTCCACCGTGGTGCACCGCTGCACGACATCGAGCAGCGGGGTCCCCTCGACGAGCACGTCGTAGATCGACGGCACCTCGGCGTGGTGGTCGATCCCCAGGGCCGTGCTGGCATTGCCCTGCGGGTCGAGGTCGATGACGAGGGCCTTGAGTCCCGACTGCGCGAGGGCGGCCGCGACGTTGACTGTCGTCGTCGTCTTGCCGACGCCGCCCTTCTGGTTGGCCACGGTGAGGACCCGTGGACCCACCGGCTTCGGGAACGGACGACCGGTCAGCTGGATGCGGCGACGGGCGTTCTCGGCGAGCTCCATCGCCAGCGGCGTGTCCTGGCCGGCGGTCGGGATGGCCGCTGCGAGGGCCTCACGATCGGCATGGTCGGCCCTGAGCTCGGAGGCGCGTCGGGCTTCGTCCACAGCGTTGTCCCCAGCCTCGTTCGACGTGATTTCCCGTTCAACAGAGGCATTTCCCGGAGCGTCATCCACCGCGTTGTCCACAGGGGCCGGCAGCTCGTCGTGCGCCGCTTCGACCCCCGGAACCTCGGCATCCGAGGGTGTGAGACCCGAGTCCTCGACCGGCCGGTCGTCGGGTGCCGCTCCTGCAGCGGGCTCGATCACCTGACCCTCACCGAAGGCCGCGGTCTCGTCGGCGAGCGGCTGCTCGGTCGACGGCAGCGGCTCGTGGGAGGCCGAAAGGTCGTGCCCGAGCTCGAGGGGATCGGGCTGCGCGCCCGGCGCCTCGGTGTCGGACGACGTGGGCTCGACGTGCGCTTCCACCGTCCCGGGGCCACGCTCGCCGGCCCCGTCATCCGAAGCGATGTCGTCGCCGGGCTCCGTGTCGACGGGCTCCGTGTCGACGGGCTCGGTGTCGACGGGCTCCGTGTCGACGGTGCTCTCGTCGACCGCACCCTCGTCGTGCGTCCCCGCCACGTCATCGGTTCCGGACGTGGCGTCCGCCGGAGACAGGGTATCCGCGACCTCGCCGGTGCCGGAGTGCGCCGCCTCGGCAGCGTTCGCTGCCTGCGTCTCGTCGCCCGACGTCTCGCGTCCCGACTCTGCCTGCTGCCCGTCACTCGTTTCACGTGAAACGCCCAACATGCGCGCGAGCCACCCGAGACGTCGGTGCTCCGGTCCCGGCTCGGGTTCACTCGGCCAGCCCAGGTTGGTCGACATCGTCACAGGGAGTGCACCTCCGGGGTTGAGGGACGGCCCACGGCTGGATCCGCGAGGGTCATCCATCGAAATGGTCTGGACACGATCATGGCTGATGGCGCGGACGCCCGCCCGCTCCCGGGTCGGAGCGTCGCGAACCGCGCGGCCGATCAGCCCGACGGCGGGCCGAACCGGCACTGGACGGCTGGCGCGAGCGGAACCGTCGACGGTCCACGACCTCGCCGATCGTCGCCCGGAGCACGATGGTGGGGTCACCCAGGAGGTCCCCACCGTACTCGTGCACCTCGGCGTCGATCACGCCTAGACGCGTGAGTGCTGTACGTCCTTCGGCCAGCTCGTCGACGGCGCTGCTCCCCTTCAGGGCGAGCAGGCTGCCGCCCGACTCGAGCAGCGGGAGCGTCCATTCGGCGAGCTGCACGATGCGTGACACCGCCCGGGCCGTGACCCACGGGGCGTGCAGCCGGTCCCACATGGTCTCGGCCCGCGCCGTGTGCACCGTGACGTTCGTCAGACCGAGCTGGGCGACGGTGCCCGACAGCCACCCGGTGCGCCGGGCGAGCGGCTCGACGAGGTGCAGGTCCAGGTCGGGACGCGCGATGGCCAGAGCCAGACCGGGGAGACCGGCACCCGACCCCACGTCGATGACCTGCTGCGTCTCCCCGCTCCGGGGGATCGCCTCGTGGACGACGCCGCAGTTGAGCACGTGACGGTCCCAGAGCCGCGGTGTCTCACGAGGGCCGATCAGGCCGTGGCTGATCCCGGTGTCCGCCAAGATCGCCACGAAGTGCTCGGCCAGCGCGAGCCGGTCCCCGAAGACCGCGGATGCCGCGGCCGGCGTCGCGGGGAGCTCCGCCGGGTCGAGAGCATCGTGGGTCACGCGCTCTCACTCCTCGTGGATGCCGTCTCGGATGCAGCGGTCGATTCCCGTTTCACGTGAAACGGGAGGTGGTCAGGCAGGAAGGATGACGATGTGACGGTGCGGGTCGACACCCTCGGACTCGGACACGAGACCGGCGGCTGCGACCTCGTCGTGAACGACCTTGCGCTCGAAAGCGGTCATCGGCTCGAGCGCGCGCTTCGTCCCCGACTCCTGCACCTCGGCAATGGCGACCTTGGCCAGCTCGACGAGAGCCGAACGACGCTGCGCGCGGTGGCCGGCGATGTCGAGCATGAGGCGGCTCCGCTCGCCGGTCTCGACCTGCACGGCCAGTCGGGTCAGCTCCTGCAGGGCCTCGAGCACCTTGCCGTCGGTCCCGACGAGGCGACGCGGGACGCGGCCCTCGTCGGAGTCGACGATGGCGATCGCAGCCCGGTCGCCGTCGACGTCGACGTCGATGTCCCCATCGAGGTCGGCGATGTCGAGGAGGGTCTCGAGGAAGTCGGCCGCCACCTCACCCTCGCGCTCGAGCATCCGGACCCGCGACTTCTTCTCGCCCTTGTCGGCCTTGTTGCCCTGGTCCTCGACCTCGGGCTCGTCGGAGTCCACAGTCGCGTCCGAGCTCTCGGCCGACGAGGCGGTCTCCACCGCCTCGTCGCTCCGGGAAACCTCGACCGACGGGGTGGACTCGGGCACCTCGGTGACCTGCACGGTGGTCTCGCCGGTGGTCTTTCCGGTGATGGGCTCGGCAGTGGCGTCAGTGGGCGTCTCGACGTCCGTGGCCTGGGTGTCGCTCATTGGAAACTCCTTCGTTCACCGGGGGGCAGATCTGTGGACAACTCACGTCTTCGCAGGTCAGAGGCCCCAAGGCAGTGTGGACAAGTGTGTGGATGAACCTCAGCGGCGGTTCTTGGTCGGCTGCGTGCGGGCACGCTTCTTGCCCTTCGGCTGCTGGCGCTGACCCGACTTGACCGCGTCGTCGGGGACGGTCTCGGTCGACTCGAGGCCCGGCACGGTCAGCTCCTGCATGTCCTTGCCCTTGCGCTTCATCCGCTCACGGCGGGCGCGCTCGGCCTCGGACCCGGGCGCCGGCATGTTGCGGATGACGTAGAACTGCTGGCCCATGGTCCACAGGTTGGTGGTCAGCCAGTAGATCAGGACGCCGATCGGGAAGTTGACGCCCGAGATCGCGAAGAAGATCGGCATCAGGTACAGCAGGACCTTCTGCTGCTTCGCAAACGGGTTGTCCAGAGCGGCTGCGGGCATGTTCTTGCGCATCAGCTGGTACTGCGTCGTGAACGTCGTGGCCGACATGAGGATGATGAGGACGGCCGTGAGGATCTTGACGTTGAGGGAGGCTCCCGGCGTCAGGAAAGAGTCCGACAGCTTGGCGCCGAAGATCGTCGAGCTCTCGATCTGCGCCGCCACCTCGCGGGTGATCGGGCCGATCGCGTCGTGGCCGGGCACCCCCTCGGCCTGGGCCTTGAGGTTGTTGAGCAGCTGGAAGAGCGCGAAGAAGAAGGGGCTCTGGATGAGGATCGGCAGGCAGCTGCTGAACGGGTTGGTCCCGGTGCGCCGGTAGAGATCCATGATCTCCGCCTGCTGGGCCTTCTGGGACTCAGGGTCTCGCTTGCCCTTGTACTTCTTCTGGATCTTCTGCATCTCCGGCTGGATGAGCTGCATCCGGCGGGAGGAGTGGATCTGGCGCACGAAGAGCGG
Source organism: Terrabacter sp. Soil811 (assembly GCF_001429655.1). Lineage (NCBI taxonomy): Bacteria > Bacillati > Actinomycetota > Actinomycetes > Micrococcales > Intrasporangiaceae > Terrabacter > Terrabacter sp. Soil811. Next base: position 27,651 of record NZ_LMSX01000012.1, read on the forward strand.
GATGAGCAGGAGTCGGACGACGACCGTGAGGCCGACGATCGACATGGCCCAGGCCCAGCCGGCCAGGTCACCGTTGAGGCCGATCTTGTCGAAGAGCCAGTGCCAGCCGTACATGACCCAGGCTTCACCGAGCTTGATCGGATAGAGCAGGGTGTTGAAGAAGTCGATCACGTGTTTCCTCTGTGGTCTGGTGGGCCGGCCGGTTCAGCTCGGGCTCGAGGTGTCTGGGCCACTCACCACTGATCGGCAACCATATGCCGGTTGGTCAGGTCGTGGGTTCGCGGTGGGAGACCGCGTGCGGGACTGCGTGCGGGGCGTGCTCGTCGTGCTGGTGGTCGTGCTCGTCCTCGGCGGTTCCGGCCGGACGGAAGTCCTCCGGCCGCACGTCGTTTCGCGTCGCCCACGTCTGGGGAACGGGGTCGACCCCGCCCGGGTTCCACGGGTTGCAGCGGCCGAGCCGGCGGATCGCGAGCCAACCACCACGTAACGGTCCGAACCGGGTCAGCGCGGTGACGGCATACGCCGAGCAGCTGGGGTAGAAGCGGCAGTTGGGTCCGGAGAGTGGGGAGACGAACCGCTGGTAGAAGCGGACCGCCAGCAGCAGGGGCGCCGCGAGCACCTGGTTGACCGTGGGGCTCATGGCCGGCACGCCTTCTCGAGCTGGCGCCCGACGGCGAGGTCGAGCTCGTCCCACGTCGCCTCCGCCGCGGCCGGGTTGGCGCGCACGACGAGGTCGAGGCCGGTCGGCATGCCGGTCAGCCGGGTCGCGACGCTGGCGCGCAGCCGGCGCTTGGTCCGGTTGCGCACGACGGCGTTGCCGACGGCCTTGGACACAACAAAACCGACGCGCGGCGGAAGTTCCGCACGCGCATCGGTCCGGTTGGCATGCACGACGATGAGTCGCCCGCCTGCTCTGCTGGCGCCGGGCCCGCGTACTGCCGTCGTGAAGTCCGTCCGCTCACGCAGTCGGTGACGTGCCGGCAGCACGCCGCGGCCTCCGGCTGCTCAGGCCGAGAGCTCGGCGCGGCCCTTGCTGCGGCGGCGGGCGAGGATGGCGCGGCCGGCGCGGGTGCGCATGCGCAGGCGGAAGCCGTGCGTCTTGGCGCGGCGACGGTTGTTCGGCTGGAAGGTGCGCTTGCTCACGAGGTTCTCCGTAGGTTGCAGGGGCCCGTCCGACGTCACGACGACGTCGGTCCGGCTCCCGTTGTGGGGCTGTCGGTGGCCGATGCGACCGCAATCGGCAAGCCCGTGGAGGGCCGAGGGGGTCCGGCTGGGCCGGGCTCGGGGCCATGGGCATGCGAAAGAGGTCGCAGACACGCTCGGTCAACGATACGGGAGCCGTCGAGAGAGGGTCAAACCGACGGAGCCGCCCCGGGCGAGCAGACCAAAACTCACGATCCTCGAAGGTCCCACGGCGATTGCAAGCCGACACGCCGTCCGGCCGGAGATCTGTGGACGACTCGATTGTCACCGGCGAGCCTGCGGCTGTAGGTTTTCGACTCTCACGATCCTCGCCACCCCATGCACAGGCTGTGGACAAACGTGTGGACAACAGGGCATCGTTCACCAGGACACGGACGGACCCCGCAGGTCCGACCCCGGCGCACTCGAGCCCTTGCTCGAGACGAACCGAGCCGGGATCGCAACAGGTGCAACGGAATTGACTCAGGGGCAGGTGGGATCAGGTGGCCGAGACAGGCGTCGATTACGCGCAGATCTGGCAGCAGACGCTCGGCACTCTCGACTCGGTGGGCCTGTCGAACCAGGAGCGCGCCTTCGTCCGGCTGTGCCGCCTCGTCGGCGTGCTCGACCAGACGGCGCTCGTGCGTGCACCCAACACGTTCACCAAGGACTTTCTCGAGCAGCGGGTGCGTGAGCAGATCCACGAGGCCCTCGCGAGCCAGCTCGGCCACCCGGTCCAGCTCGCGGTCTCGGTCGACGAGAGCCTCGAGACGGACCTCGGCATGATCAGCGACGAGCCGAGTGGTCAGGTCCACGACGGCTCGCGCAGCGGTCCGGGCGCCGGACAGATCGGGGGCGCCGGCTCCGGCTCCCCGTCCGGCAACGGCTCCGGGGCCATCGGCGGCCACCAGAACGGCGGCTACGGCCAGGCCGCCCACAACCCGCTGCGCGACCTCGCCGAGAGCGCACCAGCGCTCAACGGCGCCGACCTCGACGAGCCACGGCAGCCGACCTACGAGTCGCAGACGCGGATGGAGCTCGGCCCCGACCCGCTCAGCGGTGGCGAGAGCGGGCCGCTGCGCCTCCAGCAGCGCCCCGAGCCCAGCTCGCCGGGCGACACCAGGCTCAACCCGAAGTACACCTTCGACACCTTCGTCATCGGCGCGAGCAACCGTTTCGCCCACGCGGCCGCGGTCGCGGTGGCCGAGGCCCCGGCCAAGGCGTACAACCCGCTCTTCGTCTACGGCGAGTCCGGGCTGGGCAAGACCCACCTGCTCCACGCGATCGGGCACTACGCCCGCACGATGTTCCCCAACGTGCGCGTGCGCTACGTGAACTCCGAGGAGTTCACCAACGACTTCATCAACAGCATCCGCGACGACAAGGCGAGCGCGTTCCAGAACCGCTACCGCAGCGTCGACGTGCTCCTCATCGACGACATCCAGTTCCTCCAGGGCAAGCTGCAGACGCAGGAGGAGTTCTTCCACACCTTCAACACGCTGCACAACGCGAACAAGCAGATCGTCATCACGAGTGACCTGCCGCCGCGCGAGCTGTCCGGCTTCGAGGACCGGATGCGCACCCGCTTCGAGTCGGGCCTGCTCACCGACGTCCAGCCGCCCGACCTCGAGACCCGCATCGCGATCCTGCGCAAGAAGGCGATCCAGGACCGGATGAAGGTGCCGGACGACGTCCTCGAGTACATCGCGACGAACTTCAGCACGAACATCCGCGAGCTCGAGGGCGCACTCATCCGCGTCACGGCGTTCAGCAACCTCAACCGCCAGGCGGTCGACCTGCCCCTAGCGGTGATCGTCCTCAAGGACGTGCTGCCCAACGAGACGCCGAACCAGGTGACCGCGGCGACAATCATGGCGGTGACCGCGGCCTACTACGCGGTGACGCTCGAGGACCTCTGCGGCTCGAGCCGCTCGCGCCAGCTCGTGACGGCCCGCCAGATCGCGATGTACCTCTGCCGCGAGATGACCGACCTCAGCCTGCCGAAGATCGGCCAGCACTTCGGCGGCCGCGACCACACGACGGTGATGCACGCGGACCGCAAGATCCGCGAGCTCATGGGTGAGCGCCGCGCGATCTACAACCAGGTCACCGAGCTGACCAACCGGATCCGCCAGCAGTCGCACTGACACCCGAGCACGCCCGCTGACGCGGCCCGATGGCGTATGCCGTCGGGCCGCGTCGGCGTCAGGCCGCGGCTCCCGCGTGGGCCGGCCTCGCAGCCTTGGCCGCGCGCCGGGCGGCCACGGTCGCCGCCAGCGCCTCGTCCCACGGGGTCGGTGCGAGCCCGAACGTGCGCTGGGTGAGCTCGGAGTCGAGGACGAAGGGCCGCTCGAACTGGTGGCGGGTCTCGCGCAGCTCGCGCATGAAGGGGACGACGATGCCGGCCGCGGTGCCGAGCGGCCGGGGCAGCACGCGTACCCGACGCTGCTTGACGCCGGCGACGCGCGCGACGTCGCCGGCGGCCTCGTCGAACGTGCGGGCCGGCGCGGTCGGCACGTGCCAGGCCCGACCCCAGCCGTCGTCGCCGGCGGCGACCCGGGCTGCGAGCCGGCCGACGTCGGGGACGTAGGTCCACGAGTGGGCCGCGTCGGCCCGGCCGGCGGGCACGAGGGGCGGTCGGCCGGCGAGCAGCGCGTCGATGACCACATCGCCCAGGTAGCTGGTCCGCGGCGTCGTGCCCGGTCCGAAGTAGTCGCTCGAGCGCAGCTCGGTGACGCGCAGCCGGCCGGCCTCGTGGCGGGCCAGCGCCTCGGTCCACATGTCGGCACGGATGCGGCCCTTGTGACCGGACGGCCGCATTGGGTCGTCCTCGTGCATGGGCGCCTCGACCTCGCCGTAGCCGTAGAGGTTGCCGATGATGACGAGGCCGGCTCCGGACTCCTCGGCGGCGGTGAGGGTGGCGGCGGCGATGGGCGGCCAGTCGGTGTCCCAGGTCATGTAGCTGGGCGGGTTGACGGCGTTGACGATGCTCGCGGCACCGCGCGCCAGGGCCGTCAGCGCGGACGCGTCGCTCGCGTCGACGGCGACGACCTCGACCGCGTCCGGGTGGGTGTCCTGCCAGGGGCGTTCGACGACCCGCCCCGAACGGGACGCGAGGGTCACGGTGTGGCCGAGGGCGACGAGTGCGGCGGTCGTCGAGCGGCCGACGCCGCCGGCGCCGAGGACGAGGTGGTGGGTCATGGTCTGCTCCTTCGAGATCGTGGCGTGAGCACCGCTCACATTTCGATGGTGGCAGCAGTCGGCGACGAAAGCAAGAGCACTGCTCACATTTTCGCGCGAGATGTGGCAGGCTCGGTCCATGGACCCGTTCGACGTCACACCCGCGGACGCATCCGCCCATGCACCCGCCGATGCACCCGCCGACACGCCTGCCGGCCCGCTGGGCAAGCGCGCCCGGAACCGGCTCGCCGTCGAGGCCGACATCCTCCGCGTGGCGCGTGAGCACCTGGCCACTGACGGGGCGGCCGCGCTCAGCCTGCGCGCCGTCGCCCGCGACCTCGGCATGGTCTCCTCCGGGATCTACCGCTACGTCGAGAGTCGCGACGAGCTCCTCACCCGCCTCATCGTCGACTCGTACTGGTCACTCGCCGCTGCCGTCCGCCGCGCCCACGACACCGTCCCCCACGACGACCTCGAGGCACGTTGGGACGCCATCGGCCGAGCCCTGCGCGCGTGGGCGGCCGACCGGCCGCACGACTTCGCGCTCATCTACGGCTCTCCGGTCCCGGACTACGAGGCCCCGTCCGAGCGCACCGAGGAGCCGGGCACGGCCGTCCTCGTCCTTCTCGTCGCCCTGCTCGACGACGTCCGGGCAGCGGACCGGCTCGCCGACCCCCGGCGGCTCGGCCTCGTGCCGGCGCGCGCCGAGGCCGGTGTCGGCGCACTGCTCGAGGCACCGATGTTCGCTCTGACGCGGCTCGACGCCGTCGCCCTGACCCAGGGCCTGGCCGCCTGGACCCTGCTGCTCGGCGCCGTGACGAGCGAGGTCTTCGCCCAGCTGGGCCCGGTTCCGGACGGCGAGGCCCTCTTCGAGTGTCTTCTCGCGGCCTCGCGACGGTGCGTCATCGCGCCGGCCGGTGACTAGTCGGCCCACTCCGGGACGGCTGCACCCGCCCAGGCACACGGCATACGTCCACATCCGTCCACAGGTTTGTCCACACCTGTGTGCACAGCGTGACCTCCCCGTGACCCGAGGCCCGTAGACGCGACGAGACCGAGGACCACAGAGTTGTCCACCGCCTGTGGACAACTCTGTGGAAGCCGTGGGCCGGACCGTGCACAGGTGACTAGTCATCAATCATTTCAAATCGGACATATCCCGACCGCTCTTCCACACGCCTCTGTGGAAACGTGTGGACGACGGCCGGAAAGCTGCGGACAACCCACGGGCTTCCTGTGAGGACGATGTGCACGGCCGAGATCCGTCCACAGGGCGGGGCCGCCGCATCCGGCGCGACCCCACACGCCGTGCACACCCCCATCGGCAGGCTGACCTGCACCGACGCCGGTTGTCCACAGCATCCACAGCACCTATGACTATGACGAGATCCCAGTCATAGAGGGGAGCCCCGACAACGAGGGTCCGACCGGACGCCCAGGGCCGGCTCGAGAGGGTCCACGGACCCGGCGGGCAATCGCGTGATTTCGCCGCCTCGGCGATTCGGGGAGTGTCTGTGGTGCCAGTCACCGGCAGGCACTAGTGTCTGAGCCCCAATGTCCTTCCCCGTCGAAGTGAGTGCACCGTGAAGTTTCGGGTTGAGCGAGACGTCCTGGCCGAGGCCGTGACCTGGGTGGCCCGTGGGCTCCCGGCGCGCCCGCCGGTTCCTGTGCTCGCTGGCGTGCTCGTCGACGCGAACGAGGACGGCACGCTGACGCTGTCCGCCTTCGACTACGAGGTGTCCGCGCGCATCACCGTGCCGGCAGACGTCGCCGAGGCCGGCCAGGTGCTCGTGCTCGGTCGCCTGCTCGCCGACATCTCGCGCAACCTGCCCAACAAGCCGATCGACGTCAGCACCGACGGCAGCAAGGTCAACGTCGCCTGCGGCTCGTCCCGCTTCGCGCTCCGCGAGATGCCGGTCGCCGACTACCCGACGCTGCCGCTCGCGCCCGAGACGAGCGGCACCATCGCCGGCGACGTCTTCACCCAGGCGGTGGCCCAGGTCTCGATCGCCGCCGACAAGGGCGACACCCTGCCGATCCTCACGAGCGTGCGGATGGAGATCGACGGCGACAAGGTGACCCTCCTCGCGACCGACCGCTACCGCCTCGCGATGCGCGAGCTGACGTGGAGCCCGTCGGCCACCGACGCGAGCCACGTCGCGCTCATCCCGGCTCGCCAGCTCTCCGACACGGCACGCGCCCTCGGTGCGTCCGGCTCCGTCGAGCTCGCGCTCGGCCAGGGCGGCGACGGCCTCATCGGCTTCGAGGCCGGCCAGCGCCGTGCGACGACGCGTCTGCTCGACGGCGAGTACCCCAAGGTCACCTCGATCTTCCCCACGTCGGTCGACACCGAGGCGGTTGTCGAAACAGCGGCGCTCGAGGAGGCCGTCAAGCGTGTCGCCCTCGTCGCCGAGCGCAACACCCCGGTGCTGCTGAAGTTCACCGACGGCCAGGTCGCCATCGAGGCCGGCACCGGCGACGACGCCCAGGCCTCCGAGGCCGTCGAGGCCACGCTCAACGGACCCGAGATCCAGATCGCGTTCAACCCGCAGTTCCTCCTCGACGGCCTGCACGCCGTCGGCACCGCCTGGAGCCGTCTCTCGTTCACCCAGCCGAGCCGCCCGGCCGTGCTGACCGGCCAGGCCGAGGCTGACTCCGAGCCCGACACCAGCTACCGCTACGTCCTCATGCCGGTCCGCTTCGCCAGCTGACACCCACCTCCCGCACCGCGCTCGCGGCGCACCCGAGCGCCCGGTGCCGTATGCCGCCGGGCAGGCGTAGCCTCGAACCGCGTCACCCGCTCCGCCCCGCACGCTTCCCCGCCAGACTCCCCCGCAGAAAGGCTCGCGACATGCAGCTCGGTCTCATCGGTCTCGGCAAGATGGGCGGCAACATGCGCGAGCGCTTGCGTCGCGCGGGCCACGAGGTCGTCGGCTTCGACCGCAACCCCGACGTCGCCGACGTGCGCACGCTGCCGGCGCTCGTCAAGGCCCTCGAGGCCCCGCGCGTCGTGTGGGTCATGGTGCCGGCCGGCGACCCGACCCGTGAGACCGTCGCCAAGCTCGCCGAGCTGCTCGAGCCGGGCGACCTCGTCATCGACGGCGGCAACTCGCGCTTCACCGACGACTTCGAGAACGCCAAGCTGCTCGGCGAGAAGAAGATCGGCTACGTCGACTGCGGCGTCAGCGGTGGCATCTGGGGCCTCGAGAACGGCTACGGGCTCATGTGCGGCGGCGACAAGAAGTGGGTCACCAGGGCGATGCCGATCTTCGACGCGCTGCGGCCGGACGGCCCGCGCGACGAGGGTTTCGTCCACGCCGGCAAGGTCGGTGCCGGGCACTACACGAAGATGGTCCACAACGGCATCGAGTACGGCCTCATGGCTGCCTATGCCGAGGGCTACGAGCTGCTCGAGAAGAAGGACATCGTCACCGACGTCCCCGGTGCCTTCAAGGCGTGGAGCCGCGGCACCGTCGTGCGATCCTGGCTGCTCGACCTCATGGTCGACGCGCTCGAGGAGAACCCCCACCTCGACGACGTGTCCGACTACACCAACGACTCCGGCGAGGGGCGCTGGACCGTCGAGGAGGCCATCGCCCTCTCCGTGCCGATGCCCGTCATCTCGGCCTCGCTCTTCGCGCGCTTCGCCTCGCGCCAGTCGAGCTCGCCGACGATGCAGGCCGTCGCGGCGCTGCGCGGCCAGTTCGGCGGGCACCAGGTCATGACGATCGCCGAGGGCGAGAAGCTGCGCCAGGGCGACGTGCCGGCGGCCCCGGCCAAGAAGGCCGCGGCGAAGAAGGGCGCCTCGCGTCGCTCCGCGACGAAGCAGGCGAGCAAGCGTGCGTCCGCGACGGCCTCGCAGGCCAACGTCGGCGCCGCGAAGAAGGCCGCCTCCTCCGGTCGGGCGTCGGCGACGACGGCCACCGACATGGCCGACTCCGCGCGCGGCCAGAAGCGCGCGGCGAAGAAGACCGCCAAGAAGGCCTGAGCAGAGCGCCGCACCCTCCTTGCACGTCCGTCACCTGACCCTCAAGGACTTCCGCAGCTACCCGAGCGCCGAGCTCGCGCTGACGCCGGGCGTCACCACGCTCGTGGGTCTCAACGGCCAGGGCAAGACGAACCTCGTGGAGGCGGTCGGCTACCTCGCCACGCTCGGGTCGCACCGCGTGGCGACGGACCAGCCGCTCGTCCGGTTCGGCGCGGCCCAGGCGATCGTGCGTGGGGCCATCGTCCGCGACGACCGCGAGACGATGGTCGAGCTCGAGATCACGCCGGGTCGCGCCAACCGCGCCCGCCTCGGGCGCTCCCCCGTCTCGCGGCCCCGCGACGTGCTCGGCACGGTGCGCACGGTGCTCTTCGCGCCCGAGGACCTCGCGCTCGTCAAGGGCGACCCTTCGGAGCGGCGGCGCTTCCTCGACGAGCTGCTCGTGCAGCGACAGCCACGGTGGTCGGGGGTCCGGTCCGACTACGACAAGATCCTCAAGCAGCGCAACGCCCTGCTCAAGTCCGCGGCGCCGGTGCTTCGCAAGGGTGCCCGTCGCCCGCCGCGTCCGCCGCGCGACGGCGACCAGCCGGTCGACGAGGCCCGCGAGGCGGCCCTGCACACCCTCGACGTGTGGAACGACCATCTCGCCTCGGTCGGGGCCCAGCTGCTCTACGCACGGCTGCGGCTGCTGCGCGACCTCGTGCCCGACCTCTCCGAGTGCTACGACGCGGTGAGCGCGGCCGCCTCGAACGCACGCGCCACCTACAAGAGCTCCCTCCACGAGGACCTCGCCAAGCGGCTCGCGGCCGGTGAGGTCCCCGAGATCGAGGAGCTGCGCACCGGGATGCTCGACACCCTCGAGCAGGTGCGCTCCAGCGAGATCGAGCGGGGAATCTCCCTCGTCGGGCCCCACCGTGACGACCTCGTCCTCTCGCTCGGCGAGCTGCCCGCCAAGGGGTACGCCAGCCACGGCGAGTCCTGGAGCTTCGCGCTGGGACTCAAGCTCGCGGCATACCGGCTCCTGCGCCGCGACCTCGGCGACGACCCTGTGCTCGTGCTCGACGACGTCTTCGCCGAGCTCGACTCCGGCAGGCGCGAGCGGCTCGCGGCGCTCGTCGCCGACTGCGAGCAGGTGCTCATCACCGCCGCGGTCGGGGCCGACGTGCCCGACGTGCTCCGCGAGAACGGCACGACGTATGCCGTCGTGCTCGGTCAGGTCCAGGCCGCGGGCTCCGTGGGTGCGTCCGTGAGCGAGCCACCTCAGGCCCTCGCGGAGGACACCGCCGGCGATGAGTCGGGTGGGGAGGGCGACGATGAGTGACGACGCCCCCGGGGCCGAGCCCCCCGACACGGCGGCCGGTGCTGCCGAGGACGCTCCCGCGCCGACCGACGAGGACACCCAGATCGCCGACGCGGCGGCCTCGGCGCTGGCGCGGGCGCGGGCCGGAGCGGCCGAGAAGGGCCTGCGCCCCGGCATGCGGCCGAAGAAGCGACGCCGACCGATCGGTGACGCGCCGGTGCTGTCCGGCTCGGCCCGCGACGGTCGCGACCCGGCCCTGCTCGGTGACCAGCTCGACCGGCTGCTGCTCGACCGCGGCTGGAAGGTCGACGTCGCGGTCGGCTCGGTCATGGGCCGCTGGCCCGAGATCGTGGGGCCCGACATCGCCGGCCACGTCGAGCCGCTCACCTTCGTCGACGGAATCCTCACGGTGCGCGCCGACTCGACGGCCTGGGCCACGCAGATGCGCCTGCTCGCCTCGTCACTGCTCGCCCGGATCGACGAGGAGATCGGGGCCGGCGCGGTCAGCGAGCTCAAGGTCGTCGGCCCGAGCGCGCCGTCGTGGAACCGCGGCGCCCGTCGCTCCCCCGACTCGCGAGGACCGCGCGACACCTACGGCTGATCGGCGGCGCCGCTCAGACCTCGCTCAGACCTCGCTCAGATCCCGCTCAGACCCCGCTCAGGCCGATGACGACGACGGTGGCGACGAGCAGCACGGTGCCGGCGATGACGACCCAGGCGAGGACCCGCGGCACGCGCCGGGATCGCGCCGGCGCGGAGGCGTCGGTGTCCTCGGTGTCCTCGGTGTCCTCGGTGTCCTCGGTGTCGGTCTCGACGGCCGCGCGCTCGACGGCGGGCAGGCTCTCGGTTGTGGTCGGCGCCGGCGGTGCGTCCGGCTCGGCCGCCGGCCCTCTTCCGGCGGTCGGCGCGACCGGCCCGACGGCACCGTGCAGCGCCGAGCCCAAGGCGTCGGCGATGGAGGACAGCACCTCGGCGACGACGGGAGGCAGGGGCGCACCGCCGGGTCCGGTGACGGTGGTGCGTCGCGTGACCGAGCCATGGGCACGCGACAGGTCGACGGAGTCGAGGCGTCCGTCCGGTCCCGGGTCGACACCGGCCGCGAGCAGCTGGGCCCGCACCTCCTCGGGCAGCGCGTCCCACGAGTCGTACTCGCGGCCCCCGACGTTGATCGTGATCACGCTGCGAACTGTAGGACCGCTCGGAGGGCGGGTGTCGGTGTTCCGACGCAGACTGTCGTCATGACCTCGACGCAGCCAACGCCGCAGACCCGGACGCCGCACTGCACGATCGTCCCGCCCTACATGCTCGAGGCCCTGGCGGCCAGCGACGAGCCGGCCCTGGCCGCCCATGCCCGCGAGGCGCTCCGGCACGACGAGGAGCTGCGCTCCTCACGGCACACGCCGACAGCCCGCCCGACCACGCGACGGGCCCCGCGTCGTGAGGACGTCACGTCGCCGACGGCCCACGGCACGGGACCGCACCGCACGATCGCCGACGCCCAGGGCAGCCAGACGACCCCGGGCACGACGGTGCGCACCGAGGGCGCGGCCGCGAGCGGCGACGTCGCGGTCAACGAGGCCTACGACGGACTCGGGGCGACCTGGGAGCTGTGGTCGACGGCCTACGACCGCGACTCGCTCGACGGCAAGGGGATGCCGCTGCTCGCCACGGTCCACTACGGCCGCAACTACGACAACGCCTTCTGGGACGGCTCGCAGATGGTGTTCGGCGACGGCGACGGGGTCGTCTTCGAGCGGTTCACCCAGAGCCTCGACGTCATCGGGCACGAGCTCGCCCACGGCGTCACCGAGCACACGGCCGGCCTGCTCTACCAGGGCCAGTCGGGCGCGCTCAACGAGTCGATCTCCGACGTGTTCGGCGTCCTCGTCAAGCAGAAGACACTCGGCCAGAGCGCCGCGCAGGCCGACTGGCTCGTCGGCGCCGACCTGCTCAACCCTTCGGTCCAGGGTCGCGCCCTGCGCGACATGCGCAACCCCGGCACGGCCTACGACGACCCACGGCTCGGCAAGGACCCGCAGCCCGCGCACATGGACGACTACGTCGAGACCCAGGACGACAACGGCGGGGTCCACATCAACTCCGGCATCCCCAACCGCGCCTTCGTGCTCGCGGCCGACGCGATCGGCGGCAATGCCTGGGAGGGCCCGGGCGCGATCTGGTATGCCGTCGTGTCGGGTGACGGCATCAAGGCCGACTGCGACTTCGCGACGTTCGCCGGCCTCACCGTGGCCGCCGCGGGCAGTGCCCACGGTGACGGGTCCGCCGAGCAGACGGCCGTGCGCTCGGCGTGGGAGCAGGTCGGCGTGCTCACCGCGGCTGCCGGTGCTCCGGTCGGTGAGGCGGGCGGCGCCGGCGGTTCGACCCCGACGCCTGGTCCGGCAGGGGGCGGGCCCTCCGGACAGGTCCCGGGCGCCGACGCCCAGGTGCTCCTCCGTCGCTCTGGTGGCTTCGCCGGCCAGGTCCGCGAACGCCGCCTGGCCCTGGGCGACCTGTCCGAGCGGGACGCGAAGGACTGGCAGCACCTGCTGGCCGCACCGACTCTCCAGCGCATCGCCGCCTCGACCGAGCGCACCCACCCCGACGCGTACATCTACTCCGTCGTGTGCGACGAGGCCGGCTGCGACGTGACGCTCCAGGAGCCCCACCTGCCCGAGGCGATCCACTCCCTCTTCGAGCGCACCCTCGCCGACGACTGAGCACGCGCTCAGTTGTCGGCGAGGAAGTACGGGTCCTCCCCCTCGGGGATGTCCGTGTCCCGGGCCCGACCCGGTGCGACGACGATGCACTCGCCGTCGAGGGTGCAGCGCTGCAGGCTGCGGTCCCCGGTCGTCGCACCGACCTGCACGGTGACGGTGCCGTCGCCCCCCATGCGATAGCTGACGGGTGAGGCGCCACCACGTGCGCTGCTGCTGCCGCCCTCCATCACGACAGCGCCGTCGCTGGTGCGCACGACAACCAGTCCGCCATAAAGGAACGTCCGGTCGGGGTCCAGCTGCGAGTCGTCGAGCCCGTCGATGTAGCCGGTCGCGAGCAGGTAGGCGCCGTCCGTCGAGAACGCCCGAAAGACGAGCGGCCCGCAGAGCCGCCAGATCGTCCGACCTGAGGTGAGGTCCGTCAGCTCGTTGCAGACCTGCTTCGAACCCGGCTTCGGTGCCACGCCGACGAGGGCCGTCCCACGGGCGGCATCGACGAGTGTGGGGGATCCGGCGACCGCTCGGCGTGTTCCCGTGGCGACGTCCCACGCGACCGAGCTGCCGGTGAAGCCTCGGCTGGCATAGACGACGGGCCCGACGATCCCGACGGCGTCGTACCCGGGCGACTCGGCGTTCGCCACCCCCTGAGGAGCACAGTCGCAGGTCGAGGCCGCGAGCCGGCCGATGCGGGCCCCCGCGGCGTCGTACGCCGTGAGCGAGCCTCGCGACTCGATGACGAAGACGCTGCCGTCGGCGTTGACCGTGCTGGACTCGCCGTCGAGCCGCACCGTGTTGGCCCCGGTCGAGTCCACGACGTAGTAGACACCGGTCTCCCCCTGGGCCACGAGCCACCCGCCACCGGCCAGCCGCGCGAGCGAGCCGCCGGTCAGCTTGCCGGTCAGCGCGATCTGCCTCGTCCCGTCGTAGATGACGCCGTCCGCGACGTAGGGGACGGTCGTGGTCCCGGTCGGCCCTCCCGTGGCGAAGTGGACCGTGACCGGCGCGGGCGCGCCGTCGGCGGTGAGGGTCGGGATCGACGTGGGAGTGGGGGCGCTGCTGGCGCTCCCGGTCGGCGTGGACGGTCGCCCCGTGGGGGCGGTCGTCGACGCCGACGGTCCGACGGGCAGCGGCCGGTCACCGGTCGGTCGCACGGCGGACCACCCCACCGGCACGGCGACGGCCAGCACGAGGCCCGCCACGAGCGCGGTCCCGCCGAGCTCGCGGCGTCGGTTGGAGCGGTCGCGAGCGATCGCGCGCTCCGCGAGGTCGGCCACGACGCGTACGCCCTCGCCGCGCTCGTCGAGCACCTGCTTGAGACCGGGGTCGATGGGGTTCATGCCGTGGCCTCGCTCATCCGGGAGCGCAGCGCGGAGATCGCGCGGCTCGTGTGGCTCTTGACGGTGCCGATGGAGCAGCCGAGCACCTCGGCGGTCTGGGCCTCGGTGAGGTCCTCGTAGTAGCGCAGCACGACGGCCGCCCGCTGCTGGCGCGGCAGGCTCTGCACGTGGTGCCAGAGGTCGATCGACGTCGCCGGGTCGAGCCCGGGTGCACCTGGCGGGTCGAGCACCTCGAGGACGTGGCTGCTCGGTGACTCGTGGCGGCGCAGCAGTCCGCGCCAGCGGGAGTTGTTCTCGTTGACCATGACCCGGCGCACGTAGGCGTCCGGCAGCTCGGCGACCTGCACGCGGTCCCAGTGGCGGTAGACCTTGGCGAGCGCGTTCTGCAGCAGGTCCTCGGCGGCGTCCCGGTCCCCGCTCAGCAGGTAGGCGAGTCGGGCGAGCGACTGCTCGCGCGCCCTGACGTAGGCCGTGAAATCGGCCCTCCGCTCTGCATCGTCCATGACCCGCGTCCCCTGTTGTCGGCTCGTCCCGGCACGTGCCGGCACCCATCCAGACCGTCATCCGCACGGAAAGGTTGTCCGCGCAGTGTCCCGACTCGAGCCTTCGCGCGGTGGCGCCTCACGTCACGATCGGGGACGGTCTGCCCGGGTCGTCCCGACGCCGCTGCCCGCCCTGCCGAAACGAGGGGAAGTCTTTACGAATCCTTTCCGGACGCGGACCTCCCGCGCGTGGTTGCCTGTGTCGTTGGCCTCCACTCCTCGAAAGGTTCGACATGCGTCGTACGCCGCTCATCGCCACCGCCTCGGTCGTCGCCGCGGTCGGTGCCCTGCTCTCGACGGCGGCCGCCGGCTCCGTCGCCGCGCCGGCCCCCGCCACGGCCGGGGCCTCCGTGCCCGCGGACCTCACGCTCGTCCAGGTGCGCCTGAGCCTGCTCGGCTCGCACAGCTGGTACGCCCAGACCTACCGTGGCGTGCCGGTGCTCGGCGGCTGGTACGCCGTCCACGCCACGGGCGCCGCCGCCTCGGTCGACGACGGCCGCCGTGCCGTCACCGGCCTCACCTCGGTCTCGCCTGGTGTGGCGCGCGCCTCCGCCGCCACCGCCGCGAAGGGCCACGGCAACGCCCGCGGCAGCCGGCTCGTCGTCGTCCCCGGAGCCGCCGGGGCCGCGGCCACGCTGGCCTGGCAGGTCACGACCGACCAGGACAAGCAGGTGCTCGTCGACGCCCGCAGCGGCCGGGTCACGAAGGTCACCGACGAGCGGGTCCTCGCAAGCGGCTCGGGCAAGGTCTTCGACCCCAACCCCGTCGTCGCCCTGCAGAACGAGTCGCTCAAGGACGCGAACAACGCCGACAGCGCCGTCCCCGCGTCGGCCTACAAGACGGTGACCCTCGCCAACCTCGACGGCTCGGGCTACCTCAAGGGCAGCTGGGCCAACGTCACGAACAGCAAGAAGGGCAAGAACGCCGCCGCCTTCTCGTCGACGCTCTCCTTCCCCTACACCCGCAGCGACACACGGTTCGAGCAGGTCAACAGCTACTACGCCGTCGACCGGGTCCAGGCCTACATCCAGTCGCTCGGCTTCGCCGACGTCAACCACGAGTCCCAGGACCTCAGCGTCAACACGACGACCCAGGACAACTCCTGGTACACCCCGAGCCAGGACACCATCACCATCGGCACGGGCGGCGTCGACGACGGCGAGGACCAGGAGGTCGTGTGGCACGAGTACGGCCACGCGGTCCAGGACGACCAGGTGCCGGGCTTCGGCAGCGGCTCGGACGCGGGCGCCATCGGTGAGGGCTTCGGCGACTACCTCGCGGCCACGATGTCGCAGGGCAACTCGGCCGACACGGCCACGACGCCGTGGGTCTGCGTCATGGACTGGGACTCGACCTCCTACACCTCGACGACGCCGCACTGCATCCGCCGCCTCGACACGACCAAGACCGTCGCCAACCGCACCGGCGAGGTGCACGACGACGGCGAGATCTGGAGCCACGCGCTCTGGGACGTCAACAAGGCCTTCGGCCGGGACAAGGCGACGCGCATCATCCTCGAGGCCCAGTTCACCTACGCCCCGTCGACGACGTGGGCCGCGGCAGCGCAGAAGACGGTCGACGCCACGACCGCGCTCTACGGTGCGACCGACGCCGCCACCGTGCGCGCGGCCTTCCACGCCCGCGGCATCCTCTGACGCGGGGAGCCACCCCACCGAGGTCGTATGCCGCGAGGCCGGGTCCCGCTGGGACCCGGCCTCCCGGCATACCCCGGTTTGGTGCCCTCTTTGGTGCCCGGCTCGGGTCGCGGCAGGGCCCGGATGGCCTGTGGACGCCGGCTCTCGGGCCGCCCAGGACGGAGGAGAATGGGTGCGGACGGACGCCTCGAGGTGGCCCAGGGCGATGCGGCGGGTGAGGGTGCCTGAGGGGCGCTGGATCCCCGGGGCGTGATCCTCCCCTCGGATCCACGGGTTCTCGGGCCGGAAAGTGCCCGTTTCGCGCGTCTGAGGGCACGGTTTACGGCCCCGGACCGTTAGACTGATGAGGTTGCGGCTCGACGTCCACGTCGGGCCGCCCGCATGAGGTCTGACCACCGAGGAGAGCCGTGTCCGACGCCGACGAGCCGATCACCACCAGCACCACCCCCAGTTCCACCGGATCCGACTCCGTGGCAGCACCCGACACCGCGACTCCCGACCCCGACGCGCCCGTGGTCCCTGCGGCACCGGCGGTCCCGGCCGACGTCCGGCCCAACGGCGTCGACTACGACGCGAGCGCGATCACCGTCCTCGAGGGTCTCGAGGCCGTGCGCAAGCGCCCCGGCATGTACATCGGCTCGACCGGTCCCCGCGGCCTGCACCACCTCGTCTACGAGATCGTCGACAACGCCGTGGACGAGTCGCTCGCCGGCTACGCCGACACCATCGACGTCACGCTCCTCGCCGACGGTGGCGTCCGGGTCAAGGACAACGGCCGCGGCATCCCCACCGACATCCACCCCGTCGAGAAGATCAGCGCCGTCGAGCTCGTCCTGACGCAGCTGCACGCCGGCGGCAAGTTCGGTGGCGGCGGCTACAAGGTCTCCGGTGGCCTGCACGGCGTCGGCAGCTCCGTCGTCAACGCCCTGTCGACCCGCCTCAAGGCCGCGGTCCGCCAGAAGGGCCACGTCTTCCGGATGAGCTTCACCGACGGCGTGCCCGACGGGCCCCTCGAGAAGCAGGAGGCCACCGACGAGACCGGCACGACGATCACCTTCTGGGCCAACGCCGACATCTTCGAGACCGTCTACTACGACTTCGAGACCATCCGGGCCCGGATGCAGCAGATGGCCTTCCTCAACAAGGGCCTGACGATCAACCTCGTCGACGAGCGCATCGAGCAGCCCGCGGGCGAGCGCGACGTCGACCTCGACGACCTCGACGAGGACCTCGAGGTCGTCGAGGAGTCGACCGAGGACGACGAGCCCCAGGACGCGGCGGCCGACGCCGGCTCCGGCGAGAAGAAGACGCTCACGGCCAAGCGGGTCAGCTACCGCTACGACAACGGCCTCGTCGACTACGTCAACCACATCAACGGCAGCAAGCGCAGCGAACCGGTGCACCCCGAGGTCATCTCGATCGAGGTCGAGGACGAGGCCCGCTCGCTGAGCCTCGAGCTCGCGATGCAGTGGACCAACGCCTACAGCGAGTCGGTCCACACCTACGCCAACGCGATCAACACCCACGAGGGCGGCACCCACGAGGAGGGCTTCCGCGCGGCGATGACCAAGCTCGTCAACGACTTCGCGCGCCGCCAGAACCTCCTCAAGGAGAAGGACGAGAACCTCACCGGCGACGACGTCCGCGAGGGCCTCACCGCCGTCATCTCGGTCAAGCTCGCCGAACCGCAGTTCGAGGGCCAGACGAAGACCAAGCTCGGCAACTCCGAGGTCAAGGGCTTCGTCCAGCGCGCCATGACCGAGGAGTTCGGACACTGGCTCGGCGCGCACCCCAACGAGGGCAAGGACATCGTCCGCAAGTCGGTGCAGGCCGCGGCCGCGCGCATGGCGGCCCGCAAGGCCCGCGAGGCGACCCGCCGCAAGGGCCTGCTCGAGTCGGGCGGCCTGCCGGGCAAGCTCAAGGACTGCCAGAGCAAGGACCCGAGCCTTTCCGAGGTCTTCATCGTCGAGGGTGACAGCGCCGGCGGCTCGGCCACCCAGGCCCGTGACCCGCACACCCAGGCGATCCTCCCGATCCGCGGCAAGATCCTCAACGTCGAGAAGGCGCGCATCGACAAGATCCTCGCCAACAACGAGGTCCAGGCGCTCATCTCCGCCTTCGGCACCGGCATCGGCGAGGACTTCGACATCGACAAGGCGCGCTACCACAAGATCGTGCTGATGGCCGATGCCGACGTCGACGGCATGCACATCCGCACGCTGCTGCTGACGCTCCTCTTCCGCTTCATGCGCCCGCTCATCGAGGCCGGCTACGTCTACCTCGCTCAGCCGCCGCTCTTCCGCCTGCGGTGGAGCAACGGCATCGACCACCAGTTCGCCTACTCCGACAAGGAGCGCGACGGCCTCCGCGCCCTCGGCGAGAGCAAGGGCTGGCGCCTGCCGAAGGACAACCCGATCCAGCGCTACAAGGGCCTCGGCGAGATGAACTACTCCGAGCTGGGCGAGACGACGATGGACCAGAACAGCCGCACGCTGCTGCAGGTGACGCTCGACGACGCCGCCAAGGCTGACGAGGTCTTCGCCGTCCTCATGGGTGAGGACGTCGAGTCGCGGCGCTCGTTCATCCAGAAGAACGCCCGCGACGTGAAGTTCCTCGACATCTAGCCCACCGAGGACGTATGCCGTTCGCCCGGCCCCTCTGGGACGGGACGTTCCACGTGAAACGCACGACACGGCATACGCCATCACCGGTGCCCCACGAACTGTACGAATGTGACTGAGAGACAAAGGGATCTGACGTGAGCGACGACCTGCCTCCCAACGACGGAGACGACGTCAACGAGACGCCCGGCAACGAGACACCTGGCGACGAGACGCCCGACCAGAGCATCGAGGACATCCTCGGGCCCGACCCGGACGCCACCGACGCGAACGACGACGACGGCGACCCGAACGCCAGGGCCGTCGTCGTGCCGACCGACCTCCCGCAGCACGACCGGGTCGAGCCGATCGACCTCAACACCGAGATGCAGCGCAGCTACATCGAGTACGCCATGTCGGTCATCGTGTCGCGCGCGCTGCCCGACGTCCGCGACGGCCTCAAGCCCGTGCACCGCCGCATCGTCTACGCGATGTACGACGGCGGCTACCGCCCCGACCGGGGCTACAACAAGTGCGCGCGCGTCGTCGGCGACGTCATGGGTCACTACCACCCGCACGGCGACTCGGCGATCTACGACGCCCTCGTGCGCCTCGTGCAGGACTGGTCGCTGCGCTATCCCCTCGTCGACGGTCAGGGCAACTTCGGCTCCCGCGGGAACGACGGCGCTGCTGCACCGCGATACACCGAGTGCCGGATGGCCTCGATCGCGATGGAGATGGTGCGCGACATCGAGCAGGACACCGTCGACTTCGTCCCGAACTACGACGGCAAGACGATGCAGCCCGCCGTGCTGCCGAGCCGCTTCCCGAACCTGCTCGTCAACGGCTCGGCCGGCATCGCGGTCGGCATGGCCACGCAGATCCCCGCGCACAACCTGCGCGAGGTCGCGGCCGGCGCGCAGTACTACCTCGACCACCCGGACATCTCGCGCGAGGACCTCCTCGAGGCGCTGCTCGGGATCATCAAGGGCCCGGACTTCCCGACCGGCGCCCTGATCATGGGGCACAAGGGCATCGAGGACGCCTACCGCACGGGCCGCGGCTCGATCATCATGCGGGCCGTCGTCGAGGTCGAGGAGATCCGCAACCGGCAGTGCCTCGTCGTCACCGAGCTTCCGTACCAGGTCAACCCCGACATGCTCGCGATGAAGATCGCCGACCTCGTCAAGGACGGCAAGATCTCCGGCATTGCCGACATCAACGACGAGACCTCGGGGCGCACCGGCCAGCGTCTCGTCATCACGCTCAAGCGTGACGCCGTCGCCAAGGTCGTGCTCAACAACCTCTACAAGCACACGCAGCTGCAGACGACCTTCGGCGCCAACATGCTCGCCCTCGTCGACGAGGTGCCGCGCACCCTGCCGCTCGACGGCTTCATCCGGCACTGGGTCGACCACCAGGTCGAGGTCATCGTCCGGCGCACGACCTTCCGCCTGCGCAAGGCCCAGGCCGACATCCACATCCTGCGTGGCCTGCTCAAGGCGCTCGACCGGCTCGACGAGGTCATCGCCCTCATCCGGGGCTCGCGCACCGTCGAGATCGCCCGCGACGGCCTCATCGAGCTGCTCGAGATCGACGAGATCCAGGCCAACGCGATCCTCAACATGCAGCTGCGCCGCCTCGCGGCCCTCGAGCGCGAGAAGCTCATCGAGGCCCACGACGAGCTGCAGGCACTCATCGACGAGTACACCGCGATCCTCGCCTCGCCGGTGCGCCAGCGCGAGATCATCAGCGAGGAGCTCGCCGGGATCGTCGAGCGCTACGGCGACGAGCGGCGCACGACGATCGTGCCCTTCGACGGCGACATGTCGATGGAGGACCTCATCCCCGAGGAGGACGTCGTCGTCACGATCACCCGTGGCGGCTACGCCAAGCGCACGCGCGTCGACCAGTACCGCTCGCAGAAGCGCGGCGGCAAGGGCGTCCGTGGTGCATCGCTGCGTGGCGAGGACGTCGTCGAGCACTTCTTCACGACGACGACCCACCACTGGCTGCTCTTCTTCACCAACCTCGGCCGGGTCTACCGCGCCAAGGCCTACGAGCTGCCCGAGGGCTCGCGCGACAGCAAGGGCCAGCACGTGGCCAACCTGCTCGCGTTCCAGCCCGGCGAGCAGATCGCCCAGGTGCTCGCGGTCCGTGACTACGCGAAGGCCGACTACCTCGTCCTCGCCACCCGCGCGGGCCTCGTCAAGAAGACGCGCCTGGCCGACTACGACTCCAACCGTTCCGGCGGCCTCATCGCGGTCAACCTCCGCGAGGGCGACGAGCTCGTCGGCGCCGGCCTGGCCTCCAACCGCGACGACCTGCTGCTCGTCTCGCGCAAGGGCCAGTCGGTGCGCTTCACCGCGACCGACGAGGCGCTGCGCCCGATGGGCCGCTCGACCTCGGGCGTCACGGGCATGAAGTTCCGCGACGGCGACGACCTGCTCGCCATGTCGGTCGTCGAGGAGGGCGAGAGCCCCGACGTGTTCGTCGTCTTCGAGAACGGTCTCGCCAAGCGCACCCCGGTCTCGGAGTACCGCCTCCAGGGTCGCGGCGGCCTCGGCATCAAGGTCGCCAAGCTCTCCGAGAAGGGCGGCGATCTCGTCGGCGCCCTCACGGTCATCGACACCGACGAGGTCATGGTCGTCATGGAGAAGGGCAAGATCGTGCGCTCGCGCGTCGATGAGGTGCGCCACACCGGCCGCTCGTCGCAGGGTGTCAAGTTCGCGACGCCCGACAAGGGCGACTCGATCGTCGCCGTGGCCCGCAACGCCGAGTCCGCCATCGTCGTGGGCGAGGTCGAGGACGGCGAGGGTGCTGAGGGCGACGCGACGTCCGCTCCGGGAGCGCCCGCTACGGTTCCCGGCGCCGATGGCGTACCGTCGGACCAGACGTCGGGTGACGAGGCGAGCTCGTCGGACACCGACAACGGAGGTGACGAATGAGCGCGACCAGCCCTGAGGGCTCCCTGAGCAGCCCGGGCACGTCGACCCGGACGGGCAGCGGCTCCGGCTTCACCGACGACCAGGGCCAGAACGGCTCCTACTACGCCTCGACCGGTTCGAGCGGGTCGTCCGGCAGCACGTCGGGTGCCTCGAGCGCGGACCCGGCCACCGCGCTCTCGCGCGGGGCGGTCACCAACCGCACGGCCCCGACGCAGCGGGTCGGCTCCGGCCAGTCCGGCGCCGGGTCGTCGACCGCCGCCGGTGCGCGCACCACGACCGCGCACCGCAAGCCCAAGGGCCCGCGGCGCGTCCGCCTCGCCGTCGCGCGCGTCGACCCGTGGTCGGTCATGAAGATGAGCTTCCTGCTCTCCGTCGCGCTCGGCATCGCCGGCGTCATCCTCACGGCCGTCCTGTGGATGATCCTGTCGACGATGAACGTCTTCACCGACATCGAGGGCGTGCTCCAGTCGCTCCAGACGACGACGTCCGACCCGTTCTCGATCAAGGACTACGTCGGCTTCGGCCGCGTCGTGTCGCTCTCGATCGTCATCGGTGTCATCGACGTCATCCTCATGACGGCGATCGCGACCGTCATGGCCTTCCTCTACAACATCTGCTCGGCCCTCGTCGGCGGCGTGCAGCTGACGCTCACCGACGACTGAGCCGGTCCGAGCCGGTCTGAGCCGGCCCCCGTCGACTCTCGGCCGGCGTCGCGGACGCGGCCACACGGCATACGCAAGCGGCCCCTACCCTCACGGGCGGGGGCCGTTTTGTATGAGGCGAGGTGCATCGGGTAACGTTTCCCCTCGCGTCCGGTCGTCATCTCTGATGGTGTGGATCGGGCGCGCGAAGGTGACGATGGGCCTATAGCTCAGACGGTTAGAGCGCTTCCCTGATAAGGAAGAGGTCGGAGGTTCAAGTCCTCCTAGGCCCACCATCACCGCCACCACGGAGAGGATCCCTCGCATGCTGAAGCGTCTCGCCCTCGTCGGTGCAGCCGTCGCCGGCGTCGTCTTCCTTCGCAAGAAGGCCAAGCAGCAGCAGGCCGAGCAGGACCTGTGGACCCAGGCCACCGACGACGTGCAGGCGCCCGTCGCACCGGCCACCGCCCCCACGGCGACCGACGAGGCCGACACCTCGGCCTGAGGCCGCTCTCCCTCACTCGGGGCCATGGCGCAATTGGTAGCGCACCTGCTTTGCAAGCAGGGGGTTAGGGGTTCGAGTCCCCTTGGCTCCACCAGCAACGACCTCGTCCATCGGGCGAGGTCGTTCGTGCTCTCGGGTCTGGGTCATGGCGTGATGGAGCTGGCTCTTCGGGCGCGAGATCGTGCGATCGGTGCGTCCTGACGACATCGAGCGCGCGATCTGATGCGCGACGTCACGCCCGATCAGGTGGCGGGAGGTGTCGGTCCGTCGATCGACCCGTCGCGGAGCGCCGCTGCAGCCAGCAGGAGCAGCCCGCACGCGAAGGTCAGCACCGGGACGGCGTGTGGATCGCTGTCCATGCGGTTGAGGTAGACCCACTCCGACACCGAGTAGCTCAGGGCGCCGACGGCCCACCCGCAGAGCAGCGCCCGGCCCACGGCGGCCTTCAGCAGCACCGCGGACACGGTGAACGCCAAGGTCAACAGACCCCAGACCAAGGTCACAGCCCCCCAGTACGTCGAGGCCTGATCGGCGACATGGATGGCGTACGCGATGAAGACGGCGGTCGTCGCGATGCCGAGGCACAGGGTCACGACCGAGCGCCAGGCACGCTGGTCGAACCGTCGGAACGGCACCCGTGTCCGCGACGTCACGGCCAGCAGGGTCGCGAGCGCTGTTGCGCCGACGAGGAGCTCACCGACCAACGCCACCAGCCAGCCGATGTCGACGCGGTCGGCGCCGGACGCGTTGAACACCCCGACGAGGGTGAGCGAGCCTGCACCGCAGGCGGCGCCGGTCGAGGTGAGCAGCGCCACCGCCACTGCTGCCCTGACACGGGGCACGAGCATCGTGACCCCGGCGGCCAGAGCCAGCAGGCCACGGGTGATTGCTGCGGGGAGCTGCTCGGGTGCGTTGTCCGCGTAGGTCCCGCTGTCGAACCAGGGCAGGAAGATGCTCAGGAGGAGGAGGAGCCCACCGACGAGGGTCGCCCCACCCGCGACTCGTCGCCACACAGGCGCCGTCGTGCGGTGTGCCGCGGCGGCCGTGACGGGGTCGGGCTGCGCGGGAAGGTCGCTGGGGACGGCAGGCTCGTCGGGTGTCGCGGGTGGAGCGGACGGTTGGGGCGGGGATACCGACTCGGCTTCCGCCGGTGCAGCGGTCGGTCCCACGACGGTGGCCGACGACCCCGACGCAGGCCCTGACACGGACGCGTCGTCGCGTGAGGTCTCGACGGGCCGCAGGCGTCGACCGACGAACTCCTCGTCATCGGGTCCGGACTGGGAGTCGAGGTCCGTCACGCTGGCCGCGGTCGCTGCGGGCTCGGGCGGGCGTGGAGGTGACTCGAGGAACCCCGTCCGACGTCCGACCGAGGCGGTGACCGGCACGATGACGGACCCCGTCGGACTCGTCAGGGTGAGGCTGCCGGCATACGGCCTGTCGGTCGGGGAGAAGGTCACGGTCACGATGGAACCGTCCACGACAGCGCTGAGCGGTGGGTCGGCCTCGACGCGGACCTCTCGTGCCAGCGGCACGCCGGCCACCTGCAGCTCGCGCTCGACAGCGACCGCAGCTCCGAAGGCGATCTCGCCGAAGTCCAGGGCCGGAGGGCTGACCCGCGGTGCCGAGGCGTCGATGACAGCGGCGGCATCGTCGGCGACGGACTTCGTGTCGGCGCGGGCGACGGCCTGGAGCGCCTCGAGTGCGCCGAGCGCAACGCCCAGGTCGGGGTGTCCGAGCCGGTCGCGGAGCTCGACGACGGCACCGCGTCGGTAGGTCGGGTCGGGCTCACGCAGGGCCGCCACGATCGCCTCCGGGATCGGCACCGGCCGCACCTTCTTGTGGCGGCTCTTCGCGAGGTAGACGTCGCCGGACATCTCGACGTCCCGCCCGGGTGTCTGACGGGGATTTTGTTCTCGGACCCGGTCGAAGACGTAGTCGTAGAGCTCGCCCAGCGACACGAGGCCGTCCTCGTCGCGGTCCGCCTCGCCCGTCAGCAGCCCGTGCACGACCGCCGAGGTGAAGACCGACGGCTGGACCTCGTGGTCGCTGGTCAGGGTCGTCCCCTCGAACGCGTACTCCATGGCGCTCGAGGCACTGATCACCGCGCGCCCGCGGCCGCCTCCCAGGCGCCCGGCCGGGAAGCTCTCCATGACGTTCACCGGTCCGGCCGCCCGAACCGCGACGCCCTCGCCGAAGGCACCGCCGTAGCAGCAGTCGAGGAAGAGCACGATGGTGCGAGCCCGCGCGGTGCGCATGCAGCGCTGGATGAAGTCGGCCGGCACCGCCGTGGATCCCAGCCGGTCCGGGCGGGTGTTGCGCGCCGCGACGAACAGCTCGCCCGAGTCGCTCTTGAGCCCGTGGCCCGAGAAGTGCAGCAGCAGCAGGTCGTCCGGGCGACTCTCCGTGAAGAGGTCGTCGATGTGCGACTGCACCTCGTAGGAGGCGGCGTTGTGCACGACCGACACCTCGAAGCCGCCGATCTCCGGATCGCCGAGGACGGCCGCGAGGGCGCGCGCGTCGGCCTCGGGGGCGCGCAGCTGGCCGAGGCTCGCGTGGTCGTAGGTGTCGTTGGCGATGATGAGCGCTCGCCGGGCGCCGGCCGCCGCGGTGTCGTTCATGGCGGCGGTGCCCCGTGCCGCGCCAAGAAGATCCTGAGCAGGTCCTCCTGCTCGACCGAGGTGGCCCCGGACAGCTCGATGACGTCGCCGCTGATCTCGAGCCGCACGCTTCGCGTCTCCTCGGACGCGCGCCCGAGCCACGCCCGCAGCGACGAGATGAGCCCCGCGAGACCACCTGATCCGATCACCGCGACGGCCAAGGCGTTCATCGTCTCGGGGTCCAGCCCGCGCGCGCCGGGTTCGACCGGTCCGGGGCGCTGTCCTGGCGACGGCACGACATCGACGGCGTCCACGTGCCGCAGCTCCTGACGGAACTGTCGGTGCAGCAGGTCGACACGCGCGGCATCGGCCCCACGCTCGTGGAGCGTCACGTCAATGCTCGTCCCCATCGGCCCACCTCACGGCGCCGGACCCGCTTCCTTTCGATGGTAGCGGGGCCCGGCGCGAGCGAGACGTGGCTTTCAACAGGTCAGGAGACACTCCCGGGCCCGCGGGTCCGGTCGTTGGGGCGCCGGGACGGGTCGGGCGGGGGCAGACTGCCGTCATGAGCTCGAGCGTGCCGGACGCCGATGACCTCACCGAGTCCCTCACCCGCCAAGGCGTACGCGTCGTGGCCGGGTGGGCGACCAACGCCTCCAACCTCGTCCACGCGAAGTCGATGCCCGTCGAGCGCACGGCCGCCTTCGCCGCCGCCGGAGCCGGCATGTCGCCGGTCCACCACGGCTACTCCCTCGACGGCTCGATCCAGTTCACGCCGTTCTACGACGCGGTCGGCGACCTGCGGATGCGTCTCGTGCCCGAGGGCGTACGCGTGCTGCCCGGTGGGCTGGCTGCTGGGCCCACCCACGTGGTGACGCAGGACGGCGAGCCGGACCCGACCGCGCCGCGGCACGTCCTGGCCGAGGTGGTCGCCCGGCTGGCCGCCGCCGGCCTGACCGCCCGGGTCGGCCACGAGCTCGAGTTCGTCCTCGTCGCACCGGACGGCTCTGCGCTCCCGCACGGCGCATGGACGCCCTACGGCCTGTCGGCCGTCGTCGACCGATCGGCGCTCATCGCCGAGATCGTCGATGTCGCGACGGCTGCCGGGCTCGGGATCGAGCAGCTCCATGCGGAGTACGGCCCCCACCAGCTCGAGGTGTCGCTGGCGCCGGCAGGCCCCGTCGAGGCCGCGGACTCGGTGGTCCTGCTCAAGACCGTCATCGGGATCGTCACCCGCGCGCACGGCCTGGCGGCCTCCTTCTCACCGGTCCCTTTCGCCAGCACGGTCGGCAACGGCGCGCACCAGCACCTCTCCCTCGCCTCCGAGGGCGTCAACCTCTTCGACGACCCGGCCGTCACGACGCCGCACCGCCTGTCGACGCGGGGTGGGCACGCCATCGCCGGGCTTCTCGACGGGCTCATCGGGGCGCAGGCCGTCCTCACGGGCTCGATCGTCTCGGGTCGTAGGCTCCGACCCGGTCTGTGGTCGGGAGCGACGATCTGCTGGGGCGCCGAGAACCGCGAGGCCGCAGTGCGATTCCTCGCCGGCGGACCCTCGAACCCGCACGGAGCGAACATCGAGGCGAAGCTCGCGGACCCGTCGGCAAACCCCTACCTCGCCTCGGCGGTGCTGCTCGGCCTGATCCATGACGGCATCCAGCGCCGGTTGCCGCTCCCGCCTGAAACCGTCCGCGACACAGGTCAGCTCGACGACGCCGACCGCGCGCGGACCGGACTCTCGCTCGTCCTGACCGATCAGGGTGCGATTCTCGACGCCTTCACCGGATCGGTCGCTGAGCGCGTCCTCGGTGAGCGGGCGGCGGCAGCCCTGCTCGCCGTCCGACGCCACGAGCGGGACGCCTTCGCGGGCCTCGCACCTGAGCAGCTCTGCGAGCGTCTCCGACTCACCTGGTCGATCTGAGATGACGCTCGGCCTCGACGGAGCCGCACGCGACCTGCTCGCCGAGCTCGCCGCCACGCCCCTCGTCGACCACCACGTGCACGGCGCCTTCCGAGCGGCTCCCAGCCGGGCGGCCTACGGCGACGCGCTCAACGAGGCCGACACCGACCCCCTGCTTCCCGACGTCGACCCCTTCGACAGCCAGGTGGGCTTCGCGGTCCGTGCGTGGTGCGCTCCCCTGCTCGGGCTCGACCGCCACGCCAGTCCCGACGACTACTGGGCCCGGCGGTCCGAGCTCGGCGAGGACGAGGTCAACCGGCGCTTCCTCGCCGCGGCGGGGGTCAGCGACTGGCTCGTCGACACCGGGCATCGAGCGGACGACCTGCTGACGCCCACCGAGCTCGCCGCCACCGGCGGCGGCCGCGCCCACGAGGTCGTGAGGCTCGAGTCCCTCGCCGAGTCGCTGGTGGCCGACGGGATCGAGCCGACGGCGTATGCCGCCGCATTCCGCACGCTGCTCGCCGAGCGGGCGCGTGGTGGCGTCGCGGTGAAGTCGGTGCTCGCCTACCGTGCGGGGTTCGACGTCGACCTGAGCCGTCCGAGCGACGCCCAGGTCGAACACCACGTCGCGGCCTGGCTCAGGGACGTGGCACGCACCGGCTCGGTCCGACTCACCGACCCGCGGCTCATCGCCTTCGGCATCCACGAGGCGGCCGAGCTGGGACTGCCCCTGCAGCTCCACGTCGGCCTCGGCGACCGGGACATGGACCTGCGCCGCTCCGACCCCCTGCTCCTCACCGACCTCCTCCGGCTGCCCGAGATCGCGCGCGTGCCGGTCATGCTGCTGCACTGCTACCCCTTCGAGCGACAGGCCGGCTACCTCGCGCAGGCCTTCCGCAACGTCTTCCTCGACGTCGGGCTCTCGGTGAACTTCATCGGGGCGCGGGCGACCGCGCTCGTGGCTCGCAGCCTCGAGCTCGCCCCCTTCGGCCAGGTGCTCTACAGCTCGGACGCCTGTGGTCCGTCCGAGCTGCACTTCCTCGGAGCACGCTTGTGGCGCAACGCGATCGCCCGGGTGGTCGGTGGCTTCGTCGACGCCGACGAGTGGTCCGCCGTGGACGCCAGCAGGGTCGTCCGGATGATCGCCCGCGACAACGCCGTCCGCGCCTACGGCCTGCCGGCGACCGGTTCCTGAGACGACGAAGGCCCGGTTCGAGGTGGTCGCGTGCGTGTTTCCACGCGCGGACTACCTCGAACCGGGCCCGACCCGGCGCTCGACTCAGCGAGCCGACGCCGGCAGGTGGATCGTCAGGTAGCGGTTCTCGCCCTCACGGAGGGTGACGACGGTGGCGCCGGACTCGGTCGACGACGAGTCGTACCAGGCCTCCTCGCCCGTGTAGGCGTTCTCGAGGTGGATGCGGAAGTCGCCGGCCGGCAGGGTGACGGGCCGGAAGGTGTTGCCACCGAACACGTCGAAGTCACCCATGTGTGCACCGGTCGAGCTTTCGATGAACCCGATCCAGCCCTCGCCGGCAGGAGACCCATCGGCGTTGACGAGCTCGCCGGAGATCGTGCTGGCCGGCGCGAGCTGTGCCGAGAAGGCGGCGGACCGCCCCGCCTTGATCGTGATCGGCGTCGCACCCTCGTACGTCGTCGAGTTGCCCGTCCACTCCGGTGCCCACGTGCCCGAGCTGAAGTAGCCGGTGTAGACAACCGGACGGTAGGTGCCCGCCGCGATCGGGCCGAGCGTGTAGCGCCCGTCCGCGTCGGTCGTGGCGCAGTCGAAGCACTCGCCGCTGCGGTCGAGCAGCTGCCCACGCGGGTTGACGGTGGCCCCCTCCACGGGGTTGCCGAACGGGTCGGTGATCCGGCCCGAGATCGTCACCGGCGGGTCGATCTTGACGTTGCGGATCGTCTTCGTCGCGCCGGCCTTGACCGTGACGAGGTCGGCTGTCGCCTGCGAGGTCGCCTTGAACGCCCAGACGTCGCCCGACGGGTAGGGGCCGTGGCCCATCCCGAGGTGGACGGCATACGACCCGGCCGGGAGGCCTGAGACCGTCCAACGGCCGGTCGCGTCGCTGCACGTCGCGACCTGGCCGTCGACGCGCGCGCCGGCGTGGCCGACGTACGCGTCGGGGCAGGCGCCGTCGAGAGGCGTGCCGAGCTTGGCGTCGACGGCGAGGCCGCTGATCGTCGCGCCCTTCGCGAGGGCCGCGTCGACGATGGTCGGCCGGCCACCGACGACGCTGAACGTGTCGGCGGCCGTCAGGGTCGCCTTGTCGTCGTAGTACTCCTGGACGAACCGGCCCTCCGGGTCGGAGATGCGCGCCGTGAAGGTGCCTCCACCGCCCCAGAGGTCGGCCTCGTAGTGGCCCGATGCGTCGGTGCAGGCCTGGCCCGCCGTCTCGGGCCAGTCGACGACGGGCATCCGGATGACGTCGACGCACGCGCCCTCGACGGGAGCGCCGGTCGTGCTCGTGACGGTGCCGCTGACCTGTGCTCCGGGCAGCAGCTGGTCGGACGCGTCGACGGTCTCGCCCTCACCGACGGTGAAGACCGTGGCCTCGTCGCGGGTCGAGGCTCCGACGGCCCACTGGTCCGCGCCTCCGGACGAGAGCTCGACGCGGTAGGCGCCGGGAGCGACGACGGACCGCCACGTCCCGTCCATCTCGATCGACGCGTAGAGACTCGGCGAGCCGTCGTCGGGCTCGATGTAGACGTAGCCGTCCGAGACGGGCTGACCGTCGGTCCCGCGCAGGGTGCCGGTCAGGGAACTGCCGGTGGCGAGGGCGACGTCGACGGTCGCCGGGGTGACGTACTCGTCGGCCGTGCCGAAGTCGGACGCGTCCTGGGCCCACTCGCCGAGGTGGATCCCGTCGTAGCTGCTGACCTCGACCTTGTAGCCGACCCCGACGGGCAGCCCGTAGATCTTCCACTGGCCCGTCGTGCCGTCTTCCCATCCGGTGCACGCGGAGGAGGCGTAGTCGTAGGTCTCCGCGACGTAGGCCGTGACGCAGCCGTCGAGGGGTGCTCCGGTCCGGGCGTCGGTGATGGTCCCCTCGAGCGACACCGCCTCCTCGACGGTCAGGACGTCGTCGACGGTCGTGTCGGCACCGGCAGCAGCGGTGAACACCGTGGCTGCTCCGCGGTCAGCCGCACCGGTGGCCCACTGGTGGAACGGCTGGTTGCTGAACTCGACCTGGTAGCTCCCCGGAGCGACGAGCGCGCGCCAGGTGCCGTCCGAGACGTAGGCGAAACCCGTGGCGGCGGCAGCGTTCTCGGGCCACAGCGACACCGAGGTGCCGTCGGCGGGCGAGCCGTCGGACCGGGTGAGGTGCCCCGTGACGACGGCGCCCTCGGCCACCCGCGCCGCGACGGTTGCTGGAGCCACGACCTCGGCCGCTGAGTCGAAGCCGTCGGCGTCCGTGGCCCACTCGGGCAGGTGGACGCCGTCGTAGGGCTGGATCTCGACCTTGTAGGCGACGCCGGACTCGGTCGTGGTGACGCTCCACGCGCCGAGCTCGTCGGTGCAGGCCTGGTCGATGTACGAGTACGACGTGTCGTAGACGATGACGCAGGCCGGGACGGCGGCGCCCGTGGCGTCGTCGACGACCGTCCCCGAGAGGGTGGCGGGTTCGGCGGATGCAGGAGCGGCGACGACCGAGGTGGCGATCAACGCCCCCGCCAGTGCCGCTCCCACGCGCTGCAGTGCTGAACGCATGTGTGAGGTGCCTTCTGTGAGTCCCCTGTTGCTCCGGCGGCTGCCGGGCGAGCAGAACGTAGCAGTGCGGACCGACACGATTGGGACATAGCGCAGGCCCGGTTCGAGGTACTCACGTGCGCGTTCCCACGCGCGCAATACCTCGAACCGGGCCCGTCCCGGGCCCGACCCGGCGGCGGTTAGCTCGCCGTCGCCGTCCAGCGCTGGGTCGCCGCACCGGTGTCGGTCACCTGGACGACCTTGCCGGAGCCGTCGACCGCGAGCGACAGTCCGCTGTGCTTGGCCGTCAGCTTCAGCTGCGTGCCCGACCGCGTGACGTTCCACTGCTGGTTCGTCGTCCCGGTGCAGGTGTACTGCCCGACGAGCGCGCCCGACGTCTGCGAGCTCGAGAAGACGTCCATGCACTGCCCGCTCTGCGCGTTCTTCACCTGGTACGCGCCCGAGTCCTGCAGCGTCACGACCCACTTCTGCGCGGCCGACGACGACACCGCCGCGGTGCCGAGCTGGGCCAAGTCGGCCCCCGGCGCCTCGAGGGCGAGCCCCGACCCGACGTTGCCGAGCGAGTACTGCCCGTCGGCGATCGGCGGCGGCACGACGTCCTCGGTGCCCACGGTCATCGCGAAGACGTGCACCGCCGAGTTGGCCGGCAGCGTCACCGCGGTGACCTCCTTGGCCGGGTCGAGCCGCACCGTCTTCGTGTAGAGCCGGTACGCGACGGTCGGGTATGCCGATCCGGTCGGCGTGTTCTTGCCCATCGTCGTGACGGCCGTCTTGGCGCCGTAGGTGTCGGTCGCGAGGCAGCACCAGTTCGGGAAGCCGACGGTCACCGCGGCCGACGAGCCATCCGTGTAGTGCACGGTCGCCGCACCACCCGCCGAGCCACTCGTCCCCGTCCCGAGGAACGCCAGGGCGTTGCCCCGCCCCGAGACCTGGATCGTCTCGCCGGCCGACGCGACGTTGTCCTTCGTCCCCGGCTGCGACGACGGCCAGGTGAAGTCGAAGCCGTTTGCGGGAACCTTCGCCCCGGGCGAGACGCCCTGCGCCGCAAGCCGTTCGGCGATGAAGCTCGAGCCGCCGCCGTCGATGTCACCGGCGGCCGGCGACGCCTGTGCCGTGACGCCGACGTTGCTGAAGGCGCTCGCGAGCGACGGGAACGCCAGCCGCGTCTTCGTGGTGTCCGTGACGGTCCGTGAGACGTCCCGCACGGTGTATGCCGCCGAGGCCGTCACGGCATACGACCCGGGTGTAGCTCCTGCCGGGGGTGTCACGCTGAAGCGGGCGGTGAACGTGCCACCGTCCTTGAGGTCCGTGGCCGTCGTCGGCCCGGAGGCCACCGACGTCCAGCCGGACGGGACGCCGACCGACGCCGACGTCACCTGGACCGGCTTGCCCGTCGCGTTCGTGAACGTCGCCGAGACCTCGCGGCCCTCCCCGGGCACCGAGATGACCGGGGCCGTGACGTCGAGGGTCGCGTTCAACTCACCCGGCTGGGCGCCCCCGACCGCGCCGGCACCGGTGATCCGCACCGAGTGCGAGGTGCCCGTCGACACCGACGCCGTCTTGACGTGGATGACGCCCGTGGCGGCGTCGTAGAACCACCCGGAGGCAGTGGCGTCGAGCGCCGACGTCGAGGCCACGCCACCGACCTCCACCCCGTCGACGGCAATCGCCGAGGGCGCCGTGTTCGTGTGCACGGCCAGGCCGTAGCCACGCGAGGCAGGCTTGCCGGCGTACGAGCCGTTCACCGACCCGAGGGTCACCGTCACCGGACCCATGCCGGTCGCAGGCGCCGCGACGTCGAAGCGCTGGGACGCGCTCGCGCCGGACTTCCACGCCTGCGAGCGGCCGTCGTCCTCGTAGTTCGTGAAGGTCGACGTGCCCGACGGATAGACGTCGAGGTCGAGGCGGCCCGAGTCCTTGCCGGCCTTCCAGTCGAGCGTGCCCTCGGCGAACATCGGCACGACGGCGCCGGCGCGGACGAAGAGCGGCAGCCGGTCGAGCGGCGCCTTGTAGCCGTTCACCGTCTGCCCGCCGGAGTAGAGCCGGCCCGTCCAGTAGTCGACCCACGTCCCCTCGGGCAGATAGATGCCGTCGCGCACGGTGGTGTCGGAGTAGACCGGTGCGACGAGGAAGTCGTCACCGGCGAGGAACTCGTACTTCGCCGCGTCGCCCCACGTCGCGGGGTCCTTCGGGTAGTTGGCGTAGAGCGGACGCGTTGGCCCCAGACCGGTGCGGGACCCGTTCACCGTGTGCGTGTAGAGGTAGGGCAGCAGCCGCTCGTGCAGCTCGAGGTAGCTCCGGTTGATCGAGGTGTACGGCTCGCCGTAGCGGTACGGCTGCTTGTCCTTGGCCGCCCACCCGCTCATCGCGTACGTCATCGGGAGGAACATCTTCCACTGGAGGTCACGCGTGTACGTGTCCGCGCTGCCCCCGAAGATGCCGTCGATGTCACCCGTCGTCACGTGCTGCCCCGACAGGGTCGAGCCGGCATACGTCGGGATCTGCCACTTGATGTAGTCCCACGAGCCCGACTGGTCGCCGCTCCACATCGCGCCGCAGCGCTGCGTGCCTGCCCACCCCTCGATGGTCAGGACGGTCGCGCGGTCGGTGCTGCCCGACTCGATCCCGTCGCGGGCCTTCTCGCACGCGTCGAGCGCGAAGCGGTATCCCGGCCCGACCCACGCCACGTCGGTCTTGCGCACGCGCACGCCGCTCGCGACCTCGTACGGCTGGTTCGTCAGGTCCGACTGCGTCCACAGCCCGAGCTCGGAGCCGTGGTCGACGAGCATCTCGTGCGTCTCGGGGAGGTCCTCGTAGCCGCAGCCGTAGCCGTCGTTGACGAGCGTCCACCCGAGCGGCATGCGGTTGGCCGCGTAGCCGTCGGCGATCGCGGTCGTGTCGCGCAGCGTCTCGCGCTCACCGCGGTTGGCGTTGTGCAGGTAGCAGTCGGCATCGCCGACCTCGAGCGCGTACATCGGCAGCATGAGCGGGCGTCCGGTCAGCTCGGTGTAGCCGTCGAGCACCTGCCGCGTGTCGCCGACGAAGTAGTACGCGTCGAAGCGCTGCTCCTGGTGCGTCGTGCGCACCGGAGCGTGGAAGTCGTAGGTGCCGGGCGCGAAGGTGTTGCGCAGCACGCCGTAGCCCGCGCTGGAGAGGTAGAAGGGCGCCGCGTTGGGATTGCCGCCGTCGTCCCAGTTGTCGTCGCGGCTGATCGTGATCGAGGTGTCCCGGTGGCTGAAGCGGCCGTTCTGCATGCCGCCGCCGAAGAACTGCTCCTGAGCTCCCCGGGCGAGGGTCTGCGTCATGCCGCTCGCGCTCCACGCCAGTGGCGCCGTCTCACGCATCAGCTCGGCGCCGCTCGCGTCCTGCAGGCGGAGGGTGATCGGGGACTTCGTGACCGTGAGCCGCGCCCTGGCCGTCGAGATGACGTATGCCGTGCCGGTGTCCGTCACGCTGGACCCGCCGCCGGCGTAGTCCCGCTTGACGACGATGTCGGCGTCCGGAGCGGACGGATCGGCCGGGTCCGCCGACGCGGGGTCGGTGAAGGTGCCGTCGGGCGCGACCTGGACGCGCAGCAGGTCCGTGTCGTCGACCTCGACGCGCAGCTTCGCCACGCCCGAGCCGAACGTAAAGGTGTCGCCGTTGCGGCTGTAGGCCGTGACGTCACCGAGGTGCGCATCGGCGGCCTGTGCCGGGCCGGAGACCAGCACCAGGCCCGAGAGGGCGACGGCGGCGCCCGCGAAGGCCACCACCCCTCTCCGCGCTGTGTGTTTGAAACTGCTCATTCAAGCATCCTTTCGCTCACATTCAGTCACCCTCTGTGGGTAGGACCGTAGAGGTGGGCGAAAAGGGGCGTCAAGAGTTCGGGGCAAATCAGACAGTCCTGGACGATCTCCGTCCTGCTCGAGAGCCCACAGCGAATCCACGGGATCTTCCTCTGGCGTAACCCCGGCTCTGGTGCCATGCTCGGTGGTGCAGCAAGTCTCCGAGTCCCTTCAGGGACACCGGAGCTCGTGGGTGTGATGCGTGGAAGGAACCGAACTGACGCGCTTGATGTGATGCAATCTTCATCGAGCCCCTCGCGCAACCAGCCGGACAGGGTCTAGACTGGTGGTAGCGAAGGGTTGGGCCCGCACGAACCGCGCCCAGCCCTTCTGCATGTGCTGGCTCGCTCTGTCCCCCTGTCGGAGCGAGCCAGCTCAAGCAGAGAAGGACCCGGATGCCCACGGCATCCGGGTCCTTCTCTGTGTGCCTCCGGTCCGGCGCCGGGCCCCGAGGGGACCGGCACCGGAGGGTGTCACTTCGTGCTGTCGCCGTTCTCCTGCGCGAGCTTGGCCTTGGCCGAGCCACGCGGGGACGACTTCGTCGAGGCGCCGTTGATCGTGCCGCCCTCGACCGCATCGGACGTGATCGCGTCGGAGTCGGGCGCGGCGTCGACCGCGGTGACCTCACCCTCGGCGGTCGCGGGTGCACCCGCGAGCTCGTCCACCGCGTCGGTCGTCGCGTCGGTCGCGTCGTCGACGGCCTCGCCCGAGCGGTCCTTCGCGTCGGCGATGGCGGCCTGGCCCTTGGCCGCGAGGTCGCCGGCCTTGTCCTTGGCGGCGTCGGCGAGCTCGGAGCCCTTCTCCTTGGCCTTGCTCGCGGCGTCGGTGACGGCGTCCTTGGCGTGGCCGACCTGCTCGGCCGCCTTGTCCTTGAGCGTCGCCGCGTCGGAGGCCAGGGCCGAGGTCGTCGAGCCACCGCCACCGGCGCCGGCGCGCGTGTCGAGCGGCGTGGCCCACGGGTCGTCGGCCTGCTTCTGCTTGCGGAAGGCTGCGACCGCCGCGACAGCGGCGGCGGTCAGGCCGATGGCGATGAGCCACTTGCCCTTGCCGCCACGCTTCTTGGCGACCGCGTCACCCTTGAGCACCGAATAGGCGTCCTGGGCACGGTGGCCGCCGACGGCAGCCGACTCCCTGGCCTGGACGGCTGCCTGCTCGAGGTGCGGCTGGGCCGCCTCGCGAGCCTGCTCGGCGCCGGCCGCGAGGGCGGCTGCGGCGGTCGCGATGGCCGCGCCGACCTTGGGCAGCACCGTGTCGACGAGCGTCGACTGGGCGGCCTCCACCTTCGGCTTGGCGCGGTCGGCCGCCTCGTGGAGCGCGTCGCCCGCGGCGTCCTTGGCCGTGGCCGCAGCGTCGTAGAAGCGCTCACGGGCCGTGTCGGCTGCGTCCTGGAGCGCAGGCGTCGCCGCCTCCTTGGCCGCCACGAGCCGCTCACGCGCTGCGCCGGCGGCATCCTGGACAGCCGGCGTCGCGGCGTCCTTCGCGGCATACGCGCGATCCTTGGCGGCTGCGGCGGCATCGCTCGCGGTGTCAGCGGCGCTGTCTTTCAGCGTGCCGATCCGGTCACCTGCCGCCGAGCCGAGATCGGCTGCTGCGGAGCGTGCCTGGTCAACTGCAGCCTCAGTGCGGGACTGCTTGGTTCGGAACATACGTCCTCCTAAGTCCACTCGTCCTTACCCATCCTGCCAACTTCGGCCACTCACCGCACGGTTGCCTCCGTGCGTGGACGGCATCGTCACCGATCCCGATCGCGGATGCCGTCACGCGCTCCGTTCAGCTCGTGGTGTCGTGCGGCGGTCGCGGCACGTGCGGGGCGGCGTCGGCGTCCTCGGGAGCCGGGGCGCCCGGGTGCGCGGCCGGAGCCGTCGGCGGGTGGTCGAGACCGAGGACGGTGTCCTCGAGGGTCGTGTCGGTGAGCGCCTCGCGGGTCGGGACCGGCACGTCGCCGGCGGCGGCGTCGAAGCCGCGCTCGTCGACCGGCGTCGGACGGTCGATCGGGGCCGGGGCCTCGAGCGGGCTGGCCGACACCGGGGCCGGGGCGTCGGGGTCGACCGGGAAGGGCTCGCCGCCCGTCACGTCCGTGGCTCCCGCCGCTGCGGCAGCGCCCGTGGCGGTCGACGGTCCCGAGGTGTGACCCTCGGCGACCTTGTCGACGCCGCGGCCGACGTGCTCCTTGACCTTGGCCACCTTGTCGGCGTACTTGCCCTCGGTCTTCTCGTCGATCTTCGTCGTGGCCGTCTCGACGTAGCCGTCGATCTTCTCGCGGTTCTGCGCGGTGTAGTCACCCGCCTTCTCACGCGCCTGCTTCGCCGCCTGCGTGGCGGCGTCCTGCAGCTGCTTGGCCTTGGTCTCGAGGTCGAGCTCCTCGGCCTTCTTCTTCAGCTTGTCCATGAACGACATCGGCACTCCGTCCTGCGCCGGCTCCGGGCCGGCTGTCATCGGGTCGCGTCCTCGACTGCTGTGAGGATGATCCTTCTCCTAGGCCAACGGTGGGTCCACCCCCAGCGTTCCGCCACCCCTGCCGCATACCCGCCCGGACGGCATACGTGCTCGGTCGTGCGAGGATTGGGCCCATGAAGGCAACCCTGCACACGAACCACGGTGACATCGTCATCGACCTCTTCGAGCACCAGGCCCCGAAGACCGTGGAGAACTTCGTCGGTCTCGCCAAGGGCGAGAAGGAGTACAAGGACGACGCCGGTCGGACCAACCCGACCCCGTTCTACGACGGCCTGATCTTCCACCGCATCATCCCGAACTTCATGATCCAGGGCGGCTGCCCGATCGGTCAGGGCTTCGGCGGTCCGGGCTACGCGTTCGACGACGAGATCAGCCCCGACAAGGACTTCACCAAGCCCTACATCCTCGCCATGGCCAACGCCGGCAAGCGCATGGGCAAGGGCACGAACGGCTCGCAGTTCTTCATCACCACCGCTGCGACGACCTGGCTCCAGGGCAAGCACACGATCTTCGGTGAGGTCGCCGACCAGGCGTCCCGCGACGTCGTCGACGCGATCGGTGCCGTCTCCACCGGCGCCAACGACAAGCCCGTCGAGGACGTCGTCATCAACTCGGTCACCATCGAGGACTGAGCCTCCGCTCCACCCGCACGACAGCACCACCCGCATCACCGCACCACCGCCCACGGACGTGACCGGCAGGGGGACTCCCGTTGTCTGACAACCCACCCAGCGGCCAGCAGGATCAGCCCCCGCTCGAGCCGGGGGTTCCGCAGCCCGCTGCCGGTCCGTCCGTGTGCCCGCGCCACCCCGACCGGGAGGCCTACGTCCGCTGCCAGCGCTGCGGCCGACCGGCCTGCCCGGAGTGCCAGCGCCCGGCCGCCGTCGGCATCCAGTGCGTCGACTGCGTGCGTGAGGCCGCCCGCACGACGCCGAGCGCGCGCACCGTCTTCGGTGGGCGAGCGACCGACGGCACGCCCGTCGTCACCTACTCGATCATCGCGATCTGCGCCGTCGCCTACCTCGCGCAGCGGGCCAACCCGAGCGTCACGCAGAACTTCGCGTTCGCGCCGGTCGTCGGGTGGACCGAGCCGTGGCGCTTCGTCACCGCGGCCTTCCTGCACTCGCCCGCGACGATCTTCCACATCCTGCTCAACATGTTCGCGCTGTGGAGCCTCGGGCAGTACCTCGAGCCGATGCTCGGTCGGGCCCGGTTCGCGGCGCTCTACCTCATCAGCGGCATCGGCGGACAGGTCGCCGTGACGCTCCTCGCGGGATCGCCGACGATCCCGGGTCTGCGGGCCGGCCTCGACGACGCGTGGCTCACCCCGGTCGTCGGCGCGTCCGGCGCGATCTTCGGACTCTTCGGCGCGCTCCTCGTCCTCAACCGGCACCTCGGACGCTCCTCGGCGGCGATGTACGCGACGATCGCCATCAACGCGGCCTTCGGATTCTTCTACCCCGGCATCTCGTGGCAGGCCCACCTCGGCGGCCTCGTCACCGGTGTCGTCTGCGCCGGCGTCATCGTCGTCTTCCGACGACAGGGCGTACGCCATCTCGTCTGGGCCGCGCTCAGCGCCGTCCTCGTGCTGCTCGTCGCCGTCACCGTCGTCAAGTACCTCACGGTGCCCGAGGCCATCCGCGAGCTCAGCATCTTCGGCTGAGGTCGCCGTGCACCTCGTCTGCGTCACCGGCCCGCCCGCCGTCGGCAAGATGACGGTGGGCCGTGCCGTGTGCGACCTGACGGGCTTCCGGCTCTTCCACAACCACATGTCGATCGAGCCGCTGCTCGGGGTCTACGACTTCGGCACGCCCTCGTTCCAGCGGATCAACGGCCTGATCCGCCGCGAGGTCATCGCCGAGTCGGTCGTCGCCGACCTGCCCGGCCTCGTCTTCACCTTCGCCATCGACCTCGACCACCCCGGCGACCTCGCGCAGCTGCACGAGCTCGTCGAGCCGGTCGAGCGAGCCGGCGCACCGATCGACGTCGTCGAGCTCTACGCGCCCCAGGACGTGCGGCTGGCCCGCGAGGGTGGCACCGACCGGATGGACCACAAGCGCAGCAAGCGCGACGTCGAGTGGGCCCGCTCCCACGTCGTCGACCTCGAGTCGCGGGCCCGCCTCAACACCGACCCCGCGCGGGACGGCGAGCAGCTGCTGCCGGGTCACCGTCACCTGCGCCTGGACAACGCGCACGGAGACGCCCGCGCCACCGCCGAGCGGGTCGTCGACGAGCTCGGGCTGCCGCGGCTCTGACGGCCGTCGGGTCCTTCTCCACCCTGGGAGCCGAGAGTTGTCCACCGGGTGTGGATAAGCCTGTGGATGTAGTTACACATGTGTCATTCATCCCCAGCTGGGGACAACTGTGTGGATAACTCGCGCGATCCGCGCTGGAGGTTGTGCACGGCCGTCATCCACAGCTGTGGACGTGAGAGCCGTGCGCCGGCTGTCCACAGGTGTGGAGAGCCGGCGCCCAGTGGGGTGTGTGCAAAAGGGCCGCTCCGTCGTGATGACAGGAGCGGCCCTCAGGATGCGGGTCGGTGCGGGGTTTCGGTGGGCTCAGCGCCACCGCATCGTCATGATGAAGCCGCCCATGAGCAGGACGAAGCCGATGCCGAGGTTCCAGACCCCGATGGACCCGATGGGGTACTTGTACTCGGTCACGTAGTAGACGACGATCCACAGCAGCCCGAGGACGAGCAGCGTGATGAAGACGGGCGCCCACCAGGTGGGGTTGGGCTCGGCGGCCTTGCTCGTGCGGGGCGGGGTGTATGCCGCCGCCTTGTGGTCGCGGCCTTTGGACTCGGGCACTGCGTTCTCCTTGCTCTGAGTTGAGGCAAGGGTAACCAATGACGCGCTCGGCGTCCCCGTGCAGGCGTGCCGGCACGGTGATCGGGGCGATGCCCTCGGACGGACCGGTCGGTCCGGTTGCCCCCTGCGCTCGGCGGTGCCCCTCGAGAACGTCTCGAGGGGCACCCCGACGGGTGGCTCGGCTGTCGACGGCGAGCGGGCGGATGCGCCCCCTGTCTGCGCCCCGCCCGCCGCCGATCCACACCCGGTGACCGGGTCGAGGATGACAGGCGCAGGCCCGCGTGTCGCGTCTGCGCTTCCTCCGTTGCACGAACCTGCAGGACGGGGTGCGTCCAGTGAGTTGACCTGAGTCCGGAACCGGGCATGCTGGCAGTCACGGACAGCAGATCAGGGGACGATGCGATGACCAGCCCGATGTCGGGTTCCGGGCCGAGCAGGGACGACGCACAGCTGCGAGCGCCCTCGCTGGCCGCGGCCGCCGTCGAGCTCTCGTCCGTCGTCAACGGGCTCGCCGTCACCAGTCTTGACGGGGGCAGGACCCCCGGCTTCCGCCGGCTCGGGGTCGGCGCCGAGCAGATCGAGCGCAACCTGGCGACCGCGGTCGAGCCGCTGACCCGCCGCTCGGTCTGGTCGATCCAGCCGATCATGAACTTCGACCCGGTCGACGGCAGCCGCACGACGAACGCGCGCTCGATCGAGCGCGGCCTCACGCTGCTCACGATCACGACGGAGCGCACCCTGCGGCTCAACCCGCTGCTGTCGTCCGAGAAGCCCGACGTCCGGGTCGGGCCCGCGCAGTTCCAGTGCATCATCGCCGACGAGGCCACGGCGGTCGTGGCCGGACCGCTCAGCGAGGACGGCTTCCCCACCGCGTGGCTCGCCACCCGGTCCGACGTCGTCGACCGGGTCCTCTCGCTCTGGCACGAGACCCTGGCCCGATCGAGGCCCGCCGTCCCCGAGGGGACGAGCCCGCCGTTCACCCCGCGGCAGTGCCTCGTCGCCCGGCGCCTCGTCGTGGGCACCAAGGACGCCGCGATCGCCCGCGAGCTCGGGGTCTCGCTGCGCACCGTCGCGGCCGAGATCTCCCACCTCGTCACCCAGCTCGGCGCGGCCAACCGCGCCGCGGCGACGCTCGCCCTCCGCGGAGGCACCCAGACCAGCGAGCTCTCCCCCTACGCGCCCTACCTCCGGTCGGTCCACGAGCCGTGACGAGGCACAATGGAGGCGGCGCGGAGGGTCCGCGCGAGCGAGGACACGAGTCATGACGGACGCCGAGCAGCCTGAGCCGCCCGTGCACGCCGAGCAGCCCGAACCGGCGACGGTCGACGACGCCAACGACGCCAACGACGCCAACGACGCGGAAGCGTCCCCCGCGCCCTCCCGCCGCCGACCCCGTCTGACGTGGGGGCTGGTCGTCCCGGTGGTCATGGCCTCCGCCGGCGTGATGTTCGCGATGAGCTTCCAGACCGCGCAGGGCCGAGACCTCCGCGCCGACCGCGACCTGCCCCAGCTGATCATGGAGGGTGACTCGCGCGTCGCGGA
Source organism: Terrabacter sp. Soil811 (assembly GCF_001429655.1). Lineage (NCBI taxonomy): Bacteria > Bacillati > Actinomycetota > Actinomycetes > Micrococcales > Intrasporangiaceae > Terrabacter > Terrabacter sp. Soil811. The sequence continues at coordinate 69,091 of NZ_LMSX01000012.1, forward strand.
GAAGGCGAGCGTCCTCGACGGGCTCCAGAAGGAGGTCGAGGCGCTCTCGAAGACGAACGCCCCCACCGACGAGCACCTCTCGAGCCTGACCCGCGCTGCCGACGAGCTCGCCGCCCCCGCCGCGACGACGAAGGTCCGGGGCGCCGCCCTCGAGGTGACCCTCGACGACGCGAAGCGCACCGCCGACTCCCTGCCCGACGGCTTCACCGCCGACGACATCGTCGTGCACCAGCAGGACGTCCAGGCCGTCGTCAACGCGCTCTGGACCTCGGGCGCCGAGGCGATGATGATCCAGGACCAGCGGGTCATCTCGACGAGCGCCGTCCGCTGCGTCGGCAACACCCTCATCCTCCAGGGCCGCGTCTACGCCCCGCCCTACCGGATCACCGCCATCGGCGACATCGACCGCATGCAGCAGGGCCTCGACGCCGACGCCTCCGTCAACATCTACAAGCAGTACGTCGACGCCGTCGGTCTCGGCTACGCCCTGCACACCCACAGCTCGATCGAGTTCCCGGCATACTCGGGCTCGGTCGACTTCCAGTACGCGTCACCGATCCGCTGAGCGCGCCCCACCACCCCTCTGAGGCCCCCGCATGACCAGCCCCACCCGCATCCTCGTCGTCGACAACTACGACAGCTTCGTCTACACGATCGTCGGCTACCTCGAGCAGCTCGGCGCCGAGTGCACCGTCGTGCGCAACGACGCGGTGCCGGCGACCGACGCCGCGGCCTACGACGGCGTGCTCGTCTCGCCCGGCCCGGGCACTCCCGAGGACGCCGGGGTGTCGATGGACATCATCCGTGAGTGCGCCCGCATCGGGACGCCGATGTTCGGCGTGTGCCTCGGGCACCAGGCGCTCGGCGTCGTCGCCGGTGCGGTCGTCGGGCGGGCGCCGGAGCTGCTCCACGGCAAGACCTCGCTCGTGCACCACGACGGCACCGGCGTCCTCGAGGGCCTGCCGAGCCCCTTCACCGCGACCCGCTACCACTCGCTGACCATCGACCCGGCGACCCTGCCCGACGAGCTCGTCGCCACCGGCAGCACCGACTCGGGCCTCGTGATGGCGGTGCGCCACCGCGACCTGCCGCTGCACGGGGTGCAGTTCCATCCCGAGAGCGTCCTGACCGAGGGCGGCCACCGGATGCTCGCGAACTTCCTCGCGCTGTGCGGTGACACCGCTGCCGTGCAGCGCTCGGCGGGGCTCAGCCCCCTCGTGACCGCCGCCGTCTGACGCGACGGTCGACACGGCATACGCCAGCACGCACGACGAAGGGCCCCTCCCGGTCGGGAGGGGCCCTGTGCCGTATGCCGGGTGCTGACCCTAGGGGGTCGGCGGCGGGGTCGTGGTCCCCGGGCTGGTCGTCGTCGTGCTGGGCGGCGGGGGCGTCACCGTGACGGTCGCCGTCTGGTTCGGGGTGCGCGCGACCTTGACGGTGATCTGGGTGCCGAGCTTGACGACGTCGCCGGCCCGGTCGACCGAGAGCACCTCGTCGGGGTTCTTGTCGGAGTCGACGGTCTGCTTGACCGGGCTGAGGCCGGCGTTCTGCAGCGCGACGGCGGCGAGGGCCCAGTCCTGGCCGACGAGGTTGTCGGGCACCTTGACGTTGCCGGTGGCGTAGAAGATCTTGATCTTCGAGCCCTTGGCGACGACGGCCTGGGCGGCCGGCTCGGTCTTCGTCACCTTGTTCTTCGCCTGGTCCGGGGTGTTCTCCTCCTGGAAGCCCGACACGACGAAGCCCTGCTTCTCCAGCTCGGTGCGTGCGTCGTCCTTGTTGAAGCCGGTGACGTCGGGCACGGTGAGGTTGTCGGGACCGGTCGACACGAGGTACTTGACGACCGACTGCTCCGCGATCCTCGTCCCCGGCTTGGGGTCCTGGCTGATGACGTCACCCTCGGTGACCGTCGTGCTCGCTGCCGGGGACTTCTCACCGCGGAGACCGTTCGTCGCCAGGGTGCGCGCCGCGACGTCCTCCTTCATGCCCTCGATCGTCGGCACCGCGACGAGCGTCACGCTCGGCGTCTGGTTGCCGAACCACTTCACGCCGCCCCAGCCGACGAGGGCGAGGAGGGCGATGACGAGCCCGGTGATGAGCACCGCCTTGCCCGTGCCGCCCTTCCGGTCGTCCTGCTCCAGCTCGTCGTGGCCGACGGCGGGCAGGCCCGCGGTGTTCGCGTAGCGCTCGCTCCGGGAGGTGACGGGGGCCTGCACGGCGGTCGGGGTGCCCGGTGCGGCATACGCCTGCGGGAGGGTCTGGGTGGCGGCAGCTCCGACGGCGGCCGCGGTGCCGAGCGCCGCGGCACTGATCCGGCGGCCGAGCCGGACGTTCTCGAGGTCGTCGCGGAAGGCCGTGGCGTCCTGGTAGCGGGCCTCGCGGTCCTTGGCGAGGGCGTGCAGGGTCACGGCGTCGAGGTCACCGGCGACGGCGTCGTTGAAGACGCTCGGCGGCTGGGGCAGCTCACCGACGTGCTGGTAGGCGATGGCGACGGCTGAGTCGCCGGTGAAGGGCGGCCGGCCGGCGAGCAGCTCGAACAGGAGGCACCCGGTCGAGTAGAGGTCGGACCGCTCGTCGACCGTCTGGCCCTGGGCCTGCTCGGGAGAGAGGTACTGCGCGGTGCCGACGACCGACTGGGTCTGGGTCATCGTCGCGGCCGTGTCGGCGATCGCCCGGGCGATGCCGAAGTCCATGACCTTGACGTGCCCACCGGTCGTGATCATGACGTTGGCCGGCTTGATGTCGCGGTGGACGATGCCCATCCGGTGGCTGTAGGCCAGGGCGTCAAGGATGCCCTCGGTGACGCGGATCGCCTCGGCCGGCTGGAGCTGCTGCTGGTCGGTCAGCTTCTGGCGCAGCGTCTCGCCGTCGACGTACTCCATGACGATGTAGGGCAGGGTCGTCCGCGTGCCGTTGGGGCCCTCGACGACGCTGTCGTCCTCGCCCGAGTCGAAGATCGCGACGATCGCCGGGTGGTTGAGCCCGGCCGCCGACTGCGCCTCGCGCCGGAAACGCATGAGGAAGTTCGCGTCGCGGGCGAGGTCCGAGCGCAGCATCTTGATCGCGACCTGACGACCGAGCCGCGTGTCATGGCCCAGGTGGACGTCGGCCATGCCGCCCCGACCGATGAGCTCGCCGACCTCGTAGCGTCCGCCGAGGACACGGGGTGCGGTGCTCACGTCGTTGGCCTCTGCTCGTTCGGGTGCTGGGTCATCCTGGTCCACTCGTCGGGCGCCTGGATCGCGCTGCTCGGGCTGGTCGGTCATGTCACTTGCCCTTGCCCTTTCCCTTGCCCTTGCCGGCATGGGCGGGCTGCGGCTTGGTGCTCGTCTGCTTCGTGGCGGCGGTGGCCTTCGTCGCCGTGCGGGTCGGCGCGGCCGTCGTCGTCGTCCGGGAGGCGCTCGCGGTCGGAGTCGTGGTCGGGGCCGCGGACGTGGCCGGAGTGGTGGTCGCGGGGGGCGTCGGGCGGGCGGCGGGGCTCGCGGCGGCGCCGTTCATGACGCTGCCGAGCGCGAAGGCGCCCCACGCCACGAGGGCGACGGCCGGGACGGCCAGCCACGCCCAGCGACGTCCCGCCGAAGGCTCCGTGGCGGTCTCCGAGGGGCGCGTGAACCGACCGCGACGCTCGGCGCCGACGAGCTCCCGTGCGGCAGAGACGAGTCCGGCCGCAGCGCCACCGGCGCGGCCGGCTCCTGCAGCCGGTGTCCCGGCCAGCGCGCGGGTCGGGTCGGCCGCGGGGATGACCGTCGTGGAGTCGACCGCCGCCGGAGGTGGCGTGACCCCGGGCAGGGACCCGAGCGGCACCCCGGCGGCCTCGGCCACCGCGCGCGCGTCGGCCGGGCGGTCGGAGGCGGACTTCGCGAGGCACGCGTCGACGACCTCCCGCAGGTCGAGCGGCACCGTCGAGGGCAGCTCGGGCGGCGGGTCGTTGACCTGCGCGATCGCGGTCGCCACGGGCGTGCCCATGTCGAAGGGCTTGCGGCCGGTGATCATCTCGTGCGCCACGACGCCGAGGGAGTAGATGTCGCTCGAGGCCGTCGCCGGCTCGCCGAGGGCCTGCTCCGGGCTGATGTAGTCGGGAGTGCCCAGCACCTCGCCGGTCAGGGTGTGCCCCGACCCGTCACCGACCCGGGCGATCCCGAAGTCGGTGAGCTTGGCCTGCCCCTCGGGCGTGACGATGATGTTGGCGGGCTTGACGTCGCGGTGCACGACGCCGGCCTCGTGGGCCGCCGACAGGGCCAGGGCGGCCTGGCCGAGCAGCGAGCGCACCTCCTCGGCCGGCATACCGCCGTCTCTCTCGCGGATGATCTCGCCGAGCGTGCGTCCCGGCACGAGCTCCATGACGAGGTAGGCCGTGCCGTCCTCCTCGCCGTAGTCGAAGACGGACGCGATGTTGGGGTGGTGGAGCGAGGCGCTGCCCCTGGCCTCGTCGCGGAAGCGCTCGAGGAACGCGTCGTCCTCGGGGCCCTGCGGGCGCATGACCTTGACGGCGACGGGACGCCGGAGCACCTCGTCGATGGCCTCCCAGACGGTGCCCATGCCGCCCGAGGCGATTGCCGTGCCGAGGGTGTAGCGACCGCCGAGGGTCGCGCCGGTGGAGAGGGTCATCGGCCCAGCACCGCCTCCATGACCTGGCGGGCGATCGGGGCGGCGACGCGGCCACCGCCGATCTCGCTGCCCGTGACGCCGCCGTCCTCGACGACGACGGCGACGGCGATCTTGGCGTTGGTGGCCGGTGCGAACGAGATGAACCACGCGTGCGGGGGCTTGCCCGGGTCGTGCTGCGCGGTGCCGGTCTTGCCCGCGACCTCGACGCCGTCGATCTGCGCCCGCGCGCCGCTGCCGTGGTCGACGACGGAGACCATCATCTTGGTCAGGGTCGAGGCGGTCTGCTCGGACGTCGCCTGCGACAGCTCCACCGGGTCGGGCGTCGACTCGATGATGTCGAGGTTGGCGCTGCGCACGGAGTCGATGAGGTAGGGCGTCATGACCCGGCCCTGGTTGGCGATGCCGGCCGCGACCATGGCCATCTGGAGCGGCGTGGTGCGCACGTCGTACTGCCCGATCGCGGCCTGGGCGGCCTGCGGGGCGTTGAGGTCGGCCGGGACCGAGCTCACCGAGACGCGCATCGGGATCTGGAGGGCGTCACCGAAGCCGAACTTCGCGGCCTGGGCGCGGATCTTCTCGCCACCGAGCTCGAGTCCCAGGGAGCCGAACGTCGTGTTGCACGAGATCTCGAGCGCGTGGATGAGCGTCGTCTTGTCGCCCGGCCCGCAGGGGCGGCCGTCCTCGTTGGGCAGGTTGGTGCTCGTCAGCGGCAGGTCGAGCTCGGCGGGGCCGGGCACGGAGGAGTTCTCGTCACTGACGACGCCGTTCTCGAGTGCGGCGGCCGCCGTGATGACCTTGAAGGTCGACCCGGGCGGGTAGACGCCGTTGATGGTGCGGTTGAGGTAGGACTTGTCCTTGTCGTTGGACAGCGTCTGCCAGGCCTTGGAGGCCTTGGTGAGGTCGTGGCTCGAGAGCGGGTTGGGGTCGTAGGACGGGTGGCTCACCATCGCGAGGATCGCCCCGGTCTTCGGGTCGAGGGCCACGACGGCGCCCTTGTTGTCGCCGAGGGCCTTGTCGGCCGCAGCCTGTGCCTTGGGGTCGATCGTCAGCTCGATCGTGGCGCCGGACGTCTTGCGACCCGTGATGAGGTCGGTGACGCGCCGCACGAAGAGGGTGTCGGCATCGCCCGACAGCAGGTCGTCGGAGGCGTGCTCGAGACCGTAGGGGGCGCCTACGGCATACGAGTAGAAGCCGGTCATCTGGGCGTACAGCTCGTCCTGGGGGTAGGTGCGCAGGAAGCGGTACTGGTCCTGGACGGGCACCGACTTCGCGACGGCCTGGCCGCCGACGATGATCGACCCGCGCTCGCGGGAGTAGCTGTCGAGCAGGGTGCGCTTGTTGGACGCCATCCCGTTGAGCGTCTTCGCCTGCGTGAACTGCACCATCGTCGCCGCGACGAGGAGGGCGGTGAAGAGCGCGGCGATGACCACGGACAGGCGGCGGATGGGGGTGTTCACGTCAGCCTCACCACCTGGGTCACCTCGGCCGGGGCCGGCTCGTCGGCGGCGACACCCAGGGGGATCTCGGGCATCGGCCTTCGGGCCTGGTCGGAGATGCGCAGCAGCAGCGCCATGATCACCCAGTTCGCGAGCAGGGACGAGCCACCGAGCGACATGAAGGGCGTCGTGAGGCCGGTCAGCGGGATGACCCGCGTGACGCCGCCGATGACGATGAAGAGCTGGAAGGCGACGGAGAACGACAGGCCGATGGCGAGCAGCTTGCCGAAGCCGTCACGCACGCCGAGGGCGGTGCGGATGCCGCGCTCGCAGAAGATGAGGTAGAGCACGATGATCGCGACGGACCCGAAGAGGCCGAGCTCCTCCCCGAGGCTCGGGAAGATGAAGTCGCTCTCGGCGAAGGACGTCAGGTAGGGCCGACCCGCGCCGAGCCCGGTGCCGGTGAGACCGCCGGAGGCCATGCCCCACAGGCCGTTGGCCAGTTGGTTGGACCGCTCGAGGTTGTCCGGCGAGAAGGGGTCGAGCCACAGGTCGACGCGCTTCTGGAAGTGCGTGAAGGCCGACAGGGCGAAGGCGACGGCCGCGGCGAAGAGCAGCAGGCCGATGGCGATCCACGAGACGCGCTCGGTGGCGACGTAGAGCATCGCGACGAAGAGACCGAAGAAGAGCAGCGCCGAGCCGAGGTCCTTCTGGAAGACGAGGACGAGCAGCGCGAGCACCCACGCGACGAGGATCGGGCCGAGGTCGCGCCCGCGCGGGAAGGTGAAGCCGAGGACCTTTTTGCCGGCGAGGGAGAGCACGTCACGGGTCTGCACGAGGTAGCCGGCGAAGAAGATCGCGAGGGCGATCTTGGCGAACTCCCCCGGCTGGAAGTTGAGCGGGCCGATCGAGATCCAGATCTGGGAGCCGTTGATCGTGCGGCCGATGCCGGGGACGAGCGGCAGCAGGAGCAGCACGAAGCCGACGGCCATCGTCACGTAGGTGTAGCGGCGGAGCAGGCGGTGGTCGCGCAGCACGAAGAGGACGGCCACGGCGAGGGCCACGGCGAGCGTCGTCCAGATGATCTGGCGATAGGCGTCACCGTCGGTGCCGAGCTTGCCGCGGGCGAGGTCGAGGCGGTGGATCATGACGAGCCCGAGCCCGTTGAGCACGGTCGTGATCGGCAGGAGCACCGGGTCGGCGTAGGCCGCCTTCCAGCGCAGCACGAGGTGGACGGCAAGCACGAGCGCGGTGAAGCCGCCGGCGATCGGGATGATGTTGGCCGGCACCGTGCCGTTGCGGTTGAGGTCGGTCGTGACCCAGGCGAGCAGCACGATGCCGATCGCGAGGATCAGGAGCATCAGCTCGGCGCCGCGGCGCGTCCGCGGGGTCAGGGGTTCGACGGTCGTCGTCACGCGAGGCTCCCCAGGGGTGCCACGAGGCGGACGGCGGGCGCGGCCACGGCCGGCGGCGTCGTGATCGACGGGTTCGGGCGCGACGTCGACGGCCGCGGGATCGGCAGCGTCGTGCTCGGGCTCGGCGTCGTCGGGGGTGTCGTGGGCACCGGCGTCGGTGTCGGCGACGTGCCGCACGGCGTGCCGGTGGCGGCGAGGCGCTGGCAGCGCTCCGCCTCGCCGCGCAACGCAGCGACCTTGACGAGTGCGTCGGCGAGGTCGCGCGCGGGGATCGTGTTGCCGACCGAGGCCTGGACGTCGCTCGGCAGGTCGGAGACGAGGACGTCGGACGGCGACTCGACGTGGGAGAGGCTGATCGGTCCGAGGTCCTGGGAGACGCCGCGGAAGATCGCGACGTGCGCTCCGTCGGTCGCGACGTAGTACTGCTTCTGCGACCAGGCCCAGGCGGCATACCCGCCGCCGACGAGGATCGCGGCGACGACGATGACGCCGATGGTGCGCAGCACGATCTTGGAGCGGCGCGAGCGCGTGTGGTCCTCGGCGAGCTCGAGCGAGTCGTCGTCGGGCTCGGCGCGGCCCGTGGCCTCGCGCGACAGGGCGGCGGCCTTCTCGGCAGGGCTCGTCGGGATCGCACGGGTGCGGCCCCGCATCCGCTTGCCGGCGGCGCCGACGACCTGGGGCACGGTGGTGGGCAGGTCGTCACCGTCGGCGTCGACGACCTCGGCGACGATGACCGTGACGTTGTCGCGGGTGCTGGCCTTGAGGGCGACCTCGATGCACCGGTCGGCGGCCTCGTCGGGCGTGCGCGCCTCACGGAGGATCTCCTCGATGACGTCGGCGCCGACGAAGTCGGACAGGCCGTCGGAGCAGAGCAGGAAGCGGTCGCCGATCTTGGCCTCGCGCAGCGAGGTGTCGGGCTCGTCGTCGGGCTGGCCGGTCATGACCCGGGTCACGACCGAGCGCTGCGGGTGGTGGCCGGCGTCCTCCTTGGAGATGCGGCCCTCGTCGATGAGCTGCTGGACGAAGGAGTGGTCCTTCGTGATCTGCGAGAACGTGTCGCCGCGGAGCATGAACGCCCGCGAGTCGCCGATGTGCGCCATGGCGAGCTTGTTGCCGGTGCGCAGCATGACGATGGTCGTGCTGCCCATGCCGGCGAGGTCGGCGTTCTCCCGCATCGCCTTGGTGAGCTTGGCGTTCGCCGCGTGGAGGGCCTCCTCCAGGAGCGGGATCGCCTGGTCGGCGGTCACGTCCTCCTCGTCGAGCGGGGCGAGCTCGCCGACGATCATCGAGCTGGCGACGTCGCCTGCGGCGTGGCCGCCCATGCCGTCGGCGAGCACGAGCAGGTTGGGCCCGGCATACCCCGAGTCCTCGTTGCGGGACTTGGGTCCCAGGCCGAGGTCGGAGCGCGCGGCATAGCGCAGAGCGATGGCCATCCGGTCAGCCTCGCAGTTCGAGGACGGTCTTGCCGATCCGCAGGGTGGTGCCGATCTCGACGGGTCGCGCCCCGGTCAGCCGGTCGCGTCCGATGAAGGTGCCGTTCGTCGAGCCGAGGTCCTCGACGACCCAGCCGTCGCGGCCCGACGGGTCGGGATGGATGCGGCAGTGGCGGCCCGAGGCGTAGTCGTCGTCGAGGACGAGGGCGCACTCGGGGTTGCGCCCGATGAGGATGCCGCCGCTGCGCAGGGGCAGCGACGTCCCGGTCAGGGGGCCCTCGGTGACGACGAGCGTCGTCGGGTTGCCCTTGCCGCGGCGACCCTTGCGAGCGGGCGCCTCGGGGGTGACGGCGGCGGCACCCGCCGCGCCGGCACCGACGGCCGCCGGGGAAGGCGTACGTCTCGGGGCCGCCTTGCGGTCCTGCTTCGCGGCCTGCTTGAGCGCCTTGCGCTGCCCGCGACGGCTCACCGCCGTGCCGTAGATGTCGGTGCGCAGCACGCCGACGACGCTGAAGATGAAGATCCACAGCAGCGCGAGCAGACCCAGCCGCAGCAGGGTCAGGGTGAGTTCACTCATGCGTCACCAGATGTCATCAGCGGAGGGCCGTCCAAGGGGGTCATCGCGCTCACCGGCGTCCGGCGCGGAAGGTCGCGGACGTGCGGCCGATCGTCAGGCGGTCGCCGTCCTGGAGCCGCTGGCTCGAGACGCGCTCGCCGTTGACGAAGGTGCCGTTGGTGGAGTTGAGGTCGCGGATCGAGGTCACGAGGTGCGGGCCGTCGGTCGTCACGCGGATCTCGCTGTGGCGGCGGGACACCCCGGGGTCGTCGATGACGATGTCGGCGGTCTCGTCGCGGCCGAGCGTCGTCAGGCTGCCGAGGAGGGGGTAGCGGTCCCCGCCGATGTCGAGCCACGGACGGGCGGACGGGTTGGAGCGGGGTGCCGGGCGGTGGACCGGGGCCTCGTCGATGGCCGTGCCGTTGGTGGCCTGCGGCCGCGGTGCGGCCGGGGCCGGCTCGCGGGAGGCGGACTCGCGCCCGGCCTGCTTGGCGGTGGCGGGGCGCACGCGGAAGACACCGGTCTCGAGCCCCTCGCCCTCGACGAGCGCGACCTCGAGCGGGCCGCCGGGCTGGTAGCCCTGCGAGTCGGCGTGCTCCTGCGCCGCGGCGACGAGGTCGTCGGACAGGTCGTCCTCGTAGTCGCCGAGCCGCTCGTAGTCGGTCTGGCTCAGCTCGATCGTGTAGAGGTTGGGCACCATGGCCCGGCCGTGGCCGAGCAGCGCCGCCCGGTCGTCCATGGCGCGGCGGATCGCCGAGGCGATCTCGACGGGCTGCACCTCGGACTTGAACGCCTTGGCGAAGGCACCGTGGACAGCCTTGGCGAGACCGTGCTCGACACGGTTGATGATTCCCACGCCGTCTCCTCGTCCTTGGTGAGCGCTCCTGTCGGGCGCTTCATCGTAACCGGGTCAGCACCCCGAGCCTCCAACCGACAGTCGGCGCGGGGTGCCGCGAAACGTCCGTTTCGCCCCCGTGAGCCCCGGTCGGCGGGTTTGATGTGCGACGGAAGCATGGGACGATCACCCGGGGTCCCGCGGCGGGTTCCCGCACGTGGTTAGGCCAGCAAGGAGCGCTCGATGAGCAAGGACGAGACCGGAAACACCGAGAGCCAGGGCATCCCCGGCTTCTCGGCGAACAACTCCATCCCGGGTGGTTTCGCCCTTCCCATCCCGACGGCGACCGCCGGCGTGGCCCAGCCTGACGAGGCGCCGGCCGACCCGTGGAGCTCGACGTGGGAGGACACCTCCTGGCAGTCCGGCGACACCGGTGCCATCCCGACCGTCGCCGCCGGCGACGCAGCATCGGCCTCCGACGACTGGACCGCCTCCTATGAGTACGGCGGCGAGAGCGCCGCCGGCGACGCCCACGAGCTCAACGGCCACGCCCAGAACGGCTCGACCCAGAGCGCCTCGGACACGTCCGGCGCCTCCGGCGCGACGAACTCGTGGACCGACTGGCACCCCTCCGACCCCGGTACCGCCGAGTGGCCGGCCGCGAGCAGCGACGAGCCCGAGGAGACGTACACCGGGTGGACCCCGGCGGGGGCGAGCCTCGCGGACTACGCGGCGGGCACCGTGCCCGGTCCCTCGGCCGCGGCGTCCACCGACCACTCCGCGGCGCAGGAGGCGTATGCCGCCCGGCCGGCCGTCGACCCCGACGTGGCCGCCGCGGCTGCCGAGCTCGGCCACGACGTCGAGTCCCCTGCGGAGCCGTCCTACGACCTGACCCCCGCGGCGCGCACCGGCAACTCCGACCGCCCGAGCGCCGAGGACCTCATCACGGCCCGGTCGAAGGGTGAGCGCCAGAAGGTCAAGGCCAACTCCGGCCTGCGCAAGGCGTTCGGCCTCGGCCCGAGCGTCAAGGAGATGCTCGAGCGCGACCGCATCGACCGGATCGCCCGCCCGCTCAACGGCCGCAAGACGATCATGGTCATCAACACCAAGGGCGGCGGCGGCAAGACCCTCGTCACGCTGATGCTCGCGAGCTACCTCGGCCGCTACCGCTCGGGCTCGGTGCTCGCGTGGGACAACAACGAGACCGAGGGCACCCTCGGCATGCGCGCACCGTCGCAGAGCCACCACCGCACGGTCGTCGACCTGCTCGGTGCCCTGCCGACGATCGCCAACGACCCCAACGCCGGCACGTCCGAGCTCGAGCACTGGGTGCGCGAGCAGCGGGGCCTGAGCTTCGACGTGCTGGCCTCGGCCGACGACGACGAGGCGATGCGCATCATCGGTGAGTCGGAGTTCGAGAACCTCCACACGCAGCTCTCGCGCTTCTACCGGATGATCGTCGTCGACACCGGCAACAACCGTCTGTCGCCGAACTGGCTCGCGGCCGCAGCCCGCGCCGACATGCTCGTCTTCGCGACGTCGCTCAAGGACGACACGTCGGTCGTCGCGGCCAAGAACCTCGACGCGCTCGTCGCGATGGGCCGGGGCGACCTCGTGCGCAACGCCGTCTGCGTCATCTCGCACACGTCGGCCAAGGGCAACGACGTCGGCGCCGGCGTGCACACCCGCGAGCACTTCGAGCAGTGGGTGCGCGCGGTCGTCGACATCCCCTACGACCCGATGCTCGCACCGGGCCTGCACCTCGACCCGCTGAAGATCAGCCCCAAGACGCACCAGTCGTGCATGGAGATGGCTGCCGTCGTCGTCGACGGTCTCTGACGCTTGTCGCCCGGTCGGGGAGGCTGCTGACGTGGCCCTCATCGCGCTGACCGGAGCCGCCGGGCGCATCGCGACGGCGCTGCGCCCGCGACTGCGCGCGGCCGGCCACCGGCTCGTCCTCTGCGACGGCCTCGGGGTCGTCGTCCGCGACGTCGACACCGCGGCCGAGCGAGCCGTGGAGTGCGACCTGCGCGACGTCGACGGCCACGCGGCGGCGTTCGCCGGCGCCGACCTCGTCGTGCACCTCGGCGCGCACTCCGACGAGCGGTCCTGGGCCGAGATCCTCGCCGTCAACATCGACGGCACGCACGCCGTGTGCGAGGCGGCGCAGCGGGCGGGGGTGACGAGGATGCTCCTCGCGAGCTCGGTGCACGCGGCCGGCTACGTGCCGGTGGACTCGCCGGGTGCCGCCGAGGGCATGCCGCTCCCGGCGCCCGACACGTACTACGGCGTCAGCAAGGCGGCGCTCGAGGCGCTCGGTGGGTTGTATGCCGGCCGCTTCGCGATGACGGTCGTCAGCGCCCGGATCATGACCTTCGACGACGCGCCGGGCGGCCCGCGCTCGCTCCAGTCGTGGCTCTCCCCCGACGACATGGCGCGGCTCGTGCTCGCGACGCTCACGACGTCGGCCGGTGGTCACCACGTCGTGTGGGGCGTCTCGCGCAACACACGGCTCCGGGTCGACCTGGCGCCCGGACTCGCGATCGGCTTCGACCCGCAGGACGACGCGGAGGCGTATGCCGCGGGCGTCGAGCAGCGCGACCCGAGCCGTCCGCCCGGGGTGCTCGGAGGTGGTTTCGCCACGCCCGACTACCGGCTGGGCGAGCCGCACGGCGGCGCCCGGTCCCGCTCCTGAGCAGCACGCGCGCTTTGGTGTGCGTGATGGTCCTGCCTCCGGTGGCGTGATCACCCCACCGGACGCAGCACCATCACGCCTTCCATCGGCCGTCGCACGACCGTCCTCGACGGTCTGGAAGGGACGTTCGCGGAGCAGGTGGCCGGCTGAGCGTGGGCCCGGTTTGGCGATAGCGGGCCTCATACAGCACACTGTCTGCTTGTCACGCGCGAGTGGCGGAATGGCAGACGCGCTGGCTTCAGGTGCCAGTGTCCGAAAGGGCGTGGGGGTTCAAATCCCCCCTCGCGCACGCGTGAAGACGAGGGCCCCGACCTATGTGGTCGGGGCCCTTCGTGCTGTCTGGGGGCCCTCGTCTTCACGCGTATGGAGCAGGCGGATTTGGGAGGAGCCGGAGCGAAGCGGAGGCGACGGTTCCCCCCTCGCGCCGAGATCTGCCACAACACCAGACGAATTCGGTATCTGACCGCCACATCGAGCGTCTGCCTTTCACCCAGCTCGATCAGCTCCGGTCACGGCCCGACGGAATCCTCGAAGGCCCGGCGCCCCCGGGAGCGATCGCGGTCCATGGCGCGGCCGTGCGGGGTCGACTCTCCACGTGAAAGGAGCGCCACATGTCCAGTCAGTCCTCCACCAGCACTCGACTCGGTCGTCGCTCAGCCGCTGCGCTCGGCACCTCCGCTCTCGTCTGTCTGGCCGTCGCCGGGCCGGTCCTCGCCTCCGAGCGACCCGATCCGGTCTCCGGTTCGCAGCCCTCGTCCGTGTCGACGAGCTGCGGCTACGTCGGTGGCGGGTCCGTCGTGTCCTGCACCGACGCGTCGTCTGCATCCTCTGCGTCCTCCGCTTCCGGCGCGGGATCGGCGAACTCCGCCGAGCAGGGCACATCCGCCGTCGTCGCACCCGTGGCGCGCCGGATCGTCCTGCCCACGCCCAAGCCGTCCGACCTGCCCGTGGTCGGTCTCGGCGTCGCCGCAGCGGTCGTCGTCGCGGGTGGCCTCCTCATCGCCTCGACGAACCGGCGCCGTCCCGCCTGACCCCGCGTGGCACCGCCTGGTCGCCTCGCCTGATCGCCTCGCTCGACCCGTCGTCCCATGGACCCACCCAGGCCACGTCGACGACCGACCCGGCCCGGCGGCATACGCCATCGTGTGCCGCCGGGCATCGGCGTACGCGACACAAAACGGGTGTTCGAGGCGCTGACCCGAGGGGTATGTAGGCGGGAGCCGTGCCCGGGGGCACGGTTCAGCAGAGACCAAACCCGTGAATGTTCAATCATCGCCGGGTCCCGTACCATGACCGCTGACGAAGGCCCCTGAGATGTCAACTGACGTGCACCTTCAGACCGAAAGGCCCCGGTGCCACTGACATGAACCGCCTGCAGGAAGGGTTCGTGCTCGGCGACCGCTACCACCTGGTGAGCCGCATCGCCTCCGGTGGCATGGCCGACGTCTGGGCCGGCACCGACTCGGTGCTGCGGCGCGAGGTCGCGGTCAAGGTCATGCGTCCCGACGCCGACCACGAGCGGCTCTTCGCGCTCCGCTTCCGCGACGAGGCCGTCCACTCCGCGGCGCTGCTGCACACGAACATCGCGACGGTCTTCGACTACGGCGAGGACCAGGGCCTCGCCTTCCTCGTCATGGAGCTCGTCTCCGGTGAGCCGCTCTCGGCCGTGCTCAACCAGCGCGGCCCGCTGCCTCCAGCCGAGGTCCGCTCGATCATGGGCCAGGCCGCGCTCGCGCTCGGCGTCGCCCACGAGGCCCGCGTCGTGCACCGCGACATCAAGCCGGCCAACATCATGGTCCGCGAGGACGGCCTCGTGAAGCTCACCGACTTCGGCATCGCGCGCGCCCTCGACGCGTCCGGGCACACCCAGCACGGCGAGATGCTCGGCACGCCCAACTACATCAGCCCCGAGCAGGCCCTCGGCCACGCGGCCACGGGCGCGAGCGACCTCTACGCCCTCGGCGTCGTCGGCCACGAGATGCTCGTGGGCAAGCGCCCCTTCGACCGCGGCACCCCCATCGCCACGGCCCTGAGCCACGTCAACGAGCCGCCCCCGCCGCTGCCCGACGACGTCCCCGAGGACCTGCGCGACCTCATCGCCGAGTGTCTCGAGAAGGACCCCGAGAAGCGTCCGGCCAACGCCGCCGCGGTGGCGGTCCGCCTCGGCCTCGGCGACCAGGAGCTGCGCGGTCTGGCCCTGGGTCTCGCGACGGCCATCAACGGTTCGCCCGCCGAGATGCTCGACGAGGTGGAGGAGCTCCACGGCGAGGTCCGCGACCCGGGACAGCGCACCGGCTCGGGCCCGGCCGTGACCGCCGACCAGCTCGGCGCCACCCAGGCCATGCCGTCCGGGGTCCGCGACTGAGCGTCGGGACCGAGCGCCCCACCGGGCACCCAGGGCTCGACAGCCCACCTGCCACGGTCGCCGTTCCGACCTAGTCTGGCTTCCATGGCGACCCTGCCGCTCTTCCCACTCGGCACCGTGCTCATGCCCGGTGCGCGGTTGCCGCTGCAGATCTTCGAACCGCGCTACGTCCAGCTGCTCAAGGACCTGCTCGACGGCCAGGACGAGCGTCTGCCCGTCTTCGGGGTCATCGCGATCCGCGAGGGCTTCGAGGTCGGTGACGACGGTGTGCGCGCCCTGCACCCCGTCGGCTGCGGTGCCCTGCTGGTCCAAGCGGCAGCCCTGGAGGGCGAGCGCTTCCTCGCCGTCTCGGAGGGCACCGACCGCTTCCGCCTCGACGCGATCGACGAGTCCGCCGGCACCCCGTACACCACGGCCCGCATCACGTGGCTGCCCGAGCCCGACGGTGACGTCCCGGCCATCACCGTCCTCGCGGCGCGGCTGCGCGCCGAGCTCACCGCCTTCGCTGCGGCCACCGGAGCCGAGCCGGAGCTCCCCACCGAGGACCGGTCCCTGGCGTATGCCGTGCCGGACACCGTGAGCCTCGACGTGGCCGACCGCCAGCGCCTCCTCGCGAGCAGCGACACGGAGTCCCGCCTGCGCCTCGGCATCCGGCTCGTCCGGCGCGAGCGGGAGTTCGCCTCCGCGCTGGGCGCGGTGGGCCGGGCGCCGATCCCGCCCTTCAGCCTGAACTGACGCGAACTGAACTGACGCGAACCGACGCGACGCGCCGCAGCGCGACGACGCGTTCGAGGGCGGCCCAGCCCGACGGCATACCTGGGTCCCCCTGTATATGCCGCCGGGCCGCTGCCGCGGTCATCCATGCACCGGATGCGGCGTCCCCCCGAGGTGGTTCGGGTGGCTCCCCCTGGCCCCACCCGAGCACCGCTTACCCATTTCTCGGTGCGTCGATCGTCGGTGCCGCCGTCCACCGCTCAGCGCAGGGTGGCGACGACCTCGGCGGTGACGACCCACGTCGCGAGAGCGCACATGACGACGAACGAGACGTTCCAGACGGAACGGGGCAGGTGGGTCAGTGAGGCGAGGACCCCGGGGTCGCTGCCGCTGCTCCGGTCCTGGAGCACGGCCACGAGGTGGCGCCACGCGCCGATGACGAGGACGACGCCGAGGCCGACGAGGACCTGGGTCTGGAGCGCGTCGTCGCGCCACCACCACAGCGCCGCCGAGCCGGCGATGGCGACGGCCATGACGACGACGGTGAGCGCCGAGCGGACCCGGACGAGGGCGAAGAGCAGGACGGCCAGGCCGGCCGTGACGACCGGGGCCGCCCAGCCGCGCTCGGCCGCCCACACCATCGCGGCGCCGAGCAGCGCCGGCATCGGGTAGCCGGCCCACGTCGACGCGACGCGACCGGCGCCGCGCACGGGGCCCCGGGTCACGGCGTGGCCGGACATGTCGCCCCGGAGGACGAAGCCGGTGAACTGGCGGCCGACGAGCACCCCGACTACGGCGTGACCGAGCTCGTGCACGAGGGTGACGGCGAGCCGGACGACCCGCCAGAGGGGCTCGACGGCGACGAGCACGAGCGCGACGCCGAGGACGACGAGCAGGCGAGGCGCCGCCAGGGCGACGTCGCCCGTCGCCGGGACGACCCGCTCGCGCACTGCCTCGAACCACTCCACGGACGCAGAACCTAGCCGACGCCCATGTGGGCGCCCGAGGCAGCGTCCCGTTGGGTACGGGATGAGGAGTCGCGCGTGAGGCGCCGGCTAGCGAACGCTCTCGGGGCGACAGGACGGACGGTTCACGGCACCATGCAAGACATGCGTCAGGGGTCCCTCGTCCGCGCACCCGGTCGGCACCGAGCCACCGGCGCGAGCGCGTCCCGCGGCCGTCGGCCCGCGTGGCTCGGCGCCGTGGTCCTCACCGTCCTGGCCGTCTTGGTCCCGCTCTGGCTGTGGCAGGCCCGACCGTTCGACTCGCGGCACGGCTTCGGCGTCGACTCGCCGCCCGCGGGCATCGGCGCCGCCCAGGCCCCGCTCGGCGCCCCGCCGACGATGCCCGGCGGCACGGGCGGCTACACGTTCATGCGGATGCAGGCGAACGGCACGGACCCGGTGGCCTACGACCCCTGCCGGCCGATCCACTTCACGACGAGCACCGTCGGCCTGCCGCCGAGCGGCGACGCCCTCGTGCGCGAGGCCGTGGCGACGATGTCGGAGGCGAGCGGGCTGCGCTTCGTCGACGACGGCCTGACCGACGAGGCGCCGGCGCCCGAGCGCGACCCGTACCAGCCGGACCGCTACGGCGACCGCTGGGCGCCCGTCTACATCGCGTTCGCGACGCCCGACCAGATCCCGCGGCTCGCGGGCGGCACGGTCGGTCTCGGCGGGAGCACGCCGCGCGCGGCCGGCGACGGGGCCCTCGTCTACGTCACCGGCTCCGTCTGGCTCGATGCCAAGGCCATGGACGACCTGCTCGCGGCGGGTCGCCGGGACTCCGCGCGGGCCGTCGTCGAGCACGAGATCGGTCACGTCCTCGGGCTCAACCACGTCTCCGACGGGTCGCAGCTGATGTCGCTGACGGGCGGCGCCGGTGCCGGACCGGCCGACGGGGACCGGCGCGGGCTGGCGATCCTCGGCCGCGGGGTGTGCCGCCCCGACCTCTGACCGTCACGACCGCACCGCGCCCGCCGAGGGCGTACGCCAGGGGCGGGGTCCCGGGGTCAGCCGAGCAGCGCTCCCGGGTGGCGTGACGTGAGCACCTCGAGGAGCAGCCGGTGCAGCGGGACGTCGACACCCGACTCGCCGGCGAGGCGCACGACGGCGCCCGTCCACGCGTCGAGCTCGGATGGCCTGCCCTCGAGCAGGTCGCGCTGGAGCGAGGTCGTCGCGTCGGCCGGCTGGTCGTCGACGAACGCCATGGTGCCCGCGACGACGCGCTCGGGCAGGCGTATGCCGCGGGCCCGGGCCAGCGTCTCCACCTCCCGCATCGCATCCTGCAGGAGCGCGCGACGGGGCGGCTGCGAGCGGAGCTCACCGATGGTCGCGTCGAGGGCGGCACCGAGGCCCCCGAAGGGCACGACGAAGAGCATCTTGGACCACAGCTCGGCCCAGATGTCGTCGGGCACCGGCGAGACGGCGCCGGACCCCGTGATGGCCTCGCGCAGCCGCGTGACGCGGTCGGAGGCGGCGCCGGGAGCGGCCGACCACTCGTCGAAGGCCAGCGAGGCCGGACCGCCGGCGTGCGTGATACGGCCGGGGCCGTCGATGAACGCGAAGATCTTGGCGATGCCGGGCAGCACGGCGGCGCGTCCGACGACGCCGGCGACCTGGTCGGGCGCCTCGACGCCGTTCTGGGTCGTGACGACGGCCGTGTCGGGGCCCACGAGGGAGGGCAGCGACTCGAGGACCGGTGGGAGCTGCCACGTCTTGACGGCGAGCAGGACCACGTCGACCACCCCGATGGAGGCCACGTCGTCGGTGACCTGGGCCGGCTCGACGGTGACGTCGCCGGCGACGCTCGTCACGACGAGGCCGTGGTCGCGGATGGCCTCGAGATGGGCACCGCGCGCGACGAACGTGACGTCGTGCCCGGACGCCGCGAGGCGCCCGCCGAAGTAGCCGCCGATCCCGCCCGTGCCCAGCACCGCGATGCGCATGACCGCCCCCTCCTCGTCGCCCGGATCGGCTCGTCGGGCCGTGCATCGGCCCCGAGCACGAGCCCTCGACACCATCATCGCGCCCGGGCCGGTCCCGGAGGTAGCGTCGTGGCGCACCGTCTCGTCGAGACGCAGCCGCAGGAGGCCCTCATGGAGCTCACCACCACGGTCAACGACGAGGCGCGGGTGCTCGACGTCGACGGCACGGAGTCGGCCGTGGACGTCGTGCGCGACGGCCTCGGGCTGACCGGCACCAAGCTCGTCTGCGGGAGCGGGGTGTGCGGTGCGTGCACGATGCTCGTCGACGGCGAACCGGTGCTCGGCTGCCTCACCCCTGCCACCCGGCTGCGCGACGCGAGCGTCACGACCGTCGAGGGCCTCGCCGACGGCGACGACCTCCACCCCGTGCAACGCGCCTTCGCCCACCACGACGGGCTCCAGTGCGGCTACTGCACACCGGGGTTCGTCGTCGACGCCGTCGCCTTCCACGACCGGTGGCGGGCCGAGCACGGTGCCGACGAGCCGGACGGCCCGAGCCGCGAGGTCATCGCCGAGGCGCTCGCCGGACACCTGTGCCGGTGCGGCTCCTACGAGGGCATCTACCGCGCCGTCGCGGCCGCGTGCCGCGGCGAACACGACGGCGGGGTCGGTGACGTGGAGCGCGTCGACGCCCCGGCCAAGGTCACCGGCGCGGCGGTCTACACAACCGACGTCGTCCTGTCCGGCATGCTGCACGCCGCGATCCGGCGCTCCGACGTGGCAGCCGGGACCGTCGGCCCGATCCGCTTCCCCGACGGCGTCGTCGGCCTCGACGTCCTCGGCGACGACCGACGCGTGCGCTGGGCCGGGCAGCCGATCGCCGTCGTCGCGGCGGAGACCCTCGCCGAGGCGCGCCGGTTCGCGCGCGAGCTCGTCGTGCCCGTGACGGCCCACGACTTCGTGCTCGACCCCGAGGTGGCCGTGCGCCCGGGTGCCCCGCTCGTCTACCCGACCCGGGGCGAGCGGAAGGCCGCGCCGTCCGCCGGTGAGGGCGGGTCGATGCCGGCACCCTGGGACGGCAACCGCCACGGACCCTCGCGCAGCCCCTTCCTCGGCACCCTCGCCAAACGCCGCGTCGGCGCCGCGCGCGCCGCCGGGAGACGCGGCCTCGTCGAGCTGGAGTTCCACACCGCCGCCCAGCTGCACACGGCGTTCGAGCCGCACGCCTGCCTCGCCGACTGGACCGACCCACAGCATCTGCGGGTCTGGCTCAGCACCCAGGGCGTCGACCTCATGCGGCACGCCATCGCCGACCGCTTCGACCTCGACCCCGCGCAGGTGGAGGTCGTCGCCGAGCACGTCGGCGGTGGGTTCGGGGCCAAGCTCTCGCTCACGACGGAGGCCACGAGCGCGATCGCCCTGAGCCGCCTCGCGCGTCGACCGGTACGGCTCGTGCTCGACCGGCACGAGGAGCTGACCGGCACCGGCAACCGACCGGGGAGCCGGTCGCGCGTCTCGATGCTCGTCGACGACGACACGCAGGCCGTCAAGGCGCTCGTCGTCGACACCGACAGCCACGCGGGGGTCGCGATCGGCAACAGCGTGGCCGCCCTCTCGATGCTTCTCTACGAGCGCACCCCGCGCCTGGCCCGCGACGTCGACGTCGTGACGAACGCGCCTCCCGGAGCGCCCTTCCGAGGGCCCGGCGGCCCCACGAGCGCCTGGTCGCTCGAGCAGACCGTCGACGAGGTCGCGCACCGTTTCGGCCGCGACCCGATCGGGCTGCGCGCCCAGTGGGACGGCAACCAGAAGCGTCAGGCGCTCTACCGCTGGGCCAGTGCGCTCCCGACGTGGGAGCGGCGACCCGCCACGGGCAGCCAGTCCGGGCGTTTCCGGCGCGGCGTCGGCGTGGCTGCCGGCAACTGGATCTACCTCGTCGACCCCGACTGCGAGGTCGTCGTGTCGGTCCAGGCCGGACACCTGGTCGCGTCGACGGCGGCGCAGGACATGGGGACCGGGAGCCGCACGGTCGTCGCCCGGGCGGTGGCCGATGTCTTCGACGTCGACGCGACCCACGTCGAGGTCCGGCTCGGCCGCTCCCACGGCGGCACGGCCCACGGCCCGGCGTCCGGGGGCAGCCGCACGACGGTGTCGCTGTGGTCGACCGCCGTCGAGGCGGCCACCAGCCTCCGGGACCGGGTCGGCACCGACCTCGGCCGTGCCCCCGACGGCGCGTCGGCGACGGCGAAGCGCGGGGGCGACCGCGGTCTCCGAGCCGTCCCGATGACGATGAACGGCATCCAGATCGGCCGCGGCTTCTCAGCGGCCCTGCACGTCACCGAGGTCGAGGTCGACACCCGCACCGGGAAGACCCGCGTGCTCCGCGTGCACGGCGGCATCGCCGTCGGCCGCATCCACGCACCCGTCCTGGCCCGGAGCCAGTGCGAGGGATCGATCATCCAGGGCATCGGGCTCGCGCTCTACGAGAACCAGGTCCTCGATCCGCATACCGGCCTCACCCTGACCGCCAACCTCGAGGACTACCGCATCCCCCAGCTCGGCGACACCCCGGAGATCGACATCCACTTCCACGAGGAGGGCTGGGACCGCGTGCCCGGCGGTGGGGTCGGCCTCGGCGAGGTAGCCACCGTCAGCCCTGCGGCCTCCGTCGGGAACGCGATCTTCAACGCGACGGGCTGGCGACCGCTGACGCTCCCGGTGCGGCCCGACCGACTGCTCGAGGGACTCCGCACGGAGGTCACGCGATGAGCCTCACGATCCTCACGGCATACGACGAGCGGCCCGACGACACCGGCGATCTCGTCTACCGCGCCGGCGGCACCGACCTGCAGGAGCGGCTGCGCACGACGGGCGCCACGCCGCACGTCCTGGACCTGACGGGGGTCCCCGGCTTCGCCGCGGTCGAGCGCACCGACGCCGGCACGCGCCTCGGCGCCGGCGTCACGGTGGCCACCGTGGCCCGCGACCTCGCTGCCGACTACCCGGCGCTCGCGCTGACGGCGGCGGGCCTGGCCACGCCCCAGGTGCGTGCGGCCGCGACCATCGGTGGCAACCTGCTCCAGCGCACGCGCTGCTGGTACTTCCGGCACCCGCACACGTCGTGCTTCAAGTCGGGCGGCGTCGGCTGCCCCGCGCGCGACGGGCGCCACCTCTACGGCGTCGCCTTCGACACCGCCCCGTGCGTCCACCCGCACCCGTCGTCCCTCGCGATGGCCCTGCTGACGTATGCCGCCACCGTCGACACGACGCAGCGTGACGGTCTCGGGGTGGGCGACGTGCTCGGCGACGGGTCCGATCCCAGCCGTGACCACCTGCTCGCCGACGACGAGGTGCTGACCCGCGTCACGCTGCCACCTCCTGCTCTGGGCGAGCGGGCCGCCTACTTCCGGTCGATCAGCCGGTTCGAGGCCGAGTGGCCGCTCGTCGAGGCGGTGGTCCGCGTCGTGCGCGATGACGCCGGCACGGTCACGTCGTGCGGTGTCGCGATCGGTGGCGTGGCGCCGGTTCCCTTGCGGCTCAGCGCCGTCGAGGAGCTGCTGACCGGCTCGACCCTCGACGACGACGTTCTCGCCGAGGCTGCGCACCTGGCCACCGAGGGCGCGAGCCCGCTCCCCGAGACGGGCTACAAGGTGCAGCTCGTCGAGGCCACGGTCCTCGAGGTGCTCGAGCGCGTGCGGTCGTGAGGGTCCTCGTCGTCAGCGACACGCACGCGCCACGCCACTGGAAGGCCTGCCCGCCGGCGCTGCTCCCGCAGCTCGGGTCGGCCGACGCCATCCTGCACGCCGGCGACGTGTGCACCCCCGACGTCCTCGACCTGTTGGCGTCGTTCGCGCCGGTGCACGTCGTCATGGGCAACAACGACGTCCCGGAGGTCGCCGACTGGGGTGCCCCCGAGACGCTGGAGGTCGAGCTGGACGGGCTCCGCGTCGGGATGATCCACGACAGCGGGCAGCGCCAGGGGCGCACCGCCCGGATGCGCCGACGCTTCCCGACGGCCGACCTCGTCGTCTTCGGGCACTCGCACATCCCCCTCGACGAGACCGGCGACGGGGTCCGCATCCTCAACCCCGGGTCCCCGACCGACCGTCGGCGTCAGCCGGCCGGGACCTTCGCGTGGCTGGACGTGCGCGACGGAGCGCTCGTCGACGCCCGGATCGAGCAGCTGCCGCGCTGAGCGCGCGACCGGCCCGACCGGCGCGACCGGCCCGACCGGCGCGCCCGAGGCTGGGTTCAGCGACCTCCGAAGGTCTCCAACAGGATCTGGCGCTCGCCTTCCGTGAGGTTGGTGGCGACGAGCTTGCTGTGGATCCCGCGGAGGCGCTCGCCCACGCGGTCGAGGTCGCCCTGCTCGGTGACGACGAAGAGCGCCGACGTGCCCGGGGTCAGCTCGGTGCGGATCGTCTCCAGCTGCTCCTTGGTGATGCCGGCATCCTCCGTCATCTTGCTGATCGCCCCGATGGCCGCGCCGACGACGCCCCCGACGACCGGGACGAAGAAGAGCGCTCCGACCAGGACTCCCCAGAGCGCGCCCCAGCCGGTGCCACGCCACTTCTCGTCGTTCCCGTGGCTCATGCTGGGATGCTCGTCGCCCTCGGGCCAGGTGACGACGGCGTGGTCGACGACCTTGAGGAACCCCTCCGCCTGACAGTCCTCGAGGACGGACTCGGCGTGGGCGGCGCCGTCGAGGGTGTCGAACTTCCAAACCGTGAAGGCAGCCATGTCCTGCTCCTTTGCGTGACGCCGCTGGCCGGATGGCCAACCGACGGTGGTCGAGGCTGTGTCGTCGGAGCGTGCATGCGTCCGCGGACGAGCAGCCCCCACGAGACCCACCCTGCCGCGCGGCGCCCCCGCGATCCTCCCCCTCACAGGGTGAGGTCTGCCGTCACCAGCCCCACGAGCCGGGGCCGCCCTTGAAGGGACCGACGACGCGATCGGTGACCCATCCTCCGTAGAAGCCGCCCTCCTGCGGCCGCACCTGCTCGCCGTCGACGAAGCACGCGTCGACGAGCCCCGGCATGACGGCGACGTGACCGGCGAGGACGGCATACGTCGGCACGGGGTCGGGGTAGGTCCACGCGGCCCGGGCCGCCCGCCGCCCGCCACCGACGACGTCGAAGTACGCCGCCTGGCCCTTCCACTCGCACACCGAGCTGCCCGGGGCGGCGACGAGCGCACCGTCGACGAAGGCGTCGAGCGGGAGGTAGTAGGTCGGCGGGTGGCTCGTCTCGAGCACCCGGAGGGAGGCCCGGGTGCGCGCCACGACCTCCCCGCCGAGGTGCACCTCGACGAGCTCACCGCTCGGGTCCACGGCCGGTGGGCGCGGGTAGTCCCAGACCGACTCCTGGCCCGGTCCGGCCGGGAGCGGCACCGGGCGGCTCATCGGGCCACCCCGCAGATCTGCTCGAGCCCGGACGCGAGCCGGTCGACGTCCTCGGCGCTCGTGTAGGGAGCGAGTCCCATCCGCAGCCCCCCGGTGGCGCCGAGCCCGAGCGCGTGGCTGGCCTCCCACGCGTAGAAGTGCCCGGCCGGCGCGTTGACGCCGCGTTCGGCGAGGGCGACGCGCAGGTCCTGCGGGTCGTGGCCCTCCACGGTGACGAGCAGCGTCGGGGTCCGTCGCTGCGCGTTGCTGTATGTCGTGAGCCCCGGGACGGCGCGCAGCCGCGCCTCCAGCGTGGCGAGGAGGCCGTCCTCGTGGGCCTCGAGCGCGGCGAAGGAGGAGACGAGTCGCTGACGGCGGGGCTGCGAGGGGTCGGTGAGGGCGAGGTCGGCGAGGAAGTCGACGGCGGCCGTCGTGCCGGCGAGCAGCTCGTAGGGCAGCGTGCCGAGCTCGAACCGCTCGGGCACGGCGTCGGACGAGGGCAGCAGCTTGGCGGGGTGCAGCGTCTCGAGCAGCGCGGGCGCGGCGGCGAGGACGCCGTGGTGCGGGCCGAGGAACTTGTACGGGGAGCAGACCCAGAAGTCCGCACCGCTGGCCGGCACGTCGGTGAGCACGTGCGCGGTCGCGTGGACGCCGTCGACCCAGAGCAGGGCGCCCGCGGCGTGGG
The DNA here is from genome assembly GCF_001429655.1 of Terrabacter sp. Soil811. Taxonomy (NCBI): domain Bacteria; kingdom Bacillati; phylum Actinomycetota; class Actinomycetes; order Micrococcales; family Intrasporangiaceae; genus Terrabacter; species Terrabacter sp. Soil811. The sequence continues at coordinate 94,136 of NZ_LMSX01000012.1, forward strand.
CGATCTCGGCGATGGCGGGGAGGTCGGGGCGCGTGCCGATGAGGTTGGACGCGGCCGTCACCGCGACGAGTCGGGTGCGCTCGCCGATGACCGCGGCGACCGCGTCGGGGCTGAGCTCCCCTGTGCCCGGGTCGAACTCGGCCCAGCGCACCGTCGCGCCACGAGCCTCGGCAGCGAGCACCCAGGGCCGGATGTTGGCGTCGTGGTCGAGGCGGCTGACGACGACCTCGTCGCCGGGACCCCAGTCCGACGAGAGCGTGCGGGCGAGCTGGAAGGTCAGCTCGGTGGCCGAGCGGCCGAAGACGACGCCACCCGGGTCGACCGCCAGCAGGTCGCCCATCGCGGCGCGGGCATCGACGACGACGCGGTCTGCGCGTCGCTCGGCAGCCGTGACGGTGCCACGGTTCGAGATGGCCGAGGTGAGCGTCTCGACGACCGCCGTCGCGACGGTGTCAGGCACCTGGGACCCGCCGGGGCCGTCGAAGTGCGCGGCACCCTCGTGCAGCGCGGGGAAGTGCCAACGGATCCGGTCGACGTCGTACGCGGTGGGTGGTCCCAGTGGTGCCATGGCCCCATCTTGGCCGAGGGGCGAGCAGATCGTTCGTTCGGACCCGCAGGCGGGCGGACCGTCCTACCGTCGACAGAGGGGTGGTCGCACGTCGTCCTGCCCGCACACTTCACGGGGGTTTCCATGACCCGTCCTCTCTTGCTCGTCGTCGACCACGACCTCGATGCACTCGCCCGGACCGAGGGCGAGCTGGCCCGGCGCTTCGGCGCGGACTTCCGGGTGCGCGGCGAGTCCGACAGCGCCGTCGCCCTGCACCACCTCGAGCTCGCGGCCAAGCGACGCGACCCCGTCGCGCTCGTCCTCGCCGACCCGTGGCTGCCCGTCCTCGGGGGCGCCGAGCTCCTTCGGTCGGTGCGCACCCTGCACCCGGACGCCGCCCGCGCCCTGCTCGTGCCGTGGGGCGCCTGGGCCGACGGGCGCACGGCCGAGGCGATCCTGCGTGGCATGTCGCTCGGCGACATCGACTACTACGTGCTCCAGCCGTGGACCTCGCCGGACGAGCTCTTCTGCCGCACCGTCTCGGAGTTCGTCCAGGTCTGGTCGCGCACCGTCGCGAACCGCCGCCGCGAGGTGGTCGTCGTCGGTGCGGCCCGCGACCCGCGCGGTCATGCGGTCCGGACCCTCCTGACCCGCAACGGGATCCCGCACGCGTACCTCGACCGCGGCTCGGCCGAGGCGGTGGACCTGCTCCGGGCGATCGAGGCCCCGCGCCCGGACGACGAGGACGGTCCGCTCGTCATCTGGCTCGCAGCGTTGGGCGGTCGCGTCCTGCTCGACCCGACCGACGTCGAGATCTGCCAGGCCTGGGGCATCGGGACCGACCTCTCGATGCCCCGGGGCGACGGGGGCGACGGGGGCGACGGGGCGCGCGACGAGGTGCGCGAGGTCGACCTGCTCGTCGTCGGCGCCGGGCCGGCCGGTCTCGCGGCCGCGGTCTACGGCTCGTCCGAGGGGCTGTCCGTGCTCTGCGTCGAGGAGCACGCGCTCGGCGGCCAGGCCGGCACGAGCTCGCTCATCCGCAACTACCTCGGCTTCTCGCGGGGGGTCTCCGGCGCGGAGCTGGCCCAGCGCGGCTTCCAGCAGGCGTGGGTCTTCGGCGCGCGGTTCGTCCTGACCCGGCGCGTCACGGCGATCGACCGGACCACCGACGCCGACGGCACCTCGTGGTTCGTCGTCACGGTCTCCGACGTGGGTGACGTGCGGGCGCGGGCGGTGCTGCTCGCCACCGGGGTGGCCTACCGGCGCCTCGGGGTGCCGTCGCTCGAGGCCCTGAGCGGGTCCGGCGTCTACTACGGCGCGAACGTCTCCGAGGCGCACGGACTCGCCGGAGCGCACACCGTCATCGTGGGCGGCGGCAACTCGGCCGGCCAGGCGGCCCTCCACCTGCAGCGGTATGCCGCGGACGTGACCGTCGTCATCCGCACCCCGGACCTCTCGGCGACGATGTCGCGCTACCTCATCGACGAGATCGAGGCGTCGCCCACCATCACCGTCGTCCCGAACGCCGACGTCGTCGACGGGACGGGCGACGGCTGGCTGTCCGAGGTCGTCGTCGCCGACCGCACGACCGGCGACCGGCGCTCGATCCCGGCGGACGGGCTCTTCGTCATGATCGGCGCGCAGCCCCACACGGCGTGGCTGCCCGACGCGGTCACCCGCGACCCGTGGGGCTTCCTGCCGACCGGCGCCGACGTGCGCGAGTCCGGTGCCTGGACCCTCGAGCGGCCCCCGTGCGCGCACGAGACCTCGGTGCCGGGCCTCTTCGCGGTCGGGGACGTGCGCGCGGGGTCGGTCAAGCGTGTCGCGTCCGCCGTCGGCGAGGGGTCGGTCGTCGTGTCGGAGGTGCACCAGTACCTCTCGCTCGTCGAGGCGGCGTCGCGGTCGAGGAGCTCGGAAGCGCAGGCCGACCCCGATGGCTGACCGACCCGGCGAGGGACGTCCCGGCGCCCGGCGGCGCGCGGCCGTCGGTGCCGTCGCGCTGACGCTGCCGCTGCTCGGCCTCGCCGTCCTGCGGCTCTCCGAGCAGCTCGACATGCAGTGGCAGCACGACCCGACCCACTTCTGGATGGTCCTCGGCGCAGCCGTGCTCAGCGCGCTCACGGCATACGGCACGGGGGCGGCGGCGGTGCGACGCGGGGACGTGCGCGTCATGTACGTCTCGCTCGCGTTCCTGTCCGCCTCGGGCTTCCTCGGGCTGCACGCCCTCGCGACCCCGCACATGCTGCTCGAGACCGCCTCGGCCGGGTTCAACATCTCCACCCCCGTCGGCATCGCCATCGGCTCGCTCTTCGCGGTCGCGTCGGTGCGCGAGGTGGAGGCCGACCGGGCGGCCGCCGAGATGCGGCGGGCGCGGATGCTGCGCGTCGCCCTGCTCGTCACGATGGTCGTGTGGGGCGTCGCCTCGCTGCTGCGGCTCGGGCCGTTCGGCGCCGGGCCGGGGCTCGCCCGCGACTCCCCGCCGATGGTCGTCGCGGGCGTCGTGTCGGTCGTGCTCTTCGGGGTGGCAGCCGTGACGTACGTACGCCTCTGGTGGCAGCGCGGTGGGCTGCTGCCCGCGGCGATGGCCTCGGCGATGGTGCTCCTCGCCGAGGCGATGGTCGCGATCGTGCTGGCCCCGAACTGGCACTACTCGTGGTGGGGCTGGCACGTCCTCATGCTCGCCGCGTTCGTCCTCGTCGCCTGGGGGGCGCAGCAGTCGTGGCACGAGGAGCGCTACGCCGCGCTCTACACCGCAGACACCCTCGCCGGGCGTCGCGAGATGTCGATCCTCTTCGCCGACCTCAAAGGCTTCACGACCTTCTCGGAGAGCCACGACCCGAGCGAGGTCACCGACATGCTCAACGCGTACTTCACCGTCGCGATCCCGGCCGTCGTCAAGCGGCACGGCGGCACGATCGACCGCCTCATCGGCGACGCGATCATGGCGACCTTCAACCGGCTCGGCGACCAGCCGGACCATGCCCGCCGGGCCGCGCAGGCCGGCCTGGACCTCCAGGTCGAGACGGCGCGGATCGCCGACCAGCACCCGGGCTGGCCGCGTTTCCGGGTCGGGATCAACAGCGGCGAGGTGCTCGTCAGCGTGCTCGGCAGCGAGGGCGGACGCACCCACACCGTCATCGGCGACGCCGTCAACGTGGCCTCGCGGATCGAGGGCCAGGCCCCCGTCGGGCGCGTTGCCGTCACCGCCGACACCCTCGCGATGCTCCCCGGTGCCACGACCGAGCCGCTCGGCGCCCTCGCCCTCAAGGGCAAGGGCGAGCCGGTGGAGGCCTTCGTCCTCGTGACCCTCTGACTCCGGTCGAGGTGATCGCGTGAGGCCCGTGGCTCACGCGATCACCTCGAACGCGTCGGCACTCGCGTCGTCACTCGCGTCGTCAATCGGTGACCGCACCGTCCTCGAAGAGGCGGGGGACGCGGTGGTTGGCGAGGAAGCGGGCGTCGGGGTCGTAGGCCGACCGGATCCCCTTGAGCTGCAGCCACGCCGACTCGGTGTAGCCCGTGCGGGCATCGACCTCGTTCTCGGCGAAGTTGAGGTAGCTGCGGCCCGTCGACCACGGCTCGAGCGAGCCGGTGAGCGCGTGGGCGTCGAGCTGTCCCTGCATCGCGAGCTCCGGCGTCGCCGCGATCGCGACGGCGAAGACGGCGTATGCCGCGTCGATCGTCGCGAGGGCGCCGTGGCCCTCGGGCGCACGGCCCAGGGCGCCGCCGAGCTGGCGCAGCTCGGTCGAGAGCAGCGACGACGTCGAGCCGGGGCCGACCTGCTCGAGGAGCGTGTCGATCGTCGCGTCGCCGAGCTCGCCGATGAGCGTCCCGTCCGAGACGGCGGGCGTCGGGCCCTCTGGGTCCATGTGCAGCCGGGTCAGCGACCGGGCCGGCACGCGGTCGAAGGTGTCGATCTCGGGACCGAGGCCGCGCAGCATCCCGAGGACCCCGCGGGCCTCCGCGTCGCAGCCGAGCACCGCCCCGTCGATGACGACGAGGGACCGGCCGCGCAACGGCTCGGGGATCGCCGGCAGCGGCGGGAGGTCGAGGAAGCGGAACGACGTCGTCACGGCGTCGGGGGCCTCGGGCGCCCAGTCGGCCCAGCGACGCAGCACGCGCTCGGCCTGGTCGCGGTCCCAGACGAGCATGCCGGCATACGCCGTCTCGATCGGGTAGAGGCGGAACTCGAGCGCCGTGACGACACCGAAGTTGCCGCCGCCGCCGCGCAGCGCCCAGAAGAGCTCGACGTTCTGCGTCGCGTCGGCGCGCACGTGCTCGCCGTCGGCGGTGACGAGCTCGACGGCCGTGAGGCTGTTGGAGGCGAGGCCGAGCTTGCGGGCGTACCAGCCGATGCCGCCACCGAGGCTGTAGCCGGCGATGCCGACGTCCGGTGAGCTGCCGTGCAGGGCCGCGAGCCGGTGGTCGGCCGCGGGCTCGGTCGCGTCGATCCACAGGGCACCGCCCTCGACGCGGGCGATGCGGCGGGTCGCGTCGATGCTGACCCCGCGCATCCGCTCGGTGCGGACGAGGACGACGTCCTCGAGACCACGCCCGACGAGCGGGCCGGCGTTGTGGCCGGTGCTCTGCGGGGCGACCCGGAGGCCGGCGGCCGCGGCCGCGCGGACGACGGCCTGGACGTCCGAGACGGTGCGGGGCAGGGCGACGGCGGCCGGACGCTGGTCGAGGGCGACGTTCCACGGCATCCGTGCCGCGTCGTAGCCGGGGTCGCCGGGGAGGTGGACCGCACCGTCGCAGAGTCCGGCGAGGCTCGTGGCCCGTCGGGCGGTGGGGGTGAGGGTGGTCGTCATTGCTGGTCTCCTGGGTCGGGGCGCCCGGCGTCGTTGCGTGTGGTGGGCGCGGGGGTTCAGAGACCGGAGGGGCCGTCCAGATACATCGGGTGGCAAAGGTCCGTTTCGTCCGGCGCGCCTCTGGTGCAACGGATCCGGATCCGCGTGGTGCCGGCACGGCCGGATCCTGTTTCGGCGTCGGATGCATGCTGGTTAGGTGGACGACATGACGACCGACATCGCACGCGACCTGATGCTCGACGGCTTCGGCCGCATCCGAGACGGCCTGCCGGAGGTCGTCGACGGCCTCTCCGTCGACGAGCTGCTCTGGCGCCCCGACGCCGACGCGAACCACATCGCGTGGCTCGTCTGGCACCTCGCGCGCCAGCAGGACGACCAGGTGGCGCAGCTGACCGACGCGAGTGAGTCGGTGTGGACGGGCGACGGCTGGGTCGAGCGCTTCGGGCTGCCCTACCGGGCGGACACCCACGGCTGGAGCATGTCCTCGGCCGACGTGGGCCGCTTCACCGTCGCCGACCCGGCCCTCTTCGCGGCCTACCACGCCGCGGTGCACGAGCGCACCGTCGCGCTCGTCGAGGAGCTCGACGGCACGGCATACGCCCGCGTCGTCGACGACCGCTGGGACCCGCCCGTCACGGTGGCGGTGCGCCTCGTCTCCGTCCTCGACGACGCGGTCAAGCACCTCGGTCAGGCGGAGTACGTCCGGGGCCTCGTCGAGCGTCGCCGCTGAGGCCGTCCGCTCAGGGGCCGGTGAGGGCTCGGTATGCGGCGGGCGCCACGAGGGCGAGCAAGATGAAGGCCCAGCCGCCGGTGAGCCGACGCCCGGACGATGCGGACTCTGGGACCCCGGGCGGTGGGCCGGAGACGAGCAGGAAGAGCGGGACGGCCACGACCGCGGCCGGGGAGAAGAGCGCCCAGAACCAGGCCCAGCGGGTGGCCCACCACGGCTGTTCGCCGTTGGACACCAGGGCGACGGTGGCGAGCCAGAGCACGAACCCGACTCCGGGCAGCCACCCGGGCACCCGCCATCCGGCGAGCTTCTGCCCGGGGTCGCGCCACGTGTCCGTGACGATGTGGACGTCACCGAGCCTGCGGAGTGTCTCGGCGACGTTCTCGGTCACCACCTCGCGCGCACCGACCTCGCTCGGTGACGCCGCGGTGGGGTCGCTCACCTCGACGACCTCAGCGAACCTGTTGCGGCCGCCCTCGCGCCACGTCAGTGACACCGTGGAGTATCCCGTCGCACCCGAAGGCAGTCCTCCCGACACGTGCACCTCGTCGACCGCGCCGGACATGACACCCGCCCGGAGGTCACCGAAGGTCGAGGGGGCCGACCCGAGCAGGAGGCCGCACCCGAGCAGCACGAAGCAGGCCACGAGGAGTCCGTAGCGGACGCGTCGCCACGCGTGCGGCTGCACCCTCGCCAGCACCGGCCCCTGCACCGGAGATGTCGTCATGCGGAGACGATAGGGCGACAGGGGCCCCGATGTGTCCGCAAACGGCCCGGGATGTCTGACGGGATGTCTGACGCGATCTCCGGCGCCGGAGGTGGCCGTGGGGTCGGCTGGGGCGTCTGTGAACCGGGTGTCGGGCGGGGTCGCGGGGCGGTTCCAGCACAGGTCTCGCACAGGTTGACGTGCGAAAATGAGAGTAATGAGCAGCCCAACCGTGAGTCCCGTTGTCGCCGTCGCGTCCCCGACCGAGGGCGTCGTCACGACCTCCCGGAACGTGCGGCACGACCGTCGTCACGACCCGGTGCGGCTGCGTCGACTGGCGCTCATCGCTCGCGGACGGCGCGCCCGCATGGCCGCCACGGTGGCCGTCGTCTTCGCCCTCGCCGGCGTCAACGTCGCCAACCACGTGCTCGGCTGGGACACCATGTGGCTCGGCCCCGTCGGTGCCGTCGCCCTCCTGGCCTTCGCCCGGTGGCAGGGCCTGTCCTGGCACCAGCTCGGCCTCGCCCGGCACACCCACGCCCGCGGCATCCGCTGGGGACTCGGCGTCATCGCAGTCGTCGGGCTCGTCTACCTCGTCGGCATCCTGCTCCCGACGACGCGCACCGCGTTCCTCGACGTGCGCTACCACCTGCCCCCGGCCGGTGCGCTGCTCACGGCCTTCGTCATGATCCCGGTCGGCACGATCCTGCTCGAGGAGGTCGCCTTCCGCTCCGTGCTCTGGGGCTTCCTCTCCCGGCACGCCCGGATGTGGCAGGTGCTCGCCGGGTCGTCCCTGCTCTTCGGCCTCTGGCACATCTTCCCCGCCATGGCCTCGGCCACCGGCAACGAGGCGATCGGCTCCGCCGTGTCCGGGCTGGGCCCCTTCGCCAAGGCGGCCGTCGTCGGCGGCACCGTGCTCTTCACGGCGCTCGGTGGAGTCCTCGCCGGCGAGCTGCGCCGGCGCAGCGGCAGCCTCTTCGCGAGCGTCGGCATGCACTGGGCGACGAACTCGCTCGGCGTGCTCTTCGGCGTCCTCGCCTGGCGCCTCGCCGCCTGACGCACCGGCTCACGCGCTCACCGGTACGGGCTGCACTCAGGAATGCGCGCTCGGACGATGAGTGCGTCGTGCAGCGTGCACCGCTGGCGCGGGCGCGCACTGCTGGGACAGGTGCGCTCAGGCGCCGGCGCCCGCCCCGGCGACCTGCGGGACGTACGTCTGCTCGGCGATCTCGTCACCGCACTGCGAGCAGCACCATCCGGTCTCGCGCTTGAGGTAGCTGTGTCCGGCCGCGCGGCAGGCCCGGCCCGGGCCGGCGTCGTCCCAACGCGGCCCGGCGCCCGTCGGCCGGCCGGCGCGGACGTAGGCCGTGGCGAAGAGGGAGCCGACGAGGATGGTGAGAAGGGCGAGAGGCCAAGCCGCAGCCAGGGAGGCTGCTCCGTCGACGATCACCGAGTTCATGTCGCGAACTCTCGTCCGCGTGGTGCAAGACACCGCCGGACACACCGGCAAGAACTCCGCAAGAAGTGCGCAAGACGCACACCGGGATCAGCCGGACATCGGTTGACCCGCAGGCGGCCGTGGCCACCCAGCGGGATGCTGGGTGGCCACGACACGGCATACGTGCTCGGAGGGGTGGGTCAGTGGATGAGCTGCCCCACGAGGTTCGAGACGTCCGGTGAGCCGAGACCGGTCGGGTCGTCGTAGCCGACCTTCGCGTCGAGGCCCGGTCCCTGCCAGGCGTTGTTGCCCGACGTCACGTCGTGGAAGGCGAGGGCGTGCGTCGCCCCGGTGCCGATCGCGTAGAGCGCCGGGTTGAGGGCGCCCAGACGGTGACCCGCCTGCTGGTCGGCGAGGGCGCCGATCGCGGCCCACTGCGGCGAGCCGGAGCTCGTGCCGCCGTAGAAGTAGAAACCGTTGTCGTCCGGGTTGGCGTTGAAGCCCTCGTAGACGAAGACCGACGTGTAGACCGACGCGTTGTAGGACACGTCCGACGTCGTGCGCATCGCGTTGCCGGTGACGCCGGCCTGGTAGGCGGGCACCGGGAAGACCGTGCTCGGGGCGCCGCCCGTCGCGCCGATCGGGCCGAGCGTGCAGCCGAACGGCTGGTGCACGGCGCACGACGCCTCGTCGCCCCACACCGTCTCGCCCTGGTAGGCGCCGGTGTCGCTCGCGAAGAGGTTCGTGCCGCCCACCGCGGTGACGAGCGGGTCGGAGGCCGGGTAGCCGGCCGCGAGGGCCGGGCCGCCGTTCGAGGCGCCGTCGTCGCCGGAGGAGGCGAAGAGCGAGATCCCCTTGGCGGCGGCCGCCGCGAAGTTCGCGTGCGACTGCTGGAGCTGGAGGTTGTTGCCCTTGCCCTTGATCGCGGCCTCGTCGGCGCCGTAGCTCATCGACAGGACGTCGCCGAGGTCGTGGTCGACGGCGTACTTCACGGCGACGTTGAGCGCGTTGCCGTAGTTGTTCGGCGCGACGACGAGGTTGATCGTCGCGTCGGGTGCGATGGCGTGCGCCCACTGGACGTCGAGGCTCGTCTCCCCCGCCCAGCTGAGCGGCTGGCCCTGGTGGGCCGTGCTCGTCTGCGGAGCACCTCCGGGGTAGTAGACGTTGAGGTCGGCCTTGGGCAGGCCGAACGTCTGGCTGAAGACGTCGAGGTCCGCCCGGACCGTCGGGCTGCCGTAGGCGTCGACGACGACGATGCGCTGTCCCTTGCCGGTCCACCCGTCGGGGATGTCGTACGCCTTGCGGATGAGGGCCGGCGTGTAGCAGGCGAGCCCGATCCGGGCCACGCACTGCGACGGTGTCGGCAGTGCGCCCGGCTTCGTGCCCGTGGAGAACTGCTTCGTCAGTGGGTGGACGGTGTAGACGATGTCGCTGCCGTCCGTGCCGGCGGCCGACGCCTCCGACCCGGCCGCGAAGGTCGTGCCGAGCGCGAGGGCGCTCGCGGCGAGCCCCACCCCCACGACGGTCCTGGTGCGCCTGGTGTGTGTGCGCATGGTGCCCCTTCCCTGTAGCCCCCGAGGCGGCTCGCTCGAGCCGTCTCGGAACGTAGGTGCGGTTTCTGCGAACCGGCTGGGTGCACCCTGCCGGTCACATGGGAGACATCTCGGACGACGGTCCGCCCGCGGCTGCGACACTGGCGCGCATGGACGGCTTCACGATCCGGGCGGTGCGCCCGGACGACTACGAACGGCTCGGGGAGCTGACGGCCGCGGCCTACCTCGACGACGGGCTGCTCGACTACGGCGATGCGGACCCCTACCTCGCCGTGCTGCGCGACGTCGGGCGTCGGGCCGAGCACGCCGAGGTCCTCGTGGCGGTCGACGACGCGGGCACGGTCCTCGGCGGCGTGGCCTTCGTCGGCGCTCCCGGCCCGTTCGCCGACGTCGCGCGCGAGGGTGAGGCCGAGTTCCGCACGCTCGCCGTCGCGCCCGAGGGTCGCGGCCGCGGCATCGGGACGGCCCTCGTCCGCGAGTGCATCGACCGGTCGCGGGCCCTCGGACGGCGCCGCGTCGTGCTCTCGACCCAGCCGATGATGCACGCCGCCCACCGCGTCTACGAGCGCTTCGGCTTCACCCGCGCCCCGGAGCGCGACTGGTCACCGATCGCCACGCTGACCCTGCTCGTCTACGAGCTCGAGCTCGAGACCGCTCGGGACTGAGCGTCGGCCGCCGACCGGGTGATGAGCTCGCGGACGGCCGCGACGATCGTCGGGTCGAGCTCGACGTGGGCCTCGAGCAGGCGCAGGAGCGTGGCAGCCGCGTGGGCGTTGCGCTCGTATCCGGGCACGAGGTCGGCCAGCGGCAGCAGGTCCGGGCCGAAGCGACGCTCGACACCGCGGTCGACGACGAAGACGTCCTGCTGCTCGCCGTGCCCGAGCCCCAGGTGACCGAGCACCGTGACCCAGCGGTCGACGGCATACCCCTGGATGAAGCGGGTCGCGGTGAGGCGCTCGCCGCGCAGGTCGCGGTGCAGCCCGACGTAGAGGTTGGTGATGGCCTCGCCGACCTCGTGCTGGAGCGAGGGCGGCTGCGGCAGTGGGACTGTGGGGACCTCGAGGCCGGCGGGTGCGTCGGCGCGGCTCCAGTGGATGCGGCCCGGCGGGTAGCCGGCGGTCGCCATGTCGGCGAGGGCGAAGACGGCGTACTCGGCGAAGAGGTCGCCCTCGAGGAGCGCCTTGCGGCCGAGGTCACTGTTCTCGAACGACCACACGACCGGGTGCGCGGCCTCGAGCCAGTCGATGTCGGCGATGTAGCGGTCGCGGGTGGCCGTGTCGTCGACGACGACGAAGAAGTCCGCGTCGGAGTGCTCGTCGAGGCGGTGCAGGTCGCGGCCGACCGAGCCGAGGCCGAGCAGCGCGACCGCGTCGCCGCGGCGGTCGAGCTCGGCGCCGAGGCGGTCGAGGAAGGCGAGCAGGCGTTGCGGGACGGTGGGCGGGGTGGGGTTGGACGGCATACGTCGTCTCCTTGTCGGTGTGTCAGGGAGTCGACGTTTCAGCCCGCCCGGCCCGGGGGGCCGTCGAGGTCGCGACAGGGGCAGGGTATGCCGTCGCGTGCGTCCGCGGAAGGGGTCGGGCGGGTGCGGGGCCGGCTGCCGGGCGAGTGCCCGGCGAGGGAGCGAGCGGTCCCTCGGAGTCAGAGGCTTCGGACGGCGTGTCGCCCCGGCGTGCATGGCAGGGTGGAGGGGTGCCCGTGACCATCGACGACGTGCGGCGCGTGGCCGAGCAGCTCCCCCGCTCGTACGAGGTGCTCGTCCGCGACCGCGTGAAGTTCCGTGTCGGCAAGATCGTGTGGCTCGCGTTCTCCGCCGACGAGACGCAGATGGGGTTCGCCTTCCCCAAGGAGGAGCGCGACGTGCTCGTCGCGAGCGAGCCCGACGTCTTCCTCATGCCGCGCCGGTCCGACCTCCGCTTCAACTGGGTCGAGGTGCGCCTCGACGCGCTCGACGTCGACCGGATGCGCGAGATCGTCATCGACGCCTGGCGACTCGTCGTGCCCAAGACCGTGGCGCTCGCCCGCGCCGGCGACTGAGCCGGACCCTCAGGCGTCGAGCCCGGCGACCTCACGTGCCGTCGCGACGAACGCCGGGGCCGTGACCTCTACCCCGTCGAGATAACCCCCGACGAGCGCGGCGTCGCGGAGCAGGACGAGCGCCGCGGCCGAGGCCTCGGGGTCGGGCAGCCCTGCGGCGCGGGCCAGCTCGGACAGGGACTGTCGGAACCACGTCCGGTGCGCGGTGACGATTCGCCGCACCGCGCTGTCGGCGTCGGGGAACTCCGCCGCCGCGTTGATGAACGGGCAGCCGCGCGTGTGGTAGCTCGTGATGTCGAGCGCGATGGTGTCGATGACCCGGCCGAGCAGCTCCGTCGGGGTGCCGCCGTCGGCCTCGGCGTCCGCGAAGTAGCCGCGCAGCGTGGCGTCCTCGGACTCGAGGTAGGCCACGACGAGCGCCTCCTTGCCGGCGAAGTGGCGGTACATCGTGGCGCGGGTGACGCCGGCCTCCTCGAGGATGCGATCGACGCCGACGCCGTTGATGCCCTCGCGGTAGAAGAGCCGGGAGGCGGCGGCGAGCAGGCGCTCGCGGCCGGGGGTCCGCGTCGTCGTCGGCTCGTCCACGTCGCCACGCTAACGCAGGTGATAGACCGGCTCGCGCGGTCCGTTGGCCGAGGGGAAACCGGTGTGCCCGACCTCTGGCGCACGTCGACGGGAATGGCTACTGTAGAACGATCGTTCTGCCTGCTGGACCCATCCACCCCTCACCGCACGGGAGAACCCCATGAGCACCACGCCACCCGCCACGCCCGCCGCCACCTCCGTCATCACCGCCACCGAGCGCGCCCAGGTCGAGGCTGCCAACGCGAGCGGACGCCAGCCCGTCGTCTTCGTCCACGGCCTCTGGCTGCTCCCGAGCAGCTGGGACGCGTGGCGCGAGCACTTCGAGTCCCTCGGCTACGCCACGCTCGCCCCCGGCTGGCCCGACGACCCCGAGACCGTCGAGGAGGCCCGCGCCCACCCGGAGGTCTTCGCCGGCAAGACCGTCGGCCAGGTCACCGACCACGTCGCCGACGTCATCCGCCTGCTCGACCGCGAGCCGGTCGTCATCGGTCACTCCTTCGGTGGCCTCATCACCCAGAAGCTCGCCGGTCAGGGTCTCGCCCGAGCCTCCGTCGCCGTCGACCCGGCGCCCTTCCGCGGCGTGCTGCCCCTCCCCGTCTCGGCGCTGCGCGCGAGCTCTCCCGTGCTGACCAACCCGGCCAACTACAACCGGCACGTCTCGCTGACCTTCGACCAGTACCGCTACGCCTTCGCCAACGCCGTCAGCGCCGAGGAGGCGGCCGACCTCTACCGCACGTATCCCGTTGCGGCGCCGGGCCGCCCGCTCTTCCAGGCCGCCACGGCGAACTTCAACCCGCGCACCGAGGCCAGCGTCGACACCGGCAACCCCGACCGCGGCCCGCTCCTCGTCATCAGCGGCGAGAAGGACCACATCGTGCCGTGGGCCATCGCGCACGCCTCCTACAAGCGTCAGCTGAAGAACCCCGCCCCCACCGAGATCATCGAGATCCCGGGGCGCGGGCACTCGCTCGTCGTCGACAGCGGCTGGCGCGAGGTCGCCGACGCCGCCGCCGCCTTCCTCGCCCGCCACGGCGCCGGGCCCGACGCAGCCCCGGAAGCAGCCCCGGACGCAGCCCCGGAAGCAGCACCAGACGCAACACCAGACGCCTGAGGCCCCGCGCGGTCAGCCGATCCGGTAGGTCGCGGACGCGCGGAGACCCCGCTCCGCCTCCCCGCGCTCGATGCAGAACTCGTTGCCCTCGGGGTCGGTCATCGTCACCCAGCCGGTGCCGTCCTCCTTGCGGTGGTCCGCGAGGAGGGCGGCACCCGCGGCCAGGGCCCGTTCGACGGCGTCATCGCGGGTGCCCTCGTCGGGTTCGAGGTCGAGGTGGATGCGGTTCTTCGCCGTCTTGCCCTCGGGCACCGGGATGAAGAGGAGCCCCATGCCGGGGTGGGGGAAGGAGGGGGCCACGACCACCTCCGGGTCGTCGTCGTAGAAGACGTTCCAGCCGAGCAGGTCCGCCCAGAACGTCGCCAGGGCGCGCGCGTCGGCGCAGTCGAACGTGATGCTGTGGATTCCCAGGGCCATGAGCGCAGCGTCGTCCCGATCGCCTTCGGCCGCAAGCCGTTTGCGTATGCCGTGTGCCGGCGTCACGCGGGGCCGCACAAGTCATCGGGGAGGCAGGGCGACGGCACAGGAGGCGCACAGGGGTGCTCGCGACGGTGGAGTCATCCCCACCGAAGGAGCCCCCGATGAGCACCCTCCCCCGCGCCCTGCGCCGAGCCCGACTCTGGACCGCCGGTCTGCTGACCGCGTCCACCGTCCTCGTCGGCGCCATCGGCATCCACCTCGCCGACGCCCAGAACGCGACCCAGACCGTGGCGACGCAGACCTCGTCCGGGACGAGCGACTCGACCTCGTCGAACGCGGCGAGCTCGTCCGGCTCGTCCGGCTCGTCGGGCTCGTCGGACACCTCGTCCGACTCGAGCAGCTCGGACGACTCGAGCTCGAGCTCCGGCTTCAGCGCTGTTGCCCCCGTGAGCGGCAGCAACGTCCAGGCCCAGACGAGCTCGGGTGGGTCGTGATGGACACCGTCGCGAGCCCTCACGTCGTGGCGAGCACCTTCCAGGCCATCGGCACGACGAACTCGGTCCTCGTCACCCGGCCCGAGGTCCTTGCCGACGCCGTCGAGATCGCCCAGCGGCACCTGCGCGAGGTCGACCGCGCCGTGAGTCGCTTCCGCCCCGACTCCGAGGTCAGCCTGCTGGCCGAGCGGGCCCGCCGGGCACCCGCCGAGGCGTTCGTGTCTCCGACCTTCGCGGCATACCTTCAGGCGGCGCTGCGCGTCGCGCGCCTCACCGGCGGTCTCGTCGACCCGACCGTGGGGTCGGCGCTCGCGGCCGAGGGCTACGACGACGACCTCGACGTCGTGCGCCGCCGTGCCGGCTTCCACCAGGTGCGCGTCGCGCGCGTGCCGCACTGGCACACGGTGCACCTGAACGTCTCCGCGCGCCGCGTCTCCGTCGCGCCCGGCACGCTGCTCGACCTCGGCGCCACCGCGAAGGCGTATGCCGCCGACACCGTCGCTGCGCTCCTCGCCGAGTCCCTGCCGGGCGGGTTCGCCGTCAACCTCGGAGGCGACGTCGCGGTCGCCGGTGACCTACCGCCCCACGGGTGGGCGATCGGCATCGAGGACGCGTCGGGGGCCACACGGCAGGTCGTCACGAGCACCGGCCAGGCCGTCGCGACGTCGTCGACCCAGCTGCGCGTGTGGGAGACCGACGACGGCCCGCGCCACCACATCGTCGACCCCCGGACCGGCCGCGTCGCGCCCGTCGTCTGGTCGCAGGTCTCGTGCGCCGCAGCGACGTGCCTCGAGGCGAACGCCGCCTCGACGGCCGCCGTCGTGCTCGGCACCGACGCCGCGGACTGGCTGACCCGACAAGGCATCCCGGCGCGGCTCGAGACGGTCGACGGTCGTGTCGTCACGACCGCCGGCTGGCCGGACGTGTCCCGGAGGGCTGCCTGATGAACGAGCTGCTCTGGTACGTCTCGCGCGCCACCGGCGTCGTCAGCATCGTGCTGCTCACCGTCGTCGTCGTGCTCGGCCTCGTGACGTCCGGCCGGCGGCGCCCCACGGGCGAGTCGGCGACGATCGTCATGGCCCTGCACCGGTGGCTCTCGCTCGGCACGAGCGTCTTCCTCCTCGCGCACATCGCGACCGCGATCGCCGAGACGTACGTGTCCATCGACCTCGTGTCGGCGGTCCTGCCGTTCACGTCGGGCTACGAGGCGCTGTGGGTCGGGCTCGGGACGCTCGCCTTCGACCTCCTCCTCGCCGTCGGCGTCACCTCGGCCCTGCGGCACCGCCTCGCCGAGCGCACGTGGCGACGCGTGCACCTGCTCTCCTACGCGCTCTGGCCGATGGCGATCGTCCACGGCCTGGCGCTCGGCACGAGCGGCGAGCTGCTCCTCCGCGGCACGACCGCAGCCTGCGCCGTCGTCGGCGTCTCCGCCATCGCCTGGCGCTACACCTCCACCCACGGCGACCGCGAACGTCGCGTCGCCGTCGCAGCCCAGGAGTGGTCATGACCTTCACGTCCCTGCTCGCCGAGGCGGGCCTCACCGGCCGCGGCGGCGCGGCCTTCAGCACGGCGACCAAGGTCGCAGCCGCGCACGCCCACGGCGCCCGCCTCGTCGTCAACGCCTGCGACGGCGAGCTCGGCGCCGCCAAGGACACCTGGGTCGTCGAGCACCGCCTCGCCGAGCTCGTCGACGGCGCCGCCCTCGTCGCCGACGGTGCCCCGGTCACGTATGCCGCCCACCGCGGCTCCGAGACCGCGCGCCGTCTCGCCGGGGCCGGGCTGCGGGTGCTCGCGGTGCCGCCGCGCTACGTCTCCTCCGAGGAGTCGGCGCTCATCTCGCTCGCGCAGGGCGGTCTCGCACGTCCGCTGACGAAGCGGCAGCCGTTCGTGCGCGGAGGTCGTGACTCCGAGGGTCGCCGGGTCAGCCCGACCGTCGTGCTCAACGCCGAGACCGTCTGGCGGGCGGCGCAGGTCGCCCGCAACGGTCCTGCGTGGTTCCGGTCGTTCGGCACGCCCGACCAGCCGGGGCCGCGGCTCGTCGCCGTCAGCACCCCGTCGGTTCGCGGCGTCGTCGTCGAGACCGCTGCCGGCGCTCCGCTGGGCGACCTGCTCGACCTCGCCGGCGGCCTGCCCGACGGCTCGCCGGCCGTGCTCGTCGGCGGCCTCGGCGGCACCTTCGTCGCGGCCGCCCACGTGGCAGGCCTCCGCTGGTCCGACGCCGACCTCGCCGGGGTCGGCGCCCGCACCGGGCCGGGCGTCGTCGAGGCACTCGACCCCCGCGACTGCCCGCTCGAGTTCGTCGACCGCTGCCTCACCTGGGCCGCGGGCGAGTCCGCCGGACAGTGCGGTCCGTGCATGTTCGGGCTGCCCGCCCTCGCCACCGACTGGCGCGCGCTGGTCGCGGGAGGTGACCGGACGGCATACGACCGCGTCGTGTCCCGGGTCGGGCTGCTGCCCGGCCGTGGAGCGTGCCGCTTCCCCGACGGCGTGGCCGGCTTCGCCGGGTCGGCGCTGCGCGTCTTCGCCGACCACCTCGAGCAGCACCGCGCCGGCCGCTGCCCTGCTGCCGAGCTCCGCACCGCCCCGAGGGGGACCGATGTCCACGCCCACTGACGTGCCCGCTGAGCGCGCGACCGAGGACGGCGCCGACCACACGCGCCGGCGCCTCGGGCTCGTCCGCGAGCGGCACCTGGCCGTCGACCGCGTCGCCTGCTCGGGTCACGGCGTCTGCGCGCAGCTGCTCGCGGGGGTGACCCTCGACGAGTGGGGCTACCCGGTCGTCGCGGACGACCGGGTCGTCGGTGACGACGGCAGGGCGGCGACCGACACGGCGGTGAAGCTGTGCCCGGCCCGGGCCCTCTACCTGCGCTGAGCGACTTCGCGAGCGGCGCAGAGCTGCGAGTGGCAGGCTGTGCGGCGTGCCCGCGCTGCGACCCAGGTGTCCAAATGTGCTCGATCAGGTGTTCAACCGTGCAGTAATGCTCATAGAATGCGCGTCGTGATGCGCGAAGCAGTGGTCGGGATCGACGTCGGCGGCACCCGGATCAAGTCGGCCCTCGTGACCCCCGACGGCCAGGTGCTCGCCGAGGCCGTCCGCCCGACCCCAGACAAGGTCGGCGAGCAGCTCGGCGAGGTCGCCGCCAAGGCCGTCGTCGAGCTGACGGCCCGCGTCGACGAGGCCGTCGACCTGCTCGCCGTCGGGGTCGCCGTGCCCGGGCTCGTCGACGACGTGACCGGCATCGGGGTGTGGTCGGCCAACCTCGGCTGGCGCGACCTCGACCTGCGCGGCAGCATCGCCGCCCACGTCGACGTGCCCGTCGCCATCGGCCACGACGTGCGCTCGGGGCTGCTCGCCGAGCACCGCCTCGGAGCCGCGCGCGAGGCCGACAACGTGCTCTTCGTGCCGCTCGGCACGGGTCTCGCGAGTGCCATCCTCTGCCGGGGCCAGGTCGTCACCGGCTCGCTGTGGACCGGCGAGATCGGCCACATCGTCGTCGTGCCCGACGGCCCGCTCTGCGCGTGCGGACAGCGCGGCTGCCTCGAGGCGCTCTCGAGCGCCGGCGCCATCGGGCGCCGCTGGTCCGAGGCGACCGGGCTCGTCGGTGACGCCGAGGAGGTCGCCCGCCGCGCCGAGGCCGGGGAGCCCGAGGCCCGACGCATCTGGCAGGAGGCCATCGACGCGCTCGCCATCATGGTCGCCCCTGTCGTGGCGGCCGCCGGCACGGAGCTCGTCCTCATCGGCGGCGGGCTCGTCCACGCCGGCGACACTCTGCTCCAGCCCTTGCGCACGGCCCTCACGGCCCGCCTCGGTGGTCGCGACGACGTCGCCGTCCGCGCCGCCGCCCTCGGCGACCGCGCCGGCTCGCTCGGCGCCGCGACCATCGCCCTGGACCTCGTCGGTCGATGATCGTCACCTTCACGCCCAACCCGGCGCTCGACATCACGTATGCCGTCCCGTTCGTCGCGCTCGGCGAGACCCATCGCGTCGCCTCCGTCAGCGAACGTGCCGGAGGCAAGGGGCTCAACGTCGCTGCGGTGCTGACGTCGATGGGCTGCCGGTCCGTCGCGGTGGCGCCCGTCGGCGAGATGGACCTCGACCTCTTCGCCTCCGACCTCGGGGCCCGCCGGGTGCCGCACCGGCTCGTCCCGTCACCCTGCCCGACGCGCCGGTCGGTCGCTGTCGTCGAGGCGAGCGGCCGGGTGACCCTGCTCAACGAGCCCGGCATCGGGCAGTCGCAGCGGGTGTGGGACCGCGTCGCCGACGAGATCGAGGCGCTCGCCCCGGAGGCGTCGACGCTGACGGTGTCGGGCAGCTTCCCGCCGGGCACCGATCCCGACCTCGTCCGCCGGGTCACCCGCCTGGCCCACGAGGCGGGTCTCCGCATCGTCCTCGACGTCAGCGGCGCTCCCCTGTCGCGCGCTCTCGCCATGCGGCCCGACCTCGTCAAGCCCAACCGGGTCGAGGCGGCCCAGACCCTCACCGGGCTCGGCCGCGGCGAGGTGCCGTCCGTGCCCGGGGCCGCCCGCGCCCTCGTGGCCGCTGGCGCCCGTGCCGCGATCATCAGCGACGGCACGAACGGCCTCGTCCTCGTCCACGACGACGTCGCCCTCCGGGCCCACCTGCCGCGTCCGCTCTCGGGCAACCCGACTGGCGCGGGCGACGCCCTGACGGCCTCGCTCGCGGCCGACCTCGACGGCGACGGCGACCTGCCGCAGGGGCCCGAGGCGTGGGCCTCGGTCCTTCGCCGCGGCGTCGCCTGGTCGGCCGCGGCCGTGCTCCAACCCGTCGCCGGCGCCGTCGACCCGGCCGACGTCACCCGTCTGCTCCCCACCGTCGAGATCGAGGAGATCCGTCTGTGACCCGCTCCGCCCTGACGCCCCTGCTCGCCGAGGCGTCAGCCGCCGGCCGTGCCGTGGCGGCCTTCAACGTCATCCAGCTCGAGCACGCCGAGGCCTACGCCGCGGCGGCCGAGCGCGTCGGGCTGCCTGTCGTCATGCAGATCTCCGAGAACTGCGTGCGCTACCACGGGTCGCTCGCGCCGATCGCGGCGGCGACGCTCGCCATCGCGGACGCGTGTGCGCAGCCCGTCGTCGTCCACCTCGACCATGCGGAGGACGTCTCGCTCGTCGAGGAGGCGGTCCGGCTCGGGCTGACGTCGGTGATGTTCGACGGCTCGACGCTGCCTGACGACGAGAACCGCGCCGTGACCCGTCGCGTCGTCGAGCTCTGCCGCGCGGCCGGGGTCAGCGTCGAGGCTGAGCTCGGGGAGGTCGGCGGCAAGGACGGCGTCCACGCGCCGGGCGTGCGCACCGACCCGGACGACGCGGCCCGGTTCGTCGCCGACACGGGCGTCGATGCGCTCGCGGTGGCCGTGGGCAGCAGCCACGCGATGACCGACCGCACGGCGCAGCTCGACACGGATCTCATTGCGGCACTGGGCCGCTCGGTCCCGGTGCCGCTCGTGCTGCACGGCTCGTCCGGGGTGCCCGACGCGGGGCTCGTGGCCGCGGTGCGGGCCGGGATGACCAAGGTCAACATCGCGACGCACCTCAACCAGGTCTTCACGCAGGCGATGACCGAGCGGCTCGCGGCGTCGCCGACGGTCGACACGAGGAAGTACCTCGGCGCAGCCCGCGACGCCGTGACGGACGAGGCCGCCCGCCTGATGCAGCTCCTAGCCCTCCACTGACCGTAGAAAGGCCGCCACGTCTGGCCGCTCCCCAACCGTCGAGAGGCCAAAGCTCGCGGGTGGGCGCACGTCGAAAGGCCAAAGTGCGTCGCGAACTTTGGCCTCTCGAGTCGCCGAGACCCGCAGACTTTGGCCTCTCGACGGTGTCAGGTGAGGACGATGCTTCTCGTGAGGTTGCGGGGGGCGTCGGGGTCGAGGCCGGCGGCGTCGGCCTTGCCGAGGCACAGCCGGTGCAGGCGCACGAGGTCGGCGAGCGGGTCGATGTCGCGGTGCTCGAAGTGGGCCCCGGTCGCGCGCACCTGCTCGGGCAGCCCCTCCGGCACCTCACCGAACGCCCACACGGCCCGTCCCGGCGCCGCGATGCTGATCGGTCCGTGGCGGTACTCCATCGCGGGGTAGGACTCCGACCAGAACTGCGCCGACTCGCGAAGCTTGAGCGCGGCCTCGTTGGCGATGCCGTTGGACCAGCCGCGCCCGAGGAAGGTGACCTGCTCCGCCAGCGCGAGGTGGCCGTATGCCGCCGACGCGTCCTCCGCGAGGACGGCTCGGGCCTGCTCGGCCACCGGACCCAGGTCGTCGCCGAGCGAGGCGCGCAGCAGCGCGAGGGTCGTCGTGGCGAAGCGGGTCTGCACGACGCTCTGCTCGTCGACGTCGTCGAGCAGCACCGTCGCGTCGGAGCGCTCGGCCACCGGGGTGCCGGCCGTCGCGACGATCGACACGTGCGGCGTGCCCGAGGCGCGCAGCTCCTCGACGACGGCCATGACCTCGGTCGTCGTGCCGGAGCGGCTGATGAGGACGACGCGGTCGTACCCGCGCGCGAGCTGGTGCTCGGAGGCGGCATACGCGTCGGTGGGGCCCTGGCCGAGGGCCTCGCGGCGGGCGGCATACGCCTGACCCATGAACCACGACGTGCCGCACCCGATCGTCGCGACCCGCTCACCGGGCCGCGGGAGGTGTCGCGCGACGTCGTCGAGGCGCGTGACGACGCGCTCCCAGTCGTCCGGCTGCGTGGCGATCTCCTGGGCGAGGTGCGTGGTCTGCGGCATGGTGGCTCCCGACGGTTCGGCGGTCACACGGCTCTCGCCGTGACGGTGGTGATTGTGTTTGCGCGAAACACAGCGTAAACGCGCAGAGATGCACATGTCCATTGCTCGAACTGCGCGGTATCGTCAGCGCGTGACCGAAGAGAGCGATCTCGCCCGCAACCGCGCCAGCCGTTGGTCGATCATGCTCGACCGCCTCGCCACGACCGGCCGCCTCGGCGTCGGCGAGGCTTCCGAGCTGCTCGGCGTCAGCGAGGCCACCATCCGGCGTGACTTCTCGGAGCTGGCCAAACGCCAGCTCGTGGCCCGCAACCACGGTGGTGTCGTCGCGACGAACGTCGCCTACGAGCTGCCCTACCGCTACCGCAGCAGCATGGCCGACGACGACCGGACGCGGGTCGCCGAGGCGGCGGCCGCGCTCGTCCTGCCCGGCCAGGTCATCGGCCTCAACGGCGGCACGACGACGACCGCGACCTCACGGGCCATCACGGCGCGCGAGGACCTCGCGGCCGACGGCGAGATCACGATCGTCACCAACGCCCTCAACATCGCGACCGAAGCGGTGCTCCGGCCGCACGTCCAGTGCGTCTCGCTCGGCGGCGTCGCGCGGCCCGAGTCCTACGAGGTCACCGGGCCGCTCGCGACGCTCGTGCTCCAGCAGCTGTGGCTCGACGTCGCCATCGTCGGCGTCAACGGTCTGTCGGCCCGCGAGGGCGCCACGTGCCGGCACGAGGAGGAGGCCGCCATCATCCGCACGATGATCGAACGGTCGAAACAGGTCATCTGCGTCGCCACGGGTGACAAACTCGGAGTGCGGACCTTCGCCTCGATCTGTCCCGCCGAGCGAATCGACCACCTCGTCACTACGGTGGGCGCTGACCGCGACGAGGTGGACGCGCTGCGCGAGGCCGGTGTCGAGATTCACCAGGTCTGACCGATCGA
This sequence comes from Terrabacter sp. Soil811, assembly GCF_001429655.1. Taxonomy (NCBI): domain Bacteria; kingdom Bacillati; phylum Actinomycetota; class Actinomycetes; order Micrococcales; family Intrasporangiaceae; genus Terrabacter; species Terrabacter sp. Soil811. The sequence continues at coordinate 116,240 of NZ_LMSX01000012.1, forward strand.
CGCCCCCTTGCGTGATTGTGATCGAATTGATGAACATCCAGTCAGAATTGCTCTTGCGGATGGCAAAGACGCCCCTCTAGGTTGGCCTAATTGTGTGACCGGGTCGGCGCGTGATCACGTTGCCACCACGTCCGGCACCGAACCAAGGAGAGACATGAGGTCGACGAAGCAGTCTGTGGTCGTCGCGGGGCTGGCCATCGCAGGCCTCGCCCTCGGCGCATGCGGCGGAGGGACAGGTGCCGGTACGGCACCGGGGGGCACGGCCGGCGGCACCGCCGAGGAGGCCAAGACGATCAAGCTCGTCGCGGCCGAGTACTCCAAGGACCACACGAAGGCGTTCTGGGACGCCTTCGCCAAGACGTACCACGAGAAGACCGGATACACCCTCGAGGTGCAGGTCGTCAGCTGGGACAACATCGACCAGCAGTCATCGACGATGATCCAGAACAACCAGGCCCCCGACATCCTCAACCTCAACGCGTACGCCAGCTACGCGAAGGACGGCCTGCTCTACGACTCCGACGCGGTGCTCCCGGCCGTCGTCAAGGACGACATCCTCGACACGTTCGTCAAGTACGGCACCTACCAGGGCAAGTTCTACGGCTTCCCCGACCTGTCCTCGGCCCGCGCCTTCTTCTACAACAAGACGCTCTTCCAGCAGGCCGGCATCGCCGCGCCGCCGAAGACGTGGACCGAGCTCGAGGCCGACGCCAAGAAGATCACCGCCCTCGGTGGCGGCAAGGTCGGCTACGCCCTCCCGCTCGGCCCCGAGGAGGCTCAGGGCGAGTTCTCCATGTGGCTGTTCAACAACGGCGGCGACTGGAAGACCGACGGCAACTGGGTCATCAACTCCGACAAGAACGTCGCGACCCTCGACTTCCTCAAGAAGCTCGCCGACGAGAAGGTCACGCAGAACAACCCGGCCCGCACCAACCGCGCCGACGCCTTCGACCTCTTCAAGTCCGGCACCGCCGGCATGGTCATCGGCTTCAGCCCGCTCGCGGCCGACCTCGACAAGGACAAGAAGGTCGACTACGCCGTCGCGCCGTTCCCGTCCAACGACGGGACCGAGAGCAAGACCTTCGGTGTCACCGACTACCTCATGGCCTTCAAGAAGCCGGGCAACGAGAAGGCGGTCAAGGCCTTCTACAACCTCTACTACACCCCCGACCAGGTCAACACCTTCATCAAGGCCGAGGGCTTCCTCCCGGTCACGAAGTCGGGCGTCGCGTACTTCTCCAACGAGAAGGCGCTGCAGGTCTACCTCAACACGCTGCCCAACGCGAAGCTCACGCCGACCGACGACCCCACGTGGGACAAGGTCAAGCTCGCCGTCCAGCAGAACCTCGGTGGCGCCATGAACGGCTCCCCGAAGGCCACCCTCGACGGTCTGCAGCGGACCGCCGAGAGCGGCGGCTGAGGCACCAGCCCCGATGAGCGACAGCACCACGGTGTCCCCCGATCCCGCCCCCGTGGCGGGGTCGGGGGACCGTCGTTCGCGTATGCCGTCCCGCGCCGGTCGTCGGCGCCGTGCGGGACGCATCGGCCAGGTCCACCCCCTCGTCGCGCTGCTGTGGCTCGCGCCGGCACTCGCGCTCATCCTCGGCGTCGTGCTCTACCCGGCGATCAAGCTCTTCGACGCCTCGCGCGGCGAGTACTCCATCACCGGACTGCGCAAGGGTGACGCCGGCTGGGACAACTACGTCAAGGTGCTCGAGCACCCCGACCTCGGCACCGTGCTGCGCAACACCGTCGTGTGGGTCGTCGCGGTCGTGGCGATCACGATCGTCCTGAGCCTCGCGCTCGCCCAGTTCCTCGTGAAGAGCTTCCCGGGACGACGCTTCGTCCGGTGGGCCGTCATCATCCCGTGGGCGGCCTCGCTCGTCATCACGAGCCAGCTCTTCGTCCTGCTGTACGACTACAACTACGGGATCATCAACCACATCCTGTTGAGCCTGCACGTCATCGGCACGCCCATCGACTTCCTCGGTGACGACAGCTGGACGATGTTCTCGATGGTGGTCGTGGGCGTCTTCGTGTCGCTGCCCTTCACGATCTTCGTCTTCATCGCCGGCCTCGGTGCGATCCCGGACGACGTCATGGAGGCGGCCACCGTCGACGGTGCGAGCCCGTGGCAGCGCTACTGGAACATCACGCTCCCGCTCATGCGCCCGGCGCTCATGATCGCGACGGTGCTCAACGTCATCTACGTCTTCAACAGCTTCCCGATCATCTACACCCTCAACGACCGCAACCCGGGCTACCTGCACGACACGACGATCACGTTCATGTACAAGCTGGCCTTCAAGAGCCAGGAGCACGACGTGGGCATGTCGGCGGCCGCGGGCATCTTCAACGTCCTGCTGATCCTCGTCGTCGTCGGCATCTACCTCAAGATCATCAACTGGCGCGAGGAGACGAGCCGATGAGCACGACGACGGCTCCTGCGCCCAGCGCTGCGGGCACGCCTGCGCCGCAAGGCAACCCCACGGCATACAACCGGGATCCCAAGCGGCGCAAGCGGATCCTCATGGCGATCGGTGGCGCGCTCGTCGCGTTCGTCTTCATCGCGCCCTACCTCGTCATGGTGCTCGACTCGCTGCGCACGAGCAGCGACGTCAAGAGCACGCCGCCGAGCATCCTGCCGAAGGTCTGGCAGTGGGACACCTACGCCCAGATCCTCGGCGACGAGCGGTTCCTCAACTGGCTCAAGACCTCGCTCATCGTCGCGACCGGCTCGACGGTGATCGTCATCCTCGTCGCGATCCCCGCGGCCTTCATGACGGCGCGGCACCGCTTCCCGGGGCGCGGTCTCTTTCTGCTGCTCGTGCTCGTGACCCAGATGTTCGCGCCCACCTCGCTCGTCGTCGGCCTCTACCGGCAGTTCTTCGAGCTCAACATGATCAACACCTACGGCGCGCTCATCCTCACGAACGCGGCGTTCAACCTCGCCTTCGCGATCTGGATCCTGCACGGCTTCTTCTCCTCGATCCCGCTCGAGGTCGAGGAGGCGGCGGCCCTCGACGGTGCGAGCCGGTGGCAGATCCTGCGCAGGGTCATGCTGCCGCTGACGCTGCCGGGCCTCGTCACCGCGACGATCTTCACGTTCATCGCGGCGTGGAACGAGTACGTCGTGGCCCTGACGCTCATGATCGACGACGACAAGAAGCCGCTGACCGTTGGCATGCGGGCCTACATCACCGGCTACGAGCAGCACTGGGACCAGCTCTTCGCGGCGTCGGTCATCGCCGTCGTGCCGGTCGTCATCCTCTTCGCGATCATCGAGAAGCACCTCGTCGGCGGCCTCACCGCGGGTTCCGTCAAGTAGTCGACGCGTCCCCGTCGGCCGGTCTCAGATCCAGGCCGGTGGGGGCGGGACGACGACGCCGACGACCGACCCGAGGTCGGCGACCTGCGTCCCGGCCGCCTTGATGCGCACGCACTCCGCGGGCGCGCACCAGCGCGGCACGACGCCGCCCTGGGCCTGGCGCACCATCATCCGCAGCGTGCCGGCCATGATCGAGCCCTTGCTCGTGGCTCGTTGCGCCGGGTCCTGGTAGAGCACGACGGGGCGGCGGGTGCCCGACGGCCCCGGCACGGTCGCGCGGTCGACGAGGGCGGCATACTCGCTCCGGGTCTGCTGGTGGGCGCCGATGTTGGCCCGCCACGTCAGGACGCCGAAGACGGTGAGCGCGGCGAGGCAGGCGATCCCGATGCGGGGCGACCACCCGGCGCCACCGAGCAGCAGGGCCGCGGGGACGAGGACGGCCATCCACGCCCAGAGCTCGCCGCGCGGGTCGGTGACGACGCCGGTGACCACGGTCTGCGCTGCGCTCAGCGCGACGACGACCGCGAGCCCGGCCACGAGGCGCACCAGCAACGGCCGGATCGTGCGGTCGAGCCAGGCGGCGACGACGGCGACGATCCCGACGAGGGCGGCGATCCACAGCGCGGAGCCGAGGCGGAGCGCCTCGCGCGCGAACCGGCCGGCGTTGACCCGCAGGGTGTGCAGGTCGTGGATCGGGTTGGGGTGTCGCCACGCGGCGATCTTGAGGCCGAGGTGCCCGAAGAAGATGCCGTTGAGGCCGTAGATGACGGCGACGCCCACGGCGTACGCCACGACGTAACCGCCGGCGAGCAGCAGCACGTCCTTCCACGGGCGGGTCCGCAGCTGGACGACGGCGGCGAGGAAGAGGACGACGCCCACCGGCGGGTAGGTCAGGGTCGTCAGGACGGTGGCGAGCAGGAGCCACACCGCGAGCCTCGGCCGGGTGCGCGAGGCCCACGGCAGCGTCCACACCGCGGCGGCCGCGATGAGGACCGACGGCGTCAGGGTGCCGGGCCAGTAGAGCAGCTGCACCCAGAGCGCCGACGCGAAGACCGTGACGCCGAGGAGCGCGTCGACCGCCCAGTGCAGCGCGCGGTCGACCGGACGCAGCACGCGCCACAGGCCCGCGACGAAGACGACGTATGCCGTCACGTACGTCAGCGACGCCGTGAGCGGAGTGCTGTGCTGGCCCACGCCGACCCACCAGGCCCAGTTGAGCCAGCGGCCCTCGGAGAGGTTCTTGGCGTAGACGCTCGTGGCGAACGGGGTGTGCGGCGGCAGGAGGAAGGGCCAGTCGTCGCGGCGGATGAAGGGCACGACGGCCTGCGACACCGCGTCGGTCAGCACGAGGGCGAGGACGAGCACCGCGGTGACGACGAGCCACCGGGGCGGCAGCCAGCCCGGTCGGGCGGTGCGTGCGGGGCCGATGGCCGCCGCGGTCGGTGCCGTCATGGTGCGGACCCCTTCACGGGAGGGAGGAGCGGTGCCTACACGGTACGCAGGTGCGGTGGACGAACCGGTCGTCTGCGGGCTCTGCCCAGCGACTTTCCAGCGGACTCACCGCTCGTCAGCTCGATCGCGCTCCGAGTCGAGCCACGGCGACTCGACCGTTGGCGAGTGATCCGGCACTGGCGTGCGGGGTGTCGCACCGAGTCGTGCTCTCGAGCAGACTGACATCGCTGTCGACGACCCAGCCGCGATCGGCCAGGAGCCGGGAGATCTGTCGCTCGGACCACAGCGACCGCCAGGGCTCGCCGGCCAACGGGGACACGGCACCCGACAGGCGGGAGACCAGTCCGGCCACGCGCCGCCCCACCTGTGCCGACAGGGAGCGCGACTGGTACTGCGCGACAAGGACGCTGCCGGCGGCGGAGATGCCGGTGAGGGCGTCGAGGGTGGCGGTGACCTGCGGGCGCGAGAGGTAGGGGATGACGCCTTCCCAGATCCACACCGTGGGCCGGAGCGGGTCGTGCCCGGCGGCGGCCAACCGCGGACCGAGCGGTTCATGGGTCAGATCCACGGCCACGAACCTCAGGTCGCACACCGGGGAAGGAAGGGTCTCGGCTCGACGGCGCAGGTCGGCCTGGGATGCGGGGTGGTCGAGCGAGAACACCGTGATCCCGCGCAACGCGGGCAGGCGCCACGGCCGGCCGTCCAGCCCGGCGCCGAGAAGGACGACCTGCCAGGCCCCGCTCTGCTCGAGCGTCCTGCTCACCGCGGTGTCGATGAGCACGGTGCGCGGCGCCATCACCGCGGCGCAGGCGCTGACCGACTGCACCACCAACCGGGCGCGGCCGTCGTCGGGGAGCTCACCGCGTCGAGCCAGCCGGACGGGCTCGAGCTCCGCCTCGGACAACAGCCGCTCGGCGACGGGGTCAGCGAACGGCTCGACCCCTGCTCGCCCGTCGGCCACGGCACGGCCCTGACAGACGAAGACCGCCGTCCGACTCGGTTGTCCCGGTTCCACGCTCCGACCCTACGACGGGTTCCGCGGCGACCGCTGGGGCGCGTGGGCGCGACGCTCGTGTCGCAGAATGCTCAGGACTGCAGGGAGAGGTTGTTGCCGTCGGGGTCGTGGAACCAGGCGACCCGGGCGCCGTCGGGTGCGGTCCAGATAGCGCGGTCGTCCTGGGCCATGCCGTCGTAGCGGTTGAAGGTGACGCCAGCCGCGGTGAGCCGGTCTATCTCGCCGTCCAGGTCGGCGACGATCCACCCCAGTACCGTGTAGGGCGCTGTGCGGACCTCCTCCACGGCTGTGATGCGAAGCTGGCTGGTGGGCGTGTCGTGGACCAACGCAAACGGTCGCGCGTCGACGAGATCGAGGCCGAGAACGCCACCGTAGAACCGCTCGGCGGCATCCAGGTCACTGACGCCGACGAATCCGACCTGTTTCACATGTCCGAACACCTCGTCTGCTCCTTCCCGACACGCGAATCATGGTGCAGCATCCCGTGAAACGGTTGCATCACCTGGGGATGCAGCGCCAGCGTTCAGGCGCGTCGCCGATGTTGTCGGTGGCGATTCAGAAGATGCCCCCGCCTCCTCCGGCGCCCCAGGGAATGAAGTGGAAGGGTGTGTTCTCGCCCGAGCTTCGGTCTGGATGTACCGAGGCGTCGAAGTGGTTGCGACCGCAGAGAACGCAGACCCGTTCGCGCATGCCCGCGACGGTGGTTCTTCGTGTTCATGAGTTGAGAGTGCGCCGGGGGCTCGGGGCTGTCTGTGCGCTGCGCGACATACAGGGCTGATCCCGACTCGTGCCATGGAGATGTGCCTGACAGGCAGCGCAGTGACGCATCTCCGGGACGCCCTGTAGCGCGCCCGGGATGCGCGAACGCGCTGCGTGCAGAATTCGGGGGCCGTTGTCGACCGCGGATCATGACGTGGGTTCGGTGATCCGCAGTCCTTTACCCCGGGGCGCCGCTGTAGATTTGAAGGCTCAACCAACCTGCCCAACGCGAGGAGCATCTGATGACCAGGATCGTGGTCTTCGGAGGCACCGGCTACACCGGTGCCAACGTCGTCCGAGAGGCAGCCTCGCGCGGTCATCAGGTGGTGTCGGTGAGCCGGACCGAGCCGAAGGACCTGGTGCGGGGCGTTCGGTACGAGACCGGCGACGTCGAGCAGGTCGCGGGGCGGCTCGTCCCGGACGCCGACGCGGTCGTGGCGGCGCTGTCGCCGCGTGGAGACATGTCCGGGCGACTCGTAGAGGTCTACCGTGGTCTCGCGCAGCAGGCGGCCGCGGCTGGCGCGCGGTATGTCCAGGTCGGCGGTTTCAGCTCGCTGCGTCCGGCTCCAGGGGCGCCACGCTTCGTCGAGGGGGACATCCCCGAGCAGTTCCGCGACGAGGCTCTCGAAGGGGAGGCGACCCGCGTCCTGCTGGCCGAGGAGGCGCCCGAAGGGCTGGACTGGGTCTTCGTCAGCCCCGCGGGCGGCTACGGCGCGTGGGCGGCGGGCGAGCGTACCGGCAGCTTCCGGGTCGGTGATGATGTCGCGTTGTTCGACGCCGAGGGAGGCTCTTTCATATCCGGCGCTGACTTCGCCTCGGCGATCGTCGACGAGATCGACCGCCCGGTCCACCACCGAGCGCACATCGGCGTCGCCTACTGAGCGAGGTCAGCCGAGCCGCGTGACGACCGTGGCGTCAGGCGCTGACGACGGTTGGTGGCCCAACCGAAGATGCAGCCAACGGAGAGGCCGACTGGCGGCGAAGGGCCGCACGTCGCCATTCGGGTCCACCCAGATCTGCTGACGACCGACATCGGCTGGCGCATGATGGGCCCATGCCCAACGAGCCGTCGCCGGATCCCCAGCCGGGGCCACCACGCGGCGCCGGTTCCGGACAGATGGGTGTCGCGCCGGAGACGTACGTGTGGCCTCTGGTCGCTCTCGTCGTCGTCATCCTTCCGCAGGTTCTGGTGCCGGCGAGAATGCGCGAAGGACCACCGATCGTCGTGCCCGCGACCGAGGCGGCAGTGGTCCTGATACTGCTCGCTGTGGCTGCGAAACCGGGGCCGGTCCCCCGGGCTGCTCGTCCCCTGGTCCTGTCGCTCGTCGCCGTCCTGATCGTGGCGAACACGGGCGCCGCGGTGAGGCTCGTGGCACTCGTCCTGCGAAGCACGCCCGAAGGTGAGACGCCTCCCACCGTGACACAGCTACTCGTCACGGCCGTCACCTTGCTCGCCACGAATATCGTGACCTTCGGGCTGCTCTACTGGCAGATCGACGGCGGCGGCCCCGACGTGCGCCGGGTCGGTGCCGCGCGCTATCCAGACTTCCAGTTCCCCCAAACCGGCATCGAGGGACTCGCGCCACCCGACTGGAAGCCACGATTCCCAGACCACCTCTATCTGGCGTTCACCAACGTGGTCGCGTTCAGCCCCACCGACACGCTCCCACTGACCCATCGCGTCAAAGGACTGATGGCGATCCAGTCGATGATCTCCCTGGCCGTTCTCGTCGTGGTGCTGTCCCGGGTGATCAACATCCTCCCGCCCTAGGCTCTGCGTCACCAACCCGGTCGAGTTCCTCGCGATCGAGGGCCCCTACAAGCTGCCCCGTCCCGGGTTCATTTGAGGCTCTGGGGTGTCCCGGGTCTCGCCCCTGCGCGGCGATCGCCACCGCGCCAGGGACGTGCGGTCCGCACTCGCCCCCGATGATGCTGTAGGCGGATCACCCCCGGCCTGCCTACGCTTGAGTGGTCGCCGCACCGATCGAGGAGGCTTCATGGCTGGGAGCGTGATTCGGTTCGAGGCGCAGACGGTGATCCGTCGGCCGGCGAGCGAGGTGTTCGAGCGGCTGGCCGACCTGCCCGGCTATCGGCAGTGGATGCACCGTGACGGGGTGTTCGGCGGCACGGAGCTGACGTCCGCGCTGCCGGTGCGGGCCGGCACGACGTACGTCGACCGGACGCGGATGGGTCGCTTCGTCGGGGAGGTGACCGAGCACGTGCCGTCGACGCGCCTCGCCTTCAGCGAGACGTTCAGCATCTTCGGCCACTCGCTCACCCAGGCGCGTCCGCGCTACCTGCTCGAGGTCGACGGCGACTCCACGGTCATCCACCACACCGCTGAGGCGGAGCTCTACGGCGTGGCTCGCGCGTTCAAGCCGGTGGCCGCGCGGATCGTGACGCGGGAGCGGTCACACACCCTCGCCTCCCTCAAGCGCTCCCTCGAGGGCTCACCCGACATCGATTAGCCGGTCGACTCCGCGGGCGACCATGTGCGGCAAGGACCCTCGTCGTTCTCGTCCGGCCGAGCGGCTGTGCCGCCTAGACTCCGCAGCGCGTGGAACGTCGTTCACGCACACGTCGGAGGATCAGGGGACGTCGATGAGCCGATTCGCCGCACCCGTGCCCGGGTCGCTGCGCACCATGACGATCACCAAGCACCGCTATCGACTGCTCTTCCGTGGCCTTCTCCTCGATGCGCTCGCGTCGAGCACCTCGGTCACCCGGTTCCTGTACGCGGCGTTCCTGGCCCTGCTCTGCTGGGGCCTGAGCGGCCGCTGGGTCGTCGGGGTGGTGGTGACGGCGGCGGCGGTGGTCGTGATCGTCACGCACTGGTGCGTCCGCATCCGTGCGGGCCTGCGCTCCGGCCTCGCCATCGGCCAGACGGTCACCACCGGGTACACGGCGTGGGGCGAGCTGACGGTCACCGACGTCACCGGCACGCTCTGCCTGGGTCGCGGCTCCGCTGCGTCGGTGACCCGCACCCGGGACCGGGTCATCGCGTGGCTTCGCACCACCTCGTTCGTGCTCCCGACCGAGCTGCTCACGGACGACGACATCGCCTTCCTCGAGGGTGCGGGCGAAGCGCCGGCGCCCTCCGCGGCGCCCGTGCCGGTGCTGCCGCTCGAGCTCGTCGTGACCGAGCAGGTCCAGGCGCGGGTCATGGCCGCCGCCGTGCGGGTGCGCGCCCGGTCGGCCGACGTGCTCTTCCCGCTCCTGACGCCCGCGCTGCTGCTGGCCCTCACGGCCCTGACCCGGTCGCGGATCGTCGCTCTGGCGGCGGGCTTCTTCCTTCTCGTGTGCATCGGCATCTACCTGGAGGCTCGCCACGCGGCGCGCACCACCAGCCTTGCGAAGTATCCGGTGGGCGCGACCATCCGTGCGAACGTGACGCCGGACCACCTCGTGCTCCAGAGCCGGGGAGGGACGGTGCACTCACGGTGGAGCGAGTTCGTCTCCCGGCGGCTGACCTCGGACGCGGTGCTGCTGCGGCGCGATCGGCGCCGCCCGGAGACCACCGTCGTGCTCCCTCGTGAGCTGTTCAGCGAGCGCGCCCTCGCCGACCTGGCCGCGGCGGTGCCCCGCTCCTACTAGTCCGGGGTCGTCGCCTGAGGGCGTCCCGTTCCGGGCCGCTTGTGTCGGCGGCAGGGCTGGGTCGGTCAGTCGGTGAGGGAGGGGGCGGCGGCATACTCCTCGTCGGTGACGGGGGTCAGCCAGTGCACGACGTCGTGGTCCGCGTCGCCCTCGTTGATGGCGACGTGCACCATGAGCCGGGTGGGCGCGGCGCCGTGCCAGTGCTCCTCGTCGGCCTCGAAGAGGACGCGGTCGCCGGGACGGATGACCTCGATCGGGCCGCCGCGGCGCTGGCAGAGGCCGACGCCCTCGGTGACGAAGACGGTCTGGCTCAGGGGGTGGCGGTGCCAGTGGGTGCGGGCGCCGGGCATGAAGTGCACGAGGTTGGCCGAAACGCGCGACGGGCTGGGGGCGGCAGCGACGGCGTCGATGTAGACGTCGCCGGTGAACCAGTCGCTCGGGCCCTTGACGGTGGCGACGGAGCTACGGGTGATCTGCATGGGTTTCCTTCTGACTGTTGGGGATCGAGCTGTCGGTGGTCGTGGTGGGGCTCGGGGTGTCGGCGGCCCAGGAGGCGAGCAGCTGGAGGCGTTCGGCCGAGGGTGAGCCGGGCTCGGCGGTGTAGACCATGAGGACGAGGCCGGGCTCGGCGGTGATGGCGAGCTCCTCGTAGGCGAGGGTCAGCTCGCCGACGACGGGGTGGGTGAAGCGCTTGGTGCCGGTGCCGTGGGTGCGCACGTCGTGCGCGCTCCACAGGCGGCGGAAGACCTCGCTCTGCGTGGAGAGCTCGCCGACGAGGTCCTGCAGGCCCCGGTCGTGCGGGTCCCGGCCCGCCTCGGAGCGCATGATGCCGACGCACATCCCGGCGAAGAGCTCCCAGTCGGGGTAGAAGTCGCGGCTGGCCGGGTCGAGGAACTGGAACCGGGCGAGGTTGGGCAGGCGGCCGCCCTCGCCGATGACGGGCGAGTAGAAGGCGCGGCCGAGCGCGTTGGTGGCCAGCAGGTTCTGGTGGGGGTCGCGTACGAAGGCGACGGCGTCGCGGATCGACTCGAGGGCCCACTGCAGGCTGGGTCGGGACGCGGGCTTGCCGGCCGCGCGTCGGCGCGGGCGCCCGGACGTGGGTATGCCGTCCGCTGCCCTCGCGAGGTCGAGCAGGTGAGCGCGTTCGGTGTCGTCGAGCTGCAGGGCGCGAGCGAGCGCGTCGAGGACGCCGGCCGAGGCGCCGGCGATCTGGCCGCGCTCGAGCCGGGCGTAGTACTCGACGCTGAGCCCGGCGATGGTCGCGACCTCGCTGCGGCGCAGGCCGGGCACGCGTCGGCCACCGCTGACGGGCAGCCCGACCTGGTCGGGGGTGATGCGGGCGCGGCGGGTCATGAGGAACTCGCGCACCTCTTGGCGGTTGTCCACGCCTTCGAGACTAGGCCGCGTCGAGGGATGGGCCGAGCCGTGAGAGGTGCCCTGTCAGTACGTGCCTCCACAGGGACTTCCTCGGCCGCTCGCCGGCGGGTTCACTCGTGTGGTGGGCCGTTGGCCCGGCGGGCGTCTGCCCGCGAGAAGCGAGCTGAAGGAGTTCACGCGATGCGTGGAGTTGTCATGTACGGACCCGGCGACGTGCGGGTGGAGGAGCGCGAGGACCCGAGGATCATCGAGCCGACGGACGCGATCGTCCGCCTGACGGCGACGTGCATCTGCGGCAGCGACCTGTGGCCCTACCGCGGCGTCGAGCCGGTCGACCACACCCTCATGGGCCACGAGTACCTCGGGGTCGTCGAGGAGGTCGGCTCGGAGGTGAGCACGGTCAAGGCGGGCGACTTCGTCGTGGGGTCGTTCGTCATCTCCGACAACACGTGCGAGATCTGCCGGGCCGGCTTCCAGTCCAAGTGCGTCCACGCCGAGTTCGTCCATGGCGGGATCGGCACCCAGGCCGAGCTGGCCCGCATCCCGCACGCCGACGGCACGCTCGTGGCGACCCCCGGGCAGCCGGACGAGGACCTCATCCCCTCACTGCTCGCCGCCTCGGACGTGCTCGGCACCGGCTGGTTCGCGGCCGACGCCGCGCAGGCCGGCCCGGGCAAGACGGTCGCGGTCGTCGGTGACGGCGCCGTCGGACTCATGGCGATCCTCGCCGCGAAGCAGCTGGGCGCAGAGCGGATCATCGCCATGTCGCGTCATCCCGAGAGGCAGAAGCTCGCGCGCTACTACGGCGCGACCGACATCGTCGAGGAGCGTGGCGAGGCCGGTGTCGCGAAGGTCAAGGAGCTGACCGGCGGCCTCGGGGCCCACTCGGTGGTCGAGGCGGTTGGCACTCGCGAGTCGTTCATGCAGGCCGTCGGCGCGACCCGTGGCGGTGGGCACCTCGGCTACGTCGGCGTCAACTACGACGTGCAGATCCCCGGCATCGAGCTGTTCTTCGCCGGCATCCACACGCTCGGTGGGCCGGCGCCGGTGCGTCGTTACCTGCCCGAGCTCATCCAGCTCATCTGGGACCGCACGATCGATCCCGGCAAGGTCTTCGACCTCACCCTGCCGCTCTCGGAGGCTGCTGCCGGTTACGCGGCGATGGACGAGCGCCGGGCGACCAAGGTGCTGCTGACGCTGTGAGCATCGGCTTGCTGTCGAGAAGGACGCACGGCGCGGTCGCGGCCCTCGGGCTGACGTCGGTCCTGGCTGTGGGCTCTTGCTCGACGGCCGAGACCGGCGACGCCCGGGAGGCGCCCAACCGTGCGCCAACCAGCCCAGCCGCCACCACGCGGCATACGCCATCCGTTTCCGCTCAATCGACTGAACCCGTGGAGGGCCAGATGAAGATCGTGATCACGGTGGGAGAGAAGGGCTTCGGTGCTGTGCTCACCGACAGTGCGGCCGCGCGGGACCTGCTGCGACAGCTGCCGGTGACCGTCGGCATGGTCGACCACGGCGGGGTGGAGAAGACGGGACCGCTGCCGACACCGCTCTCGCTCGACGGACAGCCCGACGGTGCGGACCCGGACGTGGGAGACGTCGGCTACTACGCCCCCGGCAACGACCTCGTCCTCTACTACGGCGACCAGTCCTACTACCCCGGCATCGTCGTCCTGGGCCGCCTGGATGAGGGCGCCGCGGCGCAGATCGCCGACCTACGCGGTCCCGTCACGGCGACCGTCGAGGCCGGGTGATCGCGGTGACGCTGGAGGAGTTCCTCGACCACGTGAACAGCGGACGCCTCATCGAGGGCGGCTCGGAGGTGCACGCGTTCATGCACGAGGCGTCGCAGGAGGCGCTGCGGACGCTCGCGGAGCTGAACGGCGCCTACCGCTCGCCGGACGAGGTGCGGGCGCTGCTGTCCCGGCTGACCGGTCGGGAGGTGGCCGAGTCGGTCACCGTCTTCCCGCCGTTCTACTCCGAGTTCGGCAAGAACCTCACCCTCGGCGAGGGCGTCTTCATCAACATGGGATGCCGCTTCCAGGACACGGGCGGCATCGCCATCGGCGACGGGTCGCTCATCGGGCACGGCAGCACGCTGACGACGCTCGACCACGCGATGGACCCGGCCCGGCGCGCCGACATGGAGCCGTCGCCCGTGACGATCGGCCGTAACGTGTGGCTGGGCGCAAACGTCACGGTCGTGCCCGGTGTCACCATCGGCGACGGTGCCGTCATCGGCGCCGGCGCGGTCGTGACCAAGGACGTGCCGGCGGACTCGGTTGCCGCCGGCGTGCCGGCGAGGGTCATCCGCCCGACCGGCTTCACCGGCTGAGTCGTCCGAGCCGTCCGAGGCTGAGCCGTCCGGGCTGGTGCGACGGGACGCGTTCTCGAGAGACAACGTAAATTTTCGTTCCACCTTTGCTACGTTCAGCACGTGGCGCGGCACGGAGACCTCAACATGTCCGACCTCGCCGACCGGGCGGGTGTCTCCATCGCGTCGGTGTCCCGGGCGCTGAGTGGCTCGCCGGGCGTCTCCGAGGCGACGCGCACGCGGATCCGCCGGCTCGCCGCCGAGCTGAACTACACCGTCTCCCCGGATGCTGCGCGACTGGCCAAGGGCTCCCGAGGACGGGTCGCCGTGGTGACCGCCGACGTCGCGCACTGGTTCTACGCGTCCATGCTCGAGGGGATCATGAGCTCCCTGCGCGGGTCCGACCTCGACGTGCTGCTCTACGAGGTCAAGCGGGAGGAGGAGCGCAGGAGGTTCTTCGAGGAGCTGCCGGCCCGACGCCAGGTCGACGCGCTCATCATCCTCGCCTTCCCGCTGAGTGAGCAGGAGCAGCTCCAGCTCGACCGGATGGGCGTCACCGTCGTCATGGCCGGCGGCACCTTGGCGGACCAGCCTCATGTCCGCGTCGACGACGTGGAGGCGGCTCGGCAGGCCACGAACCACCTGGTCCTCGCCGGGCACGAGCGCGTGGCCCTGATCAACGCCTCGGGACGGTGGCGGCTGCCCTATGCCGGGCCGCAGGACCGCTTGCAGGGGCACCTGAACGCCCTTCAGGACGCCGGCCTCCCGGTGGAGGGCGAGCTAGTCGTGCACGCGCAGTGGGGTACTGCCGGAGGGGCCGAGGGGATGGCCCGCCTGCTCAGCCTTCCGCGGCCACCGACCGCGGTGGTGGCCTTCTCCGACGAGATGGCCTTCGGCGCGCTGCGGACGCTGCGTCGCTCCGGCATCGCTGTCCCGCAGACGGTTTCGCTGGTGGGCATCGACGACCACGAGATGGCCGATGTCGTCGAGCTGACCACGGTGCGCCAGCCCGTCCTCGAGCTGGGAGAGGCTGCGGGAGGCCTGGTCCACCGGCTCCTCAGCGGGCAGCGCGTGGAGCAGCAGCACGTGACGCTGCCGACCCAGCTGGTCGTCAGGGGCACGAGCGGCCCCCCTCGCACGACGAGATAGCGCGAACGCCGCAACCCTTGACATGTCCGGACATGGGCCGCCATGCTCTTGGCGCGTAAGCGCTTGCGTAACTCCGCTCGCCGACGTGCTTCCGAGGGCGAGGGTGCGACGCAGGGCACATCCGTGCCGTCGGCGCGCCTAGCAGGGAGGCTATGTATGCGCAGGTCCAGACGAGCGTTGCTGGCGGCGGTCACCGCCGTCTTCGCGTTGGTGTTCAGCTCCGCCGCGATGTTCTCGAGTGCGGCACCACCCGCTGCGGCTGCCGAGGCGCCGTGTGTCGACAACCCCTTCGGGAGCCGCCCGCTCTACCTCAAGGGTGGCTTCAACGGCTGGTCCGCCAGCCCCGACTACCAGTTTGCCTACAACTGCAACCGGTTCGAGCTGACGGTCAACCTCAGCGGCAGCAGTGACTTCAAGGTCGCCGACGCCGGCTGGTCCGCCGACGCCGACTTCGGCGGGGGCGCGGGCGGTGGGCGGGTGCAGCCCGGCGTCCCGCTGCGGCTCGCACTGCGCGGCTCCAACCTGACCTACACCTTCTCCGGCGTGCACAAGGTTGTGCTGGACGTCTCCACGTCGAAGACGACGCCGACGCTGACCATCAGCTCGTGCGCGCAGAACCCGCTCGACCCCGCCCTGATCGGGCTGAGCGGCGACTTCAACGGTTACGCCCCGCGCCCCGCCGACTTCTTCCAGTACAGCTGTGACGGCTACTACCTCAACGTCGACCTCCAGGGCACGCACGAGTTCACGATCCTCGACCCCATCGGCCCGGCCACGACGCGTCTGGGTGCGCCCGCCTCCGGCAACGACGTCGTGACGGCGAACCAGCCCTTCCCGCTGGCGTCGGAGGCGGACGGAGCCATCGCCAGGCTGCGCTTCGACTTCACCGGCGAGCACACGCTGCGGGTGAGCTTCGAGGGCGCCGACCAGCACCCGATCCTGACGATCACGCCGAAGACGTGGGTCAACCCCGGCCTCCCCGCCCAGGTCACCGACTCCGTGGCCCGGCAGGTGAAGTACGACTCCCGCGACACCGCGTTCAAGACGCCGTACGGCGCGATGACGACGGGGCAGAAGGCCCGCTTCTCGCTGACCGCTCCCCCCGGCGTGACCTCGGCCGCCCTGGTGGTGGAGACCCGCCGCCTCGAGGGCAACCAGGACGTCATCGAGTACCTCGACCCGGTCACGGTGCCCATGAAGCGGACCAAGGACGGGGACCGTGAGCAGTGGAGCGCGTCCTACCGCTTCGCCGCCAAGAGCGTCTACGGCTACCACTTCGAGCTCTCGATCGGCGGCCGGCAGTACGTCTACGAGAACAACGACGACTCGATCTACTGGACGACGGAGCGCGGCTCCTTCGGAGTCGGCCAGATCGCGTTCGCACCGTCGGACCCCAAGCAGCTGAGGCGCTACCGGCAGACGGTCTACGACCCGCGCTTCACCGTGCCGGACTGGGCCCAGGACGCCGTCTACTACTACATCTTCCCGGAGCGCTTCCGTAACGGGGACACGTCGAACGACCCGCAGCCGGGAGGTGCCACCTACCTCGACGGCCCCATCGAGTTCCACACCAACTGGCTGGACAAGCCCTACGTCCCCGGCAACGCCGACGGGTCCACGACCGACGACAACACCTACAACAACGACTTCTTCGGCGGCGACCTCGCCGGCATCATCGAGAAGCTCGACTACCTGAAGACGCTCGGGGTCAACACTCTCTACATCAACCCGATCTTCGAGGCGGGCAGCAACCACAAGTACGACACCGCCGACTACCTCAAGGTCGACGACAGCTTCGGCACGAACGAGGACGTCAGCCGGCTGACCAAGGAGGCCAAGGCCCGCGGGATGCGCGTCATCCTCGACACCTCGCTCAACCACACGGGTAGCGACTCGGTCTACTTCGACCGCTACGCCAACTTCCCGGGCACCGGGGCGTTCGAGAACTCGAAGATCCAGCCCGACTCGCCGTATGCCGACTGGTACACCTTCTTCCCCGACAGGACCAACCCGGACAACCAGTACTCCGGCTGGGGCGGCCCCTCACTGCCTGAGCTGACGGAGTCGGACGCCTTCAAGGACTTCGCCTTCCGCAAGCCCGACTCGGTGATGAACACCTGGCTCGACCACGGGACCGCCGGATGGCGCATGGACGTCGCCCCCTGGGTGAGCGACCAGTTCTGGCGGGAGTGGCGTACGGCCATCAAGGCGCACCGGCCGGACGCGCTGACCGTGGCGGAGACGTGGTTCGACTCCTCGAAGTACTTCCTCGGAGACGAGTTCGACACCACGATGAACTACATCTTCCGCAACGCGGTCATCGACTACGCCAGCGGCCGCAACGCCAAGCAGGCCTACCAGAGCATCGAGCTGATCCGCGAGGCCTACCCCCCGCAGGCTTTCTATGCGCTGATGAACCTGCTGTCGACCCACGACGTGGCGCGGACGCTGAACGAGCTCGGTGACACCGGCACGAGCACGCCGACCCAGGTCGAGCAGGCCAAGGCGCGTTTCCGGCTGGCCGTGCTCTTCCAGATGACCTTCCCCGGAGCACCTGCGGTCTACTACGGCGACGAGGTCGGTGTCACCGGTGGAGCGGACCCCTTGAACCGCGCCACCTACCCCTGGGCCGACCAGGGCGGGAAGCCGGACACCGCACTGCTCGCGGACTTCCAGAAGATGATCGGTCTGCGCAACCAGAACGAGGTGCTCAAGCGCGGCTCCATCGACGCACCGGTGCAGCTGGACGAGAACATCATCGTCCTGACGAGGAAGTACCAGGGCGTCCGCGCCGTCACGGCCTTCAACAACTCGACGTCGCCTCGCGAGGTCACCGTCGAGCTGCCCGTCGGCTACGGCGACAAGCCGTACACCGATGCCATGACGGGCCGCGCGGTGCAGCCGGTCAAGGGCCAGCTCACCCTGACCGTGCCCGCGCTGAGCGGTTCGGTGCTCATCACGAAGTGACCCGTACGCCTCCGGGGCAGCGCCGCAGGTCGGCTGCTGCCCCGGCGGCGTCCGCGGACTGTCCATGACAGTCGGACAGAAAAGTGGACAGCGAGCATCTGGGCTCGTCGTGCCTCCATTTCGGGGCATCTTCGTCGCTACGTTGAGAACGCCCCTCACCCTCAAGGGACATCGCCGGTTCCGGGGGCAGGAAGGACTCACATGAAAGCCAGGATCCTTGCCCTCGCCGGCTCACTCGCCGTGGCCGCACCGTTGGCCATCGGGACACTGAGCGAGGCCGACGCCGCACCGACGAGCGCCACCGACACCCCGCCCGTCAGTCTGGTCGACGGGATGACCTCGCCGAGGTACGACTACGCGACTGCCATCCGCGAGACCGTCTGGGTCGACACGCCAGACCTCGACGGGGACGGCCAGCCGGAGCGGATCGCGACCGACATCATCCGGCCGCGCGAGCTCGACGGCACCGCACGGGTGCCGGTCATCATGGACGCCAGCCCCTACTACCTGAGCCTCGGCCGCGGCAACGACGGCGAGTTCAAGGAGTATGCGTCCGACGGCAGTCCGACGAAGTTTCCGCTCTACTACGACAACTACTTCGTCCCCCGCGGCTACGCGTTCGTCGCCGTCGACATGGCCGGCACGGCCCGCTCGACCGGGTGCACCGACGAGGGCGGCCGCTCCGACGTCGAGTCGGCCAAGGCGGTCGTCGAGTGGCTCGACGGGAAGGGCAGCGCCCACGACTCGAGCGGCGCCCTCGTCCAGGCGACCTGGAGCAACGGCAGCACCGGGATGATCGGCAAGTCCTACGACGGCACGCTGGCCAACGGCGTCGCCGCCACCGGCGTCGACGGGCTCAAGACGATCGTGCCGATCAGCGCGATCAGTTCGTGGTACGACTACAACCGCTGGCAGGGCGCCGTGAAGTCGCGCCACTACGCGAGCAGCCTCTCGCGCACCATCGCCCAGCGCCGCACGATCCCGACGGACTGCTCGGCGCGGCTGGCATACATGGACGCCAACGACGCCGACGCCACCGGCGCCTACACGGACTTCTGGGCCGAGCGGGACTACCGCGACGGCACCTTCTACGACGCGTCCAACGTCAAGGCGAGCGTCTTCATCGTCCACGGCCTCCAGGACAACAACGTCAAGACGATGAATGCCTCCAAGTGGTGGGAGGCGTTGGGGCAGAGCGGGGTCGAGCGCAAGATGTGGCTCAGCCGCCTCGGCCACGTCGACCCGTTCGACCACGACCGGCAGGAGTGGGTCACCACCCTCAACCGGTGGTTCGACCACGAGCTGATGGGGATCGACAACGGCATCGACCGCGAGCCGGCCGTCCGCGTCGAGACCGCCCCCAACCAGTGGGAGACGTCGAAGACGTGGCCGATCCAGTCCGCGCGCACGATGTCGCTCAACCCGCGCGAGGACGGCACGCTGGCCCTCGGCAAGCAGGACCCGGGCACCGCCTCCTACGTCAACAACTCCCGCCTGTCGGAGACCAATGCCGTCTCGCTGACTGCCAACCCGAACCGGGTGCAGTTCCTCACCGGAGCGGTGACGAAGGACGTCCGCATCTCGGGCACGCCGACGGTCGACCTGACGGTAACCCGCTCGGCTCCGGTCGGGCAGGTGTCGGTCATGCTCGTCGACTACGGCGCCATGGACCGGGTCAGCACCACCGGTGACGGGGCCCTGACCTTGGCCACCGAGACCTGCTGGGGCGAGTCCATCGCCACCGACGACGCCTGCTACAAGGACGTCACGCGTCGCCTGCAGACCACCCAGCTGCAGGTGCTGGCCCGCGGTTGGGCCCGTCTCGACGGCGCACGCAGGCACCAGGTCACCGTCGAGCTGGCCGCGAACGACATCGTCGTCCCGGCCGGACACCAGCTCGGACTCGTCGTTAGCGGAGCGAGCAACGGCGTCATCGCCGTCGACACCAGCTCAGGGACGTATGCCGTCGACCTGCGCTCCACGCGGCTGAACCTGCCGGTCTCAGGCTCGATGAGCGGCTTCGCACCCGGGCGCCTGACCGCCAAGGACACCGACAACCTGGCGAAGGGCACCCTGCCCGACTTGGACGAGACCCTCTGGCCCCGGTGATACGCCGCGCACGCGCGGTCGCTAGTCCCTAGCGCCGGCTTCCAGTACGAGCGGCCCCCACTCCTGAACGCAGGGAGTGGGGGCGCCTCTTACCCCGGTGAGGAGTCCGCCCCGAAGCGTGCAGGCATGAAATGCGCGACGCAACGCGATCGCTCGTCGTGTGCGGTGCGCCCAAACGCGGCGAAATGACGCAACGCCGATTGCCGCGCCGCGGCCCGCTCGATCGCGGTGTTTCTTTGGCCGGACACCCCAAGATTTCGTGCGGCTCTACCAGCACCTGGTCGGCGTGGTAACGACGAGACCGCCAATGGCGCTGCCCTCTAATGGCCGCCCACAAGGGGTGCGATGCCTTACCGGTTCATGTATCGGTCTTCGAGATAGCGAAGCAGATCCCGGGGGTCCACGCTGTTCCGTCGGCTGCGGTTACAGCTGGAATGTGCCAACTGAAGATTCGCTCGCTCGTGGCCCCCGCCGTAGCTGAAGGGGATCTTGTGGTCCACGTCGACGTCGTCACGCTGCATCGGCTCTTCACACAAAGCACACAGGCCAGACTGGCCGTCCCACATCTCGTTCACGACTGACGCCAGCCAAAGCCTTCGAGGCGGTCCGGGACGCAACTCCTTAAGGACAGATGCCGTTTCAGCAACGAGAGCCCACAATTCACGGTCGGCATCGTCGCCCAGGCGCCGCGCCCGGGCAGACAAATCGTTTAGGTCTGGCATCAGGCGATTTTACGAGTTGCGTTCCGCGCCCTCGTAACGTTGTTCCGCACGCGCCGCAGCAAACCCTTGGCGCTCTCAACGTCTGCCGAGGACTCCGCTGCACGGACCAGACCTTCGAGCGCGTCGATCATAAGGTTCAATTGACTTTCGATCTCAGCGAGCTCCTGCTTGGACTTCGACGCGTACCCGGAGAAGTTGTCCAAGTGTCTCGCGATCGTCTCCTCGACGCTTCCGACCCGGTTTTCGAGGTTCGCGACTCGTCCCTCCAACTGCGCCACGCGGTCTGCCAGCCCCATTGCTCACTCCTCGTCTCGGTGCACGGGGACATGACCATACGGCTGTCGCTCCGACTGGCGCAGCGATTCGTGAAACTGGGCGATGTGTACCTCACCCGGATCGGACCGGTTCCGGGGGACCTTACGACCTCTCCCGCGACCCTGTTGCTTGCTTAAGGCAACGCATCAACGTCAGATATGGCGCGGGGCCTATGCTCCGTCGTTGGTGCTGCTGGCGCCCGTGGCGTCGTCGGTGCCGCTTGCACCTCCAGCGCCCTCCGGGCCGCGGCGGAGTGGAGCACGTTGAACGGCGCGCTGGATTGGCGCTCGCTGGATCGCGCGCTTGACTGGCGCCCGCTGGATGAGGCGTCGAGGCTCTGCCCGTCGAACCTTGCCGGGCTGGCGCTCGATCGGGTCTTCGGGCATCACGTCGCCGCCGTCGGCTGCGGTCGATCGCTGGGCCCTTTGGCGGCGCTGAATACACGCTGGTCGGTTAGCACGCTGGCCGTTGCCAGGAGGAACTGACGGGTCGGGCGAGCCATTCGGCACGTCGGGCGGCATAGCTGCCATGGTGCCGCCGGCGCGACCCGAGGACAAATGCGGATGGCGTCGCGCGGCGGTGTGACGCTGATCCAGATTGTCTGGCCGAAGGTGCTGTCGGCGCTCCGTTCGGTCGGTCGTCGCGCGATGGGACCATGAAGGCCACTGCGAGAGGGGACGCGATGGTCAATCCGTTGGAGTTCATGCTGACCGATGTTCGGGAGAAGTACGAGGCTGTGCCCTCGTCCAGAGCCTTCGACCGCCTGTACGACGACCCCGTGTGGGCGCATATGTTCGCCGTTCTCCATAAGCAGCTGAACGAGCACTTCACTGCCATCAACGGTCGGGCCGCGACGACCCGGCACTACTGGGCCGAAAACAGCAGGGACATGCTGGCTCTCATAAAGGACATCGAGACGGACCTGCACACCCTCAAGCGCGCCAGCGTCGAAGTGGAGTTGGCAGACGCCTACGAGGACGCGCTGGACCGTTGTCGGCCCTGGCTCGCAATGAGCAGCGACAGTCCGATCCCGGAAGACTTCGAACCGATCGAGGTCATCAGGTACGAGCCAGTCTTCTCCCATGCGGATAAGAACGTGAATTTGAAGAAGCACCAGGAGCCCGTCGAGCTGCAGATGGTGGGAAGCGGGTCCTTCGCCCATGTGTACTCCTACGTGGACCCGGACTACGGCATCAAGTTCGCTGTGAAGCGCGCCAAGAGGGACCTAAGTGAGCGGGACCTAGAACGCTTCAAGCAGGAGTTCGTGGTTCTGAAGAACCTGAGCTTCCCTTACGTCGTACAGGTCTACCGCTACGACGAGGTCCGCAACGAGTACCGCATGGAATATTGCGACACCACCTTGCGCGACTACATCGCGAAAAGGAATGCGCAGCTGGGCTTCGCCGCTCGGAAACGAATCGCGCTCCAGTTCCTCTACGGCGTCAACTACCTCCATCACGAGAAGTTGCTGCATCGCGACATCAGCCTCCAGAACATCCTACTGAAGGTCTTCGAGTCGGGTGCTGTGCTGGTGAAGCTGTCGGACTTCGGACTCGTGAAGGACCAGGCGAGCGAGTTCACTCGCACCCAGACCGAGATGAAGGGCACCATCCGGGATCCCACGCTCGGCAGCTTCAAGGACTATGGGGTCGTGAACGAGATCTACGCTATCGGCCACGTCCTCGCCTACATCTTCACCGGCCGGGAGTCCCTCCCCGTCGCCACCGATGAGGTTGGCCGCATCATCCACCAGTGCGCCATCCACAACGTCGACCAGCGCTACCAAGCCGTCAGCGAGCTGATCGCCGAGGTCGAGAGGCTGGAGGCCCCACCGGTTCAGGCAACCGCATGAACAAGGGCTCGGCTCGACTGATCCGTGCGCCCGACAAGCGGCGTAGTGACGCTCCCTAGGCGGGCTCGCGCCAAGACGATGGTCCTGCCCGAGTCTCTCTGCTTCCATAGCGGCATGAGCTTCGCGCCGCCCCCGCCGCCGAACCTCTCGGGTGACGAACCTTTCGAGGGCCTGCACGCCTCAGTCATCGATTTCTGGAGGTTCGCGATGAGCGACCTCCGCACCAACAACGTTCGGGGATACCTGGCAGAGTTTCTTGTCGCCCAAGCAGTCGGGTCCGTCACGCGGCGAGTGGAATGGGACCCGTGGGACGTTACCGCTCCGAACGGCACGCGCATCGAGGTCAAGTCGTCGGGGTACCTGCAGGCCTGGACGCAACAGAAGCTCAGCACACCGATCTATCGGGTTGCGGCCGCATACGGTTGGGATTCCTCGGCCGGTGCCTGGTCTGTCGAGCAGACGTTCAACGCAGACGTCTACGTGTTCGCCTTGCAGACCGCCAAGTCACACGAAGAGTACGACCCTCTCCAGGTCGAGCAGTGGATGTTCTACGTGGCCAATCGCAAGGCGGTGGAAGCTCAGGCTGGTGCCCGCATGGGTCTCGTCACCTTGGCGCGGGTGTGCGGCGAAGCCGTGTCCTATGACGGCCTCCGCCACGCCATCGCCGCGGCGGCCGGAGGTGAACCGCATCAGTAGGGCGACCTTCCAGAACCCAATAGGCCGTGCGTCTAGTGTTTTGGCGGCTACAAGACGCACGACACGGGTCCCCGCTACCTGAGCAGTAGGAACGACAACTGACCCACTTCGCCATTGCACGCCGCGGGTGTCTGGGGTTGCGCCGACAGCACCTCGAGGACCGACAATCGCCAAGGCATCTAAGCCCGCTGTGCGCTCCTGGAGGGCTCGAGGCCGCAGGAGCGCAACACGCCTCCGGACGTCTCACTGAATAGGGCTATGCCCTGACGCTGCTTGTCTACTCTGATTTCTGTCAATATTGGCGATACCGGAGCGGCTAGCATCGGGCGACGTGAGTGGTGGGTTTCCTATGACCGAGAGCGTGACTAGCGCTGGTGAAGACAGCTCCACCTCCTCGACGAAGAGTAAAGCGGTGGTGACGTCTGCCCTGATCTGCCTGGGAATCGTTCTCATTGGTGCTGGTGTGGTTGCGGTGTTCCGCACGACGAACGACGTCGGCTCAGCAGCGCTCCTCTCGTTTGGGGGCGTCCTCTTTGTGCTCGGCGCGATGGGGGACCGCTTGGAGTCCCTGCGGTACGGCGACCTCGAGGTGGTCTTGCGCCGCAAGGCTAAAGAAGCGGCAAAGAAGGGCGAAACGGAGACCGCCGAGGTCCTGGAAAGGGCGGCGGATCGTATCAGCGGCCGAGCGAAGAAAATTCAACGTTCATACCAGGCAGTCCGAACCAACATGCCGTCTGGAGCACAACGTACTGCTCTGATGGACCAGATCATCAGGGAAGCGCGTGCCGACGCGCACGACCCAGACCTGGATGAGGAGCGCGTGCTGGGCCTCTTGTGGACGGGCTCGGAGGGTGCCCGGGTTTGGGCCCTAGGCGTTCTCCAAGAAAGACCGCAGCTCGCGACAGTGAGAGCTGTTCTGGAGGCGGTGATACGCCCAGACCAGATGTTTGACCAGTACCAAGCATTACTCCTGGCAGAGCGATACCTCGCGCTACCCGACGTCCGAGAATGGCCCCGAAAGCGCATTCAGCAAGCGGTGCGCATTCAGTTCGATTCTGGCGCACTCGGCAAGGACCAAAACAGCCTCTCGGTCGCCAAGCGCATCATTCACCATCCGCCATCGCGAACCTGACGGACATGTGACTCTGAACCGCCCCGGCATGTCGGGAGACTCCAAACCTTGGGAAGGTTGGAGTCATGCCGGGGAACACGTCCAAGAGGTACCCGCCTGAGCTGAGGGCTCGGGCGGTGCGGATGTTCGAGGAGATCCGCGGCGATCACGCCACGGACTGGGAGGCGATGACGAAGGTCGCGCAGCTGCTCGGGGTGAGCACCGCAGAGACCGTCCGCAAGTGGGTGCGCCAAGCCCAGGTCGACCAAGGCGCCCGTCCGGGCGTCACCAGCGAGGAGTCGGCCGAGGTCAAACGGTTGAGACGAGAGAACGCCGAGCTACGCCGCGCGAACTCGATCCTGAAGGCCGCGGCGGCTTTCTTCGGAGCCGAGCTCGACCGGCCCTCCCGCTGATCGTGGAGTTCATCCGCGAGCACGCAGGGCACCGTGAGGAGTGCGACAACGGTGGCCTGCGATGGGGTGTCGAGCCGATCTGCACCGTGCTGAGCGAGCACGGGCTGCCGATCGCCCCGTCGACGTACTACGCGCACGTGAACCGGCCCGCCACGGCTCGTGAGCACCGGGATGCGCTGCTGCTGAACGAGGTCCGACGAGTCCACGCCGGCAACTACGGGGTGTACGGCGCGCGGAAGGTGTGGCTCCAGCTCAACCGCGAAGGGATCCCAGTGGCCCGGTGCACGGTCGAACGACTCATGCGCGAGGACGGCCTGACCGGCGCGGTCCGCGGGAAGGTCAAGCGCACCACCATCGCGGACCCGGCCGGCCCGCGGGCGCGTGACCTGGTCCGGCGCGACTTCGCCCCGCTCGCTCCGAATCGGCTCTGGGTCGCCGACATCACCTATGTGTCGACATGGGCGGGATGGGTGTACGTCGCGTTCGTCGTTGACGCGTTCGCGCGGCGGATCATCGGCTGGCGGTGTGGGTCGAGCATGTCTACCCAGCTGGTCCTGGACGCGCTGGAGCAGGCCGTCTGGACGCGGGAACGTGAGGGTCATTCGCTGGATTCCGTTGTGGCGCATACGGATCGCGGGTCGCAGTACACTGCGATCCGCTACACCGAACGCTTGGCCGAGGCGAACATCGCCGCGTCGGTCGGCTCGGTTGGATCGTCCTACGACAACGCGCTGGCCGAGTCGATCAACGGCCTGTTCAAGACCGAGCTGATCAAACCACGCGGTCCGTGGCGCACCCTCGACGCCGTCGAGATCGCGACCGCCGAGTGGGTCGACTGGTTCAACCACCGCCGCCTCTACGAGTACTGCGGCGACATCCCACCGGCCGACCTCGAAGCGGCCTACTACGCTCAAAACGAGGCCCAGCAGGATCTGGAGCTCTCAACCACTGAGTCTCCCGACTCACCGGGGCGGTTCACTCTGCATGTTCGACATGACTTGGTGAACAGAGCCGACGCTCTTGTGTGGCTGACACCCGGAGGCCTAAGCCAAATCGTGCGGGGCTGCCCGAGGCGGACTCTACTTTTGCTGAGGCATGATCAATCCACGTGGCGTCCAAGCGTCCGCAGGCGGCGGAAGGACGCGCTCCTCGACATGGCGGACGGATATGGTGCGCATGCCGCGCCACTCCCTCGCAGGCAGGGGACACGTCATCCCAGAATCGAATCGATGCGGTTAGTCGGTTTCGGCGAGGGTGGCGTAGTGGTGCCGCAGCGCTCGCTTCCCGCTCTTGTCGCGATTGAAGACCCGCTCCGCTACGACCTGGGTGGTGATGCCTCCGAGCGCGGCGATGGCGGCGGCGGCAGAGTGTGGGGCCAGGATCATTGTTCCAACGCCCCAACCAAGTGCCTTACTGAACAGGCTGTTGAAGGCGGAGCGGTTGGCGACCGATTTGCCAAGCGATCGGGCCGCCTCTGCCATCTCCGCCCGATAGTCGGCGAGCTCCGAATCTGACTCTTCAGTGATGGCGGCGAGGGCGCGCCGCTGGGTCACACGGAACGACTCAAACGCGTCGTCCTCCCGAATCCTAACCATCTGCTCCGGGCTCAGGCGATCGGCGGCAGGAAGGGCGAGTCTTGCGACGCGTTGCAGCCGGAACGAATCGATGCTCTCCGTCAGAGGTGCCAGAAGCCCGGCTTGTTCCCGAAATGCACCCTCCTCGTCGTCGCTACCAAACAGTGGAGTCACAAGCCCACCGGAGGCCAGCCAGAGTCGCAGGCTCCGCAGGGCCAGTTCCTGTCGCTGGGCCCCGGACGTTTCCCATGCATTGCTAGCGAATTTTCCGGACAGGCCTGCATCCATCGCCAAGCGTCGGGGTACAAAGGCGATGTGACCAGCGCGGATGACCGGCGCAATCCTCGCCAATGCTTGAACGGTCGATACGAAGTGCGCTGGGTCAGGGGCAATCTGGATCGGCGCGTGCGGCATCGCATCCGCGACGCTCGAAATAAAGTCCCGCAGGACCTGCTCCTCGTCGAATGGGTCTTCCACGGTGACGTCGTTGGCGTAGCAAAGCGCCGCTTTGATCTGTCCGGGAGGTAGGCCCCGCAATGGCAGGTGATCTGCACCGAGGTGCTCACCGTCGATGATCATCGACCTGCGCCTCAGGCTTGGGTCCGTGGCAAGCTCACGGCCCACGATCGAGGCCCGGACGACCCCATCAGTCACATCCAAGTAGCTGAGCCACTGGTCCAGCGGCACCTGCTGGATCTGGTCCAGATACAACTCCAGGAACTCGCCGCAACGAAGCGCATCGAGCGTCGTCGTGAGCGATGCACCGCCGGCCTGAGCGTTCGCAAGTTGCGCCGAAAGCCTCTGCGCGACGGCCTCCACGGGCCAACCGTAGAAATTCTCAATTGTGTCGAGTACTGGGGTGCCGACGGTCACTCCTAAAACCTACCTACTTCAGCTCCCAGGGCCTCAACGCTCCCGGCCATGATCAACGGACGTCGAGTTAGCCCCGCTGGATAAGCCGTGGGGGCTAGGCCATCCGGGTCAGTCGCAGCTGAGCGCACGTTGGACCTGCAATGGACCGGACCGCGGGCTCGGGTGCCGGAAGGACGCTGCCGCTTCGCGGCGAAAAGACGCTGGCGGTGGTCCTTCGCCAGGGCCTGACCGAACGCCAACGTACGTACCTAATGCGTGTGGAAGTGGCATCACACGCATTACATGCGTAGGCTGTGGCCATGTACGACGCACTGGGTCTGCTCATCCGGGAACGGCGTGAGGCACTCGGTCTCGATCAGGCGGTGCTCGCCGCTCGACTGGCGGTTGGTCAGCAGGCTGTGAGCGGGTGGGAACGCGGTCGCTCGAGGCCGAGGCGCGCGATGCTGAGCGAGCTGGCACATGTCCTCGCCGTCGAGGAGGGAGCGCTTCTGGATGCTGGGGAGTACAGGTCGCCGTCGCCGGCCGTCCGACTCCCGGTCCGGCCCCTGACTCGTGCGCTTCCGCTCGAGGAGCTGACCGAAGAGCGCTTTGAGGACCTTCTCGCCGAACTGATGACTGTGCTGCACCCCGACGGGCACGCGAGCCGGTACGGCGGGCGGGGCCACAAGCAGCACGGCATCGACATCCTCGTCACCGCCGGCGGGATGAACCTCGCTACGGGCCAGTGCAAGCGACACCGGGAGTTCGGACCGGCCGCGGTCTGTAAGGCGATCATGGAAGTGACGATCGCTGCGCCAAAGAACTACTTGTTTCTGGCCCGAATCACGGCCACTCCTACTGCTCGCAAGGAGGCTGGGAAGTACTCGAGCTGGGAGCTGTGGGACGGCGAGGATATCTCCCGCTACATCCGGGGCCTGCCCAGCGAGCAGGCCGTGAGGATCGTCGACACCTACTTCCCCGGGCACCGGGAATCGTTCCTCGGTGTACCCGTCCCCGGACCATGGCTCCCCCCAGAGGAGTACTTTGACGCCACTCGGTCCACGATCTTCAACCATGAATGGAGCCTGGCCGGGCGGCAGGATGAACTCGACCAACTCGTCAGCGCCGCGTATCAGCCGGACGCGTCTCTGACCTTCGTGACCGGTGCCGGTGGCATGGGGAAGTCCCGGCTCCTGAAGGCCCTCGCGGACGCCGCGCCACCCGCTACCCAAGTCCGGATCCAGTCTGGCGACGCACAAGTATCCGCGGCAGACTTCGAACTACTCCCTCACGAAGGCAACCTCACCGTCTTAATCGATGACGCTCACGAGCTCACCGAAGTCACTGGGATCGTGGCTGGCATCTGGCGCCGCAACCGGAACGCCAAGGTCGTGCTTGCAACCAGGCCGTACGGGCTGCAGACGCTTAAGGCGGGACTGGCGCGCCACGGCCTCCTCCCCATGCCGCACACTCAGGTCGAGCTTGAGGACCTCGACA
This sequence comes from Terrabacter sp. Soil811, assembly GCF_001429655.1. Taxonomy (NCBI): domain Bacteria; kingdom Bacillati; phylum Actinomycetota; class Actinomycetes; order Micrococcales; family Intrasporangiaceae; genus Terrabacter; species Terrabacter sp. Soil811. The sequence goes on from NZ_LMSX01000012.1 coordinate 145,339, forward strand.
TTGACGACGCCATCGCCCTTGGGCGTGAGGCCGTGGGGGGGAAAGCGCCGGAGGCGGTCGTGCGTCGGCTCGCCGCCCTGACTACCGACTCACCACTGGCCACCGTCGTCGGTGGCGTCTTGATCAGGCAGGGCCAGCTGGAGCCCGGTGCGCTGGAACAGGACGACGACGTCCGCTTCCACATCATGCGGGGGTTTCGCGACGCGCTCGTGAACGATCCGCTCGCGTACGACCCGCCCACCCGTCGAGCAGTGCTCGATGCACTCGCTGCCCTGCAGCCGTTCCGGACCAATGAAGCAACTGCGCGCGAGTCGTTGAGCGAGATCGTCGGGCGCCCTTACGACGAGCTGCACAAGCATCTGCGCAGCCTGGAGAACGCCGGGATCCTGCGTCGCCGCGGCGAGTCGCTGAGAATCGTGCCCGATCTGCTCGGCGACGTGGTCCTCACCGAAGCCGCCTTCGACGGCGCCAATCCACTGGGCACCGGATACCTTGCACGAATAGAGCCCATGGTCACCGGCAGCGGCGCTGAGCACTTGTTCATCAACGTGAGCCGGGTCGATTGGCAGGTTCGCAACAAGCACGACGGTGCGCCGAGTCTGGCCGACTCCCTGTGGGCCGCATTCCGGGGCCGGATCGAGGCGGCCGACATGATCGACCGACGCACCCTGGCCGAAACCCTAGCCAAGGTCGCGTACTTTCAGCCGGAGCGCGCACTCGAGGCGACCCGCTGGCTCATTGACAACCCCACCGATCGCCTCGACGGTGAACACGCCGCCTGGCGGGCCTTTCTCGCAACCGACTACAGCAGCGTGCTTCAAGCCTTGCCGGCTGTGCTCAAATTCGCGGCAATGGACCCCGACACCCTTCCAGAGGCTCTCAACCAGTTGTGGGAGCTTGCTCAACGCGATGAGCGCCCGACCAATCAGCATCCCGAGCACGCCCTTCGCGTGTTGTGCGGACTGGCGGAGTTCGGGGTGACGAAGCCGATCTGGTTCCACGACCAGATCGTCGACGTCGCCTCAACCTGGTTCGCAGACGGCCAGCGACTCTCACCATTCGATGTACTCGAGCCGATGCTCGCCACCGAAGGACAAGATTCAACGTTCCGGGATCACACCATCACCTTCCAGCCCTACTCGCTCAACCCGCAGACCATCATGCGTGTCCGTCAGCGGGTCATCGACCTTGCCTTCGAGGAACTCGGATCACCCGATCTTCGGCGTGCCGGAGCAGCGGCGAACTTCCTGAAGTCGGCTTTGCGCTACCCGACAGGCCTCTTCGGGCGCCCAGTGTCCAGTAGCGAACGGGACGGGTGGACGCCAGGATTCGTCCAGACCATCGAGAGGCTTGGCGCGGTGGCTGCTGCCGGCGGTCTGGACCCGGCGGTGCTGGTCAGCATCCGGGAGGCCCTGTACTGGAACGAGAACTACGGCGACGGACCTACCCATGACGCCGCGGTCAGGGTAGTGGAGTCCCTGCCGGGTGGAGTCGAGCACCTTCTGGCGCTGACGGTCCACGACGGCTGGGGCCACCTCCTCCGCGACCGAAGCGACAGCTTCGAAGCGGTGGAGGCGAAGCGACTGGGGTTAATCCAAGCCGTCGTTGACGGTCTCACCGGCCTCACCGACCGCGAGGTCATTGACCTGATTGTCGCGCGCCTCCGCGCCGACCGGGAAGTTCACGGACCTACCGACGGTCACCCAGGCCCCGTCGTAGCTGGCCTGATCAACGCCCGCCCGACCCTCGCACACACGGTGCTGGACAACCTTCGAACAACCCCCGTCCCCAACGATCTCGACCCCGTCCTGCCCGTCATCCTCGGCACGTTCGCCGAACAGGACCCGGCAGCTGCACTCACGGACATCAAGGAACTACTCGCCAGCGCACCAGAAGATCGGCGACGGGCCGTGTCCCAGGCGATCGGCTGGAACCGCGGCCCTCGTGAACTGCACGCCGGGGAGCTCGACCTGCTGCTGCAACTCGCCGCTGACCCCGACGTGGTGATCCGACGAAACGTCGCCCGAGCGGCCCAACTTCTGGCACGAACCCATACGGCTGAGGCGACCCGTCTGCTCGCTGCCCTCCGATTCGGCGACGACGAGAGCCTGGCCGACAACATCTTCGCGTGTTTCCGCCTAGACCTCGGCATCTCGTGGAGCAACTTCTCCGACCCCGAGCTGGAACTCGTCCGCCAAGACCTTCTCACCCTGCCCGGGATCGGTGGCTATTCGGTGTCCGGGGCGCTCGCGACCCGGTCGGCGATTGCCCCGGGATGGGTCATCGGGCTTCTTCAGGACCGGGTCCAACTCGCCGAGTCCTTGAATCCGGTCCGCGGCTATGAGGCGCTGCCGCATTCCTGGGACAACCAGCTTCAGATCCGCGACACCCCGGATTTCCTACCGAGCCTTAACGGCATCCTGGCTTGGGTGGCGGAAGATCTCGGCTCCTGGCCGCGGCGGACAATGGGCGCGGACCTTTTCGCCGCAGTGGCAAACGGGTACGACACCGAGGTCGTCGAGCTCTTGGCGAACGCGCTCGCTTTCGGCACAGCAGAGACGACCCTCGCAGTTGCCGCTGTGCTCCGCCAAGCACCCCGGACCTTCATCTGGGACCGACCCGACTTCGTACGCACAGCGCTGCACGCCGCCGACCGACTGGGCGAGCATGTATTACGAGACATGATCGGCGCGCTGTGGGGCGCGACGATCTCTGGGATGCGCAGCGGCACCCCGGGTGAACCGTTCCCCGAGACGGTTCAACAGCGCGACAAGTCTCGCGATATCGCCAGGGACCTTCCGACCGGTTCGATCGAGAAGAAGTTCTATAGCGACATGGCGAAGTCCGCGGACAGGGACATCCTGCGTGACATCGACGACGACCTGTCCACCGACGGACGCGCCTGGTGATACACCACAGTCGGCAACGCTGAAGACACGCGCGAGCCGGTCCATGCCTCTACGTGGGCGCCGTGACGCGGCGGAAGGACGCATATCCGCGGAAGCGCCCCCGGCGACCGCTGTTGACTGTGGCTCGATTCCCGAGACATCTCCCTCACCTTTGCGCCGGCTAGGAGAAACGACCGCTGTTGACCGCGCCCCTCATGGGCTGAAGCCCTTACATTAGGCCCGGCTCGAAAGTCGAGTCGAAGGATGGGCTCTCGGCGTGGGAGTCCACAACGACAGTCAGCGAGGCGGGCGACTCTGTGCACAACGCGCTACCAATGGCCGATTGGCTCCGTAACGAGACGCCCGCTACCGACTTTCAGGTGGCCGTCACCCAGTCCATTTTGGAGGCCCTCGAGGGTGGACTGATTCTCGGCAGTGAGCCGTTGGCGGCGCCAAACCTGACCTTCACGGTCTACTGGTGTGACTACGTTCTGCGCCAGCATCAGATGGACCGACCCAAGCGACAGCCCCAGAAGGGCCTGACCCTAGAGACAGTGAAGAGCTCACTAGCTATTTTCGACGATTCCTTGTCCGACGAACTGAGACGCAGTGATTGGCTCGCCAAGTTGCGAGCCAAGGCGAACGGAGCCCCCCTGCACCTAGACCCACTGCCCCAGTGCGATCGGCTACTCGAGGCGATGCGTGCCGAGTTCATGCAGCATGTGAACGAAACCGCTGATCCGGGCAATCTGAGCGTAGCCGTGACGCTGGGCCGTGAGTTGGCGACCTCGGCACTCATGGTCGCGCCATACCCGCCCACTGCCTTCGAGTTCGCACTTCGACGTTCCCTGTCCGCGTCACCTGTGGTGTCATTTGGCGACGCCTTGACGCTGGCGCTGAATCGGCACTCAGACAAGCACGCGGTGTTGCTGGGGGTCTGCGGCGTCAAACTGCCCGATAAGCCGATCCCAGCGTTCGCCGAACGTGAAATCGGACGAGTCGTGGTCTCTCGCCCGCCGGCCTGGGTGGCGGCTGACCAACCCGGCTGGGCCGAGTTCGTGCGCGTTGCGACGCGAGCCGACGATCCTGTCGGCTACGAACGCGCAGGAGTAGTGCAGGAGTTCGTGGTGGTCCGCGACGTGTGGGCGGTGGACTCCGACGACGCCGCCACGAAGGCCGCGTCACTCGTAGAGGAAGCCCTTAGCGAACTGATGGTGGCGAAGCCTGACATTTCGCCAATCATCTTTGAATACTGCCTAGTCGGCTTGCATGCTGGACACGCAAGCAGCGGCCCGGCCAGGATCGCGCTGAGCCGTCACTCCTACGAGACTATGGGTGCAGTAACACGTCACTGGTCGTCGTCGATGGCGTACATTCTTGCTGCGGCAGCAAACGCGCGACGCCAACCGATCCCGAGCACTCGTGCCTCGTTAGCGTGGAGTGTCTTGGAAGGCCTCGATGTATCGGATCCAAGCATCCGGGACGATCTGGTTACGGCTCTGTCCCTCTTGGTGCTGCGCCAGACGTGCCTCAACGCCTACTCGTCATTCATGCTCGAGGCGCCTGTCAGAGGCCGCCGATCCAAGCATGCTCGGGATGCGCTCACGAAACTCAGGCGTCGTCGATCCCGATGGCTGGCGAGGTTGGCCACGGCCCACGACTTGGCACCAGATGTGCAGAAGAGCCTCGAGAGTCGAAGTGAGGCGGCCCTTGCGGCCATGGCATACGAGGAAGCTCAACTCGAGGAAGAGTTGCGTACCTCCGAAACGAACCTCGAGGTGTTACGGGCAGGGGTGGCATCCCTGCCTTTCATCGAGAAGTACCCCGACCTCAATGCCACCCTGGGCCGACGTGTCTGGCTCGCCGACCACAGAGAATGGGAAGCGTATCTCGCGCGCGCAGCGGATTGGAACTCAGGCGATAAGACCGAGCAGTTGCTGTGGCAAGTCCTTAAGGGAGCATCGCCCCTCGCTCAGGCAAAGGTCTACGAGGCGTCTAGTCTGCTGAGGTCCGATCAGCTGGCCAGCTACTTCACTGCGAGATCGAACGCTATTCGCCTTCTCCTGCTGCAAATCTATGCCCTTCGCAACTTGAGCCAACACTCAGGAGAGCAAGTCGAGTTCGGTGTGGAACTCCTTGCGTCGGGAGCCCTCCTCCTGCTTGATGGTCTTCTGGATGTGCTGGCGACTTGGAGCGTCGATCTGCTGGACGAGACGAGGACGCCTGTCGAAGTTTTGAAGAGCGTTGCCTTCTTGGCCTGCGACGTGTTGTCGGCGGATCGCGCTAAGCCGCTCACGCTAGCTACGGGGGTGAGCCCTAATCAAGCTTTGGAGGGTATGCCGTGATTCTAAGTTCGCGAGAAAAGAATGGCGAGCATACTCAGGGATCGAGTCACCCCCAGAGAACCTACTACCGCTCCTAAGGGCCTGGAGAAACTCCTGACGCGGTCCCGACGCGTGGGTCACGGAAAATCGCAACACGCCCCCGCGTGGCGGTGGATCGATCGTGCTGTCGGAAACAGCAGGTGGCTGGGACGGTCGAAACTACGAATGGGGCGCGATGATCGGGCCCTGTACCTGCTTCCGATCATGCCCGAAAAGTCGAAGTCTACTCTGGCCGATGTATTTCGCCGCCCCGTGGGCCGGATCGGGTCCCCTGACTTGAGCCTGCAATTACTGCGATCCCTGCATTCGGATCCCGACTTCAACAACTCGTTCAGGGTTTCAGACAGAGGGGTGGTTACGGTGAGCCTGAACCGTCTGAACTCGAGGCGATGCTGGAGCGGTTGTCTGATGCGTGGGCCTGGCTTGAGGCGCACGCCCTCATTGGGCCCTCGGCCCACAACCCCTGTGGGGGCTGGTACCGAGTAACCGCGGCTGGGGCAGAATCAGGAACGACCTCAAGGCTGTAGCAAAGGCCGCAGATCGGTTGGCTGGGGAGCTCAACCCAGCACTAAGCTCCGCTCGATCGAACTTTGCCTTCGGGGACTGTGAGACAGCATCCTTCGCGGCCATGAAGGCGGTCGAGGTTGAAGTGCGCAGGGTGACGCAACTCCCTAACGAACTGCTCGGCGTTGCGCTGGTGCGAAAGGCTTTCAGCCCAAAGGATGGTGTACTTCGCGATCCGCAAGCAGAAGGAGGAGAGGAGAGCAACAGGCGACGGCGGACCTGTTCGTGGGGGCTATCGGGGCCTACAAGAAGCCGGCTAGCCACAGCACCGTTCAGTTCGAGGACGCAACGGAGGCTGCCGAGGACATCCAGTTGACGGACCTTCTGCTACGAATCGTCCAGCGGGCGGAGGCTCGCCTTCGCCCATACTTGGGTGACGACAATCGCCAAGCACGCCCGGCCACTGGTGCTCGGCCTGTGACAGTTTGGAGTGGGGGTCCGCGACGCGGTGGTATGGCGCACGAGTAGAAGGAGATCGCCGATGATCAGCAAGTGCCCGAGCCGTGGCGAGTCAAGACTCAATTGGGAGAAGACGACGCATCCCGTCGTAGAGCGCGCACTTCTGGCTCCGTACCGCGAAGCCGTACTCAACTCGGGGTGGATTCTTGGCGGCTCGGACCGATAAGCGCGTCCGCGTCTTCGTACCGCAAGAGAGGTGAGTCCGGTGGATCTAAATGCACGGGCAGATGAGCTTGATGCGGCTCCTGGCCATTGGTGGCGCTCGGGCGCGCCTGAGGCCAAGGTGGCCGGCGTGTTGCGCCGCAATGCCGGAGTCGGTGTCTGGACGCTGCAGGTTGCGGGAACGCTTGGTGGAGACCAAGGGGACGATGACATCGGGGACGCTCAGACCTTGTTTGGTGAGACCTCTGAGGGCCTAATCACGATGCAGTCTGCCTCTTGGCAAAGTTCTCGGCAATCACGTGGCCAGCTAGAGGGCAAGCCTAATCAGTCAGAGGTGTGGCACGCCTTCACGGTGTGTTTAGGAGGCCATTTCAATGAGAATCATTTGTGGTCGAATCTTTCGTTCGAGCTCCCTTTAACGTGGGACTGGTTTTCTCCGACCCGACTCGAGGGAGCAAGGAAGGATGTTGATCCTCTCGCCGACGGCTTCTTTGAAGAAATTACTGCTGAGCTTGGGCCTGACGTTACGGCGTCCGTGTGGCGAGGACTGAGTGTAACTTCTGGGCGAGATAAACTCGAGAGGAGGGGAAAGGGTGGCTATGCCTTTACGTCCAATAAAGGATTCACTCTGCGCCAAATGGAACAGTCAATCTTAGCTGTGGAGAACCTCCATCGTCTCCTCTATGGAGGCTCGACGGTTCCAGCAGGCTATGCTTTGACCCAGTCGGGATCAGAAACGCCTGGCGCGTCTCAGGCCTATGAGCTTCCTGCTCGGGAGCCGTTGACAGCCAGCCCCAGGATCCCCCAACCTTATTTCGGGACCAACGAAGTAGACTTGTCTGAATTCCTGCCTCGATGGATCGATCTGCATGTGTCTGTGGACAGCTGGCCAGCGTTGGGTCCACCCCCTGGAGCGCAGGGGTACCTGCAGACCGAACTAGTAGAAGCCGTTAACGCCGCCGAGGCTCTGGCGCGAAGTCTGAAACTCGGCAAGAACGACCCTACGCAGCGAGAGCAAGCGATTCTCGACGCTGTCCAAAGTTTACCGCGGCGCACCCGCGAGAAGGCGGCACGCGCTCTCGAAATTGCTCGGGACACGCTCGCCGAACGCTTGGAGGCTCTAGCACTAACTTTAGGGCCGTCGTCAGCAGCCTGGCTGTTGGGCGATGTTCATGCGTGGGCGGTTCGTACGGGGCAGGTCCGCAATGCATTAAGCCATGGATATGCTAGTTCGGACAGGCTCGAGAAGGATCCCGATGCTTTGTTCGCCATCTTGAAGAGTGTGCGAGTGGTGCAGCAGCTCGCCATGCTTCGCGCGGCCGGTTTCACCAATGGCCAGGATGCCCACCCATCCGCTGAGCTGCTAACTTCGGCGGAAGAGGGACTCCGCCTGGGGCAGCGCAACTCGGCGTTAGGGGAGCAGATCGAATATGTGAGGTGGAGCCGAAACGCTTGGCGCAGGAGTTGATTCGTGCCTCGTGCGACATGCTGCCTAGGAGCGCATCTGTATCCGCTTACGCCCGGTGCGCTCGGCTCCCCATAGTGGTGAGTCTGCCGCCTCCCACTCCACGTAACCCAAGGCTGAACCGGTCCGGGGGGCCAGTGAATGCTCCGCTCCTCCCCGTCCGAAAGCGCCTTCATAGGCAACATCATGCCGGCGGCATGCCCCTGAAGTCCCCTGGCTCAGCAAACCTGTAGTTGGGCCCCCAAGGCGTTGGTCCGATGCTTACCGCATCTCTCGCGGCTGGGTCGAGTTGCATCGCGTCAAAGTGGGCGGGATGGGCTCCGTTGCCGGCGTGTTTCTTGATGCGCTCGGCGCTAGTCGAAGACGACTCATTTTCAGCAGCAGAGCGGCCAGGGTGGGACTCCTTTGTCACCCTTCGGGCCGCCCTGTACATGCTGAGGAGGCCTTCGGGGACGTGATGGTGACGGACACGGGCTGGAGGCGGGCCGCGTCGGGCCCGGTGAGCAGGACGATCTCGCCCTCGTCGACGCGCGTCGTGAGGTCACGGCCTGCGTATGCCGTTTGCTCGGCCTGCACGTCGAAGGTGACCACGCGCGCCTGGCCGGGCTCGAGGTCGACGAGCGCCCAGTCGGTCAGCTCGACGAGGGGACGGGTCACTTGGGCGACGGGGTCGCGGAAGTAGAGCTGGACGACCTCGCGGCAGGGCCGCTCGCCCGTGTTGGTCACCGTGACGGTGAGGGTCGTGGACCCGTCGGTCGTCATCGTCGCCGACGACAGGACCGGCGCCCCGTAGTCGACGGTCGTGTAGGACAGGCCGAAGCCGAAGGGCAGCCGCGGGTAGGTGAGGGCGTCGACGTAGCGGCCCTCCTGGTGGTCGACGTCGGCGCGGATGAGCCGGCCCGTCGGGCGCTGGTGGGTGCTCGTCGGGATGTGGCGCGTCGAGAGCGGGAAGGTCATCGGCAGCCGGCCGTGCGGCTCGGCGTCGCCGAGCAGGATGTCGGCCAGGGCAGTGCCGGCCTCGACCCCGGGGTGCCACACGACGAGCACCGCGTCGGCGAGGTCGAGCACCTCCGTGAGGTCCAGCGGGCGGCCGGTGTAGACGACGGCGACGAGCGGCTTGCCGAACGCCGCCACGGCGCGCACGAGCTCGAGCTGCCCCGGTGGCAGGCCGATGTCGACGACGGACTGCGCCTCGCCGGAGCGGGACCGGTGTTCGCCGAGGAGCAGCACCGACGTGTCGGCGGCGCGCGCCTGCATGAGGGTGACGTCGGGGAAGCGGCCGTCGGCCACGGTAACCCGGTCGCCGAGTCGCTCGCGCAGGGCGGCCTCGGGAGTGACGACCTCCTCGCCGCGGCCGTCGAGGACCCACGTGCCGAGCAGCGCGTCGCCGTCGTCGACGAACGGCCCCGAGAGCAGGACCTTCCCGGCGTCGTCGTCGAGCGGCAGCACGCCGTCGTTCTTGACGAGCACGTGCGCGGCCTGAGCTGCACGCAGCGCGACGGCCCGCGTCGAAGGGGTCGGCGCGTTCGACGCACCCGGCCGGGCGGCATACGGACGCTCGAAGAGCCCGAGGCGGAACTTGAGGCGCAGCACGCGGCGCACCGCGTCGTCGACAAGCGCCAGGTCGACCTCGCCGGACTCGACGAGCTCCTCGAGGTGCTCGAGGTAGGCGCCGCTCACCATGTCGAGGTCCACTCCGGCGCGGATCGCGAGGGCCGCGGCCTCCCGCTTGTCGGCGGCGACGCCCTGGAAGACGATCTGGCCGATGCCGTTCCAGTCGGCGACGACGACACCGTCGAAGCCCCACTCGCCCTTGAGGACCTCGCGGACGAGGTGCTCGTGGGCATGCATCGGGATGCCGTCGACGTCGTTGAAGGCGGCCATGACGGAGAGGACGCCGGCATCGACGGCCGACCGGAACGGCCGCAGGTGCAGGTTGCGCAGGGTGTTCTCGCCGACGCTCACCGTGTCGTAGTCGCGGCCACCGGCGGCCAGGCCGTAGCCGGCGAAGTGCTTGGCGCACGCCGCGAGACGGTCTGGGTCGCTCGGGTCGTCGCCCTGGAAACCCCGGATCAGGCCGGCCGCCAGACGGCCCGAGAGCACCGGCGTCTCGCCGAGCGACTCGGCGACACGGCCCCAGCGCGGCTCCTCGGAGATGTCGACCATCGGCGTGAAGGTCCACGCCACCCCGTCGACCGCGGCCTCGCGGGCGGCGATCTCGCCGATCTCCTCGGCGACGTCGGGGTCGAAGGACGCCGCGATCCCGAGCGGGATCGGCGCCACGGTGCGGTGCCCGTGGATGACGTCGCGGCCGAAGAGCAGCGGGATGCCGAGACGGCTGCCCTTGACGGCGTGCCGCTGGGCGGCGTCGATGTTGCCGACGAGGACGCCCTCGTCGCGCTCGTTGCCGGCGGTCGCGCCGGAGGCGTAGAGGCTCGAGCTGATCCGGCCCGACGCGATCTCGCCGGCGTCGTCGTCCGGGTTGATGTTGGCGACCTGGTGGGTCTGGCCGACCTTCTCGGCCAGGGTCATCTCGGCCATGAGGAGGTCGATGCGCTCCTCGACGGGCAGCGTGGCATCGAGCCACGGCCGCTGCCGGGTGGGCGGCGTGGCGGTAACGTCGGTCATGTCAGTGGGTCTCCACGAGGATCTCGCTGGTCGGGGCGGTGGCGTCGGTGGTCTCGGCAGTCCGGCCAGCCTGGGCAGTCTGGAGCCCGAGCAGGTCGGCGGTCCGGACGGCCGCACCCGCCCGCCGGTAGGGGTTGGTCAGCGGTCGCAGGCTCAGCTCGCGCCCGTTCACGGTGACCCGGCGGACACCGTGACCCACGGGCCCGACGACGTAGCGGACCGTGAGGTCGGTCCCGGCCAGCGGCAGCCGCGCGGTCAGCTCGGAGGCGCCTGCGCCGGCGTCGCCGCTCGGCGGCAGCACCGGGTCGATCTCGACGTCGTCGCCGCGCTGGCGGATGCCCAGGAGCACCTCGGTGACGAGCCGCAGCACGAGGCCGGGGCCGGAGGAGTAGACGCGCCACCCTCCCTCGAGCGGCACGTCGCCGGCCATGAGCGCGGCATACCGCTCCGAGGCGTCGTAGCGGTCGGTGAAGGCGCCGTCGGACGAGGAGTAGTAGCACGTCGTCTGGCGCGGGCGGGCCTGCGGCACGAGCGAGTCCAGGCCTGCCGGGCTCGCCTTGGCGAGAGCCGTGAGCAGGGCTGCGCCGTCACCGACGCGCGCCAGCGCCTCGGCGTAGCGCAGGTGGGCGTGCATGTACATGAGCCCGATCTCGCGGCCCCAGAAGGTGCTCGCCTCGGCGCGCTGGAAGACGGTCATCGGCCCACCGACGTAGCTGACCGGCCGGTCGAAGAGCCGCGCCCCGTCGGGTCCGAGGAGGTGCTCCTCGATGAGGTCGAGGTGGTGGCGCGCCTGCTCGGGCGTCAGCAGGTCGGCACCGATCGCGTGGATCCACGGCAGCACGCCGTAGTGCAGCCCGGTGCGCTCGTCGCTCGGGTGGACGAGCGGCTCGAAGTGCCCGTCCTCGTGCTGCAGCAGGTAACCGGGCAGCACGGGGTCGGCCGCGAGCTGGTCGAGCAGGGCGTCGTGGGTGCGCTCGGCGAGCTCGTCCGCGTCGGCGGCCAGGGCCGAGGCGCCGTCGGGCGCACCGACCGCGTGCAGCCCCTCGGCGAGGGTGCGCAGCGACTGCGTCTGGAGCACGGCCGTCCACGTGGACACGAGATGGGCCGCGAGGTGCGGGTCGGCCGGCTGGAGCGAGTCGTTCCAGTCGCCGTGCCCGTATGCCGGCAGCGGGCTCCCGGGGACCGTGCACTCCGCGATCCGCGCGACCGCACGACGCAGGTGCTCGGCCACGCTGGCCGGCTCGCCGAGCGCGTCGTCGCCGACGAAGGCGACCGCCTCGTCGAGCAGGCTCGCGTCACCGGTCGTGCGCAAGTAGTCACCGGCCGCGAGGACGGGCCAGAAGACGACGTCGCCGTGCGAGTCCTGCTGGCCCGTCTCGGGCAGCGGCGGGAGGAACTCGAAGGCCTGGGGCCAGTCGCCCCGGGCGTTCTGGGCGCGGAAGACGCGCAGCAGCACGTCGCGGACGGCGTCCTGGCGCCCGAGCGCCGTGAGCAGCCCGACCGGACCCTGGCAGACGTCGCGGGTGCCCCACGCGCCGCCCGAGAACTGCTCGAGCCCGCGCGGCGAGAGGTAGTGGACGAAGGCGTTGTGCGTGAACCACGGCAGCGCCGCCGAGAGGTTCGCGGCCTGGGAGCCGGCCTCGCCGAGCGACGACCCGTCGAGGGTCACGGCATGACCGGCCTTGTCCCAGAAGGCTGCCCCGAGGTGCTCACCCGTGGGCACGACCTCGCCGGCCGCGGCCTCACCGGCGTCCGGGGAGGAGCGGACGACGACCTCGAGCTGCTCGCTCGCGTCGAAGAGCACGGTGCTCCAGCCCGGTCCGCGACCGACGCCGTCGGCCTGGAGCCGGGCGTCGCCGACCTTCGGGTCGCCGGGCCCGGTCCACGAGACGCGCCACGGCCGTGGGTCGTTCGCCGTCGTGACGTCGAGGTGGTCGTCGGCCGTCGCCACCGACGGGGCGTCGGACAGGTCGTCGGCGACCTGGAGGGCGAGGAGCACCCGTCGCGGAGCCGCGCCGTGCTGGCCGACCGAGAGCGTCAGGGCGTGCTCGTCGGCAGGCGCGCTCGAGGTCACGGTGAGCACGGGACCCGACGCGGCGGCATACCACCACGTGCAGTGGTCGAGGCCGGTGAACCACGCGCTCGGGGTCTCGAGGAGGCTCCACGTGCCGTCGGCGTCCTCGACGAAGAGGCGCATGCCGTGGGCCCGCTGGAGGCCGAGGTAGGTGCGGCGGCCCGTCACGACCGGGTCGCGGCCGACGTGGCCGCGGGTGATCTGCGAGTGGAAGGTGCCGGCCATCCACACCGTCGACGCGAGCGAGCGCGAGTCGGGCGTGAAGGTGTCACCGGTGCGGAGCAGGTGGCCGTGCGGGCGCAGGACCGCGAGCTCCTTGGCGGGGGTGACGAGCTGCCCGCCGCGGACGGTCCACGCGAGCTCGGTGCCGTCGTCGGCTGTCTCGACGTCGGTGCGGTGCTCGAGCAGGCCGGCGTCGCCGAGCTCGGCGCGGTGGAGTGCCCGTGACGCGAAGGCCGGGCTGGACGACCACAGCGTCGCCGGCGTCGCGGCGTCGTCTGCACCGTCGAGAGCCTGGCCGTGGGCGCCGTCGCCCGCCGGCGCCCACGGGGTCGGGGTGGCCGCGATCGCGACGTCGGCCCAGCGGGCGTCGGCGTCGGACGTGGCCTCGGGGTGGTCCTCGAGGGCGATGCCCCAGAAGCCGGTGCGGTGGGTGTCGGCGGGTGCGATCTCGACCGGGGCGTCCTGCAGGGCGATGAGCGAGTGCTCGTGCTGGAGGCGCGCGCTCGGCAGGTCGACGGCCTCGAGCCCGGCCCAGTCGACACCGGGGCCGGTGCGGCGGGCGAGCTGGAGGGCGTCGGTCGCCCAGCCGGTGCCCGTGCCGGTCGTGCCGACCATGAGCCACGGGACGCGCTCACCGGGCATGTTCTGGCGGACGGCGACGGCGGTGCCGTGGCCGTCCGTCGCGACGGGGGTGAGGTCGAGGTACTGGCTGACGTAGTACTCGTTGATCCGGACGTTGCCGAGGGGCGCCAGGGCGGGGTCGTGGGTCAGCACCGCGTCGGCGGTGACGGGCTCGCCCGTCGTGTTCGTGAGCTCGAGGTCCCAGTGCCACGTCGGCGTCTCGGGTGACCCGTCGCCGACCGTGAGGACGAGGCGGTAGTCGAGGCCTTCGTGGCGGCCGGTGACGACGACGGCGCCGTCTCCCTGGCCGTCGACCAAGGTGACGACCGAGCCGCTGCCGGGACCCAGCAGGGCCCGACGACGGATGCCGTCCGGCCGGTGCACGCGCAGGTGGACGTTCGTCAGACCCGCCTCTGCGACGGTCGCGGGGTGCAGCAGCAGGCTGGTGCCGAAGGCCTCGAGACGGCGCAGGGCACCGTGGGCGAGGACCTCGGCGGACAGCCCGGAGCTGCCCACCAGGGTGAGGACCGTGGGGGCGGTCAGGACGGCGTTGTCGTCGAGCACGGTTCCTGTCTACCAGCGGTGGACTCCACGACCTCACGGGCGGGGCGGTCGTACGCTGGAGGTGCCCCGAGCGCGTGAGAGGCGGTGGCGGTCGTGTCGCAGTGGCGTGAGCAGTGGTCGGAGCAGGAGTGGTTCACGCTCCGGCTCGCCCCCGTGTGGGTGCTGAGCGCCCTGGCCGGCCGCATCCGCTTCGACGACGACGAGCGCGGCGCCTTCTGGGACGCCGTGACCGACGCGGCCCTGCGCAGCGAGGGTCCCGGGCGCGAGCTGCTCGGCACCGCCGCAGCCGAGCGCCTCTGGCTCTTCGACGAGTTCGAGCTCGACGGCCGACCGGTCGTCTCGGGCCTGCTCTCCGTGAGCCGGCTGCTCGAACGCATGGACACCGACACGCGGACCGACGTCCGGTCGAGCATCCTGCGCGTCGGTGCGGGCGTGGCCCTGGCCCGCGGCCACTTCGGCCGCCGCATGACCCTCGAGGACGAGCAGACCCTGCTCCTCGTCGAGCAGCTGCTCCAGACGGCCCCCGAGACCCTGAGCGACAACCCGCTCAACTCCCCGGCCACCATCTGAGCCGCGCTGACCTCCGGGGGTGGCCCATCCCGCATACGCGGAGGTAACGGGCATACGATCGCCGGGTGGGCGAGGTCGAGCAGACTGGCCGAGCGCCCGCCGTCGTGAACGGTGCCCGCACACCCGGGCAGGAGGGACGCAGGGGAACCTATGTCTGACAAGCAGATCGGTCGCGAGATCGGCCAGGCCCTCGGGGCCAACCTCACCCGGCGCTCGCTCTTCGCGCTCGGCGGTGCCGCTGCGGTCACGGGTGCGCTCGCCGCGTGCGGCAGCAACACGGGACGCGAGCCGGCAGCCACCGGTGGCGCGACCGGAGGCGGCAGCGGGACCACGCTCAACCAGTGGTACCACCAGTACGGCGAGGCCGGCACGCAGCAGGCCGTCGAGAAGTACGCCGCCGCCTACAAGGACGCCACGGTCAAGGTCAGCTGGAAGCCCGGCGACTACGACCAGTCCACCGCGGCCTCGCTGCTCACCGACGCCGGGCCCGACGTCTTCGAGTACGGCAACGGCCCGACCATCGACATGATCAAGGGCGGCCAGGTCGTCGACCTCACCGACCTCATCGGCGACACGAAGTCCGACTTCAACCCGAGCATCCTCGAGCGGATGACCTACGACGGCAAGACGTATGCCATCCCGCAGGTCGTCGACATGCAGCTGCTCGTCTATCGCAAGTCGATGCTCGACAAGGCCGGCATCACGCCGCCCCAGACCATCGACGAGCTCATCGACGCGGCGAAGAAGCTGACGCAGGGCAACGTCAAGGGCCTCTTCCTCGGCAACGACGGCGGTGCCGGCCTCATGGGTGGCCCGATGCTGTGGTCGGCCGGGCTCGACTACCTCACCAAGGACAACCAGTTCGGCTTCGACGACCCGCGAGCCGCGACCGCGCTCGGCAAGCTCCGCGAGATGTGGGACGCCAAGGTGCTGCTCCTCGGGGCGCCCAAGGACTGGTTCGACCCGTCGGCGCTCACCGCTGGGCTCACGGCCATGCAGTTCACCGGCCTGTGGACCTTCCCCGACCTCAAGAAGGGCCTCGGCGACGACTTCGGCGTCATGGCCTGGCCCGCGCTCGACGGCCAGGGCAAGGCGTCGGTCCCCGTCGGCGCCTACGGCTCGTGCGTCAGCGCCAAGAGCAAGGACGTCGAGGCCGCCAAGAAGTTCGCCAAGTGGCTGTGGATCGACCAGACCGCCTACCAGCTCGACTTCGCGACGGCCTACGGCTTCCACATCCCGTCGCGCACGAGCCTCATCGGCCAGGCCTCGACGCTCACGAGCGGGCAGGCGGCCGAGGCGGCCAAGCTCGCCACCGACGTCGGCCACGCGCAGAGCCCGATCCTGTGGACGCCCAAGTGCGCCACGGCCTTCGGTGACGCGATGAACCGCATCGTCAAGGAGGGCGCCGACCCGGCCGGCGAGATCGCCAAGGTCAAGACCGTGGCCGACGCCGAGCTGAAGCGGGTCCTCGCCTGACAGCGCAGGCCGACCCGGCGGCATACGACAGCGCCGCGCAGCGGAAGGCAGCCGACCGGGCGACGCCACCCCCCACCGCGGGGAGGCCGTCGCTCGGTCGCCGCCTGCGCGGGCGCCAGGACCGCAACCTGTGGTTCTGGGTCTTCGTCGGGCCGTTCGTCATCGGGCTGATCGTCTTCGTCTACGTCCCGATCGCCTGGTCGATCTACCTGTCGTTCTTCGAGTCCTACAACACCGTCACGCCCACGAAGTTCGTCGGCGTCGGCAACTACCTCGACATGCTGCGCGACCCGGCCTTCCGCAGCAGCCTCGTCACCTTCCTCGCCTTCGCCGTCTTCATCGTGCCGACGACCTTCGTCATCTCCCTCGGGGCGGCGCTGCTCGTCGCGCGCACCCGGGTCATGCAGTCGTTCTTCCGGTCGGTCTTCTTCCTGCCGACCGCGTGCTCCTACGTCGTCGCCGCGCTCGTCTGGAAGATGTCGATCTTCAGCGGCATCCGCTCGGGCCTGGCCAACGCGGTGCTCGGCTGGTTCGGCGCCGACTCGATCCCGTGGCTCAGCCTCGCCGACCCGCCGTGGTACTGGCTCGTCATCGTCACGGCGCGGCTCTGGCTGCAGGTCGGCTTCTACATGATCCTCTTCCTCGCCGGCATCCAGCGGATCAGCCCGACGCTCTACGAGGCTGCTGCGATCGACGGCGCTGAGGGGTGGAAGGTCTTCCGGCACATCACCCTGCCGCAGCTGCGCGCGACGTCGACGGCGGTGCTGCTGCTCCTGCTCATCAACGCGTTCCAGGCGTTCGACGAGTTCTACAACATCCTGTCGACGTTCGGCACCTACCCGCCGTACGCCCGGCCGCCGCTCGTCTACCTCTACTACACGGCGCTCGGCTCGGGCCAGGACTTCGGCCACGGGTCGGCGGGAGCCGTCATCCTCACCCTCATCATCGCGATCGTCGCCGTGGTGCAGGGCCGCATCCTCCGACTGGGCGACAGGGGCGACTGATGGCGATCGTCCGGAGCAAGCGGCAGTCCCGGATCACGGGGTGGGCCCGCTACAGCGCCCTCGTCGCGGCGGCGCTGCTCTTCCTCGTCCCCTTCTACCTGCTCGTGCGCAGCGCGTTCATGCGCGAGCAGGACCTCGGGTCGCCCGACTTCCACTGGCTGCCGCCGGTCTGGGAGACCTCCAACCTCACCGGGCTCTTCGACAACCCGGCGATCCCGATGGCCCGCAGCCTGCTCAACTCGGGCCTCATCGCGGTGACCCAGACGATCGGGGTGCTCGTCGTCTCGGGTCTCGCCGGCTACGGCCTGGCCCGCATCCCGTACCGCTGGTCCAACGCCGTCTTCTACACGATCACCGCCACGCTGCTCATCCCGGCGGCCGTGACCTTCGTGCCGAGCTTCGTCCTCGTGTCGACGCTCGGGTGGATCTCGACGCTGCGCGGCCTCATCATCCCGGGGCTCTTCCAGGCGCTCGCGACGTTCCTCTTCCGGCAGTTCTTCCTCGGCTTCCCCAAGGAGATCGAGGAGGCGGCCTTCATCGACGGGCTCGGCTACTGGGGCACCTTCTGGAAGATCGTCGTCCCCAACTCGTTCGGCTTCGTCGCGGCCATCGGCACCATCACCTTCATCGGCTCGTGGAACGCCTTCCTCTGGCCGCTCGTCATCGGCCGCGACCAGGAGTCGTGGACGGTGCAGATCGCGCTGTCCACCTTCCTCACGGCGCAGTCGGTGCAGGTCAGCCAGCTGTTCATGGCCGCGCTCGTCGCGATCGTGCCGCTGCTGCTGATGTTCCTCTTCCTCCAGCGCTGGATCGTCGAGGGCGTCGAGCGCACCGGCATCGGCGGCGACTGACTGCGGTGGATCGCCGGCGTGTGCTGCCGGTGATCCACCGCGCACCGCCGCGTCACGGCCACCCACGGCGTGGGCCGTGCAGCCCGGGTCAGGGCAGCTTGGCGACGGTGAGGAGCACGGCAGAGTCCTCGAGTGCCTCGAGCGAGTGGCGCGCCTGCGGGACGACGAGCAGGTCACCCGGCGCGCCCTCCCAGGCCGCGTCGGCGGTGCTGATGCGCACCCGTCCGCGCAACACCTGCACCGTCGCCTCGCCGGGGTTCTCGTGCTCGGTCATCGACCGACCTGCCGCCAGCGCGACGACGGTCTGGCGCAGCACGTGCTCGTGGCCGCCGTAGACCGTGTCGGCGCCGCGACCGCTCGAGGTCGTCCTGGCGTGCTCGAGCAGCTCCCGGGCGAGGGCGGTCAACGACGACTTCTCCATCCACTCACCATGGCACCCCGGGGCCCGGTCGTCGATGGTGCCGTCGCCCCTGATGGCGTATGCCGGGTGGCGCGGTCTCCGGGTCAGCGCAGGCGCCGCAGGTGGTCGGGTGCCGGCATCCGGCGCACCTCGACGCTCCAGAAGCGGACGACGAGCGGGTAGGCCGGCACGAGCGTGACCCGGTGCTCGAAGCCGCCGTCGGTGGTGGGCACGACCTCGGACCGCTCGACCTCGGCGGCGGCCGCGACGGCACGGTCGAGGTCGCGGCGGTTGGTGTGGAGCACGACGGCGCCGACGTAGGTGATGCTGGCGAGCTCGTGGCCCCGGCCGGTGTCACCGGCGAGCAGGGTCCACGTGAAGGAGTCGCCGGCGATCGACCAGTGCTGCACCTGCGCCGCACGCAGGTCGAGGGCCGCGAGGTCGCCGACGTCAACGGGCAGCTCTGCGGGGAGCTCGGCGGGGAGCTCGGCGGGCAGTTCGGTCACGTCACCATCGTGCCGCGTGGCAGCGGACGACGGTCAGTCGAGGTCCTGCACATCGGCGCGCTTGGCGATCGTCGCGGTCGCGCGACGGCACGCCGTGACCGGCACCCGCGGCACGATCTCGTCGAGGAAGCCGAACCGGCGCCGGAGCGAGCGGTGGTAGGCGTCGCCGCTCGTGTCGGAGACGAGGGCGGTCCACCAGTCGGCGAGGTCACCCCAACCGGGTGCGGCGAGGGAGCCGCCGTACTGCTGGAGCGCGAGGCCCGCGCAGAGGCTCGCGAAGGTCATCCGCTGCTCGAGCGGCCACTCCGCGAGCGTGCCGACGAGCAGGGCGGCCCCGAAGACGTCGCCGGCGCCGGTCGGGTCGACCTCCTGCACCCGCAGCGACGGGACCTGGGACTCCTCGCCCGTGCGGGCGTCGATGCCGAGCGCCCCGTTGGCGCCGTCGGTGACGATGGCGACGGGCACGCGGTCGGCGAGGGCGTAGACGGCCTCGACGGGCGACCGGGTGCCCGTGTAGGCCATCGCCTCGACGGCGTTGGGCATGAAGACGTCACAGCGCTCGAGCCGGTCGAGCACGTGCGGCGACCACTCCTCCTTGGGGTCCCAGCCGACGTCGGCGAAGACGAGCGCTCCGTCGTCGCGCGCCCGGTCGACCCAGGTCCGGCCGCTCGCGCCGAAGGCCTCGTCCTCGCCGAGGTCGACCATGACCGCGCGAGACCGCGGGGGCGTCCCGATGAGCTCGGCGGCGGCGACGGGTGACGGGTGACCGTGCGAGACCATGCTGCGGTCGCGGTCGACCGACATCGAGACGGTGACGGGGCTGTGCCAGTCGGCGAAGCGGCGGCTCCGGGCGAGGTCGATACCCTCCTGCTCCTCGAGGGTGCGCCAGCAGAAGTCGCCGTAGTCGTCGTCGCTGAAGGCGGCCGCGAGACCCGTGCGCAGGCCGAGACGACGGGTGGCGACGGCGAGGTTGGCGATGCCGCCGGGGCACGAGGCGAGCCCCTCGGCCCACACCTCGGTGCCCGGCTTCGGCGCGCTCGGCAGCCCCGCGAAGATCATGTCGAGGAAGACGGTGCCCCAGACGAACACGTCGAGAGCCGGCTCGTCGGCGGTGCGACGAGACGCGAGCGGGTCGAACGTGTGGTGGGGCGGCACGCCCCCATGATCCCGCACTGCCGTCCGCGACTCGCCGGGTTTTCCCACGGTCGTATGCCGTGTCGGCGCAGTTCGTCCCCATGTCGCCCACGTCGAGTGGCCCCGTCGTCACACCTTGGTACGGTCCGAGGGTGGTGCTGCCATGAAGCTGGTCATCCTCGGCGGGGGCGGGTTCCGCGTGCCGCTCGTCCACGGCGCGCTGCTGCGCGACCCCGCGGACCGGCGCGTCACCGAGGTCGTCCTGCACGACACGGACGGCGCGCGGCTCGACGTCATGCGACGGGTGCTCGCCGCCCAGGCCGCCCGGGACGCCGGCGCGGCGACCGCACCGCCGACGGTCACGGCGACGACCGACCTCGACACGGCGCTCGCGGGTGCCGACTTCGTCTTCTCCGCGATGCGGGTCGGAGGTCTCGAGGGCCGCACCGCCGACGAGCGGATCGCGCTCGACCTCGGCCTCCTCGGACAGGAGACGACCGGCCCCGGGGGTGTCGGCTACGGCCTGCGCACCGTGCCGGTGGCGCTCGACGTCGCCGAACGCGTACGCCGTCTGGCGCCCGACGCGTGGGTCATCAACTTCACCAACCCGGCCGGGCTCGTGACCCAGGCGATGCAGTCGGTGCTCGGTGCGCGGGTCGTCGGCATCTGCGACTCCCCGTTGGGCCTCGCCAAGCGCGCGGCCGGGGCCCTCGGCCACGATCTCGACGACCTCGAGATCGACTACGCCGGGCTCAACCACCTCGGCTGGCTCGCCGGGCTGCGCCACGACGGCCGCGACCTGCTCCCCGACCTCCTCGCGGACGACGTCGCGCTCGGAGCCATCGAGGAGGGCCAGCTCTTCGGCACCGAGTGGCTGAGGACGCTCGGTGCCCTGCCGAACGAGTACCTCTTCTACTACTACTTCACCCGTGACGCGATCGCCCAGATCACCGGGGCGCCGCAGACGCGCGGGGAGTACCTCGTCGGTCAGCAGGCCGACTTCTACGCCCGGGTGACCGCCGAGCCCGAGCAGGCTTGGCAGCGTTGGGACTCCGTGCGACGCGACCGCAACGCGACCTACATGCAGGAGACCCGCGAGACCGACGACGGGCACACGCAGGAGCGCGCCGAGGCCGACGTCGAGGGAGGGGGCTACGAGGGCGTGGCGCTCGCGCTCATGGCCGCGATCGCGCGCGACGAGCCGGCGCGCCTCATCCTCAACGTCCGCAACGGCGGCGCCGTCGTGGGGCTCCCGGACGACGCCGTCGTCGAGGTGCCGTGCCGGGTCGACGCGGCCGGGCCGGTCCCAGTCACCGTGAGCCCGCTCCCCGGCCACGCGCTCGGGCTCGTGCAGCAGGTCAAGGCCGTCGACGAGCTCGTCATCCGGGCCGCCGTCGAGCAGTCGAGATCCCTTGCGGTGCAAGCCTTTGCGCTTCACCCGCTCGTCGACTCGGTCACCGTCGCGCGCGAGCTGCTGACGGCATACTCGGCACGCCTGCCCGAGCACTACGCAGGCCTGCGGTGAACGCCGCGGCGGAGCCGGCCGGCGTGCGGGAGGATCGGGTCGTGCGACTCGACCTCAACGCCGACGTCGGGGAGTCCTACGGCGCCTGGACCCTCGGCGACGACGCCGCCGTGCTCGACGTCGTGACGAGCGCCAACGTCGCGTGCGGCTTCCACGCCGGCGACCCGCTCACCCTCCGCACGACCTGCCGGTATGCCGCCGAGCGGGGTGTCGTCGTCGGCGCGCAGGTGGCCTACCGCGACCTCGTCGGTTTCGGGCGCCGCTTCATGGACGTCCCTCCGGACGAGCTGACCGCCGACATCATCTACCAGCTGGGCGCCCTCTCCGCGATCGCCCAGGTCGAGGGCACCGACGTCGCCTACGTGAAGCCGCACGGCGCCCTCTACAACGCGGTCGTCCACCACGAGGCGCAGGCCCGGGCGCTCGTCGACGCCGTCGTGGCCGTCGACACGTCGCTGCCCGTCCTCGGCCTGCCCGGCAGCCTCGTGCTCGAGCTCGCGACGGACGCGGGGCTGCGCGCCGTCACCGAGGCCTTCGCAGACCGCGGGTACACCCCCGACGGGCGCCTCGTCCCGCGGACCGAGCCCGGAGCCTTGCTCCACGACCCTGGGGAGGTGGCCGCCCGCGTCGTCCGGCTCGCGCAGGAGGGCCTCGTGACCGCCGTCGACGGCGCCGATGTCGAGGTGCGGGCCGAGTCGGTGTGCATCCACGGCGACACCCCCGGCGCGGTGGCGATGGCGCGGGCCGTGCGCGCTGCGCTCGAGCAGTCCGGCGTCGAGATCCGCCCCTTCGCAGGCTGAGCGTGGAGGCCCGGCTGCTGCCGATGGGCGGCGCAGCCCTGCTCGTCGAGGTGGCCGACACCGATGCCGCGCTCGCCCTGCGTGCCCACCTGGCACCGATGGTCGAGCGTGCCGCAGGTGTCTGGGAGGCCGTCGACCACCTCGTGGCCGGGGCGCGCACCGTCCTCGTCGTGCTCCGGGACCCTGGGCGGCGGTCGGACGTCGGCCTGGCGTGCCTCGACGAGGCGACCCGCCTGACCGTGGCGGTCGCCCCGCCGACCGACGCGGCTGAGGTCGTGGTCGAGGTGCCGGTGCACTACGGCGGGCCCGACCTCGACGAGGTCGCCCACCTCACCGGACTGACCCGCGACGAGGTCGTCCGCGCCCACACGGGCACGACGTGGCGGGTCGGGTTCGGGGGCTTCGCGCCCGGCTTCGCCTATCTCGTCGACGGCGACCCGCGCCTGCACGTGCCGCGTCGCGGCGAGCCACGCACACGTGTCCCAGCCGGATCCGTCGCTCTCGCAGGCGATTTCAGTGGCATCTACCCCCAGGACTCCCCCGGCGGGTGGCAGCTCATCGGCACGACCGACGCCGTGCTGTGGGACGTCGACCGCGACCCGCCCGCGCTGCTCGCGCCGGGCACGTCGGTCCGCTTCGTCGACGTCGACCAGACCTCCTCGAGTGGCCCCGTGACTCCGGCCGTCCCACCCGTCACGGGGATGGGTGGGACGACGGGGCCACTCGACTCCGGGGGGTCTCGGGTGGGTGGGGCTCAGGGGACGACGGGGCCACTCGACTCTGGGGGGCCTCGGGTGGGTGGGGACGTCGGGCGGCGGGGGCTCGAGGTGCTGGCCACCGGGCCGCTCACCCTCGTCGAGGACCTCGGCCGCCCGGGTCTCGCCGACGCGGGGGTGGGCCGTTCCGGTGCGGCCGACCCGACGGCATACCTCCTCGGTCTGCGGCTCGTCGGGCACCTGCTCGCCCCCCACGAGGCGAGCGGGCCGGCGCCCGCGTCCCTCGAGGTCACCCTCGGCGGGCTCTCGGTGCGCGCCCATGGTGACCTGCTCGTCGCGCTCACCGGCGCGCCCTGCCCCGCTGACGTCGATGGACGGCCGGTCCCGCACGGCGCCCCCGTCGCGCTCGTCGACGGGGCCGTGCTCACCCTCGGGGTGCCCGCTGCCGGCCTGCGCACGTGGCTCGCGGTGCGTGGCGGCGTCACGGTCGCGCCGGTGCTGGGCTCACGCGCGACCGACACCCTGGCGCGCGTGGGTCCGCCGCTGCCTGGCGCCGGTGACCTGCTCCCGATCGGGCCGCCACCAGCCACGTTCCCCGTCGTCGAGGTGGCACCGCAACCGAGCCTCACCGACGGCGAGGTGGTGCTCGACGTCGTGCCCGGCCCCCGTGCCGGCTGGTGCGACCTCACCGGGGTCGACGAGACCTCCTGGGCGGTCTCCTCGCGCAGCAACCGCGTGGGAATCCGCTTGGAGGGCAACGCGATCCAGCGATTGCCCGCGTATGCCGACCGCGAGCTCCCGAGCGAGGGGATGGTCCCCGGGGCGGTGCAGGTGCCACCCGGTGGCGAGCCCGTCGTCTTCCTCGCCGACCATCCGGTGACCGGCGGCTACCCCGTCGT
Organism: Terrabacter sp. Soil811; assembly: GCF_001429655.1. Lineage (NCBI taxonomy): Bacteria > Bacillati > Actinomycetota > Actinomycetes > Micrococcales > Intrasporangiaceae > Terrabacter > Terrabacter sp. Soil811. The sequence continues at coordinate 169,251 of NZ_LMSX01000012.1, forward strand.
CGCCGTGCTCACCTCACGAGCCATCGCGCTCGCCGCGCAGCTGCGCCCCGGCCAGCGGGTGCGGCTGCGGTGGTCGCGCGGGGACTGAACCCTCAGGCGCTGCGTGCCCCGGTCCCGGTGTCCGGCTCGCGCCGCACTCCGGAGCGCCAGAACGACACCTGCTCGGCGGCCTCCGGGGCGATGACCGTTGTCGGGCGCGCGACGGGCAGGGCGGGCACCGCGGGACGCACCGGGAGGATCATCGCGACGTCCGCACCGCCCCACGCGGAGACCCCGAGCTGGACCCACCCGCCGCGTCGCGTCGCGACGTCGCGCACGAGGGACAGGCCGAGCCCGGTCTGGGAGAGGTCGTCGCGCACGCCGTCGAGCACGCTGCTCGGGAGGTCCTGACCGGCGGCCGAGCGCAGCATGTCGGTGGTGAAGCCGCGGCCGGAGTCGGCGACCCCGATAGCGATGGCGCCGCGCATCGGGCGGGCGTAGAGGAGGACGGTGTCGTCGTCGTGCGCGGTGTAGCGCAAGGCGTTCTCGATGAGGGTGTCGAGGCAGGCCCGCAGCCGCTCGCTCGAGCACTGGAGCGTGAGCGCCGACGACTCGACCTTCCAGCTTCGCTGGGCGACGGCCGACCACCGCTCGGCCGTCTGGTGGAGCACCGAGTCGAGCTCGACCTCGGTGACCTCGAGGTCGGAGCCGACGCGCATGCTCCGCACGAGCCGCTCGCACACGCGGGTGAGCCGCGCCAGCTCCTCGTCGACGACCTGGAGGTCGGCGTGGTCCTCCCCGGGTGGCGTGCGGTCCATGAGCATCTCGAGGTAGCCGCGGGAGATCATGAGTGGCGACCGCATCTCGTGCGACGTGCGCAGCGTGAGCAGCTCACGCATCGTCGAGTCGGCGCGCTCCCGGGCCGCGTTGACCGTGAGATCCGAGAGCGCCTGCTGACGACGGCGCACGTGCCAGATCATGAGCGCCATGAGCAACAGCATGAGCGGGATCTCGGTGGTCTCCTGCCACTCGAGGACGTCGGTCATGACGCGGTAGACGAGGATCGCGCCGGTCACGAAGGTGAAGACGCCGAGGCCGACCCACGTGGACCGCGGGCTCCACTGCTCGAGGCCGAAGCAGAGCGCGAAGGCCGCCCAGGCGATGTGGTACGGCACGGTCTCGCTGCCCGGCAGCGCGATCATCGCGGCCGAGCAGAGCGCCGCGATGACACTCCAGACGAGGACCATCCGGTGCCGTCCCATCAGGCGTCCTCGTAGAGCCCGTACCCGACGCCGCGCAGCGTCTCGACCGGGATGTCCTGGCCGAGCTTGGCGCGGAGCCTGCCGACGCACACCTCGACGACGTTGCTGCCCGGGTCGAAGTCGAGGTGCCAGACGTCGTGGAGCAGCTCCTCCTTGTGGCACACCTGGCCGGCGCGCCGCATGAGGTGTGCGAGCAGGCTCAGCTCGCGCTCGGTGAGGGCGGCGCTGCGCGCCCTGAACGTCGCCCGGCGGCGCCCGACGTCGAGGCGTATGCCGGCCACCTCGAGGAAGCCGTCGTCAGCGGGAGCGCGCGCCGCCCCGACGTTGCGTCGGACGCGAGCCATGAGCTCGGTCAGGCTGAACGGCTTGGACACGACGTCGACGGCCCCGCGGTCGAGCGCCTCCACCCGGGCTCCCACGTCGGTGACGCCCGACAGCACGATCACCGGCGTCGTCTGCTTGCGCTCCTTGATCGCGTTGAGCACGGCCATGCCGTTGAGCCCGGGCATCACGAGGTCGAGCACGACGAGATCGACGTCCCTCGACGCGAGCCGGTCTATCGCGGCGTTGGCCGAGGCAGCGGTCACCACCGAGTGTCCTTGGGACGACAACGACTTCGCCAGCAACGTGCGTACGCGTTCCTCGTCGTCGACCACCATGACAGTTGCCATGAAAGTCCCCCCTCCCCGATCTGTCGCCAAGTATGGATCCGAGCGTGTGACGGCGGAGTGGGAAAGGTCACAGAGCTGGGAAATCCGTGGTCGAGACCCGCATCTATCAGCGCAAATCGGGCGCCAACATGACAGGAACATGACGGCGGGCTGGCAACGGCATGACAGGTCCCTGAGCCGAGACCAACCCCGTCGATGACAGTTGCCTGAGCCGTCGACCCATCTCGGCAGAGCGCCATGACGGCGCGTGCGACGTTCTCGGGACGACGGGCTCGCACCGAGCCCTGCAGAGCATCACGTGGGGGTTGCCGTGGACATGCCAAGGCTGCGTAGGCGTTGCGTCCCGATCATCGCCGGACTGACCGCACTCGCCATCGCGGGGGTGGCCCAGGTCGGTGGACCGCTGGCTGCAGCGGCAGCCGCGCCGAGACCGGCGGTCGCGCCCGCGGCGCCCGCCGCGGCACCGGCCGCGGCACCGGCGGTGACCACTCCGACGGGTGGACCCTGCCCGACGACGACTGCCGCGGGGAAGGGCTGCATCACCCTGACCGTCGCGAGCGCACGCTCCGTGGGCGCCGGGCCGGGCTTCATCCACAAGGGCGACCACGTCACGGCATACCAGTGGATGGTCAACGAGGACAGCACCGGCGACCCGGGCACGGCCGACGCGCCGCTCCTCGACCGGTGCCTGCCGTCGCGGGCGCCCGGCGGTAGCACGAAGCCGGCCAGCCCACAGGCGGGCGACCCGACCGAGCCCTATGCCGACAGCTGCCCGTGGCCGTCGGTGCGGCCCACGTCCGGATTCTCCAAGATCGTCGCGCAAGGCTCCGAGGCCGACCTCGACTCCGCGAAGGTCCTCGAGGGTCTGGCCCCCGGCAAGTACCTCATCTCCGTCACGGCCGACGGCTACAAGATCGACGGCGCGCACTTCACCGTCAAGGCGGGGCTCAAGGGCCTCGTGGACGTCGCGATGCAGCCGCTGCCCCTGCCGCTCGCCACGATCAAGATCCAGGTCTTCAACGACAACGTCCCCGCGGACGGCACCTACGAGGCCGATGCCGAGCGGGGTCTGTCCGGCTTCACCGGCAACCTCTCCGACGTCCTCGGGCCGGTGAGCACCGACTACTACGGCAACGCCCTGTGCACCGTCTACCGTCACGATGCCGCCGGACGGATGACGTTCGGCACCGACGGCAAGCCGGTCGTCGACACGACCCGCTCCACCGGCAAGTGCACGAGCGACGCCTCGGGCGTCATCACGATCCCCAACCTCGGCCCGAACCGTTACGGCGCCACCGTCTCCCCGCCCGCCGGCCAGTCGGGCTGGGTCCAGACGACGACCCTCGAGGGCGGCCACGACCACGACATCTGGGTGCAGGAGGGCGACACCGGCCTCGACACCGAGTTCATCAAGGGCGCCGAGCCCGTGCCCGCGACGCAGTTCGGCTTCGTCCGCGTCAAGGCCATGCCCACGTCCACCGCGACCGGCGAGGTCAAGGGCGTCGCCGTCGCCGGCCTGCCCTACGTCGGTGGGCAGAACGGCCAGGTCGTCCCCGAGACCGGCTGGGCCGGGTCGAAGTACGCCGGCCCGATCGCGTCGCCGTGGGTGGCGCTCTCGGACCTCACCGGTGGGGACGCGGCCGTCTACGTCGGGCGGGGCGCGGCCAACGGCTCCTTCGACATCAAGAACGTCCCGGACGGCACCTACCAGCTGACGATCTGGGATGACGCGCAGGACTACATCCTCTGGAGCTTCAACGTCGAGGTGTCCGGCGGCGACCTCGTCGACGTCGGCAACAAGATGCTCGTCGGCTGGTTCACGCACGTGCGCGGCACCGTCTTCGTCGACGACAACGGCAACGGCAAGCGCGACCCGGGCGAGGCTCCGGTCCCCGGCTTCACGCTGACCGTCCGCGAGCGCGACAACTCGCTCATGGACCAGTACACGAACCTCGTCAACACCGGCGACGACGGTGTCTACGACATCAAGGAGGGCTACCCGCTCAGCAAGTGGCTCGTCCTCGAGGCGTTCAACACCCGCTACCGGACCACCGGCGTGACCTACCAGGCGGACAACGAGGACTCCCCGACGACCATCCTCGGCGGGCTCGTCGACATCGACTTCCTGCCCGTCATCGGCCTCTCGGGACGCATCGACTGGGGCGTCGAGCCGTACGCGACGCACGAGAACGGCGGCATCGCCGCCACCGTGTCCTACGACGTGACGCGCAACGAGCTCGACCCCGCCGACGCCGTGAGCGAGGACTACCAGCCGGGCATCCCCGACGTGAACGTCCACGTCTACGCCTCCGTGCCCTGCACGGCCACGACGGCCGAGGAGAAGGCGAACGCGTGCCGCCAGGGCAAGGCGATCGTGCCGCTGTCGGTGCCCAACCCGGCCCACGAGACCGACCCCACGGCCCCAGCGACCATCGCGAACGCCGATCCCGAGCGCGGCGCGCTCGTCAAGGGCGCCGAGGTGCAGGACCAGTACCCGAGCGAGGAGTGGGCCCCGCCGCGGGGCTGCACCGCTCGCCAGTGGGACGGCACCGAGCTGACCGACCAGCTCGCCCTGCCCGAGTCCGGGCCCGACGCGAACAACCTCTGCGTCGAGGCGCCGATGATGGGAGTGCAGGTCGGCCCGTCCGACAGCACGCCCGGGGCAGCCGGCCAGACGGTCAACGGCAACTACGGCTTCGGAGACCTCCCCGCGGGTGACTACATCACCTCGGTCGAGATCCCGACCGACCCGGTCGACGGCAAGCCGATGTACCAGGTCACCCGTGAGGAGGACGTCAACGTCTTCGACGGAGACAGCTACCTCTCCCAGGAGAACTTCCCGCCGACCGTGGCCGAGGCGGCCTCCGACGGCCCCGGCACCGGCAACGACCCGCTGCCCCCGTCGCAGCCCCCGTCGCAGGGAGCCGGCATCATCTCGGGCTGCGCGGGCGCGCTCCACACCGTGCGCGTCACGAACCCGGCCTTCCTCGACGGCGGCGGCAGCCCCTTCGAGGGCCAGGACCGGCCCCTGTGCGACTCCAAGCTCATCACCGTCCGCAGCGGCCAGACCGTCGCCCCGAACTTCAACCTCTACACGCCCGTCCCGATCCCCACGCACTTCTGGGGCCTGACGATCAACGACCTCGGCCTGTCCCTCGACAAGCGGAGCGCCAACTACGGCGAGGCCCAGGGCCTGCCCAACGTCCCCGTCGGCCTCTACGACTGGAGCGGACGTCTCGTCGACACGACGCACACCGACTTCAACGGCTTCTACGAGGCCCTCGAGCCCTCGACCGGGACGTACAACTGCCCGGTCCCGGCCGGTCCCTGCCCGAACATGTACCGCTTCACGGGCAACGACCCGGGAGGACCGGGTGACCCGAACCCGGACTACAACCCGGCCTACCGGACGATCAGCACAAACTTCCAGGGCTGGCCCGGTCTCTACACCGTGACCGACACAGCGCCCACCCAGGCCGCCGCGACGGTGCTCGCCCCCGGGACCACCGCGTCGAACCCGGCGCGTTGCAACCTCGGCACGACGGACCCGCAGCTGCTCGCCGTGAGCCGGCCGTATGTGCGTCCCTCGTCGGCGGCCGCCGACCGCACCGTGACCGTCACGGGCACGGGCTTCGGGGCGACCCGCGGCACCGGCACCGTGACGCTGACGAACAGCGCCGGCACGAACGTCCCCGTGACAGTCGGGCCGTGGTCCGACACGAGCATCACGTTCACGGTGCCCACGCTGTCGACCACGACAGCGGGCGCCCTCAAGGTGACCGTCACCAACGGGTCGAAGCGCTCGACGTACAACGGCCTGACGGTCTGGAACCTCGGCACCCAGACGAGTACCAGTGGCACGACCGCCACCAACCCGCGCGTCGTCGAGGTGGGGCCGGGCAAGGCGTACGGCACCGTCCAGGCCGCGCTCGAGGCGGCCACGCCGTCCTCGACGAGGCGGCACTGGCTCGTCGTCGTGTGGCCGGGCGCCGCGACCGCGCTCAACCCGCGCGGTGAGTACAACGAGAACCTCCTCGTCCACCACCGTGTCGCCATCCAGGGTGTCGGTCCCGGCGGCTTCACGACCAACGCCGACGGCTCCCAGCGGTGGGTGCCCGGCTCGATCATCGACGGGTCCGGCTTCAGCCCTGACCTGCCCGGCGGCACGGCGTGGATCACCCGGCTCGGGACGCTGACCTACAGCGGCGAGCTCGACGTGCCCGACGCCGCGACGATCACCGTGCTCGACGACCCGGCGCGCGCCAACGTGGGCGACACGGCATACCCCGTCGCCATCGACGGGCTGCAGGTCACCGGCGGCGCCCAGTCCGACTTCCCCGGCAACGTCAACGTGCTGACCGGCGGCGTCACGACGCCGTACGGTGCGGCCGGCGCGCTCGTCACCCAGGGCGGCGGCATCTACCTGCACAACAACAACCGCAGCGTCCGCATCACCGACAACGTCATCGTCGGCAACAGCGGCAGCTACGGCGGCGGCATCCGCGTCGGCACGCCCTACACCGGCGACAACCGCAACTACGACACCCTCATCGCCGACAACCAGGTGCTCAACAACGGCGGGACCAACCTCGCCGGCGGCATCGGCCTCTTCACCGGCAGCGATGGCTACAAGGTCCTGCACAACGCCATCTGCGGCAACTTCTCCGCGGAGTACGGCGGCGCGATGACGGCCTTCGGCTACATGTCGAACACGGGTGGCAACAACGGCGGCACCATCACCGGCAACACCATCTGGTTCAACAGCTCCTACGACGAGGGTGGCGCCGTGATGCTCGCCGGCGAGCTGCCGTCGAGCCCCACCGGCCTCAGCCCCGGTACGGGCGAGGCGACGATCGACGCCAACGTCATCGACGCCAACCTCGCGAGCGACGACGGCGGCGGCATCCGACTGCTCCAGGTGGCCGGAACGCACGTCACCAAGGCCGACCCGCAGACGATCACCATCACGAACAACACCGTCACCAACAACGTGTCGGCCCACGAGGGCGGCGGCATCGCCCTCGACGACGCGCCGTTCGTCAACTTCGTCGACAACACCGTCGCGGGCAACATGACGACGGCGACCGCGGTCACCTCGGACGGTCTCCCGGCCCCGGCAGGCCTCGCGACCGGGCCGAACAGCGACCCGCTCATGGCGAGGCTCAACAGCGGCGGCGCAGGTGCCTTCGCGCTCCTCAGGGTCACCGGCCAGTCGACGTTCAGCAAGCCGGTGCTCCTCGACAACGTCTTCAACGACAACCGCGCCGGCACCTACGTAGGCGGCTACGTCTACGGCATCGGCGGCACCCTGCCCGACGGCTCGACGAACTCGGTCGACCCCTGGGACATGGCGGTCGTCGGCGGCCCGGGGACGCTCCACCCGGTGGGTGGGGTCATCCAGACGACGGCGGGCACCGACGGCGGGGACCACGTCACGATCAGCGACACGCCGGGCTTCAAGGACCCGACGCCCGAGCTGACGGTCACCGTCCTCGCCGCACGCACCTTCCCGGCCTTCCGCGAGGCGGCCATCGTCACGGCTCTGTTGCCCCCTCGCCTGCGGGCCGACTACCACCTCTCGGGGACGGCAGCCACGGCCTACGCCAAGGGCCGCGGGAAGACCTCGGTCGTCTACGGAAGCCAGACGTTCCTGGGCATCACCGCCCAGTGGACCGCGACCGTCACCGCCGCAGCGCGCGACATCGACAACCAGGCGAGGCCGACCGGATCCGGGACTGCCGCACGGTACGACTCCGGCTCCGACCAGTACTACCCGTAACCCCCAGTCCGGCCCCCGGGGCACCCCAGTCACTCCCACTGGATCCCCCGGGCCCCGGGGGCCAACCCACTCACCACCCGTCCGGCCCAGGAGCCGGACCGACCTCAGGAGCACCTCATGACCGACGAATCACGCTCAGACGCCGCACGGCGCACGGCGGGCTCAGGTCTCGGCCGGCGAGCCGTCATGCTGGGTGGGGCGGGCGCCGTGGGCAGCGTCTTCCTCGGCACGCGACTCAGCTTCGGACAGCAGGCCGCCCGCCCGACCGTCGTGCAGGCCGCCGCAACCGGCCCCGCCAAGACGGTGCACCTGGCCGGCACCGACGGCTGGGTCAGCATGCCGGCCGGCTCGCCCGACGACCTGCCCTTCTTCCCGGACTCGCTCGCGCCGTCGCCCTTCGACACGTACGTCTTCGGCTTCCGTGACGTCACGGGGATGTCGGCGACGCAGGTGGCGGCCACGCGCGGCAAGGCGCAGATCTCTGCGCCGATGCTCGCCTTCGACGAGCTGGACGAGGTGACGATCACGCTGTCGAACCTCGGACTCGTCATGCGGCCCGACCTCTTCGACGGCCACACGCTGCACTGGCACGGCTTCGTCAACGCCATCCCGCTCTTCGACGGCGTGCCGGAGCTCTCGCTCGCCGTGCCGATCGGGCGCGACCTGTCCTACTTCTACCGCCCCCGCGACGCCGGCACGTACATGTACCACTGCCACTTCGAGGACGTCGAGCACGTGCAGATGGGCATGACTGGCATGGTCTTCGTGCGGCCGAAGCAGAACAGGACGCCGGTTGCCGGCCACCCGATGGGCACCAAGTACGCGTACAACGACGGCGACGGCAGCACGCGCTACGACCGCGAGTTCGCCTTCATGATCACCGAGCTGTGGTCGGCCGCCCACTACCGCGACGCCCACATCCAGGTCAGCGACTGGACCGACTACGCGCCAAGCTTCTGGCTGCTCAACGGCCGCGGCTACCCCGACACCATCGCGCCAGGGGGCAACCCGACGTCGACGGCGGCGGGCCGGCTGCAGTACCAGCCGATCAGCTCGCTCATCACCTGCAACGTCAACGAGACGGTGCTGCTGCGGATGTCGAACCTCGGCTACCAGAACCATGCCCTGACGCTCGACAACGTCGACATGCAGGTCATCGCCAAGGACGCGACCCTGCTCCGCGGTCGCGACGGCTACACGAACTACCTCGAGACCAACACCGTCGACGTGGGGCCCGGCGAGAGCCGGGACGTGCTCGTCACGCCCCACCAGCCCGGCGAGTACCTGCTCTACGACCGCAACTACGCCTATCTGGGCAACGGCGGGGGACCCGGCTGGGGCGGCATGATGACCGTCCTCCGCGTCGGCGCGCCCGGCACCTACGGGCCCCAGACCCTGCCCAACACCTGACGAGCCGACGGAGGACGATCATGCGACTCAACCGATCACGACGCCACCTGGGCGACGCGGCGAGTGCCGCGCGCACCCGACGGCGCACGGGCATCCTCGCGGCCGTCGGCGCCCTCGTCGCCGCGGTGGCCGTCGGCTCGACCGCCGGTGCCCAGGCCGCGACGTCCGAGGGGCTGCTCTGCCAGACGGACCCGCAGCAGACCTTCTCGCTCACCGCGCGGACGGGCTACGTCTCGACGCCGGACGGCAACTCGATCTACATGTGGGGCTACGGGATGAGCTCCGGGCAGTTCCAGCTGCCCGGGCCGGTCCTCTGCGTCACGTCGGGCCAGCCGGTCACCGTCATCCTGCACAACGACCTGCCGGAGGCGACCTCGATCCTCTTCCCGGGCCAGAAGGCGGTCAAGGCGAACGGCAACCCGGCCCAGCCCCAGCTCGACACGGGCGGCTCCCTCACCTCGATGGTCCAGCCGGCCGGTGCCTCTGGCGGCTCCGTGACGTACACCTTCACGGCGGGCTCGCCCGGGACGTACCTCTACTCGAGCGGCACCGACGTGACGAAGCAGCAGCAGATGGGCCTCTACGGAGCGCTCGTCGTGCGCCCCGCCGGGGCGGCCGGGCAGGTCAACGCCCGCGCCGACTCGGCCTTCAACCCACAGCACGAGTACGTCTTCCTCCTCTCGGAGATCGACCCCGAGGTGCACCTGGCCGTCGAGCGCTCTCAGCCCGTCGACTGGGGCGCCTACAACGCGCGCTACTACCTCATCAACGGCCGCAGCATGCCCGACACCCTGGCGCCCAACAACGCCTCGTGGCTGCCGAGCCAGCCCTACGGCGCCCTCGTGCACATCAAGCCGTACGACCCGACCAGCAACCCGCTCCCGGCGGTGATCCGCTACCTCAACGCGGGACGGGGCAACTACCCCTTCCACCCGCACGGGAGTGACGAACGCGTCGTCAACAAGGACGGTCATGCCCTCCAGGGCACGAGCGCCACTGCGCCACAGGATCTTTCGTACCTCAAGTACGACATCGACGTCATGCCCGGGCAGACCGTCGACGCGCTGATGGACTGGCGCGACGTCGAGCACTGGGACGCGAAGTCGAACCCGATCCCGACGCAGCTGCCCGTCATCACCGACCAGCTCCTCGTGGGCGCCGACACGTGGTTCAGCGAGAGCCCCTACCTCGGCACGAAGGGCACCTTCCCGTCGAACATCACCGTGAACAACGAGTGCGGCGAGTACTACCACGTGGCCCACAGCCACGCGCTCCAGCAGGCGACCAACTACGGCGCAGCCTTCGGCGGCATGATGACGGTCTTCCGCATCGACCCGCCCGCCGGCTGCCCGACGAGCTGAGGACGACAACGATGACCTCTCGACCCAGCCTCCGGCACCGCCTCGGCGTCTCCGCCGTCGCCGCCGCGCTCGCGACCGTCCCCTTCGCCGCCACGACTGCGTATGCCGTCTCGCCGGCCTCCGTGGCCACGTCGGCCTCCGCGGTCACCTCCTCCGTCGCCCCGGCTGTCGCACCCGCGGTTGCGCCGGCGGCACCGGTCGGCAAGCTGACCCCGAACACGCCCGGCTGCACCGTCACGCCGGCGTCCGCGCCCGACCCGGAGATCGTCGCGTGCGACCTCTGGGCCAAGCCCGGCACGAACCAGGTTCTCGGACAACCAATCCCGATCTGGGGCTACTCGACGACCTCGGCCGGGGCGGCCACCGCGCCCGGCCCGGCCATCATCGCCCGCCAGGGCGACCGAGTCGTTCTGACGCTGCACAACGGCCTCGACGAGCCGACCTCGCTCGCCCTGCCCGGGCAGCCCGCGGCGTCCATCACCGAGGGGCTGCCCACGGCGGCCGCGACGACCGGCATCGCGCCGGGCGCCACCGCGCGCTACGTCTTCACCGCCGGCCGGCCCGGCACGTTCCTCTACGAGGCCGGCCACACCTCGGGCGGAGCCCGTCAGGTGGCGATGGGTCTCGCCGGCGCGCTCGTCGTCCTCGGCGACGGCACGGCATACGGCCAGGCGTACAACGACGAGGCGGTGCTCGTGCTCAGCGAGATCGACCCCGCCCTCAACGCGCACCCGACGACCTTCGACATGCGCGAGTTCCACCCGGCCTACCGGCTCATCAACGGCAAGCCCTTCCCGTCGAGCGACCCCGTGCCGACCGACCAGGGCCACACCGTGCTCCTGCGCTACGTCAACGTCGGGTCCGAGCTGCACTCGATGAGCACGCTCGGCGCCGACCAGGTCGTCCTGTCGCACGACGGGCACGGCCTCGCGTTCCCGGAGCCGTCCGTCGTCGTGCCGGTCGACCCCGGCGTCAGCGTCGACGCGCTCGTCACCGTGCCCACCGGACCCGAGTCGAAGGTCGCGGTCTACGAGTCCTCGGCCCGGCTCGACAACGCGGGCCAGACCACGGCCGACCCGCTGGCGGTGGCGTTCGGCGGCATGATGACCTTCCTCGACACGAACGCGCTTGCACCCTCGACCGACGGAGTGGGCCCGGTCTCGACAGCGATCTCCGCGACCCCGAACCCGACGGACGCCACCGGCCCCGTCACCGTCACCGCGACCGTGAGTGACGCGACCACAGGTCACGGCACCGTCAGCCAGGCCGAGTTCGTCGTCGACGACGCGGTCACCGTCGGTGTCGGCAGCGGCGTCCCGATGACCGGGACCTGGGGGGTCGAGACCACCACGGTCAGTGGCGCGATCCCGGCCGTGGCGACCGCAGCAGACTGTGTAGCGCCCGTGCCTCCCGTCGACCTGCACTGCCTGACGTCGACGAAGCACACGGTGTTCGTGCGCGGTCTCGACGCCGCCGGCAACTGGGGCGTCGTCGGGTCGGTGATCCTCAACGTCGCCAAGTCCGGCCCGCAGACCGTCGCACTCTCGGTGAGCCCGTCGCCCGCCAGCGGCAAGGGCACCGTCACGGTCAACGCGACCGGTGACGACACCGCGGCCGGAGGCACGATCACCGGAGCCGAGTACTTCCTCGGTGCGGCCGCCGGCGCCAACGGCACCGGCCACGCGATGACCCTCAACCGGGTCGCGACGAAGGTCGCCGAGACCGGGACCATCCCGGCCGCGGACGTCCTCGCGCTCGGCGAGGGGACCGCGCAGGTGTGGGTCCACAGCCGCAACTCCCAGAACATCTGGGGCCCGGCCGTGCCCGTCGACCTCACCGTCGACCTCACAGCGCCGGCCGTCAACGCCGCCACCGTCGGCCCCAACCCGACCAACGCGGTGCTCAGCTCGAAGTCCTACCCCGGCTACCTCGTGATCTCTGCCGAGCTGCAGGACCGCGACGCCGGCAACGGGCTCCAGAGCTCGGTGCTCGCCGGCGAGGCCTTCGTCGACCCGACGAGCACGACCCCGACGTTCGGCAAGGGACTCAGCCTCATCGCCGTCGACGGTGCGTTCGACTCGCCGACGGAGCAGGTCTACGGCCTCATCCCGCTGACCCAGGTCAAGGCGATGACACCGGGCGAGCACCAGGTCTACGTGCACGGCAAGGACGCCGCCGGCAACTGGGGCAGCCTCACCGCGAGCAACGCCCTCGTGCGGCTCTTCGTCGACAAGACGGCACCGGTCCTCGGGGCCGCGTCGGCCTCGCCGAACCCGACCAACGGCTCGGCCACGGTCACGCTCTCCGCGCCGGTGACGGAGGCCCCGGTCCCGACCTACGTCGGGCCGCGCTTCCAGGGCGCCGAGTTCTGGATCGGCACGACCGACCCCGGTGCCGGCAAGGCGACGCGGGTCCAGGTCACCGACTCGGGCACGGGTGTCACGGCGGCGATCCCGCTGACCGGCATCCAGCCGGGCACGGTCCAGTTCAACCTCCGCGTCCAGGACGCGGCGGGCAGCTGGAGCAACGCGTCCGCGGTCACGGTCCAGGTGACCCGGCCCAACGCGATCTTCAACGACACGTTCAACAGCGGCAACCTGCTCGCCTGGTTCGGGCGGAGCGGGGCAGTCTCGACAAGCCTGGCTGCCGGCATACCGTTCGGCACCGGCAGCTACGGCATGGTCGCGACCGGCTCGGCCACCCCGGCGTACGTCACCGACACCACGCCGTCGGTCGAGACGACCTACCGCGCGCAGTTCTCCCTCAACGCCAACACGCTCTCGTCGGGCAACAGCACGACGGCGTGGCTGACGGTGTTCGAGGGGCGCGGCGCCACGGGGCAGTCGTTCGCGGTGCAGTACCACCGCGTCGGCGCGGGGGCGGTGACGCTCCGCACCGTGATGAACCGCGCTGCGTTCGGCGCCACGACGAGCAACGCGCTCAGCCTGGCTACGGGCAGCCACACGATCCGCATCGACTGGGTGCAGGGGACGGGCGGGTCTCTGACCCTCCGCGTCGACGGCACCCAGCGTGACCAGCGGCTCGGCAACAACACCGGCACGGCCCTGCAGATCGAGACGGCTCGTCTCGGGGTCATCGCCGGCACCACGTCGACCACGGCGGGCACGGCCTGGTTCGACAGCTTCGTCTCGACCCGGAACAGCATCCCCTGATCCGGTCCCACCTCGTGCCGGGGTCACCTGCCCGTGACCCCGGCCGGCAGCATCGGAGGGCAGTCCGAATGAGCACCACCACAGCAGTTCCGCCGGTCCAGCCGGCCGGTCCCTCCGGCCCCGCCGCCCCGTCCACCCGGACGGGTCGGCAGGGTCGGGCCAGGGTCGCGCTCGCCGTCGTCGCCGTCCTCGTCGTCGCGGTCCTCGGTCTCCTCGGGGCCCGTGCGCTGCGAGGCGGCGACGACCCGGGGCGACCGGTCCCGCACTCCGCCGCGATGGAGACGGCCCTCGGCGTCCGCATCTCGCGGGTCGCGGTCGTCGGCGACGGTGGCCTCGTCACCGTCAGCTACGTCGTCCTCGACGTGGACAAGGCGAGCCGCTTCCAGGCCGACGTCAAGCACCCGCCGGTGCTGCGCAGCGAGTCCCGCGACGGCTCGACGAACCGCGTCTCGGTCATGCGTCAGGGGCACATCAACCGCGCGGGCGCGACATACTACTTCGTCTACCAGAACACTGGGGGCGCGCTCCGTGCCGGTGAGGACGTGACGATCGAGTACGGCGGCCTCCGCCTCGAGCACGTCCCGGTGCTCTGATGAGCCTGATGGGACTGCGACGGGCCCTGCTGGCCCTCGCGGTGGCGCTCGGCTCGGCCCTGCTCGTCGCGCTCGGTGCCGGCCCGGCCTCGGCCCACGCCTACCTCGCGTCGAGCAGCCCGGCCGACGGGGCCAGCCTCGCGGCCGCCCCGCGCACCATCGAGCTGCGCTTCACCGAGCACGTGGTCCTCGCCTCGACCGAGATCGTCATCACCGAGCCGGACGGCCACCGCGTGGCGCCGACGGCGATGACGCTCGTCGAGAGCGACGAGGACCAAGAGGCCCCGGCGACCGTCGTGGCCACGATCCCCGCGCTCGGCGTCGGCGCCTACCACGTGTCCTGGCGGACCCTGTCGAGCGACGACCTCCACGAGTCTGCGGGCATCTTCGCCTTCGGCGTCCAGAGCGAGGTGCAGGCGGCCGGTCCGAGCGAGACGAACCCGGACCTCTTCGAGCTCGTCGGCCGGTGGGCCGTCCTCGCGGGGATCGGGGCCGGGCTCGGCGCCGTCGTCGTCGGGCGCCTGCTGCGCCGCGTGCCGGAGGCGACGAGCGGTATGCCGCGGGCCTGGCTGCGCCGTCAGGCGTTCCGTCTCCTCGTCGTCGGGGCGACGGCCGCCCTGGCCGTCGCGCTCGTCGACCTCGTCCGCTTCGGCGCCGGGGCCTTCACCCCCGGCTACGTGCTGCGGTGGGGGCTGCGCGAGGCGGCCCTGCTCGGAGCGGCGCTCGCCCTCCGACCGGACCGTCCGGCACCGGGGAGGGTGTCGCGCGACCTCGCAGCCACGACCGCGCTCGCCGGCGCGGGTCTGCTCTCCGTGAGCATCGGTCACTTCGGGGTCCGCGGCGGCCCGACGTGGGTCGTCACCTCGACGGCGCACCTCGTCGCCGCCCTCCTGTGGGCGGGCTCGGTGGCCGCCCTCGCGCTGCTCGGCGCGCGCGGCGCGCGGCTGGGACTCTCCCGTGCGGACGTCCGCGGGATCCTGCGGGGCTTCCGCACTCCCGCGACGGTCTCGGTCGTCGTCGTCGCCGTCACCGGCGTCTACCTCACGAGCGACGTCGTCGTCTCGGTCGATGCCGTGCTGCTCACCACCTACGGTCGTGTCCTGCTGGCCAAGGTCGCCCTGGCCGGTCTCGTCGGTCTCGTCGCCCTCGCGACCACCCGTGCCCTGCACCCTCGGGGGTTGCAGGACGGTCGGGTCCGCCGGCGGCTCATCGCAGCGGAGGCCCTGGGACTGCTCGTCGTCGCCGCCCTCGGTGGTCTCCTCGCCACGGGGCAGCCCGCCGTCTCTCCCCGTCTCGTCAGCGCGCAGGCACCGAGCGTCATCGACGACCGACCGGTCGCCGACCTCCAGCAGACCGTCGCCCTGCGGCCGAACCGTCCCGGCGCCAGCGTGGCCCTCATCGACGTGCTCGACACCCGTCGGCCGTCCCCCGGGCCCGTCACGGGTGTCTCCGTCACGGTCCGAGGCGGTTCGTCCGGTGGTGTCGAGGCTCGTCCCGCCGCGGCCGAGGCCCCGGTGACGGCGACCGCCGTGACGCCGTCGCGCTGGTCGGCGGCGCTCGAGCTGCCGGCCGGTGGACCGGTCGACGTCGACGTCGTCGTGCACCGGCGCGGTCTCGACGACGTGCGCAGCACCGTGCACTGGGTGGTCGGCCCGAGCGCCTCCGACCCGGCCCCGGTCGTGTCGCGGGCGCCCATCTCGGGGCTGCTGGCCTCGGCGTCCGCCGCGCTCGCCGTGGCCGCCGTGATCGGGGCCGCCTGGCTGCTCTGGAGGCGCCGCCGCCGTCCGGCTCCGGCACCGGGTCGTACGCGCGCGGTGGCCGAGCGCGGGGGCGCCCGGGCCGCGGCGTCCGCTGCCCGGCCCGCGGCGTCCGCCGTCCCCGGCAGCACCGACTCGGCTCAGGACTCGACCGGCACTGTCACCCCACGATCCGCCGCGAGTCGGTGACGGGCGTGGGGCCCGCCCGTCGCGACGAGTCGGGCCGGAGGGCAGGATGGCCCGTGGTCCTGTGGGACTCGGCGTTCGTCGCCGCGGTCGAGGATTTCGCGCTGTACTGGTGAGTGGGCGGCCACGCGCCCGAGGAAGGACAGGGACATGTCAGGGGCGACCAGGCGACGACTGACCGCGGCACGAGCCGTGGCCGCCTCCGTCGTCGTGGCGACGGCCCTGGTCGGGTCCGCAGCGCGGGCCGTGGCCGACACCGCGCCGGCCGTGCCGACCCCGACCCCGGCGCCCTTGCTCTCACCGCTGGTCCCGGGAGGCGCTGCGGCCACGGCCAGCAGTGATGGCTCGACGCCACCGGCGCCGCCGCTCTTCGACAGCGGGTTCGGCTCTGTCGCAGGCGATCTCGTGCTGCCCGTCTTCGACGAGATCCGCGTTGCGGCTGCGGCCCTCGCGCAGGAGGCGCCTCCGGTCGTCGCCGCGACCCTCGAGCCGGGGGGCGGGTCGAGCGCCAACCCCACACCGTGGCGACCCAAGGCGGTCATCAAGATCCCCGTCGTCGTCACCGTGCCGCCCAAGGGCACCACGCGGCCGACCGCACGCACCAAGGACGAGATCATCTGGGCGGCATACGCCTCCGCCGCGGAGCGGCAGCGTGCCTGCCACATCCCCGTCATGCTGCTCGCCGCCATCGGCGAGGTGGAGTCGTCCTCGCTCCGTGGCCGGACGCTCGACGCGTCGCACGACGCCGTCCCGCCGGTCCGGGGTCCGGCGCTCTCGGGTGGCTCCTTCTCGGCGATCCGCGACACCGACGGGGGCCGCTACGACGGCGACCCGGTCTGGGACCGCGCCGTCGGCCCGATGCAGTTCATCCCCGGCACGTGGCGCATCTGGGGTGCTGACGGCAACGGCGACGGCGTCAAGGACCCGCAGAACATCGAGGACGCGGCGCTCGCGGCCGCGAACTACCTCTGCGCCGGTGGCCGCGACCTCTCGCGCCCGGCCGACCTCACGGCGGCGGTTCTCTCCTACAACCACTCGCAGGCGTATCTCTCGACGGTGGTCGGCATCGTCCAGGCCGTCGACTCCGGCCAGCTCGCCGGCCCCTGACCGCGCCACCCCTCCAACCGTCGAAAGGCCACGAATCGGGACCCGGTCCGTGGGCCTTTCGACGGTTGACAGGCCGCGGGGTGCCCGGCATTCCCACTGGTTGGGTGGGAAAGGGCCGCACTCTGGACCCGTTTGGGCAGAGATAAGTGCTGGTTATACATTCGATTACATGACCGTCACCGACTCCGCGACCGGCACGGCCCCGGTGCGCCCCGGCACCCGCCCGCCCCGCGCCGGCCGCTCCAACGGGCAGTGGAAGGTCGACGGCACCGAGCCGCTCAACGCCAACGAGACCTGGAAGCAGGAGGACGGCGGGCTCAACGTCCGCGAGCGGATCGAGCAGATCTACTCGCGCGAGGGCTTCGCGTCGATCCCGCCCCAGGACCTCTCGGGGCGCTTCCGGTGGTGGGGTCTCTACACGCAGCGCCGCCCCGGCATCGACGGCGGCCGCACCGCTCAGCTCGACGACACCGAGCTGTCCGACGAGTACTTCATGCTCCGCGTCCGCCTCGACGGCGGCGCGATCAGCCTCGCCCAGCTGCGCGTCCTCGCGGAGATCAGCCACGAGTTCGCTCGCGGCACCGCCGACATCAGCGACCGGCAGAACATCCAGTACCACTGGATCCGCGTCGAGGACGTCCCCGAGATCTGGCGGCGCCTCGAGGCCGTCGGTCTCCAGACGACCGAGGCGTGCGGCGACACCCCGCGGGTCATCCTCGGCAGCCCGCTCGCCGGGGTGGCGCAGGACGAGATCATCGACCCGACGCCCGTCATCGACGAGATCCTCGACCGCTACATCGGCGACCCCGAGCTCGCCAACCTGCCGCGCAAGTTCAAGTCGGCCATCACCGGCCACCCGAGCCTCGACGTCGTGCACGAGATCAACGACATCTCCCTCGTCGGGGTCATCCACCCCGAGCTCGGCGCCGGCTACGACCTCTGGGTCGGCGGTGGCCTCTCGACGAGCCCCCGCCTCGCCGAGCGGGTCGGGGTCTTCGTGCGGCCCGAGGAGGCCGCCGAGGTCTGGCACGGGGTCATCCGGATCTTCCGCGACTACGGCTACCGCCGGCTGCGCAACAAGGCCCGCCTCAAGTTCCTCCTCGCCGAGTGGGGTCCCGAGAAGTTCCGCCAGGTGCTCCAGGACGAGTACCTCGAGCGCGAGCTCCCCGACGGCCCGCCGCCCGCGCCCGCCAGCGGCCCCGGCGACCACGTCGGCGTGCACCTGCAGAAGGACGGCAAGCGCTACATCGGCGCGGCTCCGACCGTCGGTCGCATCAGCGGCGACGTGCTCACCGGGCTCGCCGACCTCATGGAGCACGTCGGCTCCGACCGGCTGCGCCTGACCCCGCACCAGAAGCTCGTCGTCCTCGACGTCCCGGGCCGCCTCGTCCGGGGCGCCGTCACCCGCCTCGAGAAGCTCGGCCTCAGCACCGCGCCGAGTCCCTTCCGGCGACACACGATGGCGTGCACCGGCATCGAGTTCTGCAAGCTCGCCATCGTCGAGACCAAGGCGACGGCGGCGACGACGATCGCCGCGCTCGAGCAGCGTCTCGCCGACGTCACCGAGCAGCTCGACACCCCGATCAGCCTCAACGTCAACGGCTGCCCGAACTCGTGCGCCCGCATCCAGGTCGCCGACATCGGCCTCAAGGGCCAGCTCGTGACGATCGACGGTGAGCAGGTGCCCGGCTTCCAGGTGCACCTCGGCGGCGGCCTGGCCTCCGTCGACCGCGACGAGGCCGGCCTCGGACGCACCGTCCGCGGCCTCAAGGTGACGGCCGACGACCTGCCCGACTACGTCGAGCGCGTCGTGCGGACCTTCCTCGACCAGCGCGAGTCCGGCGAGAGCTTCTCGTCGTGGACCCGCCGAGCAGACGAAGGAGCACTCCTGTGACCGCAGTTCCCCTCGCGACGCCCAAGGTCCCGCGCAGGCGGCGCAGCGATGCCGAGCTCAAGGCGATCGTCGACGACTTCAACGCCACGCTCGGCGCCGACCCCGAGCACGAGCCGACGGCCGACGAGGTCGCGGCGTGGGCGGCCTTCCACTTCGACGGCACCCTCGCGGTGGCCTGCTCGATGGCCGATGCCGTGCTGCCCCACGTCGTCTCGCGCTTCGCGCCGGGGGTCGACGTCCTCTTCCTCGAGACCGGCTACCACTTCTCCGACACGATCGTCACCCGCGACATCGTCGCCGAGGACCTGCCGATCACGCTCGTCAACGTCATGCCCGAGCTGACCGTCGCCGAGCAGGACGAGAAGTACGGCGCTCGCCTCTACGAGCGCGACCCGGCACTGTGCTGCCAGATGCGCAAGGTCGAGCCGCTCGCGCGGACCCTGCCGCTCTACGAGGCATGGGTCACCGGAGTCCGCCGCGAGGAGGGCCCGACCCGGGCCGACACCCCCCTCGTGACGTGGGACGCCAAGAACGGCCTCGTCAAGATCAACCCGCTCGCGGCGTGGACCTTCGACGAGCTGCTCGCGTATGCCGGTGAGCACCAGGTCGAGGTCAACTCCCTCCTCTCCGACGGCTACCCCTCGATCGGCTGCGAGCCGTGCACCCGCCGGGTCGAGCCCGGCGAGGACCCCCGGGCCGGCCGCTGGGCCGGCTTCTCCAAGACCGAGTGCGGACTCCACACATGACGACGACCACCCCTCTGGACGCGGCCCCGGCCGCCCCTGCCGGTGACCCGGGCGACTCCGACGACCGCCGCCTCACCCACCTCGACACCCTCGAGGCCGAGGCGATCCTCGTCATCCGCGAGATGGCGGGCGAGCTCGAGCGTCCGGCGCTGCTCTTCAGCGGCGGCAAGGACTCCGTCGTCATGCTCCACCTCGCGACTAAGGCCTTCTGGCCGGCGCCGATCCCCTTCCCGGTGCTGCACGTCGACACGGGCCACAACTTCCCCGAGGTCCTCGCCTACCGCGACGAGACCGTCGAGCGCCTCGGCCTGCGGCTCGTCGTCGCGAGCGTGCAGGACTACATCGACGACGGCCGGCTGCGCGAGCGCGCCGACGGCACCCGCAACCCGCTCCAGACGTTGCCGCTGCTCGACGCCATCAACGACCACCGTTTCGACGGTGTCTTCGGCGGTGGGCGACGCGACGAGGAGAAGGCGCGCGCCAAGGAGCGCATCGTCAGCCTCCGCGACGAGTTCGGCCAGTGGGACCCGAAGAACCAGCGGCCCGAGCTGTGGAACCTCTTCAACCCCAGGCACCGACCGGGCGAGCACGTGCGCGTCTTCCCGATCAGCAACTGGACCGAGGTCGACATCTGGCGCTACATCGACCGCGAGCACATCCCGCTCGCGCCGCTCTACTACGCCCACGAGCGCGAGGTCTTCCAGCGTGATGGCATGTGGCTCGCTGTCGGCCCGGTGAGCCAACCGCGCGACGACGAGCCCGTCGAGACGCGCCTCGTGCGCTACCGCACCGTCGGCGACATGTCGTGCACCGGGGCCGTCGAGTCCCCGGCGCGCACGAACGCCGAGATCGTCGTCGAGGTGGCCGCCTCGACCCTGACCGAGCGCGGCGCCACGCGCGCCGACGACCGGATCTCCGAGGCCGCCATGGAGGACCGCAAGAAGGAGGGTTACTTCTAGTGACCGCCCCCACCCAGACCACGCCGGTCCTCGACCCGGCCGCCGTTGCCGGTGCCGCCCGCGGCACCCTGCTCCGGCTCGCCACGGCCGGTTCGGTCGACGACGGCAAGTCGACCCTCGTCGGTCGCCTCCTCCACGACACGAAGTCGGTGCTCTCCGACCAGCTCGCCGCCGTCGAGCGCGTCTCCCGCGACCGTGGCCTGACCGCCGCCGACCTCGCGCTGCTCACCGACGGCCTGCGCGCCGAGCGCGAGCAGGGCATCACCATCGACGTCGCCTACCGCTACTTCGCGACGGCGAACCGCTCGTTCGTCCTCGCCGACTGCCCCGGTCACGTGCAGTACACGCGCAACACCGTCACCGGCAGCTCGACGGCCGACGTCGTGGTGCTCCTCGTCGACGCGCGCAAGGGCGTCCTCGAGCAGACCCGCCGCCACCTCGCCGTGACCGCGCTGCTCCGGGTGCCGCACGTCGTCGTCGCCGTCAACAAGATCGACCTCGTCGACTTCTCGCAGGAGGTCTACGACCGCGTCGAGTCCGAGGTGCAGGCCGTGGCCCGCGAGCTCGGCGTCGTCGACGCCATCGCCATCCCGGTCAGCGCCCTCGACGGCGACAACGTCGCCGAGCGCTCGCCGCGCACCCCCTGGTACGACGGCCCGAGCCTGCTCGAGCTGCTCGAGGCGCTCCCGCCCTCGGACGACCCGGCGAACGAGTCGTTCCGCCTTCCGGTGCAGCTCGTCATCCGCCCCCAGGGCGCGGCCCGTGACGAGTCGCACCGCGACTACCGGGGGTATGCCGGCCAGGTGGCCTCGGGCGTCGTGCGCGTCGGTGACGAGGTGGTGGCCCTCCCGTCGGGCCGTCGCACGACCGTCGCGGGCATCGACCTCGGCGACCGCGAGCTCCAGGAGGCCTTTGCGCCGCAGTCGGTGACGCTGCGCCTCGCCGACGAGATCGACATCTCGCGGGGCGACGTCATCGCGGCCGCGGCCGACGCCCCCGAGCCGACCCAGGACATCAAGGCCGTCGTCTGCTGGCTCGGCGACGCCCCGCTGCGCCCGGCCCAGCGCCTGCTGCTCAAGCACGGCTCGCGCACGGTGCAGACGGCCGTCCGATCGCTCGACGGCGCCCTCGACCTCGACGGACTCCACACCGTCCCCGCAGAAGCCCTGTCGCTCAACGACATCGGCCTCGTGACGCTCCGACTGGCGGCGCCGGTCCCGGTCGAGAACTACTCGACCTCGCGTCGCGGCGGGTCGTTCCTGCTCATCGACGCGCACGACGGACGCACCGTCGCCGCCGGCATGGTGGGCGCGACCCTGCCCACGGCCGCCGACGCCCCGACGCAGCCCGAGGGTGACGAGGAATGGGAGATCTGAAGCCGGCGCTGCCGGTCGTCCTCGACCTGACCGGTCGGCTCGTCGTCGCCGTCGGTGGCGGGCCCGTGTCCGCGCGCCGGGTCCGGGCCTTCCTCGACGAAGGCGCCGTCGTGCGGGTCGTCGCCCCGTGGCTCTGCGAGGACCTGCGCGACCTGGCCGACGCCGGCCGCGTCGAGTGGCTCGAGCGCGACTACGCCGGCCCCGCCGACCTCGACGGCGCGTGGTTCGCCCACACGGCGACGGGCGAGCCGTCCGTCGACCGCGAGGTCGCCGCGGACGCCGAGGCCCTGCGCGTCTGGTGCGTCGACTCCACGGACGCCGCCGGCACGACCGCGAGCGTCGCCGCCCGCGCCGACGTGACGACCCCCGACGGCCGCGTCACCGTGGCTGCGTATGCCGCCGGCGACCCCGGTCTCGCCGTGACGGTCCGCGACGGGGTCGAGCTGGCGCTCGTCTCGGGCACGCTCGACCTGCGCCGCACCCGCACGCACGGCCGTCGCGGCTGGGTCGCCCTCGTCGGCGGCGGGCCGGGCATCGACGGCCTCCTCACGGCCCGCGGCCACGAGCTGCTCGCCTCGGCCGACGTCGTCGTCGTCGACCGGCTCGCGCCCCGCGCCGTCGTCGACCGGCTGCCTGCGTCGGTGCGCGTCATCGACGTCGGCAAGACCCCGGGCAACCACCCGGTGCCGCAGTCGCGCATCAACGACATCCTCGTCGAGGAGGCCCAGCGCGGCCTCGGCGTCGTTCGGCTCAAGGGCGGTGACCCCTACGTCCTCGGCCGCGGCGGCGAGGAGCGCGACGCCTGCGAGGCACACGGCATACGGGTCGAGGTGGTGCCCGGCGTGACGAGCGCGGTCAGCGTGCCCGCGGCGGCCGGCATACCCGTGACCCACCGCGGCGTCGCGCGCGGCTTCACGGTCGTCACGGGCCACGAGGACATCCCGGTGCTCCCCACGGGCGGCGACCACACGCTCGTCCTGCTCATGGGTGTCACCCAGCTCGCCCGCACGACCGAGCTGCTCGCCCGGCACGGCCGGTCGGCCGACTGCCCCGTCGCGGTCGTCGAGCGCGGCTTCGGGCCCGACCAGCGCACCACGGTCGGCACGGTCGGCACCATCGCCGAGCTCGCCCGCGAGCGTGGCGTGCGGTCCCCCGCAGTCGTCGTCGTGGGCGACGTCGTGCGCCTCGGCCCCGACTGGCAGCAGCGCTGACCTCTGAGCCGTACGCCGGCTGCTGGGCCACGCCCCGCCCCCGAGCCGCACCCCGCCGCCGAGCGGGCTTGGACGCGCGCCCGCTCTCGGCTATCGTGGTCGCGAACGCATACCCCCATGGGTATACATCGACCAAGGAGATCGACCATGTGCCGAGCGGCCACCTGCAAGACCTGCGGCAAGACGACGTGGGCCGGCTGCGGCCAGCACGTCGACCAGGTCATGCGCAACGTGCCCGCGGGCCAGCGCTGCCCGGGCCACGCCGAGTCCGAGAAGGCGTCCGGTCCCGGCTTCCTCAGCCGCATCCTCGGTCGCGGCTGACGCACGCCTCGACAGGCGCGACCCGCTCAGCCGAGCGCGGCCGCCTGCGCCTCGACGAGCGCCGCGAGCTGCGGCCACCGGACCGCCTCGGCCCGCCCACCGAGCGCCGCCACGACGACCGTGCTGCCGACGACGCACCACACGGTGAGGGTGCGCGAGTGCTCGCCGTCGAGGACGAACGCCTGCTCGGCCGCCTCCACGTGCGTCGTGCCGGCCACCTCGGGCGCCGCGACCGCCCGCAGCTCGCCGACGTCGGAGAGGCCCTTGCTCTGCGGCATCGTCCTCGGGAGCGCGCGCAGCTCGGTGAGGGCCGCACGGGCGTCCTCCGGTGACGCGAAGGGGATGACCTGGATGAAGAGGTCGGCCCGGCCCACCTCCTGGTAGCCGCGCACGCTCGTGACCGAGCGGATCGCGCGTGCCCGGGTGATGGCCTCGCTCGTGCTGCCGCTCGCGCCGGTGCGATAGGTCCGTCCACCGCGCGCGACCCACGGGCCGCCGGGGACATCGCCCGGCGACAGGCAGGCGTTGCGCGAGCCGATCGACCTGACCTGCGCGAGCATGAGGCGTCCGATGTTCGTCACGCGGTCACGATATGCCGGAGGTCGTCGCCCGTGCGGCGATCGGTCCGCGTCGGGCCGTCGTGCCGAGATCGGCCGACCCCGCACCCCCGAGAGGCAGCCATGCACGACGACATCCCCCTGACCGTGGGGCGCGTGACGCGCGTCCTCGCCGAGCGCATCCTCCCGGCCGTGCACGCCGAGGCGGTGCAGCTCACGGCCGAGTGGCACGAGCTGCCCGGCGAGCCGGTGTCGCCGGCCGAAGGCCTCGCCCTCGACTACACGCCGTATGCCGTCGGGACCCCGTGGGGCGCCGCCTGGGGCACGACGTGGTTCCGGCTCACGGGGCAGGTGCCGGCGCACTGGGCCGGGCGGCGCGTCGAGATCGTCGCCGACCTCGGCTTCGACCGCGACATGACCGGCTTCCAGTGCGAGGGGCTCGTCTACCGCGCCGACGGCACGCCGATGAAGTCGCTCAACCCGCGCAACCAGTGGGTCCTCGTCGCCGACGAGGCCGATGCCGGGCAGGCCGTCGAGCTCTACGTCGAGGCCGCCTCGAACCCGATCCTCGTCGCGGGCAACCCCTTCGTGCCGACGCGCGAGGGCGACATCGTCACGAGCTCGTCGACGCGCCTGTACACGACCGGTCGCCTCGACCTCGCGGTCTTCGAGCGCGACGTCTTCGAGCTCGCGCTCGACGTCCAGGTGCTCCTCGAGCTGCAGGCCGAGCTGCCGCCCGGACCGCGGCGCATGCAGGTGCTCCAGGCCCTCGACGACGCCATGGACCGCCTCGACCTCCAGCACGTCGCCGCGACGGCCGCCGATGCGCGCGCCGCCCTCGTCGACGTGCTCGCCCGCCCCGCCGAGGCGAGCGCGCACGAGATCTCCGCCGTCGGCCACGCCCACATCGACAGCGCCTGGCTGTGGCCCGTGCGCGAGACGATCCGCAAGGTGGCCCGGACGACCTCGTCGATGACGACGCTCATCGACGAGACCGACGACTTCGTCTACGGCATGTCGAGCGCCCAGCAGTACGCGTGGATCAAGGAGCACCGGCCCGAGGTCTGGGAACGGGTCAAGGCAGCCGTCGCCGCCGGCCGCTTCCTGCCGCTCGGGGGCATGTGGGTCGAGAGCGACACCGTCATGCCGTCCGGCGAGTCGCTCGTGCGCCAGTTCCTCCACGGCCAGCGCTTCTTCGAGACCGAGCTCGGCATCCGCTGCCGCGGCGTCTGGCTGCCCGACAGCTTCGGCTACTCGCCCGCCCTGCCACAGCTGATGCGCCGGGCCGGCTTCGAGTGGTTCTTCACGCAGAAGATCTCGTGGAACCAGGTCAACACGTTCCCGCACCACACCTTCCTCTGGGAGGGCATCGACGGCTCCCGCGTCCTCAGCCACTTCCCGCCGATGGACACCTACAACGCGCAGCTGTCCGGCGCGGAGGTCGCCCTGGCCTCGCGCCAGTTCCGCGAGAGCCGCGTCGCCACCGGCTCGATCGCGCCCGTCGGCTGGGGCGACGGCGGCGGCGGCACGACCCGCGAGATGACGGGCCGGGCGAGCCGCCTCGCCGATCTCGAGGGCAGCCCGAGGGTGCGCTGGGAGCACCCCGACGCCTTCTTCGACCGCACCCGTGAGCAGCTGCCGCAGGCGCCCGTCTGGGTCGGGGAGCTCTACCTCGAGCTGCACCGGGCGACGCTGACCTCGCAGCACCGCACGAAGCAGGGCAACCGTCGCACCGAGCACCTGCTCGTCGAGGCGGAGCTGTGGGCGGCCACGGCCGCCGTGCGGACGGGGACGGCATACCCCCACGACGAGCTCGACGCCCTGTGGGAGCAGGTGCTGCTCCAGCAGTTCCACGACATCCTGCCCGGGACGTCGATCGCGTGGGTGCACCGCGAGGCGGTCGAGCAGTACGCCCGGGTCACCGAAGCGGCCGAGGCGATCGTCGCGCGCTCCCTCGCGGCGCTCGTCGGTGAGGGCGACACGGCCCTCGAGGCCAACGCCGCGCCCTTCGAGCGTGCCGGGGTGCCGGCCGGCGGCGTCGTCGAGCGGGAGTCGCGGACCGACGAGCCCGGGGCGTATGCCGTGTCGCTGAGCGAGCGCGACGGCGGCTGGGTCCTCGACAACGGCGTCGTCGCGGTGACGGTGTCGGCCGAGGGACTGGTCACCTCGGCCGTCGACCTCGCGACGGCACGCGACGCCATCGCACCGGGGCGCGAGGGCAACCTCCTCCAGCTGCACGAGGACGTCCCGAACCGCTGGGACGCGTGGGACGTCGACCGCTACTACCGCAACCGGGTCACCGACCTGCGCGACGTGAGCGCACTGTCGGCCTCGGTCGACGAGGAGGGGGTCGCCCGGGTCGTCGTCGAGCGGCGCATCTCGCCCGACTCCACCGTGCGACAGGAGCTCTCGCTCGCACCGGGAGCGAGGCTCCTCGAGATCGAGCAGGAGACCGACTGGAACGAGACGGAGAAGTTCCTCAAGGTCGCCTTCCGGCTCGACGTGCGCGCCGAGCACGTCGCCGCAGAGACGCAGTTCGGCTTCCACCGCCGGGTCACGCACACGAACACGAGCTGGGAGGCGGCGAAGTTCGAGACGTCCATGCACCGCTTCGTGCTCGCCGAGGAGCGCGGCTTCGGGGTCGCGCTCGTCAACGACTCGACCTACGGCCACGACGTGACTCGCGACGTCGTCGGCGACGACGTCATCACGACGCTGCGGCTGTCGCTGCTGCGGGCCCCGCGCTTCCCCGACCCCGAGACCGACCAGGGCGTCCAGACGCACCGCTACGGGCTCGTCATAGGGGCCGACGCCGAGGTCGCGACACGCGAGGGCGCGCTCATGGGGACGCCGGCCCGTCGGGTCACCGGTGGCCACGGCGTCGGCCCGCTCGTCACGGCGACGGGTGAGGGCATCGTCGTGTCGAGCGTCAAGGAGGCCGCCGACCGCTCGGGCGACCTCGTCGTCCGGGTCTACGAGTCGCTCGGTGGACGGGCCCGCGGCACGGTGCGACTCGACCTCCCGGTCGGCTCGGTGACGACGGCGACGCTCCTCGAGGAGCCGCTGGACGACGGCGAGGTCCCGGTCGTCGATGGCGCGGTGCAGGTGGAGCTCGGTGCCTTCGAGGTGCGGACCCTGCGGGTCGTCCGGGCCTGAGCCCAGCCGCGGAGCGGTGCTCTCCGACGTCAGGTGACGGCGGCGAGCACCCGGTCGATGCGCGGCAGCGTCACCGGGTCGTCGGGGATCTCGAGGAACCAGGCGGCGAGGCGCTCGCGTTCCGGCTCGCTGCTCGCACCGACCCAGCGCGAGCAGGCGAGCTGGCCGATGTGGGCCTGCTCGGCGACGAGCATCGTGAAGTGCCCGCGGCGGGTGACCCGCCCCGGTCCGCCGGCCTCGCGGTATGCCGTGTGCAGCCGCCGCGCGCGGGCCGGGTCGTCGTCGCCGAACTCGAAGAGCACCATGGCGAGCTCCTGGCTCGGGTCGGCCGGGCCGAGGTTCTCGAAGTCGATGACGCAGACGTCACCGCCGGACGTGGCGAGCACGTTGTCGGCCCAGAGGTCGCGGTGGCAGACGATGGGCGACTCGTGCGGCTCGACGACCGACTCGACGGCGACGAGCTCGTCGACGAGCGCGCCGAGCTGCCCGGCGAACGGTGCACCCTCCTCGAGGACCCGCTGGTGCAGCTCGCGCCACCGCTGCTCGCCGAAGCCCGTCGCGAACCAGTTGTCGACGGCCTCGTCCGACGGCGCGCCCGCCCGGTGCAGTCCCGCGAGCGTGCGCCCGACCGCGACCGGGTCGAGTCGGCGGGTCCGTGGCTGCAGGTCGACCCACTCGAAGACCCGGACGGCCGTCTCGCCGTCCGTGGTGTCGACGGTCGTGGCCACGTCGCCGCTGGTCGTGCGCAGGATCCGCGGCGTGACGACGCCCTGCTCTCGGGCCGCCGCGACAAGGTCGGCGTCCCTCGAGGCTGCGTCCAGGTCGGGCGTGGCGAACCACTCCTTGACGGCGTGGCTGCCGTGACCGGTGTCGAGCCGCCACACCTGGCCGAGCTGACCGCGCGCGACCGGGCCGGTCAGGCTCGCGGTCCCGTCGAGACCGTAGGCGTCTGCGACCTCTCGGGCCGCTGTAGGGGTGAGCATCGGATCCCGTTCGCGCTCAGGCGATCCCGGTCACGGAAGGAGGCGCCAGACGGCGACGCCGACCGTGACGACGGCGAGAGCGAGGGAGGCCCAGCCGAGGGGCGATCGGCCGGATCGCCCGCGACCGAGGAGGAGCAGCAGCGCCGCGAGGACCGACAGGACGGCTGCGACGACCGTCTCCTCGGCGCCGAGGTCGATGGTCCGGATGAGGATCGTGTCGGTGACGCCGTGACGGGTCAGGAAGCCGAGGACGCGGATCACGACGAAGAGCCACCAGCCGACCGTGATCCAGAAGAGCGCCACACCGATCTGCCCGAGCAGCGGGTCGACGGTCTCGTCGGTGACCTGGCTGGGAGCTGAGGTGGCCGGCCAAACCGGCTGTCCGGCATACGGATTCGGCGGCACGGGGGGAGCAGACGGCTGTGGGGAGGGCCACGACGGGTCGGCCGTCGGCGGCTCACGCGTCGGCTCGAAGACGGGGATGGCCTGCGTCGGCGCCGCGGCCGCAGGTGTCGTGGGTCCGGCCGCGCCGGCCCCCGGACCGCGCGGCAGGTTGGGCACGGGGACGGTGAACTGCTCGTCCGGGCCCGTCGGCCCGGTGGACCCGCCTGACACGGGGGTGTCGCTCATGGCGACAACGTACCTCGCGACCCGGCGCCCCGGCGGGATCGTCAGCGCCCGGAAGGCACGGTGGACTGCCCGAGCGTCAGTGCGGGAAGGACGTCCACGTGTCGTCCGTGGTCCGCCCGTCGGTCAGGCGTCGACGGGCGGAGGCCCGGCGAGCGGACGCACCTCGATCGGGACGCCGGTCGGCGCCCCACCCGGCCCGGGTGACGACGACGCCTTCGCCGCGATGGCATACGCCCGTTCCTCGCTGTCGCACTCGACGACCCAGAAGCCGATGAGGAACTCCCGACCCTCGGGGAACGGCCCGTCGCTGACGGCGGGCGCCCCGTCGGCGTGGCGCACGATCCGTGCCTGGTCGGGCCACGCGAGCCCGGCGTTGAAGACCATCTCGCCGTTCTCCTCGAGCTCCCGGTCGAACGACCGCTGGAACTCGATCATGTTCGCGATGTCTGTCTGGCTCCACTCCAGCACCTCGCGACCGCCGTCGTGCCCCACGTGCATCATCAGCATGAATCTCATCGCGGCCTCCTTCGACGCTGGCAGTGCTCCGATGTCGACACTAGCCACGAGTCGCTGCTCGCGGAGGGAGAGACGTCGTCGACGTCGTCGGCGACGGACCGGACAGGGCCGACCCCGGCGAGAGGTCGACGATGATGGGGCGAAACGCTCGCACGGAAGGTGATCGATGAGCCCCCCGACCCTGTTCCTGACCGTGGGACTGCCCGGCACCGGCAAGACCACCGCAGCCCGGCGCCTCGAGGTCGAGCAGCGGGCCCTCCGACTGACGAAGGACGAGTGGGTCAAGGCGCTCTACGGGCAAGACAACCCGCCGTCGGCCCAGGACGTCATCGAGGGCCGGCTCATCGAGGTCGGCCTGCGCGCCCTCGAGCTCGGCACCAACGTCGTCATCGACTACGGCCTGTGGGGCCGGGACGAGCGCTCCGCCCTGCGGCAGGCTGCAGCCGACCGGGGTGCACGGGTGGAGATCCACTACTTCGAGCTGACCCGGGGCGAGCAGCGTCGTCGTCTGGAGCTGCGCCTGGCCGAGGCGTCGCACACGACGTGGCACATGTCCGACGAGGAGCTCGACGCGTGGGCCACGAGCATCGAGGTCCCGACGCCCGGTGAGCTCGACGGCAGCGAACCCGTCGACGACCCACCGGCGGGCTTCGCCTCCTGGGCGGAGTGGCGCGCCCGTCGCTGGCCGGCCTCCGTCTGACACCCGCCGGACCGGGGGCGTATGCCGTCCGCGACGTCGGGCGAGCACGCCGACGCCGCGGACGGCGGGCACTCAGGCGGCGCCGTAGCGTCGGCGGGCCACCGTCAGGCCGACGAGCGAGATCACGGCGACCACCATGTAGTAGACGCTCGGGGCGTTGAGCGAGCCGGTGAGGCCGATGAGCCAGGTCAGCACGAGCGGGGCGATGCCGCCCATGACCGTGACGCCGACGTTGTAGGCGACGGAGACGCCGGTGGCCCGCACGTCGCTCGGGAAGAGCGTGGTCAGCAGGGCCGGCAGAGGGCCGAAGTAGAAGGCCATGATGACGCCGAGGAGCCCGATCGACACGACGAGGACCGGGACGGTCGGCGAGGTGATGACGATCGCGAAGAGCGGCCACGCGAGCACGAGCGCGCCCACGGCGGCCCACACCATGACCCGGGCCGGTCCGACGCGGTCGGCCAGCCGACCGACGAGCGGGACTCCGACCATCGTCACCACGCCCGCGACCACGCCGCCGAGGTACGCGGCGCTCGCGGGGACGCCGAGGTTCTTCACGGCATACGTCGGCATGAAGAGGATGAGGTAGACCGAGATGGTGGCGACGCCGACGCAGGCCGAGCCGGTGACCACCCGACCCAGGTGCTCGGTGAACGTCGCACGGATCGGTGCCTCGTTCGGGGTGCTCTCGGTGAACTCCTTGGGCTCCGTGAGGCGAGCCCGGACATAGAGGCCGACCGGACCGATGAGGCACCCGATGACGAACGGGATGCGCCAGCCCCAGGAGTAGAGGTCCTCCTTGGACAGCTGGGTGAACAGCACGTAGCCGAACGCCGACGCGAGGAACATCGAGAGGCCCTGGCTCGCCACCTGCCAGGAGGCGTAGTAGGCCTTGCGGTGCGGCGCGGTCTCGACGAGGAACGTCGTCGCCGAGCCGAACTCGCCGCCCGCCGAGAAGCCCTGGACGAGCCGTGAGACGAGGATGATGACCCCGGCCCACGCCCCCACCATGGCGTGGGTGGGCGCGGCCGCCATGAGGACCGTGCCGACCATCATGAGCAGGAGGGTGAGGGTCAGCGCCTTCTTGCGCCCGTGCCGGTCGCCGTAACCGCCGATGAGCATCCCGCCGAGCGGACGGACGAGGTAGGAGATGGCGAACGTCGCGAACGTGAGGATCAGGCCGAGGGTCTGGTCGCCCTCCGGGAAGAAGTTCTCGGCGATGACGATGGCGAACGACGCGTAGACGATGATGTCGAACCACTCGAGCGCGGCGCCGATGGAGCTGCTCAGCACCGCCTTGCGGGCTTCGGCCAAGCGTTCGGGAGTCACGTCTGTCGGTGTGGCGGTCAGGGTCATGGTGCTCCTTCGGGACGGCGTGGGAGGTCGGGGCGCGTCAGGCGCTGAGGTGGCTGAGGAGGTTGGCGAGGAGGGTGTCGCAGCGCTCGATCTGCTCGATCGCGACGAACTCGTCCGGCGCGTGGGCCTGCGCGATGTCGCCGGGGCCGCAGACGACGGTCGGGATGCCGGCGCGCTGGAAGAGGCCGGCCTCGGTGCCGTAGGCCACCTTCTCGGTGGAGGCCTCGCCACCGACCCTCGTCACGAGGTCGATGGCGTCCTCGTCGTCCGCGGTTTCGAGGCCCGGTGCCTGGGCGCCGATCGACACCTCGACGCGGGCGTCAGGGTTCTCGCGGCGCATCTCGGCCTCGATGCGGCGCGCCTCGGCGCGGAAGGTCTCGACGGTCGCGTCGACGTCCACCGCGCCGACGGCGCGGAACTCGAAGGTGAGCGAGCACTCGGCCGGGACGGTGTTGACGGCGATGCCGCCCTCGATCTGGTTGACCGTCGCCGTCGTGAAGGGCACGTCGTAGTGCTCGTCGAACGGGCCGTCGGTGCGGAAGCCGTCGGCGACGCCACGGACGAAGCGGACGAGCTGGGCGGCATACTCGATCGCATTGACACCGAAGGGCGTCCGCGAGGAGTGGGCCGCGACTCCGTGGAAGGTCACCTGCAGCATCGTCAGCGACTTGTGGCCGCGGATCACCCGCATGCTCGTCGGCTCGCCCACGATGCAGGCCCGGGGGCGCAGCCCACGCTCGACGATCGCGTCGACGAGGGAGACGGCGCCGACGCAGCCGACCTCCTCGTCGTAGGACAGGGCGAGGTGGACCGGCTCACGGAGCGGCGTCGTGCTCAGGGCCGGCACCGTGGCCATGACCGAACCGATGAAGGCCTTCATGTCACAGGAGCCGCGGCCGTAGAGACGGCCGTCGCGGATCTCGGGGACGAACGGCTCACTGGCCCAGTCCTGCCCGTCGACCGGCACGACGTCGGTGTGCCCCGACAGGACCACGCCCCCGGTGGTCGTGCCGTCCGCCGCCGGGATGGTGGCGAGCAGGTTGGCCTTGGTCCCGTCGTCGTTCGTGATGAGGACGGGCTCGACGCCGTGCTCCCGCAGGTGCGCGGCGACGAGGTCGATGAGCGGCAGGTTGCTGTCGCGGCTCGTCGTGTCGATCTCCATGAGCCGCGTGGTCCAGTCGAGACCGGCCGGCTGGGTCGGTCGCGTCATCTCGCGGGTCGCGCCTTCGGGCGGCATGCGTCGCTCCTGTGTCGGTCGTGCGTGCTGAGGACGGTGTGGCGTCGGGCCGCCTTGAGCGGGCCGCACCAGTGACCGAGAATGGCAGCCATGCCACGAAGAGCCCGGAATGCGCAGGATCTCGCGACGAGTGCTGAGATTCCGCAGGATTCCGCCGCACGCGCCGACGAGCTGGACCTGGCGATCGTCAACTGCCTCCAGCTGCAGCCTCGCGCGTCGTGGACGCTCGTCGGCGAGGCGCTCGACGTCGACCCGGTGACGGTGGCCCGACGCTGGCAGCGACTCTCGTCGGCGGGCATCGCCTGGGTGTCCGGGCGGGCGACCGGGCAGGGGCGCCCCGAGTCGTGCCTCGCCGTCGTCGAGCTGAGCTGCAGCGCTGCCCAGACACTGGCCATTGCGCGGCAGGTCACCGAGCTGCCCCACGTGCTCAGCGTCGAGCACACGAGCGGGCCCCGCTCCCTGACGATCCTCGTCGAGGTGCGCGACCTCGCGTTCCTCTCCCGCTTCCTCCTCGAGTCGGTCGGCACGATCCCGGGCGTCGTCGCGACGAGCAGCCATGCGGTGACGAAGGTCTACTCGATGGGCGACCACTGGCAGCTGCACGTGCTCGACGCCTCGCAGCGCGCCGTCATGATGCGGGCGCCGCAGCCGCGTCTCGACGGCCTGACGTCCGAGCAGACCGACCTCGCCCGGGGCTACGACGCCGTCGACCGTCAGCTGATCCTGCTGCTCGGCGAGGACGGGAGGATGCCGGTGGCCACCATGGCAGCGCGGGCGGGGCTCAGCGAGAGCACGGTCCGGCGCCGGCTCGCCGACCTCGTCGGCAACGGACGCGTCGTCCTCCGGTGCGACATGGCTCTGCCGGACTCGGGGTGGCCGGTCATCAGCTGGCTCTGGGCCTACGCCGACGCCGGCGACATCGACGCGGTGGCCACGACCCTGCGCCGGCTGCCGGGCATCCGCGTGTGCTGGCGGATCTCCGGTGGCCGCCCCAACCTCATGATCGCCCTGACGACCCACTCGCTGACCGAGCTGTCGCACGTCGAGGCCCGGCTCGCGGCCGAGGTGCCGCAGATGACGATCCACGACCGGTCGATGGTGCTCCGTTCAGTCAAACGGATGGGTCGTGAGCTCGACCTCGACGGCCGCAGCGTCCGCTCGGTCCCGCTCGACATCTGGGCCGACGCGGCCGGCCCACCGCACTGACGCGCGTCGACCGATGGCGTATGCCGTCCGCGACCTCGGGTGGACGAGTCGCCTCAGGTGGCCGTCGCGAACCGCCGCGGCTTGCCCGGACCGAAGGCGGCCGCATCGGGCACCGGCTCGACGACGACGTGCTGGCTCGAGACGTGGCCGAGCCCCGTGTGTGCCTGCTCCCCTGACGTGGTCATCCACGCGGATGCGCCAGCCGGGTCGCGAACCCACCCGTCAGCCCAGGGTCGGCGAGGTCCCAGCCCTCGGCGACGACCTCGTCGACAGCGGCGGTGGCCGCGGCCAGTCGCTCGTCGCGCGTGCCCCGCACCTCGACCCACGGCACGCGGCGGGCCGTGAGCTCCTCGCGGAACCGACCCTGCATCCACGCGCGCCCGTGCTCGCCGTCGCGAATGCCGTCCGGGACGAAGGGGATCTCGTCGCCAGACAGGAGGTAGAGGGCCGGAGTCGGGCGGGCGTCGGCGAGGGCCCGCACGCTGGGCGACGGGGTGCCGACGTGGCGCTCGTGCAGGAGCGTCGTCGCGAAGGCGTCGGTGTCGCAGACGAGCAGTGGTCGCGGTGCGGCGGCGGCCCCCGCGTCCTCGAGGGCGGCCTGCTCGCGGGCCACGAGCTCGAACTCGGCGGTGTGCCACGGCCCGGTCAGCCCGCCGGCTCGCCGGTCGGTCCACTCACCCCAGAACTCGGGGACGACCGTCGTGCCGTAGTGCGCGCCCAGGGCGTCGGCCAGCGTCGTCGTGCCTGTCGACTCGGCGCCCACGACGACGACGCGCTTGGCGAACCACGCCCGGACCGGCGACGGCAGCGCCCACCAGGAGCCGGCGACGTCGGCACGCACCGCGGTCCCCGAGATCGGGGTCGAGGCCCGTCCCGGGTCGACCTGCACCCATGTCGCGCCGAGCCGGCGGGCCATCTCCTCGCCGTACGCGTCGCTCGTGAAGACCGCGTCCACGGGAGCGTCGAGGTGCGACTCGATGACGTCCATGTGCAGGTCCCAGACCTCCGGCGAGTCGAAGTCGACGTCGTGGTCGTCCGGGGCCGCGACGACGCGGGCCGTCGGGTGCTCGGCCTGCACCCAGCCCACGCGGACCTCGACGGGGATCGACTCGACGGTGTGCGCCATGACCTCGACGGTGACGCGGTCGCACGAGCTCGTCGCCGCCCGCACGAGCGCCTGGTGGCCGGCGTGGAAGGGGTAGAACTTCCCGATGACGAGCCCGTGCCCGTGACGCCCGGTCATCGTCCGCGCACGACGAGGGCCACGCATACGGCACCCGTGGGGAAGCCCGCCACCTCGATCCGGTCCATGGCAGGAGAACGTACCGGGACGACCGGCCCGGAGTCGCCGACGGAGCCGGCTGCTCACGTCGGCCGACGTCCCGACATCGCGGCAACCGACGGCCCACGATCATCAATCCGGGTGCGGCAGGCCGCCGGGTGGGGTGCACTGGCGTCATGGGTGGAGTCCACGAACCGGAGTTGCCGACGCTGTACGAGTGGGCGGGCGGTCTCGCGCCGCTGCGCCGGATGATCGACTGCTTCTACGACCGGGTCGAGCTCGACGAGGCCTTGTCGGGCTTCTTCCCGGGCGGGGTGTCGGAGCATCATCGAGCGCACGTCGCGGACTGGTGGGCCGAGGTGCTCGGCGGTCCTGCGACCTACACGGAGCGGCACGGGGGGTACGAGTCGATGCTCCGCCACCACCTCGGGCTGGCCATCACGCCAGCGCAACGGCACCGCTTCGCAGCCACGATGAGTCTGGCGACCGACGACGCCGAGCTGCCCGCCGACCCGGAGTTCCGGGCCGCGATCATCGGCTACCTCGAGTGGGGCACCCGGCTCGCCATGGAGAACTCCCAGCCCGGCGCCGAACCGGTCGAACGCGCTCCCACTCCACGGTGGGGCTGGGGCGTCGCGCCGCCGTACCTGGGGTGACCGATCCGGGAGTGGTCGGAGCGATTCCCGCCGGAGCGCGGAAGTCGGGCGGTCACGAGCTCCAGCTGGGGAAGCCGGGAGCGAGCTCGTGACCGCCCGACGTCCGGGCGACCGGTTGTCTCAGGCGAAGGCGATGAACGCGACGGGGTCGGAGGTCGGCTGGTCGGACCCGCCGTCGGGCTCGACCGTGATGCCGGCGCCCTTCGAGTGGCTGGCGTCGCCGCTCAGCACGACCACCTGGTCGCCGCCGCCGGGCATCAGGCCCGCCGAGGTCATGTGACCCGTCGCGTCCTGGAGCCACAGCTGGAAGACCTTGCCCGAGGGCGGCTGCGACATGCCGGACGTGACGATGACGGCCTTGTGGAGCGAGTTGGAGCGGACGACCGTGGCCGTCGCGCCGCCGGCGAGCCGCTGCCCGTAGCGCGTGGCGTCGGGGGCCGCGAGCACCTGGTCGGCGATGGCCCGAGACGGATCCTTGTCGATCTGCTTCCAGACCGTGAACCCGCCGATGGCGAGCACGGCCACCGTGGCGGCGGCGACGACGACCCGCCAGCCGCGGGCGAGCCCCCGGGTGGAGCGGGACCGGCGACGCTCGGTGAGGTCGTCGGCGTGCTCGACCTGGGTGGCCGGGGCTGCGGTGGCGGCCGGAGCCTGCACGGGCTCCGGGGGCGTGGACGACGTGACGTCCTCGTCGACGGACTCGTGCTGCGGTGCCGTGAGGGGCGGCAGTGGGCGGACGGTCGCGATCTCGGCGAGCACCTTGGCCCGGAGCGAGGCCGGCGGAGCGGCCTCGGTCAGCACCGACAGCTCCGACGCCGCGGCGACGAGGCTCTCGACCTCGGCCTGGCAGGCGGTGCAGCCGGCGAGGTGGCGCTCGAAGCGCGCACGCTCGACGTCGTCGAGGGCGTCCACGGCGTAGGCACCCGAGAGTGCGTGGATGTCTTCGCTCACAGTGTCACCCCCAACGTGTCTCGTAGTCTGATCAGTCCATCACGGATGCGTGTCTTCGCGGTCCCGAGTGGCAGGTCGAGCATGGTGGCCACCTCCGTATGGGTGTATCCCGAGAGGTAGGCCAGCTCGAGGGCCTGCCGCTGGACCGGTGTGAGCGTCTCTAGCGCCCGATGAACCCGCTCCGCATCGAGCCGTTCGACGACGGCCTCCGCTGTGGAGTCGTGGGTGACGTCCTGGTTGCTGGCGCCGTATCCCTCGTCGCGGTGACGGGCTGCCTCCGCCGACCGGACCCGGTCGACGGCCTTGCGGTGAGCGATGGTGAGCATCCACGAGAGAGCTGCACCCTTGCTCGGGTCGAACCGTGCGCTGTGCCGCCAGATCTCGAGGAAGACCTCCTGGGTGACTTCCTCTGACTGGGCCGGGTCGCGCACGACCCGGCGGACGAGACCGAAGAGCCGGGAGGAGACGGCGTCGTAGAGCTCTGCGAAGGCCGTCTCGTCTCCCGTCGCTGCTCGGCGGAGCAGCTGCTCCAGGGTGACTGGGCGGGCGGGTCCCCCCGGCGACTCATCGCCGGAGGGAACCACCGAGAACCGTGACATGGGGTCCATTGTGTCGCCCGTCGTCGTGGTCTGCGTCAGCCTGGTCAGGTGACGATCAGGGCATCAGGACGCCGTCGATGATGTACACCGTG
Organism: Terrabacter sp. Soil811; assembly: GCF_001429655.1. Taxonomy (NCBI): domain Bacteria; kingdom Bacillati; phylum Actinomycetota; class Actinomycetes; order Micrococcales; family Intrasporangiaceae; genus Terrabacter; species Terrabacter sp. Soil811. The sequence continues at coordinate 206,957 of NZ_LMSX01000012.1, forward strand.
GCGTTGGCGGTCGGGACGTTGCCGCAGATGACCTTGGCGTCGGCCTTGCCGACGGTGAAGTTCTCGCCAGAGCCCTTGACCGTGATCGTGGTGCCGGCGAGCGTCTTGTGGTCGCCCGCGAGCTGGTCCGGCGAGAGCTTGCCGGCCACGACGTGGTTCGTGAGGATCTTGGTGAGGGTCGGCTTGTCGGCGAGGACCTTCTTGAGGTCGGCGGCCGGGATCTTGGCGAACGCGTCGTTGACGGGCGCGAAGACGGTGATCTCGGGAGCCGAGTTGAGGGTGTCGACGAGGCCGGCGGTCTTGACTGCGGTGACGAGCGTCGACAGGAGCGGGTTGGCGCTCGCGGCGGTCGCGACCGGCGCGGTGGCCATGCCGTTGAACGAGCCGGCGCCGTCCTTCGGCACCGCGGCGCAGCCCTCACCGAAGACGGCCGCAGCGGCGTCCATCGACTCGGACGAGGTCATCGTGTCGGACGGCGTGCTCGTCATGGCGTCCGAGGACGTCGCGGCGGGCGTGCTGCCACCGGCGGCGGCGGTGTTGTCGCTGGAGCTGCCGCAGGCCGCGAGGCTCAGGGGCAGGGCGATGGCGAGGGCGACGAGGCCGGTACGGGTCTTCATGCTCTTCATGTCAGTCACTCCTTGTGGCTGTGTGGTGCACGGTCATCTGGGATTCGGTGCCGCTGTGGCTCCGGATTGCTTGTCGGAGAAGTTTTTTCGCGGGTTCTTGGCCGTATGCGTTCACGCGACGGTCACCACCACCTCCTGGATGCCGCTCGACCCGCTGGGGAACGGCGTGGCGCGTTCGGTGATCTGCGCCTGCCCCTCGAGGTCGGTCGCGCGCACCGCGATGCGGTGCAGTCCGGGCTTGGCGTCCCACGGGAGGTACCACTGGCGCCAGTAGTCGATGCCGACGTCGGGGCCGAGCTTGGTCTTCTGCCACTGGCCGTCGTCGATCTTGACCTCGACCGTGCCGACGCCGCGGTGCTGGGCCCAGGCGACGCCGGCAATGGCGGTCGTGCCGGCCTTGATCGTCGACAGGGGCGCGGGCGTGTCGATGCGCGCGCTCGTCTTGATCGGGGCGTCCGTCGCCCACTGCCGCTTCGTCCAGTAGGACTGGTCGGCGGCATACGTCGTCAGGGTGAGCTTGGTCAGCCACTTCGTCGCGCCGACGAAGCCGTAGAGGCCGGGCGTGATGAGGCGCGCGGGGAAGCCGTGGGTGTCGCTGAGCTGGGCGCCGTTCATGCCGATGGCGATCATCGCGTCGCGTCCGTCGCGGACGACGGCCAGCGGGGTGCTGATGGTGAAGCCGTCCACGGCGGTGCTCAGCACCTGGTCGGGGCTGCCGGTGATGCCGGCCCGGTCGAGGACGTCGGTCAGCTTGACGCCGAGCCAGCGGGCGGAGCCGATGTAGCCGCCGCCGACCTCGTTGGAGACGCACGTCATGGTGATGTCGCGCTCGATGAGCGGCATGGCGGCGAGCTCGGCGAAGGTCATCGTGAAGGGCTTCTCGACCATGCCGTCGACCTCGAGCGTCCACGTGTCGACGTCGACCTGGGGCACGACGAGGTTGGTGTCGACGCGGTAGAACTTGTCGGTCGGGGTGCGCAGTGGTGAGATGCCGGAGACGGTCGTCTCGAGCCCCTTCGGCAGCGCCTTGACCTTGTCGGCGGCGGCGGGCAGGACGACCTTCTTGACCGACTGGGCGCCGGCGCGCAGCTGGCCGCCGACGGCGGCGAGCGCGGCGAGGGCCGTGACGCCGAGTGCGCCGAAGAGGAAGCCTCGGCGTCCGGCCTTCGAGCCGGCCGTCGAGCTGTCGGGCCCGGTGGCGTTCGTCATGACCGCGTCCCGGGGGCCGGTGGTCTCCCGGACGACGTCGCCCGAGGCGGTCCGGGCGAGACGGGCGAGCCAGACGAGCGTGGCGACACCGGCCGCCATCGCGGCAACGGCGGGCAGCGCGTCGAGCGGGCGGGCCGCGGGCCGCAGCAGCGCGGCGGCGCCGGCGAGGCCGGTGAGCAGCACGATGAAGCCGACGGCGACGGGCATCCGGCGGCGGGCGAGCAGGCCGGCCACAGCGGCGAGGACGAGCGTCACGACGAGCACCGACCCCTGGAGGATCAGCTTGTCGTTCGTGCCGAAGGTCGCGATCGCCCATTCCTTGACGGGCGTGGGGGTCAGGTCGATCACGGTCGACCCGATGGCGAGCACCGGCGAGGATGCGGGGGCGAGGAAGCCCGCGACGAGGTGGCCGGCAGCGATCCCGGCAACCGCGGCGAGGATCCCGCTGAGGGCAAATCGTAGGCGCGTCATGACTCGTGGTTCGGCGCGAGAGGGCGATCCGGATTGTCGGTCACCCGGCGCCGGCGGGCGTGCGGCGGTGGGAAGAGCACGGGCGCCGCCGTTGTTGACCGCACGTGAAGAACATCGGATTCCTCTCGTTCGGGCACTGGAACCCGTCGCCGCACTCGGGCACGCAGTCGGCGTCGGACGCCCTGCTCCAGTCCATCGACCTCGCGGTGGCCGCCGAGGAGCTCGGCGCGGACGGCGCCTACTTCCGGATCCACCACTTCGCACGCCAGCTCGCGTCGCCGTTCCCGCTGCTCGCCGCGGTCGGGGCGCGCACGAGCCGGATCGAGATCGGGACCGGCGTCATCGACATGCGCTACGAGAACCCGCTCTACATGGCCGAGGACGCAGGGTCCGCCGACCTCATCTCCGGAGGGCGGCTCCAGCTCGGCATCAGCCGTGGGTCACCCGAGCAGGTCGTCGACGGCTTCCGCTATTTCGGCTACGAGCCCACCGACGGCGACCACGCCGCGATGGCCCGCCAGCACACCGAGGTCTTCCTCGACGTCCTGTCCGGCCGGGGCTTCGCCGAGCCGAACCCGCGCCCGATGTTCCCCAACCCGCCGGGGCTGCTCCGCATCGAGCCGCACGCGCCGGGGCTGCGCGACCGCATCTGGTGGGGCGCCGGCAGCCGGGCCACCGCCGAGTGGACGGCCGAGCAGGGGATGAACCTCATGAGCTCGACCCTCCTCACCGAGGACACCGGCGTGCCCTTCCACCAGCTGCAGGCCGAGCAGATCCAGCGCTTCCGCGACGCGTGGACGGCGGCGGGGCACGAGCGGGAGCCGCGAGTCTCCGTGAGCCGCAGCGTCTTCCCCATCGTCGACGACTGGGACCGCGCGTACTTCGGCCGCGAGTCGGCGAGCCAGGACCAGGTCGGACACATCGACGGCGGGACCGCCCGCTTCGGCAAGACGTACGCCGGTGAGCCCGACCAGCTCGTCCGTGACCTCGCGGAGGACGAGGCGATCGCCGCCGCCGACACGCTGCTCCTCACCGTGCCCAACCAGCTCGGCGTCGACTACAACGCCCACGTCATCGAGAGCCTCCTGACGCACGTCGCTCCGGAGCTCGGCTGGCGCTGACCGCCGCGCTCCCCTCAGCCGCGCGCGAGCAGCTTGCGGAGGGTGGAGCCGTATGCCGCCCCGGCGACCTTCGCGACGACGGGGTCGAGGAGCGTGGGCACGCCTCGCACCCCGATGTGCTGCGTCCACCGGACCGTCGACCCGGCGGCCGTGGGCGTCACGAGCAGGTCGATGCGTCCGCGGACGACCTTGCCCTCCTTGCGGATCCGGGCGCTCCCGGCCGAATGTGTCGTCGGCTGGACCACCGACTGCACGACCATGACGTCGTCGAAACCCACCGGCCCGACGCCCGTCCGCGCGACGAAGCGCGACCCCTCGACGAGCTCGCTCGCGCCCATCGCCTCGCCCGTCACGGTCGTGAGCGGGATGACGGCCGTGTGCGCGCGCAGGTCGAGGATCCGCCGCCACGCCTCGGGTGCGGGCAGGGGGGAGTCGAGGTGCACCTCGAAGTCGGCCATGGGGTCAGTCTGTCCGGTCCGGCGCCCCGTGACACCTGTCACGCGCAGGACGTGACGCCTGCTGCTGACGCGGAGCATCGCCGAGCGGGAGAGTTGGGTCATGACCACCACACCTCGTCCGGTCGACGGCGCCTCGGGGGCGCCGGCGATCGAGCTGCGTTCGCTCATCAAGAGCTTCCCTTCCCGACGCGGGTCCCAGGATGCCGAGGTCCGTGCCGTCGACGGCATCGACCTGCGCATCGAGCCCGGCGAGGTCGTCGCCTTCCTCGGACCCAACGGTGCCGGCAAGACGACGACCCTCGACATGGTGCTCGGCCTCACCGAGCCGACGAGCGGCACGGCCGAGGTCTTCGGCCGGCGTCCTCGCGAGGCCGTCGTCGGCGGGCACGTGTCCGCCGTCCTCCAGACGGGCGGGCTCCTGCGCGACCTCACCGTCCGCGAGACGGTCCGGATGATCGCGTCGACGTATGCCGTCCACTCCCCGGTCGACGAGGTCATCGACCGTGCCGGGCTGAGGTCGCTCGCCGACCGCCGCGTCTCCAAGTGCTCGGGCGGCGAGCAGCAGCGGCTGCGCTTCGCCCTGGCGCTCCTGCCCGACCCCCGGCTGCTCGTCCTCGACGAGCCGACGGCGGGCATGGACGTCACGGCCCGGCGCGACTTCTGGGACACGATGCACGCCGACGCCAGCGCGGGCCGCACCGTCGTCTTCGCCACGCACTACCTCGAGGAGGCCGACGCCTTCGCCGACCGCATCGTCCTCATCGCCGGCGGCCGCATCGTCGCCGACGGCACGACGGCCGAGATCCGGTCGCAGGCGAGCGGACGCACCGTCTCCGCGACGCTGCCGCCGGGCTCGGTCGCCGAGTCCGTCGCGAGGCTGCGGACGGTCGGCGGCGTGCACCAGGTCGAGGAGCGCGGCAACCGGGTCGTCGTCACGGCCGGCGACTCCGACACCGTCGCCCGGCTGCTCCTGCTCGAGCTCGGCGGCACCGACCTCGAGATCGTCACCGCCGGCCTCGAGCAGGCCTTCATGACCCTGACCGGTGACGGCCGCGACGCCCGTGACGCCCGTGACACCGGCGACGCCCGGGACGCCCGCGACGCCACGACCCCCGACGAGGAGCTCGTCCGATGAACGCCACCTTCACGCTGCTCGAGATGCGCCGGATCACGCGCGACTGGGCGGGCATGTTCTTCACCGCCGTGCTGCCCGCCTTCTTCTACCTCATCTTCGGCGCGACGGTCGACGCCAAGGACGCCACCATCGGCAACGGCAACGTCGCGATGTACGTCATGATCAGCATGGCCGCCTACGGCGCCGTCACCGCGACGACGAGCATCGGCGGCAACGCGGCCGTCGAGCGACAGCAGGGCTGGGGGCGCCAGCTCGGGCTCACGCCGCTCGCCGACTCGTCCTACATCGCCATGAAGGCGCTCATCGCCATGACCGTGGCGGCCGTGCCGATCCTGCTGACCTTCGCCCTCGGTGCTGCGACCGGCGCTCGCGGTTCGGCGCAGGCCTGGGTGCTCAGCGCGGTGCTCTGCCTCGTCGGGTCCGCCGTCTTCGCCGTCTACGGCCTGCTCGTCGGCACGGCGTTCCGCTCCGAGGCCGCGGTCGGCGCCGCGAGCGGCACCATGGTGATCTTCGCCTTCCTCGGCAACGTCTTCATCCCGCTGTCCGGGGCCCTGCTGGCCTTCGCGAAGTTCACGCCGCTCTACGGGTACGCCGCCCTGGCGCGCTATCCGCTCACCGAGGGCTACCTGCCCGACGGGTCGCAGGACCCGCTGTGGGTGCCGATCGTCAACGTGCTCGCCTGGCTCGCGATCTTCGGGACCGCCGCCGTGCTCCTCGTGCGCCGCGGCCGGGAGCGCCAGTGACCCAGCGGGCGTCGGTCTCCGGCGTCCCGGGCGCCCCGGGTGGCCCGGCCACCGACCCGGCGCCGGGGCGCAACCCGTGGGAGCGCTTCGGCTGGGTCGTCCAGTCGGTGTGGCTGGTCTTCCTCGTCTTCCCCGTCATCGCGATCGTCTCGAGCGGTCTGCCGGCCTGGCAGGTCGTGCTCGGGCTGGCGCTCGTGCTGACCTTCGCCGTCGTCTACGGCCTCGGCGCGCAGCACCTCCAGCGCCTGCACCGGAGGTGCGCGCCGACGCAGCGTCGGGGTGTCGGCTACCTGCTCGTGCTGGCCGGCTGCGCGGTCGGGCTGGTTCCACTCATCGGCGCCGGCAGCCTCGGCTTCCTGCCCTTCGTCGTGTCGTTCGGGATGTTCGCGCTGCCGCTCGCGTGGTCGATCGCCCTGGGCATCGCGTGCGTGGCGATCGCGACGGCGGTCGCGGTCTTCGTCGACCCCGACGAGGGCACCTGGGTCGTGGCCATCATCGTCTTCGCCGTCGGTGCGATGACCGGGGCGGTCCGGCTCATGACCGACCGGGGTGAGGACTACGAGCGGATCTCGCGCGACCTCGCCATCGTCGAGGAGCGCGAGCGCGTGGCCCGCGACGTCCACGACGTGCTCGGTCACTCGCTCACCGTCGTCACGGTCAAGGCCGAGCTGGCCGAGCGTCTCGTCGACCTCGACCCCGAGCGGGCCAAGGGCGAGCTCGCCGAGATCCAGGCCCTGAGCCGTCAGGCGCTCGCCGAGATCCGGGCGACCGTCGGGGGCCTGCGGGTGGCCCGCCTCGGTGACGAGCTGGCCTCGGCGCGGACGGCGCTCGCCGGCGCCGGCATCGAGGGCCACGTGCCCGACGACCCGAGCGCGGTCGACCCCCGCCACCGCACGGTCCTCGCCTGGGTGCTGCGCGAGGCGACGACCAACGTCGTGCGCCACAGCGACGCCGACGCCTGCTGGGTCGAGCTCGAGTCGAACCGTCTGACCGTCCGCGACGACGGTCGCGGCCTCGGCGAGCGGCCGGAGGGGAACGGCATACGCGGCCTGCGTGAGAGGGTCGAGGCCGCGGGAGGTCGGCTCTCGATCGAGACGGGCCCCGAGGGCCACGGGACCGTGCTGGAGGTGGTGCTGTGAGCACGACGATCAAGGTGCTGCTCGCCGACGACCAGGCCCTGGTGCGTGGGGCGCTCGCGGCGCTGCTCGCGCTCGAGCCCGACCTCGAGGTCGTGGCCGAGGTGGGGCGCGGTGACGAGGTCGTCGACGCCGCACGTGCCTCGGCCGCCGACGTCTGCCTCCTCGACATCGAGATGCCGGGCGTCGACGGCATCGCCGCCGCGGCCGCCGTGCGCGACGCGCTCCCCGGCGTACGCACGCTCGTCGTCACGACCTTCGGCCGCCCGGGCTACCTGCGTCGGGCGCTCGAGGCCGGCGCGTCCGGGTTCGTCGTCAAGGACACTCCGGCCCGCCAGCTCGCCGAGGCTGTGCGGCGCGTGCACGCCGGGCTCCGCGTCGTCGACCCGTCACTCGCCACCGAGTCGCTCGTCGACGGAGCCAACCCCTTGACCGAGCGCGAGCGCGAGGTGCTCGGGGTCGCGCTGCGCGGTGGCACCGTCGCCGCCATCGCCGGGGTCGTCCACCTGTCGCCGGGCACGGTTCGCAACCACCTCAGCGCGGCCATCGGCAAGACCGGCACGTCGACGCGCGCCGAGGCCGCCCGCGTGGCCCAGGAGCGTGGCTGGCTCTGACCGATCTTTCGAGGATCGAAGTGTCGAGTCGGGTCGCCCCCGTTCGACGTCGTGGTGGAGGCTGGGACGGACCCGGCACGAGACGCAAGGAGAGACCGATGCGCTACCTCATGATCCACAAGATCGACGAGTCCCGCCCCGAGGCCTGGAACCCGAGCCAGGAGTTCCAGGACGCGATGGGCGCGCTCATGTCGGAGTACGCCGAGTCGGGCATCCTGCTCGCCGCCGAGGGCGTGACGCAGAGCAAGGACGGCGCGATCCTCCGCAAGACCGAGGGCGCCGGCGTCACGGTGACCGACGGCCCGTTCAGCGAGGCGCGCGAGGTCATCGGCGGCTTCGCCCTCGTCAACGTCGAGAGCAAGGAGCAGGCGCTCGAGCTGGCCGGGAGGTTCGCCTCGCTCTTCGACGAGGTGTCGGTCGAGGTCCGCCGGGTCTACGAGTTCGAGGACCTGCCGCAGCCGTCCTGAGCCGACCGACGTCGTGGAGGTTCGTACCCCTCGGACGGGGTGCGAACCTCCACGCTGTCGTGTGCCGTCCGGTGGCGCGAGCGGGTCAGGCGGTGGCCGGCGCCGGGGTGCTGCTGCTGCCGGCGGCCCGGCGCGCCATGAAGGCCGCGACGAGCTCGACGATGCCGATGACGATGAGCGCGATGCCGGCGATGCGGGTGAGCACGACGAGCGACGAGCCCGGGAAGATCGCGACGACGAGGCCGCCGAGGATCGAGACGACGCCGCTGACGATGAGGAAGACGCGGGTGCCGGTCGTCCGGTCGGAGCCGAAGCCCTGGACGAGCGCGGCGATGCCCTCGGCGATCCAGCCGATCGCGATGAAGATGGCGATGACGGCGAGCGAGGTGCCGGGTCGGAAGAGGCAGATGATGCCGGCGATGATCGAGAGCACGCCGAGCCCGATGGAGACGGGCTTGAGCCAGCCAGGGTCGCTCGGCAGGTCGCGCGTCACCGACAGGCGGACGGCCCCGGCGACGATGAGCTGCAGCCCGAACATGATGGCCACGATGAGCAGGGTCGCCTTGGGCCAGACGAGCACCATGATGCCGAGGATGACGGACAGGATGCCCATGGCGATGAGGGCGCCCGACCATCCGGACGAGGTGGCCGGGGACGCCCACGTCGCGGCGGCCTCGCGGCGCGTCCTCGGTGCGTCGGGTGCGGGGTCGGTCGGGTCGGGTGACGCTGCGTTCGGGACGGTGCTCGACATGGCTTCCTCCGTAAGGGGTGAGGTGCTGCCCGAGGTGCGGCACCACCAGTCTCGTCCCGATCAGCCCCCGGTGCTCGCTTTTGCCCCGCGACCCGCGCGGCGGCACACGGGGCGAGTGGCCGTCCGTGGCGGGCCCCCCGGTGGACCGATAGCGTCGACGCCGTGAACATCATCTTCGTGGAGCCGTCGTTCCCGGCGAACCAGCGTCGCTTCGTGCACGCGCTCGCCTCGGTGGGCGCGAACGTCTACGGCATCGGTGAGTCCGACGAGGCGCACCTCGGCGACGAGGTGCTGGGCGCGCTCCGCGGCTACTACCGCGTCGGCTCGGTGACGAACGTCGACCAGATGGTCGAGGCGGTCCGCTACTTCCAGGACAAGGTCTGGATCGACGCGCTCGAGGCGACCGTCGAGGCGCACACGATGCCGGCGGCGCAGGTCCGCGAGGCGTGCGGCATCCCCGGCACGAGCGTCCGCACGACCTGGCTGTGCCGCGACAAGCCGTCGATGAAGGAGGCGCTGCGCCAGGCGGGCGTGCCCACCGCGGCGAGCGCGGCCGTCGACTCGGCCGCCGAGGCGCGCGCGTTCGCCGAGCGCGAGGGCTACCCGCTCATCCTCAAGCCGCGCGCGGGCGCCGGCGCGCAGGGCACGGTGCGCGTCGACTCCGACCACGAGCTCGAGCAGGCGCTCCAGGGCTACGCCCGCGAGGGTGCGAGCTCGATCGCCGTCGAGGAGTTCGTCGAAGGTCACGAGGGCTTCTACGACACGATCAGCCTCGACGGCCGGGTCGTGCACGACTGGGCGACGCACTACTACCCCAACGTCCTCGAGGCGATGCGCCAGCGCTGGATCTCCCCGCAGTTCATCACGACGAACCGCATCGACGAGCCGGGCAACGCCTTCTACACCGAGGTGCGTGAGCTCGGGCGCCGCGTCATCGAGGCGCTCGGCATCGAGACGTCGGCCACGCACATGGAGTGGTTCTATGGCCCCAAGGGCCTGAAGTTCAGCGAGATCGGCGCCCGCCCCCCGGGTGTCGGCGCCTGGGACGTCTACTCCGCGGCCAACGAGGTCGACGTCTACCGCGAGTGGGCGCACGTCATCACCCACCGCGCGCCCGAGCGCCAGATGCAGCGCACGTATGCCGCCGGCATCGTCGCGCTCCGCCCCGACCACGACGGGTCGATCACCGGCTACACCGGCATCGACGAGATCCAGTCGCGCTACGGCGAGTGGGTCATCGACGGCCACTTCCCGCCGGTCGGGCACGGCACCCAGGGCGTCGAGGCCGGCTACATGGCCAACGCGTGGGTGCGACTGCGCCACCCCGACTTCGACACGGCGCGCGCCATGCTCGACGACGTCGGCCGCACGATCCACGTGCACGCGGGCTGAGCGCGGTTGAGCCCTGTCCTGATGTCGACGACGATCCTGCTCGGCCCCCAGCGGTTCACGACGACCGTGGGCGCCACCGTGCGCTCCCTCGGCGTGACCGGCCGCATCGCCATGGTCAACTCCGGCTGGGAGGAGCGCGAGTCCGACGACGCCGAGCTCGCCGGCCACCTCGACGGGCGCGGCGTCAACCTGCGCCTGCACCACCGGATGATGGACGTGCTGGCCAAGGACCAGCACTTCGCGGCGGCGGCGGTCGCGTTCCGCGACCGGATGGACGAGCTGCGCGCCTTCTACGGCATACGGCTCCAGGCGGCGATCGACGCCGTGCACGCCGTCGCGCACCGGACCTCGATCCACGCCGTCGGCCCCATCGCCGAGGAGTCCGCGATGGAGGCCGTGCGCGAGGTCGACCGGTGGTATGCCGCCGAGCTCGAGGAGCTCTACGGCTCGGTCCGCGCCACCGCGCCGCTCGACGAGAGCGGCACCATCGGCTGGCACCGGGGCGAGATCGGTGCGCTCCTCGACGAGTGCGAAGCGGTCGTCATCGCGGGTGGCAACGTGCGCACCCTGCTGCGCACGCTGCGCGTCTTCGACGTCACCCTCCGGCCGGAGCAGTCCGTGGTCGCGTGGTCGGCCGGTGCGATGGCCCTGACCGACGAGGTCGTGCTCTTCCACGACTTCACGCCCCACGGCGTCGCCGCGGCCGAGCTCCACGACCGGGGGCTGGGTCGGCTGCCCGGGATCGTCGCGCTGCCGCACGCCAAGAGGCGGCTGCTCCTCGACGACCACGAGCGCATGTCGGTGCTGGCCCGGCGCTTCGCCGAGCACCGGCTGCTCCTGCTCGACGACGGGGCCGTCGTGCGCTTCCCCGACGGCGCGACCGAGCTGCCGGTCGGTGCGCGCGTCATCGACCGCACCGGTCACGTCTCGGTGGTGGGGGTCGCGTGAGCGCCATGGAACGCCTCGCCGTCAACCGCCTCCGCGAGCGACTGCCGCTCGACGGCCCGACGATCGACCGCTTCGTCGAGCGCTACGGGTGCCCGATCATCGAGGGCGAGCGCGCGACCTTCCTCTACCGGGGCGACGTCGACGAGGTGTGGGTGCGCCACCGCGTCGTCGGCCTGCCGGATCCCCTGCCGCTCAAGCGGATCGGCGAGTCCGACCTCTGGGCCGTCACGACCGTGCTGCCCGAGGGGTCGCGGGTCGAGTACCAGATCGAGATCCGCAAGGGCGACCACTACGAGCGCTTCAACGACCCGCTCAACCCGCGCCTGGCGCACAGCCCGATGGGGTCGTCGTCGGTGTGCGCGGCCATCGGCTACCGCGTGCCCGACTGGGTCGCCCACGACCCCGAGGCCCGCCCCGGCACCCTCGTCGAGGAGCAGGTCCACAGCAAGGCCCTGCGGCGCGACCAGCCGGTGCAGATCTACCTGCCGGCGCGCTTCAACCGGGCGCAGCGCTATCCGCTCCTCGTCGTCCACGACGGCACCGACTACCTCCAGTTCGCCGCGATGAAGACCGTCCTCGACAACCTCATCCACCGGCTCGACGTCGACCCGCTCGTCGCGGTCTTCGTGCCGCCTCGGGACCGGCTCAAGGAGTACCCCAACCACGCGCCGCACGCCCGGTTCATCGCGCGCGAGCTCGTGCCGCTGCTCACCGAGCGACTCCCCCTCATCGACACCCCGGAGGCGCGCTGCCTCATGGGCAGCTCCTTCGGCGGCATCGCGTCGCTGTCGACGGCGGTGCGCTACCCCGGCTTCTTCGGCTCGCTCATGCTCCAGTCCGCCTCGCTCGTCTTCACCGACATCGGCTTCGACCACGGCGGCGGCCCGGCCTTCGACCCGGTCGTGAAGTTCGTCAACCGCTTCCGCGAGAAGCCGTCGGCGGTCGTCGACCGCCTCTTCATGTCGTGCGGCGTCTACGAGCCGCTCATCACCCCGAACCGGTCGATGGTCCCGGTCTTCCGCCATGCCGGCATGACGGTGCGCTACACGGAGTCGCGCGACGGCCACAACTGGGAGAACTGGCGCGACCGTCTCGGTGACGGACTCGCGTGGCTCTTCCCCGGACCCCAGAAGTTCGTCTACGAGTGACGAGCGCAAGTGAGAAGGCAGGTCACCCATGAAGGTCACCGACCGGTGGTACTCCGACCGTCTGGGCCAGGACATCAGCGTCGCGAGGTGGGGCTCCTACGGCGCGCCCGTGCTGCTCTTCCCGACCGCGGGGGGTGACGCGGAGGAGGTCGAGCGGCACAAGATGATCGCGCACCTCGAGCCGCTCATCGCGGCCGGCCGAGCCAAGGTCTACTCCGTCGACAGCGTCGCGGGGCGGGCCCTGGCCGAGGGGCGCGGCACGCCCGACCACCAGCTCGCCCTCTTCAACGGCTTCCACGAGGCGATCGCCCGCGAGGTCATCCCGGCGATCCACTCCGACCTCGGCGGCCAGCCGATCCCGGTCACCGTCGCGGGCGCCTCGATCGGCGCCTTCAACGCCCTCGCCATCACGTGCCGCTACCCCGAGCTCGTGCAGTCGGCCGTGTGCATGAGCGGCACCTACGCCATCGAGCAGTTCCTCGGCGGGCACGTCAACGACGACCTCTACTTCAGCTCGCCGCTGCGCTTCCTGCCCGGTCTCGAGGGTCCGGCGCTCGACGTTCTACGCACGCGGATGATCGTGCTCGCCTCGGGCAGCGGCCGCTGGGAGGACGTCGGCGAGTCCCGTGCCGTCGCGCACCTCCTCGGCAGCAAGGGCATCCCCAACCGCGTCGACGACTGGGGCACGGCCTACGACCACGACTGGCCGACGTGGTGGGCGATGCTCCCGCTCTACCTCGACGACCTCCTCCCCTGACGGCATACGCCCTCTCTCCCGGTCGAGGGCCGCTCGGTCACGCGTGAGGTCGTCGGGAATCGGGAGGCCCGGGGTGGGCGCGGGGCCGTAGCGTACGTCGCATGGAGTCGAAGAGCACCGCTGCGAAGACCGCGTCGCGCCCCTCCGCCGGGTCCCACCCGGCCGACGTCCACGACATGATCCGCGTCCAGGGCGCGCGCGAGAACAACCTCAAGGACGTCAGCCTCGACCTGCCGAAGCGCCGGCTCACGGCGTTCACCGGCGTCTCCGGCTCGGGCAAGAGCTCGCTCGTCTTCGCGACCATCGCCGCCGAGTCGCAGCGGATGATCAACGAGACCTACAGCGCCTTCGTCCAGGGCTTCATGCCGTCGCTCGCGCGCCCCGACGTCGACTACCTCGACGGCCTGACGACGGCCATCATCGTCGACCAGGAGCGGATGGGTGCCAACCCGCGCTCGACGGTCGGCACCGCGACCGACGCCAACGCGATGCTGCGGATCCTCTTCTCCCGCATCGGGACCCCCCACATCGGGCCGCCGACCGCCTTCGCCTTCAACGTGCCGACGCGGGTCGCGAGCGGCGTCATGAAGACCGACAAGGGCAACCGCCAGGAGACCTCGATCGTCCGCGAGGCGGTCTACCAGGGCGGCATGTGCGCGCGCTGCGAGGGGATGGGGTCGGTCAACGACTTCGACCTCACCGCGATCTACGACGAGAGCAAGTCGCTCGCCGACGGCGCGCTGCTCGTCCCCGGCTACAGCATGGACGGGTGGTACGGCCGGATCTTCAGCGGCGCCGGACTGCCCATGGACAAGCCGGTCGGCAGGTTCACCGAGCGCCAGCTCCAGAAGCTGCTCTACGGACAGCCCGAGAAGATCAAGGTCGAGGGCGTCAACCTCACCTACGAGGGCGTCCTGTCGAAGGTGCAGAAGTCGATGCTGTCCAAGGACCTCGACGCGATGCAGCCGCACGTGCGCCGCTTCGTCGAGCGGGCGGTCACGTTCACGACCTGCCCCGAGTGCAAGGGCACGCGACTGTCGCAGGAGGCGCTGAGCTCGAAGATCAAGGGCAAGAACATCGCCGAGCTGTGCACCATGCAGATCAGCGACCTCGCCGAGTGGCTCCGCGACGTCGACGACCCGTCGGTCGCACCGCTCCTGCGGGGGCTGCAGCACCTGCTCGACTCCTTCGCCGAGATCGGACTCGGCTACCTCTCGCTCGACCGGCCCGCGGGCACGCTGTCGGGTGGTGAGGCCCAGCGCACCAAGATGATCCGTCACCTCGGCTCGTCGCTCACCGACGTCACCTACGTCTTCGACGAACCGACGATCGGGCTCCACCCCCACGACATCGCGCGGATGAACCAGCTGCTGCTCCAGCTGCGCGACAAGGGCAACACCGTCCTCGTCGTCGAGCACAAGCCCGAGACGATCGCCATCGCCGACCACGTCGTCGACCTCGGCCCGGGCGCGGGCACCGCGGGCGGTGAGGTCGTCTTCGAGGGCACCGTCGAGGGACTGCGCAAGAGCGACACGACGACGGGCCACCACCTCGACGACCGGGTCAACCTCAAGGCCTCGCTGCGCCAGGCGACCGGGGCGCTGCAGGTCCGCGGCGCGTCGACCCACAACCTGCGCGACGTCGACGTCGACATCCCGCTCGGGGTGCTCTGCGTCGTCACCGGGGTCGCCGGGTCGGGCAAGAGCTCGCTCATCCACGGGTCCGTCGCCAAGCGCGACGGTGTCGTCGTCGTCGACCAGGGTGCCATCCGCGGCTCGCGCCGGAGCAACCCCGCGACCTACACCGGACTGCTCGAGCCGATCCGCAAGGCCTTCGCCAAGGCCAACGGCGTCAAGCCCGCGCTCTTCAGCTCCAACTCCGAGGGGGCCTGCCCGGCCTGCAACGGCGCCGGCGTCATCTACACCGAGCTCGGCGTCATGGCGACGGTCGAGTCGACGTGTGAGGAGTGCGAGGGCCGGCGCTTCCAGGCCGCGGTGCTCGAGTACGAGCTCGGCGGGCGCAACATCGCCGACGTCCTCGCACTGCCGGTGGCCGAGGCGCTCGACTTCTTCGACGCAGGCGAGGCGCGCACCCCTGCCGCCCACACGATCCTCGAGCGGCTCGCCGACGTCGGCCTCGGCTACCTCACGCTCGGCCAGCCGCTCACGACGCTGTCCGGCGGGGAGCGCCAGCGCCTCAAGCTGGCCACCCAGATGGCCGAGAAGGGCGACGTCTACGTCCTCGACGAGCCGACGACCGGCCTGCACCTCGCCGACGTCGAGAACCTGCTCGGCCTGCTCGACCGGCTCGTCGAGTCGGGCAAGTCGGTGCTCGTCATCGAGCACCACCAGGCGGTCATGGCGCACGCCGACTGGATCATCGACCTCGGACCGGGGGCCGGTCACGACGGCGGCAACGTCGTCTTCGAGGGGACACCGGCCGACCTCGTCGCCGACCGCCCCACGCTGACCGGCGAGCACCTCGCCGCCTACGTCGGGGCCTGACCGGGCGCGCGCCGTGGACCTCGACGCCGCGGTCGCCGATGTCGTGCGCGAGCACGGCTTCTCGGGTGTCGTCCGCGTCGACCTCGCCGGCGAGGTCGTGCACGCCTCGGCACACGGTCTCGCCGACCGTGCCCACGACCTGCCCAACACGCTCGACACGCAGTTCGGGACCGCCAGCGTCTGCAAGGGCCTGACCGCGCTCACCGTGGTGAGCCTCGTGGCCGAGGGTCGCGTCGCCCTCGAGACCCCTGTGCGCGCGGTCGTCGGCGACGACCTGCCCGACATCGGGGAGGACGTCACGATCGAGCACCTGCTCTCCCACCGTTCGGGCATCGGAGACTACCTCGACCAGGACGCCGACCTCGACGCCTCCGACTACGTCATGACCCTGCCGGTGCACCGTCTCGCCACGACCGAGGGCTACCTGCCGGCCCTCCGCGGACGACCGGCGAAGTTCGCTGCGGGAGAACGCTTCTCGTACTGCAACAGCGGCTTCGTCGTGCTCGCCCTCGTCGTGGAACGGCTGACCGGCACGAGCTTCCACGAGGCGGTCGAGGAGCGAGTCTGCGCCCGCGCCGGGACGGTCGACACGGCATACCTCCGCTCCGACGAGCTGCCGGGGCGCGCTGCGCTCGGCTACCTCGACGCCGTCGGGCTGCGCACCAACGTGCTGCACCTTCCCGTCCGTGGCAGCGGTGACGGTGGGATGTACATGACGGCCGACGACCTCCACGCGCTGTGGGACGCGTTCCTCGGCGGTCGCATCGTCGACCCGCCCTGGGTCGCCGAGATGCTGCGCCCGCGCACCGACGTCATGGACGACGGCCGGCGCTACGGCCTCGGTGTCTGGCTCGACGGGACGGGTGACGGGGTGGTGCTCAACGGCTACGACGCCGGCGTCTCGGCGGTGACCCGGCACGAGCCGTCGCGGGACCTGACGTGGTCGGTCCTGGCCAACCGGAGCGACGTCGCGTGGCCGGTCTCGCAGCGCCTCCGCGAGGTCCTGGCGGGCTGAGGCCCCCCCTCGGGGAGTCCGCATGGCGGACCTCCGGGCGCGACGCCCCACGCCGTCAGGGATGCCTCCGGGCAACACACATGGACCCGCGGCGGTCTGCTCTGCAGGCCTGTCCCGGGTCTGGATCCGACCTGTCCTACGGATTGACAGGTGATCGAATGTGATCGATTGTAGTCCCGCCCAAGCACAAACGAGCGATCAGGCTTGGGTTGCCCGATGACGTGCACCGGACCGCAGCGGCCTCCCGCCAGCCGCGGACCCCCCACCCAAGGAGTCGCGAATGCGCAGAACGTCCACGCTGGCCGCCACGGCCGTGCTCACCCCGCTGCTCGTGCTCGGCCTCGCCGCGTGCGGCCAGTCCACCGGCGGCGCCACGGCCGACGCCCAGCCCGAGTCGGGGCCGGTCACGATCTCCTACGGCATCTGGGACAAGAACCAGATGCCGGCCATGCAGAAGATCGCCGACGAGTTCCACGCCGCGAACCCGAACGTCACGGTCAAGATCCAGGTGACGCCGTTCAAGCAGTACTTCACGACCCTGCAGACGGCCGCCGCCGGCGGTGGCGCCCCCGACGTCTTCTGGATGAACGGCCCCAACGTCAAGCTGTACGCCGCGAACCAGCAGCTGCTGCCCCTCGACCAGACGATCAGCCGCGCCAAGCTCGACCTCGCGAAGTACCCCGAGGCCCTCGTCGACCTCTACACCTACGACGGCAAGAGGTACGGCATCCCGAAGGACTTCGACACGATCGGCGTCTGGTACAACAAGGCGCTCTTCGACGCGAAGAAGCTCGCCTACCCCAAGGACGACTGGACCTGGGCGGACTTCCAGTCCACGGCGCGGGCACTCACCGACAAGACCAAGGGCGTCTACGGGGCCGCGGCACCCGTCGAGGACCAGGCCGGCTTCTACGACACGATCCCCTCGGCCGGTGGCCAGGTCATCGACGCCGCCGGCACCAAGAGCGGCTTCGACTCCCCCGAGGCGCTCCAGGGCATCGAGTTCTGGACCTCGCTCGTCAAGGACGGGGCGTCGCCGACGGTCCAGCAGATGACCGACACGAGCCCCGGCGACATGTTCAAGGCCGGCAAGGTCGCGATGTACTGGAACGGCTCGTGGGCCGCGGTCGAGTACAACGGCGTCCCCGAGCTCAAGGACGCCGTGAACGTCGCGCCGGTCCCCGCCGGGCCCAAGGGCCAGGTCTCGGTCATCCACGGCCTCGGCAACGTCATCTACGCCAAGACGAAGCACCAGGACGCCGCGCAGAAGTTCGTCGGCTTCCTCGGCGGAGAGCGCGCCGCGCAGATCCAGGCCGACGCCGGCGCGGTCATCCCCGCCTACGAGGGCACCCAGGAGGCGTGGGTCAAGGCGATGCCGCAGTTCAACCTCAAGGCCTACGTCGACGAGGTCGCGACCGCCGTGCCCTACCCGGCGTCGAAGAACACCAAGGCGTGGACGACCCTCCAGACCGACCTCCTCACGAAGGTGTGGAACGGCGAGGCCGACGCGGCGACGGGCCTCAAGGACCTCGCCACGCAGATGAACGCGGCGCTCGCCAAGGAGAAGTGACCGTGGCGGGCGTGCTCACCGGTAGGGAGCAGGCGTCGGGATCCGTCGGCGCGACCGCGCCCGGCGGCGCCCCGTCGGGGTCGGGGAGCCGGGGCGACACCCCGGCCCCCGGCCGCCGGCCCGGTCTATCCGGTCGATCCGGCGGAACCGGTCGCGGCATGTCGCGGATGCGGCGCAACGACCTCTTCTGGGCGGCGGTCTTCATCCTCCCGACCCTGCTCGGTCTCGTCGTCTTCTACCTGTGGCCGGTCATGCGCACGCTGCTCATCTCCTTCACGGAGACCGGGCCGTTCGGCGGGTCGGAGTTCGTCGGGCTCGCCAACTACCGCGAGCTGTTCGGCGACGCGCGGCTGTGGGGGACGATGCTCAACACCCTGAAGTTCACGGTCGTCGCCCTGCTCGGCATCCCCGTCGCGCTCGTCATCGCGGCGTTGCTCAGCACCGAGGGCCTGCGGGGGGTGCGGATCTACCGCGTCCTCTTCTTCCTGCCCGTGGTGACGATGCCGGCAGCGGTCGGCCTCATCTGGCGCACGCTCTACAACGGCGACGTCGGCGTCATCAACGCCCTGCTCGGTCTCGTCGGCATCGAAGGCACGAACTGGCTCTCCAATCCCGCGACGGCGCTGTATGCCATTGCCGCAGTTGGCATCTGGCTCAGCCTGGGCACGCAGATCGTCATCTTCCTCGCCGCGATCCAGGGCGTGCCGAAGGACCTCTACGAGGCGGCCGCGCTCGACGGCGCGGGCCGCATCCGGCAGTTCTGGTCGATCACGCTCCCGCAGATCAGCCCGAGCGTCTTCTTCATCTCGGTGCTCGCCGTCATCGGCGCGCTGCAGACGTTCGACCTCATCTTCGTCATGACCGGGCCGACGAACCCGGCCTACCCGCAGACCGAGACGATCGTCGCGCAGTTCTACCAGCGGGGCTTCGTCGAGAACCAGCAGGGGTATGCCGCTGCGATCGCCCTCGTCATCCTCGTCGTCATCGTCGCGGTGACCGCCCTGCAGTTCCGGCTCCAGAAGAAGTGGGTGCACTATGTCTGAGCTCGCGACCCGGCTCCCTCGCGCGCGGGGGCGAAAGCGTCTGCGCCGCAACCACCTCGGCGTGCACGCCGTCCTCATCCTCGGCTCGGTCGTCATGATCCGCCCGTTCTTCTGGGAGGTCATGACCTCCCTCAAGACCCTCGGCGAGACGCTGACCGTGCCGCCGACGGTCTTTCCCCGCTCGCCCCGGTGGAGCAACTACGGCGACGTCTTCGACACGCTCCCCTTCGGCCAGATGTTCTGGAACAGCACGATCCAGACGCTCGGGCGGGTGCTCGGCCAGCTCGTGCTGTGCTCGATGGCCGGTTATGCCTTCGCGCGCTTCGAGTTCCGCGGCCGGGGCCTGCTCTTCGGCCTCTTCCTCTCGGTCCTCATGGTCCCGAGCCAGCTCTTCCTGCTGCCGCAGTACGAGATCGTGTCGGGCCTCGGCTGGCTCAACTCGCTCCAGGCGCTCATCGTCCCCGGCCTCTTCAGCGCCTTCGGCACGTTCCTGCTGCGCCAGTTCTTCCTCAGCCTGCCGCGCGAGCTCGAGGAGGCCGCCAAGCTCGACGGCGCGAACCACTGGCAGATCTTCACCCGGATCATGCTGCCGCTCGCCAAGCCGGGCCTCATCGCGCTCGCCGTGCTCGACGTGCTCTGGTCGTGGAACGACCTCATGTGGCCCCTCGTGGTCAACAACGACCCGACGAAGATGCCGCTGTCGGTCGGGCTCGCCTCGCTCATCGGCCAGTTCTCCGTCGACACGACGACGCTCATGGCAGGTTCGGTGCTCGCCACGCTGCCGGTGCTCCTCCTCTTCGTCGTGCTCCAGAAGCAGTTCATCCAGGGGATCGCGTTCAGCGGCTCCAAGGGCTGAGACCCTCGAACCACCACCACCCGGAAGGTGCCCCACCCATGACCGACCAGACCGACCAGCCGGACCTCCGCATCGCGATCATCGGCTTCGGCCTGCGCGCCAGCCTCGCGAGGTACGCCCACCGTCCCGGTGAGGGCAGCCGCGTCACGGTCGTCTGCGACCCGGCCGAGCGGGGCCGCGCGGACGCCGCGGAGCGCATCGACGGCGTACGCCTCGTCGACGGTGTCGAGGAGCTGCTCGCTCCCGACGTGCGCGCCGACATCGACGCGGTGCTCGTCCTGACGCCCGACCACGCGCACGCCGAGCACGCCGTGCGCACCCTGGAGGCCGGCATACCGACGTTCGTCGAGAAGCCGCTCGCGACGAGCGTCGCCGACGCCGACCGGGTGCTCGAGGCCGCGCACCGCACGGGCACGCGCCTCTACGTCGGGCACAACATGCGGCACATGCCGGTCGTCCGGGCGATGCGCGACGTCATCGAGGCGGGAACGATCGGCGAGGTCAAGGCGGTCTGGTGCCGGCACTTCGTCTCGGCGGGTGGCGACTACTACTTCAAGGACTGGCACGCCGACCGGCGCAACACGACGGGTCTGCTGCTGCAGAAGGGCGCCCACGACATCGACGTCATCCACTGGCTCGCCGGCGCCTACACGCGGCGGGTCAGCGCGGTCGGCGCCCTCGCGGTCTACGGCGACGTCACCGACCACCGCGACAACTCCGACCGGCGGATGGCCGACTGGTACTCCCTCGACAACTGGCCGCCCACCGAGCAGCGAGAGCTCAACCCGGTCGTCGACATCGAGGACATCTCGATGGCGAACCTCGTCCTCGAGGGCGGGGTGCTCGCCAGCTACCAGCAGTGCCACTTCACGCCGGACTACTGGCGCAACTACACCGTGATCGGCACGAAGGGCCGGCTCGAGAACTTCGGCGACGGCCCCGGCGCGCTCGTCAAGGTGTGGACCCGCCGCACCGACACCTACCGCGACGACGCCGACGAGGTCATCGAGATCCCGGCGGCCGACACGACGGGTCACGGCGGCGCCGACCCGCTGCTCATCGCCGAGTTCGTCCGCTTCGCCCGCGAAGGCGGCCCGACGATGACCTCGCCCGTCGCGGCGCGTGAGGCCGTGGCGGCCGGGGCCTCGGCGACGACGTCGCTGCGCACCGGCGGTGGCGCGGTCGACGTGCCGGCGCTCGACCCCGCGCTCGTCGCCTGGTTCGAGGGCGGCCAGGCCTGAGGGGTATCAGCGGCGGGACCGGCGCCCTCTGAGGCGTAGGGGTCCGTGGCTCGAGCGGGCCCGTTCCCCGAAGGACGACCCATGAGCGTCACCGACGTCTTCCCGCTGATCAAGGCACCAGATGCCTGGCCCGTGCCGGTCGTCGCGACGGTCGCCATGGTCTGCCTCGCGGGGCTCGACCTGCTCGGGGCGGTCCTCGCCAAGGAGTGGGCCGAGAACGGCAGCGTGCGGGCGCTCGTGCTCGGCGCAGGCGCCTTCCTCGTCCTCTTCTGGGTGTATGCGTCGTCGCTGAGGTACGCCGAGCTGGCTCTCGTGACGATGGGCTGGGTCGTCATGCTCCAGGTCGGGCTCGTCCTCATCGACCGCTGGCGCTACGGGGTGGAGCTGCCCACGGGCAAGTGGGTGGCCATCGGGGTCGTGCTCGTGGCGCAGGCCTATCTCGTGCTCGCGCCGGCGGCCGAGCAGGCGGGCGCCGCGGCGGCCTCCGGCGGCTAGACTTCCGACCACGGACAGGGGTGCTCCGGGTTGCCGTCGGTGCCACCTGCCACCGTGCTCTCCGTGCCCGCCGAAGTCCCGGGTCCGGTCTCCGGTCCGGGCGCCCCGAAGGAAGTCCATGCGTCGACGTCTCGTCCGCCCCACCGCGGTGGCGGCCCTCGGCGTGCTCGCGCTGGCCTCGGGTGCCGCATGCACGACGAGCACCGCGACGCCCGCCCCCACGCGAGGCACAACCGCGAGCACGACCCCCACCGCGGCGCCGACGACCGCGGTCGCGCCGCTCGTCGTCGGGGCCGTCTTCGACCACACGACGCTCGACCCGACGCGGCAGTTCGACCGCAGCGGGGCGATGCTGACGCACGCGCTCTACGAGACCCTGACGACGCTCGACCCCGACGACCCGACCAAGGTCGTGCCCGGGATGGCCGAGTACACCCTGTCCCCCGAGGGCCGGTGGCTGACGCTGCGGCTGCGCAAGGGCCTCGTCTTCTCCGACGGCACACCGGTGACGACCGACGACGTCCTCTTCACCCTCCAGCGCGCGCGAGGGCTGTCCGGTCCGGCCGGCTCGATCCTCGGCACCGTCTCGGCGGTCAAGGTCGACGACCGCACCTTCACGCTCAGCTCTCCCGGCTCGAACTTCGCCCTGCCCGCGATCCTCGCCAACCCGGCCTTCGGCATCCTCAATGCGACGGCGGTCAAGGCGCACGGCGGCACTATCGGCCCCGGTGACGAGGCGAGCTCCTACCTCTCGCAGCACTCGGCGGGCTCGGGCCCCTACGTCATCAAGAGCGTCAGCGGCACCTCCGAGGTGCGGCTCGCGGCCAACCCGATGTGGTCGGGGCCGACCCCTGCCTTCCCCGAGATCGTCGTGCGCAACCTCGACGCGCGGCGGCAGCTGGCCGCCATCGGGTCCGGCAGTGCCGACCTCGTGCTCGACCTCTCGCCGAGCCAGGCCGATGCAGCCACCGGCCGGCCGCAACGGTCGGCCGTCACGGTGACGACGATGCGGTCGAGCTCGCTCGTCTACCTCGCCCTCGGGCGCGACAAGGCCCTCAACCCGTGGACCGCCGACCCCGACTTCACCGAGGCGGTTCGCCGCGGCCTCGACCGTGAGGCGCTCGGCAGGGCTGCCGCGCCCGGGTCCATGCCCGCGGCGGGTCTCATCCCCGCCGGCATCGTCGGTGCCCTCGAGGACCTCGCGCCCTCGCCCGCCCCCACTGACGGCACCGACGGCACCGGGACCCCGACGCCCACGACGTCGACGACCTCGGTCACGCCGGCCCCGTCCTCGTCCGGGACCACGGCGACGCCCGACGGCATCCTCACGACCGGGGCGGACGGCATACCCACGCCCGTGGTGACGCTGCCCGTCGTGCCCCAGCGCGATCTCGCCGCGGCCAGGGCGGCGCTGCGTCGCTCCGGCTACAAGGGCCAGCCGATCCCCCTGTCGTATGCCGCCGACCTGCCCATTCAGGGCATCCCGACGAGCGCCCTGGCGGTGGCCGTGCGTGCGCAGCTGGCGCAGGTCGGCATCAAGGTGCAGCTCAACCCGGCGCCCGCGGCCGAGGCGGTCGCCGCCTACCGCAGCGGACGCACCGCGTTCAGCCTGTGGAGCTGGAACCCCGACTACCCGGATCCCGAGAACTACCTCGCCTTCGCGCCGGGCGAGCTCGTGGGGTCGCGCGCCGGGTGGGCCCGTGGCACCGACACGCTCGTCGACGACCTCACCGAGGCGGCGCGTTCGTCGGTGGGTGACAACCGGGCGGGGGCGTATGCCGTCTGGCAGCTCGCGATGAACCAGCGCAGCCCGTTCGTCCCCCTCCTCCAGCCGTCGACGCGCTTTGCGAGCGGCGAGCGGGTCAAGGTCCTGCCGGGCAACCCGGTCTGGACCGTGGACCTCGCCCGGCTCGGCTGACCAGCCGACTCACGGCGGCTCTCCTCCGGGGTGCTCTCCGGTGTCTCGGTGGGGCTCTCGGTGGAGCTCTCGGTGGGCTCTCCGTGGGCTCGTCACGCGTGTCCGGACGGGCCTCCGGACGGCTCCGTGGAGGGCCTCGGGAGGGGGTCCGGAGGCCCGATTATGAGATCTCGGGGGATGCCCTGTAACGTTCTCTTCGTCAGCCCGACAGGGAGCACCGGACGCCACCGCTGAGCGAAACTTCGCTCGCGAAGTAGGCCGGTCCCGGGGTTGGCGCCACAGAGAGAAGGACCGCTGGTTCGGTCTGATCGACGTGGAAGCCCGCGTGTCTGGCGTGGCCGGTTGGGTCTGCTCCTCGGAGCCGGCGCCGATTTGGACCAGCGCATCGAGGCGGGTAAGTTTGAAGGGTTGCCCCGGAGGCCTCCTCGTTGAGGTGGTTGATGGTGTGTGTCCGATTCTTGAGAACTCAACAGCGTGTCAAAAATCG
>NZ_LMSX01000013.1:0-159636 GCF_001429655.1 Terrabacter sp. Soil811
GAACCTTGAGCAGTTCCACTCCACCGCGGGAGGCCCTCCCACGTCAGCAGCTCAGAGCGATGAGTCGCATTCCCTCAACCAACGTGCCCGGTCAGTACATCTAGCCCTCAATGAGCAGGTATCCGTCCAAGGAGTGTGCTTCTTTAGCCGCGGCAAGCACCCTACTTGCGCTTGCCCGCTCCTCATCGGATAGTCCGTCTGAGTCCAGAGCTCGTGGAAAATCTTCAATCCACGCCGCCAACTGAAAGAAGTTCAGCATAGCGTCCGAGTAGGGCCAAATGAAATCGACGTAGCGCACCTGCATGCCGCTAGCCGCACGGCAGAAATGCAGGAATGGCTCTCCCGGCTCCTCAATGGTCCTGATTGTTTCGTGCAACTGGTTTTGTACGTGGACTTTGAGCAGAATAACCACCATTTTACCTCGGCATTCCTGGATGCATCGTGACAACTCGCCCATTAGGGTTGGAGATGACAGTCATGATCGGCGTCTGCTGCTTCATGAGGTCCGTGCCAATGCTGCGGTTCATCACGCACACTCGCTGACACGCCTGGCGGCTTGCAAAGCGGTGAACTGCCGGCATACTCGACCGCCCAGTGCACCTAACTGCTCACTCGTCGAGCGACTCGAAATCTTGCGGACGCACGGACAGACGTGGCTCGCCGCCTATCTCTGTATAACCAAGCAGGACCGCATCAATGACAGCACCCACCGCCGGAAAGGGTGGATTCGACTCTGACGAATCCTGAGCCACCATGGTCACGACCACGACTCCCTCGGCCTTCTCACCAAAGTCCACGTAGAAGCCGTAGGGCTCGTGTCGCGTAACGGTGCCGCGGACCCGGCGCGGTGTCAGGTCGGACATCAATGCCAAATCCTCTCGAACTGGCTCACGAAGTCGAGCATGTGCGGCGGAATCGCTAGCTCGGTGCCAGGCGGCGCTCCGAGGTATTTCATCTCGTATTGGGCAAGGTGCTCGTCGTAGGCGCCCCGCGGCACGCGGGTCTCGATCACCCCTTCACCGTAGTGCGACGCGTAGCTGTCAGCGATTTCCTTCTCTCGAGCGAAGTAGGCGCCGTTCCCCGGGAAGTCGGCGGGCTTATACCCGTTGGCGTAGTGACTCTCTCCCAAGCCTTTTTGGGATGCCTTGAACAAGCTAACCGTGTCCTCGCCCGCTACAGCGGCGTGGGTCCCCTTGGCGAGGGCTTCTCCGCCTTCGATGCCGACCTTGAGGCCCTTGGCGAGCTTGCCTCCGGGGATGAGCCCGACGGCAGCCCAGGCGCAGGAGCCGCCGTTGCCCCGGCCGCATTCGACGAAGTCGTCGGCGACGACGGCCCAGGCGACGTCCCACATGTCGCGGGCGGCGGCGCCGCCGGTGTCAGCGCTGGAGGCGGTGTCGTTCTTGTGGTCGAAGGTCCCAGCCCCGGGAATCGTGTACTTGGTGAAGCCGGCCTTGCGGGCGTTGTTCGAGGCCCGCAGCCGCTGCGTGTAGTGCGACTCCTGCCGGACGTCGTGGCTCTTGCGGTAGGACTCGACTCGCTGCCTGCGGATGATCGGCCCGTACGTCTTCTTGCCTTGCGCGCGCTGCTTGGCGGTCGGCCCGATGTCCCCGTCCATCCGGGCCAGCCCGGTGGGGTCGGAGTGGTTAACCGGGTCGTTGCCCGAGTAGCCGTACGCGGCGAGCTGGGACGGGTCGTCGGGTTGCAGGACGGGGTCGGTGGACAGGAACCGACCCAGGTTGGGGTCGTAGTCGCGAGCCCCGAGGTGGGTCAGCCCGCTGAGCGCGTCGGTCGTGGCGCCGCTGCCAGACAGGAACCCGCCGAAGCTCTGCCACCCGGCTGTCGCGGTGCGGTCATCGCCGTAAGGGGTGTAGTACCGCTTGGTGACGGCGTTGCTGTTGGCGTTGACCTGCAACGGTGCGGTGCCCTGCGCGCCGGGCGGTGTGTAGTAGATCCCGGCGGTCCCGGTGCCGGTCCGGACACCAACGACCTGCCCCTCAAACATGTAGAGGCGCTTGGCCTTGGTCACCGCCGGGGTGGCCCCGACAGCGGGGGTGTAGCTGATCTGGGTGTCGCCGAGCATGAGGGAGCGCGAGCCGTCGAGACCGGCCTTGACGAGCAGGTTGCCGTCCGCGTCGTAGACGTTCGCGGTGGTGGTCTTCCCGGCCCGGGTGACGGTGGCCAGGTGGTTCTCGCTGTCCCAGGTCATGGTGCTGTCGGACCAGTCGAGGGCGCTGCGAGTGGTGGCGCCGCCGCCGGTGTACCCGCCGGGGAAGTTCACGGTGGCGCCCGCCGCGGTGCGCGAGACGTTCGACGGCGCGTGGGCCGGCGTCGGCGCCGCGGGGGTGGGGTGGACCGTGGCAGCCGGGTAGGTGTAGCCGATCGTGACGTTGTTGGCGCTCGAGGTGGCGTGCTGGGTCTCGGAGAGGCGGCGACCGTCGTCGGCGACCGTCCAGGAGGCCCAGTAGGGCGCCGGCCCGGACGCGGTGTAGGTGGTGTCGGTCGGCAGGGCGCAGGTGGCGGCGGACTGGGTCCAGGCCTGGGTCAGGTGACCGAGCGGGTCGTACTGGTAGCACTGGCGGTCGGTGCGCGCCGGGGTCGCCGTGTCAGGCTCGTCCTTGGCGGTGGTGATCTGCCCGGCAGCGTTGTACGTGTAGGTGGTGTACAGCTCGGGCTTGGTGATCGTAGTGCTCGGCGGGCGCCACATGCTCAGCGTCTGGAGGCGGTGTGTGCCGGCCTCGTAGAGCTGGTCGACGATGACGCCGATGCCGGAGACGGCGGACTGCTGGTAGTGGCCGACGGCGCCGAACTCGTCGCGTTGGACGGCCGAGACGATGCTCGCTCCGGCGGTCAGGCGCGAGGCCCGCCCGGTCAGGTCGTAGTTGTAGGCCTGGGACTCGGCGGCGAACCCGGGCGCGGTGGGCATGGTGGTCCAGGACAGCTGCCCGTTGGCGTTCCAGTAGTTGTTGCGCACGTAGCTGCCGGCCAGACCGGTCTCGGCGGCGGGCACGGTCGTGGTGGTCTTGGTGGGCTGCCCGTCGTTGGTGTAGCCGTCGACGGTGGTGGCGTACTCGCTCGTGGTGGTCGTCGTGCCGACGGTGGTCGTGACCAGGCGGGAGGAGCGGGTGGGCCGGCCGATGCTGTTGGGCACCCCGCCGGTGACGTTGGCGCCGTCGTAGGCCCATGTGGCCAGGGTGGTGGCGCCCTGCTTGAGGCTGGTCTTGCGGCCCAGGTCGTCGTAGCCGTAGGTCAGGACGGTGCCGCGGCCGTCGGTGGTGGTGGTCACACGGCCGGCGTCGTCGTAGGTGCTGGTGCTGGTGCCGCTGTCGGGGTCGACGCTGCGGGTCTTGCGCCCGAGCAGGTCGTAGGTCCACGTCCAGGTCGACCCGTCGGTGTCGGTCATGCCGACCATCTGGTCCTTGTTGTTGACCGTGTAGCTGGTCGTGACCGGGGTGCCGGTGATCGTGTTGCCCTTGTACACGCGCAGCGCCGTGGTGCGGCCGCGGCCGTCGACGACGGCGCGGGTGGCGCTCGCCCCGGCCGGTGGGAGGGTGTCCGTGCTGTCGCCGTTGTAGACGGTGGACGTCTTGGACTTCACGGTGCCGAACGCCATCAGGCTGCTGGCGGTGGCCCGGCCGGCACCGTCGTATTCGGTCAGGACGGCCCGGCCGACCTCCTGGGTCTGCTTGCTGACGTAGGTCGCCCCCGGTGCGGTCGCCGAGTCGGGCCAGGGTCCGCGCTCGGTGACGGTCAGACCTCGGCTGTCGTAGACGACGTCGCTCAGGGCGCGCCCGACGCCGCCGCTGACGGTGTCGTACTGGACGGGCGTCTGGGTCTGCAGGGGGCGCAGGAGCCCGTCGAACAGGGCGGTCGAGGCGACCTGGCTGGTGCCGTTGGCCAGCAGCGTCTTGGTGGTGACGACGCTGGGCGCGGTCTTGGACAGCTGGTAGGTGTACTCGAGGTTGGGCACGGCGGTGATGGCCCGGGACCCCGTCCAGACCTTGGTGCGCCGGCCGAGGGGGTCGTAGCTGATGACGGTGTCGCGCCCGTTCGCGTCGGTCACCTTGGTGGGCTGACCGAGGGCAGGGTCGAGGGTGCTGGTGATGGTGTGGCCCAGCGGGTTGGTGGCGAGAATGCCGGTGGTGGGGGTGTGGTCGGCCGGGGTGTACGTGGTGGTCGACTTCTTGCCGAGCGGGTCGTAGGTCTCGACGGGCCGGCCCACCGTGTCGTAGACGGTCTTGGAGGCCTGGACGTAGCGGGTGCCGGTACCGGCGGCGTCCTCGGCGAGGGACTCGGTCCGGGTCACGTCGCCGGTGGCCGGGATGGACGTCAGCGTCGAGCTGCCGTCGTAGTAGGTGCGGGTCTCGCTGATGGTGTCGGTGAGCTTGTTCGGGGTGGCCGAGCAGGGCACGGCGACCGTGGCCTCGGTGCTGACCAGGCCGCGCAGGTTCTTGGCCGTGTTGACGGCCGCGTACGTGGTGCGGGTGCACCGGTCGTCACCGGTGACGGCCTTGTCGCCGAGGTCGTCGACGACGCTCGGGTACCCGTCCGGGGTGAAGGTCGTCGTGGACTCGGTGGTGCGGTCGCCGGCGGAGGTGGCCGTGATGGCGCGGCTGGTCTCGGTGCCGGTGACGAACGAGGGACCGAACGCGTCTCGGGCGGTCTCTGCTGACGTCCACGGGATGGAGATGTTCCGCTCGAGGACGGTGGCGCCGTTGTAGGTGGTGTCCTCGAGGGTGAACCCGTTGAACTGGTCCTTGTCGGTGACGGTGGTGCCGTCGCTCGCGGTGACGGTGCCGCCCATGCCGCGCAGGTAGGTCGACTTGCTCAGGATGGGGGTGGGCTCGTTGAGGTCGCCGACGCGGGTGGTGACGGTGCCGAACCCGCGGAAGTCGGACCAGGTGTGCTTGCCGTCGGGCGGGACCGGGGAGTTGTCAAGGTGCCAGGCGGCTCCACCGGTGTAGGTCCACGAGGTGGAGGTGGGCAGTGACGTGGTCGAGCCGCCGTCCTCGGTGATGCTGGCCACCGGGTAGGTGTGGAACCAGTCCAGCACCGCGGTCTGGCTTCCGTTCGGGTACCAGTAGCTGGGGAAGCAGCGCTTGGTGTTGGTCTGCGGGTCGGTGGGCTTGGTGGTGCAGTCGGCGCCCATGTAGACGACGGTGATCGAGGCCCCGCTCTCGGTCGAGACCGAGTTGACCCGGTACTTGTACATGGGCAGCGAGCCGTCGCTGTTGGAGTCGACCCGGTTCTCGCGCTGCTGCTTGCCGAACTGGATCGGGGGCAGGCTCGCGCTCCCGCCGACGAGGCCCGTCGTGGTGACGCTGTCGAGGAACAGGGCGGGGCTGGTCAGGTCCCCGGTGGGCGGGAACGACTGGGACAGGTCCACCCGTGAGACATCGGTCAGGGCACCCGCGCGCAGCACCTTGGTGGTGATCGCGGTGAGCTTCTTGCGGGTGAAGAACGTCGGGGAGGACTGCGAGGTGGTGCAGGTGGCGCCCGGGGCGCAGATCATGTCGAACGGGACGTCGGGCCACGCGTCCTTGGTCGCGTCGGTCAGCTCGTCCGGGGTGGTGACCTGGCAGGTCACGCCGGTGCGCGGGACGCACCGCTCGGCGACGGTGAACTCGACCCGTGCGGTGTCGTTGCTGGCGGACTCGGTGCCGCGGGTCTGGCCGTAGGAGATCCGGCTGAGGTGGCCGCCGCGGACGTAGCTGACGGACGTGGCGGCGCGGTTCTGCCCGTACTGGTTGAGCTCCTTGGTGTACTGGTAGGTCATCGAGTTGCCGTGGGCGTCGACGACGTAGTCCAGGTTCCAGCGCCATGCCTGGTTGCAGAACGCGGACGCGAACGAGCTGTTGTAGCAGGGCTCGCCGGGGTCGTTACCGTTGACCGGCACCGTCCACGTCGACTGCGTCGTAACCGGGGTGGTGCCGTCGGTCTGGGCCTTGCCGAAGTAGTACTGGGTCCCGTCGGTCGTGGTCAGCCGCCAGTACTCACCCGCGCCGTCCGTGCCGGCGCTGCCACCGTCACCGTTCGCGGCCCCGGTCAGGTGCTCGACCTTGGAGTTGTCGTCGTTCTCCAGCCTCCACGTCTGCCCCGTGGCGTCGCTCGCGTCCTTGACCAGACGGGTGGCCGAACCGTTGAACGTGATCGAGGCGTTGTCGTTCTTCCAGCACAGGTCGCCCGTCTTGGAAGCGGCGTTGTTGCTGCCCGCAGTCGCGTCCTGGGTGCAGGAGGCGAAGGCGCGGTCGACGTGTCCCGGGTCAAGGCTGAAGCCTTCTCCGACCCAGGAGGGCTGGTTGTTCGTCGAGGAAAGCCGTCCGTCCACGGACGTCGAGGCGTAGCCGATGCTCAGGTCGGGGTCCAGGCCTCCGGCCGACGCGGGCGTCGTCACCGGGTAGGACCAGGTGAACGCACCGAACTGCTCGCTGGTACCCCATGTCGAGGCCGGTGACAGGTCGGTCGCGGCGTAGTCGCCGGACGCGCCGGACGCGCCGGTCGTCAGGGTGGTCACGGATGCCGATGCCAGGCTGACGGGGACCCGAACCGTCGTGTCACCGCTCGCGGTCCGCCCGGGCGCCGCGGCCGTGGCCGACCCCTTCGGGACCGCGGTCACCGGGATCGCCTTGCCGGCGCGCGTGGCGACCAGGCGGGTCAGGGCGTCACCGGAGACGGGGAACGCCGACACGTCGATCAGCAGCTCGGCCCCTGCCGCGGCACCTGCTGCCGAGCCAGTCTTCGGGCGGGGTGTGGATGTCTGCGTCGACGTCGGCGCCGTGGACGCGGTCGTGGGGGCAGAGGGTGCGAGCGGCGTGACCGTCACCGTGAGCGCGTTTCCGGCGCTGCGCGTCAGCTTGACGTTGACGCTCTGGCTGCCGGTGCCCTTCGACCCAGTCACGCGGGGGGCGCCAGCTGCCGCTTGCTGCGCGGTCACGAGCCGTGCCGAGATCGTGCCCGCCTTCGCGGCATCCCCGTCGAGGGCGAGGGTCGCCGTACCCCCAACAGGCGTGGGCGACGTCCGAAGCGTGGCGTTGGTGGGCGCGGGGACGGAGTGGCCCCGGTGGGCGACGGGCTTGCCGGGGGTGGTGACCAGCTTCTTGGGTGCGGCGGGGCCCGTCATGATCGCGGCCGGAACCGTGGCTGCCGCGCCCGGCGCACCGAAGCTGGTGTCGTCGGCCTGGGCAGGCTGGGCCAGCGGGGCCGCGACGAGGGCTGCGCCGGCCAGCACCGCGCTGACCGCGACTCCGACGACAGCCCTACGGCGGCCGTTCTGAGGCCGGGCCGTGACGGCTCGGCGACGGCTTAGGCCGGTGGACTTCTCGGATGGCTGCTGGTGAACCGGCATGTCAGGCTCCTGCCCCCGGGTAGTTCTCAGACGCGGCATCGCTCAGGGAAAGCTGAGCCATCGCCGCCTGGTAGAAGGACAGGTTGTCGACCGAGCCGCGCAGGGGCGTGCTCACGGCGGAGTCGCCGAGCCGGAAGGTCCCGGTGGCGTACGTCAGGGCACGACTGAGGGCCACGGGCGCGCTCGTGACCTCCTGGTCGATCGGGCCCTGCCCGTTGTCGTCGACGCCGTACTTCGTCACGGCGGTCACCGTGATCTCCGAGCTGCTCGCCGAGAGCTTGTTGTAGATGCCGGCGACATACACCCACCGGCTCGTTCGAGCCTCAGTGGCCGGGAGGGCGTCAGCGACCTTGACCGTGGAGGCGCCCGATCCGACCGAGAACACGAACCGGGGCGCCGGCGTCGTCATGCTGGCGTCCTGGAAGTCCGGGACGTACTCCAGCCGGTACCCGTCCGTGCCGTCCTGGGCGAGGATGGTCTGCACGCCGGCGTCCTCGTCGACGTGCACCCAGGTCCCGACCGTGAACGAAGCGTCGGTACGCACCGGGCGGTGGTCATCGGAGACCGGCGAGGACCCGTCGGGGAAGGACACGGCCAAGTCGGCCGGGGTGCTGCACGGCGGCAGCGGGTTCCCGCTGGCGTCGGTGCCGCTGACGCAACCCGCGTAGCGACCGTCGGTCCACGGGGTCTGGTCCGGGCTGATCGGCAGGTGCCACTGGTCGGCCTGGGCGCCGTAGGGCGAGCCGGTGACCGCGCCGGGATCGGTCATCGAGTTGAAGCCGAAGCCCGCCAGCCGCTGCGGTGTCGCACGCACCAGCCACACTGGTGGGCTGGAGTTGCTGACGTTGTTCGCGGCATCGATCGCCTGCGCGGTGACACTGGTGACGTCCGCGTTGAGGGACGCTGTGGCCGGCGCGCTGCCCGATGTCGCTGTCTTACGGGCTTGTGTGCTGGTGCCGAGCTTCCAGTCGAAGTACTTCGCGTCCGTCTGGGTGAAGGTCAGGCCGACGCTCGTCGTCCCGGCCGGCAGCAGCTGCTCGTTGCCGCCGGTAACCACCACCTCAGGCGGGCTGGGCTTGGTGTTGTCGACCTTGAACCAGCAGTAGGCCGACCAGGCCCCGACGCCGCCGTCGTCGTCGCGTGCGCGGGCCTTCCAGCTGTAGACCCCGTTGTTGGTCAGGGTCGTGGGGATGGCGATCTTCTGCTGAGCACTTAGGGTGTTGGCGGTCACCGAGAACCCTGCTGTTGACAGGGTCTGCGACGCGATCAGGACATCGAGGTACATGGTCCCGGTGTCGCCGTCCTTGACCTTGGCGTAGAAATACGCGTTGTTGGCGATGTCGGTCTTGATCGTCACCGGGTTCGTGCTGGACGTCGAGCACGAGGTCGTGGACGTCGGGGCCTTCATGTCTCCGGTCGACACCTGCGACGGGATATGGGTGTAGACCACGCTCAGGCGCGGGTAGTTGGCGGTGGACGGGCCAGCGAAACGCATCCACGACGAGTCGGTCGTCTCGCTCCGGCCGGCCAGCTGAATCGTGGTCGTCGAGGCCTTCGCCGTCGTGCGGTCCACGACGGCGCTCTTGACGTCCCACGAGCCCCAGTAGCCGCCCGAGTTGCAGTCCGAACGTCCCGCCTTCACGGAGAACGACGAACGGATCGACCCGATTCGGCTGGGCTGGTTGTTCCACGTGGTGGCGCTGGAGATCATGTTCGTCAGGTACGCATCCACCGTGCCCGCCGAGCAGGTCGCCGAGTACACCTCGTAGGCGCTGAACGTGGCCGACTTGACCAGCGTGCCGTTGTAGCCGGAGGTGGTGAACCCGTAGAAGAGGCGTTTGCGCGACCACGCTGAGAAGTCCTGGTAGCCCACCCCCTGGTCCGCGGACGGGTACTTGTAGTACGAGACCGTCGGGTACGCCGCGTCCACCATCGTGTAGGTGGGCACCTTCGTCCCGAGCGGGGGGTCGATGATCACTGGGTAGCTCGTCGACGCGGAGTCCAGGACGGCCGCAGGGGGTGCAACGGTGAGAGTGTCCGCGGTGATGCTCGAGGACAGCTCAGAGACGCGGTCGCCTTCGACCGGAGCATCGGACGTCCCGCCGGAGGCGTCTTCGGACGCGCCACCCGTGTCAGCGCCAGCGGCGGACAGCTTCGTGGCCGTGACCTGCTTAGACGACGACGTCCCGGTACCGGTCGAGGTTGGTGTGGGGCTCGAGCTGGAGTCCCACATGATGGGCTCCGGCGACTCGAACACCGTCTGCCCGAAGCCGTCGGTGACCTTCATACCGCCACCCGGCAGGGACACCTTCTGGCCGCCGCGCACCGTCTGGCCGTAATGCACCGTGCGGACTCTCGGATCGCTGGCGGCCGCGCGGGACTTGACCACGATCCGGTGGGTGAGACTCGTGCCGGCCGCTGTCACCTCCAGGTCCACACCGGGGTAGACCTCCTGGTAGATCGCCGTATCGCCTTCGATGACCGGCACGGGTAGAGACTCGGGCCAGGTCAGATCCACCGTGACCCCACCGCGGGTCACGACCGCCAACGGCTGCGTGCCACCGCCGGAAAAGCGCATCGACGTCGCCGACACCTTCGGAGACCAGGAACCGTCCAGGTTCGCCTGGAGGGTCGAGTCCACCGGCAGCCACGCCCCGGCCCGGTTCACCCGAACCGGCTCGACCGCGATCTCGTCGGTGAAGGAGCCGTCCGGGTTCGCGAAGGTCTCCGTCGTCTGGGACGTCATCCCAGGTACCTTGACGCGATTACCCGTCGCGGACGCCTGCTGAGCAGCCTGCCCAGCACTCACAGACGCGGAAACAGACGTTGTTGTCGTCGTTGCCGCCGCGGCCTGCGGGGCAGCAACGGCGGGCTGGGTGACGCTAGGCATAGCGACAAGAAGACCTGCAGTGAGGCAGGCGGGCACGAACGATCGGCGCATGAAGTTTGTTCCCCTGTTCAACACCCAGTCTCAACTCTGGGTTAGCGCGAGGATCATGTCGCGGCTGATCCGAAAAGGCAATAGCCCGGGCAAAACGGGCTTGAGCGATTCCACTGAGTCGGAGGACCGTCATGTCCCGCTACACGGTCGAGTCGCCCAAAAGTTGTCGTATCGCTCAGTGTGGATCACCCTGCGGAGAATGACCCCAAAGACGCCCCCGCGTTACGCAGCCACGACCGCGCGTGGCACATGAGGCACCGTCGAAGGATTATCCCTTGTCGGGAATAGCCGGTACCTGCCGCTCGCTAAGCTGCCCGGTGACCAGCGGTACAAGGTCCGCACAGCGGCCGCCATCGCGGTCGCCGCCCGCGCAGGTGGTGACCAGGTGATGGAACAGCTCCCCCTGGTGGCCGACCCTTCGACTTGAGTGGCGGCGACTGTGGCTCGAGTCGCTGTCGCGCCCGCCAGCCACCCCAACAGGAACGGCTCGAGCTGCTGTGCTGCAGCATGCGGAGGTGGACCCTGCGTGCCGTCTGGTCGTTGGCCCGAGCCCGCCACGACGCGCGTGCCTCAGTCGAAGCGGTGAGCTTCATGCGCGGATGGGCCCACACCCCGCCGTGACCGGGCGGCGCTCGCCCGAGTCGACGGCGGCGGACGGTCTCCCCGGTCTCTGTACGGCGGGGGTGCTGGACCGAGCCATGGCCGAACTCATCGCGTTCACCGCCGCGGTGGCGCGCTACCCCGCGAGCAGCGAGGCTCCCCCATCCGAGTCCGCTGCCCACCCATGCTCAGTCGGCGCACGCGCCCGGCGCAAACGCTGCCGCGGGCCCCCTACCTCTACCTCACCCCAGGGTTGCCGCAGCCGAGCGGAGGAACGGGTCGAGACGTCCGCCGCCGTCTCTGCCGCGCTTAGACACACGCTCGCCGTGAGCAGCGTATGCCGGCGCGCCGACCGGTTCGCTGGTGCCCTTTGCAGGCTGTTGTTCCTTGGCACGCTTTTCGCACCACGGGGTGCCTACCGAGTGCCCAATCAGCGCCGAACGGATCGGGATAGCGTCGCGGGCCACATCACGTTTGCGCAGGTGAGAGCCCTGAGAGCCGACGCTCAGTTGTCGTCGTCGCAGTATTCCGCGACATCTGAGTGGGACCTCGCGGGATCGTCCGCGTCAGGCCGTGTCGCGCGCTGGCCGTGGAGCGGCCGCGGTTCGGCGAGCGCCGTCATCGAGGGCGGCTGCCGTCTCGACGAGCTCGCGGAGCGTGTCGACGAAGCGGGCCGCCGGCGCTCCGTCGACGACGGCGTGGTCGAAGGTCAGCGTGAGGGGCAGTCGCGGCCTCGCGACGACGGCCCCCGACTCCACCGTGGGTCGTTCGGTGACGCTGCCCACGGTGACGATCACGGTCAGCGGGGCCAGCGGGATCGCCCAGCCCCAGGTGTGTGCGAACATGCCCAGGGACGTCACGCCGATCGCAGGACCGAAGCGCGCCGAGACTCCTGGTCGAGCCCCTGCGGCGCGGATGGCCGCCCGTCGTAGTGGTCCCGGCAGTCGCAGCATCGCGGCCATCGGGCGGGTGACCTCGTGCGGCGGAGCCTGCCCGACCTTGGCCTCGTGGAGCAGCGCCGTGGTCTCGGCGCACGTGAGCCGGTCTGCTCCCGGGATGACGACGACATCGAGGGCAGGGCGGTCGGGTGTGCCGCGCTCGACCGTGGCACCGATGTCGACGCGGTCGAAGCAGACCAGCCGACCACCGGCCCGGCGGGCGTTCAGCTCCGGGTGCAACGACACGGCCCGCGCGACCGAGGCAATGACGAACCCGGTCCACGAGACGCCTTCCTCCGGATCCGCCCGCATCCGCTCCGCGGCCCTCGTGACGTCGAGCTCGACGAGCGCGTGCACCTGGAACCGACGGCTCGCCCCGGCAAGCCGGTCGAGGACGGGCTGGCGTCCCGTCGGGATCCGACGGACGACATAGCCCACTGGAAGGCTGTGGTCCCCGCTCACCGCAGGCCCTCCCAGAACGCCCGCTCCCAGACACGAGGGTCGTCGACCACAGCGCTGGGGGTGTCGAAGCGCATCGTCATGCGGTGGTCCGTGTCGTATGCCGCCCAACCCGGGTCTCCGGTCGACGCGAAGGCCACCCAGGCGGAGTGCATCGTCCGCGCCAGCTCCTGGGGCGGGTCCGCTCCGAGCAACGGCCCGAAGAGTGGCGTGTCGCCCCTCGCCGTGTCGAAGACGAAGGGGACCTCGAGGGCGTGCACCGCGCCGAGTCCCGGCGCACCCCAGGCGAACTCGTACATGTAGGTCCCGGCCTGAGCTCCCGGGGAAGGCGCGGGTGAG
This sequence comes from Terrabacter sp. Soil811, assembly GCF_001429655.1. Classification (NCBI taxonomy): domain Bacteria; kingdom Bacillati; phylum Actinomycetota; class Actinomycetes; order Micrococcales; family Intrasporangiaceae; genus Terrabacter; species Terrabacter sp. Soil811. The sequence goes on from NZ_LMSX01000013.1 coordinate 12,620, forward strand.
CGGGCGTACGCGTGCGCCTCGGCGAGTCTGATGGCGGGGATCCGCATCCACCAGTCCGTCTGCACCGCAGCCAGCAGGTCACCGGGAACGGCTCGCGGGTAGTGCGCCCGGTAGGCGTGCAGCGCGACCTGCGGGTCGAGGCCGTAGGCCTCGAGACACTGGTGGCCATGGGTGCTGACCGGCCCGCACAGGATGTCGTCGGTGATCCCGGCGAACGCTCCACTCACCATGAGCCACAGCCGCCAGTCCTCGGTGTTGGTGCCGATGAGGACGTCGACGTCGGCGGCCGAGCCCGCGGCGATCCGGTCGATCGGTCGCCCCGGAAGCACCGACCCGTCGACGACGGGCTGCCAGGGCATCGTGCTCGTCACCACCGCTGGGCCCCAGCGCTCCGGGTCCGGGTCCGCGAGCAGGTCACGCTTCAGGTCGGCCTGGGCCGTCAGCAGCCGCGCGACCCCGGTGCCCGCGATGGCCTCGCGCGTCGGCGGGACGCCGAGGCGGTGGGCGAGGTCGTGGGCGATGCTCAGGGCGTGCTCGGGCTCGCTCACGTGGTGCGCGGCACCGCTCTGCAGCACGGCTCGGCGGAAGAGTCCCGCGGCCTCCGGCATCGCCAGCAGGCAGCCGATGCTCATCGCCCCGGCCGACTCCCCGAAGACGGTCACGCGGGCCGGGTCGCCGCCGAACTCCGCGATGTTGTCGCGCACCCAGGCCAGGGCTGCGACCTGGTCGAGCAGACCGAGGTCGGCGATGCCGTCGTCGAGGTACAGGAAGCCCTCTGCGCCGGGGCGCCAGTTGATAACGACGCACACGACCCCGTCACGTGCGAACTGTCGTCCGTCGTACGCCGCCGTCGAGCTGAGCTCGAACATGCCGCCCTGGATCCAGACCATCACCGGCCGACCGCCCGGACCGGGCTCGGGCGTCCAGATGTTGAGGTTGAGGTAGTCCGAGGACGGGGCAGCGCGTCGCACCTGCTCGAAGGCGCCGGTGACGTCGTCCCAGCTCTCCCCCGCTCCGGCCGGCGGCCCACCGGACGACGGTGGCGCCACCTGAGGCGGCTCGGCACCCGGCCTCGTCGCGTCGCGGACGCCCTGCCACGGGTCCGGTGGCCGGGGTGGCCGGAGCCGAGCGGCTCCGACGGGTGGTGCGGCATAGGGGATGCCGAGGAACGTGTGCACCCCCTCGTGCACGAAGCCCTGCACCGTCCCACATCTCGTCCTCACGACGGTCTCCACCCCTTCATCGTCGAGCGGACGACGCGGCGCGGGCCAGAGGCGAAGGTCCCGGTGCGGCGGCAGGTCCGCGACAGCCGCCGGGACCCTTTCGCACGCGGTGACCGAAGGTGAGCGGGACCCACATGGGTTGCCGGGTTTTGTGTCAGGTCACCACACAGGTGGCTCCGGATCGCCTACCTAGTCTTCCCGCATGGCCGACGCCCGCACCGACGCACGCGACGACGCCCCGGACCGCCAGCAGCGCGGCTCCCTGGCGGTCAACGACCCCATCGACCTCACCGGGCGCACGGCGCTCGTCACCGGCGCTGCGAGCGGCATCGGGGCAAGTGTCGCGCGGGCGCTCGCGACCGCCGGCGCCAAGGTGCACGCCGTCGATCGGGACGAGGAGGGCCTCGCAGCCCTGGCCGAGGGCTCGGGCGTCGCCACGATCACGGCGGACCTCGCCGACCTCGATGCCTTGGCCGACCTGCCCACAGAGGTCGACATCCTCGTCAACAACGCCGGCATCCAGCACGTGAGCCCCATCGAGGACTTCCCGCTCGACCGCTTCGACTTCATCCTCGACCTCATGCTCACCTCGCCGTTCCGTCTGATCCGGCAGAGCCTCCCGCACATGTACGACCGCGGGTGGGGTCGCGTCGTCAACATCTCCAGCGTCCACGGCCTGCGTGCCAGCGCCTTCAAGTCGGCCTACGTCACCGCCAAGCACGGGCTCGAAGGACTCTCGAAGGTCGTCGCGCTCGAGGGGGCCCCGCACGGCGTCACCTCGACGTGCATCAACCCCGCCTACGTGCGGACGCCCTTGGTGGAGAGGCAGATCGCCGACCAGGCGCGCACCCACGGCATCCCCGAGTCCGAGGTCGTCGAGAAGGTCATGCTGGCGCCCGTCGCGGTCAAGCGCCTCGTCGAGCCCGACGAGGTCGCGGCGCTCACGCTCTTCCTGTGCGGACCGGCATCGGGCTCGATGAGCGGCACGTCGTTCTCGATGGACGGCGGCTGGACGGCCCACTGAGCGGGCCCAGCCCGCCGTCGCCCCGTTCACCCGACCCACCCGAGACCCGACCCGCCTAGGATCTGCCCGTGGCCACCCGCAGCGAGACGCAGCCGCCCGCCGAGCACGTGGGCACCGAGCAGGCAGACCAGGTCATCGCCCTGCTCGAGCTGCTCGCCGCCGACGCCACCGTCGCCGAGATCGCCGCCGCTGACGCCCCGGCCGAGGCCCGGGACCTGGCCCTGCGCATCACGAGCGCCCGCGAGGTCCACCAGCACCGCGAGGCCGGCCTCGCGGCCCTGCTCGACACGGCCCGTGAGCTCGCGACCGAGAGCGACCCGGGCTCGGTGCTCGACGCGATCGTCCGCCGGGCCCGCCGCCTCGTCGGCACCGACCTCGCCTACCTCACGCTCTACGACCCCCACGCCGGCGACACCTTCATGCGGGCCACCGACGGGTCCGTCTCGGCGGCGTTCCAGTCCGTGCGTCTGGCGCTCGGGGCCGGCCTCGGCGGTCTCGTCGCCTCGACCCACAAGCCCTACTGGACCGCCGACTACTGGGCCGACGAGCGCTTCCGGCACACCAACGCCATCGACGGGGCCGTGGGCGAGGAGGGCATCATCGCGATCTGCGGGACGCCCCTCATCGTCGAGAAGCACTTCGTCGGTGTGCTGTTCGCAGCCAACCGGTCGTCGCGCCCGTTCACCCGCGAGGAGGTCGGACTCCTCGGCAACCTCGCCACCCTGGCCGCGGTGACCCTCGTGCAGACACGCGCCCTCGCCGACGCCGAGAACGCGCTGGCCGCCCTCTCGGACGCCCACGAGACCGTGCGGCAGTATGCCGAGGGCGTGGAGAAGGCCGCCGCGGCCCACGACCGCTTCGCCTCCCTCGTGCTCGGCGGCGGTGGGGTCGACGACATCACGCACGCCCTCGCCGAGCTGCTCGGAGGGTGGGCCGTGCTCGTCGACGAGACCGGGCATCGCCACAGCTCGTCCGGCCCGGCGCCGGAGCACGACCCTGCCGGTGGCGACCCGTTCGCGGCCCTCAACGCGCTCCCCGGCCTGGCCGCCGGTCGCCTCGTCGAACGGGACGGTGTCTATGCCGTCGCCGTCACCGCAGCCCGCGAACGGCTCGGCACGATCTACGTCGGCGGCCCGACCCTCAGCGACTCGGACCAGCGCACCGTCGAGCGCGCCGGTGTCGTCACCGCCCTCGTCCTGCTCTTCGAGCGCCAGGCCGCCGACGCCAGGCAGTCCGCCCGCAACCGACTCGTCAGCGACCTCGTCAGCGCGCGTGGCTCGCGCGAGGAGCGCCTCGCGCTCGCCCGCGCCGTCGGCTTCGACCCCCAGCGGCCCTTCTGCCTGCTCGTGCTCCGCGGCGACGAGCCGACCGGACACCGGGCCCTGCTCATCTCCGCCAGTGCCGCCACCGGTGAGGCCTCGCTCGTCGGCTCCCACGACGGCGACGTCATCGCCCTCGTGCCCGGCACCGAGCCCGACGGCCTGGCCCGCGCCGTGGCAGCCCGGATCGGCAAGCGCACGTGCGTCACGGTGGCCGGTGTCGGTCCGGTCACCGACGTCGACGGGATCACCGAGGCGCACGAGGAGGGCCACCGCACCGTCGGAGCCCTCATCGCCCTCGGCCACCGAGGCAAGGGCGCCGCGGCGACCCAGCTCGGCTTCGCCGGGCTCATCGTGGGCTCGTCGCCGGACGTCGACGAGTACGTCCGCAAGCTGCTCGGCCCCGTCCTCGACTACGACGAGCGGCGCGGCACCGACCTCGTGGGCACGCTCGCGGCCTACTTCGCCGCGGGCGGCAGCCCACGCCACGCCGCGGGCACCCTCCACGTCCACGTCAACACGGTCTCGCAACGGCTCGAGCGCATCGCGGCCCTGCTCGGGGAGTCCTGGCAGCACCCCGACCACGCGCTCGAGCTGCAGATCGCGCTGCGTCTCCGCGCGCTCCAGGCCCCGGCCTGACCCGTGCACGACAGCACGACAGCACGGTCAGCCGAGGCGCGAGACCTCCGGGAACGTCCACGTGCCGTCGAGGACCTCAGGCCGCGGGCGGTAGAGGCGCACGAGGTAGTTCCACCCCTCCGTGATACCGAGGCAGTTCGTCCGGCCGTCGCCGCACCCACCGAAGTGCACGGTCACGGAGCCGTCCGGGTCCCGGTCCGCCGTGAGGTTGTTGAGGCTGACGCGGCTTCCGTCGTCGGCGAAGTACCCGTCGCCGTCGTAGACGCTGACCGACCAGAAGCCGTCGACAGGGACGTCACGCACCGTGAGCCGGTACTCCCCCACGGGCAGGTCGGGACTGACGTTGACGTACGTCGCCTCCTCGGACGGGAGGCCACCCCAGCCGGCCGCGGTGCCCAGGAGGTGGCGCACCGGGTCGACGTCCTGTCGTGCGCCGAAGGCCCGGTCGAAACCCGGGTAGTCCTTGGCCAGCTCCAGGAGCGCGCCCCGTGTCCGGTCGAGGGATCCGTCGTCGTAGTCCGGCGCCGTGAACGGGCTCGCTGAGCGGGCCGAGAGGGTGATGGCGTCCTGGGCGGCGTTGACGGCCGCGACGTCGTCGGGGTCGGCCGGGTCGACGAGCGTCCTGATCGCGACGCACACGAAGTCGGTGTCGAAGCGGTCTGTCGTGAGCTCGTACGTGCCGGCCTCGTGGAACACGGCGTTCACGTAGTGGTCGCGGTTGACGACCATCGCGGAGAGGTACCGGTCTCCCGTGTCGGGGAGGCTGAGGGCTGCGCCGCTCGTGATGTCGACGATCGCCGCGCTGTAGAGCGTGTCGCGGTTCATCCGGATCACCGGCTGGTGGTCGAGCGGTGTGGGCACCCGGGAGTGGTTGAGCTGGTTGACGCCGCCGGCATCCCGGGCGATCGCGGTGAACATCCGGTCGGTCTCGGCGCGGGCGAACGTGTCTGCATTGACGTGGATACCGGTCATGACGGCAGGATCGGCCGACGTGCGCCAGGCGGGCATCACCCACAGACGGTGAACGCCGTCCCGGTCGTCGTCAGCCCGGGAGGAGGAGTCGGTCGACGGCGTCGACGACTGATGCGACGCCCGGGTCCCCGAGGATGACGTCGTAGTGGTTCGCGTCGACCCGGGTCGTCCGCACGCCCTCCGGCAGGTGCAGGGCCGCGAGCCGTGACTCGTCGTAGAGCCCCTGCGGCTCGTCGAGCAGGCCGCGCTCGGCCCACACGAGCTCGGCCTGGACCCCCTCCCCGACCGCGGTCGCGAGGCCGGCGTGGGTCTCGCGGTCGGCCATGACGTCGGCGCCGTCGGCACGGACGGCCTCGAGCACGCACGTGCTGCGCCACTGACCGTCGGAGGGATCCTGCACGAGGTCGTGCTCGATGTAGGCCCGAGCGGCGTCGCCACCGGGCCCGTGCAGCACCGGTCCGAGGGCCGGGTGCCCCATCCAGAAGCCGAGGTATGCCGCCGGATCGGCGAAGCGCATCGACAGCCGGTCCATGGCCGGCCCGATCACCGACTGGAGAGCGGCGTCGACGTCGAGGTCGTCGGGCACGGGAAAGGCCAGGCCCCCGTCGACGAGCACGGCCGCCGGGAACCGCTCGGGATGCCGGGCCGCGGCGAGGGCCGCGATGAACGCCCCCATGGAGTGGCCGACGAGCACCGGGGCGGAGCCGAACACGGTGGCGATCGAGGTCAGGTCGTCCACGTGTGCACCGAGACCGTAGGGTCCCGGCGCCGAGCGGCTGTCGCCGCGTCCACGCAGTTCGGGCGCGAGGAAGCGCACACCGCCGGGCCCGTGGCGACGACCCACCTCGTCGGCGACCCGGCGCCACGACAGGCCGTTGGCCGTGATGCCGTGGACGGCGAGCACGACGGGCGCGTCGGGCGCCGGCGTGCCCAGGCTCAGGTCGTGGATGGCGAGGCTTCCCTCGGGCAGCTCGATGACGAACGCGGACGGTGTGGTGCTCATCTGGACCCTGACCTCCTGATCAGTCTGCCGCCGAGCCCGGTGAGGCCCGACGGAGCGAAGTAGACCACGACGACGAAGAAGACGCCGAGGATGAACAACGGCTGCGACAGGACCTGGCGCACGACGACGGGCAGGTCCTGCAGGAACGCGGCGTTGCTGACCTCGACGAGCCGGGCATCGGCATACGTGTAGAGCACGCCGCCGACGAGGGCGCCCCAGCGGCTGCCCGCACCTCCGAGCACGACCATGACGAGTAGGGACAGGGTGAACTCCGAGGTCGTCAGGTGGGGGTTCGAGCCGCCGAGCACGAGGGCGTGGACGACCCCGCCGAGGGCTCCGAGGGACGACCCGACGACGATGGCGAGCAGCTTGACGCGGTAGGTCCCGAAGCCGAGGACCGCGGCGCGCTGCTCGTTCTCGCGGACGGCCGCCATCGCGCGCCCGGCCCGCGACCGCACGAGGGCCGTGACGACGACCCAGGCCACGACGACGAAGGACAGCGCCAGCCAGTAGCGGTAGGGCGCGTTGGCGACGCCGACGAGCAGGTCCGGCACGGCGTCGCGGTCGAGCGGGCGTCCCTCCTCACCGCCGGTCACGCCTCCCGGGTTGCGCATGACGATGATCGAGGCGGCCTGGGCGAATGCGAGGGTCACCATCGCGAAGGCGATACCGCCGACGCGCAGCGCGATCGCGCCGACGACGAGGGCGAGCCCCGTGGAGAGGGCCAGAGCGACGAGCACCGCGAGCGGAAGGGGCAGGGCCCACGTCGAGAGGGAGATCGTCAGCAGATAGCTGCCGGCCGCGACGAAGAGGGCGTGCCCGAAGCTGAGCAGGCCGGTCCGGCCGAAGAGCACGTCGTAGCTCAGGGCGATGCCACCGATCACGAGACACGTCGCGAGGAGCTGCATCGAGCCCGGCCCGTTGACCCGGCCCGGGAGGACGCCCGGCAGCTCGACCGGAAGGTAGGGCAGGTAGGCGAGCACGGCCAGCACGACGACGGCGGGCAGCGCCCGGACGATCCGGCGCGCGCCGTGGCCCTCCCCCGACGCCACGGGCGTCACCGTCCCGGCCACCACTTCCTGGGTCGTGGATGGCGTATGCGGGTGCGTCAGGTGGTCCGTGCGCGACGTCATGCCGTCGCTCCCTTCAGCGAGGTCGGTCGGAGCAGGAGCACCAGCGCGAGGAGCAGCACGACCGACAGGTCGCCGACCCCGCTCGCCGCGTAGTAGTTCGCGAGCTGCTGGACGAGCCCGACGACGACGGCGGCGACCGCGGTGCCCGTGAGGGAGCCCATGCCGCCGATGACGACGACGATGAAGGCGAAGATGAGCAGCGAGCCGCCCTGCGCGGGTGACACGGCCCCGGCGTACTGCGAGTAGAGCACCCCGGCGAGACCCGCCGCGGCACCGCCGAGGGCGAAGACGGTGGTGAAGGTCCGGTGCACGTTGATGCCGAGGGCCTCGACCATCGTCCGGTTCTCGACGCCCGCGCGGATCACGAGGCCGAGGCGGGTCAGGTGAAGGAGCGCGAGAAGCCCGGCGAAGAGCGCGGCGGCGACGAGCAGGTAGACGAAGCGGTCGTTGGGCAGCCGTGCGCCAAGGACGTCCGTCGTCCCGCTCATCCAAGCAGGCGACTCGACCGGCCGCGGGTCCGCGCCCCAGATCCCCTGTGCAGCAGCCACGCCCGCGAGGGCAAGGCCCACCGTGACGAGGACCTGCTGGATGTGATGGCGGTAGAGCGGCCGGATGAGGACGACCTCGACCACGAGACCGACGACAGCCCCGACCGTGACGGCCACGAGCACGCCGACCACGAGGCGTCCGGCCACCGGCCAACCGACGGGCAGGGCACCCATCGTCAGCCACGCGGCATACGCCCCGGCCGTCATGAAGACGCCGTGGGCGAAGTTGAGCACGCCCATGAGCCCGTAGATCAGGCTGAGCCCGCTCGCCGCGATGAAGTAGAGGGCCCCCAGGCCGAGGCCCGTGACGAGGAGCAGGACGAGGTCGCTCATGCCACACCCGCCCGCCGCATCGAGACCCCGAGCAGCTCGCGGGTCAGGTCCGCGTCCGCGACGAGGTCGGCGGTGGCGCCACGGTGCACGACGGCTCCGGCGTCCAGCACGACGACCCGGTCCGCGATGCGACGCACGAGCGGGAGGTTCTGCTCGACGAGCAGGATGGGGGTCGTGCGGGCCACCTCGGCGAGCACGTCGGCGACCTCGGTCACGAGCTTCGGGGCGAGGCCCTTGGTGGGTTCGTCGATGAGCAGGAGGACGTTCTCCCGAAGCAGGACCCTGGCCAGCGAGACCATCTGCTGCTGGCCCCCCGAGAGGGTGCCGGCCCGCTGGCCGCGCCGGGACACGAGGTCCGGGAAGAGCCTGGCCACCACGGGGGCGTCGACCCCACGGTCCGGGTCGACGAGGCGCAGGTTCTCCTCGACGGTGAGACCCCCGAAGACTTCTCGGTCCTCGGGGACGTAGCCGATGCCTCCACGGACGATGCGTGCGGTCGTCCGGCCCTGGATCTCGGTGCCCTCGAGCAGGATCCGGCCGGTGCGCGGGGCCAGCCCGATGATCGACCTGAGCGTCGTCGTCTTGCCGACGCCGTTGCGCCCGAGCAGCGCCGTCACACCGGTGGCGGGGACGTCGAAGGACACGCCCTGGAGGATGTGGGACCCGCCGTAGCGGACGTGGACGTCCTCGAGGGCCAGGACGGGAGCTGCCTCCGACGACTCGGGTGCGGATGGGTTGCGTTCGGTCACAGGGCTTCTCCCAGGTAGGCCTGCTGGACCCGCTCGTCGGCGGTCACCTCGGTCGGGGCACCGACGGCGAGCAGCTGCCCGTGGTGCAGGACGGCGACACGGTCGGCGAGGCCCAGCACGACGTGCATGTGGTGCTCGACCATCGCGACGGCGACCCCCGAGTCCCGGACCTCGCCGATGATCTCGCTCAGGCCGTCGACGTCCTCTGCGGACACGCCCGCCATGGGCTCGTCGAGGAGCAGCACGGCGGGCTCGGAGGCGAGGGCCATGGCGAGCTCGAGCTTGCGACGGTCCCCGTGCGAGAGGTCACGAGCGAGCGTCTGCGCGCGACCCGGCATACGCACTCGGGTCAGGAGGGCCTTGATCTGGCCCGACGATGCCGGTCCGGCGCCGCGGAAGGGCGAGAACGCCGCCGGCCCGACGGCTTGGATGGCGAGACGGACGTTCTCTCCCGCGGTCAGACCGTCGAAGAGCGCCGACGTCTGGAAGGAGCGCGCCAGTCCCAGACGTGCGCGCCGGGTGGCGCTCGCTCCGGTGACCTCCTTGTCCTGCAGGATGATCCGGCCGGAGGACGGACTGGTCACCCCACTGAGGATGTTGACGAGCGACGACTTGCCCGCGCCGTTGGGGCCGATGATGCCGAGCAGCTCACCGGCCCCGACGGTCAGGGAGACGTCGTCGAGGATCTGGGCGCCACCGACCTTCCAGCCGACGGCCTCTGCGCTGATCACGACGGAGGGTGCCCGATCACTTGAAGGGGGTGACGGGCGGTGCGACGGTGGCCGCGTCGAGGGTGTCGACGAGCTGTGGCACCACGTTGCTGCCGTCCTTCTTCAGGGTGGCCGTGAACATCGGCTGGAGGAGCGCGTGGTCCTCGGCTCGGATCTCGAGCGAGCCCTTGGGACCGTCGAACGTCCAGCCCTCGAGGGAGGTCACCATCTTGTCGACGTCGTCTCCCCCGGCCTCGAGCGCGTGGACGATCATCTGGCCGGCGACGAAGCCGTCGTTGGTGAACAGGTCGACGGTGGCGCCCTGCTTCTTCAAGCCGGCGTCGAGCGCCTGGTAGGCGGCGTTGTCCGCCGCACCCTCGAAGAAGTGGGAGAGGAAGTTGATCTTCGTCGCGACCTCGCCGAAGAGGGCGTGCGTCGCCTTGATGTCGAGCCCGGTGACGACCTTCGTGGAGTCGAAGACGCCCTGCTGGCCGAGGGTGGTCCACATCGCCGTCGCGTTGGCACCGGCCCAGGCGACGAAGAGCAGGTCAGGGGCTGCGCCCTTGACCTTGGTCGCGAAGGGAGTCAGGTCGGTCGCGGCCGACGGCACCTCGACGGCGCTCACCGTTGCCCCCTTGGCTCCGAGGATGGCCGTCACGGCGGCGACGTTCGCCTTGCCGAAGGCGCTGTCCTGCGCGAGCACCGTGACCTTCTTGCCCTTGACGTCACCGAGGATGCTGCCCGCGGTCGCGACGTCCTGGTAGGTCTGGCGACCCGATCGGAAGGTGTAGCGGTTGGCGCCGGTCACGGCGTCGGCGGCAGCCGGGCCCGAGATGAAGAGCACCTTGTTGTCCTTGGCCAGCGGCGCGACCTGCAGGGCCACGCCGCTCGACGTCGAGCCCGCGATGATCGTGTTGCCCTGCCCGATGAGATCGGTCGCCGAGGCCACGGCCTTGGCCGGGTCGCCCGCGTCGTCCTGCTCGGTGATCTGGATCGTGTGACCGGCAACCGCGCCGGTGCCCTTGGTGGCGAAGTCGATGCCGGCCGTGAGGCCCTGGCGGTACTGCTCGCCGTAGCTGGCCAGCGGGCCCGACTTCGAGTAGACGAGGCCGACCTTGTACGGGGCGCCGGCACCGCCGGAGGCAGCCCCCGTGCCGTTGTCGGCAGCCGGTGCGCCCGGCTGGCCGGGAGAGCCGCAGGCCGCGACCGACAACGTGATCATGGCGCTCGCGAGCGCGAGACTCCACCGCTTGGACACCGATGTCCTCCACCTCTGGTGGGCGCTCGCGCCTTTGCTGCAACGAGATCCGTTGACGCCCAACCGTTTCGGCGAAAGTAGTTCAGCCTCGAACGGCCCGCGGTGGGACCGGAGACCACAAAGCAGGTGTCGGCATGTGTCTCGCCCCTACTCAGCGAGGGCGGTCGGCGACGACCCAGGAAGCGGCAGCGCTGACCGCGGCCACGGTGAGGACCGCCGGCCACGCACCGATCTTCTTCGCCAGCACGTGCGAGGCGCCGAAGCCACCGAGGTAGACGGTCGCGAGACCCGCGGCGCCGGCTCCCCCGGCCTTGGCGACCCAGCTACGTCCGGCATAGAGGCCGGCCGCACCGAGCACGACGCCTCCGAGGGGTCGGATGCCGCTCTCGCGGGCGACGACGTAGCCGCCGACGAGCCCGAGGGCAGCGATGGGGGCGGTCGTCACGTCGGCTGCGTCCCGGAGCTTCATGTCAGAGCCTCGGCTCGAGGTCCGCGACGACCTGGTCGCCGGTCAGGCCGAGCTCCTCGAGGATCTGGCCGCGAGAGGCGTGGTCGAGGAAGCGCTTCGGGATGCCGTACGTGTGGACGGGCACGTCGACGGTCGCCTCGCGCAGCGCGAGGGTCACGGCCGCGCCGACCCCGCCGCTGACGAGGTTGTCCTCGACAACGGCGACCGCCTTCGCCCGGCGGGCGAGGGCGACGACGTCGTCGCTGACGGGCAGCACCCACCGCGGGTCGACGACGCGGACGGTGCGTCCGTGAGCGGCGATCTTCTCGCCGGCCTCGATGGCGAGCCCGGCGAAGGCACCGACGCCCACGACGAGCAGGTCGACGTCGTCACCGGCGTTCTCGAAGAGCACGTCGACGTCGCCGATCGAGCGGACGGCGGTCAGCGGGTCGGCGACGTCGCCCTTGGGGAACCGGATCACCGTCGGGCCGTCGGAGACGTCGACGGCCTCACGCAGCTGGAGTCGGACCTGCTCGCCGTCGCGGGGCGCGGCGAGGCGCAGCCCGGGCACGATCGAGGTGAGCGTCATGTCCCACATCCCGTTGTGCGATGCGCCGTCGCTGCCGGTGACACCGGCCCGGTCGAGGATGAGGGTGATGCCGGCCCGGTGGAGCGCGCAGTCCATGAGGAGCTGGTCGAAGGCCCGGTTGAGGAAGGTCGCGTAGACGGCGACGACCGGGTGCAAGCCCGCGTAGGCGAGCCCGGACGCCATCGTGACGGCGTGCTGCTCGGCGATGCCGACGTCGAAGACGCGGTCGGGATAGGCGGCGGCGAAGCCGTCGAGGCCGACCGGGATGAGCATGGCGGCAGTGAGGGCGACGACGTCGGGGCGCTCGGCCCCGATGGCCACCATCTCCTCGTTGAACTCGTCGGTCCAGATGCGCCCCGAGACCTCGAACGGGAGGCCGGTCTCGGGGTTGAACTTGCCGACGCCGTGGAACTGGTCGGCCTCGTCGTCGATGGCCGGCTGGTAGCCGCGGCCCTTCTGGGTGATGACGTGCACGATGACGGGGCCGCCGAAGTCCTTGGCCTTGGCCAGTGCCCGCTCGAGCGCCTGCTCGTCGTGGCCGTCGACGGGACCGATGTACTTGAGGCCGAGGTCCTCGAACATGCCCTGCGGGGCGACGATGTCCTTGATGCCCTTCTTGACGCCGTGGAGCGTCTCGAACATCGCGCCGCCGACGACCGGCGTCTTGGCGAGTGACCGCTTGCCCCAGTCGAGGAACCGCTCGTAGCCACGGGTCGTGCGCAGCGTGGCGAGATGGTCGGCGAGCCCGCCGATCGTCGGCGCGTAGGAGCGCTCGTTGTCGTTGACGACGATGACGAGCGGCAGGGTCTTGTCGACGGCGATGTTGTTGATCGCCTCCCATGCCATGCCCCCGGTCAGTGCGCCGTCACCGATGACCGCGACGGTGTGCCGGTCGCTCTCTCCCGACAGCCGGCGGCCCTTGGCGATGCCATCGGCCCACGAGAGCGCGGTCGAGGCGTGCGAGTTCTCGACGACGTCGTGCTCGGACTCGGCGCGGCTCGGGTAGCCGGAGAGCCCGCCCTGCTTCTTGAGCTTGCTGAAGTCGTGCCGCCCGGTGAGCAGCTTGTGCACGTAGGCCTGGTGGCCCGTGTCGAAGACGAGGGTGTCGCGAGGCGACTCGAAGACCCGGTGCAGCGCGATCGTCAGCTCGACGACGCCGAGGTTCGGGCCGAGGTGTCCACCGGTCTTGGAGACCTCGGTGACGAGAAAGGTGCGGATCTCCTCGGCCAGCGCCGGCAGCTGGGTCGCCGGTAGCGCCTTGAGTGCCGCGGGGCTCGTGATCGTCTCCAGCAGGGCCACGCTGCCTCGTCCTCTCGGTGGTGTCTCGACCCACTCGGGTGGGTCGATCGAGTCTACGGGTCAACGTCCAGCGGCTCCCAACCGTGCGCACGAGGCCCTGTCGGTCTCGTCACACGACCTCCACCCGGCAACCCGACGCCCGACGTCCCGGCTGACGCGCTCAGAGGCGGGGCGCGAAGACCTTGCCCTGGAGCGCCTCGTGGAGCAGCCGCGCCGAGCGCGAGGCCGCCAGCAGCCGGATCCCCTCGGCCTCGATCTGCCCGAGGATCTCGGTCAGGGCGTCTGCCGGCACGTGCGGCCCGATGGCGACGCGTGCCTCACGCCACGCGTCCCGCATCGCCACGACCTGCCCGTCGAGGTGCCGACCGGCCAGCCACGCGAGCGCGATCGGGTGACGCCGCCACCCGGCATACGCGCGGTAGTCGGGCGGGCACTGGTCGAGCAGCCACAGCACGGCGCGGTCCTCCCAGCCGGGCGTGTGGGCCGGCGGGACGCCAGGCGGCCACCCCGGTGGGGTGTGTCCTCGAGACGCAGAGGAGGTCGGAGTCGGCATGCTCCCAGTCTGCCTCGCCTACTCTCGGAGCATGACGACGGTCAGCTGGGTCACGGCCTTCCTCGACCTCCCTCCCGACGTCCACGCGGCGGGCACCCACTTCTGGTCGGCAGTGACGGGGTATGCCGTGTCGCCGGCTCGCGGGGACGACGCGGAGTTCACGACGTTGCTCCCACCGGTCGGTGACCCCTACCTCAAGATCCAGCGCACCGCCGCCGACGATGCAGCCGTGCCCGGGATCCACCTGGACCTGCACGTCAGCTCGGCCGCAGAGTCAGCGGTCAGGGCTGCAGGGCTGGGCGCCGAGGTCGTCCACGGGTCGGAGCACGGGTACGTCGTGCTCCGCTCCCCCGGCGGCTTCGTCTTCTGCTTCGTCCACGAGCCGCTCGCCCAACGTCCCTGGCCGACCCGGTGGCCCCAGGAGCACGAGAGTGTCGTCGACCAGGTGTGCCTCGACATCCCGGCCGCCGCCTACGAGACGGAGTGCACCTTCTGGTCCGAGCTGACCGGCTGGCCGCTGCGCGGGTCCGTGAGCCGCCCGGAGTTCCGCCACCTCGTGCGTCCGGACGGCATCCCGCTGCGGCTGCTCCTGCAGCGGCTCGTCGAGCCCTCGACCGGTCCGGTCACCGGCCACCTCGACCTGGCGTGCGACAACCGGCCGACCGAGGTCTCCCGACACGTGGGCCTCGGCGCGACCGTCGCGGCCGACCACGGCGGCGGGTGGACCACGCTCCGCGACCCGGCCGGCGCCCTCTACTGCATCACCGACCGCGACCCGAGGTCGGGCCTCGGTCGGTGACGCCCGAGGCCACGCCGGACCGGGCGTCAGGTCACCAGTTGGGTTCGTGTGCCGGCGCCGGGGGCAGCGGACGGTCGGCGGGCCGGATGACGTAGACGATGCCCCCGCTGTGCGGCACCCAGACGTTCTCGAACTGCTCCCGGTCGTAGACGACGCGCACCTGGTCGTCGCTCGCGACGAGGTGCGAGGCCGGGTCGTTGCACACGACGTCGCCGGACGGGGTGAAGCCGACGACGACCATGAGGTGGCCGTTCGTGCCGTAGCCCGCGCCCGTGAGCTCGCCCTTCTTGAACGACACCGACACGACGAGGGGGATGCCTGCGGCGATGAACGCCTCGGCCTCGGTGAGAGTGCGCAGTCGCGTCACGAAACCACGGAGGTCGGCGCGTGTGGCGGCATACGCGGTGTTGAAGGGCCAGTTGCCGGCGCCGTCGTAGGTGTAGTCGAAGACGTTGCGTGCCGTGAAGTCGACCTGGGCGTCGACCGGCGGGTCAACCCACGCGGTCTCGGACGCCGTCGGCCCGGCGCCCCAGTAGGCGACGACCATCGACGTCGAGGTGGGTGAGCACCAGGCCTCGCCGCCGTTGTCCCACTGCGGGTAGTGCCCGACGTGGACCTCCTGCGAGTAGGTGGGGACGTCGAGGGTCGTGCCGCAGGCAGGTCCGTTGGGGCTGCGCGGCACCTTCTTGGCGTCGGGCAGGGCCGAGGCCATCGCCCCGACGACGGACACGCACGGCGTGTCGGAGGTGCCGCGGGGACGCAGGAGCCGGACCTCGAGCTGCCAGTCCGTCAGGGAGTAGCCGGTGCGGGTCGCGAGGGTGTCGGTGAAGACGGTCGCCACGGTGTCGCCCTGGCCGGCGACGGAGGTGCGGTGGATGCCGCCTCCGTCCGCGGGGTCCTCGGACGCCCAGCGGCCCAGGACGTAGTCCTTCGTCGTCGTGCCGGCGCTGGTGCCCCGGACGCGCACCTCGACCCACGAACCGCCGGGCGTCGCGGCGTTCCACGAGGCGACGAGCTCGGTCAGCCCGAAGCCGGGCGCGACCACGGGCGAGGTCCAGGTCGCGACCTCGTACGTGACGGGAGTGCCCGCCGTGGCGTGCGGGTCGGTGTAGTCGAGGGTGCGGTCGAACGGCCCGAAGACGAGGTCGCTGCCCGACCAGGAGGTGTAGTGGACGTGCCGGTCGGCCCCGCCCTTCTTGCTCTCGGCCGCGCGGGCCCCCGGCGCGTCGGAGACGCCGACGAGGGCGGCACCGGCGGCGGCGCCCGCGGCCGCACCCGCGAGCAGCGAGCGACGGCTGGGCTGGAACGGGGCGGCTGAGACGGTCGAGCGACTGGGCATGGCACACCTTCCGGAGGGGGATCGCGCGGCCAGTCAACACCCGGTCCTCGCCCCGTGGGGCGTTGGCGTCGCAAATTCTCGCGATGAGGACGCGATGTGGAGGAAATTGACGCGTCAGCGCCAGTTCGGCTCGGAGGGCGAGGACGGCAGCGCGACGTCGCGCGGGTGCATGACGTAGGTCAGCCCTCCGTTGGTGCCGAGCCAGACCCGTTCGAACTGGTCGCGGCGGTAGACGCTGCGCACCTGCTCGTTGCTCGCGATGCGGTGGGAGTTGGGGTCGTTGGACACGACGTCACCCGCGTCCGTGAAGCCGACGACCGTCAGCAGGTGGCCGTTGGTCTCGTAGCCGGCCCCGTCGAGCTCGTCCTCGCGGAAGCCCACCGACACGACGAGCGGGATGCCCGCCGCGACGAACGCCTCGACCTCGGTGAGGTCGCGCAGGCGGGTCACGTAGGCACGCAGCCCTCGCGCGCCGGCATACGCGGTGTTGAAGGCCCAGTTGCCCGCCCCGCCGTAGGCCAGGTCGTAGACGCGACGCACGCCGTGCACGACCTCCGGGTCGGTGTCGTGCCCGACCCACGAGGCCTCGTCCCGTGAGGGCGCTCTCCCCCAGTGCTCGAGGAGCATCGTCGTCGACGTCGGTGAGCACCACGACTGCCCGCCGTTGTCCCACTGGGGGAACGACCCGACGTGCAGCCGCTGCGAGTGCGGCGGGACCGCGACCTCGTGACCCTGCCCCACACCGGGTCGGCTCGTCGACTCGTCAGGTGTGACGGTGAAGCGTGAGGCCGCGCCGGCGACGAGCGTCACCGTGGGCCAGGCGATCCCGTCATCCGGGAGTGCGAGGGCCGTGACGCGCAGCTGCCACCGGTCGACGCCTCGTCCCGGCGCGGACAGCCAGGTGTCCGTCGAGACGCTCCCCGGCTCGAAGGTCTGTCCGGGCACCGTGGTCCGGGTGATCGGCGACTCCCCCGCTGGGTCGTCCTCGGCCCACCGCGCGAAGGTGAACCACGGCGTCCAGCCGGCGTCGTCGGCCACCCGCCCCTCGACCCGGAGCCACGTGCCGGCCGGCGTCCGGGCGTTCCACGACGGGATGAGCTCCATTGCGGCGAAAGGGGACTCGACGACCGGTGACTCCCAGACCCGCGCGCGGTAGGTCATCGCCTCGGCTCCGTCGACGTGGACGTCGGCATAGTCGACGTCGGGTGCCGGGGACCAGTCGAAACCGGTCTCCCACACGGTCAGGATGGCGTGTCGCTCGGTCACGCGACGAGCATGCCATCCGAGTGCGCATGCCGTCCGGCCGGGTCCCCGAGCGCCCGCACACGGCGACGGGCCCGTATGCCGTGGCGTACGGCATACGGGCCCGGCGGGCTGGGCTGGCCTGCGGGTCAGCTGTTGACGAGCGACCTCAGGACGTACTGGAGGATGCCGCCGTTGCGGTAGTAGTCGGCCTCACCCGGGGTGTCGATGCGCACGACGGCGTCGAACGGGGTCGTCTCACCCGACTCCTTGGTGGCGACGACCTTGACGGTCTTGGGCGTCGTGCCCTCGTTGAGGGCCGTGATGCCGGTGACCGAGAAGGTCTCGGTGCCGTCGAGGCCGAGCGAGTCGGCGTTCTGGCCGGCCGGGTACTGCAGCGGGATGACGCCCATGCCGATGAGGTTGGAGCGGTGGATGCGCTCGTAGCTCTCGGCGATGACTGCCTTGACGCCGAGCAGGCTCGTGCCCTTGGCGGCCCAGTCGCGCGAGGAGCCGGAGCCGTACTCCTTGCCCGACAGGATGACGAGCGGCGTGCCGGCAGCGGCGTAGCTCTGGGCGGCGTCGTAGATCGTCGACTGCTCGCCGCCGTTGGTGAAGTCGCGCGTGAAGCCGCCCTCGACGCCGTCGAGGAGGAGGTTCTTCAGGCGGATGTTGGCGAACGTGCCTCGGATCATGACCTCGTGGTTGCCGCGGCGCGAGCCGTAGGAGTTGAAGTCCTTGCGCTCGATGCCGTGGTCGGCGAGGTACTTCCCGGCGGGGCTGTCGTTCTTGATGGCGCCGGCCGGGCTGATGTGGTCGGTCGTGACCGAGTCGCCGAGCTTGGCGAGCACGCGGGCGCCCTCGATGTCGGCGACCGGGGTCGTGTCCATCGACATGCCGTCGAAGTACGGGGGCTTGCGGACGTAGGTCGACTCGCCGTCCCAGGCGAACGTGTCGCCCTCCGGGGTCGGCAGCGACTGCCAGCGCTCGTCGCCCGCGAAGACGTCGGCGTAGTCCTCGGTGAACATCTCCTGGCTGATCGAGCTCGCGATGGTGCGCTCGACGTCGGCGGGTGCCGGCCAGATCTCCTCGAGGAAGACGTCCTTGCCGTCCGTGTCCTGGCCGAGCGGCTGCGACGCGAAGTCGAAGTCCATCGTGCCGGCGAGGGCGTAGGCGATGACGAGCGGCGGGCTCGCGAGGTAGTTCATCTTCACGTCGGGGTTGATGCGCCCCTCGAAGTTGCGGTTGCCCGAGAGGACCGACGTGACGGCGAGGTCGTTGTCGTTGATCGCCTTGGAGATCTCCTCGTTGAGCGGACCCGAGTTGCCGATGCACGTCGTGCAGCCGTAGCCGACGAGGTGGAAGCCGAGCTTCTCGAGGTAGGGCCACATGCCGGCCTTGTCGTAGTAGCCCGTGACGACCTTGGAGCCCGGCGCCATAGACGTCTTGACCCAGGGGGCGACCGAGAGGCCCTTCTCGACGGCGTTCTTGGCGAGCATCGCGGCCGCCATCATCACCGACGGGTTGGACGT
The DNA here is from genome assembly GCF_001429655.1 of Terrabacter sp. Soil811. Taxonomy (NCBI): domain Bacteria; kingdom Bacillati; phylum Actinomycetota; class Actinomycetes; order Micrococcales; family Intrasporangiaceae; genus Terrabacter; species Terrabacter sp. Soil811. Next base: position 31,332 of record NZ_LMSX01000013.1, read on the forward strand.
GTTGGTGCAGCTCGTGATCGAGGCGATCGAGACGATGCCGTGGTCGATCTCGAACTCGCGGCCCTCGGCGTCGGTGACCGACACCTTCTTCGACGGGCGGCCGCTGACGCCACCGGAGTCGGCCGGACGGTCGCCACCGTTCGTGCCCTCGACGGTGCCCTGGGGGGTGGGGTCGCTGGCCGGGAATGACGAGGCGGCACCCGCGTCACCCTCCTCGTGCGCGACGTACGTCGGGAGCACCTTGCGGAAGGCGTCCTTGGCGTCGGTCAAAGCGATGCGGTCCTGCGGACGCTTCGGGCCGGCGATCGACGGGACGACGGTCGAGAGGTCGAGCTCGAGGTACTCGCTGTAGCGGGCCTCCGGCTGGTCGGGGCCGGCCTTGAGCCACATGCCCTGCTCCTTGGCGTACGCCTCGACGAGGGCGACGCTCTCGTCGGAGCGACCGGTGAGGCGCAGGTAGTCGAGGGTGACCTCGTCGATCGGGAAGATCGCGCACGTCGAGCCGAACTCGGGGCTCATGTTGCCGATGGTGGCGCGGTTGGCGAGCGGCACCTGCGAGACGCCCTCGCCGTAGAACTCGACGAACTTGCCGACGACACCGTGCTTGCGCAGCATCTCGGTGATCGTGAGGACGACGTCGGTGGCCGTGGCGGCGACGGGGATCGAGCCGCTCAGCTTGAAGCCGACGACGCGCGGGATGAGCATCGAGACGGGCTGGCCGAGCATGGCCGCCTCGGCCTCGATGCCGCCGACGCCCCAGCCCAGCACGCCGAGGCCGTTGACCATCGTCGTGTGCGAGTCGGTGCCGACGCAGGTGTCGGGGTAGGCGACGCGCTCGCCGTCGATCTCGCGGACCATGACGGTGCGGGCGAGGTGCTCGATGTTGACCTGGTGGACGATGCCGGTGCCCGGCGGGACGACCTTGAAGTCGTCGAACGCGGTCTGGCCCCAGCGCAGGAACTGGTAGCGCTCGCGGTTGCGCTGGTACTCGATCTCGACGTTGCGCTCGAAGGCGTCGGCGCGGCCGAAGACGTCGATGATGACGGAGTGGTCGATGACGAGCTCGGCCGGGGCGAGCGGGTTGATCTTGGCCGGGTCGCCACCGAGGTCGGCGACGGCCTCACGCATCGTGGCGAGGTCGACGACGCAGGGCACACCGGTGAAGTCCTGCATGATCACGCGGGCCGGCGTGAACTGGATCTCGGTGTCGGGCTCGGCGTTCTCGTCCCACGAGCCGACCGCGTTGATGTGGTCGGCGGTGGTGTTCGCGCCGTCCTCGGTACGCAGGAGGTTCTCGAGGAGGACCTTGAGGCTGTACGGCAGGGTCTCCTGCCCCTTCACCCCTGCGAGGCGGTAGATCTCGTAGGACTGGCCACCGACCTCGAGGGTCCCCTTGGCCTTGAAGCTGTCAACACTGCCCACGACGGGCTCCTTCCAGCAACTCTGATGTCACGGTGCTCGATTTATCTTGACGTCAAGATATATCTAACCACACGCGTTCGTCCTTGTCAGTCCACCCCTACCCGCCCATCCTTCCCTCCGCTCGCGCCGTTGTCGCCCCCTGTGCCGGCCTCTCTCCCGCAGCGGTCGGACCGCTCCCTGTGACGGGTCGACGCGCCGACCACAGCAGTCCCTCGACCGGGACACCCGCTTCGAGGCGGAGGTGGACCGGGGTCACCTCGACGTCTCCCAGACCGGCGACGGCGCTGACCGACCGCAGGTACTCCTCGCCGTGGGCGTAGCGCCCCGACGACGTGAGCCGCCAGTCCCCCACCCCGTCGACCAGCCGCTCGACGGTCGCCACGAGGACACCGCCGGGCCGCAACGACCACGCTGCGGCCGTGGTCGTCGGGCCGAGGTCCCCGAGATAGCAGAGAGTGTCCGCACCGACGACGAGGTCGTATGCCGTGGGCTCGGCCCGGAGGAACGCGCCGAGCTCGGCGCGCTGTAGGACGTCGTAGCAGCCGCGCACCTGCGCTAGCCGGAGCATGTTGACCGAGAGGTCGCAGCCGGACAGGGTGCGCGCCCACGGTCGGACGAGTGCCCCGACGAGGCCCGTGCCGCAGCCGAGGTCTGCCACGTCGAGCTCACCCGCCGGCCGGCCCAGGACCGCGGCGACCCGGTCCGCGACGAGCTCCGGCGCGCGGTAGCCGAGACCGGCGAGGTGCGGGTCGAAGGCCTCGGCCGTGGCGTCGAAGAGCGTCTCGACGTAGTCGTCCGGCGCCCGGTCGGGCGGGGGCAGCCCGCCGAGCGCTGCGAGGCGGTGTCGGGCGCCAGGATGGTCGGGGTCGACACGGACCCACCGACGCACGAGCTCGAGGGCCCGGGCCTCCGCTCCGTCGGCGGTCAGGGCCAGCACGGCCGCGGTCAGGGCACCCCGCCCGAGCGAACTCATTGGCTCGAGCTCGAGGGCCCTGAGCCCGGCCTCCCCGGCACGGGCCGGGTCCCGGGCCAGCCGCAGCGCGGTGGCGAGGTTGGCCCACGTCGGGACGTCGGTCGGGTGGACGGCGAGGCTGGACTCGTAGGCCGCGATGGCGGCCGCCGGGTCCCCGGCCTCCAGCCGCATGTTGCCGAGGTCGTTGTGCAGGCTCGCGAGCACCACCGGGTCCGTGGCCACCGAGATCGCCTCAGCGACGAGCCGCTCTGCGGCGGCGTCGTCACGACGCAGGTGCGCTGCGACCGCTCGAAGGTGCAACACGCGTACGTCATCTGGTGTCCATGTCGCCGCGGCGAGCGCCGTCTCGGCACCCGGCCCGTCGCCTGCGCGCAAGCGCGTCAGCGCCTGCTCGAGCACCTCGTCCAGCGGGACGTGGTGAGGGTTCGCGCCGTCGGGGCCGGAGGTCAGCCCAGCTTGTTGGATCGGATGTCCCACGTGACGCTGGACGTTCGCCCGGTCGCACCCCCGCCTGGACCGGGCTCCGCGTAGTCGAAGCGGATCCATGCGGGCTGGAGGGCGACCTCCTCGTCGACGTCGTCCTCGTCACCGGAGACCAGGACCTCGGTGACTACGAGGTCCTTCATCGTCACCGTGAGGAAGTCCTTGTGGGCGCCGGGATGGGCGACGTTGAGCGTCGCGTCCTTGAGGTGCTTGCCGGTCGCGGCGAACGACGCGAGGTGGGGCGAGGCGAGGTCATAGCGGTGCACGATCCGGAACTCGTGGGCCCGCGGACGTCCGGACGCGCCGCCGCTGCCGGAGCCGTTCGTCTGGGTCGTCACACCCCAGTTCCACGAGACGACGTCGATGGCGCCCTTGTGGTCCTTGCTCTGGCTGCTGCCGTCGATACCGTCGAACTTCATGAACGCATCCATGTCGCCTCCACCCGATGCCGAGCACGTCCGTCGACGCTAGCACCGCGGTGGTCCGCGCCAGAAGGCCTTCAGACGAGCCCGTCGCCGGTGCCCTCACCCGTCAGGGCGTCCCGGAAATGGGGATCGAGCTCGGCCTTCGCGCCGGCCTCGGTGTCGAACCAGACGTAGGTGATGACGCACGTGGCCGTGAGGAGAGGGTGCTCGCCCCGGCGCCAGATCTCGTGTCGAAGGGTGAACGACGACGTGCCGATCCGGTCGACGACCACGCGGATGTCGGCATGGTCGAGCGGCTTGAGGCTCGCGGTCCAGTCGATCTCCGCGTGCCGGACGAGGGCGAGCCGGTGCTCGTCGGCGAAGCGGTAGGGCCCGTAGCCGAGGCGGTCGAGGAAGGCCATCTTCGCGTCCTCGCACCACGTCAGGTAGTGGGAGTTGAAGACGACGCCGGCGAGATCGATCTCGGAGAACTTCACGGCCACGGGATAGCTGAACGACATGACCCCCATCCTTTCGTGACGTGCGCACCCCTTCGTCGCCAGGTCCGCAGACGGCCAGCTGGGAGACACAAAATGGACGCTGCGAGCCTTCGCGACCGTCGAGATCCTAGGGGCCACGAGTCCACCTCAGGCAGCGTCGAGCCTGACGTCTGCTGGGTGCGTCACATAGGAGCGTCCGGTCGGCGAGCTCCACGTGCATGTGCCGTCGGCTTCCGACGTCAGCGTCCAGCCGGCGTGGTGCTTGAAACCGTGGTGGGTCCGGCACAGGCAGACGAGGTTGTCCTCGGTGGTCGGGCCGTCGGGGAAGCGCACGACATGATCGAGGTCGCACCGGCGCGCGGCGACACCGCACCCCGGGAACCGACACGTGCGGTCGCGGTCCCGAACGCGTTGTGCCAGAGCAGCGTTGGGCCGGTAGATCGCGGGGTCGCGGGCGACCGTGACGCCGGTCAACGCGTCGGCCCGGGTCACGCGCAGCACGACGTCAGGGTCGGACAGCACCTCTGCCAGCACGTCCGAGAGCATCCAGCCGAACCGCGGATGCCGGACGCCGAGCCGCGGTCGTCGCCATCGTCTGCCAACACGTTGATCGGGGCTCGTCGTCACCTTGGCTGACCTGGTGTCGGCCACCGCAAGCGCTGAATCGTGCGCGTGCCACGCCCCGACAGCGGACAGGTCCTCGTTGAAGCCGACGCGCGACCCGGGCTCGCACCCGAACAGCTCGGACCCGAAGAGCTCGGACCCGATCGCATGCTCCGGCGTGAGCCGGGGACCGGTGATGTACGCCAGATCGCCGGCGCCGGCATCGGCATCTGGGGCTGCATCGGCGTCAGCGCGAGCACCGGCCTCGGCATCCGGGGCTGCGTCGGCGTCGTCGAACGCGTTGGGGGCAGATGGCTGGGCCTGCCGACCAGACGGGCCGCCCGGCCACACGTCCACCGGCACGGCGGAGGGAACGGCCCCGGCGTCGTATGGACCTCGGAGGGCAACGCTCCACTGGTCGTCCGTCGAGGGAACGGTGAAGGTGGGCACGACCAGCTCGACGGTGGTGGACACCTGGGCGCTCCCGAGCAGCAGGTCGAGGAAGGCGTCCGCCCGCGCCTGGTCGATCGACCGGGCCGGGTCGGCACGCACGTACTCGTGGGCCAGCTCATCGACGGCGCCCCAGGCCTGCATCGAGTCCCCCGCCGGCAGCGACGCCTTCCACCACGTCGTGCCCGGGTCGAGTCCCGGCTCCACCCGCACGAAGCGGTCACGCAGACCGTGCTCCGCCCGACGATGAACGGCGTCCGGGTCGATCGCCATGGCGGCACGCTCGCACTGGCGTCGCAGCCGGGCGGGCGTCAGCGACTCCACCCCGGTCTCCATCACGACGGCATCGAAGGCCGGGCGAGCATCAACCGCGACAAGTCCCGCTCGGTCCGCCACGACGCCCGTCTGCCGTTGGGTGAGCCGCCCGCCGAGTGCGGCTGCCAAGGTGCGTGGGAGGTCCTCGACGAGGCAGAGCGCGTCGGCGACCCGCGACTCGGCGCCGCGCGGCGTCGAGCACAGGACGGGCGCGACGCTGGAGGCCACGATCTTCACCGACGAGGGCCGCCACTCCGAGCCGTCACCCCATTCACCGTCCAGATCGGCGAAGTCGAGCTCCTCGCGTCGAACGCAGGCCGCGAGCGCGAGGTCCTGAACGGCGCCGAGGACGTTCATCGCGCGCTGCGCGACAGCAAGGACCGCCTCGGCGCTCGCCGTGTCGAGACTGCGCAGGCGCTCTGGCACCACACGTGCCACGACTGCCGCCTGGGCCACCGGTGGCAGCGCGTCGAAGACGTCAGCGGGGATCTGTGTCAGGAACGACAGCACGCCACCCGCAGCGACCTCGCTGCTCTCGCCGGCGCTCCCCATCTCCATGTTCGAACACTAGTACGATCCACCGACAGTGCCCTCTGCCCGGACTGACCACCCACGTGAGGGTGAGTGCGCGGTCCCGACCGGTCAGGCTGATGTGCCGCCTATAGTGTCCACGCGCGGCCAGGGGGCTGCCGCCGGCCGGCCCGCTGCCGCTTGACTCACCGGAGACAGCGTTGGGTGCACGGATGCGGGGCCCGTTGGCCTGCCTCATGGCGTTGGTGGTCAGTGTGGCCACCCTGTTCACGACGACGGCGATCGCCTCGGCAGCCCCGGCGCTTCCCGAGCCCCCGTGGGGACTGAGCTCGTCGGTCGGCGTCGATGGTGTGATGCTGAACTGGTACCGAGGCTCCACCCAGACGGGCGGCGTGCCGACGACGTACGTCGTCCACCGGCGCGGCCCCGGCTATGACGCCGACTGGGTGGTGCCCACGGCCACGACGTCGACCATGTGGAGCTACGCCGACCGCAGTGCCCCCGTCGACGTCGAGGTCACCTACATGGTCACGGCCCGCAACTCGGCCGGGGACAGCGCCGAGTCAGCTCCGGTCACTGCTCGGGTCCCCGTGTGGGCGGGACCGTATGACCCGAACCGCGTGTCTCTGACACTGGTGTGGGACGAGGCCGCCGGCGGCGACGACACACAGCGCTCGACGGTGGTGGCGACCGCCTCGAGCACGCCGGCCCTGACACAGGGCTGGGACAACGGCATCTCGTTCTCCGCGGGATCCTGGCGTAAGGCACTGGTGCTCCCTGCTGACGTCGCCGATGGCACGTACACCGTCGGGGACGCGGAGGGCATGCTGAAGATGCGGGCCATGTCCGGTGACTTCTGCGGGAGCGGCGCGGGAGGCGCGGCGCCTGGCGGAACCGCGACGGTGTCGCGGGCGGCGCGTTCCGTGGACGGCCTCTACGCCTCCATCAGCGTGGATGCGAGTCTCGACTGCGGAAACGGACACCGGCTGCGCGCTGAGCTGCGCTGGCACACGCCGGAAGCCACCCACGCGCTGGCCACTTCTGCACTGACCGTGGTGACGGCCGCCCCGGGCGACTCGACCACGACACCGGTGACGGTCACGAACACCGGCACTGAGCCCCTGTCGCTGGGCGCAGCTCGGATCGTGGACTCGGCGATGTCCACGTCAGCCCCGCTGACCGTGTCCGGCTCCACCTGCGAGGGCCTGACCCTTTCGTCTGGATCTGAGTGCACGGTCACCGTCAGCTATGCGGCGGGACCCGCGGCTTCGGTGGAGGGCAACGGCGTCCTTGTCATGTCGAGCGACGTCGGCGAGTGGGAGCTGGGGACGGTCGTGGGCCAGCAGCCATCCACCTACTCAGGACCCCAGGCGGTGGCCGGATCGGCATCGCCCGGGCGGCTGGACCTCTCCTGGACGGCCCCGACGACGCTGAGCCAGAGTCTGATCAGGGGATGGCGCATCGAGGACCTCGGAAGCGGCACCCCTCTGGCCCTGCAGACGGTGCCGGGCGGCACCACCGGTCGCACCACGATCTCCTCGCTCGTGACCGGAGCCCACGCGCTACGCGTCGTGCTGCTCACCACGGACGGGCGTCAGGTGGCGTCCGAGCCGGTCCCGCTGACGGTGGCGTCGCGGTGGCTCCTCGTCACGACGGCGAACGGGATTCGCGCCTACGACGCTGATGGCGGCGTCACCAACGGCGGCATGCTGGGCAGTGGGCGGAGTTCAACGGACGGTGTCGCCGTCTCGCCCACCCGAGACAGGATCGTCGTTTCCGAGGGCCCGTACGCCGGCTCCGTCAGGGTGCTGGGATCGTCCGGTGACGGCGTCAGGATCCTGACGTCCGACTCGCTCGTCGCCGACCGCGACCCGGATGTGAGCCCAGACGGCTCCACGGTGGTGCTGCTCAGGCCGGGCTACTCCGGCAGCCAGAACCGTGCAGCCTCACTCGTCACTGTCCCCGTCACCGGTGGTCCAGCCACGGTCGTGCCCGCCTCCGCGGGTCTGTCCAGACCTGCGTGGACCCCGGACGGTGCGGCCTTGGTCGCCACGACAGACTCCGAGGCGGGACTGGTGCGGGTCAACCCTGTGTCGGGATCCCGGACTCCGATCCCCGGAACGGCCGGGGCAGCGGCACTGGCCGTCTCGCGCTCCGGGCGCGTGGCGTACGCCCTCACCGGCTGGGGCGGCTCGGGCGAAATCCGCGTCACCACGCTCAGCGGGGGCGCGTCCACCCTCGTCGGGACCCACGCCGGCGCCACGGACCTCTCGTGGGACCCCACAGGGCAGTTTCTTGCCGTGACCGGAGCACCCTACGGCGACCCGCCCACCACCCGGCTGTTCGACCTGCGCTCGGCGACCCCGAAACTCGCCCGGCAGCTTCCGGGCGGCTCGTCCGTGTCGTGGCTGGTCCCTACCTCGGCCGCTCCGTCGGCCTCCCTCGCGGCCCCCGCCTGGACGACGTCGACCGCGAACCTGACCGTCGGCGCCACCGACCCTGACGACGCCCCGGGTGGCCTGCGGCGCGAGTGCCAGCTCGACGGAGCCGCCTGGGCTCCGTGCTCGCCGGTGTGGTCACTGGCTGCACTGCGGACGGGGCAGCACTCGAGCGCAGTCCGCGTGACGGACCCGAGCGGTCAGCAGTCCGCGATCGCGCGAACGACCTGGTCCGTCGACGTCACCGTGCCCACCGTCGCTCTCGGCGCCCTGCCGTCGGTGCTGACGACCACGGCACTCAAGCTGGCCTGGACGGCCAGCGACTCCGGCGGCTCTGGCCTCGGCTCAGTGGAGATCCGCTACCGCGCGGCGCCCTGGAACGCAGGCTTCGCCGCGTTGACCTACCCGACAGCGTGGCGTGCAGTGCACGGCACGAACGTGTCGACGACACTGACAGCCGGGAAGCAGTACTGCTTCAGCGCCCGGGCCCGCGACTCTGCCGGCAACCTCAGCGCATGGAGCGGCGAACGGTGCACATCGGTCGTGCTCGACGACCGTGCCCTGGCCGCCTCGGCGGGGTGGACCCGCGGCGCAGGCAGCGCCTACGCGTACGGCACCGTCTCCCGTGCGACCAGCACCGGGGTGTCGCTGACCCGCACCTCGGTGCAGGCGCGCCGCGTCGCGATCGTGGTGACGACCTGTCCCACCTGCGGAGCGGTCGACGTCTACCACGCCGGAGTCAGGCTGGGACGCGTCAGTCTCTACAGTGCTACGACTGTGTACCGCCAGATCCGCTGGCTGCCCCTTCAGACGGTCACCCGCACCGGCTCCGTCGTCATCCGCACGACGTCCACGAAGGCGTCCGGTGTCGACGGCCTCGCCGTCATGCACTGACGCAGGACCCGCCCAGACCCGCCGCGCGTGCCGCGCGTGCCGCCGAGATCCTCCTCGCCCGGTGCTCGCCCCGCGGCGCGGACGTGACCACCCCCGGGCTGAGGTGCTGCGCGTTGGAAGAGCTCAGGCGCTCGTCGACCCATCTTGCGGCTCGAGCACGGCGATGCACTCGACGTGGTGGGTCATCGGGAAGGCGTCCCAGGCCTCGAGCGAGACGAGGCCGTAGCCGTGGGTCACAGCCGCCTTGACGTCGCGGGCCAGGGCTGCGGGGTCGCACGCGACGTAGACGACGCGTCGGGGCCCCATCCCGGCCACCAGGGCCATGACGTCCTTGCCGGCACCCGTCCGGGGCGGGTCGAGCACCACGAGGTCTGCCGTGACGCCCTGTCCGACGAGCGACCGCAGCTCACGGTCGACACGGTTGGCGCGCCACTCGACGTTCTCGAGGTGCTCGGTGTTGGACTCGCCGTTCTCGACCGCTCGGCGATCACCCTCGACGCCGAGGACGAATCCGTCCGGCGCGACGAGCTCACCGAGCCGCATCGTGAAGAGACCCGAGCCCGCGAAGAGGTCGAGGACGCGGTCCCCCGGCTCCGCCCCGAGCAGCGTCGACACGCGTGACAGGAACGTCGTGGCCGCGCCCGGGTGCACCTGCCAGAAGCCCCGGGCCGAGACGACGTACTCGCCCTCCCAGTCCCCGTCGCGGGCCAGCTCGCCGACGAGGCCTCCGCCGCCACCACTCCCACCCTCGGGCGCAGGCAGCGGCACGAGCACCGGCTCGTCGGGGTGCACGGCATCGATGACGTCGACCGACTCGACGTCCGGCCACTCGGTGTCGAGCACGCCGGAGTCGATGACCGCCCGCGTGGCGATGAGGCAGTCCTCGACGGGAACGATGTCGCTCGACCGGTGTCCGCGCAGACCCGCTCGGCCGGCACCGTCGACGGCGAACTCGACCCGGGTGCGCCAGCGCAGCCCTTCCTCGTCGCCCGGCACCGGCTGGACGACGACATCGACGTCGAGGCCGGCAACGCGCGCGAACTGTTCCCGCACGACGGCACCCTTGAGCGCCCGCTGGGTGTCGAGGGACGCGTGCTGGAAGTCGCAGCCACCACAGAGGCCCGGGGCGGCATACGGGCACGGTGCGGTCACACGACCAGGCGCGGCCTCGAGCACCTCGACGGCGTCGGCGCGCACGAAGCTGTCACCGACGCGGCCCTCGGTGACGCGTGCGACGACGCGCTCACCGGGCAGCGTGTGGCGCACGAAGACGACCTGACCCTCGTGACGGGCCACGCAGTGGCCGCCGTGGGCGACGGGTCCGACCTCGACGGTCCACTCCCTCCCGACGAGAGACTCGCCACCGGCGGCCCGCTCGCGGTTCTGGCGACCGCTCACAGCGCTCCACCGCGCACCGAGCCGCTGATCGGGGGCTCGTCGATCCAGTCGCGCTCGGCGCCCTCGGAGGACTGCAGCTGCCACGGGACGCTGACGACCATGACACCTGGTGTGAAGAGCAGCCGGGCCTTGAGGCGCAACGCGCTCTGGTTGTGCAGCACCTGCTCCCACCACTTCCCGAGGACGTACTCCGGCAGGTAGACCGTGACGATGTCGCGCGGGTTGCCGCTGCGGATCGACCGGACGTAGTCGAGGATCGGCTTGGTGATCTGGCGGTACGGCGAGGACAGCACCTTGAGCGGCACCGGGATCTCGCGCTTGTCCCACTCGTCGAGCAGCGCCTGCGTCTCGTCGGGGTCGACGTCGACCGTCACGGCCTCGAGGTAGGACGGCCGGCTCGCCCGGGCGTAGGCCAGCGCGCGCATCGTCGGCTTGTGCACCTTGGAGATGCAGACGATCGCGTGCACGTGGCTCGGTAGCATCGGCCGCTCGACGTCCCAGTCGATGGCCAGCTCGTCGCGCACCCGGTTGTAGTGCTTCTTGATCCCGAGCATGAGGACGAAGAGGACGACCATCGCGAGGATGGCGTACTTCGCCCCGGCCTGGAACTTCGTCAGGAGCACGACGATGAGCACCGTCGCCGACATCGCCGCGCCGACGGCGTTGATGACGCGCGAGCGCTGCATCCGGGCCCGCTCCTTGGGGTTGCGCTCGAGCCTGAGGTGGCGCGTCCAGTGCCGGACCATGCCCACCTGCGAGGTGGTGAACGAGACGAACACCCCGACGATGTAGAGCTGGATGAGAGCCGTGACCTCGGCCTTGAAGACGATGACGAGGACGATGGCCGCACCGGCGAGGATGAGGATGCCGTTGCTGAAGGCCAGCCGGTCGCCGCGGGTGTGCATCTGCCGGGGCAGGTAGCCGTCGCGGGCGAGGATCGAGCCGAGCACCGGGAAGCCGTTGAACGCCGTGTTCGCCGCGAGGACGAGGATCAGGCCGGTGACGATCGAGACGAAGACGACACCGATCGGGAAGTTCGCGAACACCGACTCGGCGAGCTGGCCGATCGCGGTGTGCTGGATGTACGAGTCGCCGACAGGCTGCCCGTCGCGCAGCAGCTGGGCGCCCGGGTTGTCGGCGATCTTGACGCCGGTCCACTGGCTCAGCGCGATGATCGAGCCGAGCATGACGACCGACAGCGTGCCCATGAGCAGCAGGGTCGTCGCGGCGTTGGCGCTCTTGGGCTTCTTGAAGGCGGGCACACCGTTGCTGATCGCCTCGACGCCGGTCAGGGCCGCACACCCGGACGAGAAGGCGCGGAGCAGGAGGAACGCCGCGGCCAGACCGGTGAGACCCTGCCCCTCCTCGGGCTTCAGGGTCAGGCCGGCGCTCTCCGCCGGGGTCAGGGAGCCCGTGAAGTGCTGGATGAAGCCGTAGATGCCCATGCCGATGATGGCGAGCATGAAGGCGTAGACCGGCACGGCGAAGGCCTTGCCCGACTCGCGCACCCCGCGCAGGTTCATCGCCGTGAGGAAGGCGATGAGAGCCACCGCGACGATGACCTCGTGCCCGCGCACGAACCCGAGCACCGTGGCGGCGTTCTGCACACCCGACGAGATCGACACGGCGACGGTGAGGACGTAGTCGACGAGAAGGGCGCTGGCGACGGTGAGGCCGGCCCGTGGGCCGAGGTTGACGGTCGCGACCTCGTAGTCGCCGCCACCCGAGGGGTAGGCGTGCACGTTCTGGCGGTACGACGCCACCACGACGACCATGACGAGGACGACCGCGACGGTGACCTGCCAGCTGTGCGTTGCGACGAAGGCGCCGCCCGCCAGACCGAGCATGAGCAGGATCTCGTCGGGCGCGTAGGCCACGGACGAGAGGGCGTCGCTCGCGAAGATGGGCAGCGCGAGGCGCTTGGGCAGCAAGGTCTCCCCGAGCTTGTCGCTGCGCATCGCGCGACCGAGGAGGAGGCGCTTGAACAGCGAACCGGTACCGGGCACGACGCAACTGTATGACGGATCAGCTCCCCGCACTGACCCACTCGGGACGTCGTGGACACGACCCCGAGAACGTATGCCGTCCCGACCGTTTCGCTCCCCGGTCCAGCCCGCGCGGCCTGCAGACTGGGCGACGGCGTCACGGTGTAGCGTCGCGTCCGTGCACTTCGTCATCATGGGATGCGGCCGCGTCGGGTCGACCCTCGCCCGCACCCTGGGCCGCAACGGCCACGACGTCGCCATCATCGACGCGGACGCCTCCGCGTTCCGCCGGCTGGGCACCTCCTTCGAGGGCCAGACGGTCACGGGCATCGGTTTCGACCGCGACACCCTCATCGCCGCCGGCATCCGCGAGGCCTACGCGTTCGCGGCCGTCAGCAGCGGTGACAACTCCAACATCCTCGCCGCCCGCGTGGCGCGCGAGACGTTCGGCGTCGAGCACGTCGCCGCCCGCATCTACGACCCGCAGCGCGCCATGGTCTACCAGCGCCTCGGCATCCCGACCGTCGCGACGGTGCGCTGGACCGCCGACCAGATGATCCAGCGGCTGCTGCCGCAGGGCGCCGTGCCCGAGCTGACCGACCCGAGCGGCAAGATCGTCATCGCCGAGGTCCCCCTCGCCGAGGGTTGGGTCGGCCGGCACCTCACCGACCTCGAGGAGCAGACCGGCGCCCGCGTCGCCTACGTCACCCGGCTCGGCGAGGGCACGCTCCCCCGGCCCGACATGGTCGTCCAGCAGGGCGACCTCGTGCACCTCACCGTCCCGCGCGACGACCTCGCTCGCGTCGAGCGGCTCTGCGACCAGGCCCCGGCCGCCCACTGACCGGCACAGGAGAAAACAACCCCATGCGCGTCGTCATCGCCGGAGCCGGAAGCGTCGGCCGCTCCATCGCCCGTGAGCTGCTCGGCAACGGGCACCAGGTGCTGCTCATCGACAAGGACGCCGACGACGTCCAGGCCTCGCGCGTGCCCGAGGCGTCGTGGCTGCTGGCCGACGCCTGCGAGCTCGCCGCCCTCGAGGAGGCCCGGCTCGAGGAGTCCGACGTCTGCGTCGCCGCCACCGGTGACGACAAGGCCAACCTCGTGCTCTCGCTGCTCGCCAAGACCGAGTTCGGCGTCCCGCGCACCGTCGCGCGCGTCAACAACCCCAAGAACGAGTGGATGTTCGACGAGTCGTGGGGCGTCGACGTCGCGGTGTCGACCCCACGCCTGATGACGGCGCTCATCGAGGAGGCCGTGAGCATCGGCGACCTCGTGCGCATCTTCGAGTTCCAGCAGGGCCGGGCCTCGATGGTCGAGATCACCCTGCCCGAGGGCAGCCCCTTCGCTGGGCGCCGCGTCGGTGACGTCGACTGGCCCACCGACACCGTGCTCGTCGCGATCATCCGCGAGGAGCGCCCGCTCGCTCCCACGCCCGACGACGCGATCGAGGCCGGCGACGAGCTGCTCTTCATCACGACGACGGAGCAGGAGGACCGCCTCCAGGACCTCGTCGCCCCGGGCGAGCGGCACCACACGAGCCTCGAGGACTGATCCCGAGGTCGCCGGCGTCGAGCGTCAGGCGAGCCGCGAGGGGTCGATCGGGGTGCGCCCGCGGAGCAGGATGGCACCCATCGCCGTGATGGCGAGCAGGTAGGCCGGCCAGCCGAGGACCACCTTGGCCACCCCGAGCGCGGCCACCTGCTCGGCGAGGTAGAGCGGCACCATGATCGAGAGCCGCACGACGTTGAGGGCGATGAGCACCCAGGCGAGTCGTGCCGCGACCGTGACGATGCCGGAGTGGCGACGCCACCACGTCGGGTTCTCGGCGAACGCCTCGGGCTCGGCGACGCCGACGACGAAGCCGAAGAGCGGCCACCGCGTCAGGTTCGTCACGAGCAGCAGGACGAGCAGCGCGGCGTTCTGGAGCATGCCCGGCAGGAAGGCGTCCTCCGCCCGACCCGACCGCAGCGCGAAGAAGGCCGAGATCCCCACGCCCGCGGCGGCATACGCGATGAAGCGGGGGTCCTGTCGCTGCACGAGACGCACGAGCAGGAGGACGGCCACGAGGACACCGGCGACCACGAGGGAGGTGCGGAGGTTCTCGGTGCGTGCCCACACGAGGGCGAACGCCAGGGTCGGGACGGCCGACTCGACGGCGCCGCGCCACCCGCCGATGGCGTCGGACAGCTTGTCGCGGAGCAGCTCCTCGACCGTGTCGTAGCGGCGCAGGTCGGCCTCGGAGCGGACGACCGCGTCGCCCTCCCCGGCGCGTTCTCCGCCCGGGCCGACGGCCCGGCCGTCGGCGTCAGCCATGCGCCTGCCCCGCCCGGCCGATGAGCTCGTACGCCGGGTTGAACATCGTCTTGACCTTCCGGCGGGTGGTGATGCGGCCCGTGGCCTGGATCTTGACACCGGGGATGATGCCGGCGATGCGCCGACGGCCGAGCCACACGAGGTGCAGCGACTCGGTGCCGTCCCAGACCTCGACGTCGAGCGCGGGCGTCTCCTCGCGCGGGCGCAGCGTCACGGAACGCACCTCGCCGCACACGGTGACCGTGATCCGCTGGGGTGCGTCGCCGATGTGCACGACGCCGTCGAGGTCCGAGGACTCACGGCGCAGCTCGGCCGCCTCGATCTCGTGCGACGAGCGCGTGAGGCGGTCGGTGAGCCGACGCAGGGCGCCGGGCTGGCCCGTGGTCACGGGTGCGTCCGGCTGGGACGCGGTGCGGGACACGGGCCGGCCATCAACGGACCTCGGTGATCTCGGGTCCGCGCTCGAACGGGTTGAGGTCGGGGCCGCCCTCGACAGCGCCCTCCTCGGCCTGGACGGCGCCGTCGGCGTCGGGCAGGCGCAGGGGCAGCAGCTCGCGGGGAGGCATCGCCTCCTCGCCGCGGTCGATGACCGTCGTCCGGATCACGTCGTGCACGGCCTCGGCGGCGGCCGGCTCGATCGCGGCGCGGCCGGAGACCACGGCTCGGAGGAACCAGCGGGGGCCGTCGACGCCGACGAAACGGGCCGGCATGAAGACGGTGCGGCCGTCGGGTCCGGCTTGCGGCATCCGGGTCAGGAGCTCCTCGCCGAACTCGCCGGTGAGCACCTCGGCGGTGCCGCCGGCATCGACGATGCTCGCGGCGATCTCGTTGCGGATGTCGATCCAGACACCCTCGGTGCGCGGGGCCGCGAAGGCCTGCAGCTGCACCGCCGACTCGCCGATGACGGCCGTCACGCCCGTGATCTGCTGCTCCTGCTCGTTGACCTCGAGGCGCAGCTCCATGCCCTGCTGTCCACGCAGCCAGATGGCGCCGAGGTTGAGGTAGTCGGAGTCGTCCTCGACCTCGCTGCGGTCGAGCGGTCGGGACGTGGCCGAGGCGGCGGTGTCACCGTCCGCGTCGCCGTCGAGCGCGCCGTCCTCGGCGAGCTCGTCCTGCTCGAGGTCGTCGGCACGGTCCACGGCATCGGTGTCCGGGCGGTCCTTCGACTTGCCCCGGCTGAAGAGTCCCACGTCATTCCGTCCTTTGAGTCCTGCTGCACGGTGGGCACGATGCCCGCCCGCGGTCGTCGGCGCTGACGCAGCGCCCGGCGAACCGTATCCGATGATCACGCCCGGGTGGGCGTCTCCCCCGGTGTCGGCGAGGCGGCGCCGCCGGTGGCGAACCCACCGGTGGATCCGTGTCCAGTGTCCCCCCGACTGGTCTCGTCGAGCGAATCCACCTCGACGAACTGCACGCGCTCGACCCGCTGGACGACCAGCTGGGCGATGCGGTCACCGCGCCGCACCGTGAACGTCTCGCGCGGGTCGAGGTTGACGAGGTTGACGAGGATCTCGCCCCGGTACCCCTCGTCGACCGTTCCGGGGGCGTTGACGATGGAGATGCCGTGGCGCGCGGCGAGGCCGGAGCGCGGGTGCACGAAGCCCGCGTGGCCGGCCGGCAGGGCGAGGGCCACGCCGGTCGGGACGAGGACGCGTTCCCCCGGCTCGATGGTCACGTCGACGCGCGAGCAGAGGTCGGCACCGGCGTCACCGGGGTGCGCATAGCGGGGCAGCGCCAGGTCGGGGTCGAGCCTCCGGACCGGGACAGCACAAGGGTCGGTCACGAGGACCGACCCTACTTGCTCCTGGCCGTGCTGCTGCCCGGTGTGGAATGCGCTCAGGCGGCGCACTCCGTGCAGATCATCATGCCGTTGCTCTCCTTGGCGAGCTGGCTGCGGTGGTGGACGAGGAAACAACGCCCACAGGTGAACTCGTCGGCCTGCTTGGGCAGGACGCGCACCGACAGCTCCTCACCGGAGAGGTCGGCGCCCGGGAGCTCGAAGCCCTCGGCCTGCTCGGTCTCGTCGACGTCCACGCTGGACGACGTCTTGTCGACCCGACGGGACTTCAGCTCCTCGATGGAGTCTTCGCTCAGATCGTCGTCAGTCTTGCGTGGCGCGTCGTAATCGGTTGCCATCTCGTTGTCTCACTTCTACTCGTCTGCGCCTTGCGGTCTGTGACGCGGAGAACGCTCGTGGGCCCGTGCTTGTTCCCGGAGAACCCGTGCGATCAACGACGTTGTTAACAGCGACGAAACATGTCCGCGTGCGCGTATGGTGCCCGATCCCCACCGCGTTGTCACGTTGTCCGAGCCAAGGCCTGAGACGCGGGCCCTCCCGCACCACTCACGCCTACCCTTTTCGGACGAACAGTTCACCTGGGCTTTGCCATTCGCCGACCATCGCGGGTGCACATTGGTGGTCCTACGGCGCGGTAGGGTCTCCGGACTCGACCGATCGACAACCCAGGCCCGGAGGTGGCACCCATGACCGAGTTCGTCGACCAGATCAGGCAACGTGTCAACGACGCGCTGGGCGACCTCGCCGAGGCGCGACAGGCGGGTGACGACTACCGCGTGCAGGTGCACACCGGCGAGCTGGAGTCGTTCGCCCGTCTCGCCACGGAGAACGGCATCCGCGTCCCCGAGCTCGAGCCGTTCCAGGCGGCCTGAGCGGCGTCCCAGCGACACACCACGACACCAGCGGGCGTATGCCGTCCGCTCCTCCAGGACGACAGACGCCCCACCCGGCACGGCCGGGTGGGGCGTCGTCGTGTGTCCTGGGCGCACGCGCGTGACGGTCAGCCTGCTGCGTCCACCGGCGCGACGAAGAGGGCGCGGACCTGGTCGACGAGGGCGGGCCCCGCGGCGACGGTGAGGGCGGTGCCGGGCGCCGACCCGGGTTCCTCTCCCGCGCCGACGACGACGCCCCCGGCCTCCTCGACGACGAGCCAGCCCGCCGCGAGGTCCCAGGCGTTGAGCCCGGTCTCGGCGTAGGCGTCCACTGACCCCTCGGCCACCCGCACGAGGTCGAGAGCAGCGCTGCCGATGCGTCGGATGTCGCGGACGAGGGGCAGGACCCGCCGGAGCACCTCGGCCTGCCGGGCGCGCACCTCGGGGGCGTAGCCGAAGCCGGTCGCGAGCAGGGTGCGGGCGAGGCGGTCCTCGGCCGAGACGGACAGACGCTCCGGAGCCACGGACTCGGTCGGGTCCTCGGGGCTCGTCCAGGCGCCGGTGCCCCGGCCGGCGTGGTGCACGAGGCGGCGGCAGGGGTCGGCGACGGCGCCCGCGACAGGGGTCCACCCACCCTGGGAGTGGGCGTCCCCGACGACGACGGCCACGGACACGGCATACGCAGGGATCTCGTAGAGGTAGTTGACGGTGCCGTCGATGGGATCGAGGACCCACGTCAGACCGGACGTCCCGGTGACGTCGGCACCCTCCTCGCCGAGGATGCCGTCGTCGGGGCGGGCGGCCTGGATGAGCCGGTGGAGCAGCTCCTCGGAGCGTCGGTCCATGACGGTCACGACGTCGGTCTCGGTCGACTTCGTCGCGGCGACACCCATCCGGGGCGGGCGCTCGTCTCGGATGAAGCGCGAGGCCTCGACGGCGACCTCGACGCAGAGCCGCTCGAGCTCCTCGACCGTGACTCCGTCGGGCAGCGCGGGAACGGGGCGTGCGGTGGTCATCGCGGCGCCCTCAGTCGCTGCCGCACAGGGCCGGACGGGCCTGGCGCAGGTTGGGGCAGCACCCGGGCGCGCACACCGACGGCATCCGACCCTCGAACTGCGGGACGTCCTCGCCGCGGGCCTCCGCCGCGCGTTCGAGCAGGGCGTCGACGAGATCGCGCACGAAGACGGAGTCGGTGCCGACCGTCGGGACGCGCACGTGGGTGAGGCCGAGCTCGTCCGCCGTCTCCTGCGCCTCGGTGTCGAGGTCGTAGACGACCTCCATGTGGTCGCTGACGAAGCCGATCGGGGCCGTGACGACCGTGCGGACGCCGGCGGCCGCGAGCTCGCGCATCCGGTCGTTGACGTCGGGCTCGAGCCACGGCTGGGTCGGCGGACCCGAGCGCGAGCAGAAGACGAGCTCGCCCGTCAGGTCGCGGCCGAGGACGCGGTTGACCTCCTCGGTCAGCTGCCACGCGAGCGCCAGGTGCTGGCGCTGGTAGAGGTTGCCCTCGCCGTCGCCCGGTCCGGACGTGTCGTCCATGGCATCGGGGATCGAGTGCGTGACGAAGAGCAGCGCGATCTCCGCGTCCGGCGCGCCGTCGAGCGTCCGCAGCGACCGGACGAGCTCGCCTGCGTTGGCGGCCGCGAACCCGGGACGCCGGGCGTACTGCGACACCTTGTCGATCTGCAGCTCGACACCGTCCTCGGCCACCGTGGCCGCGGCGTCCGCGAGGTTCTCGCGGTACTGGCGACAGGAGGAGTAGCACGAGTAGGCACTCGTCGTCAGGGCGACGACACGGCGGTGGCCGGCCGCGTGGCTCTCGCGCAGGGCGTCGTCGATGAAGGGCTCGCTGTTGCGGTTGCCCCAGACGATCGGCGTGCTGATGTCGCGCGCGTCGAGCTCGGCGCGCAGGGCCGCGATGAGCGCCCGGTTCTGGTCGTTGATGGGGCTGCGGCCCCCGAAGTGATGGTAGTGCTCACCGACGGCCTCGAGACGCTCGTCGGGGATGCCCCGTCCGGCCGTGACCCGCCGCAGGAAGGGCATGACCTCGTCGGGCGCCTCGGGACCACCGAAGCCGAGGAGGATCACGGCGTCGTACGGTTCGAGCGGCGAGGGCTGGGGCTCGTCGGGCGTCGGTGCTGCGTCAGGTGTCATGTCTCCGCCATCGGTGGGTGAAAGGGTGCGTGGGACGGGTCGGCTGTGGTGCGCCGTCGTCAGGTCGGGTTGGAGCGCAACGGGGTCGGGGCGTTGAGGTCGAGGCGGACGGCGAGGATCCGGAGGGCGAAGACCAGACCCGCGGCGGTCCAGAGCACCCAGTCCTGGAGCGAGCCGAGCTGGGCGGCGACAACGACGAGGATGGACCCGAGCATGGCCGGGACGGCATACAGCTCGCGGCGCAGGACCTCGGGCACCTGGCCCGCCAGCAGGTCGCGCACGACCCCGCCCCCGACCGCCGTGATGACGCCGACGAGGACGGCCGCGATCGGCGACACCCCGAGCGTCGTCACGGCCTTGAGACTGCCCGCGACCGCGAAGGCCCCGAGGCCGGCGGCGTCGAGGACCCGGACGAACCGGGTGATGCGCTCGACGCCCGGGTGGAAGAGGAACGTGACGAGACCGCCGAGCGCCGCGGCGGTCAGCAGCCGCCAGTCGCTGATGCCGACCGGCGGGATGTCGCCGATGAGCAGGTCGCGCAGGATGCCGCCGCCGAGGGCCGCGGCACAGGCCAGCACGAGCACCCCGAAGAGGTCGAAACGCTTCTTGACGGCCACGAGGCCGCCGGAGAGCGCGAAGACGAACACGCCGACGAGGTCGAGGGCGAGCTGCGCGGACGCGAAAGAGGTAGGCATGCCAGAGCAAACGGTACCCGTGCGGCGTGGTCGCTTTGGTGGGCACCCGGCCCGGTGGCATGCTCGACAGCACGGCGCACGGCCGGCCCCTCGGGACGCGACATCACGTCGCGCGACGCGAGCCACCGGGCACCTTCACGGCAGGACCACGCAGACTCGGTACCGGGAGACCCACCCATGCAGCACCTCAGGCTCGTCGGCGTCCACGAGGACGGATTGCACCTGCTGCTGGCCGACGACGAGGGCCACCGCTTCTCCGTCCCCCTCGACGACTCGCTCCGTGCCGCGGTGCGGCGCGACCGACCGCGGCTCGGCCAGCTCCAGATCGAGATCTCGGGAGGCCTGCGGCCCAAGGACGTCCAGGCGATGATCCGGGCCGGCCTGACCGCCGAGGAGGTCGCCGAGCGCGCCGGCTGGCCCGTCGAGAAGGTGCACCGCTACGAGGGGCCGATCCTCGCCGAGCGCGAGCACGTGGCCGGCCTCGCCCGCCAGGTCCGGCTGCGCCCGCGCGGCGGCTCCCACGGTGCAGCACCCACCCTCGACGCGCGCGTCACCGAGCGTCTGCGCACCCGCGAGATCGACTCCGTCACGGCACGCTGGGACTCCCGTCGCACCGACAAGGGCGCCTGGACCGTCCTGCTGCTCTTCACCGCCGGTGGTCGCGAGCGCGAGGCCGCCTGGCAGTACGACCCACTCGCCCGCACCGTCTCGGCCGTCGACGACGAGGCCCGCTGGCTGAGCGAGGACGAGGACCAGCAGGTTCCCGGCCCGATCCCGGCCCCGCACCTCAGCGCCTCGAACCGTCCGAGCCGCGTCTACGACGTCGAGGCCGAGGGTGGGGTCGGCGCCTCCACGATGCGCCGCCGCGAGGGCGAGACCGTCGACCTCATGGCGGCCATGCGCGAGCGCAGCGCCCAGCGCGGCCGTCGTCGCCGTCCCAAGTCCACCGAGGTCCCCGGTCTCGACGAGGCGCCCGAGGAGGCCCTGCCGCTGGAAGAGCTCGCCGGCGACCCCCGCGACGAGCTGCCTCCCCCGGCGCACACGCACCCGGAGGACGACCCCGAGGTCGTCAAGACCGGATCCGTCGAGCAGCGCGTCGGGGTCGACGCCGCCCGCCGCAAGGCACGCCGTACCGAGCCGACCCAGCCGGTGCGGCAGGCGCCCGAGCCGACGACCGACCAGGACGCGGACCCGGCGCCGGGCGAGCCCGGGCCCGTCGGCGCCCACGAGCCCGAGCGCCCGCCCGCCTCCGAGCCCGAGTCGGATGCCGAGCAGCACGGCACCCACGAGATAGGCCTCGCCGACGTCGAGGCGGACGCCGCGGATGCCGTCGTGGACGAGACGCCGTCCGAGCCCGTCCCCGTCGAGCAGCCGCTGCGTCCGGCCATGCGCCGCCGCGAGGACGCCCGACGGCTGTCACGTGTCCCCACCGCGCAGTCCGAGCCGTCCCTTGACGCCGACGACGGCGACGAGTCCGCCGAGCCCGACGAGCCCGACGAGCCCGAGGACGACGGCTACGACGTCGTCGAGCAGAGGGCCGCGGCCCCGGCGGCCAAGCCCGTCCCCCGACCCGCTCCTCCGGCGCGCAAGTCGGGACGGCCCAGCGTGCCGAGCTGGGACGACATCATGTTCGGCCGCAAGAACGACTGACGGCGCCGCGCCTCACACGCCAGTCGCGCCCGATGAGCTCGGGGCCGCTGCACCCGGGTGAGCGGCCCTCGGGAGCCCGCAGGACGGCATACGCCATCGGTGGGCGAGGGACTCCGCTAGTCGGCCTGGGTGATCGGCAGCGGTGGCAGCGGGCACACGTCGAGGTCGAAGGGCAGCACCTCGGGCGAGATCGCGGCGGCCCGCGCGGCGTGCGAGGTCATCCGTCGCATGTAGTGCCGCCGGCAGAGCACCTCGTACTCGACGAGACCGGTCGTGCCCGGCTTCGTGTCGCCGACGACGACCTGCTCCCCCTCGACGACCATGACGCCGTCCATGACTCGGGCATTCGTCGTCGCCCGACGGCCGCACCAGCACAGCGCCTCGACCTGGAGCACCTGCACCTTGTCGGCGAGCTCGATGAGCCGCTTGCTGCCCGGGAAGAGCTCGGTGCGGAAGTCGGCGGTGATGCCGAAGGCGAAGACGTCGACGTCCATCTCGTCGACGATCCGCGCCAGCTGCTCCACCTGGTCGCTGGTGTAGAACTGGGCCTCGTCGCAGATGAGGTAGTCGATGCGGGTGCCCGCCGTGGCCCGGTCGACGATCGCCTCCCAGAAGTCGAGGTCGTCGCGGACCTCGAGCGCCCCGGTCGAGAGACCGAGCCGCGAGCTGAGGACGTTGGTGCCGGCGCGGTCCATCTTGGTGAAGATGAGACCGACGCGACCCCGTGCGCCGTGGTTGTGGTCCATCTGGAGGGCGAGGGTCGACTTGCCACAGTCCATGGTCCCGGAGAAGAAGACGAGCTCAGCCACGAGGCACCACCCTAGGCGCCGCGGCGGGGTGGCACCACGACCACCGGCACGGCGAGTTCCGCGTCGCTCGTCGAGCCGTGCAGCCCGAGCAGCGCGACCACCTCGCGGCGCATGAGCCCCGAGTGGACGACGGCGAAGGACCCCTCGGTGACGACGAGCAGGTCGCCGATGCGGCCCTCGACCCCCGCTCGCACCGGGCCGAACCACCCCTCGTCGACGGCGCGCTCACGGGTGAGGATCCGGGCACGGTCACCGAGACGGGCTGCCCACGCCTCCTCGACGTCGGCGGCGGCGGCGGGCTCCGCGTAGAGCTGGAGGTTGCGCGGCTCGCCGCCGAGATGGCGCACGCCTGCCATGAGACCGGGCTCGTGCACGAGGTCGATCCGGTCGTGGAAGGGCACGTCGACCATGCCGTGGTCGGCCGTGACGACGATCGAGGTGTCGTCCGGCACGCGAGCAGCGAGCTGTCGCAGCGCGGCGTCGACCGACTCGACCTCGTCGCCCCACTGCCACGACTGGCAGCCGTGGACGTGGCCGATCTTGTCGACGTCGCCCCAGTAGAGGTAGACGAGGGCTCGTGGCGTGGCCCGCACGGCTGACGCGGCGGCCGACACACGGTCGTCGAGTGTGCGTCCGGAGCGGAAGCGCCCGCCGCGCAGCGCGGCGGTGGTCAGGCCCGACCCGTCGAAGTAGTGCGGACCCACCATCGTCACCGAGACGCCGGCGTTCTCGGCAGCCTCGAAGACGGTCTCGTTCGGTTGCCAGGCGCGCGGGTCGGGACCGTCCTCCCAGGACAGCTCGTTGAGCAACCGGTCGGTGGCCGGATCGAGCACCTGCATGCCGACGAGCCCGTGCGAGCCAGGAGGAAGGCCGGTGCCGAAGGTCCCCATCGAGGTCGCGGTCGTCGTCGGGAAGCCGCACGGCACCCGGTGGGCGGTGCCCAGATGGCTGCGCAGGAAGGGTGCGTGGCCGCTGCGCTGTCGCAGCAGGTCGTGACCGAGCCCGTCGACGAGCACGACGACGGTGCGCGGGACGGTGGGTAGGTCGAAGACGTCGCGGCCGGCATACGCGGGCACCCCGAGTCGGTCGGCGACCGACGGGAGCACGGAGGCCAGGGTGCCCGCCGACCAGTCGGTCGGCGTCGGCGCGTGGGCGGTCACGTCGTCGGCCACGGTGCGCTGGTCAGCGGGCCGTGCCGCCACCGATGCTCGCGGAGAGCACCCGGGCGAAGCTCATGGCCCGACCCACGGCGTCCTCACCGTCGGCGGCCGAGCTGATGCGCAGCGAGATGTCGTCGGAGGCGATGGTGCCCTCGAAGCCGTGGTCGGCCGTGCAGTCGGGGTCGCCGCAGGCGGCAGGGATCATGTCGAGCCGGCTCACCGCTCCCCACCCGAGCGTCAGCGTGAGGTCACGGCCGTGCGTGCCCGGCGCGAAGGTGTCGGGCTGCGCCACGACGTGGGTCAGCATGACGCCCCGGACGGCGGCGAGTGGCACCGTCTCGGTCGTGGCCGTCGCCATGAGCTTGTCCTCGGACTCGGCGTGGTCGTCGGCATGGGCGATGACGAGCCGCTGCGGGGTGACGACGAGCACGGTCACGTGACGGCGCACCGTCTCGTGGTCGAAGGTCGTCTCCTGGTGCACGAGGTGCGAGACGACCTCGTCGTCGGCGATCGCCGACTCGACGACGTCGCAGACGAGCGAGGGGTAGTAGCCGGCACGGGTGATCGCCTCGGTGAGGTCTTCGGGAAGGGCTCGGCCGGTGCCCGGGGTGACGCGTCGCATGCCCCCATCCTTGCACCAGCGCGGGCGTGACCTCTCCGAGCGGTCCACACCGTGCTGCGTCAGGTCATCCGGCGCCGGCCCGGGTCCTTGCGCACGAGGGCCGGTCGCACGACGACCTCGGCGCCGAGCACGTCGACCCCGCCGGTCCAGGCGTTGACGGGGTTGAGCTCGACCGAGGACAGCTCCGGGTGGTCGTCGGCGAGGACCGACAGCCGTGCGATGAGGTCGGCGAGCGCCGCCCGGTGCACCGGGGCGGCGCCGCGGTGGCCGCTGAGGAGCGGCGCCGCCTTGACGCTGTCGATGAGGTCGGTGACGTCGACGTCGGTGAGCGGCGGGATGCGGTGCGCGACGTCACCGAGCAGCTCGGTGGGTGGCCCGGCGACGGAGAAGCTGACGACCGGACCGAAGAGCGGGTCCTCGCTGGCGCGGATGACGCAGGACACGCCGGGCACGGCCATCCGCTGCACGACGAACCGGTCGGCCCCGAGCGGCCCGAGACGCTGGGTCAGCGACGTGTGCGCGTCGCGGACGGCCTCGGCGTCGACGAGGTCGCCACGCACCCCGACGAGGCCGGGCTGGTGACGCACGACGGGCGAGGTCGACTTGAGGATGACGGGGTAGGTCAGCTCGTCGGCGGCGGCCACCGCCGCGTCGACGCCCGCGACCTCCACCGCCGGCCAGACACGTATGCCGTAGGCGCCCAGCAGGTCGCGCGCCTCCTCGCGCGTCAGCGCGCGTCCGTCGGGACTGCCTGCGAGATAGCCCTCGAGGAGCGACTCCGCACGGAGCCGGTCGATGCCCACCGGGGCAACCTGGGTGCCGCGGTCGCGCTGGCGCCAGAGGGCATACCGCGTGACGGCGTTGAGGGCCCGGATGCCGTCCTCGGGCATCGAGTACGCCGGCACCGACCGCCGGATGCCGTGCTGCTCGTAGGAGAGACCGTCACCGACACCCCGCATGCCGAGGAACGTCGCGACACAAGGCTTCTCGTGGTCGGCGACGATGGTGCGGACCGCCATGTGCACCTCCTCGTCCTGGGTCACGAGGGGCGGGATGAAGGCGGCGACGACGCTGTCGACCTCAGGGTCGGCGAAGGCCGCGTCGAGCGCGGCGGCGAACTCCTCGGCCGAGGCCTGCGGCGGCAGCGAGACGGGGCCGTGCGTCACCCGCAGTCCCCAGCTGACGCACGCGCTCGCACTCAGCGCGCCGAGGGCGTCGGAGTTGCCGACGATGGCGACGCGGTCGCCCTTCGGCAACGGCTGGTGGAGCGTCAGCTGGGCGACGTCGAAGAGCTGGTGGACGTTCTCGACGCGGATGACGCCGGCCTGGCGCAGCAGGGCGTCGAACGCCTGAGGGGGCACGTTGGTCACCCTGGTGCGGTGCCCGGGAGGGGCGGCGAAGCTCGACACCCCCGAGCTGACCACGACCACGGGCTTGACCGCCGCGAGCGCTCGGGCGATGCGTGAGAACTTGCGCGGGTTGCCCATCGACTCGAGGTAGAGCCCGACCGTGTCGGTCTCCTGGTCGTCGATCCAGTACTGCATGAGGTCGTTGCCCGAGACGTCGACGCGGTTGCCGGCCGACGCGAACACCGAGATGCCGAGGCCGCGGCGGGCCGCCGAGGCGAGCACCGCGACCCCGAGCGCACCGCTCTGGGCGAAGAGGCCGAGCCGACCCGACTCGGGGATGACCGAGGCGAGGGTGGCGTTGAGGCGCACGGACGGGTCGTTGTTGATGAGGCCGAAGCTGTTGGGTCCGACGATGCGCATGCCGGCGCGGCGCACTCGACGACGGAGCTTCTCCTGCAGGCGGACTCCTTCCTCGCCCGCCTCCGCGAACCCGGCCGACAGGACGAGGAGCGCCTTGACCCCGGCCTTGCCGCAGTCCTTGACGACCTCGATGGCCTGCGCCGCCGGCACGACGACGATCGCGAGGTCGACGGGCTCGGGCACGTCGTGGATGCTCGGGTAGGCCGTGAGGCCCTGGATCCGGTCGGCCACCCGGTGGATCGGGTAGAGCTCGCCCCGGTAGCCGGCGGCGAGGATGTTGCGCATGACGAGGGCACCGATCGACTCCTCGCGCCGGCTCGCGCCGATGATCGCGACCCGCTCCGGGAAGAGGATCGTGTGCATGCTGCGGGACTCGGCGCGGTGCTCGCGCGAGAGCTGGACGGCCTTGCTCTGCTCGGTCGGCGAGATGTCGAAGGACACCTCGACGACGCCGTCCTCGATGTGGTGCGTGACCTCGTAGCCCGCCTCCTTGAAGACGGTGAGCATCTTGCGGTTCTGCGGCAGCACCTCGGCGACGAACCGGTTGATGCCCATCTCCTGGGCGATGGCGGCGAGGTGCTCGAGCATGACCGAGCCGATGCCCTTGCCCTGGTAGTGGTCCGAGATGTTGAAGGCGACCTCGGCCGACGTCGGGTCGATGCGGTCGTACCGGCCGATGCCGATGATCTCGCCGTCGAGCGTCGCGACGAGGGCGACCCGGTCGTGGTGGTCGACGTGCGTGAAGCGGTGGAGGTCGCGGGCGCTCAGCTCGCGCAGCGGGGCGAAGAAGCGCAGGTAGATCGACTCCTCCGACTGGAGGCTGTGGAAGTGGCGGATGCCGTCGGCGTCGTCGGGCGCGATCGGCCGCACGTGCGCCACGGTGCCGTCCCGGAGCACGACGTCCGCCTCCCACTCGACGGGGGCACCCGTGGCCTGCGCCGAGACCCGCTCGATCGCACCGGTGTCGTCGCTGAGCTCGCCACCCTCCATGCCCTCATCGTGTCACGTCGGGCTGCGCGGCCCCGGGAGATGGGAGTGTGGTCGCATGGAGTTCGCCGACGTCGTCCGCTCCCGACGCATGGTCCGTCGCTACGACCCCGACCGGGAGGTCCCGCGCGAGGTCGTGGAGCGCTGCCTCGCCAACGCGGTGCGCTCCCCCAGTGCCGGGTTCAGCCAGGGCTGGGACTTCGTCGTGCTGACGACACCGCCCGAGCGGGACGCCTTCTGGGCGGCCACGACGGAGCCCGGCGCGGCGAGCGACCCCTGGCTCGACGGCATACGCGCCGCCCCGGTGCTCGTGCTGTGCCTCTCGCACAAGGACGCCTACCTCGACCGCTACGCGGCGCCCGACAAGGGCTGGACCGATCGGGACGAGGCGCGCTGGCCGGTGCCCTACTGGGACGTCGACACGGGCATGGCCTCGCTCCTCATCCTGCTCACCGCCACCGACGAGGGCCTCGGCAGCCTCTTCTTCGGGGTGCCGCCGGAACGCCACGGCGCCGTCCACGAGGCGTTCGGCATCCCCTCGACGCGCAGCATCGTGGGCGTCGTGTCGATCGGGTATGCCGTCCCGGGACCCAGGAGCCCGAGCCTCCGACGGCACCGGCGCACCGGTCGCGACGTGGCCCACTGGGGCCGTTTCGGCGTGGCAGGTGAGAACCCGTGATCACCCTGCGCGAAGATGGGGTGTTCACCCGCTAGCGGCAAGGAGCACCACCCGGCATGGCCCGTGGAAAGACCCCCCCGCCTCCACCGGAGGACTTCGAGGAGAAGATCGTCGGCATCGACGTCGAGGAGGAGATGCAGAACGCCTTCCTCGAGTACTCCTACAGCGTCATCTACAGCCGGGCGCTGCCCGACGCCCGGGACGGGCTCAAGCCCGTCCAGCGACGCATCCTCTACGGGGCCAACGAGCTCGGGCTGCGTCCCGACCGCGGCCACGTCAAGAGCCAGCGCGTCGTCGGCGAGGTGATGGGCAAGTACCACCCGCACGGCGACCAGGCCATCTACGACGCCCTCGTGCGCATGGCGCAGCCGTTCACCCTGCGCCTGCCCCTCGTCGACGGCCACGGCAACTTCGGCTCGCTCGACGACGGTCCGGCCGCGGCCCGCTACACCGAGGCGCGCATGGCCAATGCCGCGCTGCTCATGGTCGCGGGCCTCGACGAGGACACCGTCGACTTCGTCCCGAACTACGACGACACCCAGCTCCAGCCCGGGGTGATGCCCGCGGCGTACCCCAACCTCCTCGTCAACGGCGCGGCCGGCATCGCGGTCGGCATGGCCACGAACATGCCCCCGCACAACCTCGTCGAGGTCATCGGCGCCGCGCGGCACCTCATCGCCAACCCGACGTGCTCGCTCGAGGACCTCATGAAGTTCGTCCCGGGGCCCGACCTGCCCTGCGGCGGCAAGATCGTCGGCCTCGAGGGCATCCGCGACGCCTACCTCACCGGGCGTGGCAGCTTCCGCACCCGGGCGACGGCACGCATCGAGTCGATCACGCCGCGGCGCAAGGGCATCGTCGTCACCGAGCTGCCCTACCTCGTCGGACCAGAGAAGGTCATCGACAAGGTCAAGGACCTCGTCCAGGGCAAGAAGCTGCAGGGCATCGCCGACCTCAAGGACCTCTCGGACCGACAGCACGGCCTGCGCCTCGTCATCGAGATCAAGAACGGCTTCAACCCCGACGCCGTCCTCGAGCAGCTCTACAAGCTGACGCCGATGGAGGAGAACTTCGGCATCAACAACGTCGCGCTCGTCGAGGGCCAGCCGCGCACCATGGGCCTCAAGGACCTCCTCAAGGTCTACGTCGACTTCCGCACCGACGTCGTGCGCCGACGCACCGCCCACCGCCTGGCCAAGCGCGAGGAGCGGCTGCACCTCGTCGAGGGACTGCTCATCGCCATCGTCGACATCGACGAGGTCATCCAGGTCATCCGCGGCTCCGACGACGCCGGCACCGCCCGCACGCGGCTCATGGACGTCTTCGACCTCTCCGAGGCCCAGGCGACGTACATCCTCGACCTCCAGCTGCGCCGGCTCACCAAGTTCTCGCGCATCGAGCTCGAGAACGAGAAGACCGAGCTCGAGCGCGCCATCGAGGAGCTGCGCGCCCTGCTCGACAACGAGAAGCTGCTGCTCAAGCTCGTGTCGACCGAGCTCGCCGACGTCGCCAAGGCGCACGGCACCCCGCGTCGCACGGTGCTCCTCGAGAGCTCGGGTGCCAGCGCGACCGCGACGGCCGCCTCGCCGCTCGAGATCGCCGACGACCCGTGCTGGGTCCTGCTGAGCTCGACCGGCCTGCTGGCCCGCACCGGCACGGCCGAGCCGGTCACCGCCGAGGGCTCACGCTCGAAGCACGACGTCGTCATCGGCGCCGTCCGCACGACCGCACGCGGCGAGTTCGGGCTCGTGACGAGCGCCGGCCGGATGGTGCGCCTCTCGGCGCTCGACCTGCCGACGCTGCCGCCGACCAACGGCTCCCCCACCCTGTCGGGCGGTGCGCCTCTCGCGGCGTACGTCGACCTCGGCAAGGGCGAGGAGCCGGTGACGATCGTGCCGATCGGTGCCGACGCACCGGTCTTCGCCGTCGGCACGGCGGCCGGTGTCGTCAAGCGGGTCACGTCCGAGGCACCCAAGAGCAACGACTGGGACGTCATCAGCCTCAAGGACGGCGACCGCGTCGTCGGAGCCGCGGTCGCCGACCGTGAGGACCTCGACCTCGTCTTCGTCACGACCGACGCACAGCTGCTGCGTTTTGCGGCGAAGTCCGTTCGCCCACAAGGCCGCTCGGCCGGCGGCATGGCGGGCATCAAGCTCGCCGCCGGCGCCCGAGTCGCCTTCTTCGGCGTCGCCGACCCCGCCCGCGAGGGTGTCGTCGTCACGTCGTCCGGCTCGTCGGGTGCGCTGCCCGGCACCGAGGGCGGGTCGCTCAAGGTGACGCCGTACGCCGAGTACCCCCCGAAGGGCCGCGCGACCGGTGGCGTTCGCTGCCACCGCTTCCTCAAGGGTGAGGACACGCTCGTGCTCGCCTTCGCCGGCAACACCCCGGCCCGCGCCGCCGCCGCCAACGGCGTCGCCATCGAGCTGCCGCCCGCCGACGGTCGCCGCGACGGCTCGGGCGTCCCGACGGCCGCGGTCATCGCGCACGTCGCGGCCCCACCCGCCACCTCCCAGTCCACCGACGCGGAGTCGGGGGTCGCGGTCACGACGGATGCCCTCGGCGATGGCGACGCCCCGTCCGACGGCGGCGACGCGTGACCCCGCCTCCCGGCGGCAAGGCCGCCCGCCGCGCTGCGGCGGCCGCGGCTGCAGCCACGGCCGCCGCGTCCGCGGAGTCCGCAAAGGTGACGTCGGTCGTCGACGCGATCTCCGGATCGCCCGAGCACCCCGAACCCGAGCACGCCGAACCCGAGCACGCCGAGCACCCCGCGACGACCGGATACGGCACCCCGGCCTCCGACGCGTGCTCGGTCCTCTGGGACCACGACGGCACGAGCGCCTACGGCACGGCGGCCACGGCGCGCTTCTTCGTCATCGTCGAGCAGCCCGGCCCGTGGGGCCGCGACGCGGCACGCGAGTCGCACCTCGACCGGGAGCTCGGCGCCGAGCTCGAGGGCCGCACGAGCCGGGCAGGTGGGCGCTTCATGCTCATCCGACGCCCGGGCGGGCATCCGGCCAACGACGGCCCCCGCCACGTGTTCGTCGCGCACGCCGGTGCGCGTCCCGAGGACGCCTGGCTGCTCGTCGCCGAGGTCGACCACGTCGGCGACCTGCTGGGACTCGACTGGGGCGCCCTCGCCCGCGGCAGCCGCGCCCTCGTGCAGGCCTCGCTCCTCGGCTCACGCCCCGCTGAGCCCACGCTGCTCGTGTGCACCAACGGTCGTCGCGACGTCTGCTGCGCCGTCCGAGGACGCCCGCTCGCCGCCCACGCCGCGCGGGTCGCCCCCGGCCGGGCGTGGGAGGTGTCGCACACCGGCGGTCACCGCTTCGCGCCGACTGCCGTCCTCCTGCCGTGGGGACAGACCTTCGCGCGCGTCGACGAGCGCGCGTCGGAGTGGCTCCTCGGAGCGAGCGAGTCCGGGCACCTGCCTGCCGAGCTGCTCGGCCCGCTCCACGACCGGGGCCGCTCCGGCGTCGCCGGTCCGTCGCAGTGCGCCGAGTCCCACGTCCGCTCCGAGACGGGCGAGACCCGCCTCGCCGCGCTGTGGGCCGACGCCCCCGAGGCGGTCGACGACGGCTGGGACGTCACCGTCACGCACGCCGACGGGCGCCGCTGGCACGTTCGCGTGACGCGCGAACCCGCCGGTCGCACGCGCCCCGAGTCCTGCGGCAAGAAGGCGGTCGAGGTGCACGAGCACCGAGCGACGATCGTCGAGGCGTGGTTCTAGCCACGCATCGGGACGGGATCGCTCACCAGGGCTTGGGGACGGTCTGCGACCCGTCCCCGGGCACGGTGTCGTCGTTGCCCTGCTGCTGTTGCTGGTTGCGCTCGATGGTGTTCTGCCGCTGCTGCTCCTGGAGGTAGTCCTGCTCCTCCTGGCTCGGGGTGTTCCCGGGGTCGGGCGTGGGTGCGGGCTGTTGACCCGGCCCCGGCTGCTGCTGCGGGTTGTCGGGGGGCTGCTGGTCAGGGGGTGTGTCGGAGTTCTTCTGCTCCATCCGCTGCTGCGCCTGCTGGAGCTGCTCGCCGGTCTGGCCGCCTTCGGGCGCGTCGCAGAGCGGCGGCCGCTCCTTCGTGATCGTGATGCCCTTGTCGTAGTACTGCTTCCACTCGTCGGTGCGCTCGCGCGCCTTCGCGGCGTCGCCCAGGGCCTCGTAGGTCAGGCCGAGGTTGACGCGCACCTTGCAGTCGTCGATCCCGCCCTTGGGGACCTGCTCGAAGGCCTGCTCGAACCACGGCCGCGCCAGCTCGAAGTGCCCCGAGAGGACGTGGGCGTCACCGATCGCGAAGGGCGACCGGAACTGCTCGACGACGTTGACCCACCCCTGCCGCTCGCCCCAGGTCAGGGTGCGCGGCTTGTCGCCGGCCTCGTAGGCGTCGAGCGTCTGGGCGTGCACGAGGTTGAGCGAGATGAGCCTGAGCGCCACGAGGACGAGCAGGACGACGACGGGAGCGGACGCGAGCAGCAGCCGCCGGCGTCGCCGACGCAGGTGCGGCGGGAGGGGGCGACGGTCACGTCGGCGCAGGCGGAACCGGCGGCGTACGCCCTCCGCGGTGACGCTGTCCGCGCGTGCCGGTCGCTCGTCGACGATCGTCATGGGCGCGTCTCCTTCCGGCGCCGGGTCTGGACGAGCGCCGTGATGCCGGCGCCGACCTCCCACGCGGCGATCCCGGCCACCCCGAGCAGCAGCGGCCAGTAGAGCTCGCGGCGGGCGATGACCTTCTGCTTCTCGATCTGCTCGCTCGTGCCGAAGCGCTCGAGGTCGATGCCGCCCACGGCGGGGCCGATCGCGTCGCCCGCCTCGCGGTGCACGAAGCTCAGGCCGAGCTGGTCGCCGATCGTGCGTAGCGTGTCCTCGCTGACGACGGAGCGGGCGTCCTCACCGGTCGCGGGGTCCTTGATGTAGTCGCGTGTCGTGTCGAAACGCGACCGCGTGGCCTTCATCCGGCCGCCCTCCGTGGTGCCGTAGCCGAGGACGGCTCCCCCATTGATGAGCCGCTTGTCGATGTCGAAGGGCGCAGGAGGGTCCTGCGCCGTCTGCTCGCCGTCGCCGAAGTAGAAGACGACCCGCCCACGCTCGGGAGTGCGCGCGTCGGCCTGCTGGAGCAGGGTCTTGAGGCGGTCGTTCGCCTCGCTGACGGACGTGCCCCTCGAGACCTCGTAGGACTCCGGGAGCAACGTCTCGACCGCCGCGTCGAGGGCCGTCGTGTCGGTCGTCAGCGGCAGCCGCACCCGGGCGTCCTGGTCGAACGTCACGACGGAGTAGCGGGCACCCGGAAGAGCCTCAGCGATGGCGGAGATGTCCGATGAGACGCCGTCGATGCGCGGGCGACCGTCGCCGTAGTCCTCGGCGATGATGCTGCTCGTCGTGTCGACGACGAAGTAGACGTTGAGGTTGGCGGCGGTGGTGTCGACCTGTTCACCCGCAACGGCCGGACGCAGCGCGGCGACCCCGAGGAGCACGACCGCACCCGTGAGCCGCCAGTGCGTCGCCCGCGACTCTCCCGGCACCGAGCGCGACGACGGGTTCCACCACACGGCGGCGAGCGCCCCGACCGCGAGGACGAGCAGCACGGGCCAGGGGGCGACGGGCAGGAGGGTCACGACGCCCACCTCCGGCTCGCACCGATGACGCCGATGAGCCCGATCCCGGCGAGCGTGATCGGCAGCGTCGGGTTGTCGGAGTAGAGGGCACGGGAAGCGGCGTCGATGAGCGTCGCCTCCTGGGCCTGGACCGCGTCGACGATCCCCTTGATGGCCGCCTGGTCGCTCATCGCGAAGTAGCGTCCGCCGGTGCCGGTGACGATGTCGCGCATCTCCACCGCCTCCTGGTCGGCCCCGTCCTCCTCCGGGTTGAGCCCGTAGACGCGGACGCCCTTGGCCTTGGCCAGCGCACCGGCCTCGTCGACGTCGATGATCGGCCGCCCGGCGAGGTGGTTGTCGGTGGCGAAGACGACCGAGCGGGCGCGCTGGACGTCGACCTTGTCGAAGCTGGAAACGCAGGTGGCGAGGCCATCGCCGATCAACGAGGTGCCGCGGCCGTTGAAGGTGCCGGCGAAGAAGGAGTCGTACTCCGGGTCGCCCGTCAGCGCACGTCCCGCGGAGTCGAGCTCCCCGTTGATGAAGTCGTAGTCGTCGGTGAGCGGGAAGACCGTGGCGGCCGACGAGTTGAAGATGACGAGCCCGATCCGCTCGCCCTCGAAGCTCGAGACGAGCGTCTTGAACGTCGACACGAGGGTCGCGTCGTAGGCGGCCATCGAGCCGGAGATGTCGAGGCACAGCATGATGTCGCGGCTGCGGGTCTGGGGCTTGTCGATGGTGGTGTCGAGCGGTCGGGCTGCGCCCACGAGGGCCGCCCCGCCGAGGAGCACGGCGCTGGACGCGAGCACGGCCATCCGGATCCGGTGCAGGCGCAGCGCCCGGCGGTACTCCGGCAGCTCGGTCAACGCGCTCGAGTTGGCGACCGCCGCCGACGCTCGTGCCTGCCGGCGGGACATGAGCCGGTAGACGGCATACGCGAGCAGGGCCGCGAGGAGCGTCCCGAGGCCGAGCACGCCCGGCCACTTGAGGTCGAGGCCGTTCAGCTCCATCGCGCCACCACCTGCTTGGCGACGGTGCCCGCCCCGACGAGGGTCGCCGTCTCACGCGGGCCGAACTCACCGGGATAGAGCGATCCGACGACCTGCGAGACCGGGGTCAGCCGGGATCCCGTCGCGTTGAGCTCGGTGAGCGTCATCGTCGGGGCGTGGATCCCCGACACCTCCTGGACGAAGTGGCGCACGAGGACGCTGAGCTGCTGGTGCGCCCGACGCTGGCTGATCTCGCCGGCCGCGGCCCGGTCGAGCACGAGGTCGATCTGCCGGGTGTAGTCGGCGCGCAGGCGTGAGAGCCGGTCCGACGTGATGCGTGGCGGGACGACGACCTTCCTCTCGCGCGTCGACCACCACACCCAGACGTACCAGGCGGCGACGAGCACGAGCGCGCCGACGCCGATCCAGAGCCACGTCGCGGCATACGGGTCGGGAGCGTAGAAGCCCGGGGGCGGGGCGTCAGCGGCGCGCACGACGCTGCCTCTCGAGCAGGGCGAAGACCGTCGCGACGACCTCGTCGGACGACCCGAGACGGGCATGGTTGATCCCGCGGCGGTCGAGCAGCTCGGTCGTGCGCCGCACGCGCTCGGCGACCGAGGCGGAATACGCCGCGCGCACCCGCGGGTCGAGCCGCACCAGCGTCGGCAGCGTGTACGTGTCGGCGACGTCGTATGCCGTCCGGTCCCCCTCGATGGCCGTGGGGTCGGCGTCCTCGACGGTGATCCAGAGGATCTCGTGCTGGACGTGGAGACGGCGCAGCAGCTCGTCGAGCGCCGGGTCGAGCTCCTTGTCGTCGGCGACGACGAGCAGCACGAGGCGGCGGCGGACGTTGCGGACGATCCAGCGCAGCTGCGTCGCGAGGTTGCTCTGGTCGCCGTCGAGGACGGTCGCCGCGTCCACGGCGCGCAGCAACAGCTCGAGGTGCGCCTCGGAGCCGCGCAGGTCGTGCGCGACCGTCGAGCCGGCGGTGCCGCGGACGAGCCCGACGAGGTCTCCGTGGCGCTGCGCGAGGTAGCCGACGAGGCCGGCCGCCGCGATGGCCACCGACTTCTTCGGCTCGCCGCTGCGGGTCGTGGCCGCCATCCCGCGGCCGGTGTCGATGACGAGCATGAGGTTCTGCTTCCGCGTCGCGACGTAGCGCTTGACGAGCGGCGACTGGCTACGGGCGGTGGCCCGCCAGTCGATGTCGCGAACCTCGTCGCCCGGGACGTAGTCGCGCAGGTCGTCGTAGTCGAGGCTGCGACCGTGGAAGACGGAGGCGTACTCCCCCTCGAGGAGGCTGCGTGACTTGCGGCGCGCGTGGACGAAGAGCTTGCTCTTCACCCTCGTCAGCAGCGTCGTCGTCATGTCGCGTCCGTCGTCCGGCTCCCCGGTCAGGGGGTGCGGATCCCGTTGACCATCGCGTCGATGATGCTCTCGACGGCGACCTCGTCGGCGGCCGCCTCGAAGCCGAGCGTGACGCGATGCCGCAGCACCCGGTGCGTCAGCGCCTTGACGTCGTCGGGGACGACGTGGTTGCGGCCGTCGACGAGGGCGCGGGCCCGCGCCGCACTCGTGAAGGAGATGCTCGCCCGCGGGCTCGCCCCGAAGTCGACGTAGCCGGCGAGGCGCGGCTCGATGTAGTCGCGCGGGTGCCGCGTGACGTAGCCGATGCCGACGACGTAGTTGACGATCGCCGGGTCGATGTAGACCCGGCCGACGAGCCCCTGCAGCCGCTTGACGTCGGCGACGGACACGACCGGCTCGGACGCCGTGAGGAAGATGCCGGAGTCGATGCGCCGCAGCACCTCGGCCTCCTCCGCCGGCGACGGGTAGTCGAGGACGTCCTTGAGCATGAAGCGGTCCATCTGCGCCTCGGGCAGCGGGTAGGTGCCCTCCTGCTCGATGGGGTTCTGGGTGGCGAGGACGAGGAACGGGTCGGGCAGCGCGTAGCTGCGGTCACCGATGGAGGTCTGGCGCTCCTGCATCGCCTCGAGCATCGCCGACTGCGTCTTGGCGCTGCTGCGGTTGATCTCGTCGAGGAGGACGAAGTTGGCGTGGACGGGACCGAGCTGGGTCTCGAACGTGCCGGAGTGCTGGTTGTAGACCTGCGTGCCGACGATGTCGCTCGGCAGCAGGTCCGGGGTGCACTGGATGCGGTGGAACGACCCGCCCACCGCCTGCGCGATCGTCTGCGCCGCGGTCGTCTTGGCCAGCCCGGGCACGCTCTCGAGGAGGACGTGGCCGCCGGTCATCAGGGCGATGAGCAGGGTCTCCTGCAGACGTGCCTGGCCGACCACCTTCGAGGCGAAGGCCGTCGAGATGGCCTCGATGGTCTCGGCGGCCCAGTGCAGCTCGTCGGGCGTGAGGTAACGCGTCGGTGCCGGTGCGGTGCGGTCGGGGGCGATGTCGATGCCGGCCACGGCGACGTCCTCGTCGGGGGCGTCGGGCGAGCCCGAGAGCTGGTCCGGCTCGTCGGGGACGGCGGCGTCGTCCGGTGCGGCCGGGCTCGGGAGCGTGACGGTGAAGCTCGTGCCGTCGACCTCCTCCGACGGGGCGACCTGACCCGTGTCGGGCTGCGCGCCCGGCTCGTCGAGCGCGTCGAGCGCGCCGGACCGTTCGTCGGCGACCGACTCCTCGGCGTTGACGTTGCCCACCATCGATTCCCCTTCTCGACGCGTACCGGCGGAGGGAGTCGCGCCGGCAGGGACACATCGTAAGCACGGCATGCTGTGCCGCGCCGGAGGTCCCGTCACCCCACAGACACGTCAGGGGCCTGGATCGCTGCGCTCAGGCGTCGATCCGCTCGCGGTCGACCTCGGCCGCGGACTCGATGATGAAGTCCTTGCGCGGTGCGACCTCGTTGCCCATGAGCAGCTCGAAGACGCGCTCGGCGGCCTCGAGGTCACGCATCGTCACCTTGCGCAGCGTGCGGTGACGCGGGTCCATCGTCGTGTCGGCGAGCTGGTCGGCGTCCATCTCGCCGAGACCCTTGTAACGCTGCATCGGCTGCTTGATCTTCTTGCCCGACTTCTCGAGGCGGGCCAGCGTGCGGCGCATCTCGGGCTCGTTGAAGGTGTAGATGAGCTCGTTCTTCTTGGCGCCCGCGTTGATGACCTCGAGCCGGTGCAGCGGCGGCATGGCGGCGTAGACGCGACCGGCGTCGACGAGCGGACGCATGTAGCGGAAGAAGAGCGTCAGCAGCAGCGTGCGGATGTGGGCGCCGTCGACGTCGGCGTCGGTCATGATGATGACCTTGCCGTAGCGCGCCGCGCCGAGGTCGAAGCTGCGACCCGAGCCGGCGCCGATCACCTGGATGATCGAGGCGCACTCGGCGTTCTTGAGCATGTCGGAGACCGACGCCTTCTGGACGTTGAGGATCTTGCCCCGGATCGGCAGCAGCGCCTGGAACTCGGAGTTGCGGGCCTCCTTGGCGGTGCCCATGGCCGAGTCACCCTCGACGATGAACAGCTCGGAGCGCTCGACGTCGGTGGTGCGGCAGTCGCGCAGCTTCGACGGCAGCGTCGAGCTCTCGAGGGCGTTCTTGCGCCGCTGGGTCTCCTTGTGCAGCCGCGCGCTGATGCGCGACTTCATCTCGGAGACGACCTTCTCGAGCAGCAGGGCCGCCTGCGCCTTGTCGCCGCGCTTGGTCGACGTGAGGCGGTCGGTCAGCTCCGTCTCGACGACCTTGGCCACGATGGCGCGCACGGCGTTGGTGCCGAGGACCTCTTTGGTCTGACCCTCGAACTGCGGCTCGGCCAGACGCACCGTGACGACGGCGGTCATGCCCGCGAGGATGTCGTCCTTCTCGGGCTTGTCGTTGCCGACCTTGAGGCGTCGGGCGTTGACCTCGAGCTGCTTGCGGAACACCTTGACGATGGACTGCTCGAAGCCGGTGACGTGGGTGCCGCCCTTGGGCGTGGTGATGATGTTGACGAAGGACTGGACCTTCGTGTCGTAGCCCTGACCCCAGCGCAGGGCGACCTCGACACCGCACTCGCGCTCGAGCTCGGTCGGGGTCATGTGGCCGTTGACGTCGAGGACCGGGACGGTCTCGGTGAACGTGCCAGAGCCCTCGAGGCGCCACACGTCGGTGATCGGGGTGTCGGGCGCGAGGTACTCGACGAAGTCGGTGATGCCGCCATCGTGCTGGAAGACCTCCTCGACGGTGCCCTCCTCGCCGGGCGTGCCCTTGAGGCGTCGCTCGTCGCGGATGACCAGGCGCAGGCCGGGGACGAGGAAGGAGGTCTGGCGGGCGCGTCCGAGGATGGCGTCGTAGTCGAGCTCGGCGTCCTTGAGGAAGATCTGCCGGTCGGGCCAGAAGCGCACACGCGAGCCGGTGACGCCCCGCTTGGCCTTGCCGACGACGGGCAGCGCGCTCTTCTTCTCGTAGGGCGTGAACTCCGAGTCGGGCGAGTGGATCGCCGTGCGGTCGGCGAACGTGCCGGGCTCGCCGCGCCGGAAGCTCATGCCGTACGTCTTGCTGCCGCGGTCGACCGCGACGTCGAGCCGCGCGGACAGGGCGTTGACGACGGAGGCGCCGACCCCGTGGAGACCACCCGTGGCGGCATACGACGCGCCACCGAACTTGCCACCCGCGTGCAGCTTGGTGAAGACGACCTCGACACCGGACAGGCCGGTGCGGGGCTCGATGTCGACGGGGATGCCGCGACCGTTGTCACGGACCTCGATGGACCCGTCGCCGCTGAGGATGACCTCGATGTCGGTGCACACGCCGGCCAGGGCCTCGTCGACCGCGTTGTCGATGATCTCCCAGAGGCAGTGCATGAGGCCGCGCTGGTCGGTCGAGCCGATGTACATGCCGGGGCGCTTGCGCACGGCCTCGAGGCCCTCGAGGACCTGGAGGTGGCGGGCGGTGTAGTCGCCGTTGCCGGAGGGAGCGGGTCGTGAGGCGGAGGCCACGGTGTGTCGTTCTCTTTCCGTCGGTGTGCGGCCAGCGGTCGGGCTGTGGAGGGCTGGCAGGGGAAGCCTAGCCACCGCCACCGACCGCCCTCGGGAGGCTCGCGGCTCCCCCGGGTGACGGACCTCACCGACGAGTCGGGCACCAGCCCCGGCAGCCCCGCGAGCCCCGTCGGGAGCGGCCTGCCAATCCGTATCTGGGCGGCGCGCCGAATCACTGACACGTAACGATGTTGCTCCGGCGGGCGTCTCACTGACCGAGCCTCACCATCGGGAAGGTTTCGACGTGATTCACTGTTGGAACGTCCACGAGGCGCGAGAGGTCCACCGGATGGACCGATCGGGCGTCGTAGGTACATGGCAGGGTTTCCCTCCGGGGGACCCCCGAGGGAGGAAAGAGGCGAAATACGATGACGACAGCACTGGCACCCGAACTGACTGCTGCTGACCGCTGCGACCGATGTGGGGCTCAGGCCTACATCCGCGCCCGCCTCGTTTCCGGCGGAGAGCTGCTCTTCTGCGCGCACCACGGACGGGAGCACCTCCCGGCGCTGAAGGACAAGGCTCTCGACATCCGCGACGAGACGGAACGACTCACCGAGGTCCCGGGATCTGCTCCCGTGGACGAACACTGAGTCCAGAGGCGATCTCCGGCCCGGCCCCTCCTGACCCCATCCTGATCCGCACGCCGCCGACGGCTGCCCCGTGATCACTGCGACGAACGTCCTCGTTCTGCTCGCGATGATCGTGGGCACCGTCGGCATCGTCGTCCCGGTGCTGCCGGGGCTGCTGCTGGTCTGGGGTGCGACGCTCGTGTGGGCGTTCGAACGTCAGGACGGGCCGGGTTGGCTCGTCTTCGGCATCGCGACCCTGTTGTATGCCGTGGGCCTCGTCGCGCAGTACCTCGTCCCCGGGCGACGGATGAAGACCGCGGGCGTCGACGGGGTCATCGTCGCGGTGGCGCTGGTCGTCGCCGTGGTGGGCTTCTTCGTCGTGCCCGTCGTGGGCGGACCCCTCGGGTTCGTCCTGACGATCTACGTCCTCGAGCTGGCCAAGCACCGGGGGCATGCACCGGCCTGGCACGCGACGACCCAGGCCATCCGCGCGGTGGCCCTCAACATCGGCATCGAGCTCGTCACGGCGTTCGCGATGATCGCGACGTGGGCTCTCGGCGTCTACGCCACGCGACCCTGACCCGCCCGCGAGGCTCTCGTCTGACACGGCCCGGAGATGTGAAGGACCCCGACGGTCTCCGTCGGGGTCCTGTCTGCGTCCGTGGAGGTGGGGGCCGGTCAGCGGCGCGTCACCACTGGTCGCGGCGGCGCTTCTCCCACCGCTCCTCGAGGCGCTCCATGAAGGTGCCCTGCTTGGCGGAGGCGGCCTTGGCCTTGCCGCCGGCCCGCGGCTTGGTGGTGCCGTCGCTGGCGACGGCTGCGAGCTTCGTCTTCGACGGGGTGATCGCGTAGACGATGCCTGCGACCATGATGGCGAAGCCGACCGCACCGAGCCAGATGCTGCTGCTCATCGCCGAGAAGACGACCAGGGCGAGACCGACGACCGCAGCCACCACTCCGGCGACGAGGCGTCCACGGCCGAGACCGCGCGACTTCGTCTTCTCAATCCGCGAGGCGAATCGAGGGTCTTCGGCGTAGAGGGCTTCCTCCATCTGCTGGAGGAGTGCTTCCTCGTGTTCCGAGAGTGCCACCTGGCACCTCCCTGGTGCGAAATCGACTGTGCCCGAATCGTATGTCGGAAACGGCCGACGCGGACTTCTTTCCCTCAGGATAGGTCGCGCCGAGCGCGTTGGGAACCCGAGGGTCGGTCGGGCATGAGTGACGCCGGACGCACCGACCCGGCTCCGAATCTGGCGCTCGCGCGGTCGACCGCGCGGTCGGCCTCACGCCACCCGTGCTCGGGCTCGTCGAGGGTGGCCTGGATGGGAGCGACGGCCGACGGGACGAGCCCCTCGAGGCGGACCCCGACGAGCCGGATGCGGGCGCGTTGGAGGCCGAGGCGGTCGTAGAGCTCGCGGGCCGTCGCGAAGATGTCGCGGGACACGTCGGTGTGGTGGCGCAGCGTCTTGGCGCGGGTGATCGTCGTGAAGTCGGCGAAGCGGACCTTGATCGACACGGTGCGCCCCGTCATGCCGGCGGACCGGGCCCGGGCCGCGGTGCGGTCGGCGAGGCGCAGCAACTCGCGGTGGATGCGGACGGGGTCGTCGATGTCGTGCGCGAAGGTCTCGTCGGCGCCGATCGACTTCTCGCGTCGCTCCGGCACGACGGACCGGGGGTCACGACCCCACGCGAGGTCGTGCAGGCTCCGGCCGGAGACGTCGCCGAGGGCACGCTGGAGGGTCTCGACGGGCGTGTGCGCGAGGTCGGCGACGGTGCGCAGGCCGAGGCGGTGCAGGTGCTCCTCGGTCTTGTCGCCGACGCCCCAGATCGCGCCGACGGGCAGCTGGTGCAGGAACGAGACGACCTCCTCGCGCGGCACGACGATGAGCCCGTCGGGCTTGGCGAGGTTGGAGGCGAGCTTGGCGACGAACTTCGTCGAGGCCACCCCCACGGAGCACGTGATGCCCTGCTCGTCGGCGATCGTGTCGCGCAGCTGCTCGGCGATCTGGGTCGGACGGCCCAGGCGGCGCACGGCCCCGGAGACGTCGAGGAAGGCCTCGTCGAGCGAGAGCGGCTCGACGCTGTCGGTGATCGTCGCGAAGGTCGCCATGACGGCCTCGGAGATGGCGGCGTAGCGGCGGTGGTCGGGCTCGATGATGACTGCCTGCGGGCACAGCCGCTGGGCCCTGGCCATCGGCATCGCCGAGGTGACCCCGAAGGCCCGCGCCTCGTAGGTGGCCGAGAGCACCACGGACCGCCCGCTCGCGCCGCCGATGATGACGGGTCTGCCCCGCAGCTCGGGCCGCGAGATGAGCGAGGCGGACGCGTAGAAGGCGTCCATGTCGACGTGCAGGACGGTGCAGCCGGTGTCGTCGGGTGGCTCGGAGCCGGCCCGGGTCGGCGCGGTGAACTGGCGGCGGCTCATCGTCGGCCCGTCGGACGGGTCGACGCGCTCACGAGGGCGCGGTCAGTCGCGGCGCGCGACGACGTGGAGGGCATTGCCGAGGGTCCGGAGGAACTCGCGCCCCGGACCGGTGACGAGCAGCTCGTCGAGCTCGGCCAGGGCGACGCGGTCGGCCTCGGAGTCGATGAGCGAGGCCGGGACGAGGTGGCCGAGGATGTTGGTGCCACGCACCCGCACGTCGGTGAAGCCGGCGTCGGCGAGGAGCGTCTCGAGCTGCTCGACGTCGAAGCGGCGCGGCAGCGGGTCGGTGCTCCCCCAGCGACCGGAGGGGTCGACGAGGGCCGCGCGGGCCTGGCCGAACTCACCCGCGATGGCCTTGGCGAAGACGACGGACAGTCGGCCGGAGACGAGCAGGGACAGGACGCCGCCGTCGCCCAGCGCCTGCGCGATGGCGTGGAGCGTCGCCGCGGGGTCGTCGACGAACTCGAGCGTGCCGTGGCAGCAGGCGAGGTCGACGTGGCGCCCGGCCAGGACGGAGCCGAGAGAGTCACCGTCGCCCTGGACCGCCGTGATGCGGTCGACGATGCCGGCCTCGCGGGCCCGGCGACCGAGCGAGGCGAGGGCGTCGGGGCTGGGGTCGACGACGGTGACGTGGTGACCGGCCTCGGCGAGCGGGACGGCGACGCCACCGGTGCCGCCACCGAGGTCGAGCACCTCGAGCGGCCGGCCGAGGCGCTGCGAGCACTCGTCGGCGAGGTGGCCCACGGCCGAGACGACGGCCGACGGCCGGACCCCTCCACGTCGCTGGGGGCGCTGCTCGTCGGGCACGGGATCCTCCGTCTGGGAACGTGGTACGCGTGGTGCCGCGTGTGGTTCGTGTGCGTCATCACCCTAGTGCCCCGAGCTTCCCGGACTCGCGTGCCACAGCTTGCGTGGCGGGCCGCCCACCGTCTCGGTGGGCACGAGCCCGCTCGTGCCGCGCGGTCCCCGGACGTCGTCGCCCGCCGGCCTGATGTCGGCGTACGGCGACTGCTTGAACCCCGAGGCGTGGACGAGCACCCGCCGGCCGTCCGGCCCCTCGCCGACGCCGGACCGTGCCCCGTCGGGTCCGGCGAACGCGGTGGCGCGCTCCCACGCCGACCGGTCGGCGGCCTCGAGCGCGTCGCGGACGGCGGTGATGCCCCCGGACGTCCACGCGTCCTGCAGGCCCGAGAGCTCCCACGCGCCGGTGGCCCGGATCGAGACGCCGCGTGGACCGGTGCGCCGCACGACCCCCCGACAGAGCAGCAGCCACGAGTGGAAGACGGTGGCGGCATACGGGCCCTGGACGTCCTCGAAGAAGGTGAGGTCAGCCGGGCCGGTGGCGTCGTCGAGCGTGAGGAAGACGACGCGGCGCCCGGTGCGGATCGGCGGGGTCTGGGTGGCGACCTTGACCCCGGCGACGAGGACCTCGCGGCCGCTGCGCCCGGAGAGCAGGTCGCGCGCCCGGGTCACGCCGAGCGCGTCGAGCAGCGGGCCGTAGAAGTCGACGACGTGACCGCTCGCGTCGAGGCCGAGCACCTCGAGCTCGGCCCGGACCCGCTCCGGGCCGGTCATCTCCGGCAGGCCGCTCGTCGCGGAGAGCCGCGGCGTGTCGCCGAGGTCGAGCGTCAGCTGGGTCGCGATCTGCTCGGGCGCCCTGGCGGAGCCCTGCGACTGGGCGGCGGCGAGGGCCCGGATGTCTCCCGTGGCGGAGACGGACGTGACGCGACCCCGTGAGGAGCCCGGTCCCGACGACCGGCTCGCGGCCGAGACCCGATGGGAGGAGCGGCGTGACGACCGCTGCGAGGAGGACCAGCGGTCGAGCTCGGCGACGTGGAGCAGCAGGTCGCGCCGGGTGACCCGGCCACGACGGCCGAGGCCGCCCCGCGCCCGGCCCACGACCCCGGACCCGCTCTCGTCGAGACGGGACGGACCACCGAGGTCGATGTCGTGCAACGAGTCGAATCCCCCTGCGAGCACGAGCTTCTCGGCGACGGGCCGCGACACGTGGGCACGCTGCCAGAAGTCGGAGAGGCTGGAGTAGGGCTGTCCGGCGACGATCTGCGCGACCTCGGCCTCGCTGATGCCGTGGACGTCGGCGAGCGACAGCCGGATGGCTTCGCCGCCGTCGTCGGTGCGTTCGAAGCGGTAGGCGCCGGTCGAGACGTTGACGTCGAGCCCGAGGATCGCGATGCCGAAGGTGCGGGCGTCGTCGAGGATGAGGCGCTTGGGGTACATCCCGGGGTCGTGGGTGAGCACCCCTGCGAGAAAGGCTGCCGGGTGGTGCG
This sequence comes from Terrabacter sp. Soil811, assembly GCF_001429655.1. NCBI lineage: Bacteria > Bacillati > Actinomycetota > Actinomycetes > Micrococcales > Intrasporangiaceae > Terrabacter > Terrabacter sp. Soil811. Next base: position 76,050 of record NZ_LMSX01000013.1, read on the forward strand.
TCTTGAGCCAGGCCGACTGGTAGGTGGGCAGCGCGAAGGCCGCGGCGTGCGCCTTGCAGAACCCGAACGAGGCGAACGCCTTGAGGACCTCCCAGATCTTGTCGGCGACCTCGGGCGCGTAGCCGCGGTCGCGGGCCGCGGGTCGCCACCACGCCTCGATCCGCTTCTGCCCGTCGGGCGTGCCGAGCGTGCGGCGCACCTCGTCGGCCTGGGCGAGGGTCACCCCGGTGGTCTCGGCGACGATCATGAGCACCTGCTCGTGGAAGACGACGACGCCCTCGGTCTCCTCGAGCGCGGGGACGAGCGACGGGTGGAGGTAGGACGGGTCCTTCCACCCCTGCCTCGCGTTGAGGAACGGGATGATCATGTCGCTCTTGACCGGGCCGGGCCGGAAGAGCGAGATGTCGATGATGAGGTCGTCGAAGGTGCGCGGCCCGAACTTGCCGATGAGCTCGCGTTGTCCGGGGCTCTCGATCTGGAAGCAGCCGAGGGTCTTCGTCGAGCGGACGAGCTCGAAGGTCGGCTCGTCGTCGAAGGGCACCTGCGACTCGTCGTCGAGGTCGACGTGGTCGCCGTCGACGCGTTCGACCTCCTCGATCGCGTGCGCCATCGCGGACTGCATCCGGATGCCGAGGACGTCGAGCTTGAGCAGCCCCATCTCCTCGACGTCGTCCTTGTCGAACTGGCTCATCGGGAAGCCGAGCCAGCTCGCCTCGACGGGGGTGCGGTCGAGCAGGACGGAGTCGGACAGCACGACCCCGCACGGGTGCAGCGCGATGTGCCGGGGCAGGCCGTCGAGGCGCTCGACGATGTCGAACATCAGCTGCAGGCGCGGCACGTCGAGGCCGCTCGCCCGGAGCTCGGGCAGCTCGGCCAGGGCGTTGCGGACGTTGCGGGCGGCGATGTGCGGGAAGGCCTTGGCCATGGCGTCGACCTCGGGCGGCGGGAGCCCGAGCGCGGCCCCGGCGTCGCGGATCGCGTGGCGCACCCGGTAGGTGTCCATCATCGAGACGCACGTGACCCGGTCGCCGCCGAAGTGGTCGAGGATGCGCTCGTAGATCTCGGTGCGCCGGGCCGACTCGACGTCGATGTCGATGTCGGGCAGCTCGGCCCGCAGCGGCGAGCAGAAGCGCTCCATGAGCAGCCCGTGCCGCATCGGGTCGACGCCGGAGATGCCGAGGAGGTAGTTGACGAGCGACCCGGCCCCGGACCCGCGGGCGGCGACCCGCACGCCCATCTCGCGGATGAGGTCGCAGACCTGGGCGACGGTGAGGAAGTACGTCGCGTAGCCGAGCGTCTCGATGACGCCGAGCTCGTCCTCGAGACGGTCGCTGACGGCGACGAGCTCGCTCTCGGTGCGGCCGGGGTAGCGGGTCGGGATGGACTCGCGGCACCGTCGCGCGAGGACGCGGTGCGGGTTGGTGCCGGGCCGGATGCCGAGGACACCCGGCTCGGGCAGGTGGACCGAGCCGATGCCGAGGTCGGCCCGTGGGTCCTGGACGCACTCGGCGGCGAGCGCCGTCGTGCGGGCGAGCAGCTCGCGGGCCTGCTCGCGGGCCAGCGACCCGCCGCCGACGAGCCCCGGGCCGGAGACCTGGACGACGTCGAGGGCGAGCGCGTGCATGAGGGGCGTCGGCGAGAGGTGCCCGGCCGTCGTGACGCGGTCGAGGTGGCGCGCGTCGAGCGCGACGAGCCGCCGGGCGGCGTCGAGGACGTCGACGATGGCGGCGTCCTGCGGGTCGGCGTGGCGCACCGCGGCCGTGATGATGCTCGGCACGCCGACCTCGCGGGCGAGCGCGAGCATGCGTCCGGCCTGGCCGAGGCTGCCGGGCTGGTGCTCGGGCCCGCCGTGGCACACGACCTCGACGACGACGGCGCCCCGCGGCAGCAGCGCGACCCAGCGCTCGAGCGCCGCCCGGGCGTGGTCGCGTCGCTTGGCGAGCACCGCACGACCGACGTCGGAGTCGGGCCCGAGGAGCACGACGAGCGGGGACGGCCCACCGTCCGCCCCCGATGGCGTAGGCCGTCCGCCTCGTCCGTCGGGTCGACCCCGGCCCTCGGGCCGGCCGGGCCCGTCGTCCTCCGCTGCGGACGGGACGGGCGGGGCGGGCAGCAGGCGCGCGTGCTCGGCGACGAGGGCCGCGGACGTGACCGGGTTGCCGCGCTCGCCGTGCAGGTGGGTCGCGGTGACGAGGCGACAGAGCGCCGCCCACCCGGCACCCGGGGCGAGGCCGGTGCTGCTGCCCCGGGCCAGCACCGTGACCCGCGGGAGCCGCGGGTCGACGAGGGCGCCGCCACGGACCGGGGTGCGCACGGGACGGCTGCGCTGGCGCTCGGGGCGCTCGGGGCCGAGGGCGAGATCGACGCCGAGGACCGGCGCGACGTCGTGCTCCATGCAGGAGCGGACGAACTTCACGGCGCCGTAGAGCCCGTCGCGGTCGGTCAGGGCGAGCGCCGGCTGCCCGAACGCCGCGGCACGCTCGACGAGCTGGTGCGGCTTGGCCGTGCCGTAGCGCATGGAGTAGCCGGACGCGACGTGCAGGTGCACGAAGCTCTCGGTGCTGCCGGCCGCGCTGCTCGTGCGGCCGCTGGTGATGGTGGTGGTCATGCCGGTCGTCACCCGCTCGCCCGGCTCCTCGAGACCGGGGTGATCGACTGCGGCAGCGGGATCGTCGCAGGGACACCGAGGAGGTCCTGGACGATCTCGAGGAACATCTCGGCCTGGCGCAGCAGGTCGTCGGACTCGCGTGCGCTGATGTGACCGCCGCGGTCGATGACCGACCGGTGCGCCGAGCAGGCGGCGAAGAAGGCGGCCCACTCCCCCAGCTCCGGGGCCACCCCGGGCAGCACCTGCCACACGCTGCGCGGTCGCGAACGTGGCGACGGCACGGTGCGGGCGGCGACGAGGGCCGCGGCGGCGCGCAGGGCTCCGAGGTGGGCGTCGCGATAGCGCTCGGACGCGTCGCTCGTGCGGCACGCGGTCTCGAGGGTGGTCCGGCCCCGCTCGAGCAGGTCGAGCACGGCGACCGAGATGGGTGGGCGGCGCAGGTCGTGGGCGGTGGTCATGGTGGTTCCTCTCCTCTCTCGTCTCATGGGCTCAGTCGGCGACCCGGACGAGCGACCAGTGGTCGCCGCGCGGGGACTCGTCGTGGGCGAGGTCGTAGACCCCGGGCGTGAACGACCATCCCGGGCTCGCCTCGACGCGCCAGACGTGCTGCTCGCTCGCCGCGGCGACGAGCGTCTCGCCGGGACGGACCTGCGCCTCGTCGGCCTCGAGCGCGTCGTGCCACCAGGCCCGCCGCTCGCGCCACTGGGCGAGGACGCCACGGACGACGTAGAGGCGCCCGCGCCAGATGAACGCCTCGGGCGGCGCCTCGAGGGACCCGGCCTCGGAACCCGAGGGTCCCGACGACCCGGAGTCCCGTGAGGACCTCGAGGACCCGGGCGGACGGGTCGACCTTCCGACCGGACCACCGGAGCGGCCCACGACGGACTGCTCCTGCTGCTCCCGCTCGCGCACTCTCACCTGCACGGCATCACTGAACCTGCGCACCACGACACGTCTCCCTCGGACACGTCGAGGCCGGACATCACGACCCAGACCACCCGCGCCCCACACGAGCGGTCCGACACCAACCGACGACTTGAACTGACAACTGACTGAAACTGACTGAAACTGACTGACTCGGACACCGGCTCGGACCTCACCTCCCGGGCACCTCACCCGAAGAGACGACGTTCGAACACCTGTTCGATACTCGAAGCCTAACCCCTGGCGCCGACAGCCTGTCAAGACGGTCCGCGGGTCACGTCCACGCGATCCCGGGCCGCCGCAGCCGACCTCTCCGCACGCGTCCGTTTCGCCCCGCTCCGGACCGATCTGAGTACCCGTGCTCAGGTCCGTGCGGCGTCCCCGGCGACAGAGTGATGGCGCGGGTTCGGTCCGCGAACGGAGGGGCGCAGGGGTCCTGTCCGCTCACGGATCGGGCCCGTTCCGCTGCCCCCTCCCGCCGCCTGCAGCGCGCCCCGTTGCGCCACCCCCGGGAATACGGGAGCGTCAGGGACGTTGGACCTGGGCTCGGCCGACCGGTCGGGCCACAGCCGCACCGGCGCACCGCGACCGGCGCACGACCGAAGGGGTGTCGTGGGCGCCGAGCTCATCCCCATGGCCTTCACCACCGGGTGGGGCAGCGGCATCAACGCGTACGCCGTCGTGCTCGTCCTCGGTCTGGCCGACAAGATCTTCAACCTGAGCCAGATCCCGAACGCCCTGGCTCGCACCGACGTGCTCATCGGGGCGGGCGTCCTCTTCGTCGTCGAGATGCTCGCCGACAAGATCCCCTACGTCGACTCCGCCTGGGACTCCGTGCACACCGTCGTCAGACCGGCCGTGGGGGCGACGATCGGCTACCTCATCGGCCACGACACGGCGAGCCTCGACGCCGCCGTGGGCGCGGCGACCGGTGGTGTCACGGCCCTCATCTCGCACGGGATCAAGGCCGGGCTGCGCGCTGCCGTCAACACCTCCCCCGAGCCGGCGAGCAACGTCCTCGTCAGCACCACCGAGGACGTGACCGTCACGGGCGTCACCGCCCTCGCCATCGCGCACCCGTGGTGGGCCGCGGCCATCGCCCTGCTCTTCCTCGTGCTCGGCGCGTTCCTCGTCTACAAGCTGGCCGCACGCATCCGCCGCTACAAGCGCCGCTACGACGCGTGGGGCGAACGCGTCGGCATCGCCGTGCCCTCCGAGCGCCGGGAGCGCCGGGAGCGCCGGGAGCGCCGGGAGCGCCGGGAGCGCCGCGGGACCGCTGCGCCACCGCCGCCGTCGGCCCGGGCCGACGAGCGTCTCGAGCGACCCTTCGACCAGGAGACCTGACCGCCCGGCCCGGTGAGCGCCGGCCACCCCCGGACCTGGGCCCCCACAGGTCCGCAGACCTCTCACAGGACCTCCCCACCCTGACGAGGGTGGGGACACAGGGCTGTTGCCGACGGTGGACACAGCTGGCACGAGGCCAGCCCATCGAAGGAGTGGAACGCATGAAGAACAAGACCATCGCGCTGGCAGGCGCCGGCATCGTGGCCGCGTCGGCGCTCGCGCTCGGCGGGGCCGCCCTCGCGAGCGCGGACGAGACGGGTGCCACCGGCACCGCCACCAGCTACGGCCAGCTCGGCGAGGGCCCCCAGGCCAACGGCAACACCAACGGCAACACCGACCCGAGCAAGCCGATGCGCTCCGACGAGACGCTGCTCACTGGCGACGTCGCCGCCAAGGTGACGGCGGCCGCCAAGGCCAAGGAGCCGACCGCGACGATCGAGCGCGTCGAGACCGACTCGGACGGCGTCTACGAGGCGCACATGGTGCGCACCGACGGCACCCACATCACGGTGCAGGTCGACGCGTCCTTCGCCGTGACGGCCGTCCAGGAGGGCGGACCTGGCGGGTCGGGCGGACCCGGCGGCCGTGGCGGTGACCACGACGGCGACGGCCCCCAGGGCCAGTCGGGCCAGCAGGGCGAGGCCCCGGCCTCCCCCAACGGCACCGCCACCCCGTCGAGCACCACCTGACCGACCCGGTCCACGCACCGGACGGCCGGCCCTTCCCTGGGGGCCGGTCGTCCTCGTGTCGTCGGGCTGGCCGCACCTGCCGCCGGTGGGCCCCTCGTCCTCCGAGTCTCCGCGCCGGTCAGAGGTTGCCGAAGACCTCGAGCGTCGCCGACGACCGGTTCATCGTGATGAAGTGGATCCCGGGAGCACCCTCGTCGAGCAGGCGGCGCGACGACTCCGTGGCGATCGCCATGCCCTCGGCCCGGACCCCGGCGGCGTCGTCGCCGTGCCGCTCGAGACGGTCGGTGACCGCCGTCGGCATCGGCTGCCCCGCGAGCTGCGCCATGCGCACCACCTGACGGGCGTTGGTGATCGGCATGATCGCCGGGACGACGGGCAGACGCGACCCGCGCCGGGCGAGCTCGTCGCGCAGCCGGAGGTAGTGGTCGACGTCGAAGACCATCTGGGTGATGGCGAACTCGGCGCCGGCGCGCTCCTTGCGGATCAGGGTCTCTGCGTCCTCGCTGATGTCGCCCGACTCGGGGTGGCCGTCGGGGAAGGCCGCGACACCGACGGTGAAGTCGCCGAGCCCCCGGACCAGCGCGACGAGCTCGTCGGCATGGTCGAGGCCCTCGGGGTGCGCCACCCACGGCTGGCCGAGGCCGCCCTGGGGGTCACCGCGCAGGGCCAGGATGTTGCGGACCCCCGCGGCGGCATACGACCCGACGATGCCGCGCAGCTCGGCGACGGAGTGCCCGACGCACGTCAGGTGCGCCATGGGCGTCAGCGAGGTCGCCTCGAGGACGCGCTGGGTGAGCCGGACGGTGCGGTCGCGGGTGCCGCCGCCGGCGCCGTAGGTGATCGAGACGAAGCTCGGCGACACCTTCTCGAGGCGTCGGATGGCGTCCCAGAGCTGCGCCTCGGACGCGTCGTCCTTGGGCGGGAAGAACTCGAAGCTGTACGTCGGGGTGTCGGCCTCGATCATCGCCGGGATGGACCGCGTGAACCGCTCCGCCCGCGCCATCGAGGATGCCGTGCCGTGTGCCATGCCGCACACCATAAGCCGCGCGCGTCCGCGGTGTCCGGGCTGTTCACGGGCCCACCCGCGCGCCGCGTAGGCTGACCCCGATTCCCGCGACTCGATGGAGGACCCCGTGCAGACCCCCACCGACCTCGACGTGCTGCGCCGTCGGGTGCAGCAGGCGATCGACGGGCAGATCGCCGGGGCCACGCAGTCGCTGGCCGCGATCGGCGAGGAGACAGCCCCGCTCGTCGCGGCCGTGTCCGGCCTGCTGACCGGCGGCAAGGGTCTGCGCGCCGGCTTCCTCTACTGGGGCTACCGCGCCGCAGGTGGCGCCGACTCCGACGCGCTCGTGCGCCTGGCCGCGAGCATGGAGTTCTTCCAGGGCGCCGCCCTGCTCCACGACGACGTCATGGACCGCAGCGACACGCGACGGGGTATGCCATCCGCGCACCGTGCCGTCGCCTCGCTGCACCAGGCGCGTGGCTGGGCGGGTGACGCCGACCGCTTCGGCGAGGGCACCGCGATCCTCGCGGGCGACCTGTGCCTCACGTGGTGCGACGAGCTCTACGCGACGTGCGGCCTGCCCGCCGACGAGCTGGCCCGCGGCCGTCAGCTCTTCGACTCGATGCGCACGCAGCTCATGGGCGGCCAGTTCCTCGACCTGCTCGAGTCCGCCCGCGGCTGGGACGGGCTCGACCTCGACGCCCGGGTCGCCTCGGCGCGCAAGGTGATCCGCTTCAAGAGCGCGAAGTACACCATCGAGCACCCGCTGCTCATCGGGGCGCTCGTCGGCGGCGCGCCGGACGGGTCGCTCGCCCCCCTGTCGGACTACGGGCTCGCCCTCGGGGAGGCGTTCCAGCTGCGCGACGACCTGCTCGGCGTCTTCGGCGACCCCGAGGCCACCGGCAAGCCCGCGGGTGACGACCTGCGCGAGGGCAAGCGCACCGTGCTCGTGGCCCACGCCCTCGACGCGGCGTCCGACACCGACCGTGACACGGTCGAGAGCCTCCTCGGGCGCGACGACCTCGAGCTTGCCGGCGTCGAGGCGATCCGCAGGGTGCTGCTCGACACCGGGGCGGTCGACCGGGTCGAGAGCCTCATCGCGACCCTGGCCGACGAGGCCTGCCGCGCCGTCGACCGGGCCCGGGCGACGGGCTCCTACGACACGTCGGCGCTCGACGTCCTCGAGGCGCTCGTCGCGGTCTCGACGGCCCGCCGGTCCTGACGACCCGGCCGGACGGCATACGCCCTCGGCCCGTCAGGACGCGTCAGGACGCGCCAGGACGCATCAGTACGCGTCAGAAGGCGAGCTCCTGCGCCCGGCGCCGGATCTCGGTCTTGTGACCGGCCAGCATGGCGTCGATGGGAGCGCCCTCGACGGGCAGCGTCTCGTCGGGGGTGTGCAGCCACTCGATGATCTCGTCGTCGTCCATGCCACCGTCGGCGAGCACGGTGAAGGTCCCGCGCAGCTCGGGCCGCGGGCCGGTCTCGTCGAAGAACTTCGCCGGGATCGCGACGACGCGCCGCTCACCGATGCGGGCAGCGAGCACCTCGCGGTCGGCGATGAGCTGGCGCACCTGCGACAGCTGGAGACCGAACCGCTCGGCGGCGTCGGGAACGGTCAGCCACTCCCCGACGAGCGACTCGAGGTCACGGGTGGTGGGCACGTCGGGCTGCTGCTCAGGGGTCTCGCTCACAGGACGAGAGTCTGCCACCGTCCCGACCGGTCCGCGCACACCGCCGACCGAGGCGTGCTGGAGCAGACCGGGACGAATTACACGGGTGTATTTATACTTTAGTGCTCAATTATGCGCTATCGTCACAGGCGCCACTCCGCTCACAAGCGTCACACAGCACCTCACAACACCGCAGCAGCATCACAACACCCTCCAGTACCTCACCGAACCCCTTCCGAACGCCCCTCCACGCTTCTCGAACTCAGCTCGGGCTCCAGGAAAGGACTCCACCCCATGCCCTTCGCCGACGTCGCCGCGCTCGCGCTACCCGCACACGCCGCCGTGGCCCCCGTGGCCGCCACCCCGTGGAAGACCGTCACGGTCCGCCCGGGTGACACGATCTGGCACCTCGCCCTCGCCAACCACACGACCGTCCAGGCGATCGTCGAGAAGAACCGGCTCACCGCACGCGGATCGGTGATCCACCCGGGGCAGAAGCTCCTCGTGCCCGGTCGCCCCTCGGCGACCCCGGCCCGGTCCGCCGCGTCGACGGCGGCCACCGTCCGCCCCGCGAGCACGACCGCCACCGTCATCCACGTCGTGCGCGCGGGCGAGACGATGAGCGGGATCGCCAAGCGCTACGGGGTCTCGCTGACCAAGCTCCTCGCCACGAACCGGCTCCCCAACGCAGGACTCATCTTCGTCGGGCAGCGGATCAGCGTGCCGGGTGCGAAGGCGCCGGCCACCCCGACGCCGTCGGCGCCCAAGCCCTCCACCCCGACGCCCTCGAAGCCGGCGACGGGACCGACGACCCCGAGCGGTGCCGGCACGATCTACGTCGTCAAGGCGGGCGACAGCATGAGCGTCATCGCACAGCGCTACGGCGTCTCGCTGACCAAGCTGCTCGCGGCCAACAAGCTGGCCGACGCGGGCCGCATCTACGTGGGCCAGAAGATCGTCATCCCCGGCACCGTCTCGGCCCCCGCGCCCACGACACCGGCCCCCGCCCCGGCCCCCGCGCCGGGCTACCAGTACCCCAGCAAGACCGCGCAGGCCGTCGCCGAGAGCAAGGCGAAGCTCGCGGCCATGGACGTGCCCAGCCGCACCGACACCGCCGCGATGATCCGGGCGACCGCGACCCGCCAGGGCGTCGACCCGAAGCTCGCTCTCGCCATCGGCTACCTCGAGTCCGGGTGGTACCAGCGCGCCGTCTCCTACACCAACGCCGTCGGCGTCATGCAGCTCATGCCGGTGGCCCAGACGTGGGCCTCGCAGCTCGCGGGCCGGACGCTCGACCGTTACGACACGCAGGACAACATCACCGGAGGCGTCCTCATCATCCGCGCCCTGCAGGCCAGCGCGGACTCGCGCGAGCAGGCCATCGCCGGCTACTACCAAGGCCTCTACTCGGTCCGCACCAAGGGCATGTACGAGGACACGAAGCGCTACGTGGCCAACGTCATGGCCGTCTACGACCGCCTCTGACGGGGTGCCGCTCCGCGTCCCGAGCCGCCCGACGGGGAGGTCGCCGGACGGCCCCTCGGGCGCGGAGCGCAGGCGGAGGTCTCGCGGTGCGCCTGACCGGCGCGCCCATCGGGGCGGGCAGCGCGCCCGCACCGCGAGACCCCGCCGCGGCTGGCCTGCACGGGATGCGCAGACCCAGCCCGTAAACTGCGGGGCGTGACGTCCAGCGTGGCGGACGCCCTCGTCGGTCGGGTGATCGACGGCCGGTACCGCATCCTCTCCCACCTCGCAGACGGAGGCATGGCCTCTGTCTACGTGGCGCTGGACGGACGGCTCGACCGGGAGGTGGCGCTCAAGATCATGCGCCCCGGCCTCGCCACCGACGACGTCTTCGTCGAGCGCTTCCGCGCCGAGGCCCGGTCCGCGGCCCGCCTGAGCCACCCCAACGTCGTGGCCGTCTTCGACCAGGGCGAGGACGACGGCGAGGTCTTCCTCGCCATGGAGCTCGTCGAGGGCAAGACCCTGCGTGACGTCATCCACGAGGAGGCGCCCCTCACGGCACGTGAGGCGCTCGCCATCCTCGAGCCCATCCTCCTGGCGCTCAGGGCGGCCCACGTGGCCGGCATGATCCACCGCGACGTCAAGCCCGAGAACGTCATCGTGCGACGCGACGGCGAGGTCAAGGTCGCCGACTTCGGCCTCGCGCGCGCCATCACCAACCAGGCCGCGACGAGCCAGACTGGCGTCCTGCTCGGCACGGTCTCCTACCTCTCCCCCGAGCAGGTCGAGCGCGGAGTCGCCGACACCCGCAGCGACGTGTATGCCGCCGGTCTGCTCCTCTTCGAGATGCTCACCGGGCGCAAGGCCGTCACCGGCGGCACTCCGATCCAGATCGCGTACAACCACGTCCACGGATCGATCGTCACGCCGAGCTCGGTCGTCCCCGGTGTCCCCGCCGAGCTCGACCAGCTCGTCGCCCGCGCGACGGCACTCGAGCCCGAGGACCGCTTCGAGTCGGCCGCCGCGTTCGTCGCTGCGCTGCGAGGGGTGCGCCGCGGCCTCACGGCCGACGAGCTCGACCGACGTGGCAACGCGGTCGCCACCGACCCCGCCACCACCTCGGTGCTGCCGTCCGTCTCGTCGACGACGCACCTGCCCGCCCCGGCTCGGCCGGAGCGGGCCGACCTGCCGAGCTCCCCCGAGCGCCACCGCACCCGACCCAACGAGGTCGGACGCGCGGCCCTCGCCGGGATGCCCGTCCACGACGACGGTCCCGCCCTCGAGCACACGGCAGCCATGCCGATCGACCGACGGGCCGGCCGCCGACGACGGTGGCCGCTCTGGCTCGCTGCCGTCCTCGTCGTCGGCGGTGTCGCGTTCGGAGGCTGGTGGTTCACGGCCGGACCGGGAGGCTCGACCGTCGTGCCGGCCGTCGTCGGCCAGCCGGTCGCTCAGGCCGAGGGCGCGATCGAACAGGCCGCCCTGACGGTCGAGACCGTCGAGGAGTTCTCCGAGGGCAGGGCCAAGGGCGTCGTGCTCCGCGTCGAGCCCGGCGCGGGGAGCGAGCTCGGCAAGGAGTCGACCGTCCGTCTCGTCGTCTCCAAGGGCAAGGAGCGGTATGCCGTCCCGAAGCTCGTCGGCGCCCGGCTCGGCGACGTCGGGGCGACCCTGTCACCCCTGACGCTCCGGCTCGGCGACCGCTCCGAGGAGTGGAGCGAGACGGTGGCCAAGGGAGTCGTCATCTCCCAAAACCCCGCACCCGGCGAGTCCGTCAAGCGCAGCACCTCGGTGTCCGTCGTCGTCTCGAAGGGGCGCGAGCCGATCGAGGTGCCCACGGTCACCGGCGCACCGTTCGACGCGGCCTCGGCAGCCATCACGAGGGCCGGGCTCACGGTGCAGCGCGGCGAGGACGTCAACAGCGACGCCGTGCCCGCCGGCCAGGTCGTCTCACAGTCACCCGACAAGGGCACGCTGCACCGTGGCGACGCCGTCACGGTCGTCGTGTCGAAGGGGCCGGTGCTGGTGCCCGTGCCCAACGTCGTCGACCAGCAGGACACCCCCGCCGAGAAGACGTTGACCGACCTCGGCTTCAAGGTCGACAAGCAGTACCCCTTCGGTGAGCTCTTCGAGAAGAAGGTCCGAGCCCAGGACCCCGCAGCGGGCACGCCCGTGCCCAAGGGCACGACGATCCACCTGACGATCGTCTGAGGCCGTCCGTGACACCTGCGGCGCGCACGCGCCTGGCCACCCTGCTCCTCGTCGCCCTCACCGCCGTGTGGGGCTCGACGTTCTTCCTCATCCGCGATCTGGTCGAGACCGTCCCGCCCGTCGACTTCCTCGCGGTGCGTTTCAGCCTGTCCGCAGTCATCATGCTTCTCGTGTTCTGGCGGCCGGTGCGGGCCCTGAGCCGTCGTCAGGTCCTCGTGGGAGTCGGTCTCGGCGCCCTCTACGGTCTGGCCCAGATCTTCCAGACGCAGGGCCTCGCGACGACACCGGCCTCCGTGTCGGGCTTCATCACCGGCACCTACGTCGTGCTCACCCCGGTCTTCACCGCCGTCCTGCTGCGCGAGCGCGTGGCCGGATCCACTTGGGCGGCAGTCGGGCTCGCGACCTTGGGCCTGGCCCTGCTCTCGCTCAACGGCTTCTCCGTCGGGGTCGGCGAGGCCCTCACCCTGCTCGCCGCCGCTCTCTACGCCCTGCACATCGTCGGCCTCGGCCGCTACAGCGCCTCCGAGATCGCGACCGGTCTGTCCGTCGTGCAGATGGTCGTCATCGCCGTGCTCTGCGTCGTCGGCGCCCTGCCCGGTGGCGTCGTCCTGCCGAGCGGGCCGGGCCAGTGGGCGTCGGTGCTCTACATGGTCGTCTTCGCCAGCATCCTGGCCCTGTGGGTCCAGACGTGGGCGCAGGCGCACATGCCGGCCACGCGGGCGGCCATCGTCATGACGCTCGAGCCGGTCTTCGCGGCGTTCTTCGCCGTGACCCTGGGCGACGAGACCGCGACGCTGCGGATGGTCATCGGCGGCGCGCTCGTGCTCACCGCGATGTACGCCGTCGAGCTCCTCGCGCGGCGGCGCCCGGGCGAGCTGCCCAGCGAGGCCCTCCACCACGAGGTCTGAGACCACCCACCCTCCCCACCGAACGCGGCGTTCGGTGGCGAAAGCGCTCTTCTACCAGTGAGTTCGGCACCGAACGCGGCGTTCGGTGCGGGGAGGCGTGCGTCCGGGTCAGGCGGCCTCGGGCGCCGCGCGCAGCAGGCCGGTGAGGACGTCGATCGCGACGTCGGTGCCGGCGTCGTCGACGTCGAGGTGCCAGACGAGACGCACGGCACCCGGCCCCACGGCATACGTCCTCACGCCGGCGGCGAGGGCTGCGTCGATGAAGGCGGCGGAGGTCCAGCCGACCGCGGCCACCTCGACGATGACGATGTTGGTCTCGACCGTGGCCAGGTCGACGGCGCCGGGTGCGGCCTCCGCCATCGCCTCGGCGGCTCGTCGCGCCCGGGCGTGGTCGTCGGCCAGGCGCTCGACGTTGTGGTCGAGCGCGAAAAGGCCTGCGGCAGCGAGGATCCCGGCCTGTCTCATGCCTCCGCCGAAGCGCTTGCGCCAGATGCGCGACTCGGCCATGGCATCGGCCGAGCCCACGAGCACGCTGCCGACCGGAGCGCCGAGACCCTTGCTCAGACAGATCGAGACGGTGTCGAACTCACGGCCGTAGTCACCGACCGGCACTCCGGAGGCGACGTGCGCGTTGAAGAGCCGCGCCCCGTCGAGGTGCATGGCGACCCCGCGCTGACGCGTGACCTCACGCGCCCGGCGGATCTCGTCGAGCGACTGCACGGTGCCGCCGCCGAAGTTGTGGGTGTTCTCGACGATCACGAGCGACGTGCAGACCTGGTACGGCCCGACACCGGTGATCATGAGGGACGCGGCGTCGTCGGCGCGGAAGCGACCGCGCTCGGAGACCCAGGTGCGCGACGAGATGCCCGAGAGCACCGCGGCGGCACCGAGCTCGGCCCGCACGACGTGGGCGAGCGAGTCGCCGATGAGCTCCTCGCCCGGTTTGACGTGCAGCCGCACGCCGAGCTGGTTGGCCATCGAGCCCGAGGGCGTGAAGAGCGCGGCCTCGTGCCCGAGCATCCCGGCGACGCGCTCCTCGAGGGCGCGCAGCGTCGGGTCCTCGCCGAAGACGTCGTCGCCGACCTCCGCACGCGCCATGGCATCGCGCATGGCCTCGGAGGGCCGGGTCAGTGTGTCGCTGAGCAGGTCTGCCCGGAAGGGACTCGTCGCCGCCACCGCTCAGGCCTGGCCGAGCATCTCGGCGACGAGGAACGCGAGCTCCAGTGACTGCTGGTGGTTCAGGCGCGGGTCGCACACGGACTCGTAGCGCTTCTCGAGGTCGGAGTCGATGATCTTCTCCGCGCCGCCGAGGCACTCGGTGACGTCGTTGCCGGTGAGCTCGACGTGGATGCCGCCGGGGATCGTGCCGAGGGACTGGTGCACCTCGAAGAAGCCGCGCACCTCCTCGACGATGTCCTCGAAGTCACGTGTCTTGTAGCCGGACGGGCTCTCGAAGGTGTTGCCGTGCATCGGGTCGCAGATCCACGTCACGGTGGCACCCGACGCCGTCACCTTGTCGACGAGAGCCGGCAGGGCGTCGCGGATCGTGCCCGCGCCCATGCGGGTGATGAAGGTCAGGCGGCCCGGCGTGCGGTTCGGGTCGACCGTGTCGATGAGGCGCAGCACCTCGTCGATGTCGGCCTTGGGCCCGAGCTTGACGCCGATGGGGTTGCTGATGCGCGAGACGAAGTCGACGTGGGCGCCGTCGAGCTGTCGGGTGCGCTCGCCGACCCAGACGAAGTGGCCGGACGTGTCGTAGAGACGCCCCGAGCGCGAGTCGATGCGCGTCAGGGGCCGCTCGTAGTCGAGCAGCAGCGCCTCGTGGGCGGCGTAGAACTCGACGGTGCGCATGGCGTCGAAGTCGGCACCACAGGCCCACATGAAGCGCATCGCCTTGTCGATGTCCTTGGCGATCTTCTCGTAGCGCTGGTTGGCCGAGTTGGCGACGAAACCACGGTTCCAGTCGTGGACGTGCCGCAGGTCGGCGAATCCACCGGTCGTGAAAGCGCGCACGAGGTTGAGGGTCGCCGAGCTCGCGTGGTAGGCCCGGACGAGGCGCTGCGGGTCGGGGATGCGGGCGGTCTCGTGGAACGCGAAGTCGTTGACCATGTCGCCGCGGAAGGCAGGCAGGGTCACGCCCTCGCGGGTCTCGACGGTCGAGCTGCGCGGCTTGGCGTACTGTCCGGCCATGCGCCCGATCTTGATGACGGGCACCGATGCGCCGTAGGTCAGCACCGCGGCCATCTGGAGGATCGTCTTGATGCGGTCGCGGATGTTGTCGGCCGTCGCGGAGGCGAAGGTCTCGGCGCAGTCGCCACCCTGGAGCACGAAGGCCTCACCCACGGCGGCCTTGGCCATCCGGTCGGTGAGGATGTCGCACTCGCCCGCGAAGACGAGCGGAGGATACGAGGCGAGGGTCTCGATCACCTCGGCCAGGGCAGCCGTGTCGGGCCAGGCAGGCTGCTGCTGGGCCTCGAGCTCGGTGGCCGCGGCCGTGAGGGCGGCGAGGGCCTCGGACCCGTCAACGGGTTCGAGGCCGGCATCGGCGGTGGCGGTCCTCGTGTTCACCCCGCCAGCGTAGACGTCGCACGGGGGTGCCCCCGCCCGGGTCCGCATCCCGAAACCTTCGAGCGCCGCGGTCGCTCCACCGAGGACGTATGCCGTCCGGGCGGCGGAGCCGGGTCAGCCCGGGTCGATGCGGTCACGTCGGGTCGGCGAGGTCGAGACCGCGCTCCATCGCGAAGCGGACGAGCTCGACGCGGTTGTGCATCTGGAGCTTGCCGAAGATGTTCTGCACGTGGTTCTGCACGGTGCGGTGCGAGAGGAACAGTGTCGACGCGATCTCCTTGTAGCCCATGCCCGTCGCGACGTACTTGAGGATCTCGGTCTCGCGGTCGGTCAGCTCGGGGACGGGTCGCTCCGGGGTGCCTCCACCCGCGGCCTTGACCCGCCGGAACTCGCCGAGGACGAGGCCGGCGAGGCCGGCGGTGAAGACCGGCTCCCCCGCGGCCGTGGCCCGCACCGCGGCGAGGAACTCCTCACGTCCGGCCGACTTCACGAGGTAGCCGAGCGCGCCGGCCTTGACCGCGTCGAGGACGTCCTGGTGGTCGCCGCTCGCCGAGAGGATGAGGATGCGGGTCGGCACCTGGGCCGCGGCGAGGGCGGCGCAGACCTGGGCGCCGGACAGGCCCGGGAGGTTGAGGTCGAGGACGAGGACGTCCGGCACCGTGGCCCGGGTCCTCGCAACCGCCGACCGGCCGTCGTCCGCGGTCGCGAGGACCTCGAAGCCGGCGTCGGCGAGGTCACGGGCGACGGCGTCGCGCCACATCGGGTGGTCGTCGGCGACGACGACCCGGATGTGCTCGGGCGGCGTGCTGCTCCCCTGCTGCGGCATGGCGTCCTCCTGCTCCGTCACGGTGCTCCTTGTCCCCGGGTGCGGACCTGCGGCCCGCGTTCGGTCGTCGCGGGCGTCCGGCGACCATGGTGCCGGTTGGTCAGACGTGTCGTCCGGCGATTGGGGATCCGCAGCTCGACGGTCGTCCCACCGGCGGACCCGGACGTGATGGTCGCGGTGCCGCCGAGGTCGGCGAGGCGGCCGAGGATGCTCGACGAGACACCGAGACGGCCCTGCCCGACGGCCTCCTCGAGCCGACCCTCCGGAACGCCTCGACCGGAGTCGCGGATCGTCACGGCGATCTCGTCGCCGTCGTCGTCGAGCAGCACCCAGGCCCGCGCGTCGTCGCCGGCATGCTGGCGGACGTTGTCGAGGGCGGCCTCGACGGCGGCGACGACCTCGTCGGCGACCCTTCGTGGCAGGAGCACGGCGTCGGCGGGCGAGACGAGCTGGACACTGTCGCCCTCGACGTGGCGCAGCAGGGTGCGCAGGTCGGCGTCACCGCTGACGGCACGGCCCACCTCGGCGAGGTCGGTCTGGCTCACGAGCGTGCGCAGGATCCGCTCCTGCTCACCGGCCATCGCACCGAGCCGCGCCGTCTCCCCGCCGATGTCGCTCGCGCGCCGGTTGATGAAGGCGAGCGTCTGGAGGACGCCGTCGTGCACGGTCCGGGCGAGCCGGTCGCGCTCGGCGCGGGCGGCGTCGAGCCGCATGGCCTCGGCGAGCGCCGCGTGGCTCGACCGGGCGAGGTCGACGCAGTAGCCGATGCAGCCACCGAGCAGGAGCCCGAAGATCGAGTTGGTGATGGTGTTGGGCGTCGGCTCAACCACCTCGACGAAGGAGCACGCCGCGACGAGCGAGGCGGCCGCGAGACCACCGCGCCAGCCGCGCAGCACCGCGAACCCGATGACGGCTGCGGTGGGCCAGATCGAGGGGATGGTCTTGGCCCCGGCAGTGATGACGTCGGGGTCGTCGACGAGCCGGGTCGCGAGGATCGCGGAGCAGCCGATGGCGAGCTCGATGGTGTAGGCGCGGACCGTGCGCACCGGTCGCAACGTGACCGCGAGCGTCCAGCCGGCGAGGACCCCGAGGATGGCGACCGCCCCGACGAGGTGCGCGATCTGCTCGTGCCGCTCCCAGACCGACCACACGGCATACGCGAGGGCGAGGCAGCGGAAGACGTCGATGCCGCGCCAGAGCCCGCGAACGATGGCGTGCTCGTCGTCGAGCACCGCCACCGTCGGCGCCGAGACGGCGGCGGGGAGCTCGTCGTCGGACAGCGGCGCCGGAGCCGGGATCAGGTCGGTGTCAGGGCCGCCCGGCACATCGCCTGGCTCGCCGTCGGGCACACGGTCGTGCTCCGGGCCCGCGCCGTGCCGCGTGCGAGCCATGACGTCAGGACGCCGCCACGACGGGAGCGTCGCCGTCGCCGTCGTCCTCGGCGGTCGAGGCCGAGGTCGCTCCGGACGACTCGGAGGCCTGGGCCGGCCGGGCCTGGGCCGGCCGGGCCTTGCCCTCGGCGGCGTCGAGCGCCTCCTCCAGCTCGGGCGCGGCGCTGCCGGGCTTGGCAGCCTCCTGCAGCTCACGGGCCTTGGCCCGAGCCGCGGAGACGAGCCGGTCCTTCATCGACGTGGCGTACATGTCGACGTACTCCTGGCCCGAGAGCAGCATCAGCTCGTACATGATCTCGTCCGTGATCGAGCGCAGGACGAAGCGGTCGTCCTCCATGCCCTCGTAGCGCGAGAAGTCGAGCGGCTTGCCGACCCGCACCCCGACCCGCATGATCCGCGGGATGACCTTGCCGGTGGGCTGGGCCTTGTCGGTGCCGATCATGGCCACGGGGATGACGGTGACCTTGCCCTCGAGCGCCATCCGCGCCACGCCCGTGCGGCCGCGGTAGAGACGGCCGTCGGGTGACCGGGTGCCTTCGGGGTAGATGCCGAGCAGGTCACCGCGACGCAGCACCTTGAGCCCCGAGGTCAGCGCGGCGTTGCTCGCCTTGCCGCCCGACCGGTCGACGGGCAGCTGCCCGACGCCCTTGAAGAAGGCAGCGGTGAGCCGGCCCTTGATGCCTCGGCCGGTGAAGTAGTCGCTCTTGGCGAGGAACGTGACGCGGCGGGACACGACGAGCGGGAGGAAGATCGAGTCGGAGAAGGACAGGTGGTTGCTCGCGAAGATCGCGGCACCCTCCTCGGGGATGTTCTCCTCCCCCTCCACCCACGGACGGAAGAGGAGCTTGATGATCGGCCCGATGACGATCGTCTTGAGGAACCAGTAGAACAACCGTGTCCGCCTTCCGTCTGTGACGGCTCGAACTCTACGACACTCGCGC
Organism: Terrabacter sp. Soil811; assembly: GCF_001429655.1. NCBI lineage: Bacteria > Bacillati > Actinomycetota > Actinomycetes > Micrococcales > Intrasporangiaceae > Terrabacter > Terrabacter sp. Soil811. The sequence goes on from NZ_LMSX01000013.1 coordinate 94,600, forward strand.
ACTGACAGCGGCGCATGCGAGGATCAGCAGGTCCAGCCGCTTCGCCCGAGGAGCCCCACCGTGACGGTCCGTCCCGACGCCGCAACGGGCTTCGGCATGTCTTTCCAGCCCCTCCGCACGACCGTCGCCGGGGGCGGACGATGAGTGACCGCGACCTCGACGCGGAGTTCGCGCGGATCATCGCGGGATGGGACGACGAGGCACCCGAGCCACAGCGTCGTGACGCCCCGGCGTCGACCGACCAGGTGGCCCAGCCGGCGGCCGAGCAGGTCGCCGACCCTGCGCCACCGTCGGTCTCGCCGACCGAGGCCGACACGGCCGACGCGGCCGACCAGCCCGGTCCGACGTCGGCCCCGGACGCCTCACCCTCGCCGGTGGAACGCCCGCAGGCCGGCCGGGGCACCGACCCCGCGGCACCGCCGCAGCAGCCCGGAGCCGGCGCGTCGACCCCGTCGGGGTCGTCCGGTCTGCTCGAGCTGCCGATCGCCCCGACGACGTCCCACGAGTGGCGCGGCCCGACGTCCCGCCGCGACGACGCCGACGCCGCATCGGACGGCGACGACCACTTCGTCCCCCCTTCCGAGATCGACCTCCCGTCGGCCGAGACCGACCCGATGTTCTGGGCGATCGTCGGCGGCCTCGCCGGCGGCCCGCTGCTGCTCCTCTACGTCCTCTTCTTCGACCGTGACGGCAGCGGCTGGTGGGTCGTGACGGCCCTGACCATGGTCGTCGTCGGCTTCGTGCTGCTCGTCCTGCGCGGCGGCACCGAGCGGGACCCGTTCGACGACGGCACCCGCCTCTAGCCGCTCGCGAGGCGGTCCGACACGTCAGTCGGACCCGAGGTCGAGGTCGACCCAGACCGGCCGGTGGTCCGACCCCGCTACGAGGTCACCCTCGTCCACGACGGTCTCGGCCGATTCGACGACCCGCAGTCCCGGCCCGGCGAAGACGACGTCGAGGGCGGTCCTCGGGTCGAGCGCGGGAAACGTGGGCGCGTTGCCGGACACCGGCGGGTGGTGCTCGGCGAACATCGCGTATGCCGTCCCGCCGGGTCCCTCGTTGAGGTCCCCTGCGATGACGGCCCGGTCGTCGAGCCCAGCGAGCCGGGTGAGACCGGCGAGGACGGTGGCCGCGTGCCTCGCCCGCTCGGAGGCGCGCAGCCCGAGGTGCACGCTGACGACGGTGACGGCACGACGCGACGGACCGCCGGTCGGGAGCGAGACGGTCGCAGCGGCATACCCTCGCGTGCGGTCGGGGAAGCGGACCGGCAGACGGCCACGCGACGCGCCGTGGACGACCACCCGTGCGGCCGTCAGCACCGCCGTCCCGCCCGTGCCGAGGCGGCCCCGACGCCAGTGCAGACCGCAGTCACGCGCGAACGGCGGGAGGCGGAGCTCCGTCGTGAGCCGGCGCGGGACCTCCTGGAGGCACAGAACGTCGGGGGCGACGGCACGCACGACGCGTGCCGCTGCTGCCCGGTCGTCGAGCAGGTCGTGGACGTTGTAGCTCATGACCCGCAGCACGTGCTCCGGTCGGCCACCGGGCCGCGCGGCCACCGGCTCAGCGGCCGGCGCGCGCGAGCTCGGCGGCGCCGATGAGACCGGCGTCGCTGCCGAGCACGGCGCGCACGATCCGCGCCTCCGGACGGTAGCCGCGCCCCGGGAGCTGCCGGCGGAAGGCCTCGCGGGCCGGGCCGATGAGCATCTCGTCGGCCGCGCTCACGCCACCGCCGATGACGAAGAGGCCGGGGTCGAAGGCCGAGGCGAGGTTGGCCAGCCCGATACCGAGCCACTCGCCGATGTCGGCGAGCAGCTCGCGCGCGGTGGGGTCGCCCTCGCGGGCGGCCTCGGTGATGAAAGGACCGGTCAGCGCGTTGGCGTCGCCGCCGAGACGGGCGAGCAGGTCGGCGACGACGGGAGACCCGGCCTCGATCATGGCGCGGGCCTCGCGCACGAGCGCGTTGCCGCTGGCGTACTGCTCCCAGCAGCCACGGTTGCCGCACTCGCAGCGCGCGCCGCCCGGCATGATCTGCATGTGGCCGAACTCGCCGGCGATGCCGTGCCGGCCGCGCTGGACGTTGCCGTCGATGATGAGGGCGCCGCCGATGCCGGTGCCGAGCGTGATGACGACGACGTGCGACTCACCCCGGGCGGCACCGAAGGTCGCCTCGGCCCAGGCCGCGGCGTTGGCGTCGTTGTCGACGGTGATCGGCAGGGCGATGCGCTGGGAGAGCGCGTCACGCAGCGGCTCGTTGCGCCAGGACAGGTGCGGCGCGAAGACGACGGTCGCGCGGTCCTCGGCGACGAAGCCCGCCGCGCCGATGCCGACGGCCACGACGTCGTCGGCGTCGACGTGGCTGAGCAGCTCCTCGACCGACTCGACGATGGTGTTCTCGACGACCGCCGGAGACGTCGAGCGGTGGGGGGTGTCACGACGGGTGCGATGGGTGATGACGCCGGACTCGTCGACGACACCACCCGCGACCTTCGTGCCGCCGATGTCGATGCCGATCGCGAGACGCCTGCTCATGCGCTGCCTCCGGGCCCGTTCTCGTCGGCGTCGATGTCGTCGGCGTCGATGTCGTCGGCGTCGGCGCTGGGGTGGGCGTCGTCGCGGTCCGTGTCACGGTCGGGCGCAGGCTCGGCGCGCCGCTCCCGCTGCGCCGTCGCGAGGTCGCGCAGGGCCGTGGCCGCGAAGCCGACGAAGTCGGCGACCTTCTCGATGGTGTCGGGGTTGACCTGCTGGACGAAGGCGATGAGCTGGCAGACGGGACACACGCGGCACGCAGCGGGCGTCGTGCCCCCGCACGTGCACTCCCCCGCCGACCCGTCGGGTCGACGCGCTGCGTCCGGGCCCGTTGGGTCACCCGCCGGCGACGCCGGGCCTGCGGCGTGGTCGTGGCCGTGCGCTGCGCCGCCCGCACGCTCACCCCGGGAGTCACCGGACGGCATACGCGAGCTTCCCGACCAGGTGCGGCGGGAGAGCAGGTCGACGAGCAGCGCAGCCTCTGCCGCGACGCTGCCGGGGGGCGCGTCGTCGGGGCGCGACGACTCGTCGGCGTCGAGCCGGTGGGGCTGGTCGGGGGCGGCGGGTGCCGCGTCGGGACCGTCGTTCGGTGTCACGGTCGGTCAGGCCTCGACGCGCTTCTTCAGCTCCTTGAGCGCGGTGTCGACGATGACCTTCTCCGCCTTGCGCTTGAGCAGCCCGATCATGGGGATCTTGACGTCGACGGAGAGGCGGTAGGTGACCTTCGTGCCGTCGCCGTCACCGGCGAGGGTGTAGGAGCCGTTCATCGCCTTGAGCACCTGCGCGGAGACGAGGGACCACGAGACGACGCCCGTGCCGTCCTCGACGACGTCCCACTCGTAGTCCAGGACGTAGGTGTCCTTGATGGCGCCGGCGTCGAGGGTGAACTGGACCTGGTCGGCCCAGCCGTCACCCTCCTCGGCGAGCACGGTGACGTCCTTCACCTCGCCCGCCCACTCGGGGTAGGCCTCGAAGTCCGCGATGACGTCGAGCACCTCGCCGGGCGGGGCGTCGATGACGATGGAGGACTCGGTGCGATCGGCCATGCGCCGAAGGCTATCGCGTCGTCAGCGGGCCGACCGCGGTTGTCCCCGCCGGTGTCATCCCGCGTCGGCCGCGTGCCAAGATGGGGACGACGGCAGCCCTGCGCCGCGGGGCGGCGCGCCCGACCGCCGAGCCCACCCTGTGATGATGCTGACGTGGTCTGCGCGGTTACCGATCGGTAAGGTGCAGCACAGTTCCCCGGCCCCGCCATCAGGAGTGACAGTGAAGGACAACGTCGTCGCACCACTCGCCCCCGTCACGACGGAGGGAAGCCTCGCAGACCTCCCCGTGCGCAACGCCGCGGAGAACGCGAGCGAGACCGCGTTCTCCCGCAAGACGCCCTCCGGGGGCTGGACGCACGTGACGTGGGCCCAGTTCGCCGACGACGTCGCCGCCGTCGCCAAGGGCCTCATCGCCGAGGGGCTCCAGCCCGGCGGCCGGGTCGCCCTGATGTCGCGCACGCGCTACGAGTGGACCCTCGTCGACTTCGCCGCGTGGAGTGCGGGCGCCGTGGTCGTGCCGATCTACGAGACCTCCTCGGCCGAGCAGGTCCAGTGGATCCTCTCGGACTCCGACGCCCAGGTCGTCGTCGTCGAGACCGACGCACACCGCTCGGTCGTCGAGCAGGTCCGGGGCGACCTGCCGTCGCTCCGCGACGTCGTCACCATGGACGCCGGTGGTCTCGACGCCCTGCGCGAGAAGGGCCGCGAGGTCTCGGACGCCGATCTGGCCGCGCGCCGGGCCGGACTCGACCGACGGGCGGTCGCGACGATCATCTACACCTCGGGCACGACGGGCCGACCCAAGGGCTGCGAGCTGACCCACGGCAACTTCCTCGACCTCGCCGAGAACGCCATCGAGAAGCTCGGCCAGGTCGTCCTCACCGAGAACGCCTCGACCCTGCTCTTCCTGCCCCTCGCGCACGTCTTCGCCCGCTTCATCGAGGTGCTCTGCGTCGAGGGTCGCGCACGGATGGGCCACTCGGCCGACATCAAGACGCTGCTCGACGACTTCGCCGGCTTCCAGCCGACCTTCGTGCTCGCCGTCCCCCGCGTCTTCGAGAAGATCTTCAACTCGGCCGAGGCCAAGGCGTCCTCCGAGGGCAAGGGCAAGATCTTCCTGCGCGCGGCCACCGTCGCGATCGCCTACAGCGAGGCCCTCGACGCCGGCCGACCCGGCCTCGGGCTGCGGATCCAGCACGCGGTCTTCGACCGTCTCGTCTACGGCAAGCTGCGCGCAGCCATGGGCGGGCACGTGCGCTACGCCGTCTCCGGCGGGGCGCCCCTCGGCACGCGCCTCGGCCACTTCTACCGGGGCATCGGGGTCGTCATCCTCGAGGGCTACGGCCTCACCGAGACGACCGCGCCCGTCGCGGTCAACACGCCGGACAAGATCAAGATCGGCACCGTCGGACCGCCGTTGCCGGGCACGGGCATCCGGATCGCCGAGGACGGCGAGATCCTGCTCAAGGGTGTCGGCGTCTTCAACGCGTACCACGACAACCCGACCGCGACGGCCGACGCCATCGTCGACGGGTGGTTCCACACCGGCGACATCGGCGAGATGGACGAGGACGGCTACCTGCGGATCACCGGCCGCAAGAAGGAGATCCTCGTGACGGCGGGTGGCAAGAACGTCGCCCCGGCCGTGCTCGAGGACCGCCTCCGCGCGCACCCCCTCGTCTCGCAGTGCATCGTCGTCGGCGACCAGAAGCCCTTCGTCGCCGTCCTCGTGACGCTCGACGAGGAGATGTGGCCGCTCTGGGCCAAGACGCACGGCATCGAGGGAGTGTCACTCGACCAGGCCCGCACCGACCCGAAGGTCCTCGAGGCGCTGCAGGAGGCCGTCGACCGGGCCAACGAGGCGGTCTCCAAGGCCGAGTCGATCCGCAAGTTCGCGGTGCTGCCCGGCGACTTCACCGAGGCCAACGGCTACCTGACGCCGTCGCTCAAGCTCAAGCGCAACGTCGTCATGAAGGACTACGCCGACGAGGTCGAGAAGCTCTACGCCTGAGGGCTCAGCGGAGCAGGTGGCGGATGCGCGCCTGCCAGTCCGTGACGAGGGCTGCCCGTGTCGTTCCGGTCGTGCTGCGCAGGGCGGCGTCGACGGCTGCCTCGCGGTCGTCGAGCCGGGAGGTCGGGACGTCGAGCCCGCCGGCTGTGGCCCGGTAGAGACGGACGACGGCCTGGGTGCCGTGCGCGTCGGCGAGGGTGCGCAGGGCCAGCAGCGAGAGGCCGTATGCCGCCGCGAGCGCGTGGGTGCCCGGGTCGAAGTCCGCGTCGCCCGGCAGTGCCTGCGGCAGGCCGGACGCTCGCACACGTTCGAGCGCCGGAGCGACGATCGTCGCCTCCGGCAGGTCGATCGGCTCGTACGCGACGAGCTCGGCGAAGCCCTCGGACAGCCAGACGGGCACGGCCCGTGTCGTCGAGGCCCGCACGGTGACATGGGTCAGCTCGTGCGTCATGACGACGTCGCGGCCGTCGGGACGCAGCGAGGCCCACGCTCCCGGGACGAGCACGATGCGGTCTGCCCCGGCTCTCTCCCCCGGCGTCAGCGGACCGTCCGTGGCCGCGGCGACGCCGTCGAGGTCGCCGGCCGTGCGTCCGAGCAACCGGGCGGCGTCGGCGTCGGTGGCCGGGGCGATCCAGACCGCGGGGCGCACCTCTCCCCACACGCTCGCGACCCGCGAGGCCGCCGTGCGCGCCCGACGGACGACCTCCTCGATCCGGTCGTCGTCGCCCACGCCCAGCACCAGCGCGGTGTCCGACCTCCGGACGACGAGGCCCGCGAGATCCCAGGGCTGCGGGCGCCCGGAGGGAGCCGACGCCGTGATGGCCAGGCCTGCGGGCCGACTGGGGTCAGCCTTGAAGGTGAGGTCGAGGTCGAAGGACCGAGGACGAGCGTCGAAGCCCCGAAGCCTGTAGGTGAGGCTCGCCCTGACGTCCCACTCGACCGTGGTCCCCCGGGCTGCCGGAACCGGCGCGGTGGTCTCGCGGACGCCGACGAGCCGGATGTTCTCCACCGCCATGCGCGTCATGCGGTCGAGGACGGCGACCTGTGTCGGGCGCAGCGCCGCGGATGACGCCGCCTGCAAGGGTGCGAGCCACCCGCTCTCGTCAGACCGCTCCGCAGCGGCGAAGCGGGCGCGGAGCAGCTCCGTCACCGCACGCTGACGGGACGACGCCCACGCCTCCGGAGTGACCTCGGCGTCTGCGCCGAGCCCGCCGCTGGGCGAGGTCGGGTGCGGTGCTGCCGTCGCCGGGGGCCCCGAGTGCGGACCGGCCGCCGTGCACGCCGTCAGGGTCAGGACCAGCAGCGCGGCCAACGCCGCCGAGGCGGCCTCCCGCGCAGGTCCACGACGACGGGTGCCCGACACGGCGACATCGTGTCATGCGGACCTGTTGCAGTGGCCCGTCCCCGTCGCCCGTGGGGTCAGACGGCGTGGCGCGCTCGGTGGTGCGTCACGACCTCGGCGGGCTCGAGCTCGGCGCGAGCCGTGTTGGCCGTGGACACGGAGACGAGCCCTGCCGCCACGAAGGCAGACACGGCCCGTCGCTCCGCTCGGTCGAGGGGTGTGGTCATGACCCCGTCGACCTCACGGCGGTCGTCGACCGGCCGCGGGCGGCCGGGTCGCGTGTCGGCGCCGGGTGCGGTGGCGCCCGGACGCAGCGGGATCCCCGCCAGCGCGGTCACCATGCAGTCTGCGCAGTGGACGTCCCGCACCGGGCAGGTCTGGCAGTCGACGAGCATCATCGTGGTCCAACCCCTTCGTCTCTCGTTGCGATCTGTCGTGAAAGACGCTAGGTGGCCCCACTGACACTGCCCCGGGACACTCGGTCGTCGACTCGTCTCCCGGCCTCCGCCGGATGGCCGCGGGACCGGCGTCGAGCCGCACGGGAGGGCAACGCCCCGGGGCACCGTGATCCTCAGGCGCCGCCCGGCCCCCTTGTGTCAGAAGGGCTTGCGACCGACGCGCCTCCGAGGCATTGTCGGCGCCCCGGCATACCGTCGAGGTCATGCAGGCGATCCAGGCGACGTTCGACGACCTCGGCACCCCCCTTGCCGGCGTCACGTTCGTCGTCGTCGACCTCGAGACCACCGGTGGCTCACCCGCCCAGTGCGGCATCACCGAGATCGGCGCCGTCAAGGTGCGCGGCGGCGAGGTGCTCGGCGAGTTCCAGACCCTCGTCGACCCGGCCGAGCCCATCCCGGCGTTCATCTCCGTCCTCACGGGCATCACCGACTCCATGGTCCGCGACGCGCCGCGCATCGAGAGCGCCCTGCCCGCCTTCCTCGAGTTCGCCGCCGGCAGCGTCCTCGTCGCCCACAACGCCGGGTTCGACATCGGCTTCCTCAAGGCCGCTGCCGCCCGGGTCGGCGCTCCGTGGCCCGGCTTCCCGGTCCTCGACACGCTCCAGCTGGCCCGGCAGCTCGTCGTGCGCGACGAGTCGCCCAACCACCGGCTCTCGTCGCTCGCCCAGGTCTTCGGCTCCACGACGGCACCCGACCACCGGGCCCTGCACGACGCCCGAGCCACGGTCGACGTCCTCCACGGACTCATCGAACGCGTCGGCAACCTCGGCGTGCACACGCTCGAGGAGCTGTCGAGCTACAGCTCTCGGGTCACCCCGTCGCAGCGACGGAAGCGCTTCCTCGCCGATCCCCTGCCCAGCGCCCCCGGCGTCTACCTCTTCAAGGACGGCAGCGACCGCGTCCTCTACGTCGGCACGAGTCGCGACATCCGCACCCGGGTGCGCACCTACTTCACGGCCTCGGAGCAGCGCAGCCGGATGGCCGAGATGGTGCGCCTCGCGCACGTCGTCCACCCCGTCGTCTGCCAGACCTCGCTCGAGGCCCAGGTGCGCGAGCTGCGGCTCATCGACGAGCACAAGCCGCGGTTCAACCGCCGGTCCAAGGACGGCCGCAAGGTCATCTGGGTCAAGCTCACCCAGGAGCGCTTCCCCCGCCTGTCGATCGTCAAGCAGGTCCGCGACGACGAAGCCCACTACATCGGGCCGTTCCGGTCCCGGGCGACGGCCCAGGCGGCCATCGACGCCGTCCACGAGGTCGTCCCGCTGCGTCAGTGCACCGGCCGGCTCACCGGCCGAGGCACCGCCTGCGCCCTCGCCGACATGGGCCGGTGCGGCGCCCCGTGCACCGGCGCGCAGTCCGAGGGTGACTACGCCGTCGTCGTCGCCGAGTGCCGCGCCATCTTCACCGGCAATGCCCGACCCAGCGCCGAGCTGCTCCGGGTCCGCCTCGAGGAGCTGGCCTCGCAGGAGCGGTTCGAGGATGCGGCGCGGGTGCGCGACCGCTTCCTCCAGCTCGTCCGCGGAGCCGCTCGCGCCCAGCGGCTGGCCCCCCTGGTCCGCTCTCCCGAGATCATCGCCGCGCGCCGCAGCGACGTCGGTGGGTGGGAGCTCGTCTCCGTCCGCCACGGACGCCTCGCCGGCGTCGTGGTGAGCCCGCGCGGCGCCGACCCGATGCCCTACGTCCGGTCGATGCAGGCCACGGCCGAAGTCGTGCCCGCACCGACGCCCGACCGTCCGTCCGCCCTCACCGAGGAGACGGAGATCCTGCTCCGGTGGCTCGAGGCGCCGGGCGTGCGCATCGTCGAGCTCGAGGGGACCTGGACGTGCCCCGTCGGCGGCGCCGGTTCGGTGCGCAGCGAGCTCGAGCCCGCCGTCGCATCGGCGCACGAGGTCGTCGGGTTCGACCACGACGTGCCCGGACCGCGTGCCGGCTCCCCGCACGGCGACCGACCCGGCCGCGCCGGTCGCCCGGGCCGAGGCGGCGGCCTGCGTCGCGCGGGGTAGGCCCGGCTAGGGTGGTCCCGTGATCACCGCCATCGTCATGATCAGCTGCGAGGTCGACCGCATCCCGGAGGTGGCCGAGGCCATCGCCGACATCCCGGCCGTGTCCGAGGTCTACTCGGTGACGGGCGACGCCGACCTCATCGCCATGGTGCGGGTCAAGGCGCACGAGGAGTTCGCGGACGTCATCGCCGACCGGCTCAACAAGGTGCAGGGCATCGTCGGAACGTCGACGCACATCGCCTTCCGCACCTACTCGTCGCACGACCTCGAGGCCGCCTTCAGCCTCGGGCTCGAGGGCGAGTAGCAGGTCGACACAGACCCTCGGCTCGTCGCGGATCCCGGCCGAGCCGACCGAGTGGACGCCTGAGGAAGCCGACCAGCTGACTGTCCGACCGGCTCAGCGTCGGGTCGCGGCCACCCAGCGTTCGACGAGGCCGGTCGCGGCTCCGCTGTCGATGGCCTCGGCCGCACGGTCCATCCCGGCACGCACGTCACAGTCGAAGTCGCCCTCCGACGCCCCCGTGTCCGGACGCGTCAGCGCGAGCGCGATCCCGGCGTTGAGGAGCACGGCGTCCCGGACGGCTCCCGTCGCGCCGGCGAACACGTCACGGACCACGCCGGCGTTGTGCGCCGCGTCGCCGCCGCGCAGCTCCTCGATCGGGTGCAGCTCGACGCCGAGGCGAGTGGGGTCGAGCGAGCGTTCGGTGACGGAGCCCTCGCGGACCCACCACACGTGCGTCGTCGTCGAGACGGTGACCTCGTCGAGACCGTCGTCGCCGCGGAACACCGCGGCGTCCTTGCCACGGTGTGCGAAGACGCCGGCCAGCAACGGGGCCATGCGGGCGTCCGCGCAGCCCACGGCGGCATACGTCGGCTGGGCCGGGTTGGTCAGTGGACCGAGGAAGTTGAACGCCGTCCCGATGCCGAGGTCGCGGCGCGGCACCGCGGTGTGACGGAACGAGGGGTGGAAGGTCTGCGCGAAGCAGAAGGTGATGCCGGCCTCCGACGCCACCTCGACGACACGCTCGGGAGGCAGGGACAGGTCGACACCGAGGGCCTCGAGCACGTCCGCCGAGCCGGACGACGACGAGGCGGCCCGGTTGCCGTGCTTGACGAGACGCACGCCGGCAGCCGCGGCCACCATCGCGGACATCGTCGAGATGTTGACCGTGTGGGCCCGGTCGCCGCCGGTGCCGACGATGTCGAGGCTCGGCCCCGGCACCTCGATCCGCCGCGCGTGGGCGAGCATCTGCTCGGCCAGGCCCCGCATCTCCTCGATGCTCTCGCCCTTGGCGCGCAGGCCGATGAGGAAGCCCGCGACCTGAGAGGGCGTGGCCTCCCCGCTCATGATCTGCCCCATGGCCCACTCGGCCGTCGGCCGATCGAGGTCACGACCGGCGATGAGGTCGGTCAGCAGTGCAGGCCAGGTCGTCGCGTCGGGCGCCATGCGTCAGGCCGTGGGCACGCCCGAACGCGCGAGCGTGGCGATGGCCGACGTCAGCGCGATCGGGTCGAGCGGGTGCGGGACGGCCAGGTCGGCCTGGGACCAGGCGGCGAGCCAGCTGTCCTGCGGACGGCCCGTGAGCACGACGATCGGGGGGCAGTCGAAGATCTCGTTCTTGAGCTGCTTGGCCAGGCCCAGGCCGCCGACCTTGGCGGCCTCGCCGTCGAGGACGAGGATGTCGAAGCGCTCGGACTCGACCGAGCTGATCACGGCGTCGGCCGTCGCGCACTCGTGCCAGCGGACCACCTCGACGTCCCTGGCGGGGCGACGGCCGACCGCCGCGCGCACCGCGTCACGGGTCGTGATGTCGTCGCTGTAGAGCAGGACGCTGACCCGCGCCACCGGCCGCTGCGCGCCGGTCGTCGTCGCGATGTCGGTGGACGTGCCCTGCGCTGCGCTGTCGTTCGAGGCGGTCATGCGACCGATGCTACCGGGCGGGTCGCGACCGACCGCACCGACCTCCCCACCCGCGAGACGACGCCTCAGACCGACGTGGGAGGGTGGTCCCGGACGGCCCACGACACGGCTGTTCAGGGTTCATGTCGGAATGGTCACGAATCCTCTACACCCGCGCGAGAAAGGGCCCCGAAGCGGGGGGTCCCTCGCACAGCCGGACAGGAATGTGGGAATAATGTCCAACGTGGCGACAGCATCGGCAGTTCCTTCAAGCGCAGTAGCGAATCCGGCCCATCACGGGCCGGCGACCCGCCCCAACATGGTTGCCGTCGGCACCATCGTCTGGCTCTCCAGCGAACTCATGTTCTTCGCGGGTCTCTTCGCGGTCTACTTCCAGCTCAGGTCGGTCCGCGGTGACCTCTGGGCGGTGCAGACCGAGAAGCTCAACCTGCCCTTCGCGAGCGTCAACTGCCTCGTGCTCGTCATCTCCTCCGTGTGGTGCCAGCTCGGCGTCTGGAAGGCCGAGCGCGGCCAGAAGGCCCGCACCGGCAAGCTCCTCGACATCAAGGGCTGGGGCATGCGCGAGTGGTACGTCCTGACGTACCTCTTCGGCGCCTTCTTCATCGCCGGCCAGGTCATGGAGTACTCCGAGCTCGTCCACGAGAACGTCACGCTGAGCTCCGACGCCTACGGCTCGGTCTTCTACATGGCGACCGGCTTCCACGGTCTGCACGTGACCGGCGGCCTCATCGCCTTCCTGCTCATCATCGCCCGCACCTTCACGACGCGGCGCTACACGCACGCCAACGCCACGGGCGCCGTCGTGACGTCGTACTACTGGCACTTCGTCGACGTCGTGTGGATCGCGCTCTTCGCGACCATCTACATCCTGCGCTGACTCCCGGCATGATCGCGCAGCTGCACCCGACCCCCACCTCCATGGACGACAGGAACCCACAGTGAACGCCTTGGCCGCCCGACGCCGACACCCCGCCGCGATCGCGGTGCTGCTGCTGCTCGGCCTCCTCGTGACCGGTGGCGCCTACTCCTTCCTCGCCCCCAAGGACGCCAACGCGGCGGCTCCCACGGCGGCCGCCGACGACGTCGCCCACGGCAAGGACCTCTTCATCGCCAACTGCGCCACCTGCCACGGCGTCGGTGCCCAGGGCACGAAGTCCGGCCCGTCGCTCGTCGGCGTGGGCGCCGCCTCGGTCGACTTCCAGGTCGGCACCGGACGTATGCCGCTCGCCGGCCCGAACGTCCAGGCGCCCCAGAACAAGGTGAAGTTCGACGACGCCCAGATCTCCGCCCTCGCGGCCTACGTCGCCTCGCTCGGCCCCGGCCCGGCGATCCCGGAGGAGAAGTACACGACGGTCATCGAGCCCGGCACGCCGGAGAACAACAAGGCCATCGCCGAGGGTGGCCAGATCTTCCGCGTCAACTGCGCGATGTGCCACAACTTCGCCGGTGCGGGCGGCGCCCTGACCCGCGGCAAGTACGCCCCGGCGCTCGAGGGCACCACGCCGAAGCACATCTACGAGGCGATGGTGACCGGGCCGCAGTCGATGCCGGTCTTCAACGACATGAACCTCACGCCCGAGGCGAAGCAGAAGGTCATCTCCTACCTCAAGGCGCAGGAGAACGAGACGAACGTCGGCGGCCTCACGCTGGGCAACCTCGGCCCGGTGTCCGAGGGGCTCTTCGCGTGGGTGTTCGCGCTCGGCATCCTCATCGGCTGCGCCGTCTGGCTCGGCAAGAAGGCAGCATGAGCCCGCGCTGCATCGCCTCGATCACGAACGACGACAGGACCACGACCCGATGAACGAGAACGACACCACGGACCACGGGACCAGCACGTCCCTCGTCCCGGCGTCCGACGCCGGAACCGAGCGACTCCCGGCGTCGCTGATCAGGGGGGTGGACCAGTTCGAGAACCCCGGTCTGCCGGCACACGTGCACCGCGCCGCCGACGACGACCCCGCGGCGGCCAAGCGCGCCGAGCGCCAGGTCGCGACGATGTTCGGTCTGTCGATGCTCGCCACGCTCGTCTTCTTGGTCAGCTACTTCGCCATCCCCGACGAGGCGACCTTCTTCTTCCCCGGTATCGGGATCGCCAAGACCCAGAACGTCGTGCTCGGCCTGTCGCTCGGCTTCGCCATCTTCCTCATCGGCATCGGCGCCGTGCACTGGGCCAAGACGCTGATGTCCGACGAGGAGATCGTCGAGGAGCGCCACGAGCAGGCCTCGACGACCGAGCAGCGCGCCAAGGCCGTCGCCGTCGTCAACGAGGGCGTCGCGTCGACGCAGCTCAACCGCCGCCCGCTCCTGAAGTACTCCCTCGGTGGGGCGCTCGGCCTCTTCGCCCTCCCCCTCGGCCTGCAGGTCGCCGGTTCGCTCGGCCCGACCAACGTCGAGGAGCTCAAGCACACCATCTGGGACCCGAAGGACAACGGCGGCAAGCCGATCCGGCTCATGCGTGACCCGGAGATGACGCCGATCCGCTTCGACGAGGTCACGTCCGGCTCGGTCTTCCACGTGATGCCCGAGACACTCCAGAAGTACATCGACGAGGGCAAGCACGTCCTCGAGGCCAAGGCCAAGGCGGCGGTCATCCTGATCCGCCTCGACCCGGACCTGATCAAGGTGCAGAAGGCCAAGGACTGGGGCGTCGACGGCGTCGTCGCCTACTCCAAGATCTGCACCCACGTGGGCTGCGCGGTCGGCCTGTACGAGCAGCAGACGCACCACCTGCTCTGCCCGTGCCACCAGTCGACCTTCGACCTCACCGAGGACTGCGCCGTCATCTTCGGCCCGGCCAAGCGGCCTCTGCCGCAACTCAAGATCACCGTCGACGACGCGGGCTACCTCGTCGCCCCCGCAGGCTTCGCAGAGCCCGTGGGACCGAGCTTCTGGGAGCGTGCGCGATGAGCACCATCAACGAGACTCGTCCCGCGGACGCACTCCGCGCCGGCGACCGCCAGGCCGACGAGCGCGCGTCCGCCACCAAGCCGCTCGGCGGCATCGCCGGCTGGATGGACGACCGCCTCGGCGGTGCGAAGGGTGTCTCCTTCCTCGCCAAGAAGGTCTTCCCCGACCACTGGTCGTTCATGCTCGGCGAGATCGCGATGTACTCGATGATCGTCTGTCTGCTGACCGGTGCGTTCCTCACCTTCTGGTTCGTGCCCAGCGCCAGCCAGGTCGTCTACGACGGCTCCTACGTCCCGCTCCAGGGCGTGACGATGTCGGACGCCTACCGTTCGACGCTCGGGATCTCCTTCGACATCCGCGGCGGTCTGCTCATCCGTCAGATCCACCACTGGGCCGCCCTGATCTTCGTCGTGTCGGTCTTCGTCCACATGGCGCGCGTCTTCTTCACCGGCGCCTTCCGCAAGCCGCGTGAGATCAACTGGGTCTTCGGCACCATCCTGTCGCTGCTGGCGTGCATCGAGGGCTTCGCGGGCTACTCGCTCCCCGACGACCTGCTCTCGGGCACCGGCATCCGCGCCATGAACGGCTTCATCCAGTCGGCGCCGGTCATCGGCTCCTACCTGTCGTACTTCATCTTCGGAGGCGCGTTCCCCGGCGAGGCGATCATCCCGCGCCTCTACTCGGCGCACGTGCTGCTCATCCCGGCCATCCTCGTGGGCCTCTTCACGGCGCACATCCTGCTCGTCTTCCTGCACAAGCACACGCAGTTCCCCGGACCGGGCCGCACCAACAAGAACGTCGTCGGCTACCCGCTCCTGCCGGTGTACATCGCCAAGGCCGGTGGCTTCTTCTTCATCGTCTTCGGCGTCATCGCCCTCATCTCGGCGGTCGTGACGATCAACCCGATCTGGGCCTACGGTCCGTACGACCCCTCCCCCATCACCGCGGGCTCCCAGCCCGACTGGTACATGGGCTTCGCCGACGGTGCGCTGCGACTGCTGCCCGGCTTCCTCGAGTTCGAGACGTTCGGCTTCACGTGGAGCATGAACATCTTCCCGGGCTCGCTCATCCTGCTGCCGCTCATGTGGACGATCATCGGCGTCTACCCCTTCGTCGAGTCGTGGGTGACCGGTGACAAGCGCGAGCACCACCTGCTCGACCGCCCGCGCAACGCGCCGACGCGCACCGCCATCGGCATCGCCGGCATCTCGATGTACGTCGTGCTCTTCCTCGCTGCCGGCAACGACCTCATGGCGATCAAGCTGCACCTGTCGATCAACGACATCACGCAGACGCTGCGCGTGCTCTTCTTCGTCGCGCCGCCGGTCGCCTTCTGGATCACCAAGCGAATCTGCCTCAGCCTGCAGCGCGCCGACCGCCAGAAGGTCCTCCACGGTCGTGAGACGGGCACGATCTGGCGGCACGCCGACGGTCGCTTCGAGGAGATCCACGCTCCGCTCACCCCCGACGAGCGCTGGGCCCTGGTCCAGCACGAGTCCCACGAGCCGCTCGAGCTCACGGCGGGCAAGGACGCCAACGGCGTCGACAGCCCCATCGCCGGCAAGGAGCGCCTCCGGGCGAAGTTCTCGAACTTCTACTTCCGCGACCGCGTCGCCCCGGCCACCCCGTCTGAGCTCGAGGCGGCCCACCACGAGCACGAGGACCACGCGGCTGCGCCCGACGGCGGGCACGAGGCCATCGAGCCCGCAGGGGCCGGCCAGGAGCGCGAGACGATCAAGGCCGACAAGCAGCACGGCTGACGCCTGGTCGCCTCTGGCGACACCGACACGAGAGGGACCTCCCGGTGCGGGAGGTCCCTCTCGGCGTCCGGCGACGCATCGTGACCCGAGATGTCGGTTATGAGAACTTTCTGAGATGTCGTCGAGAGCATCTGGGCGCACGGCCGTACCCCCGTCCCCCAACGACAGGCAGGTTCCATGCTCGACACGATCTTCGGCCTCCCCGTCCATCCCCTCATCGTCCACGCGACGACCGTCGTCGTTCCGGCCGCCGCCGTCACGGTGCTGCTCTCCGCCGTGTGGCCGCGCTTCCGTCGGTGGGCCGCCTGGATGCCGCTCGCGCTGTCCGTCCTCGCGGTGGTGCTCACTCCCCTGTCGACCGAGTCGGGTGAGTCCCTCGAACGACACGTGGAGCACAGCGACCTCATCGAGACGCACTCACAGCTCGCCGAGGGGTTGCTTCCGTGGGTCATCGGACTCGCCGTCGCGGCGGCCCTGCTCTTCGTCGTGGCCCGCCGGGAGCGTGGGGCCGTGCCCACCGTCGCGCCGAGCGCCTCGGCCGCAGACCCGACCGACGAGACGCCCGCCCGCACCTCGCTCGTGCCGCGCTGGCTCCTCGTCGCCGGCGCGGTCGTCGGCCTCGTGGCGGCCCTCGGGACGACCGTGCAGGTCGTGCGCATCGGCCACAGCGGCGCGCAGGCCGCCTGGTCCGACTCCGTGTCCCAGACCCCGGCGCCGGCCGGCGGCGACGACGGCAACTGAGGACGCAGCCGTGCTCCGCGCAGCAGCGGGCCACGGGCACCCCCCGGGGCCGTTCGGCCCGCGTGACAGACTCGGCCCATGCACCTGTCCGAGGCCGAGTTCGAGGAGGCGGTCGGGGACGCCCTCGACTCGATCCCCGAGGAGCTCGCCCGCGCGATGGACAACGTCGTGGTCCTCGTCGAGCAGGAGCCCCCGCCCGATGACCCCGAGCTGCTCGGCGTCTACGACGGGACCCCGCTGACCGAGCGGGACGGCTGGTGGGACGCTGGCTCGCTCCCTGACCGCATCACGATCTTCCAGGGCCCCCTGGAGCGGATGTGCGACACCGCCGCCACGCTGCGCGAGGAGATCGCCATCACCGTCGTGCACGAGGTGGCCCACCACTTCGGCATCGACGACGACCATCTCCACGAGCTGGGCTGGGGCTGAGCTCCGCACCGGGCCACCGTCGGGGCCACAGCGGGCCACAGCGGGCCACAGCGGGCCACAGCGGGCCACAGCGCGGCCACCTGCGGCGTCGCGCCGCGCGACGTCTCGCACGCGGGACAGTTTTGTCCGGTCCACCCCGAGCGCCCCTTGTCGTCGCAGCCTGCCGGGGATACCGTCGAGGAACCGTTCAACCGATCGGATGGAGGTGCGTCAGATGTTCTCTCCCACACGATCGCACTGCGAGCCGCTCGGGCCGTGAAGGTCAGGGTCGGATCGAAGGGGAAGGCCACGGCCTTCCCCTTCGCGCTGTCCGGGCCCGGAGGGCCCGTCGTCAGGGGTCGGGCGACGACGTCATCCCCGCAGCACGTTCGTACGTCCGGCGTGGAGGCTCGTCGACCCGACGAGCTCCGGCCGACCACGACGAAGGGCCCCGGTCGGCGACCGGGGCCCTTGCGACGTCAGGCTCGAGATCAGATGGAGTACTCGCCCGAGAAGGACTCGAAGACCCACAGGCACACCGCGACGACCGCGAAGACGGCGCCGATGATGAAGAGCCACCAGCCGATCGCGAGGCCGGCGAACATGATGGCGCCGGAGCCGGCGAGCCACAGGGGCGTCCAGGAGCTGGCGACGAAGTAGCCGTAGTTGCCCTCGGCGTCCTCGATCTCACCGGCGGCGTTGTCCTCGGGGCGCAGCGGCAGCTTCTTGCCGGTCATCCAGAGGTAGAAGCCGGTGAGCGCGAACAGCAGTGCGGTGAGGATCAGCGCCGTGACGCCGATCGGCTCCTCCCACTTGGACCAGAAGCCGTACATGAGCACGACGGGGACGAAGAAGACGAACAGGTAGAGGAAGAGCTTGGTCTCGACGCGCATCGGGATCAGTCCTCACGCTTCTGGGTGCTGGCGGTGGCCTTCTCGGAGCCGGCCACGTCGGCCGGGCCCATGACCTGGACGAGAGTGCCCTGGTCGGCGACGGGCGCGACACCCGTTGCGGACTCGGGGTGGTGCAGGTCGAACGCGGGGCGCTCGGACCGGATGCGAGGCAGCGACGTGAAGTTGTGGCGGGGCGGCGGGCACGAGGTGGCCCACTCGAGCGACGCGCCGTAGCCCCACGGGTCGTCGGACTCGACGAGCGGCGCCGTGCGCCACGTCTTCCAGACGTTGTAGACGAACGGGATCATCGAGGCACCGAGCAGGAACGCGCCCAGGCTCGAGACGATGTTCGCGAGCTGGAAGCCCTCTTCCGGCAGGTAGTCGGCGTAGCGACGGGCCATGCCCTCGACACCGAGCCAGTGCTGGATGAGGAACGTCATGTGGAAGCCGATGAAGAGCATCCAGAAGTGGATCTTGCCGAGCGTCTCGTCGAGCATCCGACCGGTGAGCTTGGGCCACCAGAAGTAGTAGCCGGCGAACATCGCGAACACCACCGTGCCGAAGACGGTGTAGTGGAAGTGCGCGACGACGAAGTAGCTGTCGGACAGGTGGAAGTCGAGCGCCGGGCTGGACAGGATGATGCCGGTCAGACCGCCGAAGAGGAACGTGACGAGGAAGCCCATCGCCCACAGCATCGGCGTGGCCATGACGACCTTGCCGCCCCACATGGTGCCGATCCAGTTGAAGAACTTCACGCCGGTCGGCACGGCGATCAGCATCGTCATGACCGCGAAGAACGGAAGGAGCACCTGTCCGGTGACGTACATGTGGTGCGCCCAGACGCTCGCCGACAGGGCCGCGATGGCGATCGTGGCGAAGACGAGGGTCTTGTAGCCGAAGATCGGCTTGCGCGAGAAGACCGGCAGGACCTCGCTGATGATGCCGAAGAACGGCAGCGCGATGATGTAGACCTCTGGGTGCCCGAAGAACCAGAACAGGTGCTGCCAGAGCATGGCCCCACCGTTCTCGGCGTCGAAGATGTGCATCCCGAAGCGCCGGTCACCGCCGAGGGCGAAGAGGGCAGCCGCGAGGATCGGGAACACGAGGATCGCGAGCAGCGAGGTGATGAGCACGGTCCACGTGAAGATCGGCATGCGGAACATCGTCATGCCGGGCGCGCGGAGGCAGATGATCGTCGTGATGAAGTTGACGGCACCGAGGATCGTGCCGAAACCAGCGAGCGCGAGACCGAAGACCCACAGGTCACCGCCGACACCGGGCGAGTAGCTGACGTCGGACAGCGGCGCGTAGGCGAACCAGCCGAACGCGGCAGCACCCTGGGGCGTCAGGAAGCCGATGGACGCGATGAGGCCACCGAAGAGGTAGAGCCAGTACGCGAACATGTTGAGGCGCGGGAACGCGACGTCGGGCGCACCGATCTGCAGCGGCATGACGGCGTTGGCGAAGCCGGCGAAGAGCGGCGTGGCGAAGAGCAGCAGCATGATCGTGCCGTGCATCGTGAAGAGCTGGTTGTACTGCTCGGGGTTGTCCACGATCTGCAGGCCGGGGGCCATGAGCTCGGCGCGGATGAGCAGCGCCATGAGGCCGCCGAGCAGGAAGAAGATGAACGACGTGATGAAGTAGAGGTTGCCGATGACCTTGTGGTCGGTCGTCGTCACCCACTTGACGAAGGTCTGGCCCTTGGCCAGGCGCGGGCGGGCCGCGGCCGTCATGCTCGGGGCCTGCGCCTCGCGGTTGTACGTTGCGGAGGTCATCAGTTGCTCCCAGTGCGAGCCGGTGCGGGGATCTTGTCGATGTCAGCCTGGACCATCTTCTCGCGGCTCACGTCGACCGGGATGAGGCCCTCCTGGCCGATGGCCTTGAGGTGGGCCATCTCCTGGTCGTACTCGGCCTGCGGGACGACCTTGACCATGAAGAGCATCTGCGAGTGGTAGGCGCCACAGAGCTCGGCGCACTTGCCCTGGAACGTGCCGACCTGCGTGGGCGTCAGCTGGAACTTGTTCGTCTTGCCCGGGAGCATGTCCATCTTCATCATGAACGCCGGCACCCAGAAGCTGTGGATGACGTCGCGGGCGTTGAGGACGAACTCGACGCGCTTGTTGACCGGCAGGTAGAGCACGGGCATCTGCGCGCGCTTGCCCTCGGTGCCGTCGAGCTCGGTGTGGACTCCGGTCTCGTGGACGTTGGAGTCGACGTAGTTGAAGTCCCAGCTCCACTGCTTCGCGACGACGCTGACCGTGAGGTCCTTCTTCGTGCTCGTGTCGACGAGCCTGGCCTCGTCACGCGCGGTGTAGTAGAAGAAGACGGCCACCATGAAGACGGGGATGACCGTGTAGAGCATCTCCATCGGCACGTTGTAGCGCAGCTGGACGGGAAGCGTCTCGTCGCCCTTGCGCTTGCGGAAGCGGATGGCGGCGTAGAGCATCAGGCCCCACGTGAGGGCCCCCACCAGGAGGACGGCGATCCAACTGCCGATCCACAGGTCGGTGACCCGCTGGCCGCTGTCGGAGACCACCGGGGGCAGGTATCCGTTGGACACCTGTCCCTGGCAACCGCTGAGGGCCAGTGCGGCGAGGCCGGCGATCCCGGCGAGGCGCAGCCCGGTGCGTCGCCGCCCGGTGCGTCGCCGCCCGGTCTCCCCCACCACCGTCGTCACCACCGGCGTTGCCGCTGGGGTGTCTTCGTGCTCAGGCACCAGGTGCACCTTTCGTTCCGTACGTGGGCGCGCAGGGCGCGCGTCGAACGTGTTCACGTCAAACCGTCTGGGCACCAAGGCCCACGGCGCAACCCTACCGTCCCTCTTGTCACGCTGTCCGCAGGGGGCGGCTAACGTTGCGGAGTGGTCAGTCACGATCCGGGCACGAACGTTGGACCCCGTCCGTCCGCCCCTTCCGGAGGCTCCCAGCGGGTGTCCGGCGGGCTCCCCGACGACCGTCAGCACGACCGCGAGCCGGCACCGGTGGCGACGCCCCGGTCGAGCCGGTCACCGGGCGTGCGGCGGCTGCTCGACGCCTCGTCCGGCCCGCTCCACCCCGTCGCACGCGACACCCTGCAGGCCGCGATCGAGGTCGGCTGGGCCGACCCCGCCCGCCTGCACGCCGAGGGGCGCCGGGCCCGGGCCCTGCTCGACCGCTCCCGCGAGATCGTCGCCGCCGGTCTGGGGGTGCGACCCACCGAGGTGAGCTTCCTGCCCAGCGGGCCGACCGCGCTGGCCCGGGCCGTCGACGGGGTGGCGTATGCCGCCCGCCGGCGTGGGGGGCGCACCGTGGCCTCCGCGGTGGAGCACTCCGCCGTCCTCGTCCCGGGACGGGCGCGGGCGGCCGCGGCCGACGACGCGTCCCTGTTCGCGGAGGTCGAGGTCGACCCCCTGGGGCGGCTCGACCTCGACGCGTGGCGGAGCGCCCTCGCGGTCCCCGGCACCGTCGTGGCGGCGTTGCAGAGCGCGAACGGCGAGGTGGGCACGCGCCAGCCTCTCGGGGCGGCCCGTGATGCCGCCGCGGCCCACGGCACACCCCTCGTGGTCGACGCCACGGCGTCCCTCGGACGCGACGACGTGTCTGCGGACTGGGACGTCCTCGTCGGTGACGCACGGTCGTGGGGCGGACCACCGCTCGGTGTGCTCGTCGTCCGCGAGGGCGTGCGCTGGCACTGGTCCGAGGCCCGCGCCGACGTCGAGCACGGCCGTGCGGACGTCACGCCGTGGGTGCCGCTGGCCCTCGCCGCGGCCGAGGCGTGGCAGCAGACGACGGCCACCCGTGCCGCGGACACACAGGTGACGCGCGCGCTCGTCGACGACATCCGCCGCGCCGCCTCCGCGGTGCCCGACACCGAGGTCGTCGGGGACCCGGACGACCGGCTCCCCCACGTCGTCACCTTCTCCAGCCTCTACGTCGACGGGGAGGCCGTCGTCGGGGCCTTCGACGCCGCCGGCTTCGCGGTGGCGAGCGGGTCGGCCTGCACGTCGAGCACGCTGGAGCCGAGCCACGTGCTCGCGGCGATGGGGGTCCTGACCCACGGCAACGTGCGCGTCACCCTGCCTTTGCCCGCGGTCTCCCCCGCCCTCGCCGACGACGTCAGCGTCTTCACGGCCGCCCTCGCCCCGACCGTCCGCGCCGTGCGCGACCAGCTCGGGGTCGGTGACCTGTGACCGACGACCCGAGCGTCGTCGACGCGCGCGGCGAACGCTGCCCCCTGCCCGTCATCCGCCTCGCCCGCCTCGTCCGCGACCGGCCGGACCTCGCGACCGTCACGGTCCTGGCGACCGACCCGGCCGCCGCCCACGACGTCCCGGCCTGGTGCCGGATGCGGGGCCACCGCTTCGTCGAGGCGCGTGCGGAGGGCGACCACACGGCATACCTCGTCGAGGTGGTCAGGCCCAGCGGGCCGGGAGCGGCGCGTTGAGCACGGTCGGCAGGATCGCGAGGTACTCGTCGCGCGGGACCTCGCGCACGCCGAGCGTGGCCAGGTGCGGCGTCTGCCACTGGACGTCGACGAGGCGGCGGGGGTCCCCGTCGGCGATGAGCAGGTCGCGCAGACCGACGAGGGCGACCTTCGAGGCGTCACGCTCGTGGTGGAACATCGACTCGCCCGCGAAGAGTCCGCCGATGGCGACGCCGTAGAGGCCGCCGACGAGCTCGCCGTCCTGCCACGTCTCGACCGAGTGGGCCCACCCGGCGTCGTGGAGCTCGACGTAGGCGTCGACGATCTCGGGGGTGATCCAGCGACCGTCCCGGTCCGGCGCCGCGCAGGCCTCGACGACCCCGCGGAAGTCGGAGTCGACGCGCACCTCGAACCGGGCCACGGCCTTGCGCAGCGACCGGCTGACGCGCAGCTCGCGCGGCCGCAGGATGCCGCGGGGGTCCGGTGACCACCACCCGATCGGCTCGGCGCCGTGGTCGCCGATCCCCATGGGGAACACGCCGACGGAGTAGGCCTCGAAGAGCGTCGCGACGTCGAGGTCGGCGCCGATGCCGATGAGGTCCTCGCCCGCGGGGACGCGGTCGAGCGCGAAGTCCCAGGGGGTGGACGGCGGCGGCGTGGGCACTGACGGGCTCCGGCTCTCGTGGGGGTGGGCTGCTCAGCGGCTCGCGATGACCGTCAGCGCCGGGCCGGCGGCGTCATGGCCGTGGACAGGTGATGTGGGGCGCGATCTCGTCGGCGGACTCGGCGCCGTACGCCCCGGCGAGCCGCTCGAGGAAGCGCTCCTTGCCCAGGGCGTACTCCTGGGTGCCGACCGTCTCGATGACGTAGGTGGCGAGCATCGAGCCGAGCTCGGCGCAGCGCCGGACCGGCAGACCCGCCGCGAGACCGGTGAGGTAGCCGGCCCGGAAGGCGTCGCCGACGCCGGTCGGGTCGGCCTTGCGCACCTCGCGGGCGATCCCCACCTCGACGGGCTCCTCGCCGCGCACGCGGACGGTGACGCCGTCCTTGCCGCGGGTCTTGACCTGCACCCGGACGCGGTCGGCGAGCTCGTCCTCGCTCCAACCGGTCTTCTGGCAGGCGAGGTGGCTCTCGTACTCGTTGGTGAAGAGGTACTCGGCCCCGTCGATGAGGCGTGCGATGGTCGGCCCGTCGCAGAACGCGAGCTGCTGCGAGGGGTCGGCCGCGAACGGGATGCCGCGCGAGCGGCACTCGTCCGAATGGCGCAGCATCGCCTCCGGGTCGTTGGCGCCCACGACGACGAGGTCGAGGCCGCCGACCCGCTGGGCGACCGGCGCGAGCTCGATGTCGCGCGCCTCGGTCATGGCCCCCGCGTAGAACGTCGCGATCTGGGCCATGTCGCGGTCGGTCGTGCAGATGAAGCGCGCCGTGTGCTGGGACTCGGAGTAGTGCACCGCGCCGCAGTCGACGCCGTGGCGCTCGAGCCAGCTGCGGTAGTCGGTGAAGTCCTCGCCGACCGCGCCGACGAGCAGCGGACGCTGACCGAGGTTGGCCATGCCGAACGCGATGTTCGCGGCGACCCCGCCCCGGCGGACCTGCAGGTCCGAGGTGAGGAACGACAGGGAGATCTTGTCGAGCTGCTCGACGACGAGCGAGTCGGCGAAGAGTCCGTCGAAAGTCATGAGGTGGTCGGTGGCGATGGAACCGGTGATGGCGATCTGCACAGCACGAACCTACCCGGGATCGCTGCCCCACCGACGCCGGCCCGACGCCGGCCCGGTGACGGCCCGGTGACGGCCCGACGCCGGCCCGGTGACGGCTCGACACCGGCCCGATGACGCCCGCCGACGGCGAAGGGCCCGACCGTGACGGTCGGGCCCTTCGGACGTGCGGTGCGGCGTGCGCCGTGGCGCGGGCGGCTCAGCTGAAGGAGTCGCCGCAGGCGCAGCTGCTGCCCGCGTTGGGGTTGTCGATGGTGAAGCCCTGCTTCTCGATGGTGTCGGCGAAGTCGATCGTGGCGCCCTCGAGGTAGGGGGAGCTCATGCGGTCGACGACGACCTCGACACCGTCGAAGTCGCGGACGAGGTCACCGTCGAGGCTGCGCTCGTCGAAGTAGAGCTGGTAGATCAGGCCCGAGCATCCGCCGGGCTGGACACCGACGCGCAGGCGGAGGTCGTCACGACCCTCCTGCTCGAGCAGGCTCTTGACCTTCGTGGCCGCGACGTCCGTCAGGACGACACCGTGGGCGGGAGCCTCGGTCTGAACCTCGGCGGGAGATGCGTTCGTCTCGACACTCATGTGTTGGTCCTTCACGTCGTGGAGCATGGGTCGGAAGAGAGAACCCATGCCGCGCCGGATGTGTTCCCGACGTCTCCAAGGATACGTCGCCCCCCACCCGAATCGTGCATCCTCCCCCCGTCCGGCGGCTCAGGATGTGGACGGCGACCAGGTGCGCGCGACGCGTGCCGTGCGGTCGGCGAGGCGTGCGGCGGGCTCGGCGATGGCGGCGGCGACCTGGTCGGGACGCTCCGCCACGGCATACACCCCGGAGAGGCCGGCCGTCATGGCCTCACGGCGGCCGACGAGCGACTGACCGGGGACGGCGATGACCGGCACACCGACGCGTGCGGCCGCCTCGGCGACGCCGACGACGACCTTCCCGCGCAGCGACTGCCAGTCGAAGCTGCCCTCGCCCGTGACGACGAGGTCGGCGGAGGCCACGAGGTCGGCGAACCCGACGGCGTCGAGCACCGCCTCGACCCCGGACACGCGGCGCGCACCGAGCAGGTGCAGGGCGTAGCCGAGCCCACCGGCTGCTCCGGCTCCGGGTTCGCGCTCCGGCTTGAGCAGGGTGCCGGTCAGCAGGTCCCTGGCCGGCGGCCGAACCCGGGCCACGACGCTCGCGAAGTGGCCCAGCGCGTTCTCGAGCCGTTGGGCGTCCTCCTCGGATGCGCCCTTCTGGGGGCCGAAGACCGCGCTCGCCCCCTTGAGGCCGAGCAGCGGCGAGTCGACGTCGCTGGCGATGACGAGGTCGACGCCCCGCAGCCGGTCCCGCGCGGCGTCCAGGCCGGCGACGTCGTCGGGCGTCGCGGCGGCGAGCGCCAGCCCGCCGTGCCCGAGGCGGGCGGAGGGCCCGACCCCGAGGGCGCCGAGCAGGCCGGCCCCCGCGTCGTTGGTGCCCGACCCGCCGAGCCCGATGACGATGCGCCGGGCGCCGGCGTCGAGGGCCGCGAGCACGAGCGTGCCGACCCCCGAGGTCGACGTCACCGTGGGGTCGCGCTCGTCCGGGGCGAGCAGGTGCAGACCGGCCGCCTGCGCCGACTCCACGTAGGCCGTCCGGCCGCCCGCGCCCGTCGTCAGCAGGATGGTGCCGGGCACCTCACGGCCGAGCGGGTCGGTGGTCACGACGGCGTGGACCTCCCCCGCGAGCGTCTCGGCGAGGACGTCGACGAAGCCGGGTCCGCCGTCGGAGAGCGGCACGAGCGTGACACGGTCGCCCGGCGCCGTCCGCCCCCAGCCCTCGGCCATCGCGGCCGCGGCCTGGGACGCGGTGAGCGTGCCGGTGTAGCAGTCGGGAGCGAAGATGACGTGCACGTCGGGCATCCTCCCATCCGACTGCGTCGCGCCGCGTCCCACCCGCGGCCGAGGTGATCGCGGCACGACCGTGGGCGGCGCGACCACCTCGAACCGCAGTGGATGTCGGCGCGAGGGGCGGGAGTCAACGGTGCGGCAGGAAGAGGCCGGCGTCGCCGAACTCGTGCCAGGCATAGCGGCACGCCACCGCCTCGTCGTACGCCTGCTGGGCCAGGTCGGCCCCCGCGACCGACTCGACGAGGAGCAGGTGCGAGGCGTCCGGGTTGTGCCAGCCGGTGACGAGCCCGTCGACGACGCGGGCCGGACGGTCCGGCGAGATGACGACCTCGGTCCAGCCCGCCGCCGCGCGCACCCGGCCGTCCGGACCGGTCGCCGACTCGATGGCCCGCGTCGCCGTCGTGCCGACGGCGACGACCCGGCGCCCGCGCTCGCGCACGAGGTTGACGAGGGCTGCCGTCTCCCCCGACACGGCGAACCGTTCGGGCTGCGGCGCCTCACCGGCCTCCTGTGACGACAGGCCCGTGTGCAGCGTCACGGGGGCGACGAGGACGCCCGACGACACGAGCCCGGTCACGAGGTCGGCGGTGAACGGTCTGGCGGCGCTCGCCATCTCGGCGCTGCCCGGCAGCCGGGCGAAGACCGTCTGGTAGTCCTCGAGCGGGAACCTCGAACGGAGGTAGCCGTAGGCGACGGGCCGGCCGTGCGTCGCGAGGTGCTCCGCGAGGGTGCAGTCGTCGAGCTGCGTCGCCCGCCACAGCCGGTTGCCGTGTCCCGTCGGGGACGAGTCGGGCCTCGGGTAGGGCGCCTCGAGGCGCAGCCGGGGGCCGCCCGCCGCGAGGTCGACGACGTCGCCCTCGAGCGCGTCGAGCACCGGGTGTCCCGCGTCGGGGGCGGTGCGCAGCTCCACGACCCAGGTGCAGTCGTCGAGCTCGGAGGCCACGTGGACGACGACGGCGCCGCGTCCGGGCACCCGACCGTCGATCTCGCCCGCCACGGTCGCCGAGTTGTTGACGAGGAGCAGGTCGCCGGGCGACAGGTGGTCGCCGATGGCGGCAAAGGTCGTGTGCTCGACGCGCACGGTTCCCGAGGAGGGCTCCGAGGCGACGAGCAGGCGGACGCCGTCCCGGTCGAGACCTCTCCGCTCGGGCGGCGCGTCGGCCGTGAGGTCGTCGGTGGCGCGGAAGACGGTGTGCGGGACGTGCGCGAGGGCCGCGGTCACGAGGCCATCCCCGACGTCGCCGCGAGCAGCTCGGCAGCCCGGTACCGACCGCTGGCAGGTCGCGACGCGAGCAGCGCCAGGATCCCGGGCACGGCGACCTCCTCCGGCAGCGGCCGGTCGCTGATGTCCTCCCGGGGGAACGCCGCCTGGTGCATCGCGGTACGCATGTCACCGGGGTCGAGGGCGTAGGCGCGGATCGAGGGCACCTCCGCCCCGAGGTTCAGCGTCAGATGGTCGAGCGCGGCCTTGCTGGCGCCGTAGGCGCCCCACGTCTCGTAGTGCTCGACGCCGGCGTCGGACGAGATCGCGAGGACCGTCCCTCCGGCGGCCTCGAGCGACGGCAGCAGCGAGCAGGTCAGGGCGTGCGGCGCGACGACGTTGACGGCGAGCACGGCCGCGAGGTCGTCCGTCGTCAGGTCGCGCAGCGGACGCAGCGGGAGCGGGCCGAGGGTGCTCGCGTTGTGGACGAGCAGGTCGAGGCCGCCCGGACCGGCCGGGCCGGTGACGACGTGGGCGACGTCGTCGCGGTGGACGGCGTCGCTGACGTCGCCGGCGAGGCCGACGACGTCGCGACCGTGGTCGCGCAGGCCGGAGACGGTCTCGGCGAGACGATCGGCGTCGCGGGCGGTGACGACGAGGTCCCAGCCCCGGACGGCGAGGGCCTCGGCGAGGGCCCGGCCGAGCCCCTGGGTGGCACCGGTGACGAGTGCGGTGGGCATCATGACTCCTGTGTGGTCGTGGGTCGATGGCCACAGCGTCAGACATCAAGTTCACTTGAGGTCAAGTGCCCGAGCGCTGGCAGCGCTCGGGGCGGCATACGATCTGCACATGACGACCGACACGGCATCGGCCCCGGCTCCCGCTCCGCTCCCCCTCCTCGTGCTCGGGCAGGGCACCGACCTGCACACCGAGCGCGGCGTCGAGTGCCCGGGCGACCTTCCGGCGGCGTCCGACCCCGACCTCGTCGAGCGGGCGCGCGCGGCCAAGGCCGCGCTCGGGGACCGCGTCTTCGTCCTCGGGCACCACTACCAGCGCGACGAGGTCATCGAGTTCGCCGACGTCACCGGTGACTCGTTCAAGCTCGCCCGCGACGCCGCCGCCCGGCCGGACGCGCCCTACATCGTCTTCTGCGGCGTGCACTTCATGGCCGAGTCCGCCGACATCCTCACGAGCGACGAGCAGACCGTGATCCTGCCCGACCTCGCCGCCGGCTGCTCGATGGCCGACATGGCCGCGATCGCCCAGGTCGAGGACTGCTGGGAGCAGCTGACCGCGGCCGGCGTCGCCGAGCAGACGATCCCGGTCACCTACATGAACTCCGCCGCCGCGATCAAGGCCTTCACCGGGCGCCACGGCGGCACGATCTGCACGAGCTCCAACGCCCGCACCGCCCTCGACTGGGCCTTCGAGCAGGTCGGTGGCGTCGGGCTGGACGGGACCGGCACCGGCAAGGTGCTCTTCCTGCCCGACCAGCACCTCGGCCGCAACACGGCCGTGCGCGAGCTCGGCCTGTCGCTCGACGACTGCGTCGTCTGGGACCCGCACCGCCCGAACGGCGGCCTGACCCGGGAGCAGCTCGAGAACGCCCGGATGATCCTCTGGCGTGGGCACTGCTCCGTGCACGGCCGTTTCTCCGTCGACGCCGTCGAGGCCGCCCGCCGCGAGATCCCCGGCGTCAAGGTCATCGTCCACCCCGAGTGCCAGTACGAGGTCGTCGAGCGGGCCGACGAGGTCGGCTCGACGGAGAAGATCATCCAGACGATCGCCGCCGCCCCGGCCGGCACGTCGTGGGTCGTCGGCACCGAGCTCAACCTCGTGCGCCGCCTCGCCCAGCAGTTCCCCGAGCAGCGGATCGCCTTCCTGGAGAAGAACGTCTGCTACTGCTCGACGATGAACCGCATCGACCTCCCGCACCTCGTGTGGGCGCTCGAGTCCCTCGTCGAGGGCCGGGTCGTCAACCCGATCCGCGTCGACCCGACCGTGGCCGCCGAGGCGCGAGCCGCGCTCGACCGGATGCTCGCCCTGCCCGGCACCACCCACAAGGACTGACGCCCGGTGGCGGCCACCGCAGGCGACCTCCACCGGGTCGCCGTCGTCTCCGACGTGCACGGGAACGTCACGGCGTACGAAGCCGTGCTCGCCGACATCGCCCGCCGCGGCATCGAGTACGTCGTCAACCTCGGCGACCTCATCGGCAAGGGCCCGCGTGGGTCGGAGTGCATCCGGATGACGCGGGAGCGCGCCATCCCGACCGTCCGGGGCAACTGGGACACCTTCATCGCGCGCGACACCGTGCAGCCGTGGGAGCACGGCCAGTGGGTGCGCGACACGCTGTCAGAGGACGAGCGGCATTGGCTCGCAACGCTGCCCAACGTCCACGAGATCGTGCTGAGCGGCCAGCCGATCCGCTTCTTCCACGCCTCGCCGGTGAGCGAGTTCCACCGCGTCTTCGCCCCGACGACCGAGGAGGAGCACCGGGCCTTCGTCGCGCAGACCGCGTTCACGGGCGACGGGCCGGTGCCGACCATCGTCGGCTACGGCGACATCCACGGCGCCTACCTCGCCGTCGACTACGGCATCACCGTCTTCAACGCCGGGTCGGTCGGCAACGCCCTCGACGGTCCCGGCGCCCCTTACGTCGTCCTCGAGGGCGCGCTGCCCCGCGCGGACCTCGACGAGCCCGCGGGCCACGTCGGCATCACCTTCGTCCGGGTGCCCTACGACGTCGAGGCCGAGGTCGCGGTGGCCGAGGAGCTCGGGATGCCGGGCGCGGACGCGTACGCCCTCGAGCTGCGCGAGCAGCGCTACCGCGGCTCGGCGGTCCCTGCCACCTGAGCCGCCGGCCGGCCCTGGCCCGCCGTTCCGGTGTGGATGGTCCTACCGATGGTGCTGCGTCTGGTGGGGTGATCGCCCCACCAGACGCAGCACCATCGCGCGGGTCATCGGCTGACCCGTCCACCGATGGCGTATGCCGTCCGCCTCAGCGGGTGGGCCGCAGCGCTCCCAGCCGGGCGAGGAAGACCGCCTCGGCCACGCAGACCTTCTCGAACTCGCCGAGGTGCAGCGACTCGTTCGCGCCGTGGGCGCGCGTGTCGGGGTCCTCGACGCCCGTGACGATGATCGACGCGTCGGGGAAGCGGGCCGAGAAGTCGGAGATGAACGGGATCGAGCCACCGACCCCCATGTCGACGGGCTCGGTGCCCCAGGCGTCGGCGAACGACGCACGCGCCTCGTCGTAGACGGGTCCGTTCGCGTCGGCGGCGAAGCCCGAGCCGTGCTCCTCGAGCTCGACCGTGAGCCTGGCCCCCCAGGGAGCGTTGGCCTCGAGGTGCTCACGCACGCGGTCAAAGGCCACGAGGGGGTCCTGGGTCGGGGCGAGGCGGACGGAGATCTTGGCAGCGGCCTTGGCGGACAGGGTGTTCGACGCCTTGTCGATGGACGTCGCGTCGATACCGATCGTCGTGATCGAGGGCTTGTTCCAGAGCCGGCTGAGGATCGAGCCGGACCCGATGAGCGACACGTCGTCGAGCAGGCCCGACTCCGCGCGGAAGCGCTGCTCGTCATAGTCGATGTCGGCGGCCTCGCCCGCGTCGAGACCGGCCACGGCCACGTTGCCGTCGGCGTCGTGGAGCGAGGCGAGGAGGCGCACGAGGGCGGTGGTGGCGTCGGGTGCCGCGCCGCCGAACATGCCCGAGTGCACGGAGTGGTCGAGCGTCTGGACGCGGACGACGACGCGGATGCCGCCGCGCAGGGTCGTGGTGAGGGCGGGCGTGCCGATGTCCCAGTTGCCGGAGTCGGCGATGACGATGGCGTCGGCAGCGAGGCGGTCGCCGTGCTTCTCGAGGATCGAGCCGAGCGACGGCGAGCCGGACTCCTCCTCCCCCTCGACGAAGACCGTGACGCCGACCGGCAAGTTGCCGGCGTGCGCGCGCAGTGCCGCGACGTGGGCCATGACGCCGGCCTTGTCGTCGGCCGCGCCGCGGCCGTAGAGGCGCCCGTCGCGCTCGACGGGCTCGAACGGCGAGCTGTCCCAGTCGGCGTCGTCGCCGGGGGCTGCACGTCGTGGTGCGCGTAGAGCGTCACGGTCGGGGCGCCAGCGGGACCGTCGAGGTGCCCGATGACCGCCGGGCGGCCGCCCTCGACGACGACCTCGACGTCGAGGCCCTCGCGGCGGAGCAGCTCGGCGACGGCCTCGGCGCTGTGCGCCACCTGGCTCTGGTCGAAGGAGGAGGCCGAGACGCTCGGGATGCGCACGAGCTCCTCGAGGTCGGCCCGCACCTGCGGCATGAGCTCGGCCACGCGGTCGCGGATCTGCTGGATCTGGTCGGGGGTGAGGGCGTCGTCAGTCACGAGCCGACCCTACCCACGCCACGGGCGGGCCCACGAGGCAGGCGAGGACCGTGTCAGCCGCTCCCGGGGGCGCCCGCCTCGGCAGGTGTCGTCCCCTGTGGGTAGGTTCGGCCGATGGCCGACAACACCTTCGTGGCCGGGCAGGACCCCTGGCTCGAGAGACTGGGCAACCTGCGCAACGTCGTACGCCAGGAGATGGTCACCCGACAGCTCGCTGCACACCTGCCTCGTGGTCCGCTCCGCGTCCTCGACGTCGGCGCCGGCCAAGGCACCCAGGCGCTGCGTCTGGCGCGCCTCGGCCACACGGTCACCGCCGTCGAGCCGGACGGGCGCATGCGCGCCACCTTCGAGCAGGCCGCTGCCGGGCTCACCCCGGAGCAGCGCGACCACGTGACCCTCGTGGCCACCGACCTCGCCGGGCTCGCGAGCGTGACGCGGCCGACGGCATACGACGTCGTCATGTGCCACGGCGTGCTCATGTACCTCCCCGACAGCCGCGCCGCGGTCGCCGGCCTGGCCCGCCGGGTCGCGCCGGGCGGCATCGTGTCGATCGCGGCCCGCAACGGCGACGCCATGGCCTGGCGCCCGGCCGGCCGGCATGACTGGTCCGCTGCCCTGGCGATGCTCGACGAGACGCGCCGCGCAGCCGAGCAGGGCCGGGATGCCCGCTACCGCAACGAGATCGGCGTCGACGCGCGCGCAGACACGCTCGCCTCGTTGACGGTCGACTGCGAGGTCGCGGGCCTCGAGCTCGTCGCGTGGTACGGCATCCGCGTCGCGAGCGACGACGTCGGGGTGGATGAGCCCGCACCCACGGGCGACGAGCTGGCGACGCTGCTCGACGTCGAGGAGCGGCTCGGCTCGACCGACCCCTACCGCGCCCTCGGCACCCTCGTGCACGTCATCGCCCGCCGCACGGCCTGACTCCACCCGTCGTGACCCGCGCGGGACCCGGCTCCGGGGCTGACGTCCGGACTCGGGCGTGCTTGGCTCGGACCATGGACGCCGTCGACCGGGTGCAGCAGGCCTTCGCCGCCGTGCCTCGGGCCGGCTTCCTCCCCCGCGGCGCCCGGTCCCGCGCGGGTCACGACGGCCCCATCCTCATCGGGCACGGGCAGACGAACTCGCAGCCGCGGACGGTCGCCGACATGTTGCGCCTCCTCGACGTGCAGCCCGGGCAGCGCGTCCTCGACGTCGGCTCGGGCTCCGGATGGACGACCGCCCTGCTCGCCCACCTCACCGGACCCACCGGCGAGGTCGTCGGCGTCGAGCTCGAGCCCGCCCTCGCGCGATGGGGTGCCGCGAACCTCGCCGCCACCCGGATGGCGTGGGCCGAGATCCACGAGGCCGCCGCCGGGGTGCTCGGCGCCCCGGACCGTGGCCCCTGGGACCGCATCCTCGTGTCCGCCGAGGCGCAGACCCTGCCCCAGCCGCTCGTCGACCAGCTCGGCGACCCCGGGCGGCTCGTCCTCCCCGTCGCCGGCTCGATGACGCTCGTCGTGCGCGACCACGGCACGCTCGTGACGAGCCGGCACGGGCACTACCGCTTCGTCCCGCTCCGCACGACCCCCGGGGCCTGACCGCGAGGGGTCGT
Organism: Terrabacter sp. Soil811; assembly: GCF_001429655.1. Taxonomy (NCBI): domain Bacteria; kingdom Bacillati; phylum Actinomycetota; class Actinomycetes; order Micrococcales; family Intrasporangiaceae; genus Terrabacter; species Terrabacter sp. Soil811. The sequence goes on from NZ_LMSX01000013.1 coordinate 127,774, forward strand.
ATGCCGGGTGGCCGCGGGCGCGATGCGGGCCCAGGACGCCCTTCGGCTTAGAGTGTCCCCGTGTTCGGACGCAAGAAGACCCTCAACGAAGACCTCGCACCCACGGCCTCGACCGACGCGTCGGCACGCGCCGGGGCGAAGAACCGGCCCACGCCGAAGCGGCGCGAGCAGGAGGCCCTCAACAAGCGTCCCCTCATCGTCACCGACCGCAAGGCCGCGACGAAGCAGGACAAGACGGCCCGCCGCGAGGCGATGGCCAAGCAGCGCGCCGGCATGATGACGGGTGACGAGAAGTACCTCCCGGCCCGCGACAAGGGCCCCCGTCGCCGGTTCATCCGCGACACGGTCGACGCCCGCTGGAACATCGGCGAGTTCATGCTGCCGATCATGCTCATCGTGCTGCTGCTCAGCTTCGTCCGGACGAACTGGGCCCTGCTGCTCGTCTTCGTCCTCGTCTACGGCCTCATCCTCGTGGCCATCGGCGACGCCCTCCTCATGTGGCGCCGCACGCGCCGCAAGATGGACGACAAGTTCGGCGGCGCCGAGAAGGGCGACGCGTGGTACGCCATCATGCGCGCCTTCCAGATGCGCCGCACGCGCATGCCGAAGCCGCAGGTCGCCCGCGGCGAGCACCCCGCCTGACCGGCCCGTGCCGGGTCGGACGGGGTGAGGCCGACCGCCTCGGTCAGCCCTGCAGGTCGGCGAACGCCAGCGGCGCCCGCGTCACGGCATACGTCGCGAAGTAGAGCTTGTCGACGGAGCCGTCGGCGGCACGCACGACCTCGAGCACCTCGCCGCGCTCCCGGCCCGCCACGGCGCGGAAGCGGTCGGTGCCCTCGGCGGCATACCGCGTCTCCGACAGCGGCTCGTCGTCGGCGAGCCTGGACCACAGCTCGCCGCCGCGCACGAAGAACGTGATCGGCGACCCCTCCGACCACCAGAGGCCGAGGAGCTCGGTCAGGGCGGGCTGAGCCGTCTCGGGCACCCACGCCGCGGTCAGAGCCGGTTCGGCGTCGACGACGGCCTCGACGAGGTCGGTCGCGAGCCCGAGGGTCAGGGCGCCGGAGGTGGCATTGGCGAAGACGATCGCGCCGACACCGTCCTTGCGCCGGACCCGCAGGCCGGTGAGGAAGCCGGGCATCGCGCCGCCGTGGCCGACATAGACCCGGTCGCCGCGGCGGCCCATCCCGAAGCCGAGGCCGTAGGCACCGCTCCAGCCGTCGACGTCGGTCATGATGATCGGCCGGCACATCTCCTCGACGGTCTCGGGTCGCACGACCCGGTCGTCGGGGTTCGCGACGTAGGCGGCGTAGCGCGCCATGTCGGCCACGGTCGACCACAGGCCACCCAGCGGTGCCGTCGCGTTGAGGGTGAAGAGCGGCTCCTCGCTCGCGGTGCCGGCGTACGGGTCGACCTGGTAGCCGAGTGCCCGGTCGTCGGCGGGCGTCAGGCCGGTGCGGTCCATCCCGAGCGGCTCGAGCACCCGCTCGCGGACGACGTGCTCCCAGTCCCGGCCCGTGACGCGCTCCACGACCTGGCCGAGGAGGCCGTAGGCGAGGTTGGAGTAGTGGAAGGCGTGGTGGGCGGGGAGCACCTGCTCCGCCTCCTCGACGCCGGCGAGGAACTCGTCGCGCTCGGGGGCCACGAGGCTCTCCCAGATGTTGCCGACCGGCTCACGCTGCAGCCCGGAGGCGTGGGCCAGCATCTGCCGCAGCGGGACCCGCGCGTGCTTCGTGCCCGGCACGTACGTCTCGAGCGCGTCGTCGAGGGACAGCAGGCCCTCGTCGCGCAGCGACATGACGGTCAGGGCCGTGAACGTCTTCGTGACCGAGCCGATCATGAACTGCGTGTCGTCGGTGGCGGGCGCGGGCTGCGACCCGAGCCGGGCCGACCCCACGTGCGCCGACCAGACGAGCGCGCCCTCGCGCACGACGCCGACGCTGACGCCGGGAGAGCGCCAGGTGCGCTGGGCCGTGACGACCCGGGCGAGCAGGTCGCGCTCGAGCCCCGCCGACAGCGCCGTCTCCGACGGGCTGCCGGCCCCGTGCGGCGCGCTCACTCCGCGGCCCGCAGGCTCATCGGGCCGTAGACGACGGTGTCGTTCTCGCGCAGGGTGACCGCCTCGACCCCAGCGTCGAGCAGCTCGCGCCACGACTCCCCCAGGTAGCTCTCGGCGTCGCTCTGGGTCGGGAATCCCGAGGTCGTCACGCCCTCACCCTCCACCGGGTTGCCGTGCGCATCGAGGAACAGCCAGGACCAGTCAGCACTCATGCGGCCACCCTAGACGGTATGGAGTGACCGCTCGGGAGCGCTGAGGGGTTGCGGGCCGGGGCCTCACTCACACATGTCCGTGGGTTACCGAGTAGGGGCTGCCTGCTCGGCCTATCCGACAGTTGTGGGAGGCCCCGGTGTTTACCGAGCGTACGAGCGTGGGGCTCGATGTGCACCGTCACAGGCGAGCTGTTCCAGACGCGATTGACCCCGTCAAACGAACACATCCAGTCCTGGCTGGCAGCGCTGCCCGGGCCGGTGGCGGTGGCCTACGAGGCGGGTCCGACAGGGTTCGGGCTGGCGCGGGCCTTGGACGCTACCGGGATCCGGTGCGTGGTCGCGGCCCCCTCGAAGCTGCAGCGCCCAGCCGGTGATCGGGTCAAGACCGACGCGCGGGACGCGGTCCACCTGGCCCGGCTGCTGCGCCTGGACGAGGTCACGGCGGTGACGGTCCCGACACCGGCGACGGAGGCGGCCCGGGACCTGGTCCGTGCCCGTGAGGACTGCCGCGGGGACCTGATGCGGGCCCGACACCGACTGTCGAAGCTGCTGCTGCGCCAGGGCATCGTGTACTCCGACGGTCAGGCGTGGACGGGCGCGCACGAGGCGTGGCTGCGACGACAGCGCTTCGACGCGGCGGCCACCCGGCTGGCGTTCGAGTCCGACTTCGACGCGGTGCTGGCGGTGAGGGCTCGCCGGGACCGGCTCGACGCGGCGATCACGGCGATGGCCGCCGACAGCGAGTTCACCCCGGTCGTGCACCGCCTGGGCTGCCTCCGTGGGGTCAGTACCTTGACCGCGTTCGCCCTCGCCGTCGAGATCGGCGACTGGCACCGGTTCACCGGCAACACGATCGGCTCGTTCGTCGGTCTGGTGCCCAGCGAGCACTCCTCGGGCGCGTCCCGGCTGCAGGGATCGGTGACCAAGGCCGGTAACGGCCACGCCCGGAGGCTGCTCGTCGAGGCAGCCTGGCACTACCGCGCCCGGTACGTCGCAGGCAAGACGATGCGTGACCGGTGGGACCTCGCGTCACCGGCTGCCCGAGCCCGTGGCGATGAGGGCAACCGGCGGCTGCACCACCGGTGGGTCGTCTTCACCGAGCGGCGCAAACGGCACACCGTCGCCAACGTCGCGGTCGCCCGAGAGCTGGCCGGCTGGTGCTGGTCGCTGGCTGTCATGGACGACGACTAAGCACCCCGGAAGCCGCTTCGCCGAGCAGGTGGCCGGTGGCAGCGCAAGGAACGACCCGCGAGCCAACTATGAGCAGCCAATCCCACTGGGACACAGCGACGCTCGATCCTAGACACGCGGTCCCGTTCCTGCCGAACCACCGTCCTGCGGTACCCAACNCAGGTGGCCGGTGGCAGCGCAAGGAACGACCCGCGAGCCAACTATGAGCAGCCAATCCCACTGGGACACAGCGACGCTCGATCCTAGACACGCGGTCCCGTTCCTGCCGAACCACCGTCCTGCGGTACCCAACTCGCGCATATCAGTCTGACCGCGCGTCGCCAACGACACGCTCACCAGCCACCTCACGACGAAGCAGAGGCGCCGTCAGGACTCATGGTCCCGACGGCGCCTCACCCTGCCCCTTGACAGGAAGCCACTACATATCAGTTGGCACGCCGTTTGACGGGCGCAGGCCCCGCGTGCGACGGTTCGCCTAACCGAAGGACGATGGGGCAAGCCGGTGTGACTCCGGCGCTGACCCGCAACCGTGATGCCACCTCCCGCCGCCGTGCGGCCCGGGGTGACCAGCCGGAAAACCCGCGTCCCACCGGCTCCTTTGTCAGTCTGTCGTGGAATGCGGACCGGAGTCACCCCGCCGGGCCGGCCGCAGCCAGCAGACCCGACATGGTGTCCCACCGCGAGGAGGAAACCGTGTCCCCTGTCCGTCGTGCCCCGCTCCGGGTCGTGCTCGCCGCGCTCGTCGCCGCCTGCCTCTCGGCCCTCACCATCGCGCCGGCCCACGCCGCTGCGTACCGCTACTGGGGCTTCTACCAGCTCTCCGACGGCGCCTGGACCTTCGCGCAGAAGGGCCCGGACCAGACGACCCCCAAGGACGGCAGCGTCGACGGCTGGCGCTTCGCGGTCGCCGACGAGGCCTCGACGCGCTACCCGCGCGCCGTCCTGACGTTCGAGCAGGTCTGTGGCACCACTGCGGCCGTGCCGGGCAAGAAGCGCGTCGGCCTCGTCGTCGACTTCGGCCGCCCGGCCGATGCCGCCGACGGCGCCACGCCGCCCGAGCCCAAGGCCCTGTGCGCGGTTGTCGTCACGGACGCGACGAGCGCGGCGGTGCTCGCCGTCGCCGGTGACGTGCGCACCGAGAAGGGCCTCGTCTGCGGCGTCGACGGCTACCCGACGAGCGACTGCGGCGGTGCCGTCAAGGAGGTCAGCCCCGAGGCCAAGGCCGCCGACCAGCCGGTGACCATCGCCGCTCCGGCGGCCACGCCGTCCGTGTCGGCCTCGACCCCGGCCGCCTCGGGCACCGACGTCGCCGCGGCGCCGACGTCCGGTACGTCGGGCGGGACCGTTGCGGCCTACGTCATCGCGGGCCTCGTCCTGCTCGCGCTCATCGGCTACCTGCTCATGCGCTCGCGGTCGCGCGCTCGCCAGGACGGCTGAGGAGCCACGACGAGCGTGGCGCGACTCCAGCGCAGGGCCCGGCTCCAGCACCCCGCAGCCTGGTGGCTGTGGGGGCTGGGCCTGGCCACCGCTGCGTCGCGCACGACCAACCCGGTGCTGCTGCTGCTCGTCATCGGGGTCTGCGTCCTCGTCGTCGACGAGCGCCATGACCCTGCCACGGTCAACCCGCTGCCCGCCTTCCTCGCCATCGGTGCCGTCATCGTCGCGTTCCGCATCGTCATGACGGCCCTGCTGGGCAACGGCATCGTCGGTGAGACCGTCGTCATGACCCTGCCGAGCGTGCCGCTGCCGGACTGGGCGGCGGGCGTGCGCATCGGCGGGACGGTGACCCTCGAGTCCCTGCTGTATGCCGCCTACGACGCCCTGCGCCTCGCCGCGGTCCTCGCGTGCCTCGGTGCCGCCAACGCGCTGGCGAGCCCGCGCCGACTGCTGAGATACCTGCCCGCCACCCTCTACGACGTCGGCACCGCCGTCGTCGTGGGGCTGACGTTCGCGCCGCAGCTGCTGACCGACGCCCGCGAGGTGCGCGCAGCGCGCACGCTGCGCGGTCGTGACGGCCGCGGCCTGCGCGAGATGGCCCGGCTCACGGTGCCCGTGCTCGAGACCGCGTTCGAGCGGTCGCTCGGGCTGGCAGCGTCGATGGAGTCCCGTGGCTACGGCCGCGCCGTCCGCTCCACGACGACGAGCCGTCGGGCCGCGACGGGGCTCGCCCTCGCCGGCCTCGTCGGGGTCCTCGCCGGTCTCTACGGCCTCCTCGACTCCTCGGCCGGAGGGGTGCTCGGGCTGCCGGTCCTCGTGCTCGGCGCGCTCCTCGCCGGCTCGAGCCTGCTGGTCGGTGCGTCGCGCGACCCCCGGTCGGGCCACCGCCGCGACCGCTGGACGTGGACCGAGACCGTGACGGTCGTCGCGGGCGCCGTGCCCTCCGCGGTCCTCGTCGTCGGCTCGGTGCAGGGCTGGGAGGGCATCGTGCCGAGCCAGCAGGGCGAGCTGCCCGCCGTGCCCCTCATCGCCGTCCTCGCGCTGCTCGTGGCCGCCCTCCCCGCCTGGCTGTCGCCCCGTCCCCGGGAGGTCGCACCGTGATCACCTTCGAGCACGTGTCGGTGCAGTATGCCGACGCCCCCGCTCCCAGCCTCCACGACGTCACGCTCGAGATCCCCGAGGGCGAGCTCGTCCTCGTCGTCGGCCCCACGGGAAGCGGCAAGTCCACGCTGCTGCGCACCATCAACGGGCTGGTCCCGCACTTCAGCGGCGGCACGCTCACCGGACGCGTCACCGTCGACGGGCTCGACACGGCCGAGCACCGTCCTCGCGACCTCGCGACGGTGGTCGGCCTCGTCGAGCAGAACCCGTCCTCGACCTTCGTCACCGATGTCGTCGAGGACGAGGTCGCCTACGGCATGGAGACGATGGGGCTGGACTCGACGACGATCCGCCGCCGCGTCGAGGAGACCCTCGACCTCTTCGGGCTGACGCCGCTGCGCGCCCGGGCGTTGCGCACCCTCTCGGGTGGTCAGCAGCAGCGGGTCGCGATCGCCGCGCTCTTCGCCGCCGGCCCTCGAGTCCTCGTGCTCGACGAGCCGACGTCGGCCCTGGATCCCGTTGCGGCAGAAGAGGTCCTGGCCTCGCTCCATCGCATCGTGCACGACCTCGGGGTCACCGTCGTGCTGGCCGAGCACCGGCTGGAACGCGTCGTGCACCATGCCGACCGCGTCGTCCTCGTCGACGAAGGACACGTGTCCGAGCTGCTCGACCCCGCCGAGGCGATGCTCCGCTCCCAGATCTACCCGCCCGTCGTCGGTCTCTCCCGCCTCGTCGGGTGGTCGCCGACGCCGCTGTCCATCCGCGACGCGCGCCGCAAGGCGGCCGCCCTGCGCGAAGACCTCGGCACGAGCACACCGCGCCCCGTGGCAGACCTCAGGGTGATCGGGCCCGCCGACGCGGTCACCGTCGACGGCCTTCGCGTCTCGCGCGGCGGCCGGGTCGTCCTCGACGGTGTCGACCTCGCCGTGGCGCGTGGCTCGGTGACGACCCTCATGGGCCGCAACGGCGCGGGCAAGTCGACCCTCCTCGGAGCCATCGCGGCCCAGCACCGGCTGGCCGGGGGGACGGTGCGCGTCGGGGCAGGAGTCGTCGACCCGCACACGAGATCCGCCCGCGAGCGGGTCCGCACCGTCGGGCTCGTGCCGCAGCAGCCCGAGCTGCTCCTCTACGCCGACACCGTGGCGGCCGAGTGCACCGCGGCCGACGAGGACTTCGGCGCCGCCCCGGGCACGGCCCGCGGCCTGCTCGACCGCATCTCCGGGGGCATCGACCCCGCGGTGCACCCGCGCGACCTCTCCGAGGGTCAGCGGCTCGAGCTCGCGCTGGCCGTCATCCTCTCGGGGTCACCGGAGGTGCTCCTGCTCGACGAGCCGACGCGCGGGCTCGACTACGGGGCCAAGAAGCGGCTCGGCGAGATGCTCACCGGCCTCGCAGCACAGGGGACGACCGTCGTGCTCGCCACCCACGACGTCGAGCTCGCGGCCGAGGTCGCCGACCGTGTCGTCATCCTCGCCGACGGGGAGGTCGTCACCGACGGCCCGGCACGCGAGGTCCTCGCGTCCTCGCCGGCCTTCGCCCCGCAGGTGACGAAGGTGCTCCTCCCCCAGACCTGGCTCACCGTGGCCGAGGTCGCGGGCGCCCTCGCGAGGATCGCATGACCGGGCGCCGGGTCATCCCGCTGCGCTGGCCGGCGGTCGTCGCCGTCGCGGTGGTCGGCGTCGTCGGGCTGGTGGCGTTCACCTGGCCCTTCTTCGTCACCGGGGACTTCGCGCGCGACCACGGCAACGACGCGCCCTGGCTCTTCGCCGTCCTCCTCGGGCTGCTCGCGGTCGTCTGCCTCGCGGAGGTCACGGCCGGACGCCTCGACGCCAAGACGATCGCCGTCCTCGGGGTGGCGGCAGCGGCCGGCGGTGGGCTGCGCCTGCTCAGCGCCGGCACCGCCGGGCTCGAGCCGATGTTCTTCATCGTCATCGTGGCCGGGCGCGTGCTCGGGCCCGGCGTCGGCTTCGTCTCCGGCGCCCTCGCCGTCACCACAGGGGCGCTGCTCACGGGTGGCGTCGGCCCGTGGCTGCCCTTCCAGATGATCTGCGCCGGGGGCATCGGGCTCGGTGCCGGTCTGCTGCCGGCCCGCGCGGGAGGACGCGCCGAGCGGTGGGTGCTCGCGGCATACGCCCTCGTGACGGGACTCGCCTTCGGGCTCTTCATGAACCTCTGGTTCTGGCCCTTCCTCGGGACCAACGCGCCCAGCGGGATGGGCTTCGTCCCCGGAGCACCGCTCTCGGAGAACCTCGCCCACTACGGCCTCTTCTACCTCGCCACGTCCCTCGCGTGGGACCTGCCGCGGGGCGTGCTCAACGCGGTCCTCGTCCTGCTGGCCGGTCCGGCGCTGCTCCGCGTCTTCCGCCGCGGAGCCCGACGGGCGGCCTTCGGGGTGCCGGTCGTCTTCGAGCCGACACGGGCGGCGGGCGCCGACGTCGACTCGCCGCTGCAGGGCGCCGGGGGCGCCCGATGAGCCGCGCGCACGGAGCCCGCACGACGACCCTCGTCACGGGGCCGGTGCGCAGCGGCAAGAGCCGGCACGCCGAGGACCTCGTCGCGGACCACGACGACGTCACCTATGTCGCGACCGGTCGTCGGGCCGATGCGTCCGACCCCGAGTGGAGCCGGCGCGTGGAGGACCACCGGACGCGCCGTCCCGCGACGTGGCGGACCGTCGAGACGACGGACGTGGTCAGGGTGCTCGACGCTGCCACGGGCCCGGTCCTCGTCGACTGCCTCGGCACGTGGCTCACGGCGCTCGTCGATGCGGCGGGCTGGGACGACCTCGACGCTGCTGCCGACGCCGTGCGTCGCGAGGGCGACCGGCTCGTCGAGTCACTCTGCACCGCAACGGTGCCCGTCGTCATCGTGACGAACGAGGTCGGCTGGTCCCTCGTGGCGACGACGGCCTCGGGGCGCCTCTTCCAGGACGAGCTGGGCCGCCTCAACGCCCTCGTCGCGGCGGTGGCGGCGCGCGTGCATCTCGTCGTCGCCGGACGCGTCGTCGACCTCAGCGACGCCCCCGTCGTGCCTCGCGAGCCCCGGCCGAGGACGCTCGATGCGTGACGCCTGGCGTCTCGCGTTCGGCACCTTCACCGCGCTCCGCGTCGGCCCTCCGGAGCACGTCACCGACGTCGTGCTCGGCCGCGCCATGCTGATCGCACCCCTGACGACGGCGCCCGCCCTCCTCGCCTGGGCCGCCCTGGGCACGGTGTCGACGACGGGGTGGGCTCCCGCCGGCGTCGTGGCCGTGCTGGCCCTCGTCGTCACGGCGCTGCTGTCGCGGGCGCTGCACCTCGACGGGCTCGCGGACCTCGCCGACGGGCTCACCTCCGGGCACGACCCTGCGCGGTCGCTCGAGGTCATGCGACGCGGCGACACCGGTCCGGCCGGCGCTGCGGCGGTCGTCCTGGCCCTCCTGCTCGACGCCGCCTGCCTCACGACCCTCCTCGGCGGTGCCCTCGGCGCGGCGCTGGCCGTCGTGGCCCTCGTGGCGAGCCGCATCGCGTGCGCGGTGTGCACGCGGGACGGCATACCTCCGGCCCGTGCCGACGGGCTCGGTCAGGGCGTCGCCGGCACCGTGTCCCGGGCGCACCTGCTGGGCCTCGTGGCGGTGGTCGCCCTGCTGGCCGGCCTCGCGGTCGTGGGGGTGTCGGCTGTGCTCGGCGGCACGTCGTGGGCCGGGGGCGTCGGTGCGGTCGCTGTCGTCCTCGTCTCGGTCGCCGGGGCCGTCGTCGCGCGACGGCACGCGGTCCGGCGCCTGGGCGGGGTCACCGGAGATGTCATCGGCGCCGCGATCGAGGTCGCCCTGGCCGCCGGTCTCGTCACGGCCACTCTGGTCGTCACTGCCCTCCCCCACCCCTGACCGTCGAAAGGCCACGTCCTGGACGCCGTGGCCGTCACGGACTGACGCCCGCGCCGGGCACGCCCCGCATGAGCGACCTCCGGGCTTGTAGTCAGGACCTTCGGTCCGACCTCGGGGGACTTCCAGCCCATCCGAGGGGGGCACGGGGGCGGTTGACTTGGCTCGTGGGCATTCTGACCCACATCGGAGTCGAGTTCTCGACTCATCTGCAGGAGAGACATCATGAGTCAAACAATCCCTGGCCCGGCTGCAACGAACGTCGCAGCACCCACGACACGCCCCGGCACCGGCTTCGCTGTCACGAGCATGATCCTCGGGATCCTCGCCGTGCTCTTATCGTTCGTTCCGTTCCTGAACATCGGCCTGTGGCCACTGGCGATCCTCGCCATCGTCTTCAGTGGCATCGCTCTCGCGAAGAAGTACCCCGGTCGCGGGATGGCGATCACCGGGCTCGTGACAGCGCTCGCCTCCATCGTCGTGTTCTTCCTCATGTACGGGGGCGCGGCGGCCACGTCGGCCCTGTGACGCACCATCGCACAGCGTCCGACGACAACCCGCTCGGGCGCTTGTGGGGTTGGCTGCGTGACGCTCGCCCGCATACGACGTGTGTCACAGCACACACGATGCAGCAGCCTCTGCAGCTCCGTCCGCCTGCGGGTAGCCGACGGCCGGCGAGTACGCCTGTGCACCTCCCGCCCGTCGAACGGCCACGTCCGCCCTGCCCTCCCATGTCGAACGCCTCTGGCGTCTCGACGGTTGACGTCGGGTGGGTCAGCGGCGAAGGCGCGCCGCGACGGGTCCCGGGAGCCGGCTGCGCCAGTCGGCCTTGGGCGACTCGCGCCGCACCTCGGCGATGCGCTCGCGACGGGCACGTTCGACCGCCGGGGACTCGAGCGCGGGCCACGGCTCGGACCGCTGGGTGGCGCGGGCCAGCACGAGGTCGGCCAGCTCCGGGTTGAGCGCCAGCAGCGGGCCGTGCAGACGAGTGCCGAGGATCGACCCGGCGAGCACACCCTCGGTCGTGCCACCGAGGGCGTCCTCGGTGCGGTTGCCCGACCCGACCTCGAGCGTGAAGAGGGCGCGCGCGCCGTCCTCGCGGACCGTGCGCAGGTCGTTGGCCTCCCAGCCGATGAGGGCGGGCAGGTCGAGGGAGGCATCCGGTCGGGTCACGACGGTGCCGGTGACCTCGGGAGCCGAGTGGATGCTGACCGGCGCGAGACCGAGCCCCTGGTGCCGAGCACCGGCCGGGTCGACCCACGAGCGGGCGACCGCGTCGAGACCGGCGTCGACGGCGAGCAGCACCGCGCCGTCCGAGACCCGTGCCGCGAGGTCGGTCGAGGTCAGCGCCTCGACGAGCGCCGCCACACCGCCACGTCCGGTGCCGCCGACGAGGTAGACGTCGGCGTCGACGAAGGAGTCGGCCCGGTCGACGGTGACGGTCTCGACCGACAGGTCACGGGCGGCCCCGCGGCGCACGAGCGCACTCGCGTTGGCCTCGTCGGCCGCGGCGACCGTGGCGAGCGGGAAGAGCGTGGCGACGGTGAGTGCCCTGCTCAATGGGTGCCTCCTCGGAACTGCTTGGAGATGCGTCGGAAGGCCGGGTAGTTGCAGGCCACCATCACCTCGCCCGGTGCGTGCGCGCGAACGGCCGACTCGATGTCGGGGGCCTCGACGACGTCGGCGCCGGCCGCGTCGAGGATCGCCACCGCGTCCGCCGTGCGCCCGCCCGTGACGGCGACGCGCTCGCCGGCGAGGCGCTGGAACGGCGCCTCCCACATCGTGGCGGTGTCCTTGGGTCCGAAGGGGTCGACGGCCACGACGAGCGGCCGGTCGGTCGAGACGGCGACGTCGATCGCCTCGGCCCACCCGGCGGGGTTCTTGAGCATGAGCAGGCGGGCGGCGTGGTCGCCGAGGCGGTAGGGCGCGTAGCGGCCGTCGACGTCGGCGACGGCGCTGACCCGCTCGGCGGCCTCGGCCACGTCGACGCCGAGGGCGTCGGCGGCCGCGAGCGCGAAGGCGCCACCCACCGGGCCGGTGCGGCCGGGCACCGTGACCTCGATCCGGGTGCGCTGGCCGGCGTGCTCGACGGCCCAGCCGTTCCCGTCGGGCACGACCTTCCAGTCGGGCTCGGGCCGCGAACGCCGGCAGCCGGGGCAGCTCCACGAGTCGTCGGTGAAGTCCTGGACCGAGCCGCAGGCCGGGCAGATGAGGGCGTCGCCGCGCCAGTAGAGGCCGCCGCTGACGCCGATGCGGTGCGGCGCGGTCTCGAAGGCCCAGCTGACGAGCGGGTCGTCGACGTTGACGATGGCGACGCAGTCGTCGGGCAGGGCGGCAGCGGTGCGGCGCCAGTGCTCGAGCGTGCTCCTGAGCGAGACGCCGCGGGTGTACTCGCGCGAGCTGTTGAGCACGACGACCGCCTTGGGCCGGGTGCCGCGTGCGACGGGCTCGAGGTAGACCTCGTCGACCTCGAGGGCCGCGAGCCCGGACGTGCGGTCGGCCGAGAGGGCGGTCACGATCCCGTCGGTCATGTTGGCGCCGGTCGTGTTGCTCACCACCGCGCCGCCGGGGGTGATCGCCGCCGCCACGAGTGCCGTGACGGTGCTCTTGCCGTTCGTCCCGGTGACGAGGACGCTGCGCCGGTCACCGGCCACGGCGCGGAGCACCTGAGGGTCGACGCGGAGGGCGAGGCGGCCACCGATCATGGAGCCGGAGCCCTTGCCGAGGGCCTGTGAGAGCCGTCCCGCCGACCGTCCCGTGGCCAGCGCCAGGCGGGCGCGGAGCGGATCGCGTGCGTCAGACAAAAGCGGTTACCCTTCTCGACATCGTGGGTCGCGCCGCTCGGCAGCGAGGGGCGACCGCTCGGTGACATGCCAGATCGACAAGCCAGATCGTAGCCGCAGCACCGGTTCTCCCGGTCCGCGGGTGGACGAGGAGGAGACCGCGTGCGAGCCACCGATGTCGGGATCGAGATCGGGACGGGGCGCTCGGGTCCACTCAACGCGATCACCGACGTCGAGGGCGTCCGGGTCGGTTACAGCACGATCGTTCACGGTGAGGGCGAGATGACGGTCGGCCAGGGACCGGTGCGCACCGGCGTCACCGTCGTGCTCCCACACGGCGGCCGCGCCTCCACCGAGCCGGTCTTTGCCGGCTACCACCGGCTCAACGGGTTCGGCGAGCTGACCGGCCTCGAGTGGCTGCACGAGTCGGGCATGCTCTCCAGCCCCATCGCCCTGACCAACACCGACAGCGTCGGGGTCGTGCGCGACTCCCTCATCGCCCGCGAGACCCGCGTGCCCGGGCGGATGCCGATCATGCTGCCGGTCGTCGGCGAGACGTGGGACGGCATCCTCAACGACATCAGCGGACAGCACGTCACCCGCGAGCACGTCCATACCGCCTTCGACGACGCGCGCACGGGCGCCATCGCGGAGGGCAACGTCGGCGGTGGCACGGGCACGCAGTGCTACGGCTTCAAGGGCGGCACCGGCACGGCCTCGCGGGTCGTCGACCTCGGCGACCGCCACTTCACGGTCGGCGTCCTCGTCCAGGCCAACCACGGCGACCGCAAGCACTTCGAGGTCAACGGCGTGCCGATCGGGCACGTGCTGACGAAGAAGGTCGTGCCCTTCCCGCGCATGTCCGAGATCACCCGGGTGCCGCCGCCGGGCACCGGGTCGGTGCTCGCCGTCGTCGCCACGGACGCGCCCCTCCTCCCCCACCAGCTCAACCGGCTTGCCCAGCGAGCCGGGCTCGGCATCGCGAAGTTCGGCGCCCGCGGTGACAACTACTCCGGCGACCTCATGATCGCCTTCTCGACGGCCGCGCACGGGATGCCCGACCAGGGCCCCGGCGCCCGCACCGAGATCGGCATGCAGGTCGAGATGCTCGCCCTCGAGTACTTCGACGCGATGTTCGGAGCCGTCATCGAGGCCACGGCCGAGGCCATCCTCAACGCGATGCTCCAGGCCGAGACGATGGAGGGCCGCGACGGACTGACGATCCACGCCCTCGACGGCGAACGACTGGCGAGCATCCTCGACCGCCACGGCCGGCGCCGCTTCTCCTTGCGCGAGTAGCGACTGACCAGCCCCGCCGTGTGCCGGGTGGCGCACTGACCGCGCCACCCGGCATACGTCGTCGGTGACGGGGACTCAGCCCTCGCGGACCTGCACCTGGACGAACGGCGGCTTGACCACGGTGGCCTCGAGGGCACGGCCGCGCACGTCGATCGACACCGTCTCGCCGTCGGCGATCTCGGGGTTCAGCAGCGCGAGGGCGATGCCCTGCTTGAGCGTGGGCGAGAAGGTGCCGGAGGTGACCTCGCCGGCCGCCGCGCCGTTCCACGAGACGGTGCAGTGCGCCCGCGGGATGCCGCGGCCGGTCACGAGCAGGCCCCGCATGAGGCGCGTCGGGTTGGCCCGCTCGGCCTCGAGGGCCTGCTTGCCCCAGAAGGCGTCCTTCTTCCAGCCCACGGCCCAGCCGGCGCGCGCCTGGACGGGTGAGATCTGCAGCGACAGGTCCTGTCCGTGCAGCGGGTAGCCCATCTCGGTGCGGAGCGTGTCGCGCGCGCCGAGACCGCACGGCTTGCCGCCGAACGGCTCGAGCGCCGCCACAAGGGCGTCCCAGAGCGCCGGGGCGTCGTCCCAGAGCGGGACGAGCTCGTAGCCGCGCTCACCGGTGTAGCCGGTGCGGCAGACGATGACGCGCCGGCCCTGCCAGTCCGCCTCGACGAAGGACATGTAGTCGTGGCCGGTCGGCAGCCCCAGGGACTCGAGCACCTCGTCGCTCTTCGTGCCCTGGACGGCGATGACGCCGTAGTCGCGGTGCAGGTTCGTGACGGTGATGCCCTCCGGCGCGGCGGCCTGCAGGCGGCGCACGACCTCGGCGGTGTTGGCCGCGTTGGGGATGAGGAAGACGTCGTCGTCGGACTTGAGGTAGACGATGAGGTCGTCGACGACGCCGCCCGCGTCGTCGCAGCACAGGGTGTACTGCGCCGAGCCCGGCTGGATGCGGCGCACGTCGTTGGTCAGGCACGCGTTGACGAAGTCGGCCGCGCCTGGACCCGTCACCGAGGCCTTGCCGAGGTGGCTCACGTCGAACACGCCGACACGCTCACGCACCGCGGTGTGCTCGGCGACGACGCCGCCGCCGGGGTACTCGATCGGCATGTCCCAGCCACCGAAGTCGGCCATCTTCGCGCCGAGGGCGACGTGGCGGTCGTGCAGGGGTGAGGTCAGCGGGGAGGTCGTCCCCGACGTCGCTGTCGTCATGGGCGCCAACCTACCGCCCGCCGGGTGTGCCGCCTCCGCTCGTTATCATCGAACGCCGCCACCCGCGGCGGTGTCGTGAGGCCGACCGGCGCACGAAACCGTGCACCAGCGACGCACCACCGACGCACCCCTCAGGACGTGCTCCGACCGTGCGCCCGTCAGCACCTCGACAAAGGAGTCCTTCGTGGCCAACCTGACCATCTCGAACCGCTCGGCCGCCGACACGGCCGGCGACGCGCTCGTCGTCGCGCTCGTCCCCGGTGACGGCGGTGCCGCTCTGGCCCCCGGCCACGGACTCCCCCGCAAGACCGTCGCCCACCTCAAGTCCGTCGTCACCGACCTCGAGCTCGCCGGCAAGGTCGGAGAGGTCACGACCCTCGCGGCCGTGCCGGAGGTCGCCGCCAAGCTCGTCGTGCTCGCCGGTGTCGGCGAGCTGTCCGGCGACGCGTCCGCCCTCGAGGACGTCCGCAAGGGCTTCGGTGGCGCGATCCGCAGCCTGAGCCGCAAGAAGAAGGTCGCGGTCGTCGTGCCCGGCACGTCCGTCGAGATCGTCTCCGCCGTCGCCGAGGGCGTGGCCCTCGGGGCGTATGCCGTGTCCAAGGCGGGCACGCGCAGCACCGATGCCGTCGACGCGGTCGCCCTCGTCGGCCCGGCCGACGCCGCCTCGCGTCGCGCGGTCAAGCGCGCCGCCGCGCTCGGCGAGGCCGTCGCCTACACGCGCGACCTCGTCAACCTCCCGCCGAACCTGCTCTACCCGGAGACCTTCGTCGACTCGCTCGCCGACCGCGTCAAGGGCACCAAGGTCAAGCTCAAGTCCTACGACATGAAGGCGCTGCGAGCCGGTGGCTTCGGGGGCACCGTGGGCGTCGGCCAGGGCTCGGCCAACGAGCCGCGGATCGCCGTCCTCAGCTACACCCCGACCCGTCCCAAGGCGTCCATCGCCTTCGTCGGCAAGGGCATCACCTTCGACTCGGGCGGCCTCTGCATCAAGCCGGCCAACGGGATGCTGACGATGAAGTGCGACATGGCCGGAGCGGCCGCCGTGGCCGGTGCCGTCCTCGCCATCGCCGAGCTCGGTCTGCCGATCGCCGTCACCGGCTACCTCGGCCTGGCCGAGAACATGCCGAGCTCCACGGCCCAGCGCCCGAGCGACGTCGTGACGATGCGCGGCGGGACGACCGTCGAGGTGCTCAACACCGACGCCGAGGGCCGCATGGTCCTCGGTGACTGCATCGCCCTGGCCTCGGAGACCAAGCCCGACGCCATCGTCGACATCGCGACCCTCACCGGTGCGCAGGTCGTCGCGCTCGCCAACACGGCCGCCGTCATGGGCAACGACGACGACTTCCGCACCCGGGTCCTCGACGCTGCGTCGACGGTCGGCGAGGCCATGTGGCCGATGCCGCTGCCGACCGAGCTGCGTCCGGGCCTCGACTCGATCAACGCCGATCTCGCGCACAAGGGCGGCGCCGAGGGCGGCATGCTGACCGCCGGCATCTTCCTCGGCGAGTTCGTCGGCGAGGGCATCCCGTGGAGCCACCTCGACATCGCCGGACCGGCCTACAACGACAAGGCACCGACGGGCTACTGGCCCAAGGGCGGCACCGGCTTCGGGGTGCGCACCCTCGTGGGCCTCGCCGAGTCCTACCTCTGACGCCGACGTGCGAGAGGCCCCGTTCCGTGACGGAACGGGGCCTCTCGGCGTGTGCGGCTGGGTCAGCCGCCGGACTTGCGACGGAACATCTGCTGGGCCTTGGCGGGGCCGTGTGCACCGTGCACCTTGGTGCGGTCGTGGTCGTCGGAGACGTCCTTGCCACCGTGGGCGTGCTTCTTGTCGAGCGCCGCACGGAACTTGGCCTTCATCTCCTCGCTCGGACCGCTGGATTCGCCATCCTGCTTCGACATTCGAGAACCTCCTGTGTGCTGTGGCGCCGAATCCGGCACGGACTGAACGCTTTTCACCCTGTCAGCGAACCGGGACCCGGTCCACCCCTTTTGCCCGGCAACCGACCACGAGGTCGTATGCCGTGTCGCCGGGTCAGGCGTCACCCTGACGTCGGCGCTTGCTCCACTCGCGCATCCGGTTGGGATAGCCCGTCTTGTTGACGTCGTAGACCGGGACGCCGAGCTTCTGGCTGATCTCGAAGCCGTCCTTGGGAGATGGCACGGCGCGACGCGTCCACTCGCCGTCCCACGCGATGAGCACGATGGTCGTGGGGGTGACGCTCGTGGCGGGCTCGACGTAGGCCTCGACACCGAGCCGGGACTCGACGAACGCGCGCAGGTGCTGCTCGACCGCCTTCCGGTCGATCTCCATCTGCGGCCCGTCGGACCGGCCGGGGAAGGGATTGCCCTTGCGGCTGCCGCGTCGTGAGAACCAGCCCATGGCGGCACTGTACGGGGTCGACCCGTGCTCACCACCACAGCGCGCCGGGAGGCGTGACCTGCCTGTGACGTCTCATCCGATCAATGACAAGATGCTCTTGCACGCCCACCCGTACGCCCACCCACGCGTACGCCAGAACGTCCGCGGACTCCTGCTGCACGACGGCGGGAGCAGGCGATTCACCCGAAGGAGCACATGCACATGCCGGCTGGTGCCGCAGGCGACTACGACGTCGTCATTCTCGGTGGAGGGTCCGGCGGCTACGCCTGTGCCCTGCGGTCGGCAGAGCTGGGGCTCTCCGTGGCACTCGTGGAGAAGGGGCGTCTGGGCGGCACGTGCCTGCACCAGGGCTGCATCCCGACCAAGGCGCTGCTCCACGCCGCCGAGGTCGCCGACGTCGCCCGCGAGGGTGCGAGCTTCGGGGTGAAGACGACCTTCGAGTCCGTCGACATGTCGGGCGTCAACGCCTACAAGGACGGCGTCATCAGCCGCCTCTACAAGGGACTCCAGGGTCTCGTGAAGGCCGCGAAGATCGACTACGTCGAAGGGTCGGGCGTCCTCGACGGGCCCCACACCGTCGTCGTCGGCGACCGCCGCATCACCGGTCGCAACGTCGTGCTCGCCACCGGAAGCTATGCGAAGTCGCTCCCGGGGCTCGAGATCGGCGGCCGCATCATGACGAGCGAGCAGGCCCTCGCCATCGACCACGTGCCGGCCCGGGTCGTCGTGCTCGGTGGCGGTGTCATCGGCGTCGAGTTCGCCTCCGTCTTCAAGAGCTTCGGCTCCGAGGTGACGATCGTCGAGGCGCTCCCACGTCTCGTCGCGGCCGAGGACGAAGCCATCAGCAAGCAGCTCGAACGCTCCTTCCGCAAGCGCAAGATCGCCTTCAAGACCGGTGTGCGCTTCGCCGGCGCGACCCAGCAGGGCGACGTCGTGACGGTGTCGCTCGAGTCGGGCGGGACCATCGAGGCCGACCTGCTCCTCGTCGCGGTCGGGCGCGGTCCGGTCACCGAGGGCCTGGGCTACGAAGCCGCCGGCGTCACCGTCGACCGCGGCTTCGTGCCCACCGACGAGCGGCTGCGCACCAGCGCCGCGGGCGTCTACGCCGTCGGTGACATCGTGCCCGGCCTGCAGCTCGCACACCGCGGCTTCGCCCAGGGCATCTTCGTCGCCGAGGAGATCGCGGGACTCGCACCCGCCGCCATCGACGAGATGGGCATCCCCCGCGTCACGTACTGCGACCCCGAGATCGCGAGCGTCGGCCTCACCGAGGCCCAGGCCCGCGAGAAGCACGGTGACGTCGCGACGTACGAGTACAACCTCGGCGGCAACGGCAAGTCCCAGATCCTCGGCACCCAGGGCTTCGTCAAGCTCGTGCGGCAGGTCGACGGACCCGTCGTCGGCGTCCACATGATCGGCGCCCGGATGGGCGAGCAGATCGGCGAGGCACAGCTCATCGTCAACTGGGAGGCGCACCCGGAGGACGTCGCCGGTCTCATCCACGCGCACCCCACACAGAACGAGGCGCTCGGCGAGGCACACTTGGCCTTGGCGGGTAAGCCCCTGCACGCACACGCTTGAGCCAGAAACTGGGAAGAGGAGAAAACACGTCATGTCAGAACGCGTGACCATGCCGGCCCTGGGTGAGTCAGTCACCGAGGGGACCATCACCCGCTGGCTGAAGAACGTCGGTGACCGCGTCGAGGTCGACGAGCCGCTGCTCGAGGTCTCGACCGACAAGGTCGACACCGAGATCCCCTCCCCCGTGGCGGGCACCCTCCAGGAGATCCTCGCCCAGGAGGACGACACCGTCCCCGTCGGCGCCGATCTCGCCGTCATCGGCGACGGCGAGGCTCCCGCGTCCGGTGGCGACGCCCCGGCCGCCGAGGAGGCCCCCGAGCCCGAGCAGGCCGCCCCGGCACCCGAGGCCCCGAGCACCGAGCAGGAGCCGCAGGCCGCGACCAGCGAGCCCGAGGCCGAGCAGGCCGAGGCGCCCCAGGCTGCTGCGTCGTCGTCCGGTGGTGGCGAGGGCCAGACCGTGACCATGCCGGCGCTCGGCGAGTCCGTGACCGAGGGCACCGTCACCCGCTGGCTCAAGTCCGAGGGCGACGAGGTCGCCGTCGACGAGCCGCTCCTCGAGGTCTCGACCGACAAGGTCGACACCGAGATTCCGTCGCCGGTCGCCGGCACCCTGACCAAGATCCTCGTCCAGGAGGACGACACCGTGCCGGTCGGTGCCGACCTCGCCGTCATCGGCGGTGGCGCGCCCGCCGCGCCCGCCGCGCCCGCCGCGGCCGCCGAGCCCGCCAAGGCACCCGAGCCCGAGCCCGCGAAGGCACCGGAGCCGGAGCCCGCGCCGGATAAGGCACCGGAGCCCGCCGCCGAGGCACCGAAGGCTCCGGCCCAGGAGCAGCCGGAGGAGGCGACGCAGGAGGCTGCCGGCAAGCCGGCCGACGCCGAGCGCGCCCCCGCCCAGCAGTCCCCCGAGGCCGCCGCACCGGCACCGTCCGCTGCCACGCCGTCGCGCGACGACGCCGCCGCCTACGTCACGCCGCTCGTGCGCAAGCTCGCGAACCAGCACGGTGTCGACCTCGGGTCGATCACCGGCACGGGCGTCGGCGGTCGCATCCGCAAGCAGGACGTGCTCGACGCCGCCGAGGCCGCGAAGGCCCCGGCTCCCGCCCCGGCAGCCCCGGCTGCTGCGCCCGCCGCCCCCGCGGCATCCGCTCCGTCGGGTGCCTCGTCCGCTGCGGCGGCGGTCTCGCCGAAGCGCGGCACGCGCGAGAAGATGACGCGGCTGCGCAAGGTCATCGCGACCCGCATGGTCGAGTCGCTCCAGGTCTCGGCCCAGCTGACGACCGTCGTCGAGGTCGACCTCACGAAGGTGGCCCGCCTGCGCGCCAAGGTCAAGAGCGACTTCGAGGCCCGCGAGGGTACGAAGCTCAGCTTCCTGCCGTTCCTCGCCCTGGCCGCCACCGAGGCGCTCAAGGCGCACCCGATGGTCAACGCGAGCATCGACGGCGACGAGGTCGTCTACCACGGCAGCGAGAACCTCTCGATCGCCGTCGACACCGAGAAGGGCCTCATCGTCCCGGTCGTCAAGAACGCCGGTGACCTCAACATCGCCGGCCTCGCCCGGGCGATCGCCGACGTCGCCG
The DNA here is from genome assembly GCF_001429655.1 of Terrabacter sp. Soil811. Taxonomy (NCBI): domain Bacteria; kingdom Bacillati; phylum Actinomycetota; class Actinomycetes; order Micrococcales; family Intrasporangiaceae; genus Terrabacter; species Terrabacter sp. Soil811. The sequence goes on from NZ_LMSX01000013.1 coordinate 148,456, forward strand.
CGCGCACGCGCAGCAACAAGATCACGCCCGACGACCTGGCCGGTGGCACCTTCACCATCACCAACACCGGCAGCCGCGGCGCGCTCTTCGACACGCCGATCATCAACCAGCCGCAGGTCGCCATCCTCGGCACCGGCGCGATCGTCAAGCGGCCCGTCGTCGTCACGGACGCCGACGGCGGCGAGACCATCGCGATCCGCTCGATGATGTACCTCGCGCTGTCCTACGACCACCGCATCGTCGACGGGGCCGACGCCGCTCGGTTCCTCGGCACGATGAAGGCCAGGCTCGAAGAGGGCCAGTTCGAGGCCTGAGGTCGCCTGCATGAGGAGCAACCCCATGACGAAGCGCGTCGCCGTCACCGGCTCGTCCGGCCTGATCGGCGGCGCGCTTCGTCGTGCGCTCGCCGAACGCGGCGACGAGGTCGTGCGCCTCGTGCGCCACGCCACCTCCGCCGCGGACGAGGTCCAGTGGGACCCCAGCCGCGGCCGTATCGACGAGCGGGCGCTCGACGGGGTCGACGCGGTCGTCAACCTCGCCGGCGTCGGCATCGGCGACCGACGGTGGAACCCCGAGCACAAGCGCGAGGTCGAGCGCTCGCGCACGGACGCGACCGGCACGGTGGCCCAGGCCCTGGTCGCCCACCGCGACCGCACCGGCGAGGCCATCCGTCTCGTCAACGCGTCGGCCGTCGGCTACTACGGTGACCGGGGCGAGGAGCACCTGCCCGAGACGAGCGAGCCGGGACAGGACTTCCTCTCCGGCGTCGTCGTGCGGTGGGAGGGCGCAGCGCAGCCGGCGGTCGACGCGGGTCTCCCCGTCGCCTTCGTCCGCACCGGGCTCGTCATGGCTCTTGAGGGCGGCGCCTTCGAGCAGGTCGTCCTGCTCGGACGTCTCGGCCTCGGCGGCCCGATGGGATCGGGGCGCGAGTGGTGGCCGTGGATCACCCTCGTCGACGAGGTCCGCGCGATCCTGCACCTCGTCGACCATCCGGAGCTCGCCGGGCCGTTCAACCTCGTCGCGCCCGGGGTCGCCCGACAGGGTGAGATCGCGTCGGCCATCGGTTCGGCGCTGTCACGCCCGGCCTTCGTCCCCGCACCCCGCTTCGCCCTGCGCGCCGTCATCGGCGAGTTCGCCGACTACGTCGTCGCGAGCCAGCGGGTCGAGCCCGAGGCCCTGCTCGCCTCCGGCTTCACCTTCGAGCACCCCGACCTCGACGGGGCCGTCAGGTGGCTGGTGAAGCGCTGATCGCGCTGATCCGCCATCCCTCGGACCCGCGCATCAGCCGGAAGTCGAGCTGACGACCGGCGTCCGCCGGTCGCACGAGCCGTGCACCACCCCCGGTGACGACGACGTATGCCGTCCAGTCGACCCGGGCGCGCACGACCGCCTCCGTCGGTGACCCCGTCACGAAGGCCGCGTCGGCGACCTCGAGCCGCAGCCCCTCCCAGCGCGCCCGGGCGCCGACGAGCCCCGAGACCAGGGCCCGGTCGCTCGACAGGCTCGGTGAGCCGGGCGCGTGGACCCGGGCCAGTGCCGTCGCGTCCCGCCCGACGAGGGCGGCCGACCGCCGGTCGCTCAGGGCCTGCATCAGGTCCTCCGGCCGCGCCGAGGGGCTCGCGGCGTCCCGCAGCACCCGGTCCGCCGCGCTGTCGCCCGGAGCCGGCGATGCCGTCGGAACCGCCGGTGTGGTCGGCGTCGACGAGGTCGAGGGTGGCGTCAGCGACGCGGGGTCCCGGGCCGCCCACGCCCACCCCGCGGCGGCCACCAGCGGCACCGCGACGAGCGCCGCCGTGACGGCCCGGCGAGGCCACCTTCGGGAGTCCTGCTCTGCGGGTGCCGGCTCGCGCCCGGCCTCGGCCCGGAGCCGGTGGGTCAGTGCTGACGCCTGGTCGGCCCCGACCACGACCTCGACCGGCTCGGCCGGGACCGCGTCGTAGAAGAGGCCGGCCAGCTCGGCCGCACGCGGACGTCGGGTCGGGTCGGGGTCGATGGCCGCCGCGACGACGGCGGCGAGCTCGGGACCGACGTGGCTGACGATGATCTCCTCGTCGAGCCGCACCATCGTGTCCGGCGCCCCGTTGCCGGTGAGGCAGAACCACGCGACGGCGCCGAGGGCGTACACGTCGGAGGACTCGTCCGGCGCCGCGCCGAGGAGCACCTCGGGAGCGATGTATCCGGTCGTGCCGTGCACTGCACCGGGCTCGCGACCGGGCACGCGCACGGCGCCGAGGTCGAGCAGGACGGGGCGTCCGTCGGAGGTCAGGGTGACGTTGGACGGGGAGATGTCGGCGTGCACCCCGCCCGCCGCGTGGAGGTGGGCGACGGCCTCGCAGACCGGAGTGAGGACGGTGACGACCTCGCCCGCGCGCAGGTGTCCGCGACTGCGCACCATCGCGGACAGCGGTGCCCCGGTGACGAGGTCGAAGACGAGGGCCTCGCGACCGTCGGCGAGCGGCACGACCGACCGGAGCGGCACGAGGTGGTCGTGCTGCACGGCCAGCAGCACCTGCTGCTCGGCGAGGGACTGCTGCCGGTCGAGCTCGTCGCGGACGAGGTGCGGCACCTTGAGCGCCACCCGACGCCCCGTCGCGTCGACCCCCGACCACACGACCGCCGACGCGCCCGTCCCGATGACGGCGTCGACACGGTGCCCCGGCACGTGGGGACGCTCCGGCGGCTGCTCCGGTCGCTTCTCTCGCTCGTGCTCGGTCACCCGACCATGCAAGCAGCGCCGCGCCGGGCCGCGGGCGCGTCGTCCACAGGGTCCCGACGAGGACCGCCCCCGACGACGGACCGGGTGACCCGGCATACACCCGCGGTCGGTGTCGGGCCCACCCTCAGGGGGTCTGGCCGGGCGTCACGACGTCGACGACCCTGCGGTCCCGGGCGCTGATCCGTGCGGCGTCAACGACGGCGAGGACGTGCACCGCATCGCGCGGGTCGACCGGCATCGTCGCCTGCGGGTCCGACGAGACGAGGGCGGCCGCGACGGCCCGGTAGAAGTTCGCCTGGTCGGCGTCGGTCACGACGGGTCCCCGCTCACGCTCCTCACCGCGCACGATCCAGCCGATGGCGTCCCCGTCGTTCTCGAACTCGGTGAACGCGCTGACGTCGTCGACCTGGCGGCCGATGACGAAGGAGCCCGTCGAGCCGTTGACGCGGGCGCGCGGGCCGGGAGCCCCGTTGACCGAGCTCGACATGACGTGGCTGACGACACCCGAGGTGTGCCGGCACGCGAGGAACGTGTCGTCGTCGGCGACCGTCGTGCGGGAGTCGACCTCGGCATAGACCGACTCGACCTCACCGTGCAGAAGCACCGCCTGGTCGACGAGGTGGGTCTGCAGGTCGAGCAGCAGACCGCCGCCCTCCTCGGCGGGGACCTGCTCGCGCCACCGCTGCTTGGGCACGGGACGCCAACGGTCCCAACGGTATTCGGCCCTCCAGATGTCACCGACGAGATCGTCGTCGCGTACGATGCGCAGCGCGGCCAGCTCGGGGTCGAAGCGCCGGTTGTTGAAGACGGTGAGGGGCACGCCGTGGTGGGCGGCGAGGTCGACGACGTCGAGGGCACGGCTCGCGTCCACGGCGAGCGGCTTGTCGACGACGAGCGGGATGCCCGCCTCGATGACGCGCTCGGCCTGCTCGGCGTGCACGCCGCTCGGTGACGCGAGGACGACGAGGTCGAGGCCGTCGATCCCGAGGAGCGTCTCGAGGTCGGGGACGACCTCGGCGCCCGGGAGGTCGGCCCGCACCTCGTCGGCACGGGTCGCGTTCGACGTCGACACTGCTGCCACCGTGAGCCCGGCCCGCCCGATGAGGGGTGCGTGGATGCCCCGACCGGCCGAGCCGTAGCCGACGAGTCCGACACGCAGCGGGGTGGACGGGGACGGCTCGGTGGCAGGCATTCCGGCATCGTATGCCGCCCGGCGTAGGGTGGCCGCATGCGCTTCGTCCACCTCGGTCTCGACCCCGACTTCGTCGACTACGAGCAGGCGTGGCAGGTCCAGCGCGACACCCACGCGAAGGTCGTCGCGGGCGAGGAGCCCGACACCGTCTACCTTCTCGAGCACCGCGCCGTCTACACCGCGGGCAAGCGCACCGAGCCGCAGGAGCGCCCCAACGACGGCACGCCCGTCATCGACGTCGACCGCGGCGGCAAGATCACCTGGCACGGTCCGGGCCAGATCACCGGCTACCCGATCGTCCGGCTCCCCGCGCCCATCGACGTCGTCGGCTACGTCCGGCACATCGAGGAGATGATGATCCGCGTCTGCGCCGACTTCGGCGTCGAGGCCGGCCGCGTCGAGGGCGAGAGCGGCACGTGGATCGCCGCCGACGACCGCGGCCCGCGCCGCAAGATCGGTGCCATCGGCATCCGGGTCAGCCGCCAGGTCGCCATGCACGGCTTCGCCCTCAACTGCAACCCCGACCTGTCCTGGGGCGAGGTCATCATCCCGTGCGGCATCGTCGGTGCCGGGGTCACGTCCCTGTCGTTCGAGCTCGGGCGCGACGTGCCGGTCACCGAGGTGCTCCCCCACGTCGAGAAGCACCTCGCCGACATCCTCCCGGCTCTCCGGCCGAACCGCCGCGCGCTCGCCTGACCCGTCCGGGCCGGACCGGCCCGTCCCGGCGTTTCCCGGCCCGTCCCGAGACCGTATGCCGTGTCGTGCCCGGCGGGTCCGCGCGCGGTCCGTCGGGCCCACCCCTAGGGTGTCGACCACCAACCGGTCGAACCAGGGGGATCGATGGACGTCGCCGTCCGCACCGTCAACCTACGCAAGACGTACCTGAGCCGAGGGTCGAGACGCGTCGCCGTCACCGGCCTGTCGATGGCCGTGCCCCTCGGAGGCGTGCACGGCTTCCTCGGGCCGAACGGCTCCGGCAAGACGACGACGATCCGGATGCTGCTCGGCCTCGTGCGCGCCGACTCCGGCACCGCCGAGGTCTTCGGCGAGGCGGTGCCCAAGCGGCTGCCGCACGTCGTCGACCGGGTCGGGGCGATCGTCGAGTCACCGAAGTTCTTCCCGGCGTTCACCGCCCGTCAGAACCTCACCCTGCTCGCGAGCGCGATCGGCAGCCCACGCCACCGCGTCGACGAGGTCCTCGAGGCGACGCACCTCGGCGACCGCGGTCGCGACCGGTACGCCGGCTTCTCGCTCGGCATGAAGCAGCGCCTCGCCATCGCGGCGACGCTGCTCAAGGACCCCGACCTGCTCATCTTCGACGAGCCCACCAACGGACTCGACCCCGCCGGGATCCGCGAGGTGCGCGACACGATGCGGACGCTCGGCGAACAGGGCAAGACGGTGCTCGTCAGCTCGCACATCCTCGCCGAGGTCGAGCAGGTCGCCGACACGGTCTCGATCATCGGGCACGGGTCGCTGCTCGCCGAGGGGCGCGTCAGCGACATCCTCGGCGGCGCGGGCGCCGGCACCGCGCAGGTGCGGGTCGGAGTCGCCTCCCCGGACCGAGCCGCCGAGGTGCTGACCGCCGACGGCTTCACCCTGACCCGCGACGACGCCTACCTCGTCGTCGGGACCGACGACCCTTCTGCCGTCACCCGGGCGCTCGCCGGGCACGGCCTCTACGTCGCCGAGCTCGTGCCGGTGCGCCCGGACCTCGAGTCCGCCTTCCTCGCCCTCACCGCCGACGAGGGCCTCGGCACCGATGCCGACCGGGCTGCCGGTGGACGACGGAGCGGTGGTGCCGCATGAGCAGCACGCTCGTCTCCCCCGACTCCCGCCCCCGCGCCGACCGGCGGCCGAAGGGCACGTCGTTCGCCGGACTCGTCGGCGTCGAGCTGCGCCGTCTGTGGTGGCGCCGCCTGACCAAGGTGGTCGTGGCCGCCGTCGTCGTCTTCATCGGCGCGACCGTCTACAACGCCTACAACGAGAGCTCGCCCGAGCGCATCGCCCAGCAGCTCGACAGCTACCGGATCATGCAGCAGGAGGCACCGCGCATGGTCGAGGAGTGCCACAAGCAGGAGGCCATCGAGCGCGACCGCAGCGGTGACCCGACGCTCGACTTCGGGTGCGACCAGCAGGGCCAGGCCCCGACGCTCGAGCAGATGGGCCTCGCGCTCCCCCTGGCCGACACGATCACGGAGGGCATCGCCAAGACCATCGCCCTGCTGCTCGCCTTCGTGGCCCTGCTCCTCGGAGCGAGCTTCGTCGGGGCCGAGTTCTCCACCGGCTCGATGGGCCTGTGGCTCACCTTCCAGCCCCGTCGACTGCGCGTCGCCGCCAGCAAGCTCACGGCGGCAGCTGCCGGCGGCGTCGCCATCGCCGTCCTGGGCCTGGTCCTGGCCAACCTCGGTGCCCGCATGGTCGCCGTCGTCAACCGACCCGGATCGGACCTCAAGCTGCCTCCAGCGCCGGCTCTCGAGGAGCCACTCGCAGTGCTCGGCCTGCGCATCGTCGCGCTGGCACTGGGCGCCGGAGTCGTCGGGGCGGCGCTCGGTCTGCTCCTGCGGCACACGGCCGCGATCATCGGGGCCGTGCTCGGCTTCGCCGTGGTCGTCGAGGGCATCGTCATGCAGGCGTTCCTGCAGGGTCGGCTCCAGCCGTGGTCGGTCCTGAAGAACATCGAGGCGTTCATCGACCGGGGCACCACGTACTTCGCTGAGTCCTGCGGGCCCTCGTCGTGCGACTACACCGAGCGGACGCTCAGCTACACGCACGGCTGGGTCTTCCTGCTCGTCGTCGCCCTTGCGGTCGTGCTCGCGGGGGTCGCCGCCTTCCGGCGCCGCGACGTCACCTGACGCACGGGCGCGCCTGCCCCCGGAACCAGCCACCCGGCATACGCCCTCGTCGAGGGTGGTCCTGGACGGTCCGTGGGGAGGCGTAACCTGTGCGGAGCAGCAAATCCCGACCAAGGAGCCCGTGTGTCTGTCGTTCCCGACGGCCGTCGTCTGCTGCGCGTCGAGGCGCGCAACGCCGAGACCCCCATCGAGCGCAAGCCGTCCTGGATCAGGACCACCGCGAAGATGGGGCCCGAGTACACCGCCCTGCACTCGATGGTGAAGTCCGAGGGCCTGCACACGGTGTGCCAGGAAGCCGCCTGTCCCAACATCTTCGAGTGCTGGGAGGACAAGGAGGCCACCTTCCTCATCGGGGGTGACGTCTGCACCCGGCGCTGCGACTTCTGCGACATCGCGACGGGTCGCCCGACCACCCTCGACCTCGACGAGCCGCGACGCGTGGCCGAGTCGGTCGCTCAGATGGGCCTGCGCTACTCGACGGTCACCGGTGTCGCCCGCGACGACCAGCCCGACGGCGCCGCCGGCCTCTACGCCGAGACGATCCGCCAGATCCACCTGCTCAACCCCAACACCGGCGTCGAGATCCTCCCGCCCGACTTCGGCGCCAAGCCCGAGCTCGTCGGTCACGTCTTCGACGCCCGGCCCGAGGTCTTCGCGCACAACCTCGAGACGGTGCCGCGCATCTTCAGGCGGATCCGTCCCGCCTTCACCTACGAGAAGTCGCTGGCCGTCCTGAGCATGGCGCGTGAGGCCGAGCTCGTCACGAAGAGCAACCTCATCCTCGGCATGGGCGAGACCGACACCGAGATCGAGGAGGCCATCCGCGACCTCCACGACGCCGGCTGCGACATCCTCACGATCACCCAGTACCTCCGGCCCTCGAAGCTGCACCACCCGATCGACCGGTGGGTCAAGCCCGAGGAGTTCGTCCACTGGTCGGAGGTCGCCGAGGAGATGGGCTTCAAGGGCGTCATGGCGGGTCCGCTCGTGCGTTCGTCGTACCGCGCCGGGCGTCTCTGGGCCACCGCGATGCGCAAGTGGGGACGTGAGATCCCCGCTCACCTGTCGCACCTGGCCGAGGCCGCCGGCTCCCCCGCCCGCCAGGAGGCGGCGTCGTTGGTGGCCCGCGCCCAGAGCGCCGTATCCTGAGCACCATGGCACGCAACAAGGACGGCGACGCGAGCAGCGCGCCCCAGGAGAAGAAGCAGGGACGACTGTCCCAGATCCGTGACGTCTACCGGGTCTCCAAGCAGGCTGACCCGCTCATCGGCTGGTTCATGCTGCTGTCGTTCCTCGTCGTCTTCGGGGTGCTGCTCGTCATCGGCTTCCTCGTCAAGCTGCCGTGGATCTTCGGCATCTTCGGGGTGCTCTTCGGCGTCCTCGCCGCGACGATCATCATGAGCCGCCGGGCCGAGCGGGCCGCCTACAGCCAGATCGAGGGCCAGGCCGGTGCCGCCGGCGCGGCGCTCACCTCGATCCGTCGCGGCTGGTACACCGACCGTGAGCCCGTCGCCGCCGACGTTGCGCGTCCCGGCGACATCAACTCCGCCGCCATGGTCTACCGCGCGCTGGGCCGCCCCGGCGTCGTCCTCGTCGGCGAGGGCCCCACGAGCCGCGTCCAGAAGCTGCTCGCCACCGAGAAGAAGCGTGTCGAGCGGGTCGCCCCCGGTGTCCCCGTCACGACGATGCGCGTCGGCTCGGGCGAGAACGAGGTGCCGCTGCCCAAGCTCGCGAGCAAGGTCCAGCGCCTCAAGCCGCAGATCACCAAGGACGAGATGGCGCTCGTCAACAAGCGCCTCAAGGCCCTCGGTGGCCTGCGCGCTCCGCTCCCGCCCGGCGTCGACCCCATGCGCGCCCGCATGGACCGGAAGGCCCTGCGCGGCAAGTGATCCCGGCCGCCACGGCGGCATGACCCAGCAGTATGCGGAAGGGCCGGTTCCCGGGGAACCGGCCCTTCCGCATACTCGGTCGTCTCGGGTCGCGTGCTCGCGTCAGCGGGTTCGGACGATGACGGTGTTGGGCACCTTGTCGTGCAGTCCCCGGCCGTCGCGGTCCCAGACCACGGCGGGCAGGAAGAGGCACAGCAGGACGGTGCGGGCGATCGCCTGGAGCGGCAGGACGCGGTCGCCGACCAGCGAGCGCACCTGCAGGCCCATGATCCGGTGACCGATCGTGAAGCCGACCGTGCCGACCAGCACGAGGTGCATGACGCCGAACACGGCGAGGACGACGAACCCCTGGGCGCCGGACGCTGGCGGCTGCGAGAACGGCAGCGGCACGCCGAAGAGGCCCCGGGCGATCAAGGAGGCGATGGTCCAGTCGACGAGCACGCCCGCGAACCGGATGCCGAAGCCGGCCACCGAGCTGGGTCCGCTCGGCGGCAGGCCGAGGTCGCGACCTCGGTACTGCCCCTCGGCGTTCGTACGCGCGCGCGGGCCCTCGAGCCACGAGCCGAAATCCTTGCGGTCCACCACGGGTCCAGCGTAACGAGACGCGGCTCGGGCTCTTTGCCCGGGCCTGTCCATCCGTAACACCCGTGAAACATGAGGGTCATTGCCGAGAAATCGGCAGTCGATAGTGTCGACACCGACAGCACGAGGCCGTCCCTCGATCCCTGCCGCTCCGCGGAGCCCAGGACCGGGCGACGACCTCGCCCCACATCAGGAGGTTGGATGTTCAGCTCAGCTGACGAGGTCCTCACGTTCATCAAGGACGAGGACGTCAAGTTCGTCGACATTCGGTTCTGCGATCTGCCCGGTGTCATGCAGCACTTCAACGTGCCGGCTGAGTCGGTCGACGAGGACTTCTTCACCGTTGGTCAGATGTTCGACGGGTCCTCGATCCGCGGCTTCCAGGCGATCCACGAGTCAGACATGAAGCTCGTGCCCGACCCCGCGACGGCCTTCATCGACCCGTACCGCGCCGAGAAGACGCTGGTCATGAACTTCTCGATCCTCGACCCCTTCACGGACGAGCGCTACAGCCGCGACCCGCGCAACATCGCGAGCAAGGCCGAGGAGTACCTCAAGTCCACCGGCATCGCCGACACCGCCTACTTCGGTGCCGAGGCCGAGTTCTACATCTTCGACGACGTCCGCTTCGAGACCAAGCAGAACGCGTCGTACTACTACCTCGACTCCATCGAGGCCGCGTGGAACACCGGTCGTGTCGAGGAGGGCGGCAACAAGGGCTACAAGACCCGCTACAAGGGTGGCTACTTCCCCGTCTCCCCCGTCGACCACTTCGCCGACTTCCGCGACAAGATCTGCCTCGACCTCAAGGAGGTCGGTCTCAACGTCGAGCGCAGCCACCACGAGGTCGGCACCGCGGGCCAGATGGAGATCAACTACCGCTTCAACACGCTGCTCCACTCCGGCGACGACCTCATGAAGTTCAAGTACGTCGTCAAGAACTCCGCGTGGAAGCAGGGCCACACCGCGACCTTCATGCCGAAGCCGCTCTTCGGTGACAACGGCTCTGGCATGCACACGCACCAGTCGCTCTGGAAGGACGGCGAGCCCCTCTTCTACGACGAGCGTGGCTACGGCGGTCTGTCCGACCTCGCGCGCTGGTACATCGGCGGTCTGCTCAAGCACGCCCCGTCGCTGCTCGCCTTCACGAACCCGACGGTGAACTCCTACCACCGCCTGGTCCCCGGCTACGAGGCCCCGGTCAACCTCGTCTACTCCGCCCGCAACCGCTCGGCGTGTGTCCGCATCCCGATCACAGGCACGTCGCCGAAGGCCAAGCGCATCGAGTTCCGCGTTCCCGACCCGTCGGCGAACCCGTACCTCTGCTTCGCCGCCCAGCTCATGGCCGGTCTCGACGGCATCAAGAACCGCATCGAGCCGCCGGAGCCGGTCGACAAGGACCTCTACGAGCTGCCGCCCGAGGAGCACGCCGCGATCCAGCAGGTGCCCGGCTCGCTCCCCGAGGTGCTCGACGCGCTCGAGGCCGACCACGACTACCTTCTCGAGGGCGACGTGTTCACGCAGGACCTCATCGAGGCCTGGGTCGAGTACAAGCGCAAGAACGAGGTGGACCCGATCCGCTTCCGTCCGCACCCGCACGAGTTCGAGATGTACTTCGACATCTGAGTGACCTCACACGTCCGACGTGTGTGGAGAGGCCTTCGTGGTGCCCGACGTGGCAGTCGCGGAGGCCTCTCCGCGTGTCGTGGACGCGCCTCCGATCCCGCCACGGTGCCCGAGACCTCCGGTGGTGGTGGCCGACTCGAGGCTCATCAAGGCTCATCAAGGCTCATCAAGGCTCATCAAGGCTCAGCTGGGCTCAGCTGGGCGCCGACGCCCAGCAAGCCCTGTCGACGACGCTTGAAAACGAGGCCATAACGACGGTCGAAAACGAGGCCACCCAGACAGATTGGATGGGTGATCTCAGTGGAGGATTGGGCTCTGATC
>NZ_LMSX01000014.1:0-111674 GCF_001429655.1 Terrabacter sp. Soil811
CCCAGCATCAGAACCCAAGACCCGGCAGACTAGAAACACACGACCCGGTGGCCTCGTTTTCGACCGTCGGATCGGCCTCAGTTTCGAGCGTTGCCGACACCACGCCGCTCTACGACCTCATCCGGCCACCGGAACCGACGTGGCCGGCCTCTGTCGACGGGAAGAAGGTCAACGGCGTGTGGCGGCAAGGGCAGAGCCGGCTGTCTTCATCGTCCGAGTTGGTCACCGTCGTGGCCTCCGATGGGCAGGTAGGCATCAAACGCTGTCCGCCGGGAGTTGCTGCGTTCCACAGAGAACCCTGGTCGGAACGCCGCGAGGCGGCCGTTGCTGAGTCCTAGAGGACTCATCCAGCGAGGGCGGCGCAGAACGCGTCTAGACCCCGGCTCGTCCCCACGTCCGGCAGCACCACGTACGCGAGCCCGGACGCAAGCTGATCGACCCGACCGGCGGAGAAGAACGTCGAGCCATCAGGCAACGGGACCTTCACAAGCACGCCTGCGGTCGTCTCACGCACGATGTTGCCTTGCAGGTCGAGCTCCCCAGTGAAGTGGAAGGAGTACGGCGTCGACGTCAGGCTGACACCGTTTGCCGTGAACGTGTCCACCTCGCGGAGGCTGACCTCGAAGAGCGTGCCGTTGGCGGTCTGTCGAACCGAGATCGTGCCTTCCTGGTACGGATGGTTGGCGACCGGGAACGCGCAGGCGCCAATGTCCTCCACGTCGCCGGGGTATCCGGCGACGCGGATGACATTGGCGTTCGGCTGCGCGTTCGCCGCGGCGGGGGCGAACAGGAGAAGCGCCACGGCGCCACAGGCGATGGTGAGTGTCCGGACGGGGTGCTTGGGCGATTTCACAGTGCGTCCACCTCCATGGACCGGCCGCGTGAACTCGACCCCTGTACACCCGCGCACGCGGCGCATCGGTTGCTCCCCTGAGACCGCATTAGCCTAGTGGCTGCCCCTTCGGCCCTGTAGCGGAATCACTCATGATGCCCTGAAGGAGTGTCCCCCTCGTCGAACCGCGGCGCCAGCCTTGACATGCCGTCTCGTGCTGATCACCGATCCTGATGGCTGAGACACCTGTCCGCTCTGGGCCGCTACCCCCCGGCCGCGGACGCTACGCCACGGAAGTCACGCCGCTTGCCCGAACGGGAGGCGTTGCCCACGTGCGGTTGGCCAGAAACGCTGACACCCCTGCGCGGCGATGCCAACCTGAAAGGTGCAACCGTTTCCGCGACCAGCAGTCACGTTGGAGGTCACGATGTCAGGTCTTGTGCGCAAGAGCCTCGACTCGCCCGAAGAGACGCGCCCCTTCGAAGGGGACACGGGCCAGCTGCAGGTAGTGAACACGCAAGAAGGGGTCGTCGGCCGGGCGACGTTCTTGCCCGGCTGGAGATGGTCCGAGCACGTCAAACCGATCGCCGGCACGGACAGCTGCCAGGCGGCCCACCTGGGCTACTTCGTGTCCGGCCGCATGACGGTCGTCATGGACGACGGCGAGGAGACGGACTACGGCCCGGGCGACTTCGCGGCCATGGCGCCGGGCCACGACGCCTGGGTCGTGGGGGACGAGCCCTGCGTCTTCATCGACTGGCAGGGGTTCGCCGACTACGCAAAGCGCTGACGCGCCGGGCCCGGGACGCCACGTCTCGATAGAGCCGCGAGGCGCGCGATCGGGCGTCCGGCAGGGTCGCGAGCGTCACTACGGGGCTCCTGCGCCACAGGATGTCTGCTGCGGGAGGCGCCGCACCGGCCCCTCGCGCACGTGAGCCCGCCGCCCTGACGACGAGAGCGCCTGTGTGAATGCGATCGAGAGAGAACGACATGACTACTAGCCCGACTGGGCCGTGCAAGCCGCTGCCCTGTCGTCTCAACCTTCGCTACAAATGGCGCGTGGAACACTCTTCTGGCGGTGGACAGTATCGGCGTTGCGCCCGGTGCGGAAAGGACGATCCCGGCGGGTCCCCCGACCGCCCCTTGGACTTCGGCGATCACTTCATACGCAGGCCGACACACGTCGCCGGCATGCCTGGTGACGTCTCTGCCAACCCGGCGCGTGATCCCGAAGTCATCGCCGAAACTGGGGACGTGGACGTGCGACTTTGCCGCCGATCGGTCGTGCCGATGTCCGCGCTTTCGGGAACTGACTCACGCCGTTAGAACTCGGTGCGCACTCGGCTCCGCTCGTCGGTGACCCGGCGATCGTTATAGATGTCGCCGGCCCGCGCCATCGCCCGCCAGGGGCGGGCAAACTCGAGCGCACCGCGAAGCGCCGGATCTGCACGGTCCAAAGTCCCGACCACCAAGCCGGACTCGCCTCCGGCGTCGGCCAGCACCTCGCCGTCCGGGCCGATGAGTCCGGAGTGGAACAGGTGCGTAGTCTGCGCCGGAACCGACAGGCTCAACCAGTAGCTGTGGATCGCGGCGTACGCACGGGCCTTGGTCGCGAAGATCGAGTCGACCGGATAGGCGGACAGCAGCAGACAGTCGACGCCGAGCCGGTCGTACTCGGCAAACACGTCGGAGAAGTTGATCTCGATGCAGATCGCCATACCGAACCGGAAACCCTCGACGTCGAGGACCACCGGCTCGAAGCCAGGTGTGTAGAACCGCGTGACCTCGGTGTGCGAGCACTTCCGCTTGTCGTATCGGTCGACGAGCCTCCCCTCCTCCGAAATGACGTACAGGCTGTTGTGCGGCCAGTGCGGCTCGGTCAACGGGTGGGCAGACCCGAGCACCACCCAGATCCCCAGCTCGCCGGCGAGCGCGGCCACATCCTCGAGCTCGCTGCGGACGAGTGCCCAGTCGAAACCGTCCCAGGAGGCCACGTCCTCAACCGCGTACCCAGACAGGAACCCCTCGGGGAAGTGGGCTAGCCGCGCACCGGCGGCCGAGGCCTCCCTGAGCATGCGACGCACCTCGGCGCCGTTGGCGCGGGGATCGGTCGACGCGGTGGGCTGGCAGGTGGCGATGGCAAGGCTCATCCGCGCATGCTGGCAGGTCACGGCGACGAAGGGCGGTCGACTCACAGGTAGCCCATTCATTCGATCGGCGCGGCTCCCCAGCGCGCATGCTGAACTCCCACATCTGCCGCTTGTCGCATGTTCTGTTTGCCATACAAGAGATCGCTACGCGGACCGCACCCGCGAAGGCCGACGACTCGCGAGCTCGACCCTTCTGTCCGTCATTCCTTCCAAGAGCGAGGGCCCAGCGGAGCGCCTCCTTGTCGCATCTGCCGGGTCGCCATCAGTTCCTGATGGCCACAGCGCTGGCAGACGAGCATGTCCTTGTCTCCGGGCTTGTGGAGGTACATGTGGCCCATGACCCAGCACGGGAAGTTCCTCAAGCGCATACTCGATCATCCACCCGACCGCGCCTGAGCAGTATGCGTTTCGGCAGTCCGAGGTGTATGGCGGCGACGGTCTGTCTACGTCCAGTCAAGCCGCTGTCGGCGCGTCGCCGGGCGCCGTGGATGTCGCCGTCGGGCACCTGCCACGGCACTGCGAGCACCGCCGGGCGCCGGGCGCCGGGCGCTTGTCGCAGTCCCGTCAGGGACACTAGGGGAACACCGACCGTAGCTTCGACAAGGAGTCAGCCGTGACCGAGGGAACCGTCCGCTGGTTCGATGCCGACCGGGGGTTTGGCTTCATCGCCCTCGGGCAGGACGCAGAGGACCTGTACGTGCATGCGTCCGAGATCGTCAGCGACGACGCGATGAAGCTGCTCCGGGAGGGGCAGGTGGTTGAGTTCGAGATCGGCGAGGGGGACCGCGGCCCGCAGGCACGCCGCGTCCGGGTCACGGCCGACCAGGCCGCCGATACACCGCTGGGCGTGCTCGGCACCGTCGCCTGGTACGAGCCTGCCAAGGGGTACGGCTTCATCACGCCCGATGGCGGTGGTGCCGAGATCTTCGTGCACAGTTCGGCCATCGTGGCGGGCGGCGTGGTCTCGGAGGGGCAGCGAGTGGCGTTCCTCGTTGTCGACGGGGAGAAGGGACCGCAGGCTGACCATCTGCTTCCCTTGGGAGCCCCGGCCGCCCAGCAGGCCGTGGCATCCGACGGGGCGGACGGCACCGTGACCTGGTACGACCTCGACAAGGGCTTCGGGTTCATCACCCCCGAGTCGGGCGGCCCCGATGTCTTCGTCCACTTCCGGGCGCTTGCCGACGGGCTCCCCGAGCTGGACGAGGGAGACCGCGTGACGTTCGACGTCGTCGTGAGTGAGAAGGGCCCGCAGGCTCGCGACGTGCGCCTCGTACGCGGCTCGACACCGCGGGGCGCACCCGCGGCATCGACGGCCCGCCCTCGGTCGCGACACCTGGACGCATCCGACGTCCCGGCGCGCGGCGGCGAGGGAGTGGTCGCACGCTACGACGCGGAGCGGGGGTTCGGCTTCATCGCCCCGGACGCGGGAGGCCCGGACCTGTTCGTGCACGTGTCTGTCCTCAGAGACGCCGAGGCGCTGCACGAGGGCGATCGGGTCCGGTACCAGGTGCGACAGAGCGATCGAGGACCCCAGGCCGACCGCGTCGAACGGGTGTGAGCGGGACGCCGGTCCGGGCGGAGCCGGTGCTCGAGCGTGTCCCGATCCGGCTGCACGCCCGTCCCGCTCTCCGCGAGCGGTTCTGCCGACGGGTCGTACGCGGCTCGTCAGCGCGAGGGTGAGCGGCGCGGATGACGTGGCGCGGCAGCGTCGCGGCTCGGTCGATTCTGGACCCTGCCCTCGAAACGAGTCAGCCCCTGCGCCTACTGCAGGGGAAACGGTGGCTGCGACCACCAGGGTTGCGCTTGGACGCTGATGTGGTCGACCCACTTGACCCACCAGAAACCTCGGCGTCCGGGTGCGACCAACCGGACCGGCGCGCCGTGGCCGGACGAGAGCAGGGCGCCGCCCACCTGGGTGGCCAGCAGCAGCACGGACGTGTCCTCGGGTGGGAAGCGTCTCGTGTAGCCGGTCGCCGAACGGACGACGACAGATCCCCGGTCCGGGGTCCCGAGCAGGGTGTCCAGACGGACGCCGCGCCAAGTCTGCTCGGCCCACCACCCGCCCGTGCAGTCCAGGACCGCCACCTGCGTCGTGCTACTCATCGCCAAGAGCTCGCCGTGTGAAAGTGCAATCGTCGGCTCACCGGGTCGGCTGACCCTCAACGCGTACGTGTCCAGGTCGATACGGGCCACGTCGTCGGTGAACCACTGCGTGACCGGCATGGTGGAGGGGACGCCAGACCCCACCTCGTAGGACCCGGTCGCCCGACGGTGTCGACCCGGGAGACCTGCGACCGACGTGACGGACTCCGCCGCGCCGTAGGCCAGTGCCGCGGAGCCACCGATCACGATGGCTCTCAACGCGGTTCGACGGGACATGTCGGTCTGGCGCGGTCGCTGCGCCCGACGCGCCACGTGGAGCAGCACGAGCAGCGCGACCGCGACTGCAGAGGCGACGTGCACGGCGAGCACACGGACGCCGCCGACCTCAAGGGGACCGAGCGTGGCATGGACCACCCCGGCAGCCAGGCTGACAGTGACGACCACCGCCAAGGCGACGGCCACCGTGTGCCGACGCCGACGACGGAGTCCACGTCGCACGATCACGCTCTTCCACGGGGCGAGCACCAGGATGCCCAGGCCCAGGATGCCGTGCACCACGCTCACGGTCCTGGACTGCGGCGAACCCTCGACCCCGAACGCCAACCAGCCGGTCGCGAAGGCTCCCGCCAGCAGCAGAAGCAGGGCGAGGTTGGTCTGCCGGCTTGGCCGGGACGGTAAGACCATCCGTCAAGTGTGCCCCGGACTCCCGGAATGGCACCGTCACGCGCGTGCTGTCATCGGGCGGATGCCCCAGCCGTGTCGGGGTCCGCCCGCGAGCCTCCTCCGATCCTCACGACGACGGTCATGGCATGCGCGACTGGTTCACCGCTGTGCGCAATCGGCTGTCGAACCGGTCGCCGTGACAGGGGCGTAGGGAACGTCTGCATACGTCGCGTGAAGGGCGGCTGCGGGTGCCCGGTCGTGCCGCATCGAGACCTGCACGTGCAAGCAAAGGCGCGACGTTGAGCGACGCCGTCAGTCAGGGCGGAAGAACCTCAGGAGATCGAAGTTTGTGGTCTTCTCGGCGACCGACCGGGCACTGTTGTGAGAGAAGTTCTGAAGGTCAGGGTCAGCCCCGGCGGCCAGCAGCAGCCGCACGACCTCACCGCCTTGGTCGCCCACTCTCATGATCGCCACGAACAGCGGCGTCCTGCCGAAGCGGTCCTGCGGGCCAACCGGCACCCCTGCCGGCCAGCAGGCTTCGCGCGACGCTGGCGTGCAGTCCTTGGGCCGCGAAGTTCAGAGGGGTGTACCCGGCATGGTCAGGCAAACCCGGGGCGAGCCCTGGGTGATCAGTGCATCGGCGGCCTCGACGTCTCCCTCCAGGGCGGCGTAGTGCAGCGGGCTACGTCCGGCTCTATCCAGAGACCCAGCCTGCACCCAGTCCTCTTGCTTTCTGGGTGGCCTCATCAAGCCGAATGCTTCGACAACGGATATGCCGACAAATACACCGGATGCATCCGCACTCACAGCGCCAAGAGAGTCGTGACAGTTGAGTCCATAGCGTTGGTGTACGACGACACCGGTGAGCGTGTCCCTGCACATGCAGGTGCGGTCACCGCGTGATCCTTCGAGTGAACCTCTCACAAATGGAGCATCGCGATGACCGCGAAGACCAGTATCGACCCTGCCGCCTTTCTTCACGAGCAGCTGGCCCAGGCCAGTCCCGACCTGATGCGTGAGCTGCTCAGCACCTTCATCAACGCCTTGCTGTCCGCGCAGGCCGACAGCGTGTGCGGCGCCGAGTACGGGGTCCGCAGCGACGAGCGCACCAACCGTCGCAACGGCTACCGCCACCGCGACCTGGACACCCGCGCCGGCACCATCGACGTCGCGGTCCCGAAGCTGCGCGAGGGGTCGTTCTTCCCGGACTGGCTGCTCGAGCGCCACCGCCGGGCGGAGGCGGCGCTGACGACGGTCGTGGCGACCTGCTACCTGCTGGGGGTGTCCACCCGGCGGATGGACAAGCTCGTCCGCACGCTAGGGATCACCGGACTGTCCAAGTCGCAGGTGTCGGTGATGGCCAAGGACCTCGACGAGCAGGTCGCCGCGTTCCGGACCCGGCCGCTGCACGAGGGGCCGTACACGTTCGTCGCGGCCGACGCGCTCATGATGAAGGTCCGCGAAGCGGGCCGTGTCGTGAAGGTGGCGGTGATGGTCGCCACCGGTGTCAACGCTGACGGCTACCGGGAGGTCCTCGGGATCCACACCGCCACAATAGAATCGGGCGCCGGCTGGCTCGGGTTCTTCCGGGACCTGACCGCCCGCGGCCTCAAGGACGTCGCGCTTGTCACCAGCGATGCGCACGTCGGCCTGGTCGAGGCTATAGGGGCGACCCTGCCGGACGCGTCGTGGCAGCGGTGCCGCACCCACTACGCCGCGAACCTCATGGCCGCGACGCCGAAGTCGCAGTGGGGGTGGGTCAAGGCGCTGCTGCACTCGGTGTACGACCAGCCCGACGCCGAGGCCGTGAACGGCCAGTTCGACCGGGTCTTGGAGGGACTGTACGAGAAGCTCCCGACGGTGGCTGAGCACCTCGAGCTGGCCCGGGCGGACATCCTCGCCTTCACCGTGTTTCCGAAGGAGATCTGGCGCCAGATCTGGTCCAACAACCCGAACGAGCGGCTCAACCGTGAGATCCGCCGGCGCACCGACGTCGTGGGTATCGTCCCAAACCGCGAGGCCGTCATCCGCCTCGTCGGAGCGGTGCTGGCGGAGCAGCACGACGAGTGGGCCGAGCAGCGCCGCTACCTCGGCCTGAAAGCGCTGAAGAACGCCCGAGCCGTCCTCACCGAGCGCTCCCGCTGACGACAAGCCCGAGGAGGTACCGAACGACCTGATCGCCGCCACGATCACCGCCTGAACGAACGACCTCAACGGATCACCGTCGTACACCACCGATCCGGACTTGACCGTCGTGACCGTTGCCATACGCCCAACCAGTCACACCAAGACATGCCGCCAGGATGGCTGCCCGAATCAGCAAGTCCGCCCAAACGCCCTCACGCACTCCCTCGTCCTCGCTCTCCATGCGGCCGATCAACCAGGACCCTCGGCTCTTTCAACTGGGTGCGCGCCGTCGCACAGATATGTATCAAACACCTCCGAGGAGGACCGCGACATCCAAGGTCAGGCCGACGGCCTGTCATGCCGCTCCGCGAGGGATCGGGCCGCTGGGAGAACGTGCGGTTGAGGGAACGACCCGGCTTTACCGAGGCGTGCCCGGCTACGCATCATGAGAGACTGCCGGTTCTTTGGCTCTTGAAAGGTGCCCATGTCCGACGTGCCAGTTGATCGCCCAAAGATCGTCTGTCTGTGCGGTTCCCTGCGCTTCGGCAGCGAGTTATCGGCTGAGCGCACGCGCCTGACGCTCGATCTGGCGATCGTCTTGGCTCCGGAGGCCACCGAGGTGTCCGTGCCGGGCCCTTCCCTCGTCCGCTCATTGGGAGAGCTGCACCTCCGCCGGATCGACCTCGCAGACGAGGTGAGAATCGTGAACCCCGGCGGCTACATCGGAGAGGCCACCCGGCGCGAGATCGCGTATGCCGACGCAATGGGCAAGCGCGTGACGTACGTCCACGAGCCGGCCACGAGGGACAGCTAGTCCACGGCTCCGTCGAAGTCCGACCATCCCGCTGATGGGTGCGTGTCATAGCGCCGACGGCAGCCCTGCGCGAGACCGCGCCATGGGTCCAGTAGCCTGTCCCCGTTGGTCGGCCCGACAGGGCCTCGTGACAGCGAGGGTTACAGCGACCCTTGCAGCGAGGTTTCCAGCGAGGGTTCCAGCCATGCCCCGCCCTCGTAGCTCAGGGGATAGAGCACCGCTCTCCTAAAGCGGGTGTCGCAGGTTCGAATCCTGCCGGGGGCACCACCAAGAAATTCGCAACCGAGCGGCCATCGCCCAGCTCTCGTCACCGAGCGACCAGGGCGACCGCTAATCCACGGATCCACGAGCCACCCTCACGACAGCACCCCGACCAGCTGCGCCACGGTCGGCGAACCGTCCCGCCCGTCCGGCGTCGTGAACACGCGACAGGCCAGAGCCGGCTGCTCCGTCCCCGAGGCAAACGGGTCCGTGCCGTCGATGAGGATCGTGGGCGAGCCGATGAAGTCGAGTCGCTCGGCGTCCTCGATGGTCTCGACCCGCACTCGCAGAATCGGCTCGTCCCCATGGCCCACTTCGGCCAGTGCCGAGCGGAGCCTCTCCTCGGCCATCACCCAGTTCGTGCACCCGTCGAAGTAGAGCAGCCGCACGTCCATCAGCCCATCATGCGCTCCGTGGACAGCAACGCGGACCGGGCCCGACTCGGTCACCTCGCAGCCGCAGCATCAGCGGCTCCCAACTGGGTGGACGAAACGCTCGTCACACGACACTCGGTGCTCCTAGAGTCACTGCCATGGCGGGGCGTGGGCGGCTGGACTGCTCCCGACGATGACGACAGGCGTGGGGGCGGTGGAGACCTCGGGCCCTGCTGCCCTGCCCTCCCGCGTCACCCAGGATCTGGACGGCAAGGACACACCGGACATCTCCCCCGCCGCCACCCGGACGCGACGCCTCGTCCGCCTGGCCGCCATCGCCGTCGCCTACTACCTCGGCGCCCGCCTCGGCCTGAGCCTCTCGCTCGTCGGCAACGACGTGACCCCGTTCTGGCCGCCGACCGGTGTCGCCGTCGCCGCGCTCATCGTCTTCGGGCGGTCCTACTGGCCGGCCGTCGCCGTCGCGGCCCTTGCAGTCAACCTGCCGATCAGCGCCAACCCGCTGGCCGCGGCGGTCACGGCCGTCGGCAACACCCTCGCACCCGTCGTCGCGGTCACCCTCCTCCAGCGGGTGGGCTTCCGCCGCCAGCTCGACCGTCAGCGCGACGCCCTCGCGATCGTCTTCCTCGGCGCCCTCGCCAGCATGCTCGTCAGCGCGACGATCGGCGCGGCGACCCTCCTCGCCTCGGGCTCGATCACGACCGGGCAGCTGCCCGCGACTTGGGCTGTGTGGTGGACGGGTGACGCCATGGGCGTCCTCACCGTCGCGCCCTTCCTGCTGTGCCTGCCTCTCTTCTGGGAGCAGCGTCGCTGGCCGCTGCGGCTGTGGCTCGAGGCCATGGCGATCCTCATGGTGGCAACACTCGTCGTGGCGGCCGCCGTCACCACGGGGCTGCACATCTTCTTCCTCACCCTCCCGCTGCTGGGCTGGGCCGCCTGGCGCCTCCAGCTGCGAGGAGCCGCCCCTGCTGCGCTGATCGCCACCCTCCTCGCCACGGCGGCAGCCACCCGGCAGCGAGGTCCCTTCGAGGGCAAGACGCTGCTCGAGCAGATGGTGACGCTCCAGGCCTTCAACGCCTGCGTCGCGCTCACCTCCTTCTTCCTCGCCGCCCTCGTCAGCGAGCGCATGCAGACCGCCGCCGCCCTCGAGAAGGCCGCGTCCGAGCTCGAGCGACGGGTCGAGCAGCGCACCGCCCAGCTGTCGGCGGCCAACACCCGGCTCGTCCAGGAGATCCAGGAACGCTCCGAGGCCCAGGAGCTGCTGAGCCACGAAGAGGCCCGGGCGCAGCGCGAGCACCAGATCGCCGAAACCCTGCAGCGCAGCCTCCTGCCCGACCGGCTCCCCGACGTGCCCGGGGTCGCCCTCGCCGCGCGCTACGTGCCCGCGACGGCCGACGTGCAGGTCGGCGGCGACTGGTACGACGTCGTCCAGCTCCCCGGCGGCCTCATCGGGCTCGCCATCGGCGACGTCGCGGGCCACGGCCTCACCGCCGCCGCGACGATGGTCCAGGTCCGGATGGCCCTGCGCGCGTACGCCCTCCAGGACCCGTCGCCACCCGCCGTCATGCGCGGCGTCCACCAGCTCGTCGCCCAGCTCCCGGTCCCCGAGATGGTCACCCTCATCTATCTCGTCTTCGACCCGGCCACGCGCCGCATCCGCTGGACCAACGCGGGCCACCCGCCTGCGCTCGCCTTCGCGGGCGGTCACGGCACCTACCTCGAGGGCGCCCTCTCCCCTCCCGTCGGCGTCACCGTCGACGGCTCGTTCACCGAGGCCAGCCAGGTCCTGCCACCGGGCGCGACCCTCCTGCTCTACACCGACGGGCTCGTCGAGCGGCGCGGTGTCTCACTCACCGCCGGCCTCGACCGGCTCGACCGCGAGGCCTCCGCCATCCCCGACGACGACATCGAGGCCCTCTGCGAGCGCCTCATCGACACCTTCCTCGACGAGGAGCACATCGAGGACGACGTCGCGATCCTCGCCATGCGCCCCCTGCCGTCGGTCGACGGCGAGCTCGACGTCCGGCTGCCCGCCGAGGCCCGCAACCTCGTGCAGGTCCGCAGTGCCCTGCGCCGCTGGCTCAAGGAGGCCACCGTCTCCGAGGCCGACGTCAACGAGGTCCTCGTCGCCTGCGGGGAGGCCTGCGCCAACGTCGTGCAGCATGCCTACAGCGGGCAGGGGTCGGCCGGTGAGCTCGTCGTCGAGGCGCGCCTCGACGGCGACGCCCTCGAGGTGCGCATCCGTGACCACGGCCACTGGCGCCCCGCCGCCGACCGCGGCGGCGGCTGGGGACTCCAGCTCATGGACGCCCTCATGGACGACGTCGACGTCGAGCACACCCACGGTGGCACCGACGTCCGCCTGCGCCGCCGCGTGCACGTGGGGGTCGAGGCATGAGCGACCTCGCCCGTGTCGACACGCGCCGCGCCGGCACCACCCAGCTCGTCCGCATCACCGGCGAGCTCGACCTCTCCAACGCGCGCGAGCTCACCGACGCCCTCGGACACGCGGTCCCCGACGACGTCACGCTCGTCGTCGTCGACCTCAGCGGCACGACCTACCTCGACAGCGGCGGCATCGCCGCGTTCTTCCGCCTCGCCCAGCGACTACGGGACCGCCGACAGGACCTCCGGCTCGTCGTCCCCCACGACTCGCCCATCCGCGCCGTCGTCGAGTTGACCCGGCTGAGCCAGGTGATCCCCGTCGACGAGAGTGCCCCCGACCTCCCCGGCCAGATGGCGTATGCCGCCCTCCCGCCCGACGGCGCGCCCGCCCCGTCCCAGCCCCCACCCACCACAGACCTGCCCGATCCCGGGGACCCTGACCTGGCCGAGCCCGAGGGCGATCAGCGCAACGGGTAGCTGCCCGACCCGGGCAGCGTCGCTCCGGAGCGGTCGGTGAAGCGGGCCACGAGGTCCCCCGAGAGACGGGGCTGCACGCGGGTGACCTCGACGACGACCTCCCCGGCGCGCAGCCGCCCGTCGAACTGCGCCGTCGGCTGGCTCACGTGCTCGACGACCCGGGCGCCGTGCACGTCGCGCACCGAGGTGAGGAGCCAGCCGGCCGGCGCCGTCAGGTGCGCGAGATAGCCGCGGTCGCTCGGCGTGAATGCCAGGCTCGTCACCGTGCCGACCGGAGCGGGAGGCGGCGCGACCTTGGTCGTCGGGGTCGGCCGGCTGCTCGTCGGCGTCGGCGTCGTCGTCGGGCTCGGGCTCGGACGGCTCGTCGAGGTGGCACTCGTGCCGGTGGAGGTCGGTGCGGGGCGCGACGGCGGCCTCGTCTGCCGGTCGGCGCTCCCGCTCCGGCCGCCCGACGACCGGAAACGCGAGACGTTCTCGGCCGTCGCCATGCCGATCACCGGTCGCGGCGCGGTCGACGACGGCACCGACGAGCTCGTCGTCTCGGCCGGGTAGGGCGACTCCGTCCCGTCCACCGGTCCGGCCGACGAGTCCCGGCCCACCGGCGCGTCGGCCGAGACCCGTCCGGCCGGCTGGAGCTGGAGCAGGAAGAGCGCCGTCGCGACGACGAGTGCAGCCGCAGCCAGCACCGCGGCCGCCGAGCGACCCGGCACCGACAGCACGCGACCGTTGACCCCGCCCGAGCCACCTCCGGGCCCACCTCCACTGACGTCGGCGGCGAACTCTGACAGGTCGTCGGCCCCGTCCATGAGCGAGGCCACGCCCACGGCGACCGGGATCGTGGCACCGCCCGTCGCTGCGACCGCACCCACGCCCGCTGCACCGGCGCCGACCGTGCCGTCGCCCACCGTGCCGTCGCCCACCGCGTCGTCGCCCACCGCGTCGGCGACACCGACCCCCGACGCCACCGCGAACGCCCCGGGCAGGAGCACCGGCGCGACGCGCAGCCGGATGGCCGCGTCGACGTCGACGACGTCGAGCACCGCTGCCCGGCACCGGGCGCAGCCGTCGAGGTGCTCGTCGACGCGCTCGCGAGCCTTGACCGGGAGCGAGTCGCGCACGTAGCCACCGAGCTGGCGTCGCACCGCCCGACATTCGGCGTCGCCGGCGTTCGCGACGAGCTCGGAGAGGAAGGTCTGGCGCAGCCGCTCGCGTGCCCGCTTGCTCCGGCTCGCGACACCGTTCGGCGTCGTGCCCAGCCCGGGAGCGATCTGGTGCGGCTTCTCCTCGTGCACGACCAGACGCCAGAGCAGCGACCGGGACTCGTCGGGCAGCGAACGCCAGGCCGCCCAGACGGCGTCGCGCTCCTCGGCGTCGACGGCCTCGTCCTCCGCCGAGGCAGCCGTGCGGGTGTCGACGGTCGTCTCGTCGTCGGTCAGCACGACCCGGTTCGTGTAGCGCCGCGCCACGTCGATGTTGGCGCGGCGCAACGTGCTGAGCAGGTAGGGCCGGAAGGCGGTGTCGGGCCCGCCCCCACCACGGAGGGCATCGAGGGTGCGGGTGAAGCTCTCGCTGACGAGGTCGTCGACGTCGCTCGGCGAGGCGACCCGGGAGGCGAGCCGTCGGGCCGCGGGCTCGTGCCGCGACCACAGCGCGGAGTAGGCGGCGTCGTCGCCCGCCCGAACCCGGTCGACGAGCGCCGCGTCGCTCTCGGGTCCGTCGACGCGTACGCCCTCGTCCGCCCCATCCACGGACTCGCCGCCGTGCTCGTCGTGCGCCCGCTCCACGATCTTCTGTCCCCCACCCGTACGCCGACGTCTCGTCGGCTGTCTCGACCCAAGTTCCAGCAGGGTGCGTGACCGGGCGCCGGGTCCCGTCCCCGACCCGTCGGCGCGTCAGCAACGCACCTCACGCATCCTCCCCCCTGGAGACGCTCGAGGGACCGAATCATGGCGCGACATGCCCGCGGATGTACAGGGTTGACGGCGTGCCGGGTGATTTGCGTGCGTTTGCGACACACCTCGGGCGCCGCCACGTCTTCCCCCGTGAGGCGCCGCGCCGGACGCTTGGGCGGGGACCCGGGCGAGCCGGTGGGGGCGACGACCGGCGCATCACGAACGGCGGCGACGGGCTGCGGTCCGACGGGTGGTGGGTGCTCCCGAGGAGGGGACGGGAGCACCCACCGACGCCCGGGCGGGCTTGCCCAAGAGCCGGATCCGACCCGGACCTGCATGCGACGATGGAGACTCCACGACCCGTCACCCCAGGAGCAGCACATGACGGCGACCGACCCGAGCCACGGCTTCCTCAGCGAGCCGGCTCTGACACCGGAGCTCGAGGCCTACTTCGCGAGCGACGTCACCGACCATGGCTACGTCATGAACCTCAGCCGCGTCTGGGCCCAGTCGCCCGCGGCCCACGACACGCTCTTCGCGCTCCTGGCCGACATGGTCTCCGTCGCCGGCCTGAGCTTCCGGCAGCGCGGCATCCTCATCGCCGCGACCGCCTCGACCATCGGCGACTCCTACTGTGCGCTCGCGTGGGGTGGCCGCCTCGCCACCGCAGCCGGCGAGGAGGTCGCAGGCGCCGTGCTCCGCGGAGACGACGAGCCCCTCGACGCCGCCGACGCCGCCCTGGCGACGTGGGCCCGGACCGTGGCGAGCACCCCGAACGCCACCACTCCCGCCGATCTCGAGCCGTTGCGCGCCGTCGGCTTCGACGACCGGCAGATCTTCGCGATCACGGTCTTCGTCGCGCTGCGCCGAGCCTTCTCGACCGTCAACGACGCCCTCGGCCCGCTCCCCGACCACCAGCTGCGCGCCGACGCCCCACCCGCCGTGGACGACGCGGTCTCCTTCGGCCGCCCGGCCGCGGACCAGCCCTCCTGACCGAGGGCGTATGCCGTCCGCCCGGCTCCCCGGGTCGGGCACCCGGCCCGCGCGTTCGCGCTCAGACGGTCTGCGTGGCCACCCCGCGCAGCAGCGCGAGGTAGTCCTCGACCGGGTGGGCTCCGGTCACGGCGGCATACCCGTTGGCGACGACGAACGGCGTCGACGTCACACCCATGGACCGCGCCTGCTGCTCGTCCTCACGCACCTGTTCGGCGTACTCGTCGGAGGCGAGCACGGCCGACACCCGCCGCTCGTCGAGACCGCACTCGCCGGCGAGGCGCTGCAGGACCTCACGGTCGTCGATGGCGAGGCCCTCGCCGAAGTGCGCGGAGTGGAAGCGCTCGACCGCCGCGGAGCGCAGCGCGGGCCCGCCCATCTCGCCGGCGAGGGCGCAGAGCCGGTGCGCGTCGAAGGTGTTGGCGCGCACCGCGCGGTCCCAGTCGAAGACGAGGTCGTCGGCCTCGGCCACCTCGCTGGCCTTGGCGTTCATGAGCCGGCCGGCGCCCGCGTCGCCGCCGTGGCGCACCGAGAGGTGGTCGCTGACGGGCACGGAGCCACCGACCGGGACGTCCGGGTCGAGCTCGAAGGAGCGCAGGCGCACCGTGACGTCGTGCGGCCGCTCGAAGGCGG
Source organism: Terrabacter sp. Soil811 (assembly GCF_001429655.1). Lineage (NCBI taxonomy): Bacteria > Bacillati > Actinomycetota > Actinomycetes > Micrococcales > Intrasporangiaceae > Terrabacter > Terrabacter sp. Soil811. The sequence goes on from NZ_LMSX01000014.1 coordinate 15,723, forward strand.
CAACGGCAGCCTCGACACGGCGCTTGGCGACCCACGAGTAGGGGCAGACCAGGTCGCTCCAGAGGTCGAGCTCGATGATGGTCGTGGACTCGGCAGCAGGCTGATCGGTCATCGACTCAGTCAACCACGGTGGCTGACGGGGCCGGAAAAGCGCTGCGCCCCCACCGGATCCGGTGGGGGCGCAGCGTGTGGCGTGAGAGGTGACCGCTCAGATGCGGCCGTACATCGACGGCGTCGTCCAGATGGAGTGGTTGCCGATGACGGTGCCGGGACGCTGGGCGTCGATCATGCGGCCCGGGCTGACGTAGATGCCCACGTGGTAGATCGGCGAGCCGAAGAAGACGAGGTCGCCGGGGCGCGGGTTGCTGACCGGGGTCGAGGCCGCGGCCTGCGCCGACGCGGTGCGCGGGATCGAGATGCCGGCCTGGCGGTAGACGTAGGACGTGAAGCCGGAGCAGTCGAAGCCGGAGGGCGTCGTGCCGCCGTAGACGTAGGGAACACCGAAGTACGACTGGGCGATGCCGATGATGCCCGTGGCGCTGGGGTTGGGCGCGACGTTGAGGGCGGCCCGGGTGGTCGAGCCGGAGCGCGACGCGCGCTGCTGGGTGGCCTCACGCTCGGCGGCGGCCTTCTCGGCGGCCTTCTTCGCGGCGCGCTCGGACTTGACCTGGACGTCCTCGATGACGACCGGCTTGACCGAGGCCTGCTTGAGGGCGGGCTTGGCGTAGCCGATCGCCGACAGGGCGTTGCCGGCCTTGAGCGTGCCGACGGCGGGGCCGACGGCCGCGGGACCGGCGACCGTGCTGGCGGAGCCGTCAGCGGCGTTCGCGGTGCCGGCGAACGAAGCGACGAGACCACCCGAGGCCGCGACGATGGCGGCACCCTTCACGGCGGGCTGGGCCGACTCCTTGGCGATCGTCTTGAGCTCCGAGATCGCGTTGAAGCGACCGGGGGCGCGGTGGCGCCCGGGAACGTTCTGAGCCACGTTTGACCTCTCGACGCCTACGAGGTGAGCTGTCGGGTTCGGGCTGGAGGTACTGCCCGGCCTTCGCTCGGACCGGTCTCGGTCCACGGAGGGCTTCACCCCGAGGGCGTCTCTCGACGCCCGGAGAAAGTGGTTCCCCCGCTCCTGCCATGCGGTTCGTACTGAGCCTCAGGTCGATGGCAGGACTAGGCGGTCCGACCCGGGGCACTCACTCGACGGGGAGAGCAAGTTCGCCCACCGTACCCAAGTAGGAGTGCCTTGTCACCTTCGAGTTCCCGGAAGTCAAAGAAATTTCAGCGACCTCCGGACGGGGCCGGACGAGGTGTGGCAAGGCCTGCCAAAACGACCCGGCACACCGGGGCAAACCCTGCCGGATACGGCGTGTTCAGGCGGCCTGGCAGAAGACGTGGACGGCCACGTCGTCGGGCAGGGAGACGCCCGTGGACGGCTCGCTGCCCTCGCGGACGGCGACGACCCGGCCGCCGTCACGGACGACCTCGACGCGGGCGCCGGGCACGACGCCGGCACTCGTCAGCAGCGCGAGCGCCTCCGGGTCGACCTGGACGGGCTCACCGATGCGACGGATCGTCACGACCGTCGGCGCGGCCCCCACGGCGGCGGTCAGGGTGCTGAGGCCGGTGAGGAAGTCCTCGTCCTGGCGCACCCCGAGCTCCTCGAGACCGGGGATGGGGTTGCCGTAGGGCGACTCGAGCCCCTCGCCGATGAGGCCGAGGATCTTGCGCTCGACCTTCTCGGACATGACGTGCTCCCACCGGCAGGCCTCGTCGTGGGCGTACTCCCACTCGAGGCCGATGACGTCGACGAGCAGCCGCTCGGCGAGGCGGTGCTTGCGCATGACGCGGGTCGCGAGCAGCCGGCCGTGGTCGGACAGCTCGAGGTGACGGTCGCCCGAGACCGCGACGAGCCCGTCGCGCTCCATGCGGGCGACGGTCTGCGACACGGTGGGGCCCGAGTGGCCGAGACGCTCGGCGATGCGCGCGCGGAGGGGCACGATGCCCTCCTCCTCGAGCTCGAAGATGGTGCGCAGGTACATCTCGGTGGTGTCGATCAGGTCCGTCACGGTCATACCTTCTCAGAATCGGAGAGCGGTCAGGGACCGCCCGTCAGTGGCCCCGGCGTCGGCCCGGTCCTCGCGCGTCGGGTCGGGTCGTGCCGTGGCACCCAGATGCGCAGCCAGCCCGCCCCGACCACGGCACCCACGCCGAGCACGACGGCGGAGGCGCCGAGCGACATGATGGCGCTCAGCCCTGACAACGCCAGCGGACCCGCCGCCCTTCCCACGTCCGCGCAGAGCCGCCAACCGCCGAGGAACTGCGCGCGTCCGTCTGCGGGCGAGGCGTCGGCGCCCAGGGTCATGATGAGCCCCGCCCCGAGGCCGTTGCCGAGACCGAGCACGGTCGCCGCGGCCGTCACGGCGACGAGGCTCGTGGCGAGCGGGAGCAGCATCATGCCGAGGCCGAGCACGAGCATGCTGGGCACGGCGGCCGCGACCCGGCCGTGGCGGTCCATGAGCCAGCCCGAGGGGTAGAAGAGCGCCATGTCGAGCGCCCCGGCGACCCCGAAGACGAGCGACGTCTGTGCCGGGGAGAAGCCGACCGACTCGGCCCACAGCGGCACGAGGGCCTCGCGGATGGCGCGCGCCCCGGCCACGCACATGGCCCCGGTGCCGAGCGTCAGGAGGACGTGCCGGTGCTGCAGGAGCACGGATGCCACGCTGCGCGGCGGTCCGCCGCCCCCGATCCGGTGCGCCGAGCCGGTGATGTCCGGCGCGACGAGGACGAGGACGAACGCGGCGATGCTCGCGACGCCGCCGACGGCATACGCCGCCTCGGTGCCCCACCTCGCGATGACGAGCGATCCGATGAACGGGCCGACGAAGTAGCCGATGCGGTGCACGCCACCCAACGTCGACAGGGCCCGCGCCCGCATCGCCACCGGAACCGCCTCGGTGAGGTAGGCCTGCCGGGCCAGGCCGAAGAGCGAGCCGGCGAGCCCGATGACGAACACCCCGACGAAGAGCATGACGAGACCGCCGGCCAGAGCCGCGACGAGCATGCCCATGGCCTCGATCACGGCCGCGACGAGCAGCGCCCGGCGCTCACCGATGCGGGCGGCGAGGGCACCGGACGGCAGGTCGCCGAGCAGCTGACCCACGCCCAGCATCGCGACGAGCAGCGCCGCGACGCCGACCGAGGCGCCGAGCTCACGCGCCGACACGGCGATGATCGGGGACACCGCGCCCGCGCCCGTCGAGCCCAGGAGGGTGGGCCCGTAGGCCGACAGCGCGAGGGCACGCAGGCTGCCGCTGCGCCCCTCCGCGCCGTTTCCCTGAATCTCGGTCACGCCACAGGACCCTAACGATCGGGTTACTCGGGTGGCCGGGCCGACCAGCCGACGAAAGCATTGGCCCGTGGCCGGGACTCAGAGGACGAGCAGACCGATGGCGGTGGAGGCGGCGTTGGCGGCGACGACCGCCACCGCCACCGTCACCGCGTCCTCGCGCGCCCGCACCCGCCAGCCCGCGACGAGGAGCACGGTCTCCACGGCGGCGACGGCGACCTCCGCCCCCACGAGCTGCCACGGTGACCCGAAGCCCGTCGACACGGCATACAGCACGGGGTGGGTCACGACGTTGACGCCGACCGCGCCGACGACCGCGCGGCCCCACCCGGCCCAGCCTGCCGCGCGCGCGAACGCCACGAGCACGGGCACCTCGACGGTCAGCGTCAGCGCCAGGGCCTGCAGCGCAGCGGGGCTCACCTCGTGACCGCGCGGCCCCGAGCGGGCGGCTCCGTGACCGACGCGCCCGACCCGGCCGTCGCGGTGCATCGTTCGAGCACCATCACGCTCCTCGTGCTGATGGCAGTCTGCCTCGCGCTCGCGATCGCCCTCGGGGCGCCGATCGCGACCGCCGTGATCGGTCTCATCCTCTTCGGCATCCTGCACAACCTCCTCGAGATCCGCTACGTCGCGGGCCGCTTCGCCGGCCTGCTCGGGCGGCCCTTCCTCGAGCTGCTCGCTGCACTCGTCACCGGCATCGTGGTCTGCCGGCTCCTCGCCGGTGTGGTCGGGCGGCCCGCGCTGCTCGCCGAGATCGTGCTCGGCTACGTCATCCTCGCGGCTGCCGCCCGTCACGGGCTCGACGGCCGGCGGCGCGTCGCCGCCTGGGTCCTCATCGGTGCCGCGGCTGCCGTCTCGCTGACCTTCCCGACGTACCACTTCGTCGTGCTGACCCACCTGCACAACGTCGTACCCCTCTTCTTCCTCTGGGAGTGGTCGCGCCGGATCACCTCGCGTCGCGGGCGGCAGGCGTTCCGGGCCGTGCAGCTGCTGTGGGTCGTCGCCATCCCGGCGGTGGTCCTGCTCGGGTTCCTCGACGGGTGGCTCAGCGCCGACCCCGGCATCGTGCGCAGCGTCGTCGGCGACGGCCAGACCGTCCTCGCCGCGAGCGCCCCGCCGAGCGCCGCGGCGACGGTGCTCGGGATGCGCTTCCTCACCGTCTTCGCCTTCATGCAGACGATGCACTACGTCGTGTGGGTGGCGCTGCTCCCCCGCGTCGCTCCGGACGCCTCGGCGGCCTTCGAGGCCCGCGTGCCGTGGGTGACCGGTCCGCGGCTCTGGGCCGTCGGCTTCGTCGCCGCCGCACTCTTCGCCGTCCTCTTCGGTCTCGACTTCGCACAGGGCAAGACGTTGTATGCCGCCCTGGCGAGCTATCACGCCTACCTCGAGCTGCCCGTGCTGCTCGCCCTGCTCGTGGGGGCCCGCAGTCTGTCCTCGCCCTCCCGCTCGGCCGACCGCCGTGACGGCTCCGGCTCGGGGACCGGGACGACCCCGCCGACCCCCACACCGCCGACGCCGCTCCCTCCGGCGGGCGGCGGGTCACGCGGCGCCGAGCTGAGGCCCGAGGCCACGGCGGCGGTCGCCCCGGACACCGAGGTGGGGCCATGACGGTGCCCGTGTCTGTGGGACTGGTCGCGGCCCTGCCGGTGGACGCCACGGCACCGCCGGACGCGGCCTGGGGCCCGATGGTCGTCGTGGCGCTGGTGGTCGTCGCAGTCGTGGCCGCGGTCGTCGCCTTCGCCCGGATCAGCCGACGTCGGACCAGCGCACCCGACCCGACCCGCAGCGGTGCCGGTGCCGATGCCGGCGCAGGTGCTGGCACCACGAGTGGCACGACCACCGACGACCCGCTGCCGACCGACCCGCAGCAGCACCGACGAGGGCAGCCCGGCGGTTCAGACGGCCCCGACGGCCCCGCCGGACAACCCTCGTAAAAGGTCTTGCCGCCCGTCAGGCCCCGACGTACGGTCGTGACATCGAAACCGAAGGGAGGTGATCCGAGAAGTGATTTCTTCCGGAGCGTGTGAGGTGGCCACGCGATAGCCGCGTCCCCATCCACACCATGGATGAAGCAGGGCAGTCCGACTCGTCGGGCTGCCCTGTTCCGTGTCCGGGGTGTGGGCGGGACTCAGGGCTGGAGACGCAGCCGCGTCCACGAGTCGGCGTCGGCGAGGTCGCCGTCGCCCGTGCGGCGGAAGACGATCCGGTCGTGGAGGCGGTTGCGCCGCCCGGCCCAGAACTCGACCTCGTCGCAGACGATGCGCCACCCGCCCCAGAAGTCCGGCACCGGCACGTCGTGATCGCTGCCCGTGTCGGGGAAGCGCTCGAGCACGTCCTGCCACTTGCGCTCGAGCTCGGCCCGGTCGGCGGCCGGGCGCGACTGGTCCGACGCCCAGGCCGACAGCCGCGAGCCGTAGGGCCGGGCGTCGAAGTAGGCCTCGACCTCGTCGCGGCCGACGAGCTCTGCCGTGCCCCGGAAGCGGATCGCGCGGTAGATGGCGGGCCAGGTCAGGGCCGCCGCGACACGAGGGTTGGACTGCAGGTGCTCGCTCTTGGCCGAGCCGAGGTTGGTCACGAAGCCCGGGCCGCGCTCGTCGAAGAAGCGCATGAGGACGGTGCGCACGTCCGGCGCGCCCGTCGCGTCGACGGTGGCCACCGAGATGGCGGTCGGCTCGGGCACGTCGTCGCGGTCCTCGGCGGCCGTGAGCGCGGCATCGACCCAGGCCCTGGCCTGAAGGTAGGGCGACGCGGCCACGTCGGACTCGACGAGGCCGTCGCCGGAGTAGTCGACGCGGCGTACGGCGGCGAGGCCCTCCCGGGCCGGCTCGCGAGATGAGCTGTCCATGACCCCACACTAGGGTTGGCCCGAGAAGGTCCGCGCGGACGTCAGGCCACGGCGCGCGCGGTCCCGGCGACAGCCCCGGCCCGTCCGGGGCGCTGTGAGGAGTCACCAACCATGGCAGGCAAGGGCAAGCTCGTCACCCAGACCGTCAAGCTCGGCATCAAGTACGGCCCCCAGATCTGGGTGGCCACGCAGGCGCTGCGCGAGCCCGCCAAGGAGGCCGCCAACAAGGCGATCTCGAGCGAGCGTGCTCGTCGCCAGGCGATGGCGCACGCGAAGTCGCTCGCCGACGGCAGCATCCTCAAGGTCTACAAGGGCGACGTCGCCCACTGGGTCGTCTTCAGCGGTGACGAGGCGGTCGGCGTCCACCCCGAGACCGACATGCTGCTGACGGCCCTCGTCGAGCGGGCCGACCTGACGAAGCGGATCCGGCCCGACGACAAGGTCAAGGCCACCGACCGCGCCAAGGACGCCGCCACTGCGGCGCTGCGTCGGGCCAAGCCCAACCAGATCAACTGACGCGCGCGCGGGGCGCAGCGTGCTCACGCCGCCCTGCGCTCAGTCGGCGACGAGGATCCCGAGCTCGGCCGCGAACGCGTCGGCGAGGTCGATGACCTGCGGGCGGCTCATCGTCGCGCCCTTGAGCCCGGCGAGACCCACCGGCGAACGGAGCGTGGCCCCAGAGAGGTCGAGCGCGGCATACGTCCCGCGACCGAAGGTCGGTGACACGAGCGTGCACCCCTCGAAGGTCAGGCCGTCGACGGTGGCTTCCTGGAGGTCGAGCTCGACGACGACGCAGTCGACGAAGGCGACGTCCTTGAGCCGGGCGCCGCGCAGGTTGAGGAAGTCGACCTTGCCGCCACGCACCGTGACGTCGCGCCACGTCGAGCCCCAGGCGGAGACGGCGGCCAGCCGGCACCCCTCGATGGTCGTCTCGATGATGCTCGCCTCGGCCAGCGTCACGCCGACGCCGCCCACGCGCTCCCACTCGCACTCCGACCAGCGCGAGCCCTCGAGGTGCGCCTCGTCGAGCGTGCCGCCGAGCACCGAGCACTCGAGGAACGAGTGGCCCTCGGCGTGGGTCCCGGTGAAGTCGGTGCCCTCGAAGCGGACCGCGTCGTGATGTTGGTCTCGGGTGGCGAACACGGCGTCACGAAACACGGTCTGGTCGGCGGCTGACGGCATACGGTGAGTCTGTCAGCCGGGACCGACGCCCACCGTCCGCATCCCGGCTGCGGCCTCCACACCGCGGTGGTACCGCCTGCACAGCAAGGACGCACATGGCAGACAGCACGCCCGACCCCGACTTCAAGCCAGGACTCGAGGGCGTCATCGCCTTCGAGTCGACCATTGCAGAGCCGGACAAGGAGGGTGGGGCGCTGCGCTACCGCGGTGTCGACATCAACGACCTCGTCGGGCACGTCGACTTCGCCCACGTGTGGGGCCTGCTCGTCGACAACGAGTTCGACCCCGGCCTGCCGCCGGCCGAGCCCTATCCCCTGCCCGTGCACACCGGGGACGTACGCGTCGACGTCCAGTCCGCGCTCGCCATGCTCGCACCGGTGTGGGGTTTCAAGCCGACGCTCGACATCGACGCCGACGAGGTGCGCGACAACCTCGCCCGCGCCGCCGTCATGGCCCTGTCGTTCGTCGGGCAGTCGGCCCGTGGGCTCGACAAGCCGATGGTCCCGCAGAGCGAGGTCGACAAGGCCCGCACCATCACCGAGCGCTTCATGATCCGCTGGCGCGGCGAGCCGGACCCGAAGCACGTGGAGGCCGTCGACGCCTACTGGGTCTCCGCCGCCGAGCACGGCATGAACGCCTCGACGTTCACCGCCCGCGTCATCACCTCGACCGGTGCCGACGTCGCCGCCGCGCTCTCGGGCGCCGTCGGGGCGATGTCCGGTCCGCTCCACGGTGGTGCACCCTCGCGCGTGCTCCACATGCTCGACGGGGTCGAGCAGCAGGGCGATGCCACGGCCTACGTCAAGGGCGTCCTCGACAAGGGCGAGCGCCTCATGGGCTTCGGCCACCGCGTCTACCGTGCCGAGGACCCCCGCGCCCGCGTGCTGCGCTCCGCGTGCGAGCGCCTCGGTGCGCCCCGCTACGAGGCCGCGGCCGCCCTCGAGAAGGCCGCGCTCGACGAGCTGCACGCCCGCCGACCCGACCGGGTGCTCGCGACGAACGTCGAGTTCTGGGCCGCCGTCATCCTCGACTTCGCGGAGGTCCCGCCGTCGATGTTCACGCCGATGTTCACGTGTGCGCGCACGGCCGGATGGTCCGCGCACATCCTCGAGCAGAAGCAGACCGGCCGGCTCATCCGGCCGTCGTCGCGCTACATCGGCGAGGGTCCGCGCAAGCCCGAGGACGTCGCCGGCTGGACGCCCGACATCTCCCACTGACAGCAGGCCCACCCCGTCGAGTGAGCGCGGCGTCCCAGGAGCGTGTGGCAGGTGGGACGACGGGGCCACTCGAGTGGGACCGGGCGCTCACTCGAGTGGGACCAGGCGCTCACTCGAGTGGTGACCGGCACTGAGCGGCGGTCGCCGCACCCGGACGTCCCGCTGAGCTCTCGACGCGCGGACCTGCCCGCTCGCGCGTAGCCTCGCGAGCGGAGCCAGCAGGTCACCGAGTCGGGGAGTCAGCATGGTGCAGCGACTGCGAGTCCGAGGATCGATCGCCCTCGTCGGCGCCCTGGTCGCGGGAGGTGCGCTCGCCGTCCAGCCCACGCCCACGGCCGAGGCGGCGCCGACCCTCCAGGTCACGACGGTCGTGTCCGGCCTCGGCTACCCGTGGGACATCACCTGGGTCGGCGACCTCATGCTCTACGACCTGCGCGCCGGGCAGGTCTGGAGCAAGCGAGGCGGCAACGCCCCTCGACGCGTCGCCATCTCGGGCTTCCCCTCGCTCTACGTCAACAGCGAGGGCGGCCTGCTCGGCATGGTCTCCGACCCATCCGCGGCGACGAACAAGCGCTTCTACACCTGCCAGGCCGTACGCGACTCGGCGGGCAACCCGCTCGACGTGCGCGTCCTGCGCTGGCGACTGACCGGCGACACCACCGCGGTCTCCGACGGGTCGCCGGTCGTCACCGGGCTGCCCGTCACGAGCGGTCGCCACTCCGGCTGCCGGCTGCGCTTCGGCGGTGACGGCAAGCTCTACGTCGGCACCGGCGACGCGGCCACGGGGACCAACCCTCAGAACCTCGGCTCGCTCGGCGGCAAGGTGCTCCGGGTCAACGCCAACGGCACGGTCCCGACCGACAACCCCTTCTACTCCCGCGGTGGCAACGCCCGCTACGTCTGGAACTACGGGCACCGCAACATTCAGGGACTCGCCGTGCGGCCCGGCACGACCGAGCTGTGGTCGGCCGAGCACGGCACGAGCCGCGACGACGAGATCAACCTCTCGGTCCGCGGCGGCGACTACGGCTGGGACCCCGTGCCCGGCTACGACGAGACCACCCCGATGACCGACCTCGGCAAGTTCCCGACCGCCCGCGTGGCCATGTGGTCCTCGGGCGACCCGACCGTGGCGACGAGCGGGGCCACCTTCCTGCGCGGCTCGGCCTGGGGTGAGTGGCAGGGTGCTCTCGCCGTCGGGCTGCTCAAGGGCCAGGGCATCTACCTCATGCGCTTCAACCCGTCCCCCACGACGACCCGCCCCGCGACGGTGACCCGGATCGCGATCGCCCAGGGCTACGGCCGCATCCGAGCCGTGCAGCTCGGGCCGGACGGGGCGCTGTGGTTCACGACCTCCAACGGCACCGACGACAAGATCGTCCGCATCACCCCGAGAGCCACGGTGCCGAGACGGTCCGGCGGCAGCCTCATCTCGCCCGTCGGCGTCACCGCCGCGCGCACCGGGTCGCAGGTCACGACCTTCATCCGCGGCACCAACGACGCCGTCTCGTTCAAGCGCAGCACCAACGACGGGGCCTCGTGGGGTTCCTGGATCTCGGCCGGGGTCACCTCCACCGATGCACCGTCGGCGACGAGCTCACGCTCCGGGCGCGTCGACCTCTTCACCCGCAACAGCGCGAGGCAGCTCGTCCACACGTGGTACCAGGACGGCATACGCAAGGGGTCGGCCAACCTCGGCGGCACCGTCGTCGCCCAGCACGGGGCGTCGCTCGGCAACGGGACGATGGACGTCTTCGCCGTCGCGACCACCGGATCGGCCTGGCGCAAGCACTTCGACGGCACGCGGTGGAGCGGCTGGATCTCGGCGGGCGGGGTCTTCACGTCGGGCCTGTCCGCGTCGGCGAACCCCGCGAGCGGCGGCATCCTCGTGACGGGCCGCGGCACCAACGGTGCGACCTACGAGCGGACCTTCTACCCGACGACCGCGACGAGCAGCTGGGTCCAGCGCGGCGACAACCTCGCGGCGTGGTCCGACCGCGCCCTCGGCGACGCCTGGCCCGGTCGAGCCCTCGTCGCCGTCGGCAACGGGGTCGACGGCCGCGCGGTCGTCCAGCGCGGCAGCCTCCTCGTCGGGACACCTCAGGCCTTCACGTCGGCCCCCGACGTCGTGACGCGCGCCGACGGCACCTTCCTGCTCTTCGGCCGGGGCTCGGGCGGCGAGCTGCGGGTCTACGACGGGCGGGTCGGCGCCTTCACGAGCACGTCGCTCGGCGGCATCGTCCGCTGACGCCACCGGACCGGGCGCACCCACGCGTGCGCGCCGGTCTCAGGAGTGCGCGATGCACCGCGCACTCCTGGGGCCGAGGGCCACCTGCGGGACGAGCGCACACCTGCGCTCACGCTGCCCAACGTCGAGAGTCGACGATGGCTGCCTGGGTGCGAGCCCGGATGAGGGCGACGTCGTCGAGCGGGGGCCCAGACGTAGCGCGCGAAGAGCCACCCCTTGCGCCGCATGGCGTCCTCGCGCCGCTTCTCCCCGAAGGCGGCGCGCTTGTCGGCGTACTTCTCGGCGCCGTCGAACTCGACGAGGACCCGCGTGCCCTCGATCCGGAAGTCCGCGTACCGGTCCCCGACATCCGTGGCCACCTCGAGCTGCGGCTCGAGCCGGTAGCCGAGGGCCCGCAGCCGGTGGCCGATGACGCTCTCCCCCGGCGACTCGATGCGGCTGTCCGCCTCTCGCAGGATCGCGCGGACCGGCCCGATCCCGCGACACCCCGCGAGCAGCTCGCAGGCCGCCGTGAGCTGCTCGGTCGTGACCAGCCCTCGATGCAGCGCGGCGTCGGCCGGCACGAGGGCGCTGAGCGGCACCCCCTCCAATCCGGCCTGCACCACACCGACCGCGGTCGCCACCCGGTCGTCCGAGGTGCCGTGCGCGAGGCCGTATGCCGGGAGCGAGCGGTGGATCTTCACGTCGCGTCCGTGGCGCGTCGGGCCCACGCCGAGGGGTCAGCAGGCCGGCGCGCACGGCTCGCGCGACGGCAGCCGGGCCGTGGCCGGCAGCGCCGAGTCGGGCAGCGCTGACGACGTCGCGGTGGGCGAGCTGGTCGAGATCCATCGCCTCATTGTCGCGCGTCGGACGCCTCCGGCGCTCCGGGCCTGTGGACAGTGGTGACGCAGCACCCCGACGGTGCGGGTTCGTGCCAGAGATGCGCGTTCCGACGCGCACTCCTGGTGCGGGGACGCATCTCCCGAACCACCGCGCACCCCGCCCGCGCGCCGCGTGGGCGTCCACACATCGAGCAGCGATGTCCAAGGGGTGGGCACGTGGGGTTGAATGTCAGCGGTGACAACGGCGTCATCCGACCTCAACACGTCCGCCACGAGACCGTAGCGTGGCCGCACTTCGCAAGGGTGAATCCGTGACCGAAGCACCAGTCGTGACCCAGCCCATCACCATCCCGGCCGAGCTGCTGCCCGCCGACGGACGGTTCGGCTCCGGACCTTCGAAGGTCCGCCCCGAGCAGATCGACTACCTCAGCTCCCTGGGTCGCACGGTGCTCGGCACGTCACACCGCCAGGCGCCGGTCAAGAACCTCGTCGGCGAGGTCCGCCAAGGCCTGCGCGACCTCTTCTCCCTGCCCGACGGCTACGAGATCATCCTCGGCAACGGCGGCTCGACGGCGTTCTGGGACATCGCCGCCTTCGGCCTCGTCCGCGACCGCGCCCAGCACCTCGCCTTCGGGGAGTTCTCGAGCAAGTTCGGCAACGTCACGGCGGCGGCCCCCTTCCTCGGCGACCCGACGATCATCAAGGCCGACCCGGGCACGCTCGCCTCGCCGCGAGCCGAGGCGGGCATCGACGTCTACGCCTGGCCGCACAACGAGACCTCGACCGGCGTCATGGCCCCGGTCCAGCGCGTCGAGGGCGCCGACGACGACGCGCTCGTCCTCATCGACGCGACCTCCGGCGCCGGCGGCCTGCCCGTCGACATCACCCAGACCGACGTCTACTACTTCGCCCCGCAGAAGTGCTTCGCCTCCGACGGCGGCCTGTGGCTCGCGGCCTTCTCCCCCGCCGCGCTCGCCCGCGTCGACGAGATCGCCGCGTCGGGCCGCTGGGTCCCCGACTTCTTCAGCCTGCCGACCGCGGTCGACAACTCGCTGAAGAACCAGACCTACAACACCCCCGCGCTGTCCACGCTCGCGCTCATGAAGAGCCAGCTCGACTGGATGAACGGCAACGGCGGGCTCGAGTTCACGACCGGCCGCACCGAGGACTCCTCGAGCCGCCTCTACGGCTGGGCCGAGCAGACCGACTGGACGACGCCCTACGTCGCCGACCCGGCTGCCCGCTCGCAGGTCGTCGGCACCATCGACCTCGACGACTCCATCGACGCCGCCGCGGTGGCCAGCACTCTGCGTGCCAACGGCATCGTCGACGTCGAGCCCTACCGCAAGCTCGGCCGCAACCAGCTGCGCGTGGCGATGTTCCCGGCCGTCGACCCCGAGGACGTCACGAAGCTGACGCAGGCGATCGACCACGTGGTCGCAGCACTCGGCTGACCGCCCGCCCGCGTCCCCAGAGGGCCAGCTCCCGTATGCCGGGTGCTGGCCCTCGGCGCGCACGCCCGCTGTGAGCGCGTGACCTTTGGGTACGTCCCTCGTTGATCCGTGCAGACCGCCAAAGGGGGCGGCCGTCGCTTCCGAGGAGTCACCATGGTCCGCATCGTCCGCGCAGGCACCACCGCGCGCCGGGTCGCTGCAGCCGTGCCGGTCATCGCCCTGGCGACCGCCGGCATCGCGTTCGCCGCCACCCGCGGCAGCGACACCGTCGCACCGACGTCGGCGATCACCGTGCCCGACCAGGCCATCACCGAGGGCAGCCCGCTCTACCCGCAGGCCGGCCCGGCGCCCGCGCCGATGCAGCTGCCCCCGATCTACCAGACCTTCACCCAGGACTACGCCCGCGTGAACGTGGCCGGGCCGGCCAAGGGCGCGATCATGGCGATCGACTCGCTCGCGCCGGTCCGCCTGGACGCGAACGGCATACCCGCGGTGGCCGTCACGGCCTACCAGCGCGCAGCCGGCGTCCTCGGCAGCATCAAGCCCGGGTGCGGCGTCGACTGGGCCCTGCTCGGGGCCATCGGCCGCGTCGAGAGCAACCACGCGCGCTTCGGCGGCAACGTCCTCGACGCGAGCGGCATCGCCCGGCCCGGCATCATCGGCATCCCGCTCGACGGGTCCCGCGGCACGGCCCGCATCACCGACACCGACGGCGGTGCCCTCGACCGCGACACGACGTTCGACCGCGCCGTCGGCCCGATGCAGTTCATCCCGACGTCGTGGTCCATGGCCGGCCGTGACGGTGACGGCGACGGGGTCGCCAACCCGCAGAGCCTGACCGACGCGACCACCGGCGCGGGGGTCCTGCTCTGCTCGGGCGGCACCGACCTGCGCAAGCCCGGTGCGGCCTACGACGCCGTGCTGCGCTACAACCACTCCGACTCCTACGTGCGCACGGTGCTGTCCATCGCCGACGCGTACCGCCGCGGCGTGGCCGTGGTCCCGATGAGCGCGATCCCCGCCGCCCGCCCCGCTGCCGGGAGTGGCTCGGCCACCCCCGAGGGCTCGGGCTTCGCGTATGCCGGTTCGCCGGCTCCCCGTTCGACGGCTTCGCCGAGCGCACGCCCCACACCGAGCTCCTCGGCGAAGCCGTCACCCGCACCGTCCAGCACCTCGAAGCCCTCGGCGTCACCGAAGCCGTCGGCGTCGCCCAAGCCGGTCCCGAAGCCGAAGCCCGGCGCGCCCGGCTTGCCGATCCCGCTGCCGTCGGTCCCCGGCGTCCCACTGCCGTCGGTGACGGTGCCGCTCCCGCCCGTGCCGAAGGTGCCCGTCCCGACCCTGCCGGCCGAGATCGTTCGGCTGCTCGCCCTGCCGCACCTGCCGCTGCTGAGCGGCGACCCCAAGGACCTCGTCCGGGTGCTCGACCCGCTCACCGCGAAGGTCGTCTGCGTCCTCGACACCAAGGTCGTGACGTGTCCCACCGGAGGTCTGCTCGGCTGAACGACCCCCGTCGGCCGAGCAGCACCCCACACCGCGAGAGCGGCCGCCCGTCCGGGCGGCCGCTCTCGTCGTCTCCGCGGCAGGCGTCAACCGCGCGTGACGCAGCGATCGTCAGGCGCCGGCGCCGGCGATGGGCGGCGCGGAGGCGTCGGCCTCCTCGCTGCTGGCCTCGCGGCGGAGGTACTCCTCGATGTTCTCGACGTCGGCGCGGTTGCGCCGGACGACGGTCAGCAGGTCGGACATCGAGCTGACCTCCTCGACCTGCTCCTTGATGAACCACTGCATGAACTGGTCGGACGCGAAGTCGTGCTCCTCGCGGGCGACGGCGGTCAGCGCGTTGATCTGGTCGCTGACGCGCTTCTCCTGGACCAGGGCGAGTTCGACGGGCTCGACGATGTCAGCGAAGGTGTTGGTCGGCGCGGCCACGCCCGGGATCGCCACCGTCGAGTCGGTGTCCAGGAGGTACTGGACCATCATCATCGCGTGGTCGCGCTCCTCGACCGCCTGACGGTAGAAGAGCGCTGCCATCTGCGGCATCGTCAGGGTGTCGTAGTAGACCGCGATCGCGACGTACTGCTGGTGGGCGGCGTACTCGTGGCCGATCTGCTCGTTGAGCAGGTCGACGAACCTCTGGGCGGCCATGGTGGCTCCTCCGCACTGGTCTCGACGGGTGGGGCAGACGCCCATCCTAGGGACGCGGTCCGGTCCCGTTTGCGCCCGCCCACACGTCGGTCCGCACCGTGGGGAGGGGCCTGGCCCGGGTCGGGCCTCGCCCGACGGCTCAGCGGTTGACGAACGCGGCGATGACGGCGATGGCGATGAAGAGCACGAGCGCCGCGACCGTGATGCGGTGGCGGAACTTGAAGTTCACTTGGTCACCTCGGGGGCCGAGGACACCACCGAGGCGAGCTGGATCCGGAGTCGGGGGCGCCGCTGGGTCTGGATGGTCACCGCGACATTCTGCCGACGTGCGACCCAGAGTCCAACCGCGGCGAGGCTGAGGCCCACCGCGATGGTGCCGATGGCGATCGTCCAGCGGGGTCCCCAGACGTCACCGATCCACCCGATGACGGGCGCGCCGATGGGCGTGCCCCCCATGAAGATCGCCATGTAGAGGGCCATGACCCGTCCCCGCATCACCGGGTCGACGCTGACCTGGACCATGGCGTTGGCCGTGGTGAGCGCGGTCAGGGCGGAGAGGCCGGTCGGCACGAGGAAGACGGCGAACATGACGTAGTTCGGCGCCGTCGAGAGGAAGGCCGTCGACACCGTGAAGCCGGCGAGCGCGACGAGGAGGACCCGCATCCGGGGCCGGGCGCGACGGGCCGAGAGCAGGGCGGCGGTCAAGGAGCCGACGGCCATGATCGAGCCGAGCAGGCCGTACTCCCCCGGACCCTTGTCGAACACCTTGGTGGCCATGAGCGCCATCGTCAGCTGGAAGTTCATCCCGAACGTCCCGAGGACGAAGACGAGCGCCATGATGAGCACGAGGTCGGGCCGTCCCTTGACGTAGCGCAGTCCCTCACGGATCTGACCCTTGCCTCGGGCACGCGGTGAGGGCGTCAGCAGGCTGGTGTTCATCCGCAGGAGCGCCACGAGGACGAAGACGAAGGTCGCGGCGTTCACGTAGAGCGCGGGCGCGATGCCGAACCACGCGATGACGAGGCCGGCGACGGCGGGCCCGACGAGGCGACCGAGGTTGAACGAGGCACTGTTGAGCGCGACGGCGTTGGGCAGGTGCTCGGTGTCGACCATCTCGGAGACGAACGTCTGCCGGGCCGGGTTGTCGACGGCCGTCGCGACGCCCTGGAGGAAGGCGAGGGCGTAGACGTGCCACAGCTCGACGACCCCGGCCGCGGTGAGCACCGCGAGCAGCAGGGCGGTGAGGAGCAGCGCCGTCTGGGTGAGGAAGAGGATGCGCCGCTTCGGGAAGCGGTCGACGAGCATCCCCGCGAACGGCGCGAGGATGAGGAAGGGCAGGAACTGCAGTCCCGTGACGATGCCGAGCGCCGTCGACGAGTGATCGGTGAGGACGGTGAGGACGAGCCAGTCCTGGGCGACGCGCCCCATCCACGTGCCGATGTTGGAGACGATCGCGCCGGAGGCGTAGATGCGGTAGTTCGGGATCGAGAGGGAGTGGAAGGTGGGGCTCATTCGCTGGCCACCTTGGCCAGCACGGCGGCTGCCCGCTGGAGCAGCTCGCGCTCGTCGTCGGTGAGCTGCTCGAAGCGCGAGAGCATCCACTCGTCGCGGTGCTTCCGGATCCGCTTGAGCGCCTTGCGGCCCTCGGGGGTCAGCGACAGGATCACCTGTCGGCCGTCGGTGGGGTCGTCGGCCCGGGCTACGTAGCCGCGCTCCACGAGCATGTTGGTCGTGCGCTTCATGCTCGGGGCGGACACGCGCTCGATGTCGGCCAGCTCGCTGTTGGTACGGGCCGTGGCCTCGAGGCGGCAGAGCACGGAGAACTGGTGCGGGGGCAGCTCACGGTCGGACTCGAAACGGACCCGCCGCGAGATGCGCATGCAGGCGAGTCGGATGTCGTTGGAGAGTGAGACGAGCTCGGCTCTGGAGAGCCGGATGGTCGGGTTCTTGGCAGTCAAGGGCGGATCCTCGGAAGTGCAGTCTGGTGATGCTTAGCCTAACTCATTACCTCGGCTAACCATTCCCAACCCTGGACAGACCGGGCACGCTCCGATCCGCAGACCCGACGCGTGAAGGCCCCCTCCCGAGCGGGAGGAGGCCTTCACGGCATACGTGCCCTGGTGTGGTGTGGAGCGAACCGCCTTGTGCGGCAGCGTCACTCAGGTGAGCATCGACTCCAGCGGCGCCTTGATGAAGTAGACGACGAAGAACGCGGCGACGATCCACAGCAGCGGGTGGATCTCGCGGCGCTTGCCACGAGCCATCTTGACGAGCACCCAGGCGATGAAGCCGGCGCCGATGCCGACGGTGATGTTGTAGGTGAACGGCATGAGCACGATGGTGAGGAAGGCCGGCAGGGCGACCTCCATGTCGTCCCAGTCGATGTTCTTGACCTGGGTCATCATGAGGAAGCCGACGATGACGAGCGCCGGGGCCGCCGCCTCGGACGGCACGACGGCGAAGAGCGGAGCGAGGAAGGTCGCGAGCAGGAAGAGCACACCCGTCACGACCGACGCGAGGCCGGTGCGGGCCCCCTCCTCGACGCCCGACGCGGACTCGATGTAGGACGTGTTGCTGCTGACGCCACCGGCGCCACCCGCGATCGCGGCGACCGAGTCGACGACGAGGATGCGGTCGGTGTGCGGCGGGTTGCCGTCCTCGTCAAGGAGCTTGGCCTCGGTGCCGATCGCGACGACGGTGCCCATCGTGTCGAAGAAGTCGGCGAGCAGGAGCGAGAAGACGAACATGACGGCCGTGACGACGCCGATCTTCTCGAACGAGCCGAGCAGGCTGAACTGGCCGAGGATCCCGAGGTCCGGGGTGTTGGTGATCGAGTCGGGCAGCTTCGGCACGGTGAGGGCCCACGCCGACGGGTTGGTCAGGGCGCCCTTGTCGTCGAAGACCCGCGGGCCGATGCTGAAGACCGCCTCGAGCAGCATCGCGAGGACGGTCGCCGCGACGATGCCGATGAGGATCGCGCCCTTGACCTTGCGGATGAGCAGGACCGCGATGAGGAAGACGCCGACGACGAAGACGAGGGTCGGCCAGCCGTCGAGGCTACCGCCGATGCCGAGCTCGCTCGGGACCGAGCCGGGGGTCGTGGGACGGCGCGCGAAGCCGGCGTCGATGACGCCGATGTAGGCGATGAAGAGGCCGATGCCGACGGAGATCGCGACCTTGAGCGGCCCCGGGATCGCCTTGAAGACCGCCTTGCGGAAGCCGGTCAGCACGAGCACGAGGATGATGACACCCTCGATGACGACGAGGCCCATGAGGTCGGCGAAGGTGATCTTGTCGGCCGAGTGGGTGATGACCATGCCAGTGATGAGGCCGTTGATGCCGAGCCCCGCAGCCAGCGCGATCGGGAAGTTCGCGACGAGCCCCATGAGGATCGACATGACGCCGGCGATGACCGCCGTGCCGACCGCGACGAGGAGCTTGCTCTCGGTCAGGTCGGTCGTGCCACCGATCATGGTGCCCGAGCCGTCGATGACGCCCGAGAGAATGATGGGGTTGAGGACCACGATGTAGACCATCGTGAAGAAGGTGACGAAGCCGCCCCGGACCTCGCGAGCGACGGTCGACCCGCGCTCGGTGATCTTGAAGAAGCCGTCGAGCCCGGTCAGTGTGGGCGCTTTGCGTGTATCCGTCGACATGGCGCACACCCTAGTGGCGGCGCGTTTCGTGTGTGTGACGAGACCCTAGGCTGTCCACGTGACCGACGAGACCACCCCGGACGTGCCGACCGACGCGCCGACCGACGCGTCCGAGCCGACGACGCCGGAGCAGATCGCGCCGCTGCCCGTGCCGATGCTGCGGATCATCGAGGTCGGGCTCGCGGCGTGGGTCGTGGCCCTCGTCGTCATCCTCGCGGTGCCCGCCCTCCACGAGGGTGACCGCGACTGGTGGCCGTGGACGTGCGTGGCCGGCTTCGTGCTCGGCGCCATCGGCTGGGTCTACGTGTGGCGCGGGCGCGGCAACGCGAGCGACGCCGCCTGAGCCGCACCCACCGCCGGTCCCACCGCCGGTCCCACCGCCGGTCCCACCGCCCCGGGAAACGCACGAACCACCCGGGTATGCCGGGTGGTTCGTCGTGGTCGGGCGCGGTCAGTCGGTGACGGGGTCGTCCGAGCCGTGCGACTCCTCAGCCTGATCGGACTGCTCGGCCTGGTCCTCGTCGTCCCGGTCGACGCGCTCGGCCGGCTCGAGGTCGACCGCGAACTCGTCGACGATCGGCTCCCCGATCGGCGTCGGCTCGGGGTGGTCCAGGTCGGTCTCGGAGTGGGCCCCGCAGCCGTGGTCGAGCGAGACGACCCGGCCGTCGGACGGGCTCCACTCGTTGGCGCACACGCCGAACGTCGCGCGCAGGGCGCCGGCCATCGGCAGGAAGTATCCGCACGTCGTGCAGTGCTCGGTGGCCTTCGTCGCGATCTCGGCGGTCGGCCCGTGGTCGCCGTCGTACCAGCGGCTCGCCGCGACCTCCCGCCCCTCGGCGGAGAGCACGCGCGGACGTCCGAGCCCGAGCTCGAAGAAGGCCATCTGGTCGACGTCCTCCTCGCCCGTGGCCTCGAAGCCGGCCTCGAGGTTGGGGTCGTCGGGGCGGAAGGGCAGCACGTCGCCGGCGCCGAGGTCTCCGGGAGCGAGCCGGTCGGCATACGGCAGCCACTCGGGCGCGAGGACGGCGTCGGGACCGGGCAGCAGGTTGGTCTCGCAGACCGTCGCCACCTTGGCGCGCGACACCCGGGCGACGCTGACGCCCCAGCGCCAGCCGCGATAGCCCGGCGACGTGCACTCGAACCAGTGCATGCCGAGGCGCTCCTCGAGCAGGTCCATGCCGAGGTGCGCGCCGATGGTTCCGGGCTCGGCGACGTCCTCGAGGACGCTGCGGGCGAGGTCGGACGCGGCCAGCAGCACGGCGTCCGTCTTGGGGGCGGTGACGGTCATCAGCTCACTTCTCCAGCTCGTCCGCGAGGCCGCGCAGGGCGCGAGCGACGTTGGAGACGAGCTTGCGGTCGGGACGGCGTCCGGAGCGGTAGCCATTGCCGACGCCGTCGAGGAGCTGCACGACGTCCTCGATGATGACGGTGAGCTCCTCCGGCGTCCTGCGGGTCTGTGCGGTCTTGTTGGCGGCGACGGACTGGACCGGGTCGAGCACCTTGACCGACAGCGCCTGGGCACCCTTGCGGCCCTCGACGATGCCGAACTCGACACGCACGCCCTTCTTCAGGGTCGTGACGCCCGCGGGGAGCGCGTTCGCGTGCAGGAAGACGTCCGCGCCCGAGTCCTCGGAGATGAATCCGAAGCCCTTGTCCGCGTCGTAGAACCTGACCTTGCCAGTCGGCACAGTCCACCTCGTTCAGATCTCGGTCGGCCGCGTCACGGCACGACTCGATGGCGCTCCTTGCGCTCCGCTCCAGCCTAACGGCTCGGGGCAAGCCGGATTCCGCGCCGCGCAGGCGCCGAGGCCCCGACCGCCGGCCGGCCGACCTACGCTGGGGCATGCCCACGCCCCTGCACCTCGAGTCGTCCCGCGCCCTGCCCGTCGAGGTCGCCGACGCCTACGACCGCCTGCTCCCCCACCCGCTGACCGACCTCATGTCGCGGCGCTACGGGCTGCTGCCGCCGATCCGCGAGGTGCGCGACCAGACCGGTCCGTGGGGCGAGGTCGGGCAGACCCGGACCATCGCCCTGGCCGACGGCGGGACGATGCGCGAGCGCCTGACCGAGGTCGTGCGGCCCCAGCGCTTCGACTACGTGCTCACCGACTTCACCGGGGCGTTCAAGCCGCTCGTCTCACACGTCGACGGCCGCTGGGCCTTCACGCCGGAGGGCACGGGCGTGCGGGTGACGTGGAGCTGGACGCTGCACCCGACGAGCACGTATGCCGCCCGCGTCCTGCCGCTCGTCGGCCGGATGTGGCGGGGCTACGCACGTCAGGCCCTCGAGCAGACGTCGGACGTGCTGCTCGGCCGCTGAGGCGTCACGTGGCCGGTCGGGCTGACGGGGTCAGGCCGGGGAGATGCCCCACGTGCCGGTCCACTCCTCGCGCGGGGCGAGCACGACGAGTCCGTGCCCGGAGTTGAAGGCGTCGGCCGGGCAGCTCATCGGCTCGACGGCGATGCCGACCTCGCCCTTGCGGTCCTCGGCGATCGCGGTGAAGACCTGCAGCCACGGGAAGGCGGCATCGGCCCAGAGCGTCGTCGTGCGGTCGGCGGCCGACACCGTGGCGCGCCACATGCCGTCGGGGTCGCGAAGGACGTCGGTGTAGGCGGTGTCGAGGCGCGCCTCGCCGACGGGGCGGCGATCGCGGAAGTCGTACGGCTCGCCGTCGACCGGACGGTTCGCGGCGGGGAGCAGTCGCTCGTCGACCTCGACCCACGTCGACCCCGGGATGCGCAGCTCGACGTCGGGCAGCAGGGTCTCGCCGATGGCGAGGTAGGGGTGGGCGCCGTAGCCGAAGGGCGCCTCCGACGGGCCGACGTTGCGGGCGGCCGTCGTCACGACGAGGCCCGAGTCGTCGAGCAGGTAGGTGGTGCGCAGGTCGAGGAAGTGGTCCCACCCCGGCTGCGGGTGCAGGCGGTAGCCCACGGTGACGCGGTCGTCCTCGAGCTCGACGAGCTCCCAGAGCGCCCAGCGCACGAGTCCGTGGCTCGCGTTGCCACGGGCGACCTCGGTGACCGACAGCTGGTGCTCGGTGCCCGCGAACGTGAAGCGCCCGTCGCGGATCCGGTTGGGCCAGGGCATGAGCTGCTGCCCTCGGCCGGACGCGCAGGTCTCGTCGGCGGCGTAGCCCGCGACGACGTCGACGCCGTCACGGGTGAACGTGCGCAGGCCGCCCCCGACCTCGACGACGGTCGCCTCGAACGGGCCGTGCCCGACGGTCCACTGCTGCCCGGTCGGGTGCGCCGGGGCGTTCTCGGCGGGTGTCGCCGGTGAGAGCGCGCTCATGGGGGCAACGCTAGCGGGCGCGTCCCCGGCGCGAGTCGGAGGCACGGCGTGCGGGCAGTAGGTTGGGAGGATGGCCACCTCGAGCCGGAGCCTCGCCGACGACATCCGCGGTCGCAGCGACGCAGAGCTCATCGACCTCGTGCTCGCGCGCCCGGATCTCGCGCGCCCCGCCCCGGCCGACCTGACGAGCCTGGCCGCCCGTGCCGGCACCCGGGCCAGCGTGCAACGCGCCGTCGAGGCGCTCGACCGGGGCCACCTGCAGGTGCTCGAGGCCGTCGTCGTCGCGGGCGACGCCGCCGAACGCAGCACGCTGCTGCACCTGCTCGGCACCGACGACGCCGCGACCGTCGACGCGATCGTGCAGGACCTGTGGCAGTCGGCCCTGCTCTGGCGCGGCGCCGACGGCGACCACGTCGTGCGCACCTTGCCCGAGGTCCTCGGCACGGCGGTCGCCGGGCTCGGCGCGCCGATGCGTGAGCTGCGGCCCTCGTCGCTCCCCGAGCACGCCGACCCCGAACACATCCGGGCCGCCGTCGCCGAGGCGCCCGACGACTCGCGGGCGATGCTCGAGCGGATGACGTGGGGGCCGGCCTTCGGCGTGCTGCCCACGGCCACGCCCGGACGCACGACGGCCCGGTGGCTGCTCGAGCACCACCTGCTCGTCCCCGTCTCGACCGACCGCGTCGCGCTCCCCCGCGAGGTCGGGCTCGTGCTGCGGCAAGGCCGCCTGCACCGGTCGGCCGAGCTGACGCCGCCCGACATCGAGGCCCGACCCGTCTCGCTCGTCGACGCAGCTGCCGGCGGTGCCGCGAGCGAGTGCCTGACCCACCTCGACGAGCTGGCCGCGACCTGGGGCGCCGAGCCACCCCGGGTGCTGCGCGCCGGCGGCCTGTCAGTGCGGGACCTCCGCGTCACCCAGATGGCGCTCGACCTCGACCCCGAGCACACCGCCTTCGTCGTCGAGCTGGCGTATGCCGCCGGGCTCGTCGCCGACGACGGCGAGGTCGTGCCGGTGTGGGCCCCCACGTCCGAGATCGACGAGTGGAGCTCGAGCGAGGCCGGGCACCGGTGGTCGACGCTGGCCGTGGCCTGGCTCGGGTCGACCCGAGCACCACACCTCGTCGGTCGGCGCAGCACGGGCACCGGGGCGGCCAACGCCCTCGGCCCCGACGTGCAATGGCCGGCGATCCGTGCGATCCGCCGCGAGGTGCTGCGCGAGCTGGCGTCCCTCGAGCCGGGCCACGCTGCCGACCACACCTCGCTGCGCGAGCGCCTGGCGTGGCGCCGGCCGAACCGGTCCGCCGCCGTCCTCGACGAGGCCGTCGAGGCGGTGCTGCGCGAGAGCGAGTGGCTCGGCGTGACCGGTCGCGGCGCCCTGTCCGAGGCCGGCCGTGCGCTCGTCGCCCCGCTCCTCCCCCCGCCCGCACCCCCAGTTCGAGGTGGTGGCGCGAGCAAGGCGGGTGTCGCGAACACCTCGAACGGCAGGCGCCCCGCCCGCGGTCGAGGTGATCGCGCGAGCGGCAGCGCTGCCGACATCACCTCGAACGGGCAGACGTCGGCCGAGCCGGGAGCCGTGGCCGAGGCCGTCGCCGCGGCGATGTCGGCCCACCTGCCCTCGCCCGTCGACCACATCCTCGTCCAGGCCGACCTCACCGCCGTCGCCCCCGGGCCGCTCGTCGGCGGCCTCGGGTCGTTCATGCGCCTCGCCGCCGACGTCGAGTCCCGCGGCGGCGCCACCGTCTACCGCTTCACCCCCGAGTCGGTGCGCCGCGCGCTCGACGCCGGGTGGACCGCGGCCGACTTCACCGAGACGGTGCGCCGGTCGAGCCGCACCCCGGTGCCGCAGCCGCTCGAGTACCTCGTCGCCGACGTCGCGCGCAAGCACGGCCAGACCCGGATCGGCGGCGCGGCGGCCTACATCCGGTCCGACGACGAGGCCGTGCTCGACACGATGCTCGCGTCGCGCGACCTCACGCCTCTCCGGCTGCGGCGGCTCGCGCCGACGGTGCTCGTCTCGTCGGCGGACCCGCGCGTCCTCGTCGAGCTCTTGCGCGACAACGGTTTCGCCCCCGTCCACGAGGGGCAGGACGGCGCCGTCGTCCACGCCGAGACACCTCGCCGACGGGCGGGTGCACGCCGCCGGGGTCCCGGTCCGATGGTCTCCCCGGTCGACCGGCCCTACACCCAGTCGCTCGTCGACGGGCTGCGCGCGGCCGAGGCGACCGCCGACCAGCGCCGCGTCGAGGACGAGACCCGACCCGGACCGCGCATCCAGGCGATGGACCCCGTCGTGACCCTCTCGCTGCTGCGTGACGCCGTCGCCGACCGGCACGGCGTCTGGATCGGCTACTCCGACGGCCACGGAGCCACGAGCCGCCACCTCATCCACCCGCAGAAGGTCGAGGGCGGCCGCGTCCGAGCCACCGACGAGTCCGGCCACGAGAAGTCGTTCTCGGTCCACCGCATCACCGGCGCGACGCTCGAGAGCTGAGCAGCCTTGGCAGGCAACGACGTCCGCGGGGGTCAACGGCCGGCATACGTGCTCCACGACCACCGGAAGCCGCGGCCGCACTTCGACCTGCGGCTCGAGGAGGAGGGCGTCCTGCGCTCGTGGGCGGTGCCCAAGGGCCTGCCGACGACGAGCCGGCACGACCGCCTGGCCGTCGCGGTCGACGACCACGACCTGGACCACCTGACCTACACCGACGAGCACAAGTCGGTCGCTGACACCGGCTGGTGGGAGGAGGAGTCCCGCGACGACCACCGGATCGTCTTCGTGCTCCACGGGCAGACCGGGTCACGCCGCTACGCCCTGATCCGGACCGACCGCGACTGGCTGCTCCACCTCACCAAGGACCAGCCCTCCGACTGACGCGTGGGCGGGTCAGGCGCCGGCGAGGGCGCGCACGACGTTGCTCGGCGACGGGCGGCCGAGCTGCTGCGCCATCCACACCGACGTCTCGACGAGTGCATCGAGGTCGACCCCGGTCTCGACGCCCGCGCCGTGCAGGGCCCAGACGAGGTCCTCGGTGGCGAGGTTGCCGGTCGCGGACTTCGCGTAGGGGCAGCCGCCCAGGCCCCCCGCGGCCGCGTCGACGACCGAGACGCCGTCGCCCAGGGCGGCCATCGTGTTGGCGAGCGCCTGACCGTACGTGTCGTGGAAGTGCACGGCGATGCGGTCGGTGCCGATGCCGCGGGCGTCGAGCGCCTCGAGGAGCCGGTGGACGTGGCCCGTCGTGCCGACGCCGATGGTGTCGCCGAGGCTCAGCTCGTGGCAGCCGAGGTCCATGAGCCGCTCGGCCGTGTCGACGACCTGCTCGATCGGCACCGGACCCTCCCACGGGTCGCCGAAGCACATCGAGACGTAGGCGCGCACCCACATCCCGTCAGCGAGGGCACGCTTCACGACCGGCTCGAACATGGCGTACTGCTCGCTCACCGACCGGTTGAGGTTCTTCTGCGCGAAGGTCTCGGTGGCCGAGCCGAAGATCGCGATCGCACCGAGCCCGAGCTCCTCGGCGCGGTCGAGGCCTCGTTCGTTGGGCACGAGGGCCGGACGGCGGCGCCCGAGCCCGTCGGCGCCGAGGCCGGCGAGCACCTCCTCGGCGTCACCCATCTGCGGCACCCACCTCGCCGGGACGAACGAGGTCGTCTCGATGGTGCCGAGCCCGGCAGCCTCGAGACGGCGGATGAACTCGACCTTCGTCGCGGCCGGGACGATCGTCTTCTCGTTCTGCAGGCCGTCGCGCGGACCGACCTCGTAGATCGTCACCTTCGGGGGCAGCCCCGTCGCCGCCTCGACCTGTGGGGATCGCATGCGCCCATACTGTCACCAGCACGCCCCGCGCCCGGGCCGAGGTATCGGCTCACGGGGGGCCCGACGGAATACCTCGACCCACGCTCGGAGTTGTCCCCACACGATGAATGACGGACCCCTGATCGTCCAGAGCGACAAGACCCTCCTCCTCGAGGTCGACCACCCGAACGCCGAGGCCGCACGCCGGGCCATCGCCCCGTTCGCCGAGCTCGAGCGTGCCCCGGAGCACGTGCACACCTACCGCATCACGCCGCTCGGCCTGTGGAACGCCCGCGCGGCCGGCCACGACGCCGAGCAGGTCGTCGACGCCCTCATCACCCACAGCCGGTATGCCGTGCCCAACGCGCTGCTCGTCGACGTGGCCGACACGATGGACCGCTACGGCCGCCTCACCCTCACCAAGGAGGGGCTCGCCGACAGCCCCGAGGGCACCCGGCTCGTGCTGCGCACGACCGACCGGCCCGTCCTCGAGGAGGTGCTGCGGCACAAGAAGATCAAGCCGCTGACCGGCGAGCGCCTCGACGACCTCGCCGTCGTCGTGCACCCGAGCGAGCGCGGCACCCTCAAGCAGGAGCTGCTCAAGGTCGGCTGGCCCGCCGAGGACCTCGCCGGCTACGTCGACGGTGAGGCCCACCCCATCGACCTCGACCAGGCCGACTGGCACCTGCGCCCCTACCAGCAGCACGCCGTCGACGGCTTCTGGCACGGCGGCTCCGGCGTCGTCGTCCTCCCCTGTGGCGCGGGCAAGACGCTCGTCGGCGCGGGCGCCATGGCCGCGGCCAAGGCGACGACCCTCATCCTCGTCACCAACACGGTCAGCGCGCGGCAGTGGAAGGACGAGCTGATCAAACGCACGACCCTGACCGAGGAGGAGATCGGCGAGTACTCCGGTGCGCGCAAAGAGATCCGCCCGGTCACGATCGCGACCTACCAGGTGCTGACGACGAAGCGGAAGGGTGCCTACGCGCACCTCGACCTGCTCGACGCCCGCGACTGGGGCCTCATCGTCTACGACGAGGTGCACCTGCTGCCGGCCCCGATCTTCCGGATGACCGCCGACCTGCAGGCGCGCCGCCGCCTCGGCCTCACCGCGACCCTCGTGCGCGAGGACGGCCGCGAGGCCGACGTCTTCAGCCTCATCGGCCCGAAGCGCTTCGACGCGCCGTGGAAGGACATCGAGGCCCAGGGCTACATCGCTCCCGCCGACTGCGTCGAGGTGCGCGTCACGCTGCCCGAGGGCCAGCGCCTCGCGTATGCCGTGAGCGAGCCCGAGGACCGCTACCGGCTCGCGTCGTGCTCCGACGCCAAGCTCCCCGTCGTCGAGACGCTGGCCGAGCAGCACGCCGGCGAGCCGACGCTCGTCATCGGGCAGTACCTCGACCAGCTCCACGAGGTGGCCGAGCGGCTCGGTGCCGAGGTCATCACCGGAGAGACGACGGTCAAGGAGCGCCAGCGCCTCTACGACGCCTTCCGCACGGGCGAGATCACGACGCTCGTCGTCAGCAAGGTCGCCAACTTCTCCATCGACCTGCCCGAGGCGAGCGTCGCGATCCAGATCAGCGGCACCTTCGGCTCGCGCCAGGAGGAGGCCCAGCGCCTCGGACGCGTCCTGCGCCCCAAGGGTGACGGGCGCACCGCGCACTTCTACACGATCGTCAGCCGCGACACGGTCGACGCCGACTTCGCCGCGCACCGACAGCGCTTCCTGGCCGAGCAGGGGTACGCGTACCGCATCGTCGACGCCGACGACCTCTGAGCCTCGGGGGCCGTCTCAACCCGTGACTCAATGAGGTCAGGCAAGCCTTACCTTTTTAGCATCGACGGCGTGGGCAAGCTCAAGGCCAAGGACGTGGCGAAGCTCAAGCCGAAGTCCACGTGCTGCAAGGACATCCCGCGGTGCACGAAGTGCCCCGTGGTGATCAAGCGACTGTGCGCGCAGGACTGCGCCTCGATGTGCGGCAAGGACTTCAAGAAGGCCCTCGCCAAGGCCCGCATGCGCTGACCCGGCGCGCACCCACGAAAGGAATTCGCGACTCCCAGCGAACTCCCAGCGAACACCCTGACACTGGGACCGTGGACACCCAGACAGCTGCGGCACCCGAGGCTCGCCTGCTCGTCGTCGAGGACGAGCCGAACATCCGCGAGCTCCTCGCGACCTCACTCCGCTTCGCCGGCTTCGAGGTCGAGACGGCCGGTGACGGCACGACCGCCCTCGCCATGGCCGCCGAGTCCGAGCCCGACCTCGTCGTGCTCGACGTCATGCTCCCCGACGTCGACGGCTTCGAGGTGACCCGTCGCCTGCGCGACCGCGGCCGACAGCAGCCGATCGTCTTCGTCACCGCTCGCGACGCGACGGGCGACAAGATCCAGGGCCTCACCGTGGGCGGGGACGACTACGTCACCAAGCCGTTCAGCCTCGAGGAGGTCATCGCCCGCATCCGGGCGGTCCTGCGCCGCACCCGCGGGCAGGCCGACGACGGCGCCACGCTGCGCTTCCACGACCTCGAGCTCAACGAGGACAGCCACGAGGTGCGCCGCGGTGGCCGCATCATCGACCTGTCCCCCACCGAGTTCAAGCTGCTGCGCTACCTGCTGCTCAACCCCAACCGGGTGCTCTCCAAACTGCAGATCCTCGACCACGTCTGGGACTACGACTTCCGCGGCGAGTCCGGCATCGTCGAGTCCTACATCTCCTACCTCCGGCGCAAGATCGATGCCGACGGCCCCTCGCTCATCCACACCAAGCGCGGCGTGGGTTACGTTCTCCGGGTGCCCCCAGAGCTGACCGCCTCCTGACCGGATGGCCGACCTGACCGCCCCGGCGGCCGACGCGACCGTCCCCGGCGCCGCGCTGCGCGGACGCTCCCTGACCCGGCGCCTGCGGGCCATGCCCCTGCGTTGGCGCCTGCTGGCCGTCACCCTCGGGCTCATCGCCGTGGCCCTTGCCGTCACCTCACTCGTGGTCAGCGCACTGCTGCGCGCCTACCTCGTCAACCAGACGGAGCAGGAGCTCGACGTCTACGCGGCAAGCCTGGCCTCGGTCGACCTCGCCGAGCTGCAGGTCACGGGCTCGCAGCTGCCGTCGAACTTCACCGCGAAGGTGCTCGACCTGGCGACCGGCAAGGTGACCAACCTGCGCGATGCCGCCCTGCTGGAGCCGACGACCCCGGCGCTGCCGATTCCCAGGATCACCGACGCGAACGTCCTCGAACCGTCGACCTTCCAGGTCGACTCCGCCACCGGTGACGGCCAGTGGCTCGCTCTCGCCAAGGTCAACGACGAGGGCACCGGGATCGTCGAGGTCGCGTTGCCCCTGCGGCCGCTCGAGGCCACCGTCGACCAGTTCCTGCTCTACGCCGGCGGGATCGGCGCCATCGCCCTGCTCGCCATCGCCCTGCTCGGCTGGTACCTCATCGCGCGCACCTTCCGGCCGCTGACCCGCATCGAGGACACCGCGGCCAAGATCGCCGTGGGCGACCTGACGCAGCGCATCGACGTGCCGGACACCGACGACGAGGTCGCGTCACTCTCCCGGTCGCTCAACGCGATGCTCGCCCGGATTGAGCAGAGCTTCGCCGTGCGCGAGGCCAACGAGGAGAAGATGCGCCGCTTCATCGCCGACGCCTCCCACGAGCTGCGCACGCCGCTCGCAGCCGTCGGCGGCTACGCCGAGCTCTACCGACAGGGTGCCCTGCCCACGACCGACGCCGTGACCGGCGCCATGGGGCGCATCGAGTCCGAGGCGCACCGGATGAGCGGGCTCGTCGAGGACCTGCTGACCCTCGCGCGCCTCGATGGCGAGCGCCCGCTCGAGCTGCAGACCGTCGACCTCGCCGTCCTCGCGGCCGACGCGGCCCAGGACGCGCGCACCATCGCGCCGGGCAGGCACATCGTCGCGACCGGCATCAACGGACCGATCGAGCCGACGGAGCTGCGGGCCGACGAGCACCAGCTGCGGCAGGTGGTGACCAACCTCGTGACCAACGCGCGCGTGCACACGCCCGACGGCACCCCCATCGAGATCCTCGTCGGACGGGTCGACGCCCAGCACGTCGCGCTCCACGTGCGCGACCACGGACACGGCATACCCGTCGACGCCCGCGCCGACGTCTTCGAGCGTTTCTACCGCGCCGACCGCAGCCGAAGCCGTGGCCAGGGCGGTGGCAACGGGCTCGGGCTGGCCATCGTCCACGCGATCATCGAGGCCCACGACGGCACGGTCCGGGTCGACGAGACTCCCGGCGGTGGAGCCACCGTCGTCGTCGAGCTCCCGATCACCCGGGCCACGAGTGAGCCACGTCACCATCGGTCGTCCCAAGGCACAGCGGATTCCTAGGAACACCACAACGTCATCCAAAGCTGGGCCGATGTCATGGAGACAACAGACCAGAGCGAGGAGGAGCCATGACCCTGGCACCTGAGGACCACACCCAGCAGATCCCGCAGGGCAGCTACTACAGCCAGTCCGCACCACCCGCGCCGCCGGCCCCGCCGACGCCGCCCCTGGGTGAGGGCAGCCGTCCGGCGCCCAAGCGCGAGAGCCGCGTCGGCCAGACCATCGGCGTCGCGCTGCTCGCAGCCGTCCTCGCGAGCGGTGGCACGTATGCCGTCACGCAGCTCGGCGACCAGGGCACCGCCGCGGCGACGACGTCCACCACGTCGACGACGAACCAGAACCAGGGCTCCTCGCCGACGGTCGTGCAGGGCAACGCCACCGCTCCCGACTGGACCGCGGTCTCCGCCGCCGTGACGCCGAGCGTCGTCAGCATCAACGTCACGACCCAGCAGGGGTCGGGCGCCGGCTCCGGCGTCGTCTTCGACAAGAGCGGCCACATCCTGACCAACAACCACGTCGTCGGCGACGCGACCGGCAACGGCGCCATCACCGTGACGCTGAACGACGGGCGCACCTACGGCGCGACCATCGTCGGCACGGACCCCTCGACCGACCTCGCCGTCATCACGCTGACCAACGGACCGAGCGACCTGACCCCGATCACCCTCGGGGACTCCGAGGCCCTGAAGGTCGGCGACCCGGCGATGGCCGTCGGCAACCCGCTCGGCCTGTCGGGCACCGTCACCACGGGCATCGTGTCGGCGCTCAACCGTCCGGTCAGCACCGGGACGGCGAGCGAGTCGCCCCTCGGTCAGCAGCAGACGTCCGGCGACGAGGTCGTGACGAACGCCATCCAGACGTCGGCCGCGATCAACCCGGGCAACTCCGGTGGCGCGCTCGTCAACGCCAAGGGCGAGCTCATCGGCATCAACAGCTCGATCGCGTCGCTGGGCCAGAGCTCGAGCGGCAGCCAGAGCGGCAACATCGGCATCGGCTTCGCCATCCCCGTCAAGGAGGCCAAGTCGATCGCCGACCAGCTCATCAAGAGCGGCAAGGCCCAGCACGCGTTCCTCGGGGTCAGCACCCGCGACACGGTGGTCTCCGACGGCAGCGCCAAGCGTGCCGGCGCCCAAGTGGTAGCCGTCAACGGCGGGACGCCCGCCGCGAACGCCGGCATCAAGAACGGCGACGTCATCATCGCGGTCGACGGTCAGCGCATCGACTCCGCGACGGCCCTCGTCGCCCAGATCCGCGAGATGACGGCCGGCGACAAGACCACGCTCACGGTGATCCGGGGCGGCGCCCGCCAGGACGTCCCCGTGACGCTCGCGGTCAAGCCGGCCAGCTCGAACTGACCCCTCCACTTCGCGCCGGGTCACGGACAGGGTGACGACACGCTGGACGTGACCCGGGCGAGGCCAACCTCCCCGGTCTCGTATGCCGTCGGGCACGCGCCCGTCCCCACCACCACGCTCCCGGTGGCTCGGACGGTCGCCGGCCCGGCGGCATACCCTGTCTCCGGGCCGGGACCGCGGATTGGGGGCGGAGCGAGCAGCCCGCGTACCCTTGCGCGGTGAGTGAGACCGAGAACGAGCTGGACCCCGCTGCCGTCGTGCACCTCGACCCCGAGGACGTCGCGACTGCGGTGCGTGTGCTGGCCCTGGCGCCCTCGCTCGAGATCGACGACCCGGACTTCGAGACCCTGAAGCGGGCCGCTTCGCTGATGTACAAGCGGCTCAAGAAGGACCGGCGCAACGCGAAGACGTGGGCCGAGCGCAAGGCCGACCGGCAGGTCATCGAGTCGACGGCCACCGGATCCCCCATGCGGATCGACGATGAGACCAAGGGAATCCCGTTGGTCTCCAACGCAGCCGGCGCCTTCGCCGGTGAGCTCATCAACCCGCGCGGGTGCTACATCTGCAAGACCGACTACACGCTGGTCGACGCGTTCTACCACTGGCTCTGCCCGGACTGCGCGGCTCGCTCGCACGCGAAGCGTGACCAGCGCACCGACCTCACGGGCAAGCGCGCCCTGCTCACCGGGGGCCGCGCGAAGATCGGGATGTACATCGCGCTGCGCCTGCTGCGCGACGGCGCCCACACGACGATCACGACGCGCTTCCCCAAGGACGCGATGCGCCGCTTCTCCGCCATGGAGGACTCGGCCGACTGGATCCACCGGCTCAAGATCGTCGGCATCGACCTGCGCGACCCCACCCAGGTCGTGGCCCTGACCGACGAGGTCAGCGCGGCCGGCCCGCTCGACATCCTCATCAACAACGCCGCCCAGACGGTGCGCCGCTCCCCCGGCGCCTACAGCAACCTCGTCGAGCTCGAGTCGGCTCCGCTGCCCGACGGCGTGGCCCTGCCCGAGATGGTGACCTTCGACCGGATCAGCGAGGCGCACCCGGCCTCGATCGCCGGGGCGCTCGGCACCCACGCGATCGCCCACCACGACGGCGAGTCGGTCGAGCACGCGATCGCGGCCCAGACGGCCGCGTCGATGACAGCCCTGGCCCTGACCGCCGGGCACGCGAGCCTCGAGGCCCACCGGGCCGGCACCGCCGTCGACGCCGGCGGTCTGCTGCCCGACCTCCAGCGCACCAACTCGTGGACGCAGAAGGTCGAGGAGGTCGACCCGCTCGAGCTGCTCGAGGTGCAGCTGTGCAACTCGACGGCGCCCTTCATCCTCGTCTCGCGTCTGCGGCCGGCGATGCGGGCCGCGGTCGCGGGCGGCGCACGGCGGGCCTACGTCGTCAACGTGTCCGCCATGGAGGGGCAGTTCTCCCGCCGCTACAAGGGGCCCGGCCACCCGCACACGAACATGGCCAAGGCCGCCCTCAACATGATGACCCGCACGAGCGCGGGCGAGATGTTCGAGACCGATCGCATCCTCATGACGGCCGTCGACACCGGCTGGATCACCGACGAGCGCCCGCACGACGAGAAGCTGCGCATCGCCGCCGAGGGCTGGCACGCCCCGCTCGACCTCGTCGACGGCGCCGCCCGCGTCTACGACCCGATCGTGCGCGGCGAGGCCGGCGAGGACCTCTACGGCTGTTTCGTCAAGGACTACGAGCCCAGCCCCTGGTGACCTCGGGCACCCGGAACCCCGCTCTCGCGGTGGTTCGCCGGCGCC
Source organism: Terrabacter sp. Soil811 (assembly GCF_001429655.1). Taxonomy (NCBI): domain Bacteria; kingdom Bacillati; phylum Actinomycetota; class Actinomycetes; order Micrococcales; family Intrasporangiaceae; genus Terrabacter; species Terrabacter sp. Soil811. The sequence goes on from NZ_LMSX01000014.1 coordinate 49,218, forward strand.
TGGTGGCCGGCAGTCGACCGCGGAGTGACAGGGGAGGCCCCGTCACGGGCGGATGCACAAACGCGACCCTCGGCCCACCGCGGACACGGGTATGCCGTCGCGTGCCTCATCGGCGTAGCGTCCCGTCCATGATCACTGCCGTGCACAACCTCGTGTACTCCGACGACGCAGCGGCGACGCGCGCCTTCTTCCGCGACGTCCTCCAGTGGCCCTGCGTGACCGACGACGGCTCGGACGGCGCCGACGACACGAACGCCTGGCTCATCTTCGGGACCGGCCCGAGCGAGCTCGGGGTGCATCCGACGCGCGGGCCTGAGGGGTCGACGTGGTCGGCGCCGCGGCACCATGCGATCTCGCTCATGTGCGACGACCTGCGCTCGACGATGGACGAGCTCACCGCGCGCGGAGCGGTGTTCACGACCGAGCCCACGGACCACGGCTACGGCCTCGTCGTCATGCTGGCGATCCCGGGAGCCGACGAGATCCAGCTCTACGAACCACACCACACGACGGCCTACGACCGCTGACCGGCCGGCCCCGGCGTCCGGGGCACCTGTTCGTGGAGATCCTTCGGCACCTGGTGCCGGAAGATCTCCACGAACCAGCGGTCAGCGGAGAGGCTTGGCGTACCAGACCTCGGCGTAGTCGCCGTCGTTGAACGCCGGCACCTCGACGTAGCCCCGCCGGAGGTAGAGCGCGCGGGCCTCGACGAGGTCGAGGCGCGTGTCGAGCCGGACCGTCGTCGCACCGAGGTCACGCGCGGCCTCCTCCGCCGCGGCCAGCAGCGCCGCGGCCAGTCCGGACCCGCGTGCCTCGGGTCGCACGAACATCCGCTTCAGCTCCACGACGTCGGACCGGCCCGGGACGAGTCGGACACCGGCGCAGCCGACGAGCCGCGCCCCGGACCGGGCGACGACGAAGGCTCCCGTCGGTGGCGCGAGGTCGTCGCTCGGCATCTCCGCGAGGCTCCGCTCGATCTCCTCGGGCGTCGAGTCGCGGTCCTCGTGCAGCCGGAACCACCGGTCGCTGACGTCGATGAGGTAGTCGCGCAGCAAGATCGCCGACTCGGCCGACGTGACGTCGGCCCGCTCGACGACCCACCCGCCCCGGGACACCCGGCTCACCGCTCGGCGGGCTCCGTGAGTGCGACGCCGTCGGCGATGACCTCCGTCATGAACGCGATGAGGTCACGGCGACGACGACCGGGGTCGGTGGCATACGTCGACGGGTCGTCGGGACGCTCCCGCACCCGGAGGCCCTCCTCGACGATCTCGCGGTGGTGCGGGTATGCCTCGCGTGCCCACCGACCCGCCCTCGACTTCGACGTGGGCTGCCCGGTGACGAGCAGGTGGACGAGCCGCGGCGCCCCCAGGGCACCCCACTCGGCGGCCTGGGGCAAGGACGCCTCCCGCGGGTGGTGCTCCATCGCCTCGAGCTGCGAGCGCCAGAAGGTGTCGAGGTTCTCGCGGGTGGAGTCGTGCAGCGCGGTGTCGTCACTCGCGATCGCGATGTCACGGATGTGCTTGCCGCGCAGCGTGATCCCGTGGTCACGCAGCTCGCGCCACGTGATCTCCTTGAGGTCGCAGTGGGTGCCGACGTCGAACCACTGGTGCAGGACGCCAGGTCCTTCGGGCACGTCGCCCGGAGCGCCGGCCAGGTCGCTCTCGAGAACGTAGAAGCCGTCGTAGTCGGGCTCGGGCCAGCGCCGGGCCAGCTCGCCGTGGACCTCCCGGAGCACCTCGACGTCCGCCTCGGTGGGGCGGCGAGTGGTGACCGCGACGAAGTCGATGTCGCTGCCGCCGTGGAACTCGCCGTCGAACCCGATCGAGCCGTGGAGGTGGAGACCGTGGAGCAGCCCCGGCAGGCGCTCGTCGAGGAGCGCGAGATGAGAGCCGCACACGTCGCGGACGACGTCCGGGAGCTCGTCGCGGGTCGGGACGTCCACCGCGGTCAGACGGCCGCGCCGAACGTCGCCCGCGACGCGAGGGCCTCACGCAGCTCGGCGTCGGCGTCGACGAGAGAGCGGTGGACCGCGGGGGTGAGGTCGTCACGCGCGATGGCCGCGGCGCTGAGACGTGCCGTCTCGTCGTCGAAGACCCGCGGGAAGGCGACGAGGACGACGCGCGACAGGGCGTCCTCCCCGACCCAGGCCGACATCGCCGGGACGTCCGTGAAGTAGCGCGGCACGTAGTCGGCGACGAGGGCCGCGTCGGGCGCGACCCAGAAGCCGCGCGCGAGATGGACCATCTCGTAGTTGGAGCGGCCCTCGCGGCCGGTCAGCTGCTCCCACGCCCAGGCCTTGGCCTCCGCATCGGGCAGGCTCGCCCGGCACATCAGCGCGTTCAGGCCGCCCTGGAGGGTGTCGTCCTTGGCGCGGAACGCCTCCACCTCCGAGACCCCGATCAGCCCGCGCGCCGCGAGGTTGCGCACGACGATCCAGCGGAAGTCACCGTCGTCCTCGAGTCCGGCCGGCAGACCCTGACCGTCGGCCCACGCGCGCAGCAGGGCCTCGTCGTCGCTCGTGCCGGCGACGAGGCGGGCCGCGGSGAGCGACTCGGTCGTGCCGGCCGTGGCCCGCTCGAGCAGCCCCACCGCAGCCCGGTTGAGACGGGCCATGGCCGCCTCCTGCGACTCGCGCGGCACGAAGTACGGCACGATCCGGTGCTCGGCGTAGGCCGCGACCCGGGTCAGGATCGAGGAGTTCGCCTCGAGCGGCCACGCGGCGTCGAAGACGTCGAGGAAGGCCTCGGGCGAGACCGTCGCGCCGTGCACGCCGTCGATGAGCGCGGACCACACGACGGCGCGGGCCTGCTCGTCGGGGATCTGGCCGAGCTGGGACGGCAGCGCGGCCACGGTGGCGTCGGACAGGCGTACGCGAGCCCACGTCAGGTCGGACGCGTTGGGCACGACGACGGCGGGCTCCGGGGTCCCCTCGAGCCCGGCGAGGGTGGTCTCGGGTCCGGTGACGGTGGCCATGACACGACCGAGCTCGCGTCCGTCGGTCCACCCCGCGACGTCGAAGGCGTGCGGGCGGTCGGCCGGCCGGTCCGCCGGCGCCTCGCGGCGCACGACGGCCGACTCGACGACGCCTGCCTGCTCCTCGACGTCGACCGAGATCGTGTCGCGGTCGGCCGTCAGCAGCCAGGCCCGCGACCAGGCCTCGAGGTCCTTGCCGCTCGCGGTCTCGATCGCGGCGAGGAAGTCGGCGAGCGTGCCGTTGCCGTAGGACTTGTCGTTCAGGTAGGCGCGGACGCCGGCGATGAACTGGTCGTCACCGACGTACGCGATGAGCTGGCGCAGCGTGGCCGCGCCCTTGGCGTACGAGATGCCGTCGAAGTTCTGCAGCGCGCTCTGCGCGTCGAGCGCCTCGACGCCGGCGACGGGGTGGGTCGACGGGGAGCGCTCGGCGCCGTAGCCCCACACCTTGCGCACGATCGAGGAGTCGACCCAGGCGTCGGTGTACTCGGTGGCGTCGACGAGGCACCGGTGCGACATGTACTCGGCGAACGACTCGTTGAGCCAGAGGTCGTCCCACCACTTCATCGTCACGATGTCGCCGAACCACATGTGCGACATCTCGTGGCTGACGGTGTTGGCCCGGGTCAGCAGCTCGTCGCGCGTCGCTGCACCGCGGTAGAGGTACTGGTCGCGGAAGGTCACGCAGCCGGGGTTCTCCATCGCGCCGGCGTTGAACTCCGGCACGAAGACCTGGTGGTACTCGCCGAACGGGTAGCGGATGCCGAAGAGCCCGTGGAAGTAGTCGAACGACCGCTTCGTCACGTCGAAGAGCTCGGCCGCGTGCCGCTCGAGCGGCTCGCGCAGCGAGGCCCGCGCGTGGAGGCCCAGGGGTATGCCGTCGTGCTCGTCGTGGACGGAGACGTACGGTCCCGCGCACACGGTCATGAAGTACGTCGCGAGCGGCTTCGTCGTGGCGAGGCTCCACGTGCCGGCGCCCGCCTCGGAGGCGGCGCCGTTGCCGATGACCGTCCAGTCGAGGGGCGCGTGGACCATGACGTCGTAGGGCGCCTTGAGGTCGGGCTGGTCGAAGCAGGCGTAGACGCTCGGCGCGGCGTCGAGGAAGAGGTGGCCGTAGACGTAGTCGAGGTCGTCGGCGGGGTCGGTGGCCCGGTGCAGCCCCTGCCCGTCGTGGCTGTAGGCCATGGTCGCGGCCACGACGAGCTCGTTGTCGGCGGCCAGTCCCGCCAGTGGGAGGCGGCCGTCGACGACGCCGGCCGGGTCGAGCGACTCGCCGTTGAGCGAGATCGTCTCGACCGAGCGGGCCTTGAGGTCGATCCACGAGTCCGCGCCGGGCTCGGCGCACGTGAACCGGACGCTGGTGCGCGAGCCGAAGACCTCCGACCCCTGGTCGAGGTCGAGCTCGACGGCATACGACGTGACGGTGATCAGCGAGGATCGCTCGCGGGCTTCGGCCAGGGTGAGACTGCGCATAGGGGCGAGCCTGCCAGATCGACGGGCCCGCCGTCGCCGGGGTTGCCCCCTCGTCGTGTCGACCCCGCCCGGTCAGCGGTGGAGCGGACCGCCGGCCATGCTCTCGAGGCGCGCGATGCGCTGGTCCATCGGCGGGTGCGTCGAGAGGAACCGGGTGACGTCCTGCGCCCGGAAGGGGCTCGCGATCATCATGTGGCTCGCGTTGACGATGTCCTGGGAGGGTGCGAGCGGTGCGCGGGCGACGCCGGACTCGAGCTTGCGCAGGGCCGAGGCGAGAGCGAGCGGGTCACCGGTCAGCTTCGCGCCGTCCTCGTCGGCGTCGTACTCGCGGGTGCGGCTGATCGCCATCTGGATCATCATCGCGGCCATCGGCGCGAGCAGGCTCATCGCGAGCAGCGCGAACGGGTTGGGGCGGTCCTCGTCGGAGCCACCGCCGCCGAAGATGCTCGAGAACATCAGCATCTGGCCGATCGAGGTGATGACGCCGGCAACCGCGGCGGCGACCGAGCTGGTGAGGATGTCGCGGTTGTAGACGTGCATGAGCTCGTGACCGAGCACGCCGCGCAGCTCGCGCTCGTCGAGCAGGCCGAGGATGCCCTCGGTGCAGCACACCGCGGCGTTCGACGGGTTGCGGCCCGTCGCGAAGGCGTTCGGCGCCTGGGTGGGGCTGATGTAGAGGCGCGGCATCGGCTTGCCGCCTGCCGTCGAGAGCTCGCGCACGATGCGGTACATCGCCGGCGCCTGCGCCTCGGAGACCGGGTAGGCGTGCATGGCCCGGATCGCGAGCTTGTCGCTGTTCCAGTAGCCGTAGAACGTCATCGCGACGCCGATCAGCGCGAAGAACCAGATGAAGCGCCCTCCACCGACGAGCGCGCCGATCCCGAGCAGCAGGGCCCAGATGCCGCCGAAGAGCGCGGCCGTCTTGAGCCCGTTGAAGTGGTTGTGCATGTCGGGTGAACGAGCGGCCTGGAGCGCGTGTTCCCACTGTGAATCCCCTGAGAGGTGACTGGGATCCACCTCGACGACCTCTGTGACCCAGATCTCGGTCAGACATCGTTGAACCGGCAACTTATCTACTACGTGCGGTAGTAGTTTGGCGGTGTTGGGGAAACCGACATCCCATCCGATGAAAGAAGCACATGATGCGCAAGACACTCGACCGGCTGATCTCGTGGACGGGCCTCATCATGGCCGTCGTGCTGGCGGTGGCCGGCGCGCTCCTGATCTACGCGAGCAGCTTCGTCGCCAACAACGTCAAGGAGCAGCTGAGCCAGCAGAACATCACGATGCCGGCCGCCGCCGCGCTCGAGACCCAGGACCAGAAGGACGCCCTGCTGCAGTACGCCGGCCAGAAGATGGAGAACGGCGCCCAGGCCAAGGCCTTCGCCGACCACTACATCCTCGTGCACATGAACACCCAGGCGAACAACAAGACGTACTCGGAGGTGTCCGCCGAGTACATGTTGGCCGTCAAGGACCCGAACGCGGACCCGGCCCAGGTCACGGCCCTCGGCGACCTCCGCCAGAGCCTCTTCATGGGCAACACGCTCCGGGGCCTGCTGCTCAACGCCTACGCCTTCGGCACCATGGGCACGATCGCCCTCTGGGCCGGCATCGCCTCCTTCGTCGGAGCGGCCCTGCTGCTCGTGCTCTCGCTGCTCGGCCTGCGCCACGCCAAGACCGTCGAGGACGAGGCGACCGGTCTCGCGAAGCCGACCGAGGCCACGGGTGACGCCCGGGCAGTGCCCCAGACCGCCTGACCGCTCCACCGCTGACGACGACGAGGATGGCCGACGCGAGGACGAGCCCGGCGACCATGACCGGTCGCCGACGCGCGACAGCCACCGGGGCGGGGCCCGGGCCTTCGGAGCCCGCGGCACCGGCCACCACGTCGGGGGCGGTGATCACGGCACGCAGCCAGCGCAGGTAGACGGCGACGCCGATGACGGCGTTGACCGCCGCGACGACCGCGAGCCAGACCCAGCCCTCGGCGACGACCGGCCGCAGGGCCGTGATCTTGCCGACGAGGCCGATGATGCCGGGCGGCAGTCCCGCGAGCGAGGTCAGCGCCAGGGCGAGCGCGCCGGCCCGCCACGGGCTGCGCTGCCACAGACCCTCGTAGGCCGCGATGGACCGCCCCTCCCCGGGCCGGTCGCGCAGGGTGACCGCGACGACGGCGAAGGCGACGAGCGTCGCGACGACGTAGGTGAGCAGGTAGGTGGCGCTGGCGCCGACGCCGAGCGCGGAGATGCTGACGAGCGGCAGCACGACCCACCCGGCCTGGGCGACCGTCGACCACGCGAGCAGGCGCACGACGTCGTCCTGGCGCAGCGCCATGACGTTGCCGAGCGTCATGCTCAGTGAGGCGAGCAGCGCGATCGACACCAGGGCGGGCGTCCCGAGAGCGGCGACCGCGCGCAGCACGACGAGCAGGGCCGCGAGCGCCGCRACCTTGGAGACCGTCGCGAGGAACGTCGCGACGGGCACCGACGAGCCGGCGTATGCCGTGGGCGTCCACGCGTGGAACGGCACGAGCGAGAGCTTGAAGCCGACCCCGGCGACGACGAGGACCGTCGCCAGCGCGACGACGCCTCCCGAGACCGACGGGAAGACGACGGACGTCGGGGCGCCCGACGCGGCCGAGAACGCGCCACCGGAGGACAGCGCGGCGTCCGGGGTCAGGAACGGGCTTCCCGTCGCGGCGAACCAGAGGGCGACGCCGAGCACGAGCAGGGCGAAGGACACGAGGGACGTCACGAGCAGCTGGGTGGCGCCGGCCACGGCCGACCGGCGCCCGGAGAGGGCGACGAGCGCGATGACGGGCAGGGTCGCGAGCTCGAGGGCGACGAGCCACGTGCCGACGTCGCGGCTCGCTGCCACGACGATCGTGCCGGCGAGGGCCGCGAGGAGCAGTACGGCCTCGACCGGCTCACGGGTGCTGTCGGTCGGGCGCCGACGGCGGGTGCGGGGCCAGGCCAGGGCGATGCAGACGAGGGCGGAGACGGCGGCTGCGAGCTGGAGGGTGCTGCCGAGCGCATCGGCCTGCCACAGGCAGACCTGCGGCAGGCCGTCGACGCCGGCCGCCGTGGCGCCGCCCGTGGCCTGTCCGGTCCGACCGGTCAGGCAGAACGTCTCGCGCGTCGACCCGCCGCCGAGCGCGAGCCCGGGCACCGTGGCCACGGCGGACCCGAGCGCGGCCAGGGCGGCGACGGCATAAGGCACCTGGCGCAGGCGCGGGTTGACGAGATCGAGCACGAGCACGAGCACGAGCCCGGCGACCGGCAGGATCGCCGGAAGCAGGATGCTGTAGTCGATGGCGAGGCCCTTCACGGCGAGACCCCCAGTCCGGAGAGCAGGCCGGACGTCGCGGCGTCCGAGAGGCCGAGCAGCAGGTGCGGGAGCAGGCCGAGCGTGATGATGACCACGACGAGCGTCATGACGACCGCCCAACGGGCGCCACGGGCGTCCGCCACGGGCTCGGCCGCAGCCCCCTGCGCGGCGTCGCTGCCCTCACCCGCCCAGACGATGCGGGCGACCCGGAGCGCGTAGGCCGCCGCCAGCGCGAGCCCCACGGCACCGAGCACGACGCAGACGCGCAGGAGCGCGACGGGCCGGTCGGGGGCGGGCGACCACGCGGCGTACAACGCGAGGAACTCACCCCAGAAGCTGACGAGGCCCGGGAGCCCGAGCGCGGCCGCCAGGCCGACGACGAGGGCGAGGCCGAAGCGGGGAGCCTTGTCACGCAGGGCGGCCCGGGCGACGTGGAGGTCGGAGGACCCCCACTGCTCCTTGAGGTCGCCGACGATGAAGAAGAGGAGGGCCGCGACGACGCCGTGGGCGATGTTGCCGAAGAGCGCCGCCTGCAGTCCCGTCTCACTGCCCGACGCGATGGCGAGGGCGACGAAGCCCATGTGCGCGACCGAGCTGTAGGCGATGAGGCGCTTGAGGTCGCGCTCGACGAGGCAGGCGAGCCCTCCCCAGAGGATGCCGACGACGCCGAGGATCGCGAGGACCGGACTCAGCTGCGCGACTCCTGCGGGCACGGTGCCGACCGCGAGCCGGACGATGCCGTAGGTGCCCATCTTGAGCAGGACGGCGGCGAGGAGCACCGAGCCGGCGGTGGGGGCGATGGTGTGCGCCGAGGGCAGCCACGTGTGCAGCGGCCACAGGGGCACCTTGATGCCGAGCCCGAGGAGCAGGATCGCGGCGATCGCGACCTGGAGCGGCCGGGACAGCCCGGCTCCGTGGCGCTCGGCGAGGACCGTGAGGTCGCTCGTGCCCTGGTGGTGGACGAGGAAGAGGATGCCGACGAGCATCAGCGTCGAGCCGAGCACCGTGAAGAGCACGAAGCGGCCGGCGGCGTCGGCGCGGGTCTCGTCGCGCACGTGGTCGTCGCCGAAGCGGCGGACGAGCACCCACATCGGCACGAGGACGACCTCGAAGGCGATGAAGAAGAGGATCGCGTCGCGCGCCATGAACGTGGCGAGCGCCCCCGCCTCGACGAGCAGGATGCAGCCGAGGAAGGTCGACCCGGTGCCTCCCTTGGGGATCGGCCCGGACAGGGCGTGCGCGACGACGGCGACGGTGAGCAGCGCGGTGAGGAGCACGAGGGCCGCCGAGATCCCGTCGACGCCGAAGTGCCACCGGACGCCGAGCGAGCGGATCCACGGCACGTCCACCTCGTGGCGGCCCCACACGACGACGACGGCGAGCACCGCCGTGACGACGGTGGATCCGAGCGCGATGCCGCGCTCGACGGTGGACTCGCCGGGGATCGCGATGAGCGCGATCGCCGCGAGGAGCGGCAGCAGGAGCACGAGGGTCAGCGCCATGCGGCCACCCCCAGGACGGCGACGACCACGACGCCGACGAGCAGGCTGAGCAGCGACAGCGAGGGCACGGCGCGATGGCTCCGCTCCCCCGCCCGGCCGGCGGCCCGGGCGACGACGGCGGTCGCCCGCGGGTAGGCGTCGACGACGTCACGGTCCAGCGCCACGACGAGACGCGCGACCGCGGTGACGGCCCGGCCGAAGCCGACGTATGCCGTGTCGACGCCGAAGCCGCGCACCGCCGGCTCCCGGACGCGGCTGGGGACCCGGTCGGCGACGTCGAGCCGGCCGCGGTCGCTGAGGGACCACACGGCATACGCGGCGCCGGCGACGAGCAGGACGGACAGCAGGGCGCTCAGCAGCCCGACGTGCACACCACCGCGGAGGCTGGCGAGGAAGAGGGTGCCGACGACGGTGAGGGCGGCCAGGACGGACACGACGAGCGCGGCCGGGAGCGTGATGGGGGCGTGGCCGTGGGCGTGGACGCGCTCGACCTCGGCGTCGTCGGCGCTGTCGGTGGTGGTCACGACGGCGACGTCCTCCTCGGCGACGACGGCGGGCTCGACGTCGGGCAGCCGGCCCGTCGCGGCCACGGGGGTGTCGAGCAGCAGCCAGGCGCGGGTGCAGTAGGCCGCCGTGAGGACGACGGTGACGAAGAGGGCGACGACGACGAGCCAGGCGCGGAAACCGCCACCACCCGTCGCGCCCTCGAGCGCGGCGTCGATGACGGTGTCCTTGGTGAAGAAGCCGATGAGCGGCGGTACGCCGGCGAGGGCGGCGAGGCCGATCCCCATCGACCAGCGCAAGGCGCCGGTCGGACGCAGTCGACCGCGCAGGGCGGCGACGGCGGTCGCGCCGGCGAGCACCGAGAGCCAGCCGGCCCCGAGGAAGAGCAGCGCCTTGAAGAAGGCGTGGCCGACGAGGTGCGCGATGCCGGCACCGGGCCCGAGCTCGGCCGGTGCCGCGGCGAGCGCCGAGAGCATGATCGCGATCTGGCTCAGGGTCGAGTAGGCGAGCATCCGCTTGAGGTCGGTCTGCACGAGCGCGAGCAGGGCGGCGTAGACCATGGTCACGGCTGTCAGGACTGCGAGCAGGGTGCGCGCGCCGTCGTCCCCGGCGTAGAGCGAGAAGAGGCGGGCGATGACGTACGTGCCGGCTGCGACCATCGTCGCCGCGTGGATGAGGGCCGACGCCGGGGTCGGGCCCTCCATCGCGTCGGGAAGCCAGTCGTGGAACGGCACGAGACCCGACTTGCCGGCCACACCGATGACGATGCCGACGAGACCGATCGTGAGCAGCGTGCCGTCCCCGCCGGCCGTGAGCACGGCCATGAGGTCGGTCGACCGGGCCCGCACCGAGAGCGCGACGATGCCCACGACCATGGCGATGTCGGCCACGCGGGTGACGATGAAGGCCTTGTAGGCCGCTCGCCTCGCCGCCGCACGCTCGCTGTCGTGGCCGATGAGCAGCCACGAGCACCAGCCCATGACCTCCCAGCCGACGAGCATGAGCACGAGGTCGCCCGACTGGACGAGGAGCAGCATGCCGGCCGCGAAGAGCGAGACGGTCGCGGCGAACTGGCCGTAGCGGGGGTCGTCGCGGAGGTACCACGCGGTGAAGACCTGGATGCCGAGGACGACGAGGGCGACGACGAACGCCACGAGGCCCGAGACACGGTCGGAGAGCAGGTGCAGCGGCACGGAGAGGTCGCCGAGCGGGAGACTGCCGATCGACTCGATGTCGGCCGTGCGCGACGGTGCGACCCACTGGATGAGCCCGAGCACCGCGACGTAGGCCGACACCGACACGGCGACGGCCGCCGCGAGCCCGCGCCGGCGCCGCGTCAGCAGCCCCACGAGGGCGGCCAGCGCCGGGAGCACGATGATCATCCGCACGATCCAGCTCATGCGACGCCCTCCCCCGCTGCTGCCGGCTCACGCGTCGCGTCGTGCGGGTGTCCGTCCCGGTCCTCGGCGCGCGGGTCCTCGGCGTCATCGGTGTCGCTGGCGTCGCCGGTGTCGCCGGTGTCGCCGGCGTCGGCCCCGTAGCCGTCGCCGGCGTCGTCCGGCTCGTCGTCGGTGAGGTCGGGAACCGCCGTGAGGTCGATGTGCCCCGTGCGGCGGAACATCACGAGGATGATCGCGAGCGCCACCGTGATCTCGGCGGCGGCGATCGTGATGACGAAGAGGGTGAGCACCGGACCGGCCGAGAGCGGCGCGCCCGGGCGGGACCCCGCCGTGACGAGCAGCAGGTTCGCGGCGTTGAGGATGAGCTCGACACCGATGAGGACGAGGACGGCGTTGCGGCGTGCGAGGACACCGTAGACGCCGATGCCGGCCAGGAGCGCCGACAGGGCGGCCGGCAGCGAGAGGTGGATCATCCGCGACCGTCCGACCGTGCGCCCGACGGGACTGCGCCCGGCTGGCGCGCGCCGCCGCCGTCGCGGTGCAGGACCAGACGCGACACGGCGAAGGCGGCGATGAGCGCGACGAGGAGCAGCACGGAGAGCAGCTCGAAGGGCCAGACCCACGTGCCGAAGACCGCCTGCGCCACCTGCGGCGTGGTCGTCGTCGGGGTGTCGAGGTCGGCCGTCGCGCCGGAGAAGAGCGGGAGCAGGAGCGAGGCGAGCAGTGCGGTCGTCGCGGCGCCGAGGAGGGCGCCGGCGAGGCGCTGCCACCACGGGGTGTCGATCTCGGCGTGGGGACCGATGGGCGCGCGGGTCAGCATGAGCGCGAAGAGGACGAGCACGACGATGGCGCCGACGTAGACGAGCAGCTGGACGAGGCCGACGAGCTCCTGCCCGAGGACGAGGTAGGCACCTGCGAGCGAGCCGAGCGACACGAGCAGCCACAACGCGGCGTGGACGACCTGCTTCGTCGTCACCGACAGCAGCGCCGACAGGGCCGTCACGGCGCCGACCGCGGTGAAGACGATGTCGCGGGTCGTCACTCGCTCCCCTCCTCGTCGGTCGACACCGTCGGCAGGACCTGGGTCGAGTCTCCTTGTGCCGCAGCCTGGTCCGCTGCCCGCTCGGCCTCGGCACCGTCGGCGGGCGGGAGGACCGAGGTCTGCTCGGCGGCCGGAAGGCTCTCGGTGGACTCAGCGGCGGGCAGCGCGGCCGTCCGCTCGACCGCCGGCATGACCCGGGTCTGCTCGGCCGCCGGCTGAGCCGCCGGCTCGGGCGCGGCGAGCGGCGGCGGGGTCGTGGTCTCCCGACGCACCCGCGTCGGTCGGGCCGCGGCCCCGGCACCGCGCGTACCTGCAGCGGCAGCGGCTGCTCCGGCGGACCCCCGGGCGGGCTTCGCCGCGGCCGTGACCTCGGCAGGGTCGGCACTGCCCGGGTCGAGAGCGGGCGGCGCCGGGACGGTGGCCATCCACGCGCCGAGGCGGTCCTTCTCGTGGAGCAGGTCGCGGATGTCGGTCTCGGCGTACTCGAACTCGGGGCTCCAGTGCAGCGCGTCGAAGGGGCAGACCTCGATGCAGATGCCGCAGTACATGCAGAGCGAGAAGTCGATGGCGAAGCGGTCGAGGACGTTGCGCTGGCGGGCGCGGCCGCCGGGCGTCGTCGGCGGCAGCTCCTCCTTGTGCGAGTCGATGTAGATGCACCAGTCGGGGCACTCGCGGGCGCAGAGCATGCACGAGGTGCAGTTCTCCTCGGTCAGCGCGATGACGCCGCGTGACCGGGGCGGGAGCGCGGGTGAGACGTCGGGGTACTCGGCCGTGTGCGTGTGCCGGGTCAGCGACTTCGCCGTCGTCGCGAGTCCCTTGACGAGCCCCGGAATGATCCCGTCAGCCATGTCGCTCCACCCTCGATCGGTCGTCGGTCACGGGAAGACCACCACCCCGACGGCGGTCAGGGCGAGCTGGAGGAGGGCCATCGGCACGAGCCACACCCAGGCGAGGCGCTGGAGCTGGTCCTCGCGCATGCGCGGCCACGACACGCGGAGCCAGATGACGACGACCGCGAGGAGGAAGCCCTTGAGGACCGTCCACACCCAGCCGAGCCACTGCTCGAACGGCCCTGCCCAGCCGCCGAGGTAGAGCACCGCGAAGAGCAGCGACATGACGACGATGCCGGCGTACTCGGCGAGCAGGAAGAAAGCGAAGCGCAGGCCGGTGTACTCGGTGAAGGCGCCGAAGACGATCTCGGAGTCGGCGAGCGGCATGTCGAACGGCGGGCGCTGCAGCTCGGCGAGGGCCGCGACGAGGAAGACGACGGCGCCGGGCAGCTGCCAGAGCAGCCACCACGGGTTCCACGCCTCGGCGATGGAGACGAGCGACAGGCTCCCGGCGGCGAGGGCGACCGAGGCGACCGCGAGGACCATCGGCAGCTCGTAGGACACGAGCTGCGCGGCGGCGCGCATCGCCCCGAGCAGGGAGTACTTGTTGGCCGAGGCCCACCCGGCCATGAGCGTGCCGATGACGCCGACCCCGATCACGGCGAGCACGAGCACGACGCTCGCGTCGACGTCGGCCCCGACGACCCGTGGCGAGAGGGGGATGACGGCGAGCGCCACGAGGTAGGGGATGAGCGCGACGAAGGGGGCGAGCCGGAAGACCCAGCGGTCGGCCCGGGCCGGAGTGATGTCCTCCTTCTGGACGAACTTCACCCCGTCGGCGACGAGCTGGGCCCACCCGTGGAAGCCACCGGCATACATCGGCCCGAGGCGACCCTGCATGTGCGCCATGACCTTGTGCTCGGTCTGGCCGACGAGCAGCGGCAGCACGAGGAAGGCGGCGAGCACCGCGACGGCGCGCAGCACGACCTCGAGCCAGGGAGCGAGGTCGCTCATCGCGGCCCCCACTCGGGTCCGGGCACGCCGGGCGCCTGGACGCGCCGGCGGCCGGGTGCGCGGGCGGAGTCGTGGCCCTCGCCGGGCTCCTTGGCACCGGGCCAGGCCTTGCTGGCGCGAGCCGCGAGGACGAAGGACTTGCGCAGCGGCGTGCCCTCGAAGCCGTCGGGGAGCAGGAGCGGGCGCAGGCCGAGGCCGCTGCCGTCGTCGAAGCCGTCGAAGTCGATGCCGAACATCTCGTGGGTCTCGCGCTCGTGCCACGCCGCGCCCCGGAAGATCCCCGTCAACGACGGGACCGGCAGACCCCCGGTGACGCGAGTGCGCAGCAGCACCGACCTCAGCGCGCCCGGCGTGCGGGTGTCGAGCAGGTGGCAGACGACGTCGAAGCCCGCGTCGTCGCCCTCGCGGTCGGTCTCGTCGACGGCCGTCAGCCAGTCGAAGTACGCGTAGCCCTCCTCACGGAGCGAGAGCACCGTGCTCGACCACTCCCCGAAGGGCACGTCGCGCACGTCGGTGACCTTCACCGGCCGTCCTCCCCCGGCTTCGCGCCACGGCGCAGGAGGGGACGGCGGAGGTCGCCGGCGCTGCCGACGCGGGTGCCGGCATACCTGCCCTTGAGCTTCTGCGTCGACAGGCGCTCGGCGGCGATCTGCTCCTGGAGGCGGATGATGCCGTGCAGCAGCGCCTCGGGGCGCGGCGGGCAGCCGGGGACGTAGACGTCGACGGGCACGATCTGGTCGACGCCCTTCGTCACGGAGTAGGAGTCCCAGTAGGGGCCGCCGGAGTTGGAGCAGGCGCCGAAGGAGATGACGTACTTCGGCTCGGGCATCTGGTCGTAGAGGCGGCGGATCGCCGGGGCCATCTTGTCGGTGACGGTGCCCGAGACGACCATGAGGTCGGCCTGGCGCGGGCCCGGCGCGAAGGGGATGACGCCGAGGCGGATGAAGTCGTGACGACCCATCGAGGCGGCGATGAACTCGATGGCGCAGCAGGCGAGCCCGAAGTTGAAGACCCAGAGGGAGTAGCGGCGGCCCCAGTTGAGGACGACCTTGATCGGCTTGGGCGCGTGGGCGCCGAGGACGCCCATCGACGCCGGTCCGATGGTCGGCATCGGCAGGCTGACCGGCTGGCTCGCCGACTGGCCGGGCTGGCTCGGCGGCTGATCCATCACACCCACCTCAGCAGACCGCGGCGGCCCGCGTGGGCCAGGCCGAGCACGATGACGCCGATGAAGATGCCCATCTCGACGAGGCTCGCGCGGCCGAGGTCGGCGTCGCGGATGACGGTCGCCCACGGGAAGAGGTAGACCGCGTCGACGGCGAAGACGACGTAGAGGAAGGAGAAGACGAAGTAGCGGACCTTCGTCTGGGCCCAGCCCTCGCCGACCGGGTCGACACCGGACTCGTACGTCGCCAGCTTGGCCGCGTGGGGTGCGCGCGGGGCGAGGAGCCGTCGCACGAGCATCGCCGCCGTGACGAGCAGGACGCCCGCCCCCAGCACCGCTGCGACGGCCACGTACCCGGACATGACGGCCAGCCTATCCATGCCGGTACGCGAGTGGCACGGAGTGGTCAGCCGCATCCGGGCTACCCTGCGGCGCATGGTCGACAGGGGTGGACAGGACCGGGTGGGCTCGCCGCACGAGGCGACGACCCAGGTGCCCGACGACGTGCCCGACGACGCGCCGCTCGACGTGACGGACCCGGGCGTGGACCCGGGCGTGGACCCCTGCCTGGACCCGGGCGTCGACCCGGGCGTCGACCAGCTCGGCTGGGACGCCACCGCCCTCGTCGTGGCGCACGTGGTCCTCGCCCTCGGCATCGGGGCGGCGGTCGGCGCCGTCGGGGGGCGCTACCTCCGCGGTCGGCACGTCCCGGTGGGCGCCTCGGTGCGTTGACCGCGGCTCACCCTGTGTCGGCACCGCGTCGACCCGCGTCGTCCACGTTGTGGCAGGTGCACGATCTGAGGCCCGACGAGACATAGCATGGAAAGTGCCCGCCGCACAGGGCCCCGGGCAGTGAATCGTATGGAAGTTCGAGGACGTCGCAGAGCATGAGCGCCAAACTGGTCCAGAAGCTCGATCGCGTGGTCATCCGATTCGCCGGGGACTCCGGCGACGGCATGCAGCTCACCGGAGACCGCTTCACGTCGCAGACCGCACTGCTCGGCAACGACCTGTCGACGCTGCCGAACTTCCCCGCCGAGATCCGGGCGCCCCAAGGCACGCTGCCCGGCGTCTCGAGCTTCCAGCTGCACTTCGCCGACCACAACGTGCTGACGCCGGGTGACGCCCCCGACGTCCTCGTCGCGATGAACCCCGCCGCCCTCAAGGCCAACCTGCGCGACCTGCCGCGGGGCGCAGCGATCATCGTCAACACCGACGAGTTCACCAAGCGCAACCTCTCCAAGGTCGGCTACGTCGAGAACCCGCTCGACGACGGCTCGCTCGACAGCTACGACGTGCACCCGGTGGCCCTGACCTCGATCGCCGTCGAGGCCCTCGTGTCCTTCACCGACCTGACCCGCAAGGAGAAGGAGCGCGCGAAGAACATGTTCGCGCTCGGCCTGCTCTCGTGGCTCTACACCCGGCCCATGGACGGCACCGAGGCGTTCCTCAAGGCGAAGTTCGCCGACAAGCCCGAGATCCTCGAGGCCAACCTCGCCGCCCTGCGCGCGGGCTTCAACTACGGCGAGACCACCGAGGACTTCGCGGTCGCCTACGAGGTGGCCCCGGCCGCGATGCCGGCGGGCACCTACCGCAACGTCACCGGCAACGTCGCGCTGTCGCTCGGCCTCGTGGCCGCTGCGCACCGCGCACACCTGCCGCTCTTCCTCGGGAGCTACCCGATCACGCCGGCCTCCGACATCCTCCACACGCTCGCCGGGCTCAAGCGCTACGGCGTCGCGACGATGCAGGCCGAGGACGAGATCGCCGGTGTCGGCGCCGCCCTCGGTGCCAGCTTCGGCGGCGCGCTCGGTGTGACGACGACGTCGGGGCCCGGCCTCGCGCTCAAGGCCGAGACGATCGGCCTCGCCGTGTCGCTCGAGCTGCCGCTCATCGTCTGCGACATCCAGCGCGGTGGCCCCTCGACCGGCCTGCCGACCAAGACCGAGCAGGCCGACCTGCTCCAGGCGCTCTTCGGCCGCAACGGCGAGTCGCCGGTGGCCGTCGTCGCACCCGCGACGCCGGCCGACTGCTTCGACGTCGCCGTCGAGGCCGTGCGCATCGCGACGACCTACCGCACGCCCGTCATCGTGCTGTCCGACGGCTACCTCGCCAACGGGTCCGAGCCGTGGCGGCTGCCCCGCACGGCCGACCTGCCGGACATCGCCGTGGAGTTCGCGACCGAGCCCAACGCCGTGGACGACAAGGGCCAGCCGACCTTCCACCCCTACCTCCGCGACCCCGAGACGCTCGCTCGGCCGTGGGCGATCCCGGGCACACCGGGCCTCGAGCACCGGGTCGGGGGCATCGAGAAGGCGGACGTCACGGGCAACATCTCCTACGACCCCGACAACCACGACCACATGACGCGCCTGCGTCAGGCCAAGATCGACGGGATCGCCGACACCATCGGGCAGCTCGTCGTCGACGACCCGACCGACGACGCCGACGTCCTCGTCCTCGGCTGGGGCTCGACCTTCGGCCCCATCGCCGCGGGCGTCCGCCTGGCGCGGGCCACCGGAGCCCGTGTCGCCCAGGCGCACCTGCGCCACCTCAACCCCTTCCCCGCCAACACGGGCGACGTGCTCCGCTCCTACCAGCGCGTCATCGTGCCCGAGATGAACCTCGGCCAGCTCGCGATGCTGCTGCGGGCCAAGTACCTCGTCGACATCGAGTCGCACACCTCGGTGCGCGGCCTGCCGTTCCAGGCGGGCGAGCTCGCCGACGTCATCGCCACCGCGGTGGCGTCCGTCTCGGACGTGCCCCTGAAGGAGGCCGCCAAGTGACCACCGACCTGGGTATGCCGTCCAGCGGGCCAGGCGCCCCCGGTGCCCACGGCACCGCCGGCGTCCCACGCCTCACCGACGGCACCGCGCTGACGAAGAAGGACTTCACGTCCGACCAGGAGGTGCGCTGGTGCCCCGGGTGCGGAGACTACGCGATCCTCGCCGCCGTGCAGGGCTTCCTCCCCGAGCTCGGGCTCAAGCGCGAGAACATCGTCTTCGTCTCGGGCATCGGGTGCAGCTCGCGCTTCCCCTACTACCTCGACACCTACGGCATGCACTCGATCCACGGCCGTGCCCCGGCCATCGCGACCGGCCTCGCGGCGACGCGAGAGGACCTCTCGGTCTGGGTCGTCACCGGCGACGGCGACGCCCTGTCGATCGGTGGCAACCACCTCATCCACGCCCTGCGCCGCAACGTCAACCTCAAGATCCTGCTCTTCAACAACGAGATCTACGGCCTGACGAAGGGGCAGTACTCCCCCACCTCGCACGTCGGCCAGGTGACGAAGTCGACGCCGCTGGGCTCGCTCGACACGCCCTTCAACCCCGTGTCGCTCGCGCTCGGCGCCGAGGCGAGCTTCGTGGCCCGCACGATGGACTCCGACCGCCAACACCTGACGTCGGTGCTGCGTGCCGCGGCCGAGCACCGTGGGTCGGCGCTCGTCGAGATCTACCAGAACTGCCCGATCTTCAACGACGGCGTCTTCGACGTGCTCAAGGACCGCACCGAGGCGGCCGCCCGCATCCTGCACCTCGCCGACGGCGAGGAGGTCGGCACCGCCGAGACGGTCGTCGTGCGTGACGACCGCGGGTCGCTCGCCGTCGTGCCGCGCGCCGAGGCCGACCCGGCCCGCATCGTGCGCCACGACGAGTCGGCCCACGACCCGTCCGCGGCGTTCGCGCTCTCGCGGCTCGACAGCCCCGACCTCGGGCACGTCCCGATGGGGATCTTCCGCAACGTCCAGCGCCCGACCTACGACGACTCGCTGCGCGAGCAGATCGCCTCGGCCCGCACGGGTGAGGTCACGGACGCCGACATCGACGCCCTGCTCGCCGGTCGGGACACCTGGACCGTGGGGGCGTGACCGCGCGCGAGACCGCTCCGTCCCTCGCGCCGAGCGAGTCCGGCACGCGCGGGACGGGGTCGACGGCACCCCACGGCGAGGTCGGGCGGGGCACCCTGCTCGGATTCGCGGCCTACGGCCTCTGGGGGCTCTTCCCGCTCTACTTCGACGCGCTCAAACCCGCCGGGCCGTGGGAGATCCTCGCCCACCGCATCCTCTGGACGCTGCTCTTCTGCGTCGTCGTGCTGCTCGTCGTGCGCGACCTCGGCTGGATCAGGCCGCTGCTGCGTCGGCCGCGGCTGCTCGCCGGCACCGCGGTGGCGGCGGTGCTCATCGCGGTCAACTGGGTCGTCTACGTCGCGGCCGTGACGTCGGGCAACACGTCCGAGGCCGCGCTCGGCTACTTCCTCAACCCCCTCGTCACGGTCGCCCTCGGCGTCGTCGTGCTCGGTGAGCGCCTCCGCGTCCTCCAGTGGGTGGCCGTCGGCATCGGTGTCGTCGCGGGCGTCTACCTCGGCGTCTCCGGCGGACGCGTGCCGTGGGTGGCCCTGACGCTGGCGGTGTCCTTCGCGCTCTACGGGCTGACGAAGAAGAAGGTCGGCGTCAGCCTCGACGCCATCCACGGGCTCACGGTCGAGACCGTCGTGCTCGCCCCCGTCGCCGTCGTGCTGCTGCTCGTCGTCGGCGCGCAGGGCGGCCTCGAGTTCGGCCTGCACGGTGGCGTGCACACGTCGCTGCTCGTCCTCTCCGGGCTGGTCACCGCGGTGCCGCTGCTGTGTTTCGCCGCCGCGGCGCGCCGCATCCCGCTCGTGTCGATCGGGCTCATCCAGTTCATCACCCCGGTCATGCAGCTGCTCTGCGCGGTGGTCCTGCTCGACGAGCACATGCCGTCCGAGCGGTGGATCGGCTTCGGCATCGTCTGGCTCGCGCTCGTCGTCCTCACCGTCGACTCGCTCCTCAGCCTGCGTGGCGCCCGGGCCGCGCGGCGCGACCTGCCCGTCGACGACTGCCCGCGCTGAGGAGCCATTCGTCGCACCCGCGGTGACAGACTGCCGGTGTGAGCGACGTCGTCCTGGGCTCCCGCACCGGTCGGTTCGTCATCGCCGCTGCCGTGCTCGGCTCGGGGATGGCCCTGCTCGACGGGACCGTCGTCAACGTCGCGCTCGTCCGGATCGGCGAGGAGCTCGGCGCGAGCCTCGCCGAGCTGCAGTGGATCACCAACGGCTACCTCCTCGCGCTCGCCTCGCTCATCCTCCTCGGCGGGTCACTCGGTGACCGCTTCGGCCGCCGACGCGTATTCGTCATCGGGGTCGTGTGGTTCACGGTGGCCTCCGCCGCCTGCGGTCTCGCGCAGTCACCCGTCCAGCTCATCGTCGGCCGGGTGCTCCAGGGCGTGGGAGGGGCGCTGCTGACGCCGGGCAGCCTGTCGATGATCCAGGCGTCCTTCCGTCCCGACGACCGCGGCAAGGCCATCGGCACGTGGTCCGGACTCGGCGGCATCGCCTCCGCCCTCGGGCCCTTCGTCGGCGGGTGGCTCGTGCAGTACGCGAGCTGGCGCTGGGCCTTCCTCGTCAACCTGCCCCTCGGCGCCGCGACCGTCTGGATCGCGCAGCTGCACGTCCCCGAGACCAGGGACGACCGTGCCGACCACCACTTCGACGTGACCGGCGCGGTGCTCGCGACGCTCGCCCTGGGAACGACGACCTTCGCCCTGATCCAGCACGAGTCGCTCGGAGCGACGGCGGCCACCGGGGTCGGGCTCGTCGGCCTCGCCATCGGCGCGGCGTTCGTCGTCGTCGAGCGCCGTATCTCACACCCGATGGTCCCGCCCGCTCTTTTCGCGTCGCGCCAGTTCAGCGCGGCCAACGCGATGACCCTGCTCGTGTATGCCGCCCTGGGCGCCGTCTTCTTCTTCCTCACCCTCCAGCTCCAGACCGTCCTCGGCTACGGCCCGCTGCTCGCCGGCATGGCCTCGCTGCCGGTCACCGTGCTCATGCTGCTCTTCGCGGCGCGGGGAGGTGCGCTCGCCTCCCGCATCGGGCCACGCCTGCCGATGACGGTCGGCCCGGTCGTGTGCGCGGTCGGCGCCCTCCTGCTGTCGGGTGTCGGCGCCGGCTCGACCTACTGGACCGGCGTCCTGCCCGGCATCTCCGTCTTCGGCCTCGGGCTCACCCTGCTCGTCGCGCCGCTGACGGCGACGGTCCTCGCCGCGGCTCCCGACCGCTACGCCGGCGTCGCCAGCGGGGTCAACAACGCCGTCGCGCGCGCGGGCAGTCTCCTCGCCGTCGCCGCACTGCCGGCCGTCGTCGGGCTCAGCGGCTCGGACTACGCCGTCCCCGAGGCCTTCTCGTCGGCGTACCGGACCGCGATGCTCCTGTGCGCCGGGATGCTCGCCGCCGGAGGTGTCGTGTCGTGGCTGCTCATCCGCAACCCCGCACCCGCGCCGTCCGGCACCGACGAGACGGGTGCCGAGCGGCAGGGGCGCGCCGCCGCAGCGGGGGCGACACGGCATACGCGAGCGGTTCCGGCCGGCTGGTCGTGCGCCGGCTCGGAGGGGTGCCCGGGGACGGCGCACCACCACGACGAGGACCTGCCCGCGCTGGGCGGGGCGCCGACCGGGCGCTGACGCAAGTCCGCCCCGCCCGGTCGGCCGCACCGTCAGGGCGTCGGGTCGGCCCAGCTCCCACCACGGATGTCGCTGTTGCCGAAGGTCGCCGGGCACGCCGCGAGGACGTCGGGCGGCGGCTTGGGGCTCGCCGTGTAGAGCGAGGCGCGGTACGAGTCGATCGCCGGGCAGTCGGCGGCGTGCGACGCGTCGTTCCAGACGCCGACCACGCCGTCGCGGGTCGCGGCCGCATAGACGTAGTCGCCGAGGAACTCGGCGGTCAGGCCGTTCTGGCTCGTCCCGCGCGGGTCGCCGACGGCGCTGCGGTCCAGTGACGACCACCCGCTCGGCACCCCGGCCACGATGTTCGCGTGCCAGACCTGACCGACGAGACCGCGGGACGACGCCGTGTCGTGCCGGTAGGGCGTCGTGAAGGCGTTGTCGACGACGTAGAGGTCGGTGCCGTCGGGAGACAGCGCCGGCGCGGTGTAGACGGGGCGGTCCCCCGTCGGCAGCTCGAGCGCGGCCGGAGCGGTCCAGCTGGCGCCCGCCGTGGTGGAGGTCGTCCACAGCAGGCTCTCGTGGTCGAGTCCGGAGGCACCGTCTGCCCAGGTCATGACGATCTGGTTCGTGGCGCCGGCCCCGCTCGGGGCCCCGTTGGCGATGTCGACGCTCGGGCCTGCCGCCAGGTCGACGCGAGCTCCTGCGATCCCGTCCATGGTCGGGCGACCGAGCACGGGGTCGGTGACACCGGGCTCGGTGACCCGGGCGACGACCGTCGGGCCTGCCCAGTGGGCGCCGCCGTCGGTCGAGCGGTACATGAGCTGGAGATCGGTGCCCGCACGCCTGCCGATGCCGAAGACGTACACGTTGCCGTGGCTGTCCGTGCGGACCGTGCAGCCGTCAGGTTGCCCGTTGATCCCGTTGTCGGTCGCGGGGCCGACCTGCTTCGTCGTCCACGTGCCTCCGCCGTCCGTCGACCGCGCGACGATGAGGGGCGTCGGGAGGGCGTTGCCGCGGCTGTTGCTCCTGAACGAGGCCCAGCACACGTAGACGTTGCCGAAGAACCGACTCGACTCGGCGTTGTCGGCCCACACCTGCTCCTTGTCGGAGAACGTCGTCGACGACTGCTTGGAGATGATCACCGGGTCCTTCCACGCCGTGGCGTCACCCGCGGCTGCCGCGTGCGGGTCGTCGGTCCTCGACACCGCGATGGCCTCGAAGCCCTTGAAGGTCGCGGACTCCTTGTCCGCCGAGACGTTCGAGGTGAGGTTCGCGTAGTAGAGGCGCGAGCCGTTGACCCACGAGAACGTCCCGTCCGACGCGGGACGCGGGCCGAACGCGACCGCCGGGTCACCGTCCGAGACGAGTCCCTTCGCGGCGTAGCCGGGGAGCGTGCCGATGGGGCCGGGGTGCGCGGTGCAGGCCGCGGGTCCGAGGCAGTCACGGCCCGTGAGGCCGGTGTAGGTCGGCTGGGTCCACCCGCTGCCGCCGGTGAACGAGAAGTACACCCCGGAGACACCCACGCCGTCCGTGAAGGGGCAGGTGGTCGGGTCCCCGGCCGCGCACGACTCGTCGTCGATCTCGTCGTTGGCCCCGGCCGCGACGACGCTCGGGTCGTGGGCGTCGATCGCGACGGCGGGTTCGTTCTGCTTGTTCTGCGAGAAGGGGGTGGGCGGACTGGCGACGCTGACGATCTCGTCGGGTGGGGAGGCCACCGCGACCGCGGCTCCGGCGAGGGCGGTCGCGACGGACACGATGCACGCGGTGAGAACTCGACGGTGAGCCATGGCCTCTCCTCAGGGTGGTACGTCAAAGGATCGCGTCGGCGCCCGCACCGTCCAGCGTGCGCCCGCGACCCGGCATCCGACAAGGTCTACGGCGCGGATCTCGTCGGCGAGACGTGGATGATGGGGACATGAGCGACGTGTCAGCGGCAGGCTTCCGGACCGAGCACGACTCGATGGGCGAGGTACAGGTGCCCGCCGACGCGTTGTGGGGCGCGCAGACGGCGCGGGCCGTCGAGAACTTCCCGATCAGCGGGCAGCCGGTGCCGCCGGGCGTCGTCCACGCCCTCGCTCGGCTCAAGGCCGCCGCCGCCGACGTCAACGCCGAGCTCGGGGTCCTCGACGCCGATCGGGCCCGAGCCATCGCGGCGGCAGCCGGTGAGGTCGCGGACGGCGACCACGACGACGAGTTCCCGATCGACGTCTTCCAGACCGGGTCGGGCACCTCGACGAACATGAACGTCAACGAGGTCGTGGCACGGATCGCACACCTCGCGAGCGACCTCGACGTGCACCCCAACGACCACGTCAACGCCGGCCAGTCGAGCAACGACACGTTCCCCAGCGCGCTGCGCATCGCGGCGACGACGGCGAGCGTCCTCGACCTCGTGCCGGCGCTCGAGCACCTCGCGCTCGCCCTGGGCCGCAAGGAGACCGAGTTCGCCGACGTCGTCAAGGCCGGACGCACCCACCTCATGGACGCCGTGCCGGTGACGCTCGGGCAGGAGTTCGGCGGCTACCGGCGCCAGGTCGAGCTCGGCGCCAGCCGGGTGCGCAGCGCGGCGGAGGCGACGAGCGAGCTGCCCCTCGGTGGCACGGCCGCCGGAACCGGTCTCAACGCGGCACCCGGCTT
Organism: Terrabacter sp. Soil811; assembly: GCF_001429655.1. Classification (NCBI taxonomy): domain Bacteria; kingdom Bacillati; phylum Actinomycetota; class Actinomycetes; order Micrococcales; family Intrasporangiaceae; genus Terrabacter; species Terrabacter sp. Soil811. Next base: position 73,549 of record NZ_LMSX01000014.1, read on the forward strand.
TGCCCGCAAGGTGATCGAGCGGGTCTCGGGGGTCACCGGCATCCCGTTCCGCGAGGCCGCGAACCACTTCGAGGCGCAGTCGGCGCAGGACGCCGTCGTCGAGCTGTCCGGGGCGCTCAAGGTCGTGGCCGTGAGCCTGACGAAGATCTGCAACGACCTGCGCTGGATGAGCTCCGGGCCCCGCACGGGCCTCGGCGAGATCCACCTGCCCGACCTCCAGCCCGGGTCGAGCATCATGCCCGGCAAGGTGAACCCCGTCGTGCCCGAGGCGACCCTCATGGCGTGCGCGCAGGTCATCGGCAACGACGTCGTCATCACGACGGCCGGCGCTGCGGGCAACTTCGAGCTCAACGTCATGCTGCCGGTCATGGCCAAGAACGTCCTCGAGTCGATCGGGCTGCTCGCCTCGACGAGCCGCCTGCTCGCCGACCGCTGCGTCGACGGCATCACGGCCGAGGTCGAGCACGCGCGGGCCCTCGCCGAGGGCTCGCCCTCGATCGTCACGCCGCTCAACCGCTACCTCGGCTACGAGGCGGCGGCCGCGGTCGTCAAGCAGGCGGTCAAGGAGCGGCGCACGATCCGCGACGTCGTCATCGCGCAGGGTCACGTGGCCGACGGCAAGCTCACCGAGCAGCAGCTCGACGAGGCCCTCGACGTCCTCTCGATGACCCGCCCCGAGGACTGACGTCGAGGTCCCTGTGCGTTGAGTCATCCAGCGACCCAGCGTCCACCCGGCCACCGGCCGACCCGGCTGCCGGGGCGCTGAGTCACCTCACGGTGCAAGGCACAGGGCGCACGGCGCAACCCGGCCACGTCGGCCGTGTGCACGGTGAAGGTCCACGGCTGACGCGACCCCGCTCGCCGAGCAGCGGGAGGTCCCGCGATCAGCCGAGGAACTGGCTGACCGTGAAGACGGCGCCCTGCGGGTCGCGCACGACGGCGGTGCGCGTCCAGTCGCTGTCGCCGGTGCGGACGACGGACCCGCCGAGCCGCACGACACGCTCGGCCGCCGCGTCGCGTTCGGCGACGGTAAAGGTCACGTGCCAACCCGGCTCGGCGGCCGGTGCGACGGGCACGACCCAGCCGATGGCGTCGGCAAAGCCCGGTGGCACCCTCGCCCCGGACTGTCGCTCGTGGATGTCGGGGTCGACCGTCGAGGCGAGGTGGTCGCCGTAGCCGGGCACCCGGATCATCGTGGCGAAGCCGACGTCGGCGAACTCCCAGCCGAAGGCCCGGGCGTAGAACTGCTGCGCGGCCGCGGGCTCGTCGGTGTGCAGGTCGCTGAAGTTCCAGGCACCCGGGACGTTGGTCACCTGCGAGCCCAGACGTCGCCTGGCCTCCCAGAGGCGCACCTCGAGTCCCTGCGGGTCGCGCACGACGGCCGACCGGCCACCCTCGCCGGCAGCCGTCGGCGGTTGGACGACCGCTCCCCCGGCCTCCTCGACGCGGCTGGTCGCGGCCTCGGCGTCGTCGACCGCGACGTAGGTGTGCCACCGGGCCGCTCCACCGCCATCACCACCGGCGTCCTCGGCCGCGGGTGTCGCGGGGCCGCCGAGCCCACCGACGTCCTGGCCGTCGAGCTGGGCGATGAGATAGCGGAACGGCACCCCCGGCGGGGTGGCCTCGGTGAACGTCCAGCCGAAGAGCCCGCTGTAGAAGTCGGCGGCGGCATCGACGTCGTCCTGCTCGGTGTCGACCCACGAGGTCACGCCCTCGGGGTAGGTCCTCTGCTCGGTCACGGCATCCTCCTCGGCGTCGGTGTGGGTCGTTCTCCACCGTAGGTGGGCCCGCCGACAGCCGTCGACGCACACGACGGTCGTCACCAGGTGCCGCCGAGCGGGAGCGCACGCCCCGCAGGCCGGCCCGTGCGGTCTACCGTCGGTGGATGACCCTGGACGACGTCGACGAGTACCTGCGGACGCTCGACGGGGTCCGCGCCAGACGCACCGACGGGCGCCGCGCGTGGTACGTCGACGGGCTGCTCGTGGCCCGAGCCGACGTTGCCGGCACGCTGCTCGTCCGCCTCGGCGGCCGCGACCGCGAGCAGCTCGTCAGCGCCCACCCCGACACCTTCGGCGTGCCGCCCCGGTGGGAGGCGCACGCCAAGCTGCAGGCCGACCTCACGGGCGACGAGGACGCCATCAGGCGCTCGCTGCGCCTCGCCTGGGAGCGACAGCGCTCGGCGCGCGCCGGCGCCTGAGTGGCGGACACGGCATACGCCATCGCTCGCCGGGACGGCGGCGCTCAGGGGCCGAGGACCCGCTCGAGGTAGGGGTTGCCGAAGCGGCGCTCCGGGTCGACGCGGTTGCGCACCGCGAGGAAGTCGTCGAAGCGCGGGTAGACGCCGCGGAGGTAGTCGGCGTGGCGCGTGTGGAGCTTGCCCCAGTGCGGGCGACCGCCGTGGTTGACGGCGATGGCCTCGAACGCGTCGAAGTAGGCACCCCGCCCCTGCCGGTGGTACTTGTGGATCGCGATGTAGCAGCTCTGGCGCTCGTAGGCCGTCGAGAGCCAGACGTCGTCGGCAGCGGCGACGCGGCACTCGACGGGGAAGGAGATGCGCTCGTCGTGGGTGTCGACCCACTCGCGCAGCTCGAGCAGCACCTCGGACAGGCTCGCGCGCGGGAAGGCCCACTCCGACTCCATGAAGCGCACCTCGCGCGCGGTGACGAAGACCTTGCGCGAGCTGTCGGTGAACTGGCGCTCGCTCAGGGCACGCGACGCGATGGCGTTGATGCTCCTCGTCGAGCGCGGCATCCGGGTGGCGACACGGTTGGTCAGCTCGAAGAAGCGGTTGCTCAGGAGGTCGTCGTCGAGCTTCTCGCGCCAGGCCGGCAGCGGGCGCCTCGCCGTGCCCTCGGGCACGCGGTTGTTGCGCTTGGTCAGGGCCCGGTCGGTGTGGGGGAACCAGTAGAACTCGAAGTGGTCGTTGGCCTCCGCCGAGACGTCTGCGTGGGCCAGCACGTCGGTGAGGGACTCGGGACGCTCGACGGCGTGGAGCAGGAAGGCGGGCACGACGGCGACGGTGATCTCGGTGACGATGCCGAGAGCTCCGAGCCCGAGACGGGCAGCCTGGAAGAGCTCGGGCTCGTGCGTCGGGGAGCACTCGACGAGAGACCCGTCGGCGAGGACGATGCGCAGCGCCCGGATGCCCGCGGACAGGCCCGTCAGGCGCAGACCGGTGCCGTGCGTCCCGGTGCCGGTGGCGCCGGCGAGGCTCTGCCGGTCGATGTCGCCGAGGTTGGGCAGCGCGTAGCCGAACGCCTCGAGCTCCTCGTTGAGGACGTGCAGCGGGGTGCCGGCGCGCACGGTGGCCTCGCCGCGCGTCGAGTCGATCGAGGTGACCCCGCTCAGGGCGCCGAGGCGCAGCTGCACCCCGTCGGTCACGGCGACGCCGGTGAACGAGTGACCGGCGCCGATCGCCTTGACCCGCAGCCCCCGGTCGGCAGCTCGCACGACCTCCTCGACGACCTCCGCCTCGCTGCGCGGCGTCGCCACGCGCGCGAGCTTCGAGGACTCGGTGCCGGCCCAGTTGGACCAGTCGATGCTGCGTACGACGCGACGCTTCACGCCACCCACGCTGTCAGCCAAAACACTGCCCTTCCCCACGATAGGTCGCGGCCCGTCCGACGACCCGGTCGCCTCCGTCGCTGCTGACGAGCGCGAACTCCGTGAAGCGCTCGGCCAGCTCCCCTGCCTTGGCGTGCCGGAACCATATCCGATCACCCAGTGAGAGCCGGTCGGCGCCCGGACCCTCGAGAGGCGTCTGCACCTCGCCCGCCCCCTCCCGCCGGAGCAGCGCGACCTCGTGCTCGGGCAGCGGGCTCGGCACGCGGGACCAGCCGGGCGGCCCCGACGCGACGTAACCGCCGCCGTATGCCGTCACCATCCCTGCGCCGGGTCGGCGCACCACCGGGGCGGCGAAGTAGGCGGCCGGACGCAGCGACAGCGCGTCGTAGCCGTCGAAGAGGGTCGGCGCGAAGAGACCCGACCCCGCAGCGAGCTCGGTGAGCGACGGGTCGTGGTGCGTGACGTGGAGGCTGCCGGTCCCACCGCCGTTGACGAGCTCGAGGTCGGCGAGGGCGCGCGCGGCCGCGACGACCTCGGCCCGGCGGGTGCGCAGCTCGGCGTCGGACACCTTCTTCATCCGGCGCACGACGGGCGAGGAGTCGGGCAGACCGGCGATCTGGGCGTCGTAGAACATGAGGCCGGCGACGACGAGGCCCCGCTCCTGGGCCCGACGGATGACCGCCTCGACGTCGGCCGGCGTGCGGGTGGGTGACCGGCGGACCCCCATGTGTGCGGGGCCGACCCGGAGCGACGCGTCGACGTCGATCGCCACGCGCAGGCCCTCGTGGCCGGGCACCTCGCGGGCGATGAAGTCGACGTGCTCGACGCTGTCGACCATGACGACGACGGCCCGGGTCAGGGCGGGGTCGGCAGCGAGCTCGGCCAGAGCGGGGACGTCGACGCTCGGGTAGGCGACGAGGAGGTTGTCGTGACCGTCGCGGGCCCACCAGAGGGCCTCGCGCACGGCGTAGCACATCAGGCCCTCGAAGCCGCCGCGCCCGAGGGCCCGCTCGATGAGGGGTCTGCTGCGCAGCGACTTCGTCGCGATGCGGATCGGCACGCCCGCGGCGAGGTCGACGAGGGTCGCGGCGTTGGCGTCGAAGGCGTCGAGGTCGACGACGGCGAGCGGGCCGTGCAGGTCGGCGGTCGCCGCCGAGAGGCGCGCCGCGACGGGCGGCGACAGGCGGCGATGCATGGTCTGCACCCTACCCAGCGTCACCCCACCCCGTGACCCCCCGATCTCACTCGAGTTGGGGTGAGGGTGGTCGCGAGGGGACGTCAGCCGACGCGGTCGACGACGCTCATCGCCAGAGCCTGTAAGGCTGCCTTGGCGTCGCTGTCGGGCAGCGGGTCGAGCAGGGCCTGCGCCTCGCGGGCGACGGCATACGTCTCGTCGCGCGCGACCGCGAGGGCCGGGTGGGCCCGGAGGAGCCCGAGGGCCTCCGCCAGGGCCGCGTCGTCGTCGGTGAGGTCACCGTCGAGGAGCTCGAGCAGACGTGCGTCCGACGCATCGGCGGGATCGGCCGTGGCGCGAAACCGCAGCACGGCCAGGGTGTCGACGCCCTCGCGCAGGTCGGTGCCGGGGATCTTGCCGCTGTCGTCGGCGTCGGACGCGATGTCGATGAGGTCGTCGGCGAGCTGGAAGGCGATGCCGAGCTTCTCGCCGTAGGAGCGCATGATCTCGACCGACTCGGGCGAGCCGCCGCTGAACATGACGCCGTAGCGTCCGGCCGTCGCGATGAGCACGCCGGTCTTGTCGGCGAGGACACCGAGGTAGTAGTCGACCGGGTCGACGCCCTCGGGGCAGGGACGGTCGTCGCGGATCTGCCCGTTGCAGAGGCGGACGAACGTCTGGGCCTGGATGAGGACGGCCTCGGCGCCGAGACCCGCGACGAGCTCGGACGCCTTGCCGAAGAGCAGGTCGCCCACGAGGATCGCCGTCGAGTTGTCGTAGGCCGCGTTGACCGACGCGACACCACGCCGCACGCTCGCCTCGTCCATGACGTCGTCGTGGTACAGCGAGGCGAGGTGGGTCAGCTCGACACCTGCCGCAGCCGCGACGACGTCGTCGTTGATGCCCTCACCGAGCTCGGCCGCGAGGAGCGTCAGCAGCGGCCGGAACCGCTTGCCGCCCGCCGCGACGAGGTGCCCCGACGCGGCCGCGATGAACGGGTCGTCGTGGTCGACGACCTGCGTCAGCAGGGCGTCGACCCGGGCCAGGCCGTCACGCAGGCGTGCCGACAGGTCCGCAGTCGCCCCGGGGATCCCGAGGACCGGCGGGGTGGCGTGCGTCGTCATCGAGCCCCGTGACCGGACGGACGACCCTGCAGCCGTGGCTGAGCCGTCATCGGACGAACTGCGAGGCGCGGTCGGCCAGGTCGAGCAGCGCCGACGGCAGGACGCCGAGGGCGAGCGTGGCCAGGGTGCCGATGGCGATCGAGAACGTCGTCGAGACCGACGGGATGACGACCTCGACGGCGTCGTCGGGGGCCTCGCTGAAGAACATCAGGACGATGACCCGGGCGTAGACGAAGACCGTGATCGCGCTGCACAGGACACCGACGATCGCCAGGACCGTGCCGGTCGCGCCACCCGTGCCGATCGCCGCCGAGAAGACGCCGAACTTCGAGACGAAGCCCGAGGTCAGCGGGATGCCGGCGAAGGCGAGCATGAGGAAGGCGAACGCGCCGGCCACGACCGGGTAGCGCTTGCCGAGGCCGGCCCACTGCGACAGGTGCGTGGCCTCGGCGCCGTTCTGGCGCACGAGCGAGACGATGGCGAAGGCCGCGATCGTCGAGAAGCCGTAGGCGACGATGTAGAAGAGCACCGCGCCGACGCCCTTGCGGTCGAAGGCGAGGACGCCGACGAGGATGAAGCCCGCGTGCGCGATCGAGGAGTAGGCGAGCAGGCGCTTCATGTCGGTCTGCGTCACCGACAGCACCGAACCGACGACCATGGTGAGCAGGGCGACGAGGACGAGCGCGTTGGTCCACTCCCAGCGGCCGGTGTCGAGGCCGACGTAGCCGAGGCGCAGGATCGCGCCGAACGCGGCGGCCTTGGTGCACGCGGCCATGAAGCCGGTGACCGGCGTCGGAGCGCCCTGGTAGACGTCGGGCGTCCACGCGTGGAACGGCACCGCGCCGACCTTGAAGAGGAGGCCGACGAAGACGAGGAACGCACCGGGCACCAGCAGGCCGTTCATCGCGAGCGGTCCGGCCGCGATCGCCTTGGACAGGTCACCGAAGTAGACCGAGCCGGCGTAGCCGTAGAGCAGGGCCGTGCCGAAGAGGAAGAAGGCCGAGCTGAAGGCACCGAGCAGGAAGTACTTCAGGGACGCCTCCTGCGAGAGGAGGCGGCGACGACGCGCCAGGCCCGAGAGGATGTAGAGCGGCAGCGAGAGCACCTCGAGGGCGACGAACATGCCGATGAGGTCGTTCGTCGTCGGGAAGAGCATCATGCCGAAGATCGCGAACATCGTCAGCGGGAAGACCTCGGACGTCAGCGCGCCCGCGCGGGCTGCCGCCGTCTCGGTGGCCGAGCCCGGCGTCGACGCACCGCTCGGGGTGAAGGCGTCGGGACCGACGCCGCCGAACCGCTCGGCCATCGTCAGGACGCCCAGGACACCCAGGAGCAGGATCGTGGCCTGCATGAAGAGGGCCGGCCCGTCGATGGCCAGGGCGAAGAGCTGGCGGTTGGTCGAGCCGTCCGTCAGACCCATCGTCAGGCCCTGGTGCTTGGCCGCGAGGATGATCGCCGCGGCGGCCGCGAGCAGGCCCGCGACGGCGAGCGTCACCTGGATGGCGTGGCGACGCTCCCGCGAGGCGAACGCCTCGACGAGGACGCCGATGAGCGCCGTGCCGAAGACGATGAGCAACGGCAGGATCGCGAGGTAGTCGACGTTCGACTGCTGGAACGCTGCGGGAAGCGTGGGCAGCGCCAGCGGAGCGACGGCGGTCACTTCGAGCTCCCTTCGGCCACGGTGCCGGCCGGGTTGAGGTTCGGAACGGCTTGCTGGACGTGCGACAAGGTCTTGTCGACGGCCGGGTTGATCACGTTCAACGCGAGGTTCGGCAGGAAGCCGAGCACGACGAAGGCGGCGATCAACGGGGCGGCGACGAGCTTCTCGCGCGTCGTCAGGTCACGCACGGCGGTGAGGCCGCGACGGCCGCGCTCGTCGAGCCGGTCGTGCTCGCGCTCGCCCACGAGGCCCTCGGGCTTCGGGCCGGTCATGACCTTCTTGTACATGAGCAGGATGTAGAGCGCGGCGAGGATGATGCCGGACGTCGCGATGACCGTGGCCACCGGCTGCGTGGAGAAGCTGCCGACGAGCACGAGGAACTCCGAGACGAAGCTCGACAGGCCCGGGAGGGCCAGACCTGACAGGCCCGCGACGAGGAAGATGCCCGCGAGTGCAGGGGTGATGCGCTGCCACCCACCGAAGTCGGGGATGCGCTTGCTCCCCCTGCGCCGGACGAGCATCGCGGCGAAGAGGAACAGCGCCGCCGTCGAGAAGCCGTGGTTGACCATGTAGAGCGTCGAGCCGCCCTGGCCCACCGTCGTGAAGGCGAAGATCCCCAGCACGATGAAGCCGAAGTGGCTCACCGAGGTGTAGGACACGAGCCGCATCATGTCGGTCTGGCCGATTGCGAGGAGCGCACCGTAGATGACCGAGAGCACCGCGAGGGCCACGACGACGGGCGTCGCCCACGTGCTCGCCTCCGGGAAGAGCTGGAGGCAGAAGCGGATCATCCCGAACGTGCCGACCTTGTCGAGCACGCCGACGAGCAGCGTCGCCGTCGCGGGCGAGGACTCGGTGGCGGCGTCGGGCAGCCACGTGTGGAACGGCACCATCGGCGCCTTCACCGCGAAGGCGAAGAAGAAGCCGACGAAGAGCAGCCGCTCGGTGGTCGGGTCGAGCGAGAGACCCGTGAGGCGCTCGATGAGGAAGCCGTCGGTGCCGCCGGGGCCCTGCAGGTAGAGGGCGATGACGGCGACGAGCATGATGAGCCCGCCGGCCAGCGAGAAGAGGAGGAACTTCATCGCGGCGTACTGCCGGCGCGGCCCGCCGAAGCGGCCGATGAGGAAGTAGACCGGGATGAGCATGGCCTCGAAGAAGACGTAGAAGAGGAACACGTCGGTGGCGGCGAACACCCCGACCATGAACGTCTCGAGCACGAGGATGAGCGCGAAGTACGTCTTGACGCGCTGGCCGCCCCGGGGGCCGGCCTCCTCGGGGACGTCGTGCCAGGCGGCGAGCAGGCAGATCGGGGTCAGCACGAGCGCCATGACGATGAGCACGAGCGCGATGCCGTCGACGCCGAGCGAGTAGCTGACGCCGAACTGCGGGATCCACGAGTGCTGCTCACCGAGCTGGAACTGCTTGCCGGAGGCACGGTCGAACTGCGTCGCGGCGATGATGCCGACGACGAGCGTGACGACGGAGAACCCGATCGCCATCCGCTTGGCGTTCTCGGCGCTCCCCGGCACGAAGGCGACGACGAGCGCGCCCACGAGAGGGATGAGGCCGAGGATCGTCAGCCAGGGGACGGTGGACATTGCGGTCATCAGGACATCACCCAAAGAGCACCGAGGATGGCGACGACACCAGCGAGCATCGTCAGGGCATAGGAGCGCGCGAAGCCGTTCTGCAGCTTGCGCAGGCGGGAGCTCGTCCCGCCGACGAGGGCGGCGAGGCCACCGGCCGCACCGTCCACGCCCTTGCTGTCGGCGAAGACGAGCGAGCGCGTGAGGTGGATGCCGGGCCGCATGAGGAGGGCCTCGTTGACCTGGTCCTGGTAGAGGTCCTTGCGCGCCGCCTGCGTGAGCAGCGAGCCGGCCGGGGCCGTGACCGGCACCTCGTCACGCCAGTAGCGCAGCCACGCCAAGGCGCCACCGGCGGCGACGAGGACGAGCGTGAGGGCCATGAGGACCGGCACCGGGATGACCGGGTGGGCACCCTCGGGCTCGGCGCCGGTGACCGGCTCGAGCCAGGAGGTGAAGAGTCCCGTCGGGCCGAGGATCAGACCGAGGAAAGCCGAGCCCACCGCGAGGACGATCATCGGGACCGTCATGAGCTTGCCCGACTCGTGCGGGTGCACGTCGTCGGTCCAGCGCTTCTTGCCGTGGAAGGTCATGAAGAACAGGCGCGACATGTAGAAGGCCGTGATGCCGGCACCGAGGAGGGCGGCCAGACCGAAGACCCACGGGCGCCAGCCCTCGCCGATGAAGGCGGCCTCGATGATCTTGTCCTTGGACCAGAAGCCCGAGAACGGGGGCACGCCGAGGATGGCGAGCCAGCCGACGGCGAACGTCGCCCACGTGATCTTCATGGCGCCGGACAGGCCGCCGAAGCGGCGCATGTCGACCTGGTCGTTCATGCCGTGCATGACCGACCCGGCCCCGAGGAACATCCCGGCCTTGAAGAACCCGTGCATGAGCAGGTGGAAGATCGCGAACGCGTAGCCGACCGGGCCGAGGCCTGCGGCGAGCATCATGTAGCCGATCTGGCTCATCGTCGAGGCCGCGAGGGCCTTCTTGATGTCGTCCTTGGCGCAACCGACGATCGCACCGAAGAGCAGCGTGATCGCGCCGACGATGACGACGACGAGCTGGGCCGTGGGCGCCGCCTCGAAGATCGGCGCCGAGCGCACGACGAGGTAGACGCCGGCGGTGACCATGGTCGCGGCGTGGATGAGCGCCGAGACCGGCGTCGGGCCGGCCATGGCGTCACCGAGCCAGCTCTGGAGCGGGAACTGCGCCGACTTGCCGCAGGCGCCGAGCAGGAGCATCAGGCCGATGGCCGTCATGAAGCCCTGGTTGGCGTTGCTGCTGGCCGCGCCGAGCACCGTCGCGAAGTCGACCGCACCGAAGTGGAAGAACATCACGATGATCGCGATGGACAGACCGAAGTCACCGACGCGGTTGGCGACGAACGCCTTGTTGGCCGCGGTCGCGTAGGCCGGGTTGTAGTTCCAGAAGCCGATGAGCAGGTAGCTCGCGAGGCCGACGCCCTCCCAGCCGACGTAGAGCAGCAGGTAGGAGTTGGCGAGGACGAGCAGCAGCATCGCCGCGACGAACAGGTTGAGGTAGGCGAAGAAGCGCCGCTTGTCGGCGTCGTGCTCCATGTACCCGATCGAGTAGACGTGGATGAGCGAGCCGACGAAGGTGATGAGCAGGACGAAGACCATGGACAGCTGGTCGACGAGCAGCCCCGCGCTCACCTTGAACGAGCCGGCGGCGATCCAGTCGAAGAGGTTGATGCCGACGGCGCGGTCCTCGGCACCACGGCCGAGCATCGCGAGGAAGACGAGCGCGCCGACGACGAACGCACCCCAGGAGAGGGCGGTCGCGAGCACGGGCCCGAACCTGTCGGTGCGGCGGCCGCCGAGGAGGAGCACGGCGGCACCGAGCAGCGGCAGCGCGACGAGCAGCCACGCGTATGCCGTCACCCCGGTGGCGGCGTGCGCCTCACCTTCGTGCGTGGCGAGGCCCGCGGCATACGTGCTCAGCGTGCTCGACGAGCTCGCGAGCGTCTGGACGAGAGTTCCCATTCTGGCCGGCGCTCCTTACAGCTTCAGCAGGTTGGCGTCGTCGACCGAGGCCGAGCGGCGGGCGCGGAAGATCGCCATGATGATGGCAAGTCCCACGACGACCTCCGCGGCTGCGACGACCATGACGAACAGGGCCATGACCTGCCCGTCGAGGGCGCCGTGCATCCGGGAGAAGGTGACGAGGGCGAGGTTCGTCGCGTTGAGCATGAGCTCGACGCCCATGAAGACGATGATCGCGTTGCGTCGCACCAGCACTGCAGCCGCGCCGATGGCGAAGAGCAGCACCGAGAGGTAGACGTAGTGCATCGGGCTCACTTGGACCGACCTTCCTCGATCTCGCGCTCCATGTGGCGCTCGACGTCCTTGAAGCCGTCGGTCGTCGCGACCTGGTCACGGGCCACGAGGACGCGCGAGACGGACAGGTCGCTCGGCGTGCCGTCGGGCAGCAGCGCCGGGGTGTCGACCGCGTTGTGGCGGGCATAGACACCCGGCGCGGGCAGGCCCGCGACGTTCTTGTTGTCGCGGACGCGCTTGGCGGCCCACTCGGCCTGCGTGATGCGCGGCGTCAGGCGCTCGCGGTGCGCGAGCACCATGGCGCCGAGGGCGGCCGTGATGAGCAGGGCCGAGGTGACCTCGAAGATCCAGACGTACTGGCCGAAGATCAGCTCGGCGAGGCCCGTCACGTTGCCGGTCTCGGCGTTGGACGAGACGAGCTTGTCCATCCCGGCCTGCACCGTCTGCTCGTCCATGACGACGCGGCCCAGCGAGAAGACGAGGATGCCGGCGAGGCCGATGACGAGCAGCAGCGAAGCCCAGCGCTGACCCTTGATCGTCTCGACGATCGAGTCGGACGAGTCGACGCCGACGAGCATGAGGACGAAGAGGAAGAGCATCATCACGGCGCCGGTGTAGACGAAGATCTGCACGATCCCGAGGAAGTCGGCCTTCTGCATGATGTAGAAGACGCCGAGGATGCACATGACCAGGGCCATGCCGAGGGCGGCGTGGACGGCCTTCTTGGCGAAGAGCAGGCCCAGCGCGGCGAGGACCGCGATCGGGGCGAGCACCCAGAAGCCGACGGCTTCGGCGGTGGAGGTCACGGGTTGGCCCCTTCCCTGGTCTCTGCTGCGGTCGGGTGGGTGGAGTGCACGAGGTCGTGGACCCCGGGCACCGCCGCCCCGACGTTGCCGGGCCCACCGGCATACGCGTCGTCCTCGTCGTCGGCCGCGTCGCGGGCGTCGACGTAGGCGCGCTGCGCGGCGGTCGGCTCGCTCACCTTGCCCTGGTAGTAGTCGCGCTCCTCGAGCCCGTCGGACATCGGGAACGGCGTCTGGAGCATGCCGCTCTGGAGCGGGGCGAGCAGCTGGTCCTTGGTGAAGATCAGCTTGCCGCGGTCGTTGTCGGCGAGCTCGTAGAAGTTCGTCATCGTCAGGGCGCGCGTCGGGCACGCCTCGATGCACAGGCCGCAGAAGATGCAGCGCAGGTAGTTGATCTGGTAGACGCGGCCGTAGCGCTCGCCCGGGCTGAAGCGGCCCTTGCCACCCTGGTCGAGCGGGGTGTCGTCGTTGTCGGCACCCTCGACGAGGATCGCGTCGGCCGGGCAGGCCCACGCGCACAGCTCGCAGCCGATGCACTTCTCGAGGCCGTCCGGGTAGCGGTTGAGCTGGTGGCGACCGTGGAAGCGCGGCGCCGTGGGGCGCGGCTTCTCGGGGTACTCCTCGGTCGCGACCTTGCGGAACATCGTGGAGAACGACACCCCGAAACCGGCCACCGGCGCGAAGAGCTCGGACAGGAAGCCCTTGCTGCGGTCGTCCTGACCGGGTCGCTGGTCACGGGGCGCGCCGACCTCTGAGCCCCTGCCGGGGCTCTGGGGTGACACGTCCTTGCCGACGGTGTCGTCAGCCATGGTCCTCCTCCTTGACGGCGGTCGAGGTGCTCGAGGTGCCGGCGGTCGTGAGCACGGGCTCGCGGGATGCCGCCAGCTGGTGGCCCGACCGGGTCGGCTCGTTGAGGCGCTGACCCGGCAGCGGCGGGACGGGGTAGCCGTCCTCGAAGGGGTCGATCTCCTCCGGCGGGGTCACGTCCTCGGCAGCGGCACGGGCGGCGCGCTTGTCGTCCCAGATCCACGCCGCGGCGAGTGCGATGACGGCGACGATGCTGACGATGACGACGGTCGCGACGGACAGCTCGCGCCCGGCGAAGGTCAGCTTGCTGTCACCGAGGAAGCCGAGCTGCGCGCCGCGGATGAAGGCGACGGCCACGACCCAGGCCAAGGTGATCGGGATGAGGAACTTCCAGCCGAAGCGCATGAACTGGTCGTAGCGGACACGCGGCAGCGAGCCACGCAGCCAGACGAACATGAACATGAACAGCCACAGCTTGGCGGTGAACCACAGCAGGCCCCACCAGCCGCCGCCGAACATGTTGTCGTTGATCGCCGAGATGAACGGCGGGGCCTGCCAGCCACCGAGGAAGAGCGTGGTGGCCAGGGCCGAGACGGTGAACATGTTGACGTACTCGCCGAGGAAGAACATCGCGAAGCGCATCGAGGAGTACTCGGTGTGGAAGCCACCGGTCAGCTCACCCTCGCCCTCGGCGAGGTCGAACGGCAGGCGGTTGGTCTCGCCGACCATGGTGATGACGTAGACGGCGAAGCTGAAGAACGCCGGGAGGATGTACCAGAGCGAGCTCTGCGCCGAGACGATCGCCGAGGTCGACATGGACCCGCTGTAGAGGAAGATCGCGACGAGCGAGAGTCCCATGGCGATCTCGTAGCTGATGACCTGGGCGGTCGAGCGCAGGCCACCGAGCAGCGGGTAGGTCGAGCCGGAGCTCCACCCGGCGAGGATGATGCCGTAGACGCCGACCGAGGCGACGGCGAGCACGAGCAGCACGGCGACGGGGACGTCGGTGACCTGCAGCGGCGTCTCGTGGCCGAACATCGAGACGGTGCCGCCGACCGGGATGATCGCGAACGACACGAAGGCCATCGTCGCGGCGAGCAACGGCGCGAGGGTGTAGATGAGCTTCTCGGCGTTGGCCGGCGTGATGTCTTCCTTGAGCATCGACTTCATGCCGTCGGCGAGCGTCTGGAGCAGACCGAAGGGACCGTTGCGGTTCGGGCCCGGGCGCTGCTGCATGCGGCCGATGACGCGGCGCTCGAACCAGATGACGAGCAGCGTCGAGACGAGCAGGTAGACGAAGATGCCGACGGCCTTGATCAGGGCCACCCACCACGGGGTGTCGCTGAAGTCGGCCGTGGGGTTCTCGGACACGGGCAGCGTGGCTGCCACCCCGTATGCGGTCAGGCCGAGGCTCATGCCGCACCACCCTTCGTGACGTGGACGCGGCCACCGGCGTCGGTGCCGAGGCCCGAGCGGATCGAGCAGTCCCGGTGGGTCGAGTCGCTGGTGGAACGCGAGTTGGTCGGGACCCAGACCACGCCGTCGACCATCCCCTCGGTGACGACGGCGGGCAGCGTGACGCTGCCGGCCGGGCCGGAGACCGTGACGTGGTCGCCCTCGACGAGCCCGAGGCCGGCGGCCGAGGCCTCGGACAGACGGGCCACGGCGAGCGGCGCGGTGCCGGCGAGGAACGGCTCGCCGTCCTGCATGCGGCCGGCGTCGAGGAGCGTGGCCCAGCTCGACAGGACGAAGTCGCCGCTGCCGTCGGGGGCCGTCGCGACGCGCTGGCCGTCGGGGGCGCTCGTGGCTCGGGCGCCACCCCACGGGCCGAGGGCCTCGAACTGGGCGTGGATCTCGCGCTGGGTGCGGGTCTCGAGGAAGACGCCCATCTCGCTCGCGAGCATGTCGAGGGCGCGGTGGTCGCTGACCGCGTTGGTCTCGAGGGCCTCCTCGAAGGCGCGGACGCGGCCTTCCCAGTTGACGTAGGTGCCGGTCTTCTCGGACTGCGAGGCGACGGGCAGCACGACGTCGGCGACGGCCGTGACCGGCGACTCGCGCAGCTCGAGCGAGACGACGAACGCCTTCTCGAGCGCCGCGGTGGCGGCCGGGTCACCGAGGTCGGACGGGTCGACACCACCGACGACGAGGGCCGCGATGTCGCCGGCCGCAGCGGCCGCGACGATGCCGGCCGTGTCGCGGGCCGGGGTGGCCGGGACCTGGTCGACGTCCCACACGCGGGCGACCTCGGCGCGCGCCGATGCGTCGGAGACCGGGCGTCCGCCGGGCAGGAGCGCACCGAGCGCACCGGCTTCGAGGGCGCCGCGCTCCCCCGCCCGACGGGGCACCCACGCGAGGCGGGCACCGGTGGCGGCGGCGAGGTCGGCCGCGGCGCGCAGGGCACCGGGCGAGGTGGCGAGGCGCTCACCGACGAGCACGACGCCGCCGGCACCGAGGGCCTCGCGGGCCTTCGCGCCGAGCTCGGTCGAGCCGAGGTCGGTCAGGGCCGAGGCCTCGTGGCCGGGGACGGTCGGCAGCAGCGTGCCGCCCACCTTGGTCAGGCCGCGCGTCGGGTGGGACGCGACGGCATACACCTGCGTCTGGTGCTTGCGGAACGCCTTGCGCAGGCGCAGGAAGACGATCGGGCTCTCGTCCTCGGGCTCGAAGCCCACGAGCAGGACGGCCTTGGCGGCCTCGAGGTCGGCATACGTGACGGCGCCGCCATCGGGTCCCGTGGCGGCGACGTGCTCGGCGAGGAAGGCGACCTCCTCGGCCGAGTGCGGTCGCGCCCGGAAGTCGACGTCGTTGGTGCCGAGCACGACGCGCGCGAACTTGCCGTAGGCGTAGGCGTCCTCGGCGGACACGCGTCCACCGACGAGCACGCCGGCCTTGGTGCCGGCGAGACCGGCCGCCGCGGCAGCGAGGGCCTCGGGCCAGCCGACGACCTGCAGCTCGCCGTCGGCGTCACGGACCATGGGCAGCTCGACGCGGTCGGGCAGCGTGGCGTACGTGAACGCCCACCGGCCCTTGTCGCAGTTCCACTCCTCGTTGACGGCCTGGTCCTCGGCCGCCATCCGGCGCAGCACGACGCCGCGGCGGTGGTCGGTGCGGGTCGCGCAGCCGCTCGCGCAGTGCTCGCAGACCGACGGCGTCGACACGAGGTCGAAGGGCCGGCTGCGGAAGCGGTAGGCCGCACCGGTCAGCGCGCCGACCGGGCAGATCTGGACGGTGTTGCCCGAGAAGTAGCTCTCGAACGGCTTCTCCTCGTAGATGCCGATCTGCTGGAGCGCACCGCGCTCGACGAGCGCGATGAACGGGTCACCGGCGACCTGGTCGGAGAAGCGGGTGCAGCGGGCGCAGAGCACGCAGCGCTCGCGGTCGAGCAGGACCTGCGAGGAGATGTTGACCGGCTTGGGGTAGGTGCGCTTGACGTCGTCGAAGCGCGACACCGGGCGGCCGGCGCTCATCGCCTGGTTCTGCAGGGGGCACTCGCCGCCCTTGTCGCAGACCGGGCAGTCGAGCGGGTGGTTGATGAGGAGCAGCTCCATGACACCCTGCTGCGCCTTGTCGGCGACCTTGGACGTGGCCTGCGTGTTGACGACCATGCCCTCGGACACCGTCATCGTGCACGAGGCCTGCGGCTTCGGCATGGGGCGGACGTTGCCCTCGCGGTCAGGCATCGCGACGTCGACGAGGCACTGGCGGCACGCCCCGACGGGGTCGAGCAGCGGGTGGTCGCAGAAGCGCGGGATCTCGACGCCGATCGTCTCGGCGGCGCGGATGACGAGCGTGCCCTTGGGGACGCTGACGGGCACGCCGTCGATCGTCAGGCTGACGTGGTCGGGCGCCGTGGGCGCCTTCGTCTCCGTCGTGGCGGTCATGCGGACACCATCCCGCTGGACTCCTTGGTCTGGACGTCGAAGAGGACCGACTTCTCGGGCGGGAAGAGCTCGTGGGCCGGCGTGTGCATGCCGGCCTCGAACTCCTCGCGGAAGTACTGCACGGCCGAGGTGATCGGGCTCGTGGCCGCGTCACCGAGGGCGCAGAAGCTGCGACCGAGGATGTTGTCGCAGATGTCGACGAGCTTGTCGATGTCGTCCTGCGTGCCCTGGCCGTTCTCGATGCGGTTCATGATCTGGCGCAGCCACCACGTGCCCTCGCGGCACGGCGTGCACTTGCCGCACGACTCGTGGGCGTAGAAGTCGGTCCAGCGGGCGACGGCGCGCACGACCGACACGGTCTCGTCGAAGACCTGCAGGGCACGCGTGCCGAGCATCGAGCCGGCCGCGGCGACCGAGTCGAAGTCGAGGGGCACGTCGAGGTGCTGGTCGGTGAAGATCGGCGTCGAGCTGCCACCCGGCGTCCAGAACTTCAGCTTCTTCCCGCCGCGCATGCCGCCGGCGAGGTCGATGAGCTCGCGCATCGTGATGCCGAGCGGGGCCTCGAACTGGCCCGGGTTGGCGACGTGGCCCGAGAGGCTGAAGATGCCGAAGCCCGTGGACTTCTCGGTGCCCATGCCCTTGAACCAGTCGGAGCCCTCGAGGATGATCCCGGGCACCGAGGCGATGGACTCGACGTTGTTGACCGACGTCGGGCGGGCGTAGAGACCGGCGGCACCGGGGAACGGCGGCTTGAGGCGCGGCTGGCCGCGGCGACCTTCGAGCGAGTCGAGCAGCGCCGTCTCCTCGCCGCAGATGTAGGCGCCGGCGCCGGCGTGCACGGTGATGTCGACCTTGACGCCCTTGCCACCGACGTTGTCGCCGAGGTAGCCCGCGGCACGGGCCTCCTCGACGGCGCGCAGCAGGCGGCGGTAGACGTGGACGACCTCACCGCGGAGGTAGATGAACGCGTGCTCGCAGCCGATGGCGTACGAGGAGATGGCCACCCCCTCGATGAGCGCGTGCGGGTTGGCCATCATGAGCGGCACGTCCTTGCACGTGCCCGGCTCGGACTCGTCGGCGTTGACGACGAGGTAGCGCGGGCCGCCGTCGGGCGGCGCCATGAACGACCACTTCATGCCGGTCGGGAAGCCGGCACCACCACGGCCACGGATGCTGGAGTCCTTGACGGCGTCGATGATCGCCTGCGGCTCCATGTCGAGCGCCTTGGTCAGGGCCTTGTAGCCGTCGTGGCGCTCGTAGGTCGCGAGGGTCCAGGACTGCGGGTCGTCCCAGAACTTCGTGAGGATCGGGGTCAGGGTGTCGGTCACTGCGATCCGTCCTTCCCGTCGGGCTGCGACGAGTGCGAGCCGTTGCTGCTGTTGGCACCAGGGGCGACCCAGCCGCGGTCGTTGGCGATCTTGAGACCGAGCAGGGACGCCGGACCGGCGCCCACGCCCTCGTCGGCGCGGCCGTCCTCGAAGCCCGCGAGGACCCGCGAGACCTCCTTGAACGTGCAGACCTTGGCGGCGCCGCGCGTCGGGGCGACGTCCTTGCCGGCGCGAAGGTCCTCGACGAGGCCGATCGTGCTCTCCGGCGTCTGGTTGTCGAAGAACTCCCAGTTGGCCATGACGACCGGCGCGTAGTCGCACGCGGCGTTGCACTCGACGCGCTCGAGGGTGATCCTGCCGTCGTCGGTCGTCTCGTCGTGGCCGATGCCGAGGTGCTCGGAGAGCCGGTCGAAGATGAGGTCGCCGCCCATGACCGCACACAGCGTGTTGGTGCAGACGCCGACGGTGTAGTCACCGTTGGGGTGGCGCTTGTACTGCGTGTAGAAGGTGGCGACACCGCTCACCTCGGCCTCGGTGAGGTCGAGCACCTCCGCGCAGAAGCTCACGCCGCGGCCCGCGACGTAGCCGTCGACCGACTGCACGAGGTGCAGCAGCGGCAGCAGCGCCGAGCGCTTCTGCGGGTAGCGCGAGATGACCTCGGCGGCGTCGACGTGCAGCTTCTCGAGGACGTCGGCGGCATACGGCGCCTTGGACTCGGGGCTGACGTGCAGGTGGCCTGACGCGTCGTGACCGCTCAACGGTCCACACCTCCCATGACGGGGTCGATCGAGGCCACGGCGACGATGACGTCGGCGATCTGGCTGCCTTCGCACATCGCGGCCACGGCCTGCAGGTTGTTGAAGCTCGGGTCGCGGAAGTGGGCGCGGTAGGGGCGCGTGCCCCCGTCGGAGACGACGTGGCAGCCGAGCTCGCCCTTCGGCGACTCGATGGCGACGTAGGCCTGTCCAGCCGGCACGCGGAAACCCTCGGTGACGAGCTTGAAGTGGTGGATCAGGGACTCCATCGAGGTGCCCATGATCTCGCGGATGTGGTCGAGGCTGTTGCCGAGACCGTCGCTGCCGAGCGCGAGCTGCGCCGGCCAGGCGATCTTCTTGTCGGCCACCATGACCGGGCCCTCGTTCGCCTGGAGGCGGTCGGTCGCCTGCTCGATGATCTTCAGCGACTCGTACATCTCGTCGATGCGGATCCGCAGGCGGCCGTAGGCGTCCTGGCTCGTGCGGGTCTTGATCTCGAAGTCGTAGGTCTCGTAGCCGCAGTAGGGGTCGAGCTTGCGCAGGTCGTGCGGCAGGCCGGTCGAGCGGAGCACCGGGCCGGTGATGCCGAGCGCCATGCAGCCGGCGAGGTTGAGCACGCCGACGTCGACGGTGCGGCCCTTGAGGATGGGGTTCTCGTTGAGCAGCGCCTCGAGCTCGCCGAGACCACGGCGCACCTCTGGGACCATCTCGCGGAGCGCGTCGATGGCGCCGGGCGGCAGGTCCTGCGCCACACCGCCGGGGCGGATGTAGGCGTTGTTCATGCGCAGGCCCGTGATCATCTCGATGACGCGGAGCAGTCGCTCGCGCTCGCGGAAGGCGACGGTCATGACCGTCGTCGCGCCCATCTCCATGCCACCGGTGCCGAGGCAGATGAGGTGGCTGCTGATGCGCGTCATCTCCATCATGAGCACGCGGATGACGTTGGCCCGCTCGGGGATCTGGTCCGTGATGCCGAGGAGCTTCTCGATGGCGAGGCAGTAGGCCGCCTCCTGGAACATGGGCGTGAGGTAGTCCATGCGCGTGCAGAACGTGACGCCCTGCACCCAGGTGCGGTACTCCATGTTCTTCTCGATGCCGGTGTGGAGGTAGCCGATGCCCGCGCGGGCCTCGGTCACCGTCTCGCCGTCGATCTCGAGGATGAGGCGGAGCACGCCGTGCGTCGACGGGTGCTGCGGCCCCATGTTGACGACGATGCGCTCCTCGCCGAGCGAGGTGGCCTCGTCGACGAGGTCGTTCCAGTCGCCGCCGGCGGCGTTGAAGACGTGGGCACCCTCGCTGGCCTGCTCGTCGGCCACGGACGTGGCGTAGACGTCGTTGGCGCCGGGCTCCGGCACCTCGGTCTGGGTGAACTCGGTGTGCGTGCTCATCAGTTGTACGACCTCCGCTGGTCCGGCGGCGGGACGGTGGCGCCCTTGTACTCGACGGGGATGCCGCCGAGGGGGTAGTCCTTCCGCTGCGGGTGGCCCGGCCAGTCGTCGGGCATGAGGATTCGGGTGAGGGCCGGGTGGCCGTCGAACTCGATGCCGAACATGTCCCACGTCTCGCGCTCGTGCCAGTCGTTGGCCGGGTAGACGGAGACGATCGACGGGATGTGGCGGTCGTCGTCGGGGCACGAGACCTCGACGCGGACCCGCCGGCCGCCGTGGGTGATCGACAGGAAGTGGTAGACCGCGTGCAGCTCCTCGCCGGTGCGGTTCGGGTAGTGCACGCCCGAGACGCCGGTGACGATCTCGAAGCGCAGCGACGCGTCGTCGCGCAGGACGCGGGCGACGGCCAGCAGGTGCTCGCGGCGGACGTGGATCGTCATCTCGCCCCGGTCGACGACGACGCGGTCGACGGCCTCGCCGTAGGAGGCCGTGCCGCCGACGAGGCCACGCTCGAGGTTGTCGGCGATCTCGTCGAAGTAGCCGCCGTAGGGGCGCTCCGAGGCGCCGGCGACGAGGATCGGGCGGACGAGGCCGGAGTAGCCGGTCGTGTCGGCGCCCTGGGTCGCCCCGAACATGCCGTGGCGCACGCCGACGACCTCGGGCTCGGTCGCGCCGCCCGTCTGGGCGAGCTCGATCTCGTGGGGCGTCAGGCCGGAGGCCTGGTCCTTGGTCGTGTCGGCGTTCACGGCGTTCGTGTCGTCCTTCTTCTCCCCGTCGCTCATGCGAGGAGACCCTTCATCTGGTGCGTCGGCGTCGCGGAGAGGGCCGCGACCTCGGCGGCCTTGGCCGCGTCCTCGCGGTTGACGCCGAGCGGCGAGGTCTCGATCTGGTGGTGCAGCTCGATGATCGCGTTGAGCAGCATCTGCGGGCGCGGCGGGCAGCCGGGCAGGTAGATGTCGACCGGGATGATGTGGTCGACGCCCTGGACGATCGCGTAGTTGTTGAACATGCCGCCCGAGCTGGCGCACACACCCATCGAGATGACCCACTTGGGGTTGGGCATCTGGTCGTAGACCTGGCGCACGACAGGGGCCATCTTCTGGCTGACGCGACCGGCGACGATCATGAGGTCGGCCTGGCGCGGGGTCGCCGAGAAGCGCTCCATGCCGAACCGGGCGATGTCGTAGTCGGGCGTGCCCACGGCCATCATCTCGATGGCGCAGCACGCGAGGCCGAACGTGGCCGGCCAGATCGAGGCCTTGCGCATGTAGCCGGCGAGACCCTCGACGGTCGAGAGCAGGAACCCGGCTGGGAGCTTCTCTTCGAGACCCATTGCTTACTCCTTAACCTTTCCTGACGAACCCGGTGGACGCGTACCCGCTGGTGCGGGTGCTCACGTTTGCAACGGGCGTCAGTCCCACTCGAGGCCGCCGCGACGCCAGACGTACGCGTACGCGACGAACACCGTGAGGATGAACAGGACCATCTCGACCAGCGCGAAGAGGCCGAGCTTGTTGAAGGCCACCGCGAACGGGTAGAGGAAGACGGACTCGATGTCGAAGATGATGAAGAGCATCGCCGTCAGGTAGTACTTGATCGGCACGCGGCCACCACCGGCCGCCTGGGGCGTCGGCTGGATGCCGCACTCGTACGCCTCAAGCTTGGCGCGGTTGTAGCGCTTGGGCCCGACGACGAGCGAGGTGAAGACCGACAGCGCGGCGAACGCGAAGCCGAGCCCCAGCATGAACAGGATCGGGACGTAGGAGTTCATCCGAGGTCACGTGCCTTTCGGTCGTGCTTGACGTGCGAAGCAGGGGCGCAGGTGCGCGGCGCACCCATCCTAGGGGCGTCGGCATCGATTGTGCTCGGCGTCACAATGGCGCCGACGGGCGGGTGGCTCATGCGCTCGGAGCCAGCCGCGAGAGGGTGGTGATGAGGCGGTCGCTCGCGCCCTTGCTCGCGGGGTCGGCGAGGTTGGCCATGATCTTGAGCAGGAGCGGCATGAGCTTCCTGCGGGGCAGGCCGTACTTCGTCGCGAGCCGCATGACCTCGGGGTTGCCGATGGCGTGGGCGAACCAGCGACCGAGCGTGAAGTAGCCGCCCAGCTCGTCCTTCATGACCTTGGGGTATGCCGCGAGCACCCGTTCGCGCGCAGCGTCGCTCGGGCGCGCCATGGCCTGGGCGACGAGCTCCGCGCCGAGGCGCGCGGCCTCGAGGGCGTAGTCGATGCCCTCGCCGTTGAAGGGGTTGACCATGCCACCGGAGTCGCCGACGAGGAGCAGGCCGTCGGCGTAGAGCGGGGTGCGGTTGAAGCCCATCGGCAGCGCGGCGCCGCGGATCGGACCGGCCGACTCGTCGTGCTCGAGCTGCCACTCGGGATTGATGTCCTCGACCCAGCGACGCATGACGTCCTTGTAGTCGGTCTTCTGGAAGGCCGAGGTGGTGTCGAGCGTGCCGAGGCCGACGTTGGTGCGGCCGTCCTCGAGCGGGAAGAGCCAGCCGTAGCCGGGCATGAGGATGCGGTTGCCGTCGTCGTCGCGGCTCCACAGCTCGAGGTGGCTCTCGAGGTAGTCGTCGCGCTTCGGCGTCGTGTAGTAGGCGCGGACGGCCACGCCCATGACGCGGTCCTCGCGCTTGGGTCGGCCGACGGCCGTGGCGAGGCGGCTCGAGACGCCGTCGCTCGCGACGACGACGGGCGCACGGTAGGAGACGGTCTCGCCCGTCGCGCGGCCGGCGTCGTCGAGGCGCTTGGCCGTGACGCCGGTGACGCGGCCCGAGGAGTCGCGGAGCGGGGTGGAGACGCTCGTGCGCTCGTGGAGGCGCGCGCCCCGGGCCTCGGCGTGGCGGGCCAGGGTCTCGTCGAGCTGGGCGCGGGTGCGGACCATGCCGTAGCCCGGGAAGGCGTCGGACTCGGGCCAGTCGAGCTTCAGCGTGTGGCCGCCACCCTTGATGCGCAGGCCCTTGGTGCGCTGCCACCCCGTCGTGTCGACGCCGAGGGAGATGAGCTCCTTGGTCGCGCGGGGGGTCAGGCCGTCGCCGCAGATCTTGTCGCGGGGGAAGGCCGACTTCTCGAGGAGGACGACGTCGAGACCGTGGTCGGCGAGGTAGGCCGCCGTCGCGCTGCCGCCCGGACCGGCGCCGACGACGATGACGTCGGCCCGCTCGACGGGTGCAGCACCAGACCCCGAGGGGCGGGGCGCGACGCTCGAACTGGTCATGTCTCCCTGCACGCTTCCGAACCGCTTGTGAAGATCTTCACGAACTAACTTCGGGAGTCTATTCCCGCGATTTCGCGCTTGTCAGATAAGGCATGCCTAACTCTCGACAAGCCGACGGTCAGCGCTTGGTGCCGTGGTGCAGCGCGACGATGCCGCCGGTCAGGTTGGTCCAGCCGACCTGCTGCCAGCCGGCCGCCTCGACGACTCGGGCGAGCTCGCCCTGCGGCGGCCAGGCGCGGATCGACTCGGCGAGGTAGACGTAGGAGTCGGGGTTGCTCGACGTGCGGCGGGCGACCGGCGGGAGCGCGCGCATGAGGTAGTTCGAGTAGACGGTGCGGAAGACCTTGTTGACCGGCTGGCTGAACTCGCAGACGAGGAGTCGGCCGCCCGGCTTGGTGACGCGGAGGAACTCGCGCAGCGCGGTCTCGGCATCGGCGACGTTGCGCAGCCCGAAGCTCATCGTCACGACGTCGAAGCTCTCGTCGGCGAACGGCAGGCTCATCGCGTCGGCGGCCGTGAAGGCCATGTCCGGGCGACGCCGGCGGCCGACCCGCAGCATGCCGAGCGAGAAGTCGGCCGGGACGACCTCGATCTCCTCGTTGGCCCACGGCTCGCTCGACGTGCCCGTGCCCGCCGCGATGTCGAGGATGCGCTCCCCCGGCTTGGCGTCGACGGCCTTGACGACGGCCCGGCGCCACAGCCGGTCCTGCCCGAGCGAGAGCACGTCGTTGGTCACGTCGTACTTCTCGGCGACGGTGTCGAACATCGACGCGACGTCGACCGGCTTCTTGTCCAGCTGCGCACGGGTCATGCGCTCATCCTCGCACCCACGACGGGTGTGGGTCGGGTCGCACCGGCGACCACGAGAGCGGGGTGGCTCACGATCGGCCGTAGAGTTGCCACCGATGTCCACGCTTCCCGCCCCCGAAGCGCCGTCCCCCGCCGCGGGACCGACGGTCGTCGTCCGCACGGTGCCCCTCGAGGCCGCGGACCCACTGCTGGCCTACCTCCCGGCCGACGTCCCGCACGACGAGCTGCTCTCGTGGGTGCGCCGAGGCGAGGGCCTCGTCGGCTGGGGGTCGGCACTGTCGTTCGAGGCCAACGGCGACAGCCGTTTCCGCGAGGCCGAGGCCTGGTGGCGCGAGGTCAGCCGGCACGCCGTCGTGCGCGACGAGGTGGGCCGCCCGGGCACGGGTCTCGTGTGCTTCGGCTCGTTCCCCTTCGCCTCCGACTCCGCCGAGGCGGCCCGGCTCGTCGTCCCCTCGACGATCGTCGGGCGTCGGGACGGGCAGACCTGGCTCACGACGGTCTCTCTCGAACCGCAGCTCACGCTGCTCGAGAAGCCCTCTGTCGCAAGCGATCCCGAGCCTCCTCGTGACGTCGCCTTCGCCGACGGCCAGGTGTCCCCCGCCGACTACGCCCATGCGGTCGCCGACGCCGTCCAGCGCATCGGGGCGGGTGAGGTCGACAAGGTCGTCCTCGCCCGCGACCTCGTCGCGACGGCCTCCGGCCCCATTGACCCGCGCTGGCTGCTGCGTCGCCTCGCCGAGCGCTACGAGAACACGTGGGTCTTCTCGGTGGCCGGTCTCGTCGGAGCAACCCCCGAGCTGCTCGTGCGCCGCGACCAGGGACTCATCACCTCGCGTGTGCTGGCCGGCACGATCCGCCGCACCGGCGACGACGCCAAGGACCTCGCCCTCGCGGCCTCGCTCGCCCGCTCGTCGAAGGACCTCGAG
This sequence comes from Terrabacter sp. Soil811, assembly GCF_001429655.1. Lineage (NCBI taxonomy): Bacteria > Bacillati > Actinomycetota > Actinomycetes > Micrococcales > Intrasporangiaceae > Terrabacter > Terrabacter sp. Soil811. Next base: position 98,873 of record NZ_LMSX01000014.1, read on the forward strand.
GAGCACGAGTACGCCGTGCGCTCCGTCGCCGAGGCCCTCGCCCCGCACTGCTCGTCGATGAACGTGCCCGAGGCACCGTTCGTGCTGCACCTGCCCAACGTCATGCACCTCGCGACCGACGTCGCCGCCGTCAGCGCCGACGAGGCCTCGGCCCTGACGCTCGCCGCGTCGCTGCACCCCTCGGCCGCCGTCGGCGGGACCCCCACGGCCCGCGCGGTCGAGCTGATCGGGGAGCTCGAGCACATGGACCGGGGGCGCTACGCCGGCCCGGTGGGCTGGATGGACGCCAGTGGCGACGGCGCGTGGGGCATCGCCCTCCGCAGCGGCGCCATCGATCCCGGCAACCCGTCACAGATCACGCTGTATGCCGGGTGCGGCATCGTCGCGGGGTCCGACCCCGAGTCCGAGGTGGCCGAGTCCAACGCCAAGCTCATCCCGATGCGCGACGCGCTCGCGAGCGACTGATCGGGGCGACGGTGACCGCTCGTCTGAGTGCGCCTGAGATCGCGCTGCACGTGCTCCAGCAGCTGTGGCTCGGCGGGGTGCGCGACGTCGTGCTGGCCCCGGGGTCGCGATCGGCACCCTTCGCCCTCGCCCTCGACGCGGCCGACCGGGCCGGCGACCTGCGCCTGCACGTGCGCGTCGACGAGCGGTCCGCGGGCTTTCTCGCGCTCGGTCTCGCCACCGGGTCACGCCGACCGGTCGCCGTCGTCACGACGTCGGGCACGGCCGTCGGCAACCTGCTCCCGGCGGTCATGGAGGCGCACCACACGGGGCGCCGGCTGGTCGTCGTCAGTGCCGACCGGCCCGACCACCTGCGGGGCACGGGCGCCAACCAGACGACCGACCAGGCCGGCATCTTCGGCACCTTTGCGCCGTGCCACGACCTCACGGCGGCCACGCCCGACGACGAGCTGGCCGGCCTCGTGGCACAGGCGTGCTCGCGACCCGGACCGACCCAGCTCAACGTCCAGCTCGACGGTGACCTGCTGCCCTCGGACGCCGACCCAACGACGTGGTGGCAGCGCCCGGCCGAGGAGCCCTCTCCTCCCTCCCTCCCCACCTCGATCGACCACCACAACTCCGCCCCGGCGGACCTCGGACGCGACACCGGAGCCGAACCTCACGACAAGTCCGCACCGGCGGACCTCCGACGCGAGACCGGAGCCGAACCCCACGACAAGTCCGCCCCGGCGGACGTTGCGCGCGCGGGCCGGGCCGGACGAGGCGTCGAGCCGTCGGTGTCGGTGCCGACCGACGGCGAGGTGCTGCCGCTCGGGCCGCGCACCGTCGTCGTCGCCGGTGACGACGCCGGACCGGCCGCACGCCTGCTCGCCGAGGCGGCGGGCTGGCCGCTCGTCGCGGAGCCCACCTCTGGGGCGCGCATCGGCCGGCAGGCCCTGCGCACCGGGCGGCTGCTGCTCACCACCGACCTGCGCGGGGACGTCGAGCGCGTCGTCGTCGTCGGCCACCCGACCCTGTCCCGCCCCGTCACGAGCCTCATCAGCGACCCGCACGTCGAGGTCCTCTCCGTCCGAGGTCGTGACGGCGTGGCCACCGACCCGGGCCGGGTGGCGCGCGTGCTCGTCGTCGTGCCACGGGTCGAGGCCGCCGACGCCCCGGCCTGGTTCGACGCCTGGCGTGGCGCCGACCAGCGACTCGGCGCCCTCATCGATGCGGGACTCGTTGCGCCCGAGGGAGATCCGTCACGAGCCCCCGGGGACGGCGGCCTGTCGCCACTCGCCGTCGCGGCTGTCGTGGGCGCCGCGGTCGCCGCCGACACGACGCTCGTCGTCGGCTCGTCGAACCCCGTCCGCGACCTCGATGTCATGGCCACACCGTGGACGCCGCTCGAGCACCGCTTCGTCGTCGGCAACCGTGGTCTCGCCGGCATCGACGGCATGGTCTCGACGGCCGTCGGCGTCGCCCTCGGTCGCCCACGAGCCGCGCGCAGCATCGCCTACCTCGGCGACCTGACCTTCCTTCACGACACGAACGGCCTGCTCACGGGTCGCGGTCAGCGGCGGCCCGACCTCACCTTCGTCGTGCTCAGCGACGACGGGGGCGCGATCTTCAGCACCCTCGAGCAGGGCGACCGCCGCTACGCGCGTGCCTTCGAACGCGTCTTCGCGACCCCGCACGGCACCGACCTCGAGGCCTTGTGCGCGGCGCACCACACGGCATACGAACGCGTCGACGACCTCGGCCGGCTTGCCGAGGCGCTCGCCGAGTCCCCTTCTGGCACCAGGGTCCTCGAGGTCCCCGTCTCGCGGGCCGACCGCCGGGCCGAGGCCGCCTGGCTGCGCGAGCTGGCTCAGCAGGTCGTGACCCACCGCGACGACCGCCGCTGACCGGACCGGCGTCGGGTCAGCCCGGGGCGTCGGGGACCGGCCACTGGGACGGCGTGCCCGGCTCGGACCGCACCGCTGCTGCGACGAGCTCGGCACTGTCACGCGCCTCCCGCCCGTAGGGCAGGTGGACGGTGTCCTCGAGGCCGATGCGCACGTCGTAGCCCGCAGCCTGCGCCCAGCGCAGCACCCGCCAGGTCCAGCGCCCCTCACCGTGCACGAGGACCGGCACCGGCGACATGCCGAGCGCCGCGAGGATGCGCTCGGCCGCCCACGGCCCGTCGGAGCCGGGGGTCACACCCGGGATGAGCTCGACGAGCACCCGCTCGACCTGCCAGGGCCAGTTCGTCCCCACGTAGCGGCTGGCCGCCATGGGCGTCCAGATCCCCGCCTCGACGCCGGATCCGTTGTCGCGCAGGGCTGCCGCGACGTCCACGGCGCCCTCCTCGTGCCAGTTCACGCTCGCGCAGTCCGGGCCGCCGAGGTCCGGCGACGGCCACTCCGACACGTGGGCGAGCTTGCGGCGGGCGCTGTCGACGATGCCGTCGCGGGTCGAGACGCTGATGCGGAGCCCCGGCGTCGCAGCCCGGATCGCGCTGACGGCGTCGACGACGTGCCGGGTCTCGAGCGTCTCGCGGCCGGACTCGTCACGCGGGTGCACGTGCACCATGACGGCACCCGCCGCCACGGCGTCGGCCGCGGCGCGGGCGAGCTCGTCGGGCGTCTGCGGCACCGTGCGGTGCTGGCCGCGGGTGCGGTCACCGTTGAGGCAGGCCTGGATCATCGGGGGCTTCCCTCGGCGAGCACGGTGTGGCAGCGCACGAGCCGGTCACGCCACCACTGCTGCCGGTCAGGTGGAGCCGCGAGGTCCGCGAGCGCGTCGGGGTCGGCCACGGCACGACCGACCCCCAAGAGACCGCCCGACGGACGCCACGGGTCCGCCGAGACGTCGCGCTCGAAGAGACCCACCGTGCCGAGGCCGCACGCGTGGTCGAGCGACGGCAGCGCCGCGGCGAGGGCCACCCCCGCAGCGATGCCGACGCTCGTGTCGAGCGCCGACGACACGACGGCGGGCAGCCCGCAGGCCTCGACGACACCGAGCGCCGACGCCACGCCACCGAGGGGTGCGACCTTGACGACGACGAGGTCCGCGGCACCGAGCCGGGCCACACGGATCGGGTCCTCGGCCTTGCGGATCGACTCGTCGGCCGCGATGAGCACGTCGATCCCGTTGCGTGCCAAGGCGGTTCGCAGCTCGACGAGGTCCTCGACGCTGGCACAGGGCTGCTCGGCGTACTCGAGGTCGTATGCCGTGAGCCGCCGCAGCGCCTCCGTGGCGGTCGCGACGTCCCACCCTCCGTTGGCATCGACCCGGATGTGCGCCGACGGACCCATCGCGGACCGGACTGCCGCGACCCGGTCGATGTCGTCGTCGAGCGTCTGGCCACGCTCGGCGACCTTCACCTTCGCCGTCGTGCACCCGTCGAAGCGCGCCAGGACCTCCGGCACCCGGTCGGGGCCGACGGCCGGCACGGTCGCGTTGACCCCCACGGCGTCGCGCACGGGAGCGGGCCACACGGCATACGCCGCCTCGAGGGCCGCGGACAGCCAGCGCGCGGACTCGCGATCGGCGTACTCGACGAAAGGGCTGAACTCACCCCAGCCCGAGGGCCCTTCGAGGAGCAGGGCCTCGCGCACGTCGACGCCGCGGAAGCGCACCCGCATCGGCAGGGCGACGACGTGGGCCCGGGCGAGGAGCTCGTCGGCAGGAGGCAGCGTCGTCATGCCTCCATCATCACCGACGGCGCTTGGCGGGCGGGGAAGGCCTCGTGCCGGTCCTGCGTCGGGTCGGGCTGCGCCGGGACCGGCTGCGTCGGGGCGTGGTCGTCGTGCGGGAGCCCGCGGTCGTGGGAGCGACGGGCCCGACTGCCACAGGCGTGGCCGCGGGTGCGGCCGGCGGCGTGAGGGAGCACCCAGAGGAGCCCGAAGAGCCACCAGAGGCCGTGACCGGACGCACCGAGCGCGACGGCGATGAGCACGACTCCGGCGATGATGAGGTTGCGTGGCGAGAACACGTCGGTCTCCTCCGTCCGCGGGACCGGTCGGCCCCGTACTCCCTCGACGGTAGGCCTGCGAAGCCCGCCGGACCCGGTCCCTCTGTCAGCGCCTCCCCCTGACAGATGTCACCTCCGCCGGCCGGGACGGGGCGCTCACTCGACTGGGGCGGGGCGCTCACCTGAGTGGGAGAGGGGGCCGAGGACGACGTCGCGCGGGTCGTCGACGGCCACGGCGATGCGGTCGCGGAAGACCTGGCGCATCTGCGGGAGGGCGTCGAGGGGGAAGAACCGCGCGTCGGTCGACTCGTCGTCACCCGGTCGGGGCTCGCCCGAGACCCAGCGACACCGGAAGGTGTGGTCGAGGTACTGCCCGAGGTCGCCGTTGACGTGCGTCACGACGCCGCTCGCCGAGACCCAGACGAGCCGCTCGACCTCGGCGACGACGCACGCCTCCTCCTCGACCTCCCGGACGGCGGTGACGTGCGGGTCCTCGCCGGGGTCGACGATGCCGGTGACCGGCGTCCACGCGCCGTTGTCCGAGCGCTTGACGAGCAGCACCTCGTCGGCGCCGTCAGCGCTCGTGCGGAGCACGACCGCCGTGACCCCGGGCATCCAGAGCAGCTCCGTGCCGACCATGGTGCGCAGGTGGGAGACGTAGGGAGGGATCGGCATACGGCCGACCCTAACCCCGCCGATAGGGTCGGTCCGTGAGCAGCGAGCCGGGCCAGAGCGCCGTGTCCGAGACCTTCGACCCGAGTGAGTGGGCACCCGTCGAGGGCTTCGACCTGACCGACATCACCTACCACCGGCGCCGGCCCGTGGCCGGACGCCCGCACGCGGAGTCGGGGGTCGTGCGCATCGCCTTCGACCGGCCCGAGGTGCTCAACGCCTTCCGCCCGCACACCGTCGACGAGCTCTACCGCGCGCTCGACCACGCCCGCATGACGCCCGACGTCGGCGTCGTCCTGCTCACCGGCAACGGCCCGAGCCCCAAGGACGGCAAATGGGCCTTCTGCTCGGGCGGCGACCAGCGCATCCGCGGGCGCTCCGGCTACCAGTACGCCGAGGGCGAGACAGCCGACACCGTCGACGCGGCCCGCACGAAGGCCCAGGGCGGGCGACTCCACATCCTCGAGGTGCAGCGGCTCATCCGCACCATGCCCAAGGTCGTCATCGCCGTCGTGAACGGCTGGGCGGCCGGCGGCGGGCACTCCCTCCACGTCGTGTGCGACCTGACGATCGCGAGCCGAGAACAGGCCCGCTTCAAGCAGACCGACGCCGACGTCGGCTCGTTCGACGCCGGCTACGGCAGCGCCTACCTCGCCAAGATGGTCGGCCAGAAGTTCGCCCGCGAGATCTTCTTCCTCGGGCGCACCTACTCCGCCGAGGACATGCAGCGGATGGGCGCCGTCAACATCGTCGCCGACCACGCCGACCTCGAGCGCGAGGCCCTGCAGGTCGCGACGGAGATCATGGGCAAGAGCCCGCAGGCGCAGCGGATGCTCAAGTTCGCCTTCAACCTCACCGACGACGGGCTCATGGGCCAGCAGGTCTTCGCCGGCGAGGCGACGCGCCTGGCCTACATGACCGACGAGGCCGTGGAGGGCCGCGACCAGTTCCTCGAGAAGCGCGAGCCCGACTGGTCGCCCTTCCCCTGGTACTTCTGACGCTCAGAGCCCATCGACCAGGGCGACGGTGGCGGCCACGATCTGGCGCTGCGCCTCGGCCCGACTGACCGTCGGGGTGCCGTCCCCGGGCTGGTCGCCGTAGTCACCGAAGTAGGAGTGCACGGCCCCCGTGACGGCGGTGTATGCCGTGTCGCCGGGCAGGAGCGGCCGGCTGGCCGCGATGTCGGCGGGCGTCGTGAAGCCGTCGCGGGTGCCGCTCACCGAGGCGACGGCGAGGTCGGTGCGCTCGGCCATGGAGTCGACCGGATAGGACGCCCAGAGCACGAGTCCCTTGACGACGCCAGGGTGGTCGTGGGCGAACCCGGCCGCGACGACGCCGCCGAGGCTGTGCCCGGCGATCGTCCACGACGTCACCTCGGGATGACGGTCGATGAAGGCGTGGGGCGCCGTCGTGGCAAGGAAGCCGATGCCGAACGGCTGCTTGACGATGAAGACGATGACGCCCTGCCGGCTCACCTCCGACAGCATCGGCACGTAGGCGCGCGGGTCGACGCGGGCGCCGGGCTGGAAGATCAGGCCGCGGGTCGGCGTGCCGCTCGTCGGCGCGATGACGATGTGGGCCGGCGCGTCCATGACGCGGACGTCGGCGCTGCCGGACATCGCGGCCACGGCCTCGGGGGTCGCCCCGAAGGGCCGCAGCCAGACGAGCGCCCCGAGCACGACGACCGTGACCAGGACCCCGGCCACCCGGCCGACGACACGGAGCACCGGTCGCGCGGTCCGACGTCGCGGGTCCGGCTCCGAGCGGTCCCGCACGAGGAGCACGACGCCGATGAGACCGCTCGCCGCGAGCGCGATGACCTGGGCCGGGTTGCCGGCCAGCAGGACGGAGTGGTCGAGCAGGAAGAGCACGAGCGGCACGACGAGCCAGAGGACCCCGAGCACGACGGTGAACCGCGCGCGAGGGCGCCGTCGGGCCCCGGCCCCGGTCCCCGCCAGTCCCTCGTCCGGCACGGTCGTCACGCCCTGAGGGTAACCACGCGGGAGGGCCCAGCGGCGGCGTGGACGCCGGCATTCCGGAGGACGGACGTCCCGGCCGCGGCGAAGCCGGTGTCGGTCGCCCGCCGGCCCGCGGGACAGGGCAGGATGTTGGAGTGGAACCGAGCGACGACCGCCGCGCCAGCCCTGGCCGTCGTGCGCCCGGTTCCGCGCCACGTGGTCGCGCCGCAGCAGGCGCCCCGCACGGGACCGACGGATCGGCCGCACCCCCTCCCGCTCCCCCTCCCGCACCCGAGACCCCGGACGTGCCCGAGGGCGGCCGGCCCGCGGACTTCCGCCAGCCACCGCGCACGACCGCGGCCAACGCGACGCGCGCCGTCGGGCGCGGGCTCGGACGGGCCGCCACCGGCACCGCTCGCCTGACCGCACGCTCGGGTCGCTTCGCCGCCGCCAAGGCGCATGCGTACACCCACTCCGGCGGAGCCGGCGAGAGCGGTCTGGCCCGGATGACCGAGCTGCACGCGAGCCACACCGCGGGCGACACGATCATGACGCTGGCCCTGGCCGGCACCCTCTTCTTCAACCCGCAGACGGCCCAGGCCCGCGGCGACGTCGCGACGTTCCTGCTGCTGACGATGGTGCCCTTCGTCCTCGTCGCGCCGCTCATCGGGCCGCTCCTCGACCGCTTCTCGCACGGCCGGCGCTGGGCCATCGGCACGACGCTCGCCGTGCGGGCCTTCCTCTGCTGGGTGCTCGCCGAGGCCATCACCCACGACAGCGGCTGGCTCTTCCCCGCTGCGCTCGGGTGCCTCGTCGCCTCCCGGGCCTACACCATCACGCGCGCGGCAGCCGTCCCGCGGCTCCTGCCGCCGGGCACGACCCTCGTCAAGGCGAACTCCCGGGTCTCGATGGCCGGAGTCGTCGGCGCGGTCATCGGGGGCGCCCTGGGCGGGGTTGCGATGCTCGCCGGACCGTCCTGGGCCCTCCGCGTCGGCTTCGTCGTCTTCGTCGTCGCCACCGTCCAGGCGATCCGCCTCCCGGCGCGTGTCGACAGCTCGCTCGGCGAGGTCTCCATCGAGGACACGACCCCGATCCCGGTACGAGGCGCGCACGACGACGCGAGCGCACCCGGGGCCGGCTCGCTCCGCGGCACCCGGCGCGGCTGGGGCGACGACCCGGCCCGGCGGCATACGCCCTCGGACGGCGACGCGCTCACCGTCGACTCGCTGGGACCCCTCGGCCGCTTCCGCCGGCGCAAGCAGGCGATCCCCTGGCCGGTGATGCACGCCATGTGGTCGACGGGTGGCACCCGGGTGCTCACCGGCTTCCTCATCCTCTTCATGGCGTTCCTCGCGAAGGAGCACCCCATCGACGGCATCCGCGGCGAGCTCGTCCTCGCGTTCATCGCGGTCGCCATCGGGGTCGGCAACGGCATGGGCAGCGTCGTCGGCAACGTCGTGCGCGACCAGCGGCCCGAGCGCATCGCCATGGTGTCGGTCCTCGCCGCGACGGTCTGCTGCGTCGCGACGGGCATCTGGTACGGCGTGTGGACGCTCGTCGTGCTCGGCTTCGTCCAGGGCATGTCGGCGCAGCTGTCCAAGCTGGGCTTCGACGCGCTCGTGCAGCGCGAGGTGCCCGAGAACGTCCGCACGTCGGTCTTCGCCTGGTCCGAGACGATGCTCCAGGTGCTGTGGGTCGTCGGCGGCACCCTCGGCATCGTGCTCCCGCTCAACCCCTACGTCGGCTTCCCCGTCTGCGCGGTCGCGCTCGTCTGGACCGTCGCCATGGCCGCGCGCCAGCGCCGGCGCGCCGCCCCCACCGCACCCCCGAGAGCGAGACGTGCCTGATGGCCGCGCCGTCCCCCCGCCCGCTGGCGGTCCCCGCCGGACCCGCCGTCCTCGGCGTCCTGCCTGCCCTCGAGGCGGCCCTGACCGGCCGCTCCCCCGTGCTGCCGTATGCCGCCGACACCCCGCCGCCGACCGTGCCGTCCCACGACCCGGCCGAGCTCCCCGACGGTCTCGCGGTCGCGATCGGCACGTCGGGCTCGACCGGCCGGCCCAAGCGCGCGCTGCTGACGGCGGACGCCCTCGAGCGGTCGGCGTGGGCCACCCACCAGGTGCTCGGCGGCAGTGGCGCGTGGCTGCTCGCCATGCCGGCCCACCACGTGGCGGGGCTCCAGGTCCTGCTCCGGTCGCTCGCCTCGGGCGTGACGCCGGAGGTGCTCGACCTGCGCGACGGCTTCTCGGTCGCGGGCTTCGCGGAGGCCGCGGCCCTGGTGCGGCCCACGAGCGCGGCACCCCGGCGCTACACCGCGCTCGTGCCGACGCAGCTGTCCCGTCTCGTCGACGACCCCGTCGGGCTCGACGCCCTGCGCACCTTCGACGGGGTGCTCGTCGGCGGCGCGGCCACGCCGCCCGCCCTCGTCGAGCGCTGCCGCTCGCTGGGCGTCGCGCTGAGCCTGACGTACGGCATGAGCGAGACGGCCGGCGGCTGTGTCTACGACGGCATCCCGCTGCCCGTCAGCAGGGTCCACGTCGACAACGACCGGCACGTCGTGCTCGGCGGCGACACCGTCGCGCACGGCTACCTCGGCGAGGCGCGCCTCAGCCGCGACGCCTTCGCCGTCGACCCCGACGGCGTGCGGTGGTTCCGCACCGACGACCTCGGCCACTTCGACGACGACGGTCTGCTCGTCATCGACGGCCGCGCCGACGACGTCATCAACACCGGGGGCCTCAAGATCAACCCCGGAGTCGTCGAGGACGCCATGACCCGGCACCTCGACGACGTGCTCGACGTCGTCGTGCTCGGCCTCCCCGACCCCGAGTGGGGCGAGGCCGTCTGTGCCGCAGTGACGCTCGTCGACCCGACCGGCCACCTGACGACGCGCGCCGTCCGCGAGAGGCTGCGCGGCATCCTCCCCGACGCGGCGCTGCCGCGCCGGGTCCTCGTGCTCGCCGAGATCCCTCAGCGCGGGCCCGGCAAACCCGATCGGGCCGCCATCCGACGCGCCGTGCAGGGCCTCGGCTGAGCGGTGGCAAGATGGGGGTGTCCCACCCGTCGCCGAAGGAGGTCGCCGTGCTGCGCGTCGTGCTGATCGCCCTCGTCGTCTTCGCCACGATCTACGCGCTGGTCGACTGCCTCCAGACCGATCGTCGGCTCGTGCGGATCATGCCCAAGACCGTCTGGCTGATCGCGGTGCTCGTGCCCGTGCTCGGCCCGGTCTCCTGGCTCGTCGCCGGGCGCAGCGACGCCCGGGGCGGCCCCGGTCCCGCGTCGCGCGGGCCCGGCCGCCGGCCGCCCGGGCCCCGAGGCCCGATGGGCCCCGACGACGACCCCGACTTCCTCCGCAAGCTGTAGAAGGACCCCCCGGAACTCCATGGCCACCCTGTCCCAGTGGATCGAGGGCGCTCGCCCCCGCACGCTGCCCGCCGCCGTCTCGCCCATCCTCGTCGGCACTGGTGCCGCCTACCAGACCGGTCACGTCGTCTGGGCGTACGCCGTCCTCGCCCTCGTCGTCGCCCTGGCCCTGCAGGTCGGGGTCAACTTCGCCAACGACTACTCCGACGGCATCCGCGGCACCGATGAGGTGCGCGTCGGGCCGGTGCGGCTCGTGGGCCAGCGGCTCGCCGCACCCCGCTCGGTCAAGATCGCGGCCTTCGCGTGCTTCTTCTTCGCCGCGCTCATGGGACTCGCGCTCGTCGGGCTGTCGGAGCTGTGGATCATGATCCCGATCGGCGCGGCCGCCATCGTCGCGGCCTGGTACTACACCGGCGGCACGCGGCCCTACGGCTATCTCGGCCTCGGCGAGGTCTTCGTCTTCGTCTTCTTCGGGCACGTCGCGACCCTCGGCACCATGGCGACGATGACGCCGCCCACCGCCGCCGGCTGGTGGGGCGCCATCGGCGTCGGGTCGCTCGCCTCGGCGATCCTCGTCGCCAACAACCTGCGCGACATCCCGACCGACCGCGAGCACGGCAAGCGCACGCTCGCCGTGCGGATGGGCGAGTCAGGGACCCGGGCCTTCTACGTCGCGCTGATCGCCGTCGCCTTCGTCATGACGGGCCTCGCCTCGCTCACCTCGCCGTGGGCCCTGCTCGCGCTCCTCGCGGCGCCGCTCGTCGTGCGGCCGATGCAGGCCGTCGTCGGGCGCGCCACGGGGCCCGGCCTCATCCCGGCCCTGGCCGGCACGGGGCAGTTCCAGCTCGCCTGGTCGCTGCTGCTCGCCGTCGGCCTGGCGCTCGGCCGCGTCTGAGCCGGTGAACCGCCCAGCCGCTGAGCCGCTGCGCCGCAGCGGGTCGAGGTGATCCCTCGCGACCGGGCGCGACGGCATACCTCGGCATTCGGCTGACGGGAGCCACGTCCCGGTGCCACCGTGGACGCGTGTCCGAGGAGATCGACGTCGTCGTCATCGGGGCCGGGCAGGCGGGCCTCGCGACGAGCCACGAGCTCGACCAGCGCGGCGTCGAGCACGTCGTCCTCGAGGCGAGCGTGCCCGGGTCGTCGTGGCTCGGCCGGTGGGACAGCTTCACCCTCGTCGGCCCCAACCACACCGTCCGCCTGCCGGGCGCCGCCTATGCCGGCGACGACCCCGGCGGCTTCATGACCCGCACGGAGGTGGCCGGGCACCTGCAGGCGTATGCCGGCCGGCTCGGTCGGGTGCGCGAGGGGGTCCCCGTGCACGGGCTCTGGAGACGCGACGGCGCGTTCGAGCTGCGCACCGACGACGACACGATCCGCAGCCGCATCGTCGTCGTGGCGACAGGCGCCTACCAGCAGCCACTCCGACCGGCAGCGGTCGCCGGTCTCTCGCCGGACGTGCCGTGCATCGACGTGCTCGGCTACCGGAACCCGGGCGCGCTGCCCGACGGCGCGGTGCTCGTCGTGGGCAGCGGACAGAGCGCGTGCCAGATCGCCGAGGAGCTCGCGCTGTCGGGGCGGGACGTCGTCATGGCGTGCGGCAGGGCGCCGTGGTTCCTGCGGCGGGTCGGCGGCCGCGACCTCTTCGAGTGGCTGATGGACTCGAGCTTCTACGAGCAGACGCCCGACCAGCTACCGAGCCCGGCGGCGCGGCACGGCGCCAACGTCCAGGCGAGCGGCGCCGGCGGCGGTCACGACCTGCACTACCGGACGCTCGCCGCGCTCGGGGTGCGCCTCGTGGGACACCTCGTCGACATCGACGGCCACACGGCGCGCTTCGCGCCCGACCTGCCCGAGGTCATCGCCGCCGGCGACGCCGGGTTCGGGTTCGTGCGCGACACCATCGTCGCTGGGTGCCGGGAGCGCGGGATGCCGGCACCCGAGATCCCGGAGCCGGGCCCTCTCGACACGTCGGCGCCCACCGAGCTCGACCTGCGGGGCTTCGGAGCGGTCGTCGTGGCCACGGGCTTCCGCTCGCGCTACACCGAGTGGGTCGACGTCCCCGGGCTCGTCGACGAGCAGGGGTTCCCCGTGCACGTCGACGGCGAGAGCGTCGTGGCCCCCGACCTGCACTTCGTCGGCGTCCACTTCCTGCGCCGGCGCCGCTCGTCCCTGCTCTTCGGCGTCGGGGACGACGCCACAGCCACGGCCACCCGCATCGCCACCCGGCTCGGCCTCCCCACCTGACCCACCCCGCCCACTCGAGTGAGCGCCCCGTCCCACTCGACTGAGCGCTCCGTCACACGATCGTGGGGCGGTCTCAGATCGTCTGCGCAACACGGATGTCGTGTGAGGCGGGACGATGACTGCAGGGCTGAGGCGGTATTCGTGGGGTCAGCGGGAGCAGGCG